>NZ_UWOE01000001.1:0-1261842 GCF_900604355.1 Luxibacter massiliensis | reverse complement strand
TGTCTGGTATGCTGAATATCCAAGCCAGCCAACCAGCGCAAAAGCCGCAAGTGCCAGCACTGTCTTCCGCACATAATTCATGGCCCGCTGCTTCTTTATCGTTTTCTTCCTGTTGGCCTTTTCTAATTTATACCGATCTACTTTTTCCTGGCTCATATTCCAAACTCCTTCGCACTCCTTTTTGGCACAAAAACTGCACCATCCTATCTGTACGATATTCTATCACAATCCACGCTATATCACAACTATTATTCCGCCGTCGCTTGCATACATCGTACTGATACCAGCCGTATCTACTATAAAACTGGATTTAACTTTCATTCTGGAAACCAGCATCTCCTGTACTTCCTTTGCCCGTTGGGGACAGTTACAATGGGAGATTGCCAGAATCTTTTCTTGTGGATTTTCTGCATCCTCCACTATGTGGTCGGCCATCTTTGCCAGCGCCTTCTTCATTCCCCGTGCCTGCCCGAGCTGGCAGATAACGCCCTCCGGCTTTGCCCCCATTACGGGTTTTATATTCAGGGCACTGGCCACAACCGCTTTAATGCCGGTCAGCCTTCCATTCTTCCTCAAAGTATCCAGAGTCTCCAGGACAAAATATGTGTGTTGGCCTGCAATATACTCCTCCACTGTATCTATGACTTCACCAAAGCTCATGTTAAGCTCTTCACATTCCTGTATTTTCATTGCTATCAGGGTCTCCCCAATGGAAGCGGAGCGGGAATTGAACACATATATATCCTTCTCCCCGTATTCCTCTGCATATAATTTTTTTCCAAGCTCTGCACTATTGTATGAACCACTTAATTCAGCAGACAAGGTCACTGCATATACACGCTCTGCATCACAATGGTACCTCTCCATATAGTCCTTTGGAGAAGGGCAGGATGATTTCGGGCATTGCGGACTGGCTGCCACACGCTTCAAAAAATCTGCCTGATTAAACGTCTCGTCATCCACAATAACCGTGCCGTCTACCTCCATGCTCAGAGAAGCCGTCTCAAAAACACTGCTCTTTTTCATCTCTTCTGTTAATTCCCCACAGCTGTCCACAACTATTTTATAACTCATATGATAACCTCCTGCACTACACTTAGAGCGTATTCCATGTCTATTATATGTAGTTTTAAATACTAGATACTAATATAACACATTTTGCAGCACATGAAAAGCTATTTTTTCTCCAGGGCATACTAAGTATATATACATTTGGCCCGCTGTTCTGATTCATGGCATAGACTCGTCAGATTATGAATCCACTGCTTCTATTCATTCATCTTTATTTTTCTGGAAATCCCCAGGGCAATCCCCATTTCTGCCATTAAGAAAAGTATGGAAGTTCCCCCATAACTTATAAACGGAAGGGTAATCCCTGTCGTAGGTATCAGGTTTGTGACAACAGCAATATTTAATATTACCTGCAAGGCTATATGTGCAAAAATACCAGTGGCAAGCAGGGATCCATATAAATCAGGGGCATTTCTGGCAATAAACATAAGGCGGTACAATAGAAGTGCAAACAGCGCAAGTATAACAATTGCCCCAAATACACCCAGTTCTTCACATACAATCGATAGAATCATGTCATTTTGCACTTCAGGAATGACCCCCAGCTTCTGTGTACTATTTCCCAGTCCCTTGCCAAAAAAACCTCCCGAGCCAATTGCATACAGTCCCTGCATTACCTGAAACCCGCCAGTATCTGTGTGATTTTCTGGATCGAGCCAGGTAATAATCCTTCTCAGGCGAAAGTTGTCGCTGGTTTGGACAGTAGCCGCCAGTATCCCGATTCCTGCAGCCGCTGCCGCTGCAGCCGCCCCTGCTGCCACAAGGAAAGGCTTGGTTTTAGGATGGACCACAAAGATCAGGACACAGGTGATGGCCATGACGATAATCGCCGTGCTCAGGTTCTCCGTCAGGAACAATACCCCTCCGGCAGCAATGGCGCCAAATATAAAAACTCTTAGCATCCCTTCCCTGGATGCCGCCTTTTTTTCCATACGGCACAGTTCATAGGAAATAAACAAAATTACAGCAACCTTGGTAATCTCCGAAGGCTGCAGTGTCTGATTGCCTGGAAGCTGTATCCATCGCCTGGCGCCGTAAATTTCTATTCCGAGAGGAGTCTGGACAAGAGCCATAAGGATCATAGAAAATATGTAGCACTCAAAGGAGAAGGCTCCATATATATGATAATCGATCCTGGATATAATGAGCATCACGCCAAAGCTCAGGATACTGACAAGGGCCTGCTTTGAGAAATAATACATGTCGTTGCCTTCAAAGTCCATCCTGGCGCTATAAGAACTTGTACTATAAAGCATGACCAGTCCAAAACACATAAGAAATACAATGACAAGAACCAAGTCAAAATCAAAATATGGGATTCTCCTGCCCTTCCCATGGCCAGTGGAAGGTTCGGGTTTTGGCGGGGGAGGTTTAACAACGCCCCTTAAGGACTGTGTGTCCCCTATACGTTTCTTCTGGACTGCCTGAAAACTGCCTGTTTTATGTCCATGGGCAGCGCCTGCTCTCTCTTTCCTGCTTCTCATACGCTTCTGGGAGGGTTCTTTTCCTCCTCCCCTCTTCCGGATAGGCTGTACTGTTCTGCTTCTCATAAAACCTCCCCTGTCTTAAATCTATTCAAATCCCCCACATGCTTCCAAAGCCAGCGGCAGCCGGCCTTTAACCAGCCGGCTGTCCCTACCTGGCATTTACAGCAGGATGCACAGGTTTCCCATGCCCAAAAAATCTGTCATACCACACAAGGAATATATATACGGTCCAAATTTTGCGGCTATTGTCCGTCTTTTCATTGGTCCGTCTACTCTCTCTGTGGTCATCTAACAGTTTCACAAGCATTTCCGTATTAAAAAACTTTCTGGCTGCTTCTGACGTAAACATTTGTTTTACAGTATTATAATATTTCTCCTCCTTAAGCCACACCCGGATAGGAATTGGAAAGCCTAATTTCTTCTTCTCAGCAGTTTTGCTCCTGATAACCTTCTCCGCAGCCGCCCTGAGGGCCACTTTAGTCCTGGGTGCACGCACCTTATACTCAAGGGGCAGGGACTGTGCCAGTGCCAGTACTTCTTTATCTAAAAAGGGTACCCTCACTTCTAATGAATTGGCCATTCCCATCTTATCGCCTTTCATCAAAATGTCATGCACAAGCCATAAATGTAAATCTACATACTGCATTTTTGTCACTGGGTCTTTCCCTTCCACCCTCTTATACAGTGGGCGGGTCACATTCTGTATCTGCGGGAGACATCCCTTTTTCAGAATCTTATTGGCCTCCCTCTCCGTAAAAATATTCGTGGCATTGGCAAAATACCGCTCCTCAAGCGTTTTCCCATGGCGCATCAGGAACCCTCTTCCCTTCATTCCCCGGGGCAGGCAATACTCTGCAAATTTCCCCAACAGCCTGCGCAGGGACCGGGGAATCCTGTCAAACCCTGTGTGTTCCAATGGCTCACAATAAATATTATATCCTCCAAACAGCTCATCTGACCCCTCCCCGGAAAGGACCACTTTTACTTTTTTGGATGCCTCCTGGCTCAGGAAATATAGTGCAATTGCCGCCGGATCTGCCACAGGCTCATCCATGTAATACTGGATATCTGACAGATGGTCCCAATACTCGTCGGGAGTAATGACCTTGGCGTCATTTTTCATGTTAATGCTGGCAGCAAATTCCTTTGCATCCTGGATCTCACTGTACTTACCCTCGTCAAACCCCACTGTAAATGTGCGGTCCACCTGCCCTAAATAGGTCAGGTAACTTGAATCCACACCGCTGGATAAATAGGATGCGACCTCCACATCACTGATTTTATGTTTCTCCACAGATTCCTTCATTACCTGCTCAACATCGTCCACCACTTCCTCAAATGTCTTTTTGCAGCTGCCGGTAAACTCTGGCTCAAAGTAGCGGGTAATCTTCATCTCCCCATTCTCATAAGTGAAATAATGTCCAGGCTGAAGGCAGAATACACCTTTAAAAAATGTCTCATTGGTCGGCACAAACTGAAAAGACAGATAATTTCCCAGGGCAGCCTCATTGAATACTTTGTCAAACTTAGGATGCTCCATAAAAGATTTAATCTCTGACCCGAACAATAGAGTCCCATTCATGCATGCATAATATAAAGGCTTAATGCCAAAAATATCTCTCGCAGAAAATAGTCTTTTATTCTTACGGTCCCAGATTGCAAACGCATACATGCCGCGAAGCCGGTTTACGATCCCCTCCCCCCACTGCTCAAATCCATGGAGCAATGTCTCGGAATCTGTGTTAGAGACAAAGGCATGTCCTGCTTCGATCAATTCCTGCCTCAGTTCCTGATAATTATAAATTTCTCCATTAAAAACAAGAACCAGGCTCTTGTCCTCATTATACATAGGCTGGTTCCCCACCTCTGAAAGGTCTATAATACTGAGCCGCCGGAATCCAAGGGCAGCATCCTCATCCAAAAACCTCCCCTCGCTGTCTGGCCCGCGGTGTATGATTGTATTCATCATATCGATAAGTACATTCTCTCTATTTTCAACTTCTCCTACAAACCCTGCAAATCCACACATAAATCGATGTCTCCTTTTTACTGCAAATTATATTGAAAACTCCCACAGCAGGCTGCACAACCGCCGCTTTGCAGGCAATACTTTCTATACAGGCATTGCCGGCCCGGCAGTTTTCTGTCTGTACAAGACATATAGTATAGCTCTGATTGAAATACATCCCCCGGGCAGTTCCTGTATGAGAACAAAAAATTTATCTTCTATAATAATTTGTCCTATATTATAGCTTTTTTTACATATAAAAACAACTTTTTTCTTATAAAGTAAAAATACACTGCTTTTGGCCGCGGCCCACAGAGATACAGTGCTGCTTTGCACTGCTTCACTTAAATTGGGATGACAGGATTCACGCCTGTAGCTTCACGGGGCAATATACAGTGTATTTATAGTTGGTTCCGGCCTGCATTCTGACGGAAACCTAAAAGAAAAAGATTATCCAAAACTGAAATGTCAAATCCGAAAATTTAACATCTGTAGGATAATCCCGACTAAAGTCCACCAGATTTTATACTTGAAATAAATAACCCCTGCAGAACAGGGGCCAAATCGGGGTGACAGGATTCGAACCTGCGACCTCACGGCCCCCAGCCGTGCGCTCTAACCAAACTGAGCCACACCCCGTCATCACTTTTTCTATTATATATGACTTTTACTAAAATGTAAAGTGGAACCTTTTTAAATTTCTCCCATAATATAAAATTGTAAATGTTAAATGAAGGAGATATCGCAAATGGCGAATTGTCAAAACAATATGCGTTACGGCAGGCAGATGAACCAGAACAATAACTTCCGTACCGCACCGAACCATAACAGCGGATTTCGCAATATGCCGGCTAATGACTGTGGATGCCGCAACACACCGGCTGGATCAGATAATTCTGCTGCCAGAGGCCCTGAACGCCAGCGCCGTTCCCAGGAGCCATGTGGCTGTGGCTCACCGGAAACACGCGAAGGAATGAGTCCCGAAAGGCAGCGCCGAATGGCAGAAATGCGCACCCCTGAATGTGCTGCAAAGAACCACCATACCTCAGAAGGCTGCGAAAACCGCGACCCCCTCAGAAGCCTCCCTATTGCCATGGCTTATGTACCCTGGCAGAGATGGCAGAATCTATTTGAATCCTGTAAAGGTTTCGAAAAAGGGACTATTTTTGAAGATCTTTACAAACCATTCCACGGGAGAGGAGGCTGTAATCGATGAGTAACTGCCCATGTAAAAAAGATTTGATGGATCAAATCAACACTGTAAGCTTTGCTGTTGACGATGTTAAGCTTTTTCTGGATACCCACCCATGTAATGAAGAAGCGCTTTCCTACTTCCATGAATACAGCCGGCTTAGAAATGAAGCTTTAAGAGAGTATGCGGCGTATTATGGCCCTCTGACCATCGACACTGCTGTTTACTCCTGTGCCGACAGATGGGATTGGATTAATGAGCCATGGCCATGGCAGGAAGGAGGATGCTGATTTATGTGGAATTATGAGAAAAGATTGCAGTATCCTGTGAAAATCACACAGACGAATCCCCAAATTGCCAAAATTATTATTACGCAGTTTGGCGGGCCGGACGGTGAACTGGCTGCTTCTATGCGCTATCTTTCACAGAGATATACAATGCCTTACAACGAAGTTATTGGTACACTGACTGACATAGGTACAGAAGAATTGGCCCATATGGAAATGATCTGTGCCATCGTCCACCAGCTGACCAGGAACTTGACCCCTGAGGAGATTGAACAGTCCTGTTTCGGCGATTATTATGTAGACCACACCCTCGCTCTTTGGCCACAGTCTGCAAGCGGCGCGCCGTGGACAGCAACTTATTTCCAGTCAAAGGGAGACCCGATCACTGACTTGCATGAAGATATGGCGGCAGAGCAGAAAGCAAGAACTACGTACGACAATATCCTGCGGCTCGTAAAAGACCCAGAAGTCTGCGACCCGATCAGGTTCCTTAGAGAACGTGAAATCGTACACTACCAGCGCTTCGGCGAGAGCCTCAGAATCGTACAGGATAATCTGGACAGCAAAAACTTCTACGCAATAAATCCTGAATTTGATATCCGCCAGAACTGCGGCTGCTAATAAATAACAACAGTTAGGTACACCACTGAAATAAGTTTAGGACGTAACCTTTTATAAAAAGGTTACGTCCTAATCTACTCTACCGTCCCTTCAAACCCTAAGTCATCCAATGTCTCCAGGGCTGTGCTCACGCAATGTTCGCATCCGTCAATGGTGACGGTTTTATCAGCCAGGCTTACTTTAAAGTCCAACCCGTCCTCTGTCATTGCTTTTGTAATTCTCTCTACGCATTTTTCACAATGCATCCCTTCTACTTTGATTACTGTCATGGTTCTCCTCCTATTTCATTAATTTTTGGATTGTGGCACATAGTTCGTCTACCGCCTCTTCCCTGCCGTCACGGATGTCTTCCACAACACAGGTCTTTATATGGTTGGCAAGCAGTTCTTTGTTAAATGCATTTAATGCCGACTGTACTGCTGATACCTGCACGAGTATATCTACACAGTATCTTTCTTCCTCCACCATATTTTTGATTCCCCTAACTTGGCCTTCTACCCTATTCAGGCGGTTAATCAAGGCCTTATATTCTCCGGGCTGCCTGTGTGTTTTCTTTGTGCAGAGAGCATCGTTCTTCTCCACTGTTTCACCTGCTTTCTGTCTATAGTTTTAAATTCCGAAGCCTCAGTGCGTTGCCTACAACTGAAACTGAACTCAAGGACATGGCCAACCCTGCAAACATAGGGCTTAATAAGGTGCCTGTTATTGAATAGAGCACGCCAGCCGCCAAGAATAACCCACAGGAATTATAGAAAAATGCCCAGAACAGGTTCTGCTTTATATTGCGGATGGTAGCTCTGCTAAGCCGGATCGTCTTGTCTACATCATTCAAATCAGACTTCATCAAAACAATATCACTGGAATCCAGGGCAATGTCACTCCCGCTCCCCACAGCCACTCCTATATCAGCCTGCACCAGGGCTGGGGCATCATTGATGCCGTCCCCCACCATCATAACACATTTCCCTTCTTCTTGTAATCTTTCTACTACGCCTGCCTTATCCCCAGGCATTACTTCGGCAATCACCTGATCTGCCCCCACCTGTTTTGCTATATATTCAGCTGTCCTTTTATTATCCCCAGTTAGGATATAAACCTGAAGGCCCTGCTTCTGCATATGGGCGATAGCTTCGCGGCTGGTAGGCTTCACCGGGTCGGCCACGCTGATGACTCCCGCTGCCTCCATCTCCCCTTCCTTAACCCCTTCTGCCAGAAACATTGGAGTCTGGCCTTTATCCGCAAACTCTCCTGCCGCTTTCTCATAAACCCCCAGAGAAATCTTCTGCTCCTCGCACAGCCTCTTATTCCCGATAAAGTAGAGCTTTCCGTCCACCATGGCACGGATTCCCTGGCCGGTAATGCTTTGGAATTCTTCCACTTTTTCAAGCTTTATATTTCTTGCCTTAGCTTCCTCCACAATGGCCTGCCCGAGTGGATGTTCCGAAACCTGTTCACAGGATGCCGCTATTTTTAAAAGTTCTTCCTGGGACATTTTCTCAGCGCGCACCTCAATCACTTTGGGACGCCCTTCTGTCACTGTGCCCGTTTTATCCAAGACAACTGTGTCCGCTTTATGGCTCATCTCCAGAGCCTCCCCGCTTTTTATCAGGATGCCGTGGCTGGCGCCCAGTCCAGTCCCGACCATAATAGCCGTAGGCGTGGCAAGCCCTAACGCGCAGGGACACGCTATAACCAATACTGACACAAAAATTGTCAGTACAAATGTCAATTCATATCCCAGAAGTATCCATACAATGGAAGCTATCACTGCAATAGCCATAACTGCAGGGACAAAGTATCCCGCCACAACATCCGCCAATTTGGATATAGGGGCTTTCTTCCCCTGTGCGTCTTCCATCAGGCGGACAATCTTTGCCAGAGTAGTATCTGCCCCCACCCTTGTAACCTGTACCGTGACAGCGCCCTGATAGTTCACACTTCCTCCAATTATTTCTTCGCCAGGGGCCTTTTCCACCGGAATGCTCTCACCGGTCAGCATGGACTCATCCACTGTAGTATGCCCCTCTGCCACTATGCCGTCCAGAGGTATGCGGCTTCCAGGCCTGACCAGTACAAGTTCACCTGTTTTTACTTCCTCTACAGGTACCTCCCTGTGTTCACCGTCGCGTATCACAATTGCTGTGTCAGGTGCTAATTCCATCAGTTTCCGTATGGCCTCTGTGGTCTTTCCTTTGCTTCTGCCCTCCATATACTTTCCTACCATGACAAGAGTCACCACAATAGCCGCAGACTCAAAATAAAGGTTGTGGACTGCATCCATATCATAAGGTATCCTGAATGTCATCACAAGGCTGTACAGAAATGCACTTCCCGTCCCAAGGGCCACCAGGGAATCCATATTGGGATGTCCTTTAAAAAAGCTTTTAAAGCCTACTGTATAAAACTTTCTCCCGTTGATGAGAATCCAGGTAGTCAATACCAGCTGGGCAAGTGCAAAGTTCAGCGGACTTTCATGCATATCCAAAAACTTAGGAAGAGGCATTGGGAAAGGTACCATATGCCCCATAGAAATATAGAGAAGCGGGATGGCCAGAATAATATTCATAATCAGGCGGTGCCTGGTCTTTCTAATGGCAAGTTCCATATCTTCTGCATCGCCGGCCCTCTCCTTCTTCGTCTTTTCAACATATTTCTCAGCCCCAAACCCAGCCCTCTCTACTTTAGAGATAATCTTACTGTCTTCCAGAAATGTGTCATCATAGGTAATCGTCATAATTCCTGTAGTAAGGTTTACATTACTCTCCTGCACCCCCTCCATCTTTCTTGTCACCTTCTCAACAGAACTGCTGCATGCCGCACAAGTCATGCCTGATATTTTATATTTTTCAGTAACCATAGTTCTCCTCCTATCCCGCCTTCTATTGCCCGCCCCTATAGGGCCGTAAATATGACTCATAATTTATGCCCTGGCCAACCGCCATAATCAGCGGCATATCCCAGCCAAGTTCTTCCTAAACACGCTGCCATGTGGCAGCCAGCCGCCATACATGAACCTCAACTGTACTTTTGTATAGGAAAGGTATACTCAAACCTCTCCCCCGCATCTATATACCCTATCTAGGTATGTATCTATAATATACCCTATCTAGGTATATGTCAACTACTATTTAAAAGGTTATACTAAATTTTAATAAGTTATTCCTTTAAGATAAAAAACAAGATATTCCTATAAGACAAAAAACCGCAGAAACTGGATTTACCAGCTTCTGCGGTTTTGTAATAGTTCCATCAAATATTGATTTGGCTCTCTAATTAGACTTTTCTCCTAAAACAACTTCATAAGTCTGCTCTTTATATTCCCCATTATTTTCAGGAACCTGGACTGTCAGGGTCACTTTCTCGCCTTTGGCATAATATTTCAGTTCTGCCTGCAGGCCATCCATGCTGTTCACCTCTGTGCCATTTAAGGCTGTAATGACTCCGCCCTTAGCTATGCCTGCTTCTTGGGCGCCGCCTTTGTCCGTCACTTCTGTGATATATACTCCCAGGGGCATATTGAACCTCTCTGCATAATCGGAAGTCACATCAAAGCCTGTGATCCCCAGATATCCACGCTCCGACTCTGATACCGGACTCTTGGTCTGTTGGTTCATCAGGTCTGTAATAATGTCAGATACGTCACTGATAGGTATTGCATATCCTACCCCTTCCACAGAACTGCCGACCAGCTTTGAGGAATTAATACCAATGACTTCGCCGCTGGCATTCACAAGTGCGCCGCCGCTGTTCCCTGGATTAATGGCCGCATCTGTCTGGATCAGCCTTACGTCGCTGTCACTTGCCTGTCCTGTCAGAGCCTCTGTTGTCACGCCTTCACGGTCTACCGCACTGATAACACCAGTTGTGACTGACTGCCCGTAGCCAAGAGCGTTGCCTATCGCGATGGCCGGCTCGCCTACTTTCAGTTTTGTAGAATCTCCAAGTGATGCTACCGCAACTGCATTCATTGTCTCCTCTGAGATGCTGTCCAAAGGTACTGCGATCACCGCCAGGTCATGGGAGGGGTCTGTCCCCTTAATCCCTGCCTCCACACTTGTATTATCATTGAATGTAACTGTCAGGGTCTCGCTGCCGTCCACCACATGGTTATTTGTAACAATCAGCAGCTCATTATCATTCTGGGCAATAATAATACCCGTGCCTGCACTCTGGCTTTCCTGCTGAGTAACCCCTCCAAAGAAGTCCTGTACCTGCTGCACACTCATATTCGTGATCGACACAACAGATGGCATTACACTCTCCACCACCCCAGAGACATCGGATGTAACGACGCTGGATGTCTTTGTCAGGGAGGTATTGCTGACTTCAGCCGTACTCTTGGACGAAGATTTCTGGGAAGTATTCAAGCCTAGAATTTTGCTCCCCACAATATTGGATGTTAAAAATGTGGCGCTTGATACTACTCCAAACAGGAGGGCGCAGCCGGTAATCATAACAGCTTTCGGCACCTTTGCCTTTGGTTTTTTGTTGTCTGAGTTAAAATTCTGCTGGCTATTATACTGAGCATTCCCCTGCTGTCCATCGGGATTGTAATAATTATACTGATTATCCATACAAATTCCTTCCTTCTCTTGTATTTTATATTAAATATAATAGCCTCCGTTTGTGACAGAAGTGTGTTTAATTATTTAATAAAGTTTGAAACAACAAGTATATTTATCTCTGCACCGGGTTAACTGCAGCCTACTCCACTGTGACCGATTTTGCCAGGTTCCTGGGTTTGTCAATGTCGCAGCCTCTTCCCACAGAAATATAATACCCAAAAAGCTGAAGGGGGATAATGGCCAGAGAATTTGTGAAATATTTATTTGTCTCTGGAATATAGATTACATAATCCGCCGCACGCTCTACTTCATCATTTCCTTCATTAGTCACAGCCAGCACAAAGGCGCCCCTTGTCCTGACTTCCACCATATTACTGATCATTTTCTTGTACAGGTCTTCCTGGGTCAGAACAGCCGCCACCAGGGTCCCTTCCTCAATCAAGGAAATGGTCCCATGCTTTAACTCTCCCGCCGCATATGCCTCAGAGTGAATATAAGAAATCTCTTTTAGTTTCAATGAGCCTTCCATTGAAATTGCATAGTCGATTCCCCTGCCTATGAAAAATACATCTCTGGCTGCTAAATATCTGTTTGCAAATTTCTGAATCCTATGCTGGTTATTGAGGAGCATATCTACCTGATCCGGAATCCGTTTTAAATCCTCTATATATTCCTGCTGCTGAGTATCTGTTATCTGTCCCCGTACATGCGCAAATTTCACCGCCAGGAGATACAAAGCAATCAGCTGGCAGGAGTAGGCCTTCGTGGTGGCCACTGCAATCTCCGGCCCTGCCCAGGTATACATTACGTTGTCCGCCTCCCGGGCAATGGAGCTGCCTACCACATTCACAATTCCAAGGACCTTTGCCCCCCTGGCCTTGGACTCCCTGAGCGCCGCCAGGGAATCCGCCGTTTCACCTGACTGGCTGATAATGACGACAAGCGTGCCCTCCTCCAAAATCGGGCTGCGGTACCTGTATTCAGAAGCCAGGTCCACCTCCACCGGTATTCTGGCCATACCCTCAAATACATATTTATTGGTCATGCCTGCATGGTATGCAGAGCCGCAGGCCACAATCATAATTTTACGGATACTGCGGATTTCATCGTCCGTCATATTCAATTCCTCTATGACAATTTCATTACCTTTAATGCGCGGGGAAAATGTATCTGTAATCGCCCTCGGCTGCTCATACATTTCTTTCAGCATAAAATGCTCATATCCGCCTTTTTCTGCCGCATCCACATCCCAGGCAATATGCACAGATTCTTTCTCTATAGGTTCTTCATCCACAGTAAAAAACTCCATGGTACTGTCCGTCATCCTGACAATCTCTTCATTTTCAATAAAATATACATCCCTTGTATACTTCAGCACCGCCGGCACATCTGATGCGATCACACATCCACTTTCTGAGTGGCCCACAATAAGAGGGCTATCCTTGCGGACCGCATACAGCTCATCGGGATGATCCTTAAACAGGATGCCCAAGGCATAGGAGCCTTCCATACGGTGCATAATCTTTGTGATAGTCTGGAGTGGATTCCCCTGATAATAATAATCTAAAAGATGCGCGATTACCTCCGTATCTGTATCTGAGATAAACTCATATCCTTTTTGGGCCAGCTTTTTTTTCAATTTCAAATAATTTTCAATAATCCCATTATGGACAACTACGATACTTTCTTCTTTGTTGAAATGGGGATGTGCATTGATATCCGACGGCTCTCCGTGGGTCGCCCATCTGGTGTGCCCTATTCCGATTTTTCCCGGCAATGTGGCCCCGTCATGGGTCAGCTCACTTAGCACTTTCAGCCTTCCGCGGGACTTCTTCATACCGATCTTACTGCCGTCATACACAGCAATCCCGGCAGAATCATATCCCCGGTATTCCAGCTTTGATAAACCGTCTAATAAAATCGGAGCCGCCTGTTTTTCCCCTACATATCCAACTATTCCGCACATATAAACTCCCTTCGTATTGTCTGATTATTTAGCCAGAGCGTGTCTGGCCATTTATGTAATTGGCAAACCTGCTCTCTTAGAACTACAGGAAGTATTGTAGCAAATTTTTAATAATTTGTAAATTCGTAATCAAGCCTGCCGCCGGATACCCCTATTTTCTGAAAACATCTGCTGTACTCCCCGGAGCTGCCCCGCCCTTCTGGACCAGCATGACCTGAATCCCCTCCAGGCGTTTTGCCTTTCCTTCACTTCCCGAAGCCTCCCCGTTCTTTGCCCATCCAAGCCAGCCGTAAGTCTGCACATGGACACGGTAATATACGTCATACTTTTCTTCCAGCTCTCCGGTAAGCCGTATGCGGACCGCCTCCAGCCTTTTTGCTTGGCCTTCCGTCCCACTCATCTCCCCGTCGGGATGCCATGTATCCTCCCAGCCATAAGTCTGTATATGGGTCTGGTACTCTATGCCACCCTGGTATGCTGGCTCATCTAGTTCAATACAGAGTCCCTCCAGGCGCTTCGCTTTGCCTTCTGTCCCACTTGTCTTGCCGTCGTACACATATCCCTGCCAGCCATAGGTCTGCACATGAGTCTTATATTTTACCAGAGGATGGATATAAGGCCTTTGCGTGTTTCCCGGAGGAGTGCCGCCTTTAGGCGTCAAAACAACCTGCACTGCTTCCAGGCGCTTTGCATAAGAGGATGTGCCTGCCGCCTGGCCGTTTGCAGCCCAATCCAGCCAGCCATAAGTCTGGGCATGGACACGGTAGTACACATCATACTTCTCCGCCGCCTGGCCTGTCAGACGTATGCAGACAGCCTCCAGCCTTTTAGCCTCCCCTTCCGTCCCGCTTATGGCCCCGTCAGAAACCCAATCCTGCCAGCCATAGGTCTGCACATGGGTCTTATATTGGATCCCACCGTCCACCGTCAATCCATCCAGTTTGACCTGAAGGGCCTCCAGCCTCTTTGCCTTCCCTTCAGTGCCGCTTGTATTCCCACCAGAAACCCAGTCCTGCCAGCCATAAGTCTGTACATGGGTTTTATAATTCACTTCAGGCAGTGCCGTATCCGCGTTATTCCCCTGTGTCCCTCCCGGCTGCTGGTCTGCTCCCCCTGAGGGCTGGGAGGGTTTTTGTGCCTCTCCCTCAGCCAGCTTCCCGGCACGTACTGCAGCTTCTTGAACCGCTTTGTAGGCATCTACCAGGCCATAACCCGTGTATATGTCATATCCTTCTGTGTTGATATCTGTGGCTGTGGCCCGTAAAATGTCCTTCACCGCGGCTGGGTCCAGCGACGGGTTCACAGAAAGCATCATTGCGGCAACCCCTGTTACAACCGGTGCGGCCATGGAAGTGCCTGACTGGCTCCCGTAAGACGCCCCTGCTTTCGTGCTCCATATATCTGTCCCCGGGGCAGAAATATCCTTCATGCTCCCGTAATTGGAGGTGCTGCTCTTGTTATTATTCCGATCTACATTGATCACACTGATTGTGGAAGATAAATCTCCTGGCACGCTGGTAATCTCTCCATTATCATATACCGCATTGCCGCTGTCGCCATTGCCTGCCGCACAGACCACAGTAATCCCTTCAGCCATAAACGAATCAAAAACTTTCCTGCAGCCCTGTACAAGCAGCTGATATTCCGCCGAGGCTGTATTTAAATTAATGCCAAGGCTTAAATTTATCACTTTTGCCCCCTGGCTCCTGGCATACTCCATCCCTTTAAATAAATAGGAAAAAGTAGTTTTAGCCCCTGGAAATATATCAATGACCATCAAATCCAGGACTGAATTATCATAGGCGCTGGCAGTACCTGCTATTCCGATGCCATTATTCGCCTGTGCTCCCAGAATGCCTGTGACATGGGTTCCATGGGTAGTTCCCGCTGTGGCGCCTGACACATTCCCAAGCTGATAACCATCTCCCTTCAGCGGTCCCTGTGTACTGTCCGGGGCATCAGATAGGATTTCAGCGCTTCCCCCAAGGTCAATTATATTAGCCAAGTCAGGATGGGAAATATCTGCACCCGTATCCAGCACAGCCACCTTTACTTTCTCATGGGGCACCTGCCCTATAATGTCCCAGGCTTCGGGGACATGTATCTGCTCCAGATACCATTGAGACGGATAATTCTCGTCATTTACCGCCTGCTGGGCCATGGACTGAACCATTTCATCCTCACATGTTTCTAATATGTAATTGGGCATGGCAAATTCAACCCTCTCATCAGCTGTATAGGATTCCACGGCCTCTGCCACCGTACTCTCATCTGACAGCTCAACTACAGAAACTGCTGTGCTATCTGCAGTGACTACTGTATCTTTTACCTGGTCGTCATTTTCCCTGGCAAGTGTCTCCACCTCTTCTTCTGAAACAATATCAGACTCATAAAAGACCAGCACTTCCCCCGTAACATACTCTGCGGCTCCGTCTGTCTCAGTGTCTGTGACTGTAGTGTCCTGGCTTTCCACCAGGGATTCCTCCTCATAGGACTCTCCTTCCCCCTGCTGTACATCTTCAGCAGTAAGAACTATGTAATCACTGAAAACTAACGCCCCTGCCAGCAGAACTGCTGTCAGCCTTTTCATCCCCCTGTACATTTTTCTCATGATCCTGCCCCTTTCTCTCCTTTAAAAATTAAAGTTCAAAAAACATACTGTTTTCTCTTCCGTACGCTGCCCCTCAGTGGGGCTCTCCACTCTTCATCTGCCTATATCCTGCTGCCAAATCCCTCTTCTATGTACAGTCCGCACATCCCCAGAAGGTTCAATCATATCAGGAAACCAAAACTTTCCGGCAAACAAAAAGAGCATTGCCTGCTGCAACGCTCTTTTTGTTTCTGCACTGACTCTATCTACAAGCGTGCCGCTGTATTGCCCATACTGGCCGGCCCGCTTTCACATCCTGCTTCTGTATAGTCTTCCGGCCATAGGCTTTTTAAATATCAATAAAATCCATGGAGTAGTCATCTTTTTTCTTCTTTGATTTTCTTACAGGCTCTTCCTCATATTCCTCGTATTCATCGTAGCCATCCTCATCCGAATACTCGTCATAGTCCTCATCCTCGTAGCCGTCATCTCCATAACCGTCGTCGTAATCATCATAGCCGTCATACTCATCGTCCGCATATTCGTCGTCGTACTCATCATCCTCGTACTCATCTTCTTTTGCATCACTAAAACCAGCAAATTGCTGCCTGGATTTCTTCGCTACACGGGGAACATCATCACCGTCCCCGCCTCCTTCCGCATCCAGTCCATATTCATCATATAGATCGTCAAGTTCCTGGTTTCTGTGGGAAAGCTTTACAGCCAGTATGATTATAATAATGAGAAGGAGGAGAATAACTCCCCACACCACACACATTATAATGGTCAGGTATTTCTCCAGAAATCCCATCACTTTATCCGTCAGGGAATTGCCTGTCTCTTCCTCCTGTACAGTGGGCACAGTATATCTCTGATAAGTTTTTTCCGTCGTATCATACTGATAATACCCCTTAGACCCAACGCTGCTGAGCGCATATACCAGATAATATTCCTGCTGGGAAGTATTCTGCCATGCGGTAAATACTTTCCCACCTATATCAGTGGTAGTCTCCTGATACTCCCCGGGCAGCCCTTCTTTGTCCTCATGGTTTATCAGATAGATGGACAAATCTGTATTCACATCTACCACCTCTGTCTGGGTAAAAGAGCCGTCATCCGTACTATATAAAAAATAATCTGAATTTCCGCTCTCATCCTCCAGGTAGAACATATACTGTCCGCTCTGCTCCTGTACCATGGCCTTTGTAGCCGTACCGTTCAGCTCCATATCCGTAGCTGTAAATCCATTCGGCACGGCTGCCTCTGAGAAGTTCTCATTGACTGTATAGGACTTCCCGTCCACATCTACCTGCAGGCCGCCTGTAGACGCCTTACCGCTGCTGCCTGACTCTGCATCGCTAACCGGCGTCCCGCCCTGGATGGTTACAGAAGCGCTTCCAAGAGAAAGATTCAAAGCTTCATCTGAATATAAATAAGCTGTATAGGTTGTTGCCTGCACGGAGGCAGTCCCCTCCTTCAAAGCTGTGAATTCCATAGAATAGCTGGCTTCTGATGAGGTTCCGTCTCCCGTGCCGCTAAGCTGCAGTGTGCCGTCTCCCCCTGTCACATTTGTACCACTGACAAATTTTAGAATCGAGGTATCATAAGTGACCGTGATAGCCGTATCGCCAATGGCTGCACCTCCAGTACTGACCTTAGCCGTCACTGTGACATTCTCTCCGGCTGCTGCAGTCGGGTCAGAGAACGCCAGCGTCCCCTCCGCTGCAAATGTAATAAATGAAAAGCTTATAGCTGCCAAACATAAGGCCGCTGCTGCTGCGCCCAGCCTCTTGACTATTTTCTTCATGTATCCCTACCTCTTTTGCAATCTAATATAATCCTGTGTCTGTTCCCTGGCCTGCCGTCCCATCCGCCGTACTGTCAGATACCCCGGCATCGGGGATATTTTCTGTGGCAGTGCCTGCATCAGTGCCTCCCCCTGTATTATCCTGCACTTCATAGCTGTTGCCCACATCTGTATTCCCCCCATAGCCGCCTGTCCCCTGCACATCAGTTGTGCTGTTATACTGGCCGGAACTATAAGTATCGGAATTGCTGTAAGGGTCATTATAATAGTCTGTCCCAGAATAATCATTATATTCGGATGTATCATCTGTTGTGCTGTATAAAGCATGGTTCTGTATCTCATCGCTTATCTCGGCCACTGTGGAAGAATACGTATATCCATCGTCACCAAAGAGAAATTCATGAAGCTGTATCACATTACTCTGCAGCGACTGGGGGATAACAGAACTCCCCACGCCGGTCAATGTAGCCGTGGAATTATCGAAGGGGAACCCACTTGTCTTCCCGAGTTTATAATCAAAGGCGTCCTTCGCATAAGCCAATATCTCTGTAAGTGTAAAATTAGTGGCTATTTTAGGGAAAACCTTATCGATTATTTTATTTATTGTAGATAGGTCCGCCGACTGGGCCTTTTTAACAATCTGTTCAAGAACCAGCCTCTGTCGTTCTGCCCGTTTAAAATCATCCCCGCTTGTATAACGGATCCGGGCATAGGATACCGCCTGGATGCCATCCAGAGTCATCTTGCCATCGTGGTCCAAAAGCTCTGTCGTGCGCCCTACCACCTTAGACGTCTCAGTGATATAGCCATTAACCCAATAGGCCTCCTCCCCTGTCAGTTCCAGCTCAATTCCGCCAAGAAGATCTATAACGTCAGCCAATGCATTGAAATTAACAGTGACATAATGCTGTATATCCATATCCAGATTTTTGTTCAGCATTGCTACTGCATCCTCTGCCCCGCCAAATGCATATGCCGCGTTTGCTTTATTGTAGGAACCGTCTGACTGCTGCAGCAAGGTATCCCTGAATATAGAACACATCTTGACTTCCTTCGTCTCCCGGTTCAGGCTGGCTATCATAATGGTATCGCTCCTCTCGCCGGCACCCAGGGTATTATCCCGGGAGTCCAGGCCAAAAAGGGCCACGTTTAAATAGCCTGTCTCGTTATACTCAACTTCATCAGAAATATTAAGCTTCTCAACATCCAGCTGTGTTGTTTCTATTTTCCCAAGTTTTGACGCTGCAAACGCCACGCCCGCAGTTGTCAGCAGTACTAAAACACCACCGAAAACAGCCAGGATGATCTTCCATGAAGCCAGGCCACCCTTCGCTCTTTTCCTTCGCCTTCCTCTTCTTTTTGCCATTGTATTTCCTTCCTGATTTTATCATATTTGATATTAGGGCCAAAAAGTATTTGATAAGTACACTTTATCATACAATATTTTTGCCGAAACTGCAATTATATTTTTGTGATTATTTGTTCATACTTCCCAGTATTTGGGTGTGGCAGTACAAAACCTTACTATACCTTGTGGCAGCTTCCTGTAATTAACCCCCAGCTTATAACCTGCAAGTTTAGAGGCGCTCTGGAAAAACAGGCTGAAAAGAAGCCATGGTTTTCTGCTGTGTATAAGGTAGGCCGCCGTCTTTCTTACCAAGCGCAGGCCTTCACCTTCCGGGGGAACCTCCTTAAAAATCTCAGGGCACTGTGCCTGGGAAACTCCCATGTCAAAGTTTCTTTTGAACTGCTCTTTACATCCATAATTATGGGAATGGATGACCTTTGCCTCAGCCACATATGCACATTTATACCCGGCCTTTATCATTCTGGCCGCCATAATCATATCTTCATTAAATATCACCCGCTCCTCAAACCCGCCTGCCCGGTTATATACTTTTCTGCGGTAGGCCGCACATACATCTGAACAGAAATATGCCTTAATTCCCATCGTCTCTACGGAATGCATATCCTTTTTAAAACTGGCATCAGGATAATTAAATTTTCTAGTATACCGCTCTATTGTATTACAGTCCGGTTCCGGCAGCTGCCTTGCATAAGCGCAGGCCACATCCCCATCGTCGAAGGCAGACATAAGTTTTTCCACCAAATGCTCGTCCACAGGCACTGCATCCTGTGTCATGCATATAAAAAACTCACTGCCTGATGCTTCCACTGCTTTTCGGCGTGTGCCTCCATGGTTAAATTCCCGGGAGGTAATCTGGCTCACTTTTATCCTGCCGTCCAGTGCCGCAAGCTCCCACGGGAACTTGCCTCCCTTTGTGTTTATAATATAGATATTTTGTACAGGATATGTCTGTTTTATAAGAGCACGTATCAATCTGCCAAACTTATCGTCAGGTTTATATGTCGGAATAATAATATCCACACTTTTACAGGCCATCCTCCATCCTCCCGTATTTTCTCAGCTATTCATAAGTATATCCATCCGAACTGCCATATCCATTATCCGAATAGGAACCCCCATCCGTATACCCTGAGTCAGAATAGCCGCTTTCGTCCGTATAACCTGAGTCAGAATAACCGCTTCCGTCCGTATAACCTGATCCTGAATAGCCGCTTTCGTCCGTATAACCTGATCCGGCGTCGCTATTCCCATCGGTATAGCCTGAACCCGAATCGCCGCTGCCGCTGGAATAAGTGTACTCTCCGGCAATCCCTGTCAAATATGCCACATCCTGATCCACCTGTTCTACTTTTGATGATACCTTGTAGTCTTCCACCCCAAACAAGAACTTGTGGAGCTGGCTTACATTGTCCGCAAAGCCAATTGGCACAACATATGAACCTTCCAGGCCAATCACATCTTCCGAGGTCGTCACATCAAAAGGAAACCCTGTCATCTCTCCTATATTATAGGAAACTGCACTGGATGCCAGTCCAATAAAATCACTGGCGGACAGATTTGTGGAAACCTGGGGCAGAACCTTGTCTATAATATTGTTTAAAGTTGACAGCTTTGCTTTTTTTGCCTTTTCTACTACTTTTTCTAAAACAGTCCTCTGACGTTCCGCACGTTTAAAGTCATTGCCTTCCGTATAACGTATACGCGCATAGGATACTGCCTGGATCCCATCCAGGGTCTGTAGGCCGTCATGGTCTAAAAGAGTAGTCTCTCTTCCTACTACCTTGGAAGTTTCTGTACTGTATCCATTGACATAGTAGGCCTCCTCACCTGTCAGGTCAATTTCAATGCCTCCAAGCAGGTCGATGACATCTGCCAGTGCATTAAAGTTGACACTCATATACTTCTGGATATCCAAATCCAGATTCCTGTTTAAGAGGGCGATGGCTTCCTCCGGCCCTCCAAAGGAATAGGCCGCATTCGCCTTTTCATATGTGCCGTCCTGCTGCTGGGAAAGCATATCCCTAAATACAGAAACAATTTTGACCTCTTTTGTCTTATTATTTATACTCGCAATCATAATCGTGTCGCTTCGGACACCGCCTTCTAACTCACCTTCCCTGGAATCCAGCCCAAAAAGGGCGATATTCGTAAATTCACCTGTATCCTGGTATATCTCCAGATTAGAGGTATCCAGTTGTTTGTAGTCCAATTTATCAAACTTGGTCATTGCATAGGCTGCCGCCCCCAGAAGAAGCAGCAATATAATTTCAACAATCAAGAGTATGATTCTTCTCCTCATCTTCTTTTTATGTAACAAAGCCCTCTGCTGCTTTGTCATCTTTGCCCTTGATTTTTTACTTGCCATGATGAAATCCCCTTATTTCTTTTTGAAAACTTTAATATGCATTTTTGTTTACAAACCCTTTAAAGAATGTTAAAAAAAGAATCTTAAAGTCAAACCCCAATGTCCAGTTCTCAATATAATACAAGTCATATTCAATTCTTTTCTTTATCGAAGTATCCCCCCGGTAGCCGTTCACCTGCGCCCATCCTGTCAGGCCCGGCCTGACCTGGTGTTTTACCATATACCTTGGTATCTCTTCTTTAAATTTCTCTACAAACAGCGGCCTCTCAGGCCTGGGGCCTACCAGGCTCATGTTGCCTTTCAGTACATTAAAAAGCTGCGGCAGCTCATCAATGCTTGTCCTGCGTATAAACTTTCCTACCCGGGTCACCCTGGGGTCATCCTTGGTTGTCCACCTTCTTTTTTCTGTCTCATTGTCCTGTACAACCATTGAGCGGAACTTATACATCGCAAATGATTTATTCCCCAGCCCCACACGTTCCTGTTTGAAAATCAGCGGGCCGGGGGATGTGATCTTAATAGCTGCTGCTGTGATAAGCATGGCAGGAGAGAACAAAATCAATGCCACGATAGACCCAAATATATCCACTGCCCTTTTCATTAATCTGTTGGAAGTGTTGGTCAAGGGCACGTGCCTGATATTTATAACTGGAAGGCCTAACAAATCTTCCGTGTAAGGCCTGGTAGGAATAATATTATTATAGTCAGGAATAAATTTAGTATGCACTCCTGATTTTTCACACATATTCACGATATATTCCAGCTTGTGGTACTCGTCAATCCCCAGTGTGATTGCAATCTCATCCACTCTGTTTTGGGGCAGTATAATCAACAGGTTGTCAATACTCCCGATCACCTTAATCCCACGGTATTCCATGCCCCTGGGCTGATGGTCATCCAGAATCCCACGCACGGAGTATCCCCACTCGGGATTTGATATAATCCGGTCAATATACTTTTCTGCGGCCCGGCTGTACCCTACCAGAAGCATATGTTTTTGGTTATACCCGTTTCTCCTGATATTTCTCAGGAAATACCTGATCAGGTTTCTCACCAATACTTCCAGGAAAATATTTACCGCAAAGAAAATAAAAATCATCTTCCTGGAGAAGTTTGGTTCTTTTGTCAGGTACAATATAAGAATAAAGCAGAGCAGCCCTATTGTATTGGCCTGTATAATATGCCACGCTTCCAGCCGCCTGCCCTGTACCCTTTTAGGCGTATAAAGCTGGAATGAGCCATACAGTATCAGATAGCCGGGCACAATAAAAATCAGGGCGCCCATATAAATTTCAATGGGAAGATACCATGCGTCAATTATAAACAATCCGCTTTTGAATCTTAAAAACCAGGACAGTGCATAGGAAATAATGATGATAAAACCATCTATCACTACATGCAGCCGGTTAAAATACTTCTGATTATCTTTGATCATCAATTCCACCTTACTTTAACTTTTTTGCCAAGGCCACACCCCTGAAATACCCCGGCTTTCGTTCTGCCTAGGCATAGGTCCGGGGCCCTGGGACATAGGTAAATTTACAGATAATATTAGTATTATTGTACATTATCTGTTATATGATACAATAATTTCCATAAAAGAACAAGCACTAATCTGCGATTCCCTTAACATCAGCTTAATATTTTTGTAATATTTTAAGAAACCCTTTGCAAACTGCCGGTCCTCTGCTATAATACCCTCAGTGTGCAGGGACGCTGATGTTTCGGTTTGGCCGCCATGCACTGAGGGTATGGAAAGTGAAAAAGAAATGAGGAACTTATGAAAGTTACAATAATTATTCCGAATTACAATGGCCGGCATTTTATGGCTGCCTGCCTGGACTCCCTGCGTAACCAAACATACAGGGATTTCCAGATCGTTATCGTGGATAACGCCTCTTCCGATGGGAGCCTCGAATTTCTCCGGGCCAATTATCCAGAAGCACATCTTCTTCCGCTGGACAAAAACTACGGCTTCAGTAAGGCTGTCAACGCAGGCATAGAATATGCCCGCACCCCCTATGTAATTCTGCTAAATAACGATACGGCCGCTGATAAAGATTATGTGTCCCAGATGGTGCGTGCCATTGAATCCGCCCCGGATATATTTTCTGTGAGCAGTAAGATGATACAGATGTACCACCCTGAACTTATAGACAGCACTGGCGACTTGTACACAGTGCTTGGATGGGGAATCTGCCGCGGAAACGGACAGCCTGTGTCCAAATATACTGTCTCCGACAGGATATTCACTGCATGTGCAGGGGCTGCCATTTACAGGCGGAGTGTTTTCCAGGAAATCGGCCTGTTTGATGAACACCATTTTGCCTACCTGGAGGATATCGACATCGGATACCGTGCACAGATATATGGGTACCGCAATATTTTCTGCCCCGGCGCACTTGTCCGCCATGTAGGAAGTGGTACAAGCGGTTCCAAATATAATTCTTTTAAAGTAAAGCTTTCCGCACGTAATTCTGTATATTTGAACTACAAAAATATGCCTGCCCCTTTCCTTATCATCAATGCACTGCCCATCCTTGCAGGACATATCATCAAAGCAGTGTTTTTCATAAGTAAAGGGTTCGGCAGGGATTACCTGCGGGGACTGGCAGAAGGCCTGTCCACTTTTCCCAAATGCAGGAAAGTACCTTTTAAGTGCTCACATATGGGGAATTATATTAAAATCGAAGCACGTTTAATCCTCAATACTTTTTCCTATATTAAAATATATCTCTGCCGCCTTACTGGCAGATAAATGAAACACCCCTGATAAAAGAGAGCCTCTGCTCTGTCTTTTATCAGGGGTGTTTCTATGTCTGCCAGCAGCAGCCTGCCAGGTATTCACAGCGGCAAATGGACCTTAGCCGCATATCATTCCGTACACGTACCCCGCCGGCTTCCTCTCTGCCCATTCCAACGGCATTGGAATTAATCTGCCAGATTCGCCTCCTTCAGCGACTGCAGGTAACGCCCCAGGGCATCCTGCCATGGGGGCAGCCTTAAGAATCCTTTTTCCTCCAATTTGTCCTTGCTCAGACGGCTGTTTGCCGGCCTTTTGGCCTTTGAGGGAAATACATCGCTTGTGACGGGAAGGACTTCCACTTTAATCTCTGCTTGTTTAAAAATCTCAAGTGCAAATTGGTACCATGTGCAGTAGCCTTCATTCGTGGCATGATAGACGCCATACTTATGGGTCACTGCCAGATCCGCAATAAGCCTGGCCAGGTCGTAAGTGTACGTAGGAGATCCTGTCTGGTCATCTACCACTGTTATCTGCTTTCTTTCTCTTCCCAGCTTTAACATCGTCCTGACAAAATTTTTACCATTTAAGCCAAATACCCACGCTGTCCTGATGATAAAATACTTATCCAGGCGCTCTGTAACAAGGCGTTCACCCTGGTACTTTGTCTGGCCGTAATAATTGATCGGCTCCCTTTTGTCGTCTGGCTCCCAGGGCCTATCACCCTTCCCGTCAAACACATAATCCGTACTTATATAGACCATAGACAGATCCAGTTCCCTGCATACATCCACTATATATTCCGTGCCATTGACATTGACATTGTAGCAGTCCTCCCGGTGATCCTCTGCGGCATCTACAGCCGTATAGGCTGCACAGTGTATGACACATTCTGCACCTGCACTGCGGATGACATCCCTGACATTCTCCCGGTCCGTAATATCCATCTTGGACCTGTCAACGCCAATCACATCATGGCCCCGCTGATCCAGCTCCCTGACCACATCATACCCCAGCTGGCCGCTTACCCCGGTTACTAAAAGCCTCATACTTCCACCTCCGATTCCCTATCGCGCTATGTAGTCTTTCAGTCCCCCCCAGCCTTGGTCTTTCTCCGATATATTTAGTTCCACTCCTTCTTTAAGGGGCCACTCTATCCCGATGTCAGGATCATTCCAGATCAGTCCCCCTTCATCTTCAGGATGGTAAAAATCAGAACATTTATATGCAAACTCGGCTATATCAGACAGCACCAAAAAGCCATGGGCAAACCCTTTTGGTATAAATAATTGTTTTTTATTTTCCTCTGACAAAATTACGCCAAACCACTTTCCAAATGTGTCTGACTCCGGCCTTATATCCACAGCCACGTCAAACACCTCGCCCCTGATCACTCTGACTATCTTATCCTGGGGATGGTTCTTCTGGAAATGGAGGCCCCTGAGCACCCCTCTCCCGGAACTTGACTGGTTATCCTGGACAAATTCCACAGAAATACCTGCCTCCTGAAAATCCCTGTAATTATAGGTTTCCATAAAGTAACCCCTTTTATCGCCGAACACGGCCGGCTCAATTACCTTGGGCCCTTCAATCCCACATGCTGTCACATTAATTTTCCCCAAATTTAATCCTCCAATCTGCCTAAAGTCCTTCCGCTACATCCATCAAATATTTTCCATATTCGATCTTCATCAGAGGTTCGGCCAGCCTGATCAGCTGTTCTTTGCTTATAAAGCCTTTCTTGTACGCAATCTCTTCTATACAGGAAATATACATGCCCTGCCTTTTCTGGACTGCCGCCACAAAATCTGCGGCCGCCAGAAGCATATCATGGTTCCCTGTGTCCAGCCATGCAAACCCTCTCCCGAGAGTCTCCACCTTCAGGGTCCCCCTGTTTAAGTATTCCATGTTTACTGACGTAATCTCCAGTTCCCCTCTCTTGGACGGTTTTATCTGCTTTGCTATAGAAACTACGTCATTGTCATAGAAATACAGTCCAGGCACAGCATATTTAGATTTTGGATGCTCCGGCTTCTCCTCGATAGACAAAGCCACGCCTTCCCCATTAAACTCTACAACCCCATATTCCCTTGGGTCTTTCACATAGTATCCGAAAATTGTAGCGCCCTTCTCCTGGGCAGCGGCATGCTGGAGCACTCTGGAAAAGCTCTGTCCATAGAAAATATTATCGCCCAGCACCAGGGCCACCTGATCACTGCCTATAAATTGTTCACCAATGATAAATGCCTCAGCCAGTCCCTTAGGTTCCTCCTGGATGGCGTAGCTAAATTCCATGCCCAGGCTCTCCCCGCTCCCCAAAAGTTCCCTGAATACCGGGAGATCCCGGGGAGTGGAAATAATCAGTACCTCACGTATCCCGGCCAGCATTAATGTAGACAGTGGATAGTAGATCATCGGTTTATCATAAACTGGCATTATTTGTTTTGATACTGCCTTTGTCAGCGGGTACAGCCTGGTCCCTGAACCGCCGGCCAGTATAATCCCTTTCATAGTTGTCCTGCCTCCTGTTCCATCAGAATTTAAGATAGGCATGGCCTGTATTAACTGCGGCTGACTTCCTGCTTATCATGGTACATCTCTTCGTAATATTTTGTATAATCGCCGCTTGTCACATTTGCCATCCATTCTTCATTTTCAAAAAACCATTGGATCGTAAGCCTGATCCCATCCTCGAATTTTGTATCTGGCTCCCAGCCCACCTCACTCTTTATCTTGTCTGGGGCAATGGCATATCTCCTGTCATGCCCCTTCCTGTCCTCCACATACGTAATCAGGTCCTCACTGACCTTCTTCCTCCGCGGATCCTTCTCATCCAGCATTTCCTGAAGTGTTTTCAATATGGTCTTTACAATCTGTATATTCTCTCTCTCATTGTGCCCACCGATATTATATGTCTCAAAAAGGCGGCCTTTTTCCTGCACCATGTCAATGGCCTTTGCATGGTCCTCTACATAGAGCCAGTCCCTCACATTCCTGCCGTCGCCGTAGACAGGCAGGCTTCTGCCCTGCAGCGCATTGTTGATAATCAAAGGTATCAACTTTTCCGGAAATTGATAGGGGCCGTAATTATTACTGCAGTTTGTAATATTGGCAGGGAACTTGTATGTGTCCATATAGGACTTTACAAGCATATCTGAGGATGCCTTGCTGGCAGAATAAGGACTGTGGGGATCATAAGGCGTAGTCTCATAAAAATATTCCCCCTCCTTCTCCAGTGAGCCATACACTTCATCCGTGGATACGTGGAGGAACTTTTTGCCTGGGATAAATGTCCCGTCCTCCAGCTCCCACGCTGCCTTTGCAGCATTGAGCATGACAAGGGTTCCAAGGACGTTTGTCTTAACAAATACTTCGGGATCCCGAATACTCCTGTCCACATGGCTTTCCGCCGCAAAGTGGACAACCCTGTCGATATCGTTCTCCTCAAAAATCCGCCCTACGGCATGGGCATCACAAATATCTGCCTTAATAAATGTATAATTGCTTCTGCCTTCCACGCTCCTTAAGTTCTCCAGATTCCCTGCGTATGTCAATTTATCTATATTAATTATACGTATAGAATCCCCATACTTGCCAAACATATAATGTATGTAATTGGAACCTATGAACCCTGCCCCGCCTGTAACTAAATATGTTCTCATACTTTACCTCCGTTTATCAACTTTTAGTATTATAACATCCAACCATCGGCTATGCAATGGCTACCTCATATTATAACGCCATATTTTTCCCCTGTAAGGCCTATACAGCCGCCCTCCCTGCAGGCACCCTCATTGACACCAATACCCAAATAGACTACAATATTATGGAATTCTTAGCCTAAGGAGGACACAGCCATGAAATGTTTAATTCTGGCCGGGGGAAGCGGAAACCGCCTCTGGCCCTTATCACGCAATAATTATCCAAAACAGTTCATAAATATAATCAACAACCACTCTCTATTTCAGGAGACTATAGTAAGGAATATGCCCTTTTGTGATGAATTTATTATAGTCACACAGCAAAAATATAATTTTATTGTGGAAGGACAGCTCAGGATGTTCCAGGGGTTGAAATACCGCTGTGTGTTTGAGGAAGAGCCGCGCAAGACATCAGCCTCTGTTGTACTGGCCAGTATGATCCTCAACCCATCCGAGCAGCTTCTGGTTGTTCCCGCTGACCATATCATCGACAGCGGCGCCAGCTACCGTACGTCCATTCTTGAGGCCCAGAAACTCTCACGGGATGGGCATGTGGTTACTTTTGGCCTGCCTCCCACTGCCGCCCATACCGGCTATGGATACATCCGCCACAGCGGGACGGACGTCTTATCCTTTCACGAAAAGCCGGACCTTGAAACAGCACAAAAATATGTTGGCAGCCAGGAATATCTCTGGAACACAGGACTGTATTTGTTCCATGTGGGCGATTTTCTCCATCAGTTAAGTATATGTAACCCCGATTTTTATCAAATTTGTTATCATAATAAGAAGAAAATTATCCGTAAGGGGTATGAGGTCCTCCTGCCCTCAGACCTGATGTCCGAGATTCCTGCGTTAAATATTGAGTACAGCTTTATGGAAATTGCTTCAGGCCTGAAAGTCATCAAATCCAGCTTTGAATGGCACTATATGAACGAGCTGGAGGCGCTCTGTTCCATTGTCCCCGATGATTCCCTGCAGAACGTCATCCAGAACAACAGCCATAATACGACGGTTATCAACCAGGTGCCCGGACGGCTCGTGGTCACCAATGAAGTAAATGACGCTATTATTGTCAATACAGCGGATGCCACCTATATTTCCCAAAAAGGCTCTGCATTTAAAATCAAACAAGTGATCCGGGAGAATGATGAAAAGTACAAGTCCTATTTTGAGGATAATGTACTTCTCTACCGTTCCTGGGGAACCTATGAGGTGCTGAAAAGTTCCGCCCATTATAAAGTGAAAAAGGTCACCGTATTCCCCGGCAAGTCCCTGACCATGCACAGGCACAACCACCGGAGCGAGCACTGGGCCGTGGTGGAAGGCACGGCAGCCATTACACTGGAAGGCTCCCAAAAAATCTATGCCCCCAATGATTCCATTGATGTGCCAATAGGCACCCTGCACCAGATTAGCAATCCAGGCAGTGAAAACCTGATTATCATCGAGACATCCGTAGGAGAATTCCTGGCCGAGACAGATATCGAGAGCCTTGGGGGCGCCTCAAAATCTCAGATGCATAATTATGACATTATCAAACTGGAGCCTGCTTTCCAGGACTACCTGTGGGGAGGCACCAGGCTGAGGGATGATTTCGGCAAGAACTGCGATTATGATATTATCGCAGAAAGCTGGGAGCTTTCCGCCCACCCGGACGGCAACAGCATGATAGCGGTGGGCCCGTACAGCGGTATGTTTTTCAGCGATTATCTTTCTATGGTAGGGGATGAGGCACTTGGCTGGAAGTGTAAGTCTTTCGAAAAATTCCCTTTGCTCATTAAATTTATTGACGCCCAGAAATCTCTCTCAGTCCAAGTCCATCCTGATGATGACTATGCCCTGAAAAATGAGGATGAATACGGAAAAAATGAGATGTGGTATATCTTGGACTGTGAGAAAGATGCCTCCCTTTATTTTGGTTTTAAGCAAGATGCCACTGCGGATGAAATTCAGAGGCGTATCGAAAACAATACGCTTCTGGAGATTTTAAATGAAGTCCCTGTGTCCAAGGGAGATGTTTTCTTCGTCCGGGCCGGGACAGTACATGCCATCGGCGCAGGGATTTTGATTTGCGAAATCCAGCAAAACTCAAACTGTACCTACCGTCTGTTCGACTATGGGAGGACAGACAAGTATGGCCGCCCCCGGGAACTCCATCTTAAAAAGGCACTGGATGTGGCAGATACGAAAGCCATCTTGCCCGCCTCCCACGCAGAACCCCAGATCGTCTCTAAAGACGGCTATACATTTGAAAAACTGGGAAGCTGCAAATATTTTGCATGCATGAAATATACAGTGGAGGAAAAGATTACACTGACTGCAGACGAGACTTCTTTTATCTCCATCGTATTTTTATCCGGGGAGGGAGTCATTGCTTCTGAACATACAGGCCACGCCTGCTCCTTTAAAATGGGGGACAGCTTCTTTCTGCCGGCCGGACTTGGCAATGTGGAGGTCACCGGATGCTGTTCCTTTATATTGACTCATATATAAAGCACAGAATAGAAATACCTTAAGTAAATAGGGGGAATATAAAATTAATTTTCAAAACGATTTAAGAAGGCTGCGGGGTTATCCCTGCAGCCTTTCATGAATGGTTATATATGCTTCATATTCTGTATTTCTTTGATTTTATCAGCCAGCGCCTCCCCGTCCCCCATGGGGACAAAGTAGATCCCTTCATCCTGGCTGCTGTATAACTCATGGGTGGCAGGGTTATCGCCCAGGATCATAGGTTTCCCCATGGCCCTGTATATATAAGCCTTGCCGGGAATTGTCCGTTTCGCCTTCATGATACTGCTGTCAAAATGCCCTGCAAGGCATAAGTCTGCATAGGCTATATGTTCTGCCAGCTTCTTCTGTTCCAGCCATGGTATATACGTAATATTGCCTGACTCCACCTTATGGAACTTATCCTGGATAGGCCCGATGACCTCAAACTGGAGCGTCTTATCATCTTTTAAAAGCTCCAGTGCCTTTAAGATGACCTGTATTCCCTGGAGAGGGAGTATACTGCCAAAATACAGGACCACAAATTTATCTTTATAATTCTCAGGTTTGGACTGCTTTCTGGGATAATATACCGATGTATCGGCATTCAAGTATAAGACTTCCATCTTTTCCTTATCTGCCCCAAATTCCCTGCAGAAATATTCCCCATGGGCCTTTGTATCCGCTATAATGTGATCCGCATAGCCAAGGGTTATCTGGTCTATTTTTTTTAATATTTTAGCAGCCACAGTCCCCTGCTTAAATTTCTTTCTGTCAAACACCATGGTGTCATACAGTGATATAAAAAAATCTATCGTTACTTTTTTTCCTCTCAGCTTCCACTTCCAGAACGGAAGGACCAGCTGAGGCGCAAAACCTACAAAAATCTCGTCTGCCCCGCCCATTTTCAGGAACAGCAGCTGTATATACACTTTAGCCAGCCTCTGTACATAACTCTTTTTAGAAGAGCCGATTACCTTGACACTGTCAAACCTTTGGCCCAGCAGCTCAATCTCCTGTACATTTCTTAGATAATCCAGATTTTTTGTAGTAATAAATACGGCTTTCCTGCCCATTATCCCTCACACTTTCTTTCCTGTCCTGCCGGCAGGCCCCTGAACAGTTCCCTTTGCCGGCAAACCAGTATATTCATGCCTTGGCCATGACTTCCCATGCGCCATGTAAGCTGCTAATCACGGAAATACAAATCCCTTGTATATACCTTGTCCATCACGTCAGACAGCTCATCTGTATATCTATTGGCCACAATTAGATCTGCATATTCTTTAAATTCCCTGAGGTCAGAGATCACCCTGGATTTAAAGAAATATTCCTCTTTCATAGTGGGTTCATAGACAACCACCTCAATACCTTTTGCCTTGATCCGCTTCATAACCCCCTGTATAGATGACTGCCTGTAGTTATCAGAATCTGATTTCATGGTCAGGCGGTAAATCCCCACCACCTGGGGTTCCTTCTCTATAATCCTTTCGGCAATAAAATCCTTCCTTGTACGGTTGGATTCTACAATAGCTGACATAATATTATTGGGCACATCGTTATAGTTGGCCAAAAGCTGCTTTGTGTCCTTCGGCAGGCAGTATCCGCCATAGCCGAAGGAAGGGTTATTGTAATGTGACCCGATCCGCGGATCAAGGCCAATCCCTTCTATAATCTGCCTCGCGTCTAACCCTTTCATCTCAGCATAGGTATCCAGCTCATTAAAAAAGGAGACACGCATGGCAAGATACGTATTGGCAAATAATTTGATGGCTTCGGCTTCCGTCAAGTCTGTAAACAAAACCGGTACGTCTTTCTTTACGGCCCCCTCCACAAGAAGGCTGGCAAACATCCGCGCCCTCTCGGTCAGGACGGGGTTATCCATGGGTGCGCCCACAATAATACGGGAAGGGTAAAGATTATCCTTCAGGGCCTGCCCTTCTCTCAAAAACTCTGGTGAAAATATAATATTACCTTTATATTTCCTGCTAATATTTTTCGTATAACCTACGGGCACGGTGGATTTAATCACCAACGTAGCATCCGGCGCACATGCCGCTGCCTGCTCTATGACACTCTCCACCGTAGAAGTATCAAAATAATTTAACTTCGGGTCATAATTCGTGGGCGTAGATATAATAATAAATGCAGCCCCCTTATATGCATCCTGTGCATCCGTAGTGGCCTGTAGGTTTAACTGCCCCTTTTCCAGATATTCTTGGATTTCCTTGTCCACAATGGGAGACTTTTTTTGATTGATCATCTCTACCTTTTCAGGGACAATATCCACAGCATATACTTCATTTTTCTGTGCCAGCAGGACTGCATTAGACAATCCTACATACCCGGTTCCCGCTACTGCTATTTTCATTGGTCTTTCACCCGCCTTTTCTTAATTTCCAACAATACTCTTTTTAAACTCCACGCTTTGGACTGATATTCCCAGCTCCCTCTCATCCTGGGGAGTCCCTGTCTTGGAAGGACTCCAGAGGCTGCTCTGAAATTCCAGACTGTTCCAACCCTCTTCAACATATTCAGCAGGCACCTCAAATTCTAATGTCATGTCTGTTCCCTCTTTAATCTGTACTTCTCCTACAGGGTTTCCATTCATCAGGACTCTGACCTTAAAATCTGTCCCCAGCTTTTCAACGGGCACCCGGTTCTTCTGATGGATATAAACTTTATACAGAGCCTTGTCAAGATATACAGATATACTTGCGTTTTCCCGCCCCATCCAGCAGAAATCGCCTTCCAAGGACTCAAAACCGGACCGTATGGTCAGCTCCTCGTCTTTCATCTCGTATGTATACTGTGGCATGGCCAGGCTGTATACATTTACCGCCTCTTCGTACTCCTGGAAATCAACAGGATAGGGGATCCACTTTCCTTCCTTTTCATTTGAATCCTCGCTTATGTGGTTTATATTCTTATACACCAGCCTTACATCCGTATGGTCCCTTTGTGTCTCCAGATAGATATCATTGGTCACTGCATATACTTGGCCATACTCTTTAGCCAACGCTTCCATCTGCTCCTCCAGGTTCCCGCTCTGCTCATAAACATCTGCTTTGGACATGGCATTCAGGGGGAAAAGAAAAGCATACTCCAAATCCTTCTCCACAATCACTGCAGCATCCTCCTGGTCTACACATTCTGCTGTTTCTTCCAGGCAGTCCCACTCGATCCTGGTGTCATCCAGCTTGGTAAACAGCAAAGCGTCTGATGGGAAAAGCGCCGCCGCGGCTGCCACGCCGGCCGCCATTTTCGCCCCGCTGCACACCTGGTTGAAAAGGAGGCCAAACGCAAGCAGCAAGATACTAATGAAGGGCACAATATATCTGCTGTAGTAATAGTAATCAAAGATTTCATTTCTGAAAAAGGTTGTATGCACAAGGATACAGTAAAAAAACAACCATGTTATCACCATGTTTTTTATATCCCATATCCACCCCTGCCTCTTTGCCAGATTGAAAAGAAGCAAGGCTATGGCAAAAGGCAGGACGATAAACCCAGTGGCAAACAGATATCCGGCCAGAGTTAAGTCCCCCAGTTTCCCTCTCCCCATATACAGATTCATACACAGCAGAACCAATATTGCCACGGCAGTCCCTTTTCCCAGCCAGGACTTCAGGCGTATCCTTCCTATTGCTATCCTCACAGTAGTAAGGGGCACAAAATAAAGTGCTGCGCTCATAGCCGCCACGCCGGCCACTGCCCCCACACAGACAAACAAAAAATTATCCTGGTCAATGGGCCCTAAAAATGCAGGGACAAAATTAGAAATACAGTATAGCTTGTTTATATGGTAGATAACTGCCACGCCGGCTAAAAAAGAACCTGTATTAAAGCACTGTACAATGAGGAACCGCCTGTCGCCTGTATACATATACATCATAAAATATAACACAACAAACATTGGCATCAATGTATAAAGTGAAATATGGTAACAGGAAAAAACCAATACCGGAAACGCTGACAGCCATACATTGACTTTTTCGGAATCATCCAGAATATAGTATATAAACGCCGCCATAATCACCGCTAAATACATTTCTGTCAGGCTGGATTTTGACACCCACAGTATGACGGGGGAAACTGCTGCCAGCAATAGGACCAATATTTTCGTATCCAGCTTAAACTTGAGTATACCGCCAATATAGTAGAGAATCAAAAGAAACAACACCAGGAATACAGTCTGCACAGAAACCATATTGCCAAGGCCAAAAATACTGCCCCACAGGGCCAGGACTGCGGGAAAGGACGGCATACCATGAAAGGTTCTGGCCGTTGCCCCCTCGTTATTCTCAGCAACCTGGTACGTATATCCCTCAAACTCTATTTCATTTTCAGTGACCCCTCCCATCAGGAAAATGGCCCTGGTCTGATAATCCCCCTGATCCTGGCCCATCCCGTAGTACTCATATTTATGCCAGCTCAGAAATACCCCTGCCATACAGATCAGCAGAAAGACTATCAGTTCCTTTCTGGGATATACAAACTGGAAACGTCTCTTTTTAATCAGCAAGACCACCAGGAAGAGGACTGCAAGTATACATTCTGCCAGGATTGCCTTTTGGATTGTAAATAGGTCTAATAAAAACAAAAATTCACTGACACATATATACAGTCCAAAAAAGCCAAACAAGCCAAACAAAACAATCTTTACTAAATCTGCTTTCTTCCATATCATCCCTGTTGCCGTAATCATGGCAGCCAGGGTTATCAACATACATACCGCAGCCATCTCAACCATCCTCCATGGCCATTACAGGGCAGCCAGGCCCTGCAGGCTGTCAGCCAATCCCTGCAGCTTTGCATCGGCGTCTTTGGAATCCTTTCCCTTTACCCCATAATAAAACTTTATTTTAGGCTCTGTGCCCGACGGCCTCACACAGCACCATGCATCTTCTGCAAGTTCATAATATAATACATTAGATTTTGGCAGTCCCACTGGTTCTGTCTCCTTCTCCCCAAAGACTGTCCTGACGCCGCTCTTATAATCCCTGGATGCCACCACCTGGAAATCTCCGATCCTATGCGGGGGATTTTGGCGCAGTCCGTCTATAATCTCCTGTATCTTCCCTGCGCCCTCAGCGCCCTTTAAAGTCACAGAGCTTAGGCCTTCTTTATAATATCCATATTTTTTATATAGATTGTCCATCTGTTCAACAAGCGTAAGGCCCTTTGTCTTATAATAAGCTGCAGCCTCGCACAAAAGCATGACGGCAACAATGGCGTCTTTATCCCTGGCATATGTCCCGGCCAGGCAGCCATAACTTTCCTCCAGTCCAAATATATATTGGTAGGTATGATTTTCTTCAAATAATTTAATCTGTTCCCCAATATATTTAAAACCTGTGAGAACCTCAATCAGCGCAATTCCATAATGCCCTGCCATAGCTTTTCCCATATTTGTTGTCACAATGGTCTCTACCAGGGCGCCGTTTTCAGGAAGCGTTCCCTGCTCCTGCCTGACGGATAAAATATACTCTGCAATCAGCATCCCTGACATATTTCCTGTAAAAGAAATATATTCCCCGGTTTCCTTATCTCTGGCATATATGCCTAGACGGTCCGCGTCCGGATCTGTGGCCAGCACCACATCGGCTCCCTTTTCTCTGGCCAGCTCAAGCGCCAGCTTAAAGGCGGAAGGATCCTCGGGATTTGGGTAACTCAACGTGCGAAAGTCTGGGTCCGGCATTTCTTGCTCCGGAACAACGTACACCTGGGAAAATCCTAATTCCTTGAGCACTCTTCTAACAGGCAGGTTTCCGGTGCCGTGAAGGGGTGTGTACACAATCTTGAAGTCCTCTCCTGCCTGTGCCGTAATATCAGGCAATACACTCTGTTTCTTGACTTCCTCAATATATCTGTCGTCAATCTCACTGCCAATGCCCCTATAGAGGCCGCACTTCTCAGCCTCCTCTTTTGCCATCGTCCTGACCTGGCTGTAATCCGCTACTTTTCTGACCTCTGAAATAATTTCCTGGTCTTTCGGCGCAGTGATCTGTGCCCCGTCCTCCCAGTATACTTTATAGCCATTGTATTCTGGTGGATTGTGGCTTGCAGTAATCACGATCCCCGCAATACATCCCAGTTCTCTTACTGCAAAGGACAATTGGGGCGTGGGCCGCAGGGAAGGGAAAATATACGTCTTAATCTGATTTGCATTCAGGCATAGAGCAGCCTCGCTGGCGAACTCAGGGGACATCCTCCTGGAATCATAGGCGATGGCCACCCCCTTTTCCATTCCATTCTGCCTGATAATATAATTGGCCAGTCCTTGTGTCGCCTTTCTCACAGTATATACGTTCATCCTGTTGGTTCCATTCCCGATTACACCCCGCAGTCCTCCCGTGCCAAACTCCAATTCCTTATAAAACCTGTCATAAATTTCTTTGTCATTATCCTGAATTCCAATCAGCTCCCTGCGGGTTTCTTCATCAAAATACTCATTTTTACACCAATCATTATAAATATCCCTGTAATCCATATTTCCCTCCTATTTTTCAAAAACAATCCTAGTGACAGAAATCCCCAACTTCCTGTTGTCCGACTCAGAAAAATCAGAAGCATTCCACAATTCACTCTTGATACTCAGTACATTTTCCCCCTCTGACACCAGCTCCCGGCTGATGTCATAAGTAAGCACCTGGCCGTTTGTACTGTCACTTAACGTAGTACTGCCCACCAGCACTCCGTTTAAATAGATTTCCAGTGACAGTTCTTCTTTTTTCAGTGCAGAAAAGGGAATTCCCGGCCCCTGGTATATACGCAGCTTATACCTATCCTTTGGAAGGGTACACTCCACATACGCCATCTGACTGTTAATCCACCTGCTGTCCCCCTCCAGGGTACCAAACCCTGAGCGGGCAAACCCGCTGGAGTCGTTCATATTGTACTCGTACTTTATATCTGCGGCTATTTCATATACATATACGTCTGCCTCATCTTTGTCAAAATAACGGGGCAAAGGCACCATTTTCCCCAGGAAAGCGCCCTTATCTTCCTGCATATGGGTTGTATCTCTGTATACAATTTCAGAGCCTTCCAAAAGTGTATTCTGCCCGGTTATATAATACACTTTATCATAATCCTGCTTTAATGTCTGAATCTCTTCCTCCAGGCTTGTGCCCTGGAAGAAGGTATCCGCGCCAGTAATGGCCCGCACAGGCAGGAAAGCTGTCCTGGCCATTTCCGGCGCCACAATCACAGCCGAATCCCCCCCATCAATACTGTCTGCTATTCCCTCCAGCACATCCCATTCCATCCGTGTGTCATCTACATTTTTTATGAATACCTTGTTAAAAGGAGCCAGCACTGCGCCAATCACCACTGCCCCCGCCAGGCTGTAATACCATTTTATCCTGTTTAAGATACAGGCGGCCAGCAAAATCACGATTGCCACAAAGGGCACCAAATATCTGGAATAATAGTAGTAGTACTCTACCTGCCTCCTCAAAAAGACAGTATGGAAAAGAATACAGTACAAGAAAAGCGATATAAGTACTGTCATCTTTACGTCTGCTTCTCTCTTCCATCTGGCCAGATAGTAAACGGCAGCCCCAAGCGCCACAGGGCCCAGGACAAACCCTGTGAGATAGACATATCCAGCCATTGCCTTGAACGGAAACTCCGTTTTGCTCGTCAGGAAGTAGAGAAGGACTCCTCCGGCTGTACCCGCCGCCGCAATCCAGGGAAGCCGTATGGCATGGGCCAGGTGCTCCGCTTTCTTTGCCGCCCCTTCTGCCCCCCTCCATAAAAAAAAAAAGAGTGTAATAAAAAAGCCCGCCGCACATACAGCAGTTATACAAATCATCAGGCTGCTGTCCCGCCAGTCCAAAACACCCACACAGATGGGCTTATATTGGTTTAGCGTATATCCTGCTGAAATATTCAGCATAAACCACAAACTTACATAATAGGCCAGGACAGTAGCTGCAGCCGATTTTAAATATATTTTGTTTTTCGTCTTTATATAGAGAAGATACGCCAGAAGAATAAAGACTGGCAGCAGGGTGTAAATTGACACATGGTAGAATGCAAAGACTGCCAGGAAAAACGTGGCAAACACCGGAGACTTTTCCTCCCTGCCCGCCATAAAATAAAGATAAGCTACCAGCAGCACAGCTAAAAACATCTCTGTCAGCGCAGACTTGGACACCCAGATTACTGCCGGGCACCACGCACATGCAAAAACTGCCAACAGCTTTGCCCCCCACTTGAGGCGGAATCTGTCTGCTGCAAAAGAAACCATGAAAATATAGCAAATATAAAACAGAGTCTGGACGTGGGCCATATTCGCTATCCCAAAAATGCTGCCCCACAGTCCCAGCATAGCTGCAAAGGTAGGAATCCCATGAAAAGTAGAGGAAACCTCACTGATTTCCTTTTCCTCTGTATTCCAGAAATATTCTGGGTTATAGTCGTCCAGGCCGCCCAGAGAAAATAAGGAAGCCTCAAAATTCTCTTTTTCTTCCGGAAGGACTTCGTATTCCTCAAAATCAATTTGATTTTCTGTGATCCCTGACATAAGGAAAATAGCCTTTATCTGGTAGGCGCCCTGATCCTGCCCCAGGCCAAAAAATTCAAATTTACCTGCTGTAAAAGGAAGCATAACCAGGGTAATGCTTAAAGGTATGATCCATGACTTATAGTCAGCCGATACAACAGGGCGTTTTCCCTTCATAAACAGATATATGATACAGAGTATCTCAATGCATATCTCCGTAAAAAGCACTCTTTGAAATGAAAAAATATCCAGTCCAAAAAATACGCCGCTGATAATGACAAACGCACCCCAGAAAAAAACAAAAGCTAATATTATTATTTTAACGATATCTTCTCTTGAAAAACAGAGAAGTATTACAGCTGCCATAAGGAGCATTGCAGCCGCAGTACTTATTGCTATAACCATCCAATCAACCTCTGTCTGCTATGATTTCTTCAAAAAACTTAATGTACTTGTCAGTGACAATCTCCCACTTAAAATTATTCAGAACAAACTGCTTTCCGTTCCTTCCCATCTGCTTTGCTAATTCCTCGTCTTTAAGCAGGCGCCTCAGGCATTCCTCAAACTCATAGTAACTCCCAAAATACAGGCCTCCGGATGCTTCTATGACAAAGTCCCTGGTCACTGCACAGCAGTCGTGTACAAGGACAGGCCTTTCACAGAGCCAGCTTTCCATGATGACAAAGGAAAAGCTCTCATTTTTGGACGGCTGGCACAGTACAGCCGCAGCACCGTAAGCATTGTACTTATCCTGTATGTCCACAAATCCCAGGTCATACACATCCTGCTTAATCTCCCCGGGAATAGTAACCGAACCGCCGCCAATGAGTACCAGTTTCAGGCTGCCCTGATTTCTGGCCTTGTACTCTTTAAAATATCTGATGAGGGTTCCCACATTTTTCCCGTCGTCCTTCCGTCCAGCATATAAGACAAAGGGATCCTGTATGCCAAACTTTTCCCTGAAAGCCTCTGCATCAAATTTCAGATCTGTCTCCAACCCCAGGCCTGGCACGCATTGTTTTACATTGTCCAGATTGTAGATCTTGTTGGTCAGCCTCTGTTCACTCTTGCTGTTAAAAATCATTCCTTTCACCTTGGAGTACAGATCCCTGAAAATCCCCATATATACATAGGCCTCATCGTGGAAGCAGGGGATCATCACCGCTTTTTCGATACATGACTTGATCCCATAATAGACCGGGCCGAACATATACGGAATATAGACAAATAAATCGTAATCCTGGTTCTGTTCCTCTATATAACGGTACAGCTTAGGACTGTTAATCATTTCCTCAATAAAAATTTGTTCCTCATCCGCAGAAATCCTCTCCCCGCAGATCAGCTTAATATTCACTGCATCAAACTTCTTCTTATCCCTATCTTTTACAGGGAACCTGCGAACATGGATGTCATTCTCCCAGCTTTCACCTGGATCATGGTAATTCTCTGTCCAGCTGCTGCCAAACTCCTTGACACATGTGGTCAGTATTTCTATTTCAACCCCTGCCTCCATCAGATGTCTCGTCACACCACGGAGGGCCATCTCAGCCCCTCCAGGAATATTTTCGCCATACCAGGGTGTTACAAATCCAATTTTTTTCATTATGACTGAACCTCATTTATATTTTCTTCTATCAATTTATAAAATTTCTCTTTTATTTTTACATGGCTAAAATCCTGCAGGCGGGCCTGCTCATTTGCAATTATTGTATTTCTCAGCCCCTCGTCCTCCATAATACGTTTCATCGCCATAGCTGTTTCCACAGGATCCTTTTTCTCAAGGAGGAATCCACTGCCCCCCAAGGTCTCCCCCACTGCTGAGGAGTGGTACGCTATCACCGGCACCTTAAAGTACATTGCCTCCACCAGGGGCACACAGAATCCCTCATGCTCACTCATGCAGAGGAATAAATCTGCCAAATGGTAATAGGCAAGGATCTCTTTGAACTTGATATGTCCTGTAAAATACACGGAGTCCTCTATATCCAGCCTTTTTACATAGTCCTTGAGCATCCCGTAATACTGCTCCATCCCCGTATAGCTCCCCACAATAAACAGTCTGGACTCAGGATTCAGATATTTATGGTAAAAATGAAAAGCACGAATCACGTCCTCCTGCTTTTTATTCGGTGCGACCCGTCCTGTAAAAATAACATTTGTGTAACCGTCATTATATTTATTAAGTACTTTTTTGTCTGGCTTGCCCCCATAGTCGTCAAATGCTATCAAAATAGGCAGTACGTCAATCTTGCAGGAATATCCCATATTTATCAAGTCTTTTTTATTATACTCAGAATCCGCAAGTGCATATTCTACCTTTTGGGCCAGGTGACGCGCACCTGCGAGGCCGTCCTCACAGTTCTTCTCCACCTCACGGTTAATCCCCTTAAAAAATGCAGGCGGTGTAATATTATGATATAGGATCATTCTTTTGCAGTCATACTGCTCCAGCTTATAATTTAAATCCGAACAGGTAGAGAGATGGTAAAGCAGCACATCGTCTTTATCTACTGTTAATTCTTCCACCTGGCGCGCCGTTCCCTGGGGCAGCCTGCCGTCAATCACTTCCGCATAAATCTCCGTCTTGTAACCGGCCTCCAAAAGGGCGTCCCTGAGGGCAACTGTGTCATTCCCAATGGCGTCCCCGTAGGCAAGTACAGGTAAAATTTGAATGATACGCATAGGCTTTGCTCCTTACTTTACTTATTTTCCAGTTCCTGCACCCTTTTTTCCAGCGCCTCTATCCGTTTCTCCAAGGCTTCTATTTTCCGGTTACTGTCTATATAGGCATCGATCTGGTTCAAACATTTAGCCACTGCTTTATTGTACTGGTTCTGCTTCTGCACAATAGGGATAATATAAAAGCTCACTGCCTTTCTGGCAGCACTTTTTATTTTATATTTTACCTTTGCACTGAATGTGTTGGCCCACAGAACAGGGTGCTCCTCTATATAATAGATCTGGCGTACCTTCTGCATCCAGTCATCCAGCTCCCGCTCATCAAAATCCCCGTTATATAGACGGCGCAGCTCCTCCACCTCGCCAAAACTTAGTTCATTATCCTTGTACCCCTTGCTCTGGATCTCACGGCGGATCTCCTTCATAATCTCTTCTACATTAATATCAGTCATTTTATTCTCCTTCTGCCAAAACACCTTGGATTTTCCATTCATGCTCAAGACGTGTGGTCCCTGTATCCGGCTTTGATGAATAGATTTCTATTTTATGGGCCTGCCTCCAAAAATCCATGTCATCGCCTTTAATATTCTGGATAGAAACATCAAAATAAAAAATACAGGGCAGCAGGGGCACCTTTTTCAGGATTACCTCAAATCTGCCGTCCTCTGCCACACAGAACTCCTGCTGCTCATCAATTGCCGTATTCGTACCATAACATGCAATGCCGTCAACCCTGGAGAGGCCAAACCCGAATACTGCGCGCTCCACAGGTTTATTGACTTTATAGTCTACACGCAGATGTATGGTCTCATGGGTGGCGAATACTTCTTTCTTCTCCCCCTCATCATCCCATGTACTTACATCCGTTATTTCTATGTTCTTGTTCCCCCACCGCATGCCGTTGTACTCGTCTGGTTTTTCGGCGTGCTCTGATTCTCCTTCTTCCTTGTCCAGTATCATCTGGCGCTGAAGGCCCATATAATCTAAATATTCAGGATGTACGGCCCTTGGACTTCCGTCTGCCTTAATCAGGCCTTCATGTATCCAGATCGTGCGGTCGCAAATCTGTTCGATCTGCCCCAGGGAGTGGGACACAATTACAATCGTAGTGCCCTGGTCCTTGATTTCCCGCAGCTTTCTGAAGCACTTTGTCTGAAAGTTCACATCCCCAACGGCCAATATCTCATCGATCAGAAGAATGTCTGCATTTACATTTATAGCCACTGAAAAAGCCAGACGCATATACATTCCCGATGAATATGTCCTGACTGGATTATCCAGAAATTCCTCCAGCTCAGAAAATTCTATGATATCATCCATTCTCTCGTCTATCTCTTTTTTAGTGAGGCCGAAGATAGAGGCATTGGTATATATATTCTCCCTGCCGCTCATATCCGGGTGGAAGCCTGCCCCCAGCTCAAGGAGGCTTGAAACTCTTCCTTTCATCTCAATCGTCCCCCTGTCCGGATACATGATGCGCGTCAAGAGTTTCAAAGTGGTGCTCTTCCCACACCCATTGTGCCCGATCAGTCCGATGGCCTCCCCTCTTTTTACCTGGAAGCTGATGCCCCTGAGCACCCATCTGTCCTCATACCGGTTCCTCTGCCAGAAAAGCATCTTTTCTTTGAGCTGGCTTCCCTTGTCAAAATAGACTTTAAATTTTTTTTCTACATCTTTTACTTCTATCACATTGCATGGTTCCATATATTATAATTCCTCCGCAAAATTCTTCTGCAGCCTGCCAAAGACAACAAAACCCAGCAGCATTACGATAATCCCGAAAACCAAAGCATTCACCAGAGTGCTGATATGGGGAATCTGTTTGTAATACAGAATATCCCTATAGGCAATAATGACAGAAGTCATAGGGTTTAAATAAAAAAACTGCTGCAGTTTGGACGGCACAATGGATACATCATACATGATAGGCGTCATGTACATCCACACCATGCTTACAATCCCGAGAATATGTTCCATGTCACGGAAATAGACAGTAATGGCCGATGATACCATGGCTATGCCCAGGGCCATCAGATACTCTATAACCATAATGGCCGGAAGGTATAAAAGTGCAACCGGGTTGACGCCTGTCCCTGATACGAACACTACCCCGAAAATCACGATAAAACATAAAAGCATATTGACAAACGCTGTGGTTACAAAAGAAATCGGCAGAACCTCCCTTGGGAAATATATCTTTTTCACCATATCCTTCTGGGCCAGTATGCTGCTTGCCCCGCCCGTCAAAGAAGAGCTGAAGAAAATCCAGGGCACAAGGGCGACAAACAGAAACAGATAATATTTTTCTATAGGAGAACGCAGCAGAACCGAAAATACAAGGGTGTAGACCATCAGCTGGAGCAGCGGGTTGATAAAAGTCCACATAAAACCGAGCACAGAGCCTTTGTAACGCCCTCTTAATTCTTTTCTCACAAGGCTGACTACCATCTGCCTGTACGCATATAATTCTTTGACTAATCTCATACTTAGTACTGCCTTTCTTCTATTATTTCATGCAGGCGCCTCTCCATCCTCCCGATGGCGGGAGTTTTGCCCAGGACTTGTTCCACATGCTCTTTTGCATTACGCTGGATGTCTTCATAGAAAACCCGGTCTGAATATAATCTTTTCATATATTCTGCAGCTTCCGATATGTCAGGGTCTGCCCAACGGCTCCCTTTTTTATAAAGGTTACTATCCTTTTCCAACTGCACAAACCCGTAATCTACCATACATGCACAGGTGCTGTCCATAAACTCCGTGTTAGATGACCAGTTTGTTGCAATGACAGGCGTCCCCCCTATCATAGCCTCAGCCAGAACCAGTCCAAACCCCTCTGCACGGTGAAGCGAGGAAAACACATCTACACATTTTATCAGGCTGTTTACCTCGGTCTTTTCCAAAATATCTGTAATAAAATATACATTATTATATCCTTTAAGCCTCTCTTTGATTAGGGCAATCTCAGCTTCCCGGGCATTATTCATTTTCAGGACCAGGCCCACCTTTGGATCCTCCTCAGGGAACGCCTTCTTATAAGCCTCAATTGTCCCAATCGGATTTTTCCGCTCAATCGTACTATTACAGTCATACATGGCCAAAAACAAAAATTTCTCCTGGGGAAGGCCGAAATATGCCCTGCCGCAGTTCTCCCTGCATGGCGCCGTCACCCAATATGGAATCGTCTTTACTGGCAGGTCAGCCTTTCTTCTGATACTGCTGCCTGCAAATTCAGACGGCGTCCATATTTCATCCAACATCTTTGTGCACATCAGCCATTCATCCGGGAATTCCTCCAGCTCCCACAGCCAGAAGCCTATATTATACCTGCCCTGCCACATCTCCAACTCTGTCTCCATAAAAAAGCTTTTAAGCTCAAAAGGATTAATGTGGATCAGATTCACTGAATATGGCAGCTCTTTGCCAATGTAAGCATCCCATGCAGGGTCGGAAGATCTGGGCACCTTTGGCAGCCTGTAATCGTAAATCTTAAAGTCAATCCCGCTGGCCTTCAGCATGTCCGCCAAAAGACGGCAGCTCTGTCCTAAGCCGATCTCCGCCTTCACATCCCCTATCAGGTTCACACCTTTTAAAAAATCCCCTGCATGGGAGGTTTTCTTCCTCTGCTGCGCCATGGAACATAATTTTTTGTCAATCATACGCTCTTTTGCAGCCCTTAGTTTACTGTCAGGTATAAACGCCTTGAGTACAGGCTTCAATCTTTTTGCTACTTGGAAAACAGATATTTTACTCATCTTTATTTATAATAACCCTCTCGTTAAATTACAATAAAAGCTATCCTACATAATAACAAACCCGCTTGTATAAGTAAAGTCATTTCACTAAAAAAGGCTGGCGCTATTGTTTTTGCGTATAAAATATTGTATGATATTAGCGTTATACAGGCAAAATGAAACAAAGGAGGTTATTATGAAAACTACTGCACTTATTATGGCAGGAGGCAAGGGTGAGCGCTTTTGGCCCAGGAGCCGCCAGGCTCTCCCAAAACAATTCCTTTCCCTGACCGGCGACGGCAAAACCATGATCCAGCTGACAGCCGAAAGGATTCTGCCATTAGTGGCCCTGGAGGACATATATATTGCAACAAATAAAAACTACAAGAAGCTGGTACAAGAACAGCTCCCGGATCTGCCGCCAGAAAATATTATCTGCGAGCCTGTGGGGAGGAACACTGCCCCCTGTATCGGACTGGGAGCCATGCACATCAGCAGAAAATATGATGATGCATTAATGATTGTACTCCCTTCTGACCATTTAATTCATAATAATGAAATTTTTCTGTCTGTTCTTCAATCTGCATGTAATGTGGCAGAAACAGGCAATAACCTGGTGACTCTTGGCATCACCCCCAATTATCCGGAGACCGGGTACGGGTATATCAAATACAATCCAGGATCCCGCTGCCAGGATGCGTATGAGGTGGAACAATTTGTTGAAAAGCCAGATTTAGATACGGCCCGCCAGTATCTGGAAACCCGGCGGTATCTTTGGAACAGCGGAATGTTTATCTGGAAGGTATCTTCTATCCTGCATAACATGGAAGAATTTCTCCCCGCCACTTACCAGGGCCTCCTCAGAATCAAAGAGGCAGTGGGCGGCGATGCCCAGGATACAGTGCTTAAGCAGGAATTCGAGAAATTCCAGTCTGATTCTATCGACTATGGCATTATGGAGAAAGCTTCTGATATTTATATCCTGCCTGGAGATTTCGGCTGGGACGATGTAGGCTCCTGGCTGGCTGTTGAGCGTATCCGGGGCGTAGACTCCCACCGCAATATGTGCAGTGGGAATACCGTTGTCTATGACTCTGAAAATTGTATAATCGAAGGGACAGACAAGCTCATAGCCGCTGTAGGCTTAAAAGATCTGATTATCGTGGACACGGAGGATGCCACCTTAATATGTAATAAATCTTCTGCCGGCGATATCAAAAAAATCTTGGAACAATTAAGAACTTCTGACAAAAATCAATATTTATAAATTAAAGAATAGGATGGTAAAAAAATGAAAAATGCATTAATCACTGGTGTAACTGGACAGGACGGCTCTTATCTGGCAGAGCTTCTTTTAGAGAAAGGCTATAATGTCTACGGGATTATGAGAAGGAAAAGCGTTGTTGACTACGGAAATGTGGAGCATCTGAAGGATAAAATTCATTTTATCTATGCAGACATGACAGATATTGTCTCCTTAATCAACGCAATGAAAATCTCCCAGGCAGACGAAGTTTATAATCTGGCTGCACAGTCCTTTGTAGCTACAAGCTGGGAGCAGCCTTTGGCCACCGCTGACATTGATGCCCTGGGAGTCACCAATATGCTGGAGGCAATCCGTACAGTAAAACCCTCTGCGCGTTTTTATCAGGCATCTACTTCCGAGATGTTCGGACTTGTACAGGCAATCCCACAGTGTGAGACTACTCCTTTCTATCCCCGCAGCCCTTATGGGGTGGCAAAGCTTTACGGCCACTGGATCACAAAAAATTACAGAGAAAGCTACGGACTTTATGCCTGCAGCGGAATCTTATTTAACCATGAGAGCGAGCGCCGCGGAAAAGAATTTGTCACAAGAAAAATCACAAATGCTGTTGCAAGAATCAAGGCCGGACTGCAGGATCATCTGGAATTAGGCAATATGGACTCCAAGCGTGACTGGGGCCACTCTAAAGATTATGTAAAAGCAATGTGGCTGATGCTACAGCAGGATGAGCCTGACGATTATGTTATTGCGACAAATGAGACCAGGACAGTCCGTGAATTTGTAGATATTGCTTTTAAATGCGCTGGTATCGAGGTAGAATGGTCAGGAGAAGGCATAAATGAAATCGGAAGGGACAAAGCAACCAAAAAGACTCTTGTAAAAGTAAATGAAGCCTTTTTCCGCCCGGCGGAGGTAGATATCCTGCTTGGCAACCCGGCCAAAGCCGAGGAGAAACTTGGATGGGTGAGGGAGATCTCTTTTGCAGAATTGGTGGAGAGAATGGTTAAAAATGACATGGCTCTTGTTGAGGCTGAATCCAACAAATAAATTTACGGAGAACACACTTTATGAAAGCTTTAATTATAGGAGGCTCTGGTTTCGTAGGCAGCTATTTGATACAGGAATTGCAGGAGGCCTGGGGATGGCAGGTGGAAATCACCAAGCTTCCTTCTGAATCCTGCCCGCTAAAGACTGTAGAGGTTTATGATTTAGATATCACCGACAAGGAGGCAGTTTCCTCACTTTTGGCAAAAGTACAGGCTGACTATATTTTTCATCTGGCTGCCATGAGTTCCGTATCCCTGTCCTGGAAAAACCCAGGCCTGACAGTAGATATTAATATAAAGGGAACCTTAAATGTCCTGGACGCCCTGAAAGACTCGAAAATACATTCCCGGCTTATACTGATTGGTTCAGGGGAAGAATACGGGCATATTCTGCCCGGGGAACTCCCCCTCAGGGAATCTAACCATGTACGCCCAGGCAATTTATATGCCGCCACAAAGGCTTTTCAGAACATGGCGGGCAGAATCTACCAGGAGGCCTATAACCTGGATATTATCAGTGTAAGGGCTTTCAACCACATAGGCCCCAGACAGCTCCCTACTTTTGTAGTCAGTGATTTCTGCAAGCAGATCGCGGAGATTGAATGTGGCCTGAAAGACCCCCTTATGAAGGTAGGCAACTTAAGTGCGCGCCGGGATTTTACAGATGTAAGAGATGTTGTCCGGGCATATGTGCTTCTGGCCCAGAAGGGGGTTTCCGGGGAAACTTACAATGTAGGCACTGGCACGGCCTATCCCATACAGCATATATTGGACAGCCTGCTGGATCTCTCAAAAGTTCAGATAGAAGTGGCCAGTGATCCGGCTAAAATGAGGCCTGTGGATGTCCCCGAGATTGCAGCAGATATATCCAAGCTTCAATCTGCTACCGGCTGGACTCCCCGCTATGGCCTGCCGCAGACTTTGTCAGATACCCTGGACTATTGGAGAGATACAGTACGTTCATAATATTTTATGGCATTGACAGTTGTTTCCTGTGACCACGGAGTGATTTTTGTTGCATAGGAAATCCAATGGATTTTCCTATGTAATAAAAAAGGACTTGCCCCATAGAATTAGAATGATCTATGGGCAAGTCCTTTTTTACTTAGTCCTGCTCTTTATGGCTATCCTTTGCATCCTCATAATACATTTTGCTTACTTTATAACGTATATCTTCCAAAAGCTTCCGGTTGGCAGATATAATATCTGCCTGCAGCCCGATCACGAATGTCATAAACCCAAGCATCATGAGCGTACTGGCCAGTATCAGCGACTGTACATGGCCTCCGCCTGTGCCCAGGAAAAAGTATACCATAAACCTGATTCCCAAACCCAGGCCTATCAGAAAAGGAATGGCTGCAAAAATCGTAAAGAACCGCATAGGCTTATACATCATAAAAGCTCTTAAAATGGTCAGCATGGACTTCTTTACATAGCCGAACATACTGCTGAACAGCCTTGAGGGCCTCAGCTCGGCATTGGTCCTAATAGGAACTGACGTCATAGCTATTTTATTTCTGCCTGCCTGTACGATAGTCTCCAGGGTATACGTATACTCATTGCTGACATTCATCTGCATTGCCGCTTCCCTGCTGTAAGCCCGGAAACCGCTGGGGGCGTCAGGTATATCTGACTTGGAAGCAACACGCACCACCCAGCTCCCGAAATGCTGAAGTTTCTTTTTTAAAGGTGAGAAATGCTCTGTCTGGTCAATGGGCCTCTCGCCGATTACAATATCTGTCCTGCCTTCAATGATTGGGCGCACCAATTTCTCTATATCATCGGCACAATATTGGTTGTCTGCATCTGTATTCACAATAATGTCAGCGCCATTTCTGAGACATGCATCCAACCCTGCCATAAACCCTTTAGCCAATCCTTTATTTCTCTTAAAATTCACGATATAATGAACGCCCCATTTTTTTGCCACATCGACAGTGTTGTCCTTGCTGCCGTCATTGATAATCAGATATTCTATCTGATCGATGCCGTCTATCTGTTTTGGCAGGTCATTTAAGGCAATCTCCAGGGTTTCCGCTTCATTATAACACGGAATCTGTATAATAAGTTTCATCCATCCTATCCTTCCTGTTCCCAACTTGAATACTAAAAATTTGCCGGCCCATACTTCCGTTTTCCCTCACGAGTATAGGCCGGCAGATCCATAGTGCTATTTAATAAATGCCCGGTCTGTACTGCCCGGCGCTGCTTCCCCCTTAGGCACAAGCTTTATCTGAATGGCTTCCAGGCGCTTTGCAAGACCCTCTGTCCCTGCACTGTCACCATTTTTCGCCCAATCCAGCCAGCCGTATGTCTGTACATGGACACGGTAGTATATGTCATAGTTCTCTTCCATCTCGCCTGTCAGCTTAATCTGTATTGCCTCCAGACGCTTTTTGAGGCCCACTGTCCCGGCATCGGCTCCGTTTTCCACCCAATCCTGCCAGCCGTATGTCTGTACATGGGTCTTGTACTGAATATCCCCTGCATACTTCTGCTCGGACAGATATATATTCACAGCTTCCATACGTTTCGCCTGCCCAGTTACGCCGCCGGTTTTTCCATCTGCAGCTTTCCCGGTCCAGCCATAGGTCTGCATATGAGTCTGGTAGAGTACGTCACGGTGCTTAAATGCATTGCTGGTATCGCCAGGCGCCGCGCCGCCCTTTTCAACAAGGCGGATCTCAATCCCCTCAAGGCGCTTGGAAAAGTCCGAGGTACCTGCCTTCTCCCCGTTCTTGGCCCATCCCAGCCAGCCATAGGTCTGTACATAGGTGCGGTAGTAAATATCAAAATGCTGTTCCATCTCGCCTGTCAGCTTAATGGTGACAGCTTCCATTCTCTTGTTTTGGCCCGGCAGTCCGCTGACCGCATTGTTAGACTGCTCTGTCTGCCAGCCGTAGGACTGCATGTACGTATTATAGACAACATCACCGCTGTACTGCTGAAGATTAAGCTGTACTTTCAGCGCCTCGATGCTCCTTGCCTGCTCTGAAGTTCCACTCATGGCGCCATTGGCTTGTTCTGCCTGCCATCCCTGTCCATTCACATAGGACTGGTAGGACACCCCAGCTTCTTTCTTCTTGAATGCGTTGTCTGTGCTTCCCGGCGCGGCCTGTCCCTTTGGCACCACTGCAATCTGCAGGGCCTCCAGCCGCTTTCCGTATCCTTCTGAACCAGCTGCCTCTCCATTCTTGGCCCATCCCATCCATCCATAAGTCTGGGCATGGACACGGTAATAAATATCATAATTTGCTGCATTACTTCCAGTCAGCTCAATCTTCACAGCCTGGACAGCTTTACTCTGCCCTGTTGTCCCTGCCACTGCGCCGTCACTGACATAATCCTGCCAGCCGTCATCCTGTACAAGGGCGCTGTATTTGACTCCCAAATCTCCATAACCGCTGCCTACACTAATCTTAAATGCTTCCAGCCTTTTAGAATATCCGGCCATCCCTGCATCGCCGCCGTTTTGAACTGCATCCAGCCATTCAAAGGACTGCATATAAGCAGAGAATGACAGAAGATTTGCATCCGTCCCGCTTACTGTCCCATTATCCTCTACACTTTCATCCATGAGGAAATTCAGGTCTACATTGCCGCTTATTCCGGCAACACTTCCCTTGGAAGTACACTGCCATATCTCATATGTCCCTGCATAATCACAGGTAGAATTATACTGGGCAACCCATTTTGACCATGCACTGTTATTAAATACAGAACTGGTCAGGTGGTTTGTCCACCAATCCAGGTTTGCGTAAACCCCTACCTGGTACCCTGCCGCAGTTATGGTGTCACAAAATGTCTTAGCAATCTGCCCTTTCATATCATTGCTGAGTCCCTTTGTGGAATTATCCTCCATGTCAAAATAGACTGGATATGAAAGACTTTTGCCGCTAATCAGCCTGAGCACATGCTGTGCCTCACTTTTAGCCATAGATGTATCTGTGGCATAGGAATAAATGTACACGCCGTAGGGAATGCCCAGCCGCTCACACTCCGATACATTATAGAGCCACTTCTTATCATCCTGGGATGTAGAATCATTCCCATAACCACATCGGATAATGGCAAAATCAATTCCGTCCGCCTTCACCTGGGCCCAGTCAATATTCCCCTGGTGTTCACTGACATCGATTCCCTTTTTCTTGGCTCCGATAATGGCCTGGCCATTATCATTCATGTATACCCCGTTTACCTTTTTCCACGCATTGGCATAACCTGCCCTGGAGGATATTTCATAATTCTCTATCAGATTTCCATCCTGGTATCTCCAGCTGTTTTCCTTTAACTCCTGGCTCTCCTGGGATGCTGTCTCTGTACTGTCATCGCTTTGGGCCGCAATCCCCGCCTCTTCTGAAGTATTTTCCTGTTCCTCCGCCTGCTCTGGAGCTGTTGTATCATCCCCTGTCTGTCCAGCCTGGCTTTCCTCGGAGGATGCTGCCTCAGCGCCCGCGCCTGCTTCTCCTGTTCCTTCTGCTTCACCGGCAGTACTGCCAACCCCTTCTGTCTGGCCCTGCTCCCCGGCCTCTGCTGTCCCATCTTCCTGCACAGCCGCCTCACTTTCAGGAGCTGCGTGGCTGATGCTTCCATAAGTGCTAGTATTTCCTGCAATTATGCAGACTCCCAGCAATGCTGCCAGCATTTTTCTAATGTGTCTCTTCATTTACTACTCCCTTCTGTAAAATGATACAAAATATCTCATACTTAATAAGTATATTCTATTTTTCTTTTATATGTCAATAGCCAGTACATCAAATCTTTGTTATCCTGGCCTGCCTCTCTTGACTTTTCCCGCAAACATATGTAACATACACATCAGTAATTGTATGTTCTGATTCAGTAAAGGAGTGTTTATCATAAATAATTTTCTAACCACATCAAAAAACAGGGAGCAGTCTGCCTATATATGGAATTCTTTCTCAGCTATGCTTAATTCCTTCCAGGCGGTTGTTATCCTGATGGTAATTTCCCGTATCGATAATGTCACAGATGCCGGTACTTTTGTCATCGCTTACGCGATTGCCAATCTTCTCATCATGGTGGGGCGCTATGGGGTCAGGCAGTACCAGGTATCTGATATAAATGAACAGTTCTGTTTCAGTGAGTATTTCCGCCTGCGGATTCTTTCTACGGTACTTATGATGCTTGCAGCGGTCTTTTATACAGCCTTTCTCTATATGGGCGGTTCCTATGACTTAGAAAAATCAATTGCCGTTATACTCATCTGCGGCATCAAAGCAGTGGATGCCTTTGAGGATGTATACCACGGCCTTTTCCAGCAGCAGGGAAGGCTTGACATTGCCGGAAAGATTCTGACTATACGGCTGGGCATATATATTGCTGAATACATGGCCGTCTATTTCCTGACTCATAACTTAATATTCACAACTACAGTCTGCCTTATCACAACCATACTGTTGTCTGTATGTATGAATGGCTCTGTAATTGGGATCTTTACTTATAAAAAGGAAGGTTCCCGCAGAAGCCACATAAAGGAGCTTCTCATAGACTGTTTTCCAATATTTATTTCCACATTTCTCATGGCTTATGTGGCAAATGCCCCTAAATATGCAATAGATATCGTATTGACCAGCCAGGAACAGGCGCAGTTTAATTATATTTTCATGCCAGTCTTTGTTATCAGCCTGCTCAGTACATTTATTTACCAGCCTATGATTAACCGGCTGGCCATCATCTGGGGCGAAAGAAAGCTGCGGCAGTTCTGGTTCCTGATCCTCCGCCAGACAGTTCTTATTGGGGTTTTGACCATCCTGGCAATGGGCGGCGGCTATCTGCTGGGAATACCTGTTCTTTCATTATTATATGGGGTAGATCTGGCGGCTTACCGGGCTGAGCTGGTGATTTTACTTTTGGGAGGGGGCCTCCTGGCCCTTGTCAATTTCTTTACAATGGTCATTACTATTACCAGATATCAGCGCCATCTTATCTGGGGGTACCTGCTGATCAGCCTCTGCTTTCTTCTTGGAGGCCGGAGAACGGCTATGGCAGGAGGTATCATGGGGATCTCAGCCTTTTACACCATCTCAATGATCGCACTGGCCATAATTTTCCTTATCTATATCTTTGTCATTGCCAGGCTTTCTATAAAAAAGAGCTCTGCAAAAGAGCTGCGGCAATAAAGTTGATATGCTCCCTCCTAAGCCACAAGTTTAAATGATTTCACATTTCACTTGTCTGCCTAGAAGGGAGCATATCATGCTACCATTGCCACAGCTCTTTAGAATCCTTTTTTAATGCAGTCTTGATCAGAAGAAAGCCTTTCTATCCGTCACTTTCCAGAGAATCCGATTCCGGCGCCTCTATGTTTTCCAGATCTGAAGAATTTCCCGTACCATCCTGGGTGCTGTCACTCATATCTCCCTCTCCGCCGGCCGGGGACTGGACTTCCTGATCCTGGTCAGGTTCTGCTGCATCTGGATTTGGAATAACATCGGACTGACCCTGATTTTCCTGGATCTCTTCCCTCTTTCCACTGCTTTCTATGTGCCCATCTTCTTCTGGCTTATCCAGATTCTCCTGCCCGTCAGACTGGACAGAGACTGCATTTTTATCGTGGTAAGCCGTCCCTCCTGTATCAAATGCCTGGCCTTTTTCTACCAGCTGTATGCGTATCCCTTCCAAGCGCTTCGCATACCCGGCTGTACCGGCAGGCTCTCCATTTTTTGCCCAGCCAAGCCAGCCATAGGTCTGGGCGTGGACTTGATAATATACATCATACTTCTCGGCCAGCTGGTCAGTCAGCTCTATCTGAATTGCCTCCAGGCGCTTCTTCTGCCCTTCCGTACCGCTCATGCCGCCGTCCCAGGCCCAATCCTGCCAGCCATAGGTCTGCACATGGGTTTTATAGCGGACGCTTCCTGCCACTCCAGGCATATTTACAGATATTTTGATGCCTTCCAGACGCTTTGCCTGCCCTTCTGTGCCGCTCATTTCTCCATTCTGTACCTGGCTCTGCCAGCCATAGGTCTGGACATGGGTGGAATAACGGATTCCAGGGCCATCCTTATCCACATATGCCCTGTCCGTACTGCCTGGAGCCTCACCGCCTTTTGTCACCAGCCTGATCTGGATTGCCTCCAGGCGCTTCGCATATCCTGCTGTGCCCGCAGGTTCTCCATTTTTTGCCCACCCCATCCAGCCGTAGGTCTGGGCGTGGACTCTATAATAAATATCAAACTTCTCATTTAACTCTTCTGTCAGCTGGATCTGGATTGCCTCCAGACGTTTCTTCTGTCCTTCTGTACCGCTCATAGCCCCATCTGACACCCAATCCTGCCAGCCATAGGTCTGGACATGGGTTTTATACTGAACCTGCCCGGAATAAGGCAGATTCTTAATGGATATTTTAATACCCTCCAGCCGTTTTGCCTTTCCTTCTGTGCCGCTTGTCATCCCCTCATAAACCGGGGACTGCCAGCCATAGGTCTGGACATGGGTGGAATAGGTAAGGTCATCTTTCTGGATTGCCGCCCTGGACGTGGCGCCGGGCGCTTCCCCTCCTTTGTCAACCAGTTTAATCTCCACGGCCTCCATCCGTTTGGCCATTCCCACAGTCCCTGCAACTTGGCCATTCTTCGCCCAGTCGAGCCACCCATAGCTCTGGCAGTAGGATCTGTAATAAATATCCCAGCGTGAAGCCGCATCACCTGTCAGCTCTATCTTCACAGCCTGTATTGTCCGGCCGCTTTTGGGCCTGCCGCCGACTGTCCCATTCTCGGCCCAGTCAAGCCATCCTTCGGAACTTATATGGGCGCTGTAGCGCACTCCGCCGGAGGTCCCAGAATTGAGGATCATTTTAATCCCTTCAAGTCCAATAGCCTTACCCGTACTGCCGCTCATATTTCCATTGGTCTCCAGCGCTGACCAGCTTTTCCCATAGGTGCTGTATACCACACTGTCATTCTCAGCCAGCTCCGTGCCATCTGCATAAATCCCGGCATGATAGCTTATCTGATAACTTCCGGCGCCAAGCTGTATTTGCAGAAATCCATCCTGATAAGAAGCATTGACCGCTCCCCCGTTGACAGACACCTGGCTCCCCTGGGTGGCAGAAGGGAGCTTTATATCAGCCGTTGTGTTGGACGGCACTTTTAAGTTTACTTGCATACTCCCATCCCCGCCAATAGTATAGGCCGCTTCTATCCGCCCCTTTACAGTGGGCACTTCCACTGAGGCCTGCCCTAACCCCCCTGGCTGCAGTTTTACCTGAAATGTCTGGAATCCCCCGGATGTAGGCTGGATCCCAAAAAGTCCTCTTACCATCCAGCTTCCCGGTGCAGAACCCCACGGATGTAAATTACTTAAATTTCCCTTCACTGTACTGTCCCACGCCTCAGCAGCAGTGGTATTCCCTGTCCTGTAGAGCATGTTAGACCAACTGTGGCTGCCTGTATATTGGCTCGGATTTGTCATGACTTGCCTGGCCAGGTCTCCTGCATTGCTGTTATACAGTCCCTGAAGAAGAAAGTAAGATCCATATACACTCATCTGCACAATGCCGTCTCTTTGGATCGACTCTGACATCCTGCCAGCCATCTGGAGGTCTGAATACACGCCAAATGCAAGGGCAAAAGCTGTAGCATGTTGGGAAGAATGTTCTACAATCTGGCCGGAAGATGTCAGGCCGTCATAAAAAGTCCCTGTCTCTGCATGATACAGCTTCTGGATCATATTATTTCGTATCGTATCTGCCTGTGACTGGTAGTAGGAGGCATCCTGGCCGTTTCCCAGTACCGAGGCTATGGATGCCATACTGTCATATGCGCCGGCGCACACTGCGTTGAGGACAGTATTATAGTATACCTCATCGGTATCATAGCCGTCTCTTTCTCCGGCCGGCCAATCTACCAGAATGGACTTGGCAGGAGGCTGCACCAGGCCAGCGCTTCCGCTTATGGCCGTACTTCCCATCTGGTTTTTCAGAACCTGGTAGTCCTTCTCCAGCAGAGAAGTATCCCCTGTATACAGGTAATCCTGCCACGCTGCCATCACAGCGTAATACCCATACTCTGCAGGCCAGGTAGGATTGTACAGAAGATAGTCAACAGAATGCCTGGCCAGCGCGTAATCATCACTGTAAGAGTGATTGGACATCATCTGGATAAAGGCGTCCCCCTCATAGGGCATACGCTCCCTGCTCTGGGTGTCCACATATAACTGCTGGCTGCCTGCTTTAATAGTATTTTTACATAATGCATTCAAATCATTCAGTGTCTGGCTGCTGCTTGTAAATGCCGACTCAGCATCTTCGAACTTCTTGCGGATTTCCAGGCCTGTAACATTGGCCTTTCCCAGTGGAACAGGACTGGAATAAATCTGGACATAGCGGAAGGTTTTCATCCCCGTTCCCGGTATCTCCTGATCCCCCGTCCTTAAAGTCCACTTTTCCTCGTAAACATTCCCTGTATTCAGTTTATAAATCACATTTCCGCTGCCGTCTAATTGCTCCCCGTAACGGACAGTAATCCCTTTCTGGGAACTGGAATATATTTTCAGCGCTATGCTCCCCGCAATCTCCCGGCCCATATCAATAACATAGGAACCATCTCCTTTTTTAGTTACTGAAGCCGGCTCCACCGTATATCTGGAGACATTGTCAGAAGGATATGGTTTCAGGCTGAAAGTGCTCCCCACATTAAATGCTGAGGTAACGCTGGTCCAGTTCTGCATCGTATAAGATGAGCTCAGCCACCCGTGGGGATAGGCTGGACTGTTCATGTTTTCTGCGCTTGCAAAATAGTACCCTGTGCCAATGCTGGTTCCATTATTCCCATAAATATTGTTTCCCCTAAGGGCCAGCCAGCTGGAGGAATCCCGGCCAGAGTTTGTGACAATCTCTGAGCTCCCATCCTTGTAAAATATAGTCATCTGGCAGAGAAAGGCCCTCTGTGACCTTGCATAACACACAGCGCCCAGAACATTTTCCCCGTTTTTAAGCAGATTTGTCACATCATAGGAATTATAATACAGCTCCCCATGGTTTACACGGCTGGGGCCAATGCCTGCAATATTCTCGTTGACAAAAAAATGGTAGACATATTGTTTGGACGGCTCCGGGGAAGAGGCCGTCACATTCACCACCGCCCTGTCTATATTTCCTGTGTTCTTGCTGAATCTATATCTGAAAAATGCAAAATCATCTGTCCCCGCCCAGATGCCTGCCGTGCTCTTCCACTGGCTTCCCACTTCCGTAGAAAATGGCCTGGCCTCAGACAAGCCGCTGGCAGTGCCGTTTACATCCCTGACCTGTACCTGCCAGTAATATAACCGGTTATGTTCCAGGCTCTTTCCCAACTTCACGCCTGCACTTTTATCGGAGGATACCCAGCTGCTGTCATAGACATATTGGCGGCTCTGCATATCCTGGGCCGTTTTGCCGATCACGATGCGGTAGGCCGCCTGCTTTGTCCCCGAATCCATACTCCAGGAAAAACGGATATCATCTGCCGGCACGCCGAACGGCTCATCCATCAGATTTATTTTCAGGTTGGCCGGCACGCCAGCCGCCCTTTCTTCTGCCTGCACATGAAGGCCGAACACAAGAAAGCTGAAAATAAATGCAGCTGCAAGAATGTGTAATTTATATAAAATGCTCTTTCTGCCTAAACTGTTCCTATTCTTCATAATCCTATTTTTCCAGGTAACACTTTTCTGTGCTGCCCGGAGCTGCCCCTCCCTTATCTACAAGTACAATCTGGATAGATTCCAGACGCTTGGCATAACCTGCCGTACCGGCTTTCCCGCCATTTTGGGCCCATCCCAGCCATCCATAGGTCTGGGAGTGCACCCGGTAGTATATATCGTACTTTTTAGCCATCTCTCCTGTAAGCTCTATCTGTATAGCTTCCAGGCGTTTGGCCTGCCCTGTGGTGCCACTGACAGTACCTTCACTGGCCCAGTCCTGCCACCCATAAGTCTGTACATGGGTCTTATACCTGACAGAGCCGCTGACTGGCTTTGCCTTAAGGGAAATTTCAATCCCTTCCAGACGTTTGGCCAGCCCCGTGGTACCGCTTACCCCTCCGTCATAGGCATATCCCTGCCATCCATAGGTCTGTACGTGGGTCCGGTATTGTATTTGCCTCTGCTTAAATGCATCTGCAGTACTGCCCGGAGCTTTCCCGCCTTTTTCCACCAGTACAATCTGCAGTGCCTCAACCCGTTTGGCATAATCTGCTGATCCGGCATTTTCTCCGTTCTTCGCCCATCCCATCCAGCCGAACGTCTGGGCGTGGACACGGTAGTAAATATCATAATGCTTTGCCATCTCTCCTGTAAGCTTGATCTGTAATGCTTCCAGCCTCTTCCCTTTTCCGACTGTCCCTGCTTCGGCATTGTCCCTGACCCAGTCCAGCCAGCCATAAGTCTGGGCATAGGCGCGGTATTCTACGGAGCCTGCATAGGGTGCATTCTTAAGCTGTATTTTAACGGCCTCCATCCGCTTGGCCTGTCCCTCTGTCCCCGAGGACTCCCCATTTTTGGCTGTTCCCAGCCAGCCATAAGTCTGTACATGTGTGCTGTAGGCAACAGCGAACATTGTGCTGTTCTCTACTTCCCCAGAAACAATACTCACAGACTGGCCCTGTACATACCCGTACATAGACGAAGCATTATATTTTCCAGAAGAATTATCAATGCCCGTCCTGGAACTGTTGAGGACTCCGTCACTCTGTACGCGGTAAAAACCATTTTCTTCTTCCAGCACAATAAAAGCATGGTTTGACTGGTTCCCAGTCGTGTAAATATTGGCCGAAGAGGCGCTGCTCTCCTTTCTGACAGCCACGTCCGTGTGTTTGGTATTCATTGTATCCTTGATTCCGATTGTATATTGATGTCTGTCCAATGACTCTGAGTCAAGGTTCCAAGCAATGTTGGCAGCTTTTTCCCCCCAATAGGGGTCAGAGGCATACTTTACATTAATCCCACTGGCCTTATTCCCTAAAAACCCCCCATAATAATTCCAGGCATTGGGATTTAAATATTTTTTGGACATCCATCCCTCTGCAAAATTTTTAATGCAAACTTCTGGGCTGGAAAATGTATCCGCGCTTTCTGTGGGTGAGGAATCCACGGCATTAAGGCCAAACAGATTATTTTTCCCCATGGCCAGGCCGCTCTTTCCCCATCCGCTTTCATTTGCGGCAATCCCTGTCATAATCAGGGCATTTACGCCGTATGTATCCTGATTCCCGATCAGGCTGCTCCCTGTATTTAACATCTTAGAGCCACTTCCCGCCCCAGCCTTGGCGCTGATTTTGCTGTTTAGCTGGGCCGCCGTATAATTTGTCCGGCTTCTCAGCGGAAGGAATTGGAAATAATTATAGTATGGGGTTGTAGGATTGATGGAATTTGCCCTTGTACCATTTCTGTAATCAAAAAGCATGGTGGAATAGTTTGTGTAAAAATAATTCCCATCATAGCTGTAATAAGTAGCCCCGGTGCTCATGTAAGACTGCTGAGGCCCTACTTTCAAAGCGCTGGTTGTCTGGCTGTTCAGATTCGAACTAATCCTGTGGATAATATTGGCGCCGTCTGCATAATAGCTGCTTACACTTCCCACACTGTCTTTGTTCACAACCTGTACTTCAGACGCATTGACCAGACCGATAACCCCGCTGACCATAAATTTAACCTTTCCGCCTTCAGTGCCAAGATAAGCAGCATCTGCCCCCATCTGGCCGTACAGATATCCCTCTGTCCCTGTTCCATATTCCTGAAAAACAGTAATGTCATTTACAACTGTACCATTTTGCTTAACGCGCAGGTTTACTACCTGATCTCCCCCTGCCCGTGCCATAATCCCATCAGAATCAACAGATGGGGAGACATCGTCTGTGATATAGTAAATGTTCCCCTCCTCGTCCATACATTGTATTTCAACCGGAGTAACCTCAGCAGCCTGCTCCGGCTGCTGGTCCGCCTCATTCCCGCCAGCATCAGGCTGCTGTACAGCCTCATTTTCATCCAGGGCCTCACCACTGCCTAAAACTGCCGATTCTGCCTCTGTGCCTGAATCCTGGATGCCATCCTCTGTGGCCCCGCCGGGATTGCCGGCGGCATCCTTTGTATTGCCCTGCCCTTCAATGAGGCTGCCATCATCTGTCGCACTCCCGCCCTCTTCCTGGTATCCTGTGCTGCCGTCCTGGATATTATCTGCATTATTTTCCTGTACGGTGGGCCCGCCTGCCGCCTCTTCGGCATGTGCATCTATGCCCCGGACTGATAGCATACTGATTCCCAGGCATAAACTCAGTCCCAATGCCAATATTTTTTTCTTCATGTTCTTCACCTCTGCCAATCTATACTACTCGTATTTCCTTTCATTTCCACTTCGGTATACATACACAAAGGCATATGTATCCATAATGAATACACATGCCTTCTGCCCTTTTATGCTTCAAATAACTTTTCTGGATATACCCCAGCATCCACAAGTCCCCTCACTGCTGCCATCACAGCATCTTTATCTTCCCTATAGGTAACACCGAACCATTTATCCTCTGACTTTAATACCTTCACATCCAAAATCCCCCTGCCAAGCAGGTCCCCTATAATAGTCGGAAGAAGGTACTCTGCTTTCAGATTATCTGTATCAACATGGTCTAAAAACTTTCCAAAGCCTTCCTCCAATATCTGGAAGAAATCAGGCCTCAGTCCCCACATATTCATAGAAACCGGAGAATCCACGTCAATCATCACCTTGTCTATACCATTATCTACGACTGCGCCGCCTTCTGCCTTTTCAATATTATGGGTCTCCACAATATCCGCCAGCATGCCATTTCTATCTACCCTGCATACCCCCCGGGTTACTGCACCATTATCACTGAGAGTATTTTTCAGCACAAAACTAATCATACAGATTTCGCGCTTATCCTGGCGCTGCTCCCCTGTCAGATAAGCAAATCCTTCAATGAACGCCTGCTTTCCGTAATAATCGTCCGCATTGATCACGAGAAAAGGAGCGTCTACCACATCCTTGCAGCATAAAATAGCCTGCCCTGTCCCCCATGGTTTGGTTCTCTCTTTGAACCTCTCCCTATGGGATTCTGGTATATCGTCCACTTCCTGATAGGCATAATCCACATCTATTATCTTCTCGATACGGCTTCCGATAACTTCTTTAAAATCCTTCTCCAAATCCTTGCGGATAACAAACACTACTTTGTCAAAGCCAGCCTCCATAGCGTCAAAAATAGAATAATCCATTATAATCTCGCCGTTGGGGCCTACAGGCTCAAGCTGCTTGATCCCCCCGCCGAATCTGCTGCCAATCCCTGCAGCCATAATCACTAATGTAGCTTTGCTCATCTTCCTCTCTCCTCTTATCTAAATTGTACAGGCCAGCAATGCCTACTCGCCCAGGCCATCCTCCACAATACGCACCATCTCCCTGAGGGCCTCCTCCTCATCGTCCCCCTCGCAGATAATGTTAATCTCATCGCCGCTTTTAATACACGCTCCCAAAACACTCAGCACACTTTTTGCATTTGCAGTCACTTCTTCGTGTTTCCGTTTCTTTTCCACACTAATCTTACTGCCATACTGCATAGCGGTCTTGCAAAACAAACCTGCCGGCCTTAGATGCAGGCCAGTCGGATTTTTAATTGTAACTTTTTGGCTGACCATCTTCGAATCGTCCCTCCTCTTATTCATCCTCTGCTTCTGTTGAATCTGTTTTTTCTGTCAGTGTGACTTTGACTGTCAGCTTCTTGGTCAAGGTAATACCCGATGGCACTTCCACATTGACAGGAACCTCATATTCCCCAGGTTTCGTATATGCTTTTAAATCTATAGAAGCCGCATTTCTGACATCCAGAGTGCTCAAGGCCTCCTGGGGGCCTTTAAACTGCAGCTCAATATCTGTCTGTGAATCAAAGGATACTTTTAAATTGTCCTGAAGGTTATTCACCCGCACAGCCTCTACAGGAAGCTCTATGGTCCTGGCCCCTTCCGGCTCAATAGTAACTGTCACCACAACATTATTGGCTGTCTCATCCACAAGCTGAATGCCGTCTGGAAGATACGGAAGTATATCTACTGTTATTTCCTGTTTTTCTGACACACCGCTTATATCGACTTCTGATGCAGGAATCTCCAGTATATCAACTTCTGCCAGAGCTTCCGCTGTCCCGCAGACCTGGACTTTCTCAGGCTCACTTGTAATGGAGCTGAATATATATCCTTCCTTTGGTTCACCAGAAACTCCAAACTCCAGGCCTACATCTTTTGTATTTAATATCTGGACATTCACAGTAACGCCTTCATCTCCAAGATTATCAGACAGCTGAGTCTTATCAACTACATTTCCATTCCCGTCATAATAAACCAATTCGGCCTGCAGGACACTAGTCTTAGACAGTCCCGAGACATCTACCTTGGCCACAGCTTTATCGATACTTGATACAAGGGACTCAGAGCCACGTACTGTGATCTTTTCTGGATTTGTTGTCATCTCTCCTACAACATATCCGTCCCTGGGCGTACCCGAGACACTGACGGTAAGAGGAATGGCATTCTTCGTCTGGTCTTCAATTTTAACTTTTAGATTGTTGGGAGTGGCTTCCGCTGTATATCGTCCATCGTAACCTGGCAATGTAGCAGTAATTGGCACCAGTGATTCAATCTGCATCTGGCTCATGTCTGCTGTTGCCACAATGCTGCTGCTCGACAGTTTAGATAAGACGGAACGCTTTGCCCTTACAATTACGCTGACTGACTGTGTGTCATCCAGGATTCTGTATACCTTTCCCTCATTCGTTACAATCTCTGTGTTCTGTACTGTCACAGGTATATTGCGGAAAGTAGCGGACTCCACCGGATCGTCTATATTCACAACGATCAGCCAGAGGAATGCGGCAAATACCAGAGCCATAATCTTAAGTCCAAGATTATTCGTAAATTTATATTTCATCATTCCTCTGCCGTCCTTTCCGTATAGTAAACCGCTTCCCTTCTGACATCCTATACTGGATCTGGCTCAGCCTGGCAGTAAGGTATTCCTGCGTAACCCCTCTGGCAAGCTGTCCTCCCATAGCTACAGAAACCTGCCCGGTTTCTTCGGAAACGACAATGACCAGGGCGTCACTTACCTCGCTCATGCCCAAAGCCGCCCTGTGCCGGGTTCCCAGCTCCTTACTAATCTGCATATTATCGGAAAGCGGAAGGTAGCAGGTCGCAGATGCAATTCTGTTCCCCCTCACTATGATGGCCCCGTCATGGAGCGGTGTATTATGCTCAAATATATTCAGCAATACCTGAGATGAAACTTTACAGTCCAGCTCAATACCTGTCATCTCATACTCCGTCAGGCGGATCGCCTGCTCAATAACTATCAGGGCCCCTGTACAGACGCTCCCCATATCAAAACAAGCCTTTACCAAGCTCTGTACTGTCTCATCCGTAAATCTTTGATTCTCCCTGCTTCTGTCAAATAGGTTAATATTATTCAGCAGGTTTTTCTCACCCAGCTTTTCCAGGGCCCTGCGCAGTTCCGGCTGGAAAACCACCACAGCCGCAATGGCCAGTACATTAATCGATTCCTTTGCCAGGAAAAGTATGGTATGCATCTTAAGTATAGCGGCAACTAGGATAAACAGCGCCAGCACAAGCATGCCCCGCAGCAGCATCCATGCTTTTGTATTCTTAATCCAACGCATGATTTCGTACACAATAACCGCTACAATAATAATTTCTATAATATCAGTAAGGTGTACATTTGGAAAATACATGTCGCTCACATAATTCTCAAAGAAATTCCTAATCCATTGTTCCATATATGCCACCTCCTATTCCAAGCACCCGGACAATTATGCAAGGCTGCTTTAAATTATATTCTTCTTATTTATCCTCCAGTTTATCCAAGCCCAGTTCCCTAGTCAGGCTCCTTGTCAGCAGAATCTCATCTGCAGATTTTGCGTGGTCTATTTTACCCGCCTGGCTGCGTCCTCTGGGAATATTTCTATTCTGCTGGTGTTTCTGCGCATCTGCAGCCTTTTTCACATCGGAAGCATCAATCACCATTGTCTCCCTGACATCTCCCTGACGTTCGTTAATATGCTTAACATTGACCTCTGGTGCGGAAACTCCGATTTTGGGAACCGCTTTTACATAGTAATAATATTCATCATCCTCAAATTGCATACGTTCTGTCCTTGCATAATCAACCGAGAAGAACAAAAACTCCAATACGAATCCCGCGGCTATAGCTACAGCGCCGCTTATTACCAACAGGCTGTATGATAAATGTACATTTAAGGCAAAATTACCTGCCGCCCCGATAATAATGGCTGTCAGGGCCCCTGCCGCAGTCCCAATCTTCCAGGCATGGTCAACAGAACGCGTCCGCACTGCATATACGATTAAGAGACTGATAGAAATAGCAAGCACCATTACCCACATTTCTTTATTTGTCAGCGACTGTTTTGTAAATGCCACTAACCCTTCTATAAGGCCTGCCGCATCCCCGCCTTTAAAGGCGGATGACGAACCTTTTACAAAATGTATCATATAATAAACGATTGTCCCAAATGCAGCCGGAAGTACACAGACAGGGGCTGCAAGAAGGCCGAATGCCACTGGTATCACAAAAGGTATTTTAAATGCAAAGGCAATCGGGGTCAGCAGAACCAGCCAGGATTTTGAAGGAGTAAACCGAAAATAAAAAATATACATAATCAGAAAAATAACCAGTGCTACAATTGCTATGGGCAGAGACAGCGCATAAAAATGTAAAAGTATCAGCGCCGTAGCTGCAATCACCATGATAACAAGGGGAAGGAATGCACATACCACGGAAAGCCCAACTGTACACAATATAGAAGAAGCAGCCTTCATAAACCCGATATTCGAGTTGATAAGGCCAAAAACACATAACCCCAGAATAAACTGTAAAACCTTTATAATGTATGTGGAATACTTAGCATATACTTTCTGCAGTTGCTCTTTCCAGACCAGTAATGTACTCATAATAATTAATTTTTCTCCTTCATATATAACTTTCCCAGGCGGGATAAATCTCTATAGTACTTTTTCATGCGCTGTTTTGCCTTATTATGGCGGGTTTTATAAAAGCTGCCTGCACAGACACAGTAAATAATCAGTATGACAAGATATGCGCCGACCACTGCCCCTCCCATAATAAACAGCTTCGTCACTGTCAAATCTTTTAGCAGGGCATCCAGGTTGCATACCCCTACCAACCCCACTATGAGAGCATATCCGATAGTAACCCAGATAGCTGTAATCAGGGTATTCATGCTTGCATAATCCTTTTTATAATAACTGCTGATTTTAAAATCTTCCACGGCCAGGCTTTTCTCATATGCAGCCATTTTAGTCATCAACCTGACACGGTTTTTGTCCAACATTTAACCACCTCTGTGTTTTCTTACTTTTAAACATCATTTTTAGTATAGCATACAGCTAGAGTCCTTGTCCAATGCTTATAGTCAAAAAATACACTTTTTCCGCTCCCGCTTTTCTCAGCATTTTTGCAGCTCCATTGATCGTACTCCCTGTTGTATAAATATCATCAACCAGCAGCACTGAGGCCTTTGGCTGGTACTGGCCTGACAGGGCAAACGCCCCTCTCATATTTGCAGTCCTGCCCTTATTGTCAAGGCTTTTCTGGGGAACCGTCTTTTTCACCCTGAAAAGCGCCTGTTTCTGGACTGGTATATCTAAAATACGCCCCAGCCCTTCAGCCAGAAGTTCAGCCTGGTTATATCCTCTGGCCCGCCTTCTGGATCTGTGCAAAGGGATGGGGATTATCTCCTGGATCCCCCACCCAGACAGGCTTTCTGCAAAATGTGCCGCCATTTCAGCGGCGAAAACCTCCCCGTACCGCCTCTTATTCTTATACTTAAAATCATATACTGCCTTTGAGACAGCTCCCCTATGCGCCCACAGGCTGTATCCCTGTTCATAATACCCAGGTTCCCTCCCACAGTCCCGGCAATATTCTTCCTCCTCCTGATCCAGGCTTTTGCCGCAGCGCATACAGCGGGGTTCTTCTATGTAATGGATATGCTTCCTGCACACCGGGCAGATTCCATCATATGTAATCTCACGGCAGAAAGGGCAGACGGGAGGATAAAGGAAATTTAAAATTCCTGTATACGCTCTGCCAGGCTTGTATAGCGGTTCTGTTCGTTTTTGTTTTGTATCATCTCCTGAAATGTCACATCACTCCCCACAATTGTCAGGCATTTTTTTGCTCTTGTTACTGCTGTATAGAGAAGGTTCCTGTTATACAGCATTTTAGGCCCGGGCAGAAGCGGAATGATCACTGCGGGATACTCACTGCCCTGTGACTTGTGCACGGTGATGGCATAGGCCAGCTCCAGCTCATCCAGCGCCTCAAAAGGATATTCAACTTTGCGCTTTTCGTCATATTCTACCTGCAGTGTCTCGTCATAAAAATTTATTTCTGTGACGACCCCCATATCTCCATTAAATATCCCGGCTCCCTTATCAACAGTCAGCCCAAACTTCGTGCTGATCTCCCACTCCAGCTGATAGTTATTCTTAATCTGCATTACCTTGTCCCCCACTCTGAAGAGCCTCTGCCCGACTTCCTTTTCTGCCTTCTCAGGTGAAGGGGGATTCAAATATTTCTGTAATATAGTATTGAGGCGCTCCACCCCTAAAAGGCCTTTTCTGGTAGGGGTCATTACCTGAATCTCATTGGGGGCCGCCTCTACGTACTGGGGAAGCTTCTTCTGTATCAATGTAATGACTACACTGATGATTACATCTGCCTCCTGCCTTTTTAAAAAGAAAAAATCCTTGCTTTTGTTGTCCAATATAACAGGCTCCCCCGCATGAATCTTATGGGCATTCACTACTATATCGCTCTCTCCTGCCTGCCGGAATATTTTAGTCAGCGTCACCACAGAAAACTTACCGGAGACAATGATATCTTTCAGCACGCTGCCCGGCCCTACTGAAGGCAGCTGATTGACATCTCCCACTAAGATTAGGCGGGTCCCTTCCACAACCGCAGAGAGAAGGGCCTGCATAAGAGGCAGGTCTACCATGGACATTTCATCTATAATAAGTACATCTGTCTCCAGTGGATTCTGCTGGTTGCGCATGAAACCGTTTATATTTCCTTCCTCCTCAGGATTCCCGCTGACTTCCAGCAAACGGTGTATCGTCTGTGCTTCATACCCCGTTGCCTCTGTCATCCGCTTTGCAGCTCTCCCTGTAGGTGCAGCAAGGAGAATACTCATGCCTTCACTTTCAAAAAACTGGATCATTGTATTGATTGTGGTGGTCTTTCCTGTTCCCGGGCCTCCTGTCAAAATCAGCAGCCCGTGCCTGATAGATTCTATGACCGCCCTGTGCTGCATAGGATCAAGAGAAATCTGCCCCTTCTGCTCCACTTTGCGCAGCCGGCTCTCCATCATGTCCTCAGGCATATTGCACTCTATATTCAGATCATGCAGCATGCGGGCTATATTCAACTCCATATAGTAGTAGCGGGCAGCATAAATACGTATTTCATTTCCCGTATCCTTACATACAGTTTTCTTCTCGATGCACAGGTCCATAATATATTTTTCTATATCCCGTATCTCTACGCCGAGAAGGCGGCATGAGCGCAGAAGAAGCGTCTCCCGGGGAAGATAGACGTGCCCCTCGGCTGCTGACTGCTGCAGTGTATAAAATATACCGCTCCGTATTCTGAAGTCCGAGTCTGTGTGTATTCCAATCCTGGAGGCAATCTCATCGGCGGTCTTAAACCCAACGCCGTCAATATTGTCCGCCAGCTGATAGGGATTCTCTTCCAGAACCTCATAAAGCCTTGTCCCATAATATTTATAGATTTTCACGGCCAGGGTGGTGGATATGCCATAATTTTGTAAATAAATCATAGCCCTGCGCATATCCTTTTTATCCTCTACCTGCTCTGCAATCTCCCGGGCCTTGCGCTCGCTGATTCCTTTAATCTCTGCAAGGCGTTCCGGCTCTTCCTCCATGATCCGAAAAGTATCTTCTTTAAACATGCCCACTATCCGGCCTGCGAGGGCCGGCCCGACTCCCTTTACAGCGCCAGAGCCAAGATACTTTTCGATTGAGACAAGGTCTTCCGGCTCCTTCAGCTTATAAGAGCTTACTTTGAGCTGGGTTCCGTAAACACTGTGATTCACATATTCTCCCCCAACTTCAACCAGATCTCCCTCACTTAATATATTAAAACTACCGACACAAGTCAGCTCTCCTTCCTCGTTCTGCAGATTAAAAACTGTATAACCATTATCTTCATTTCTGAACACAATATGTTCCACATATCCAGTAACCGATTCCACAATCTCCTCCTCTTTCAGGCTTTCTTGTCTCTGCCAGGCGTTTGCCTCTCCCGGCGCGCCGCCAAAGCTGTGCCTCAGACAGACATAAGCAAATCCCCACCGGGCCTTGCAAATTTGATGAAAACCGATGCCAAATGCACTTTCAGCCTGAAGTCTGTATCTATTCCTGAAACCAGGATTTGCCTCCAACGCAAGGGGGACAGACTCCCCCTGGTACCTGTCCAACCCAATACCATCCAAAGTAGTCTGCCCCATCCCGGCCCTTTTACTTAGAAATCTTTTCTGCCGCTCATAAACTCTACAAACTGCCCGGTTCCGATAGCTACTACTTTCATCGGATCCTCCGCAGTCATTGTATGAATGCCTGTCTTTTCTTCTATCAGCTCTTCCAGGCCCCTAAGCATCGCCCCTCCGCCAGTCAGCACAATCCCTCTGTCCAAAATATCTGCTGACAGTTCCGGCGGCGTCTTTTCCAAAACTGCAATGACCGCCTCCACAATCTGCCCTGTGGCTTCCCTCAGCGCTTCCTCTGTCTCGGAGGAGGTCACTGTCACTGTCTTTGGGAGTCCTGTGACCAAATTGCGCCCCCTGACTTCCATCGTCTCCTCTTCTACAAGAGGATATGTTGTCCCTATTTTAATCTTAATATCCTCTGCTGTACGCTCCCCTATCAGCAGATTATGTTTTTTACGCATATATCTGACAATCGCCTCATCAAAATCATCCCCCGCAATCTTGATTGAGGTATTGACTACAGTGCCTCCCAGTGAGATCACAGCGATATCCGCCGTCCCACCGCCTATGTCCACAATCATATTGCCGCAGGGCTTGGAGATGTCGATTCCCGCGCCGATTGCAGCGGCTACCGGCTCTTCAATCAAATGTACTTCCCTGGCCCCGGCAGCAAAGGTCGCTTCTTCCACGGCCTTTTTCTCAACTTCTGTAACGCCGCTGGGGACACATATGCTGATCCGTGGTTTCTTAAAAGTTCTTTTTCCCAGGGACTTCTGTACAAAGTACTTAATCATCTTCTCTGTCACCGTATAGTCGGAAATCACACCCTGGCGGAGGGGGCGGACAGCGATAATATTGCCTGGTGTTCTCCCCAGCATCAGACGTGCTTCCTCCCCGATAGCCTTAATCACGTTGGTATCCCTGTCAAAAGCCACCACAGATGGCTCTTTGAGTACGACCCCCTTCCCCTTTACATACACAAGCACGCTGGCTGTGCCTAAATCTATCCCAATATCTACAGACATACTGACTCTCCCTTCCAAAACCCTTATTACTCATCTTATATCTAATCCTTTGTATTTCACTGCCCAAGGCAGAAATCATTTGCTGATATGTCTTTGATTGCACAATTAGTATAATAAACTTTTCCAGAAATGGAAACCCTTTTTTTGTATTTTTAGTATTTCTTAATGATTTGGAAAATACGCTCTGGATAATTCGACTTTTTATGCAGATATGCTATTAGTATGAGGAAAAAAACGATTCTTATGAATAAAAATTGACAATTTATTAAAAAGTATTTATAGACAGAATATTCCCGGAATCCACCCCCAATTTCTGCTCCCCAGGGTATCAGCCTTGCCGTATAAAACTCAAAAAATATCTCCACACTCCTACTTTCCCAATATAGGGCAGGAGGTTTGGAAGCTTAAGAGCATCCAGCTTCCAAACCTTATATCACAGGATTCCCCCTTCAACTTGATCTCCCTATATCTATCCTCTGCTTTTGTTGAGCATGGCCTTGATATATTTGCCAGTATAAGAGCGGGGATTTTCAGCAATCTCCTCAGGCGTCCCTTTGGCAACCACTGTCCCCCCTCTGTCCCCCCCCTCTGGGCCAATGTCTATAATATAATCAGCAGTTTTTATGACATCCAGGTTATGCTCAATTACCACAACCGTATTCCCGTCGCCAGAAAGCCGCCTCAAAATCTCAGTCAGTTTATGGACATCGGCAAAATGCAGCCCTGTAGTCGGTTCATCTAAAATGTAAACTGTCTTGCCTGTGCTTCTCCTGCTCAATTCTGATGCCAGCTTAATTCTCTGTGCCTCTCCCCCTGACAGTTCCGTAGACGGCTGCCCCAGGCGGATATAAGAAAGTCCCACATCATACAAGGTCTCCATTTTTCTGCGTATACTAGGCACATGTTCAAAAAATCCCAGCGCTTCTTCTACTGTCATATTCAGGACATCATAAATGGTCTTGCCCTTATACTTAACCTCCAGTGTCTCTCTGTTATAACGCTTGCCGCCACATACCTCACAGGGAACATACACATCGGGAAGAAAATGCATCTCAATTTTCAAAATGCCGTCACCGCTGCAGGCCTCACATCGCCCTCCCTTGACGTTAAAACTGAACCTGCCCTTTTTATATCCTCTGGACTTTGCGTCCGGCGTGGCCGCAAATAAGTCCCTGATTAAGTCAAAGACCCCAGTATAGGTGGCAGGGTTGGATCTGGGAGTCCTTCCGATGGGGGACTGATCAATGTCAATCACCTTATCCACCTGATTAAGTCCCTCGATCCTTTTATGCTTTCCCGGAATTGTCCTGGCCCGGTTCAGTTCTCTGGCAAGCTTTTTATATAATATTTCATTAACCAGAGAACTTTTCCCAGAACCAGATACCCCGGTCACACAAGTCATAATGCCAAGGGGGATATCCACATCAATATTCTTCAGATTATTTTCTTCTGCACCTACTATCTTCAGGATTCCTGTGGGTTCTTTCCTCTCTTCTGGAACAGGGATCTGTATTTTCCCACTTAAATATTTTCCTGTTATAGAATGGGGGTCTTTCATGATCTCTTTGGCCGTGCCCACAGCTACCACCTCTCCGCCATGCTCCCCCGCTCCCGGCCCGATGTCCACTACACAATCTGCCGCCAGCATTGTATCCTCGTCATGCTCCACCACAATCAGGCTATTGCCCAGGTCACGCAGATGCTTCAGCGTTGCCAGAAGTTTATCGTTATCCCGCTGATGGAGGCCTATACTTGGCTCGTCCAGTATATAAGCAACCCCTACCAAACCGGATCCAATCTGTGTAGCCAGCCGGATCCTCTGGGCCTCCCCGCCGGAAAGAGAACCGGTTGCCCTTGCCAACGTCAGGTAGTCTAACCCCACATCCATAAGGAACTGAATCCTGGCCCTAATCTCCTTCAAAATCTGACCTCCTATAAGCTGCTGGGTGTGGGTCAGCTCAAGCCGGCCCAAGAAATCCTGCAGCTTTTCTATGGAAAGTGCTGTTACATCTGCAATGTTTTTCCCACCCACTGTAACCGCCAGGGCACCTTTTTTCAGGCGCTGGCCGCCGCATTCTGAACAAGGGGTGATATTCATAAAACTCTCATATTCTGCCTTCATGGTCTCAGAGCCGGTCTCTCTATAACGCCTCTCTACATTTTTGAGCAAGCCCTCAAATTCTACATCATAGACTCCCTCTCCCCTCTGTCCTTTATAGTAGACCTTAATAGACTTACCATTTGTTCCGTAAATGAGAATATCATGGATTTTCTTAGGATATTTTTCAAAGGGGGTATCCAGGTCAAATTTATATTCTTTACAGAGAGCATCCAAAATCGCCCTGGTAAAACTGGATTTCTCAGTACATGACTGCCATCCTATCACCGTGATGGCTCCCTGGTTAATGCTCAAAGCCGGATCTGGTATCATTAAATCCTCAGAAAATTCCATTTTATATCCCAGTCCAAAACAAACCGGGCAGGCGCCAAATGGATTATTAAATGAAAAGCTCCGAGGCTCTATCTCTTCAATGCTGATGCCGCAGTCCGGGCAGGCAAAACTCTGGCTGAAGTTCATAGCCTCCCCGCCAATAACGTCTACAATCAACAGTCCTTCCGCAAGATTCAGCACATTTTCAACAGAATCTGTCAGTCTTTTTTCGATTCCTGGTTTTACGACAAGGCGGTCTACAATAATCTCTATATTATGCTTGATATTTTTATCCAGGGAGATCTCTTCCGACAATTCATACATATTGCCATCTATCCGCACTCTTACATATCCGCTTCTCTTTGCCCGCTCCAGCAGCTTTGCATGTGTGCCCTTGCGGCCTCTCACCACTGGGGCAAGAAGCTGAATCTTTGTCCCCTCGGGCTGGCCCATCACCTGATCCACCATCTGGTCTACCGTCTGTTTCATAATCTCCCTGCCACACTTTGGACAGTGGGGTATGCCCACTCTGGCATACAGCAGGCGGAAATAATCATAAATTTCCGTAACTGTCCCTACGGTTGAACGGGGGTTATGGTTGGTGGACTTCTGGTCTATGGAGATAGCCGGAGACAACCCTTCAATACTCTCCACATTGGGTTTCTCCATCTGCCCCAGGAACTGCCGCGCATAGGAGGACAATGACTCCATATATCTGCGCTGCCCTTCTGCGTAAATCGTATCAAAGGCCAGTGACGACTTGCCAGATCCACTCAGTCCGGTCAGCACAACCAGTTCATTCCTTGGAATGTCCAAATCAATATTTTTTAAATTATTTTCATTTGCGCCCCGTATTTTAATATACTTCCTGGCATCCATTTTCTTTCCCATGCTGTTTTCCTTCCTATACCCTACCTAGTATCTGTAATATTCTCTCCTCTATCTGGCGAAAGCACCTGGCCGTATCACTGCGGGCTGGCGGCAATACCCCCGGTAAAATATGCCCGGGAATGATATGCCTGGCTGCCCCAATTAGTAGTATATTGCCATCCTAATTAATCATCCATCTCATTGAGTGTCCTTTTCAGTTCTATAAGCCTGTCACGCAGCTCTGCCGCAGTCTCAAAATCTAACTCCGCCGCTGCTTTCTTCATCTGCTTTGACATATCTGCGATGAGTTTCTCCAACTCCTTTCTGCTCATTGACTCTGGATCTTTTTCTATCCGCATCTCTTCTGCTGCAGCTTTCTTTGAAATGCTGATCAGATCCCTTACTGACTTCTGGATTGTCTGGGGAGTTATCCCATGCTCTTCATTATATTTCATCTGGATTTCCCGTCTCCGCAGCGTCTCATCCATGGCATTTCGCATAGATTCTGTCACGGTATCTGCATACATAATTACATGGCCCTGCGCATTTCGGGCCGCCCGCCCTATCGTCTGGATCAGGGAAGTCTCTGAACGCAGAAATCCCTCCTTGTCAGCATCCAGAATCGCTACCAATGTAATCTCTGGAATATCAAGGCCCTCCCTTAAAAGATTGATCCCTACCAGCACATCAAATACATCAAGGCGCATATCACGTATAATCTCAGAACGCTCAAGGGTATCTACATCCGAATGGAGATATTTTACCCTGATCCCCACTTCCCGCATATAGTCTGTCAGATCCTCAGCCATCCTTTTAGTCAAGGTCGTCACAAGAACTTTGTTTTTCCTGGAAACTTCTTTGTTAATCTCACCCACCAAGTCATCAATCTGCCCTTCTACCGGGCGCACTTCCACCTGAGGGTCCAACAGGCCTGTGGGCCGTATCACCTGTTCTGCCCGCAGCAATTCATGTTCCTGCTCATAAGGCCCTGGCGTAGCTGAAACAAACATAATCTGGTTTATCTTTCCTTCGAACTCACTAAAATTCAAAGGTCGGTTATCCTTTGCAGAAGGAAGGCGGAAACCATAATCTACCAGTGTGGACTTCCGGGACTGGTCGCCTGCATACATCCCGCCAATCTGTGGGATCGTCTTATGCGATTCATCTATCATCATAATAAAATCATCGGGAAAATAATCTATCAGCGTATAGGGAGCCTGCCCTGGGGACAACCCGGCCAGATGCCGGGAATAATTCTCTATCCCTGAACAAAACCCAGTCTCCTTGAGCATCTCTATGTCAAAATTAGTCCTTTCTGCAATTCTCTGTGCTTCCAGGAGCTTGTCCCTGCCCTTGAACTCCCTGACCCGCTCCTCCAATTCTTCTTCAATGGCCTTTACCGCACGGCTGATATTCTCTTTGTCCACCACATAATGGGAAGCCGGGAAAATGGCCACATGCTTCAGCTCATCCTTAATCTCCCCTGTCAGGATGTCAATCTCTGTAATACGGTCCACTTCATCCCCAAACCACTCAATCCTCACAGCTGTGTCTGCTGAATTTGCCGGTATTACTTCCATGACATCCCCCCGCACACGGAATGTTCCCCGGTGGAAGTCCATCTCATTTCTGTCATATTGAATCTCGATGAGCTTGGCCATCACCTCATCCCTGTCCTTTGTCATTCCAGGACGCAGAGAAATTACCATATTCTGATAATCTACAGGACTTCCCAGGCCGTAGATACAGGAAACACTGGCAACAATGATCACATCGCGGCGTTCCGCCAATGCCATGGTGGCGGAGAGACGGAGCTTATCAATCTCATCGTTAATAGAGGAGTCCTTGGCAATGTAAGTGTCTGATGAAGGGACGTAGGCCTCGGGTTGGTAGTAGTCGTAATAGGATACAAAATACTCCACCGCGTTATTGGGGAAAAATTCTTTGAACTCCCCGTAAAGCTGTGCAGCGAGTGTTTTATTGTGTGCAATGATCAGTGTCGGCTTGTTCAATTCCTGTATTACATTCGCCATCGTGAATGTCTTACCAGAGCCCGTAACCCCTAGTAAAGTCTGGCATTGGTTGCCTTCCTTAAATCCTTTTACAAGCTGTTCAATGGCCTGTGGCTGATCTCCTGTCGGCTGATATGGGGATTCTAATTTAAAGATTTTTTCTTCACTCATTCACATTTCTCCCTGCATTTCTATGAATACTCACACGGCAATTACACGAATTTTTCGTGTAATTGCCGTGTTTCTTCTATTGTCAAAATCCAAAAACACACATTTTGTTTTTTATTATCACTTGTTTTTAGAACAAATGTTCTTACTTCATTTTATCCTATATATTGTTTAGTGTCAACTCTTCTTTTTAGGATTTTGTCATGTTATCCTGTCCGTGTTTTTCTTGTACGAAAACAGATAATCAATTGCCCCATTTCAAGGATATTTTGAGTTCTTTTACCATTCTATCTCATATTACGCTCCATATTAATCATCCTTTAAAATACCGCCTGCTTTTTACAACAGCATCTCCATCTTTTCTGTCAAATTCCAATCCCATATTAACATTTCTTTATCAGGTTCCTTAACCATAATGTCAGGCTGGCAGTCCCTGATTAATTCTTTCATATCGACATAATAATCTGTAGTAAATCCTTTTTTAGTATGCCCAAGTGTTTTTAAGACCGATTTTAATGAATATCCTGCTTTTAAAATTGTTGTAGCATACGTGTATCTTAAAATTTTCCAATTCATATACGGCAAATCATGCTCCTGAATATTTTATTGATTTCCGCAATCAGACACATTCAACCTTTGATCGGTTATACCGCATTGACAGACGCGATTATCCAGAAACAGCGGTCAGGGAAGCGCTTTTAAACCTTTTGGTTCATCGCGAATATTCCTTCCGTGCCAGCACGTTCATCAGTCTTTATGCTGACAGACTTGAATTCACCTCTATCGGTGGTCTAGTAAGCGGTGTAACCTTAAAAGATGTAAAAATGGGGATTTCCGTCTGCCGGAATGCTAAACTGGCAAATGTATTCTACCGCCTGGAGCTGATAGAAGTCTACGGAACAGGAATTATGAAAATTAGAGATGCATATGAAGGAACCGAAATGACTCCTCAAATTGAAACATCCGACAACGCCTTTAAAATCATTCTTCCTAACCTAAACGCAAATACTAAACCAAAAAAAACAAACCAAATCACTCCCCAAAAAGATACGCCTGAAGAAAAAGTAATTGCTCTGACAAAAGAACGAAGTTTTGTTACCAGAAAAGAAGTTGAAATACTGCTTGGGATAGGTCAGTCTTCATCCGGACGACTTTTAAAGAAAATGACAGAAAATGGTCAGATTGTACAAGAAGGCAAGGGAAAAAACACCCATTACCTTCTTCCACAATAAATCGAATATTTTTGTTCGCTAAAGCACAGATGCGAAGTGGCAGTTTCGTCACTTCGCCCACAAAAACCGCTAATGTATGTTTACTCGCATTGGTCTTTATATCATTCATTGACTTCTTTCGCAGAAATTGTAAAATCCCTATACTCCTCCGCCAGATAATAACTCACAATTTCCTGCTCCAGCTTCACATCCTTCTCAAGCATATACTCCGCACTTTCTTTATATGGCTCCTTCCCGGCAATCTTTCGCAAACGTCTCTTATCCTGAATCGTCAGTTTCTGCAGACATTTCTCGTATTTAGGATTCCGAAGTTCCTCTACCGACATATGCCACAATCCAAATGCTTTGCCCGTCATCCGGCACAAGTGCTCATGAATATAAAATCCTCCAGAATCAATATCACCAAAATGAAGAAACGCAAGCTGCGGGTTCTCCTCTATTACCTTTTTCAGAAACTCTCTCTGCATACGGCTGACATAACCACCGAGGTAGAAAAATACAGCATCCTTCTTTTTACATCTGTAATATGCCGTCTTATTTTCGACCGTTATAAATAAGGTTCCCCTGACGAAAATCCCTTCGATATCAGCGAGTTCCTCTGCTGCAAACTCCACCCCGCCCGGGAATGCGCCAAGCTCTATCAACTCTCCACACTTTTTCAGCGCAACATTCCCTTTCATACAAAGTCGCTGCTGCTCCGGATATATGAAATAATCTTCCAGGATTTCACCTGGCATCTCGTCTGCCGGGCAAGGGCGTTCTAAATACTTCCTCAGCTTCCTGCATACGGTATCAAACATCTTCTCTTCAAAATATTTCGATGTCCCATAAATCATCATCGATACTTCCCGCAAAAATAGCGGTGTCTGGTTATTCTCTATGAACACAAGCGCCTTCAGGATTTCTTCGGTCTGTTCGTACTGCTTTGGAATCCGGTTCTGCTCCAGCTCCTCTTCTAATTCCCGGCATATTTGGGAAGCAGCCGGAGATTTCCCTTCATACTGCCGTATCATTTTCCTGACTATTTCCCGCTTATCCTGTTTTGATTCATACCCATACTCCGCCTTTAAATAGGCTTCTACCTCCTCAATCTGCAGATCTTCCAGATAGATTGTCTCAATCTCATGACTGAATTTCTTCGTTTTGAAATTCAGAAATCCCATTTGCGCACAAGATTCAGCCGCCTCATTCAAGGCCGTGATTTCCTCAATCTCACCATCATTCTGACGATATTGCGGACAAATCTTTTCTGGATTTAACGCTGTACGCCTGCGAATCACATTGTCTCCACGATCCTTCTTACTCTTGCGATATGCTTCTGCAAGCCATGTTAAAATCTTTTCTCTGTAATATTCCATCCGCTCGTTCTGTTCTTCCGACATCAATCACACCATCTCCTGACTCCACACACTAAGCCTGCACTTCATTTTCCACCGAATCATGAAACTGCACGACTCCCAGACGCATACTATCCGGGCGGATACGCAGCACCGGAAGAATGACCTCGCACTCATTTCCAATCGTTTCTGTCTTATCCGGGGAACAGAACATCACCTGTAGTCCCTGTTTCTTCATAAAATCAAGCATCAGCTTTACATTTCCTGGATCCATCTTTGCAAAAGGCTCGTCTATAAATACCATTCTTGTAGAGTTCATCTTCTGATTGTAAATCATCAGCAGCGCAGATGTCAGAATCAGAAGATAAGGAATCTGTACCTCGGCCCCGGAATTAAAACCCGTCTGCTTTGACAGCTTCGCACGATCCAGAACATCGTTAGTAATCAGAATTTCATACGTCATATAGTTTCTGTAATCCGCAAAACGCGCAATCGTCTCTTCACTGTTCTTTTCAATGACTCTGTTAATAATCTGCTGCAGACTCTGCTCCAGTTGTTCTGCCTCCTCCTCGGAAAATGTTCCCAGAAAATTCAGAACACCCTGCCCCTCTGTACTTCCAAGCTGCTCCCGCTCATCCAGATATCTGGCATAGCGGAGAATCTGCATATAATCAGAACCATCCCGCACATAATCCACCGCAAACTGGTATTTGGAAGCAAACTGGAGCTTCGCAAGTTCGATGTTAATATCCCGCAGTTCTTCTTTTGCTCTTTCGCAGGATTTCAAAATCATCAAAACAAATTCATTCTTAAATATATCTTCATAGCGCCGGGTCTGCTCCTCCAGTTTCTGCCGTATCTCCTGCAGATGATCCATCCAGATTTTCTCTTTTCTTGCCGCATATGTTTCTCGTTGCTCTACGCCAACACACAGCCCACCGTCCGGATATCTGACCTGATATCCCGCCTGAAGAGCAAGCAGATCTTTCTCTGCTTTCTCAATCTTTTGTTCTGTACGCTTTCTCGACTGCGGCTGCATCAGCCCTCCTGCACCCGTATTCCCGTTCTGCACAAATTTCTCATAGGCTTCTACCGCCTTCTGCACAACCGGATATGCAATCATCTCATAATTGCGGTACCCCTTCTCAGATTCTTCCAATTCCTGGTTCTTCTGTTCCAGACGTTCTTTACAATTCTGAATTGTTGTCTCAAGTTCACTCAATTGGCGATGTTTCTCCTGCTGCTCCTTCTTTACACTTTCTTTCTCTAGATTCAGATTTTCCACAAGATGGTAAAGTTCCATGTACTCCTCATTATCCTCTTGCGCTTTTCTGAGCCGGGCAAGCTGCTCTTCCGAATTCTTATACTGTACTGCCGTTCTTTGGTAAGATTCATGCGCGTCATAACAATATGCTCTGAAAAACCTTTTATCATTTGCAAGCATATTTTTGCGTTCTAAAAGCTGCTCCTTCTCCTGCAGCATTTCTAGCTTCTTATCACGCAGTTTCTCTGCCTCATAGCGAGCCTTTTTGTAGTTCAGCTCGAATGTTTCCTGACCAAGATAGTATGCCTGAATCCGGTCAAAACGCAGGAAATAACTATCCATTGCAACCGACACTCTTCCTTCTCTGGATATCGCATTCTCATAATTCCGCACCTCGTTCTGCTCCACTGCATGGATGCGTCCCAACTGGTATTCAAAATATTTCTGCGCCGTCTTATTACGGATTTCCAGAAAACGTACCGGGGAATCTTCTTTTACCCCTGTCTTTTTCTTCATCAGAAGTTTTGTATTAAACAAATGTGCATACCGGTACTGTGAACGGTTCAGAACATCATCTGCAATATCATAATACTCCGGATCTACGAGAATCGTATAACGCCGCGGTCCGAGAAAAGCCTCCAGCGAATCCCTCCAGGACTCATCGGTAAGACCAATGACATATTCACACGCAAATTTCGCTTCCGCTGGCAATTTACGCCTCCGAAACTCCTCGTTAATCTCCTCCCTGAGACCGACATAATGGGGAATCTGCTCATACACCGTCCGGTGTTTCCGGTACTCTTCCGCATTTCTAAGCTGCTCCTCAAGACGGCTGCTGAGCGCTGTCAGTTCCTGCTCCACACCGCCCATTCTCCGCACCGTCTGGTCATACTTTTCCTCTAACGCATACTTAAGCTGCTCTACTGCCTCCTCTTTCTCAACGACAGAAAAACGTGTGCGCTCACACAGACCGGACAGAATCTGCCGGTTCGCTATACGTTCCCCCTCTTCTCCTATCAGGAACATCATTTCGCTTACTTTAGTCTGGAAATATTCCAGGTCCTGCATCGCTTCTAAAAACTGCTTCTTTTCCTTTCCTAGTTCCTCTAAATGTCGCTCCTCTTCTCCAATCATTTTCGCACAATCCATGGAATTAAGGTTCACCTGCGCCTGAATCAGCCTCCGGTCCACCTCCTCACTGCGCCGCTCGATTGTCTGCAGTATGCTGGCCGCCTCTTCCTTTTGCCGCCCGGCAAGCTCCTGCCTCTGCTTCAGACTTTCAATATCGCGGGCAAGTCCTGTCTTTCTCTTATAAACCAGCTTAATATCATCTGCCAGAAGGCGGTTTTTCTCCGTATCCCATGTATCGTATTCAGCGAGTATCTTCTCAAGCTCGCTAATCTCTCCCTCAATCATCTGAAAGGTATGATTCAGCCGTTCTATATTTGCCTTTGCCTCAATCAGCTTTGTAAAATCCACATTCTTCTCTTCGAGAACACTTTCCCTGATAAAACGATCCACCCGTGCATCCGGGTCGTAGGACATGATGCCTCGAAGCCTTCTCAGATATGCCGGTAACTGACTTAAGCTCATTTTCATTCCCGTCATCTGCAAAAACTTCGGAAGCCCCTGTTCTCGATTCAACAGTGTCAGCGCATATCTCTTCTGTAGCTGGGAAGCTGAATAAGGACAGAGATGACCATTCTCTTCATAAGTATGTGAAATTTCTTCCAGCTTCTTTCCATCCATTACATAACGCAAAGTCTGACAATTATTAGCCGCACTCGTTTCAATCACTGCACCCAAAACGAAAAATTTATCTGCAATACTATCAAAATATTCCAGAACAATGTGACTGTATACATTCAGAACCTTGTCCGCCGACCGCATATAAGTACCTGCCGTCGCATCGAGGAGACCTCTTGTGTAGGAGGACAAAGTACGGCTTCCTTTACTTTCCGAAGATTTATTAAACACTGTATCCCCGTAGGCTGCATACTTCACCGCATCTAAGAGCACCGATTTTCCATTTCCGTTTTTCCCGGCAATCAGCGTAAACTGTCCTACGGGAGCCGTTTCATTGGAAAATGCATACCAGTTAATCAGACGTATTTTTGTAAGTGTGATCATAACTCTGCTTCCTCCTTCTCTTCATCCTTTTTCATGTAATCCCGAACTACCGCTTCAAACTGTGGGATATCCCATCCAAACTGAAGAGACGGATATAACTGGATCAACATATCCTCTCCTTCTTCATTCTCATTATAATGAATCAGACTGTACTTCTTAAATAGCCGGAATGCTGCCGCCAGTTCTTGTTTCCCTGCAATGTCACCATAAGATAAAATCTTGTCAATCAAATCCCCTTTCGTAATGAAATTCCCTTCATTATACCCAAGATTCTCCAAATATGTTTTCCAAAGAACCAGCAAAAGATGATACTGCACTGTCGTAAAGGAAACTACATTTGCACGCTTTAGTCCGACTGCCTCCTCATCTTCTTCGCTTACGGTCAGCATACAGACCCCGCTCTTCTCCTCTACAAGAATCTCGAATCCCATCATGCGCAAATATTCCGAAATATCCTGACGATTGGATTCCCTCGAAGCAAATGCATATAATTTTTCATCTCTATCCCGCAAAATAAACGTTGATGACAGTAGTTTACGAACACACCGCTTGAACAGATTTCCATTTTCTTCTTTGATCGTAAGCTGCAGATTAATATCACTCATAGTGCGCTCCTTCCATGTTTCAAATAATCGACTATCTTAAAGTTCTACTGCTTTTCCTGATACGGAAACGACTGACAAGCGCCGCTTCTGTCTCAGCCATCCCGAATTCAAATTCCACTTCATAATCAAATCCGGCAGTCCCCGAATAAATAATTGCCGCTGCGGCCATCATCGCATCCTCCCGTGTATGCAAGCCGCACGCTTCAATCGGTATCCCCTCGTCCGTAACCGGTAATTTCCTGAAATACTCATTTGCCCGTTCCATACTGTAACGGTCCGGCCGTTCACTTAACAACTCCTTGGTCAGGCGCTCCCGTTCTTCCGCCGAAAGCTCTGCTTCTATGAGCCCCGCTGTCGCGGCAGATTTACGACGCTGCCGGCGCTCAATGGATTTACGCCCAATATAACCAAATTCCAGTAATCTCTGCGTCTCAGCAATGCGGCAAAGCACCTGCTCACGCTCTTCACTGTCCGCATCTTTTAATATCAGAAGCAGCTGATTGAGTAATTCTTCCAGATTCGTCCCGTTCCCCAGTACCATAGCCATACGCATGGAATACAGATTATAATAGGTATTGATTTTCTTATCAATATAACCGATATCACGGTCATACTCCAGATTAATGAAACTGTCCAGTTCTCCGAACTGCCGGTCTACGGTATCCTTCGCCTTCGCTTCCTCCACGCACTTCAGATCCGCATACTCCCTGAGCATCCGCTCATAAGTTTCCGACTTACGCAATTTCTGCAGAAGGCAGTCAATCTTTGCAATATAGGATGGAATAAGGCCGCTTCTCTTAAGAAAAAAGTAATCCTGGAAAAAACGGTTCAGCATCTCATCTTTCATCAGAAAATGTCCGAAACTGTTCACATCCCCCATTCTGATTACCATTCTCATAATCTCCCGGATACTGTCTTTCAGAATCAAAAGCTCATTCTTTAAATCACACTCATGTTCCACCAGCGGAACAAGAATATTGGAATATGGTCTAATTGCCCTACCGCTATCCTTTTCAAATGAAGATTTCAAAATCTCATACATGGAAAAAATATGGTTTGTGATTGCGCTGTTCGTATCCGCATCAAAAATCTTATGGAGCGCATCCGCCAGTTTTCTGCAATAAGCTGACACAGATGCAATATTATCGCCGCTTCTTCCGACTTCTTTCGGTGTAATCCACCCGCAATTACGAAAATACCGCAGAATCACCCCTGCGTTTTCCTGCGGCGTCCGGCCATTCGCAATCGTGTCGCCCTCCTCTCCAATCTGTTCCGTCTCAATTGCATACTGACAGTTCTGAAGATAGAGAATCAGACAATTTTTTGCATCTGCTTCATAAAGTACTGGTATTTCTTTTGAGCGTTCAATCAGCTCCGTAATACAAGAAAAATAAAGTTCCCTGTTCCGGCAGGAAAACGGATTAAAAAATTTATCATTTACAACTTCAAAATACGGCATAATGCCCCCTTCTTCCACATTTCATCCAGTTTCAAAATATTGTGACTTCTATCTATATATAACACCTTTCCAACAATTCAATCAACTCCTGTTTCCGCTCTGTCATCCCCAAACTTATCACATCTACCTTCTCTTGTTTCATACGCTCTAGAAAACGTTTCATATCCTTCTTAATTTCACCATTTATATTTACTCTGCCATCTTCCGAAATCAGCACCGCCATCCGAAGCACATCATTTTTGTGCTTCCGAATATTTTTGCTGTCCACATGCTCACCATTTTCTTTTCTCGCCGTAAGATCCAGCCAGGCTTTTGTTTGAATGGAATAATGTATTCTGTTTTAAGTACCGGAATTCCATCTATTATCATTTGTCCTTGTTTTAAAAACTCATAATATTCATCGTTCAAAAGTATTGCCGACAGACTGGATATATCATCCTCCATAGGAAGCGGTGTAAGCTGTGCTTCTGAATCAAGTACCAATGTATCTATTTTCCTTAAAAATAATTCTATCATAGCCGGATATTCTTTACTTTTAGGATGACTGAATCGATAAAATTGTGGCTCACCAGTACTTTTATTTTGATATTCATATCCAGCTTCTTTTATATACTCCCACAATCTTTTTACAAACTCTGGAGTCAATGCTTCCACAATAAGAACCATATCAATATCCTTTGTTGCACGAAAAGACCTGTCTTCTTCCGACATAATCAGGCCGCATGTCGTTCCACCTATAATCACATATTCATCTTCGTAGCCCTGAAAATGCTTTTTAAAGCTTTCAAGTCCTGTTACCATCTACATTCCTCCATAGTTCGTCCAACATTTCATCAACCGCCTTTTCTATTCTTTCATCTCTTTCATCCTCCAAAGATAATGCCAGAGAAATTGTATCTACCATGTTCTCCTTCGCAAACAATTGAGGGGGGTATTTCCAGATTTCAATACTTATCTGTTTATAAGGATCTATCAATTCATTTTGCAATTCTTTAGAATCACATGCTTTTTTATCAACTGCATAATCGATTGGCACTTCGTTGTTCAACATTGTTTTCTCTGCAAGTGCAGAGGTTCCTGCAAGCAACATTTCCCTGGTCAGATTTCCCTTATTCAGAAATCCTCTCTTCACAATCGGAGAACTCAAAGAAGGCTTCGCCTGTTCATATAACTCCTTTTTTGAAAACTTGCTAGATAAGATTTTATTTACCCCTTCTTTTCTGACATAAAATAAACTACTTTCTTCTAACTGCTTAGCTGCTCTTGTTATCGTCATTGCCGAATAGGGCAGTTGTCTCGTCGCATCAGCTAAATAAAATTTTTCACTTTTCTGATATATATACATCAGGAATAGCACCTGTGCAGAAATCATAAATTTTTCTTTTGTATTTATCTCCGTATCCGCCTTTTCTTGTAAATAAGCTGCTATAAATGGCAAATAAACCTGTTTCTCCTCTATGATAAATGGAATTTTATTTTCAATCATGCTCTTCCGTCTAAAAGTACTCATACTTTTCACCTGAATAACTACCGGGATATTTTCAACCTGTTGTATTCTCTGTATCTGCTTTTTCAGAGCCGGTAATGTTGGCAAGTCTTCTTTTGGATAGATTAGCAGACAAAAACAGCCATCTATTTCCGCCTTTTGAAAATCATATCCGGCAGCTAAATAAAATGGCAGTTTTTTCTTTTTATTCCATTGTGTATATATTACATTCATTCCTAAAACATCTATTAAAATGTCCACATTCGACCCACCCTTTTAACTTTTTTCATTTCATTTTAACCTTAATTAAGTTTCTTGTCAATTCAAAAAGTTAAAACCAGACACTTCTCACAATCAACCGTACCTTTTCCACAACGCCACATTGATATCCACAACTATTTTGCACTCTCACCATCTAGTCCAAGTTTGTCCACGAAATATTATATAATTTTGTGAACCCGAAACATTCATCAAACTCCTCGTCTATTTTAGAATAGGTCTTCAGATTATTAAATCCGGTAAAAACACTCTCCTTTGAAATTTGTATACAACCAGTCAAGACTGTTAAGTACAAGCTGTTATTTTTCTTTAATGCCTGTCCAAAGAAATTTCGGAGCAGCTCTACCATTTTATCATAGTATCCATGCTCAAAGGCTTTCGCAAGCGGCACATCATATTCATCAATCAGAATAATCACTTTATGATCATGATGTTTTTTCAAGAGTTTTGAAAGCATCTTCAAAGAATTTTCCAATAAGGACTCCGCCATATCATCTTTTAACAATGTAAGAAACATGTCTTTATCATGCTGTGTCAGACGTTCACTTTCCAAAAGATACTGAAACCTTCTAGCTTCTCCGTTTATAATTTGAACTGCCATTTTCCATGCATTTTCATAACAACACGCATTAACGCTTTTTAATGACAGTGAAATCACCGGAAACTTGCCCATATATTTCTCGCACAATTCTTTCTCTCTGCTGATTTCCAAACCTTCAAAAATTCTTTTATCGCTTCCAGATTCAAAAAAGTTTTTCAGCATACTCATGTTCAGCGATTTCCCAAATCTTCTTGGTCTGGTAAATAAATTGACTTCGCTCCGGCTACTTAACAGTTCTTTTATCATCCTCGTTTTATCAATATAATAAAACTCTTCCTTACGGAGTTTTTCAAAACAAACTAAAAAAATACTGATTTGAACATTAGATAAAAATAAAGCGCAGAACAGATTCGAATGTTTGTTCTGTACTTTGTGCTTCAACTTTTAATTACCCGAATTAAAGCTTTTCACATCATAATACTTTTCATCTAATTCCAATACAGTATTTCCATCTTCATCATAGAATACGCAGGCATAACCTGGCTCACCATTGTTAATAATACCTTTTTCTGTTTTGGCAGCGGCCCATCCATTGGAAAAGGATTCAATCTCATCATACTGGAATGGAATAATTTCCTCTCCAATTTCATTAATACAGCCATATTTTTTCTCGCCCGTCTCTTCCTGCATACGGCAAACGATTGCTTTCCCGTCCTTAAATGACGCTATATCTTCATATTGAGGTTTTATCACTTCTTCACCTTTTTCATTGATAAATCCCTTTTTGCCATCAGTACTCACTGCTGCCAGCCCATCTTTGTAAAAATCAGAAACTATATCATATTGTACCGGAATCACTTCCTCGCCCTTTTCGTTAATAAAACCATATTTTACCGTATAAGTACCCTCATCACGGACACCCACTCGAGCCAGGCCATTATCCGCGAAATTATGTACTTCCGAATACTTAGACAGAGACAGTACTTCCCGGCCCTCCGTATCAAGGAAACTTACTTGATGATTCTCATATTGAACTAGGATTAATCCATTTTCTATACCGTCATTAATATAAACACATATGGCAGGGACTACTTCTTCTCCCTCTTTGTTGATTAACCCGACTTTCGTTCTCCCCTCGTCCAGAACGCGGGCAAATTTACCATCATACTGAGCAAAATCAGATACAATCTCATACTCTGTAGATCCCGGATACTTGAGATAAGTTGAGAGATTCGCTCAGTTATCCCTCCAGGGTTTTACGATTTTAGGGTTTTTCCACTCCTTTGCCCATCAAAGCAGTCCAGTCCAGATAAAATAGAAAATTGATATAGAAACTTAGGTATAGAAATTACACAAATTTTTCACAATTTTTATGACAAATCCTAAAAAGCGTGCTATAATCCTACTATTATACTATTAATTACTTAGGAGGAAATATGAAAAAGAGAGACAGCATTAAAATAAGAGTAGGAATATTAATTGTCTGTGTTTTCGTTGCCATTGCGCTTTTAGCATTATTCATTATTAACGGCATGTATAAAATCAATAAGAGTAATAAGAATATCTCTTCTGCTCTTATACTTCACACTACATCGCTGCAAAGCGAAAAAGGACATTACTCCTGGGTGGAAAATCTTGGATCCGCAATTGCTTTTGACCAGGAATTTACTGGAAGTAAAGAAGACACTTCCTGCGTACTGGGCGAATGGCTTTACGGAGGAGATACCATTGACAATGAAGAAATCAACCAGCTGAAAGAGCAAATCCTGCCACTTCATAAAGAAATCCATCAATCTGCCGAGGAAGCCTTATCCATGAAGCAGACTGACAAACAGCAGGCCATTGATTACTATCTTAATACAATTAAACCAAATATATCTGAACTGGTTTCTATTCTGGACCAGGTTATCAGCCTCAGCCAGGAGATGGTGGATAACAGCGAGGCGGAGCTATCAGCTGCGATTGTAAGTACTTCTATTGCATCTGGCATCGCTATTGTACTAATTGTAGTTGTCTGTATTATCTTAATTTTATATATTACGAAGAGCGTCATTAACCCACTGGTCATTATCACTGAAAACAGCAAGAAACTGGCTGAAGGAGAACTGAACTTCCAGATTGATATTCACAGTGATAACGAGGTAGGCGTGCTGGCCAGTGCCTTAAATACTTCTGTATCCGAATTGTCCTCCTATGTGAATGCGATACAGCGCGCTATGAAAAGGCTGGCTTCTAAAGACCTCACTATCACCAAGACCATTGATTTTAAAGGAGAGTTTGTCTTAATTCAAGAGTCCGTTTTATCTTTTTCAGATTCTTTAAACAGGGCCTTCTCCCGTATCCAGGAGGCCGCCGAATCTGTAAAAAGCTCTACAGAGCAGCTCTCCACCAGTACACAGCAGTTTGCCCAGGGTTCCACAGAGCAGGCAAGCACATCTGAAGAATTGGCAGCTACAGTGGCTGAGATCTCAGAACAGGTAAAATCAAGCGCCCTTCAGGCTGAGGATGCCAAAAATAAAGCTGAATTTGTGGGCGGCGAAATGCTGAAAAGCAATGAAAAAATGAAAGAGTTAGTCGCTGCCATGAACCAAATGAGCCAGCGCTCCAAAGAAATCGAAAAAATCATCCATACAATAGAAGATATTGCGTTCCAGACAAACATACTGGCATTGAATGCGGCTGTGGAAGCTGCACGTGCCGGCGAGGCAGGCAAAGGGTTTGCAGTTGTTGCTGATGAAGTGAGAAGCCTTGCCTCCCGCAGCGCCCAGGCATCCAATGATACAGCGGCGCTGATAACCAATTCTATCTCTGCTATCGAGCAAGGTGTCAGCATCGCTAATGAAACAGCAGAGATTTTGACTAAGACTGTGGAGGATTCTAAGGATGTCACAGTCACAATAGAAAGTATTTCTGAGATTACCAGCCAGGAAGCCACAGCAATCGAGATGGTCACAGAAGGCATTTCCCAGATTGCATCTGTAATTCAGTCCAATTCCGCGTCTATCCAGGAAAGTGCTGCATCCAGCGAGGAAATGTCCAGCATGGCCAACACTCTCAATAATCTGGTTTCTGAATTTAATTTAAAGACGCCTTAACTTTTAGTATAGAGTATACTTACTTCTTTAGGCTGGGGACATTACTTAAATTCGATGCCCACAATAATAAGAGGACCTGGAAGGTTGCTGGCCTTTCAAGTCCTCTTCTGTGTCATAGTGTTCTTGGCTGTGTCCATTCTGTCAAGGAGTGCCCTAGGGGCGTTTCGGCTCCGCCTTGATTCTTGGCTTCATTAAACATGATTTTATCTTCTGCTAACTTCCCAGTTTCAATAACAATAATTTTATCTTCAAATTCTATGTCTAACTGGAAGGATTATCCCCTGTTCCTACTTTTGTTCCCTCCCCCATGCTTTCCTTTTGGGAGCCTACAACCTTACTTATGTCCAAAACCTTTAATTTTGAGTTGCTTTTCCCGCCGAACCTATAAAATACAAAGCGTATCACGGTTTCAACTCCATTGTGAAATATGCTTTATTTCTCCTGACATCAGTAAGTAAGTTCTACATCCTCATAATTTAACCTTGCAATTGGTTTGTAAAAAAATCACTTTATATCAATGGAAGGTTACATTATCTACAATAAACTGTAACCACATATTAGATGAAGGTGTAGTATTATACAGTGTTGCTGTAGTCGTCTCAAATGTCTCATAATCTGTTTCATCCATCTCTTCATCCTCTAGCCAACTTATAAAAATATCAGCTATTAAGACACTCAGTTCATCTTTTAGCTCCACAGGATTTTCATCTTCCTCAAAACTCATCACTTCGAGGCTCTCTTTTGTTGACTCCCATAGTTCTAACATATCCACGCCTGCACGATAGTGAGCACCAATTGTTGCTCCCATTTGGGGAGGCAGCCATTCATCTTTTCCCTGCAATGTAAACCCTGCCGGATCAATTCCATGTACATCCAGATATTCTTTCTGCACCCGTTCTTTCATCAGGTCCACAAGCGCTTCCAACTGCTGGTCTGTAATCCCGTACTCGTTTAATTCCTGAGATTCTCCCGGACCTTCTTTCTCATCGGCATCTTCCTCCTCAGTCTTCGCCGTCTCTTCCGTATTTGCAGAATCCCCCTGCTTCGTCTCTTTATCATTTGGTGCCAAACAGCCGAACGCAGAAAATACTACTACAACCACCAGTACAACACTTAAGATTTTTTTCTTCACTTATCTCTCCTCCTGTACATACCTTATTGAACTGCTAATATTCAATGAGTATAAATAATTGTTACCGAAGCTTATCTTGAACAGTAGCTTCATATTATGCATACAATTATACCCCCCCCCGGTATTTTTAGTCAAGATACAAAATATATATTTATTGACTACTAACGTTCAATAAGGTATGCCCAAAGGGCCCCCTAATTTATGTCTTTCGCTTACTCTTCAACAAAAGAGCGGCTCATAATGTAAAATTCATCTTGGCTGGGCAGATATTTCTTTTCCATCTTTTCTAACCCTTCATCATATTTTTGTGCCTCTTTTTCATTGACTTCCATAACTGGGCTGCCATAGTAAACCCACCTGCGGCCATCAAGGGATCCAGGAAGCAGTTCTTTCACCATCATAGCTGACGGGTATTTCCCGTTTTCCATGGCAATATGGTACTTCCTGCAGCTTTTGAACCCACAGCCCACATAATTAGCAGGACTTCCAAATATAACAATGGCCTCATAACCCAGTTCTGCAGCACAGGCAAAAGAATGTTCTATGAGCATTTTTCCGTACCCCCTCCTCTGATAGTCCGGCTGAATGCAGACAGGGCCAAATGTGACAATATCCTTTTTATTGCCTGCTTGATCTGCCAGTTTCGCTTTCGTATACATGATATTTCCAATCACTTCCCCATTTCGTTCCAAAACAAAATCCAATTCAGGTATAAAGTCTTCATGTTCACGCATGATATGAACTAAATAGTGTTCTGTACAGCCTGGTACATAGAGATTATAAAAAGCCTCTCTTGTAATTTTTTCCACTTTTCCGTAATCTGCTGTCTCCTCATTTCTGATATGGATCCCTTCTTCCATCTAATAAGCCTCCTTATATTCTTGATTTTGAACTATAATATTTCTCCTTAGCAGACACAGTATAGTGAACGAGTACCCACTTGTCAAGCAAGTTTAGGGGTATCCGCTAGATTTAAGTAGAGAAATCTAACTGTTTGTGCTAGAATACTCTATGTACAGCCAAAGTCCCCGATGGCTGCATCAAACTAGCGCCGATGCAGGCTTCAGGGTATCAGGCCCCCGCGGCAGCCGCCAACTGGATATGTAAACATGTCCCCTTGGCCCGCTGCCCCCGGGAATAAAAACAGTAAGGCGGTGTATATATCATGGAATTAACAATGCTGGGAACAGGAAATGCAACTGTAACTGAATGCTACAATACCTGTTTTGTGCTCAGTGAAAATGGAAAAAGCTTATTGGTGGACGGCGGTGGCGGAAACACAATCTTACATCAGCTTAAACATGCTGGTTTACGCTGGCAGGATATGAGGGAAATATTCGTCACCCATAAACATATTGACCATCTATTGGGAATTGTATGGATGGTGAGAATGCTGTGCCAGTCTATGAGCCGGGGCCAGTATGAAGGAGAGGCGGCCATCTACGGGCATGATGAAGTTATCTCATTACTTAAGGATCTGGCAGAAAAGCTGCTTCTTCCCAAAGAATTGCGTTTTATCGACAGCGGGCTCCATTTCATTACTGTGGAGGACAAGGAGCAGAGAATGCTTATAGGAAGGCCAGTTACATTTTTTGATATTCACTCTACAAAGACAAAACAATTTGGATTTTGCATGGACTTAGGAAATGGCGGAAAACTGACCTGCTGCGGTGATGAGCCTTATAACGAAAACATCGAACCTTTCGCCCAAAACAGTACATGGCTTTTACACGAGGCTTTTTGCCTTTATTCCCAGGCAGATATCTTTGACCCTTATAAAAAGCACCACTCCACTGTAAAGGACGCGTGCCAATTGGCAGAACAATTAAACATAAAGAATCTGGTTTTATACCATACAGAAGATAAGAATATTGAACACCGCAGGGAATTATATCTTGAAGAAGGAAAACAATACTATCATGGGAATTTATATATTCCCGATGATTTAGATACCCTCACTCTAATTTGAAAGGGAATATGAACCTTTTCTGTAAAATAGTTTCATATTCCCCTACAATCAAATTGAACCGGCTGTATCTATCGGCCCGCCAATAAGTATTTGATTTTTTCCAGACAGAGAACGTTGGCATAGATAATAGTATTCGCTGCAGGAAACAAGATTAGCTTCTAAGTACATCCTGATTCTTTTCAAACCAATTTTTCCTGCTGTCTCTATATATTTTAGTAGGATAGCTCCCATCAAAACATGCACTGCAGAATGAGTTATCTCCCACCAACTCTGCCAAACGCTCCAAAGGCAGAAATCCAAGAGAATCTGCGCCTATAATATCTTTGATTTCATCCATCGTGTGATGGCAGGCAATAAGATTTTCCTCCGAATCGATATCTGTCCCATAATAACAGGGATGCAGAAAAGGGGGCGCAGAAATCCTCATATGTATCTCTTTTGCTCCTATATCCCGTATCAGCCTGACAATCCGTTTACTAGTTGTTCCCCTCACAATCGAATCGTCAATCAGAACAACTTTTTTTCCTTCAAGTACATTTTTTATAGGACTTAATTTTATCCTAACCTGATCAAGCCTTTCATTTTGGCCCGGCGAAATAAAAGTTCTTCCAATATATTTATTCTTAATCAAACCGATCCCATATGGTATGTTTGACTCTTCCGAAAATCCAAGAGCTGCATCCAGTCCACTATCTGGAACACCTATCACAATATCTGCATGTGCAGGATATTCTCTGGCTAAAATTTTTCCGGCTTGTATCCTTGCACCATGTACCGATACTTCATCTATTATGGAATCTGGCCTGGCGAAATAGATATACTCAAAACTACAAATCCTTTTTGTTTCTTTTTCACAATGTGTTCTGACAGACTTCACATTTCCTTCCCAAAAAACAACTATTTCTCCCGGAAGAATGTCTCTGACAAATTCTGCTCCCACCGCCGAGAGTGCACAGCTCTCGGATGCAATCACAAAGCTTCCATCGTCTGTCTTACCATAACACAGGGGGCGGAAGCCTTTGGGATCTCTGGCGGCAATCATCTTAACAGAAGACATCAGCACAATAGAATATGCGCCTTCCATCCTATTCATTGCCTTACTGACTGCCTCTTCAATACTGGCACTATGGAGACTTTCACGTATAATTTCATAAGCGATTGTCTCTGTATCACTTGTAGTATGAAAGATGGCGCCTGATAACTCTAATTCGTCACGCAACAAATGTGCATTACTCAAATTCCCATTATGTGCAAGCGCCATTTTTCCTTTTTGATGATTCACTTCTATGGGCTGGCAGTTCCTACTGGTTGTACCTCCAGTTGTACCATATCTCACATGCCCAACTGCCATATTCCCGGCAGGAAATCCATATAATACCTCCTTTGTAAAAACTTCACTGACTAGGCCAATATCCTTGTAAGAGCTGAACTCACCATCATCATTCACAACAATACCGCAGCTCTCCTGCCCTCTGTGTTGCAGTGCATACAACCCATAATAAACCATATTTGCTACATTTGTATTTCTTTTGGAAAAAATGCCAAAAACACCGCATTCTTCATGAATACTCATCAGCTCTTATCCCCTCTCTTCATAGCCTTGGATATGAAGCCAACAAATAGCGGGTGCGGCGCATTAGGGCGGCTTTTGAATTCAGGATGAAACTGAACCCCCACATAGAATGGGTGGTCTTCAATTTCAACTGCCTCTACCAACAGGCCATCGGGAGAATTTCCGCATAACACGAGCCCGGCTTCTGTCATTTGTTTCCGATATTTATTATTAAATTCATATCTATGGCGGTGTCTTTCTTTTATTTCATCTTTTCCATAACACTCATGCAATTTTGTTCCTTCCAAAATCTTACAGGGATAACTTCCCAGACGTAGTGTGCCGCCTTTATCTACAAAATCATTTTGTCCAGGCATAAAGTCAATAACTTTCTGGACACATTGCTCATTAAATTCACCGGAATCTGCATCCGCAAACCCAAGCACATTTCTGGCGTACTCAATAACGGCAATCTGCATTCCCAGGCATATGCCTAAATACGGAATTTTCTGTTTTCTCGCATATTCGGCTGTCAATATCATCCCTTCAATTCCGCGTCCTCCAAACCCTCCGGGAACAATGATTCCATCGATTCCGGCAAAAATCTCTCCGGCTATATCTTTTGTAATTGTTTCTGAATCAATCCAACGGATTTGGATATGCTTATTAAGGCTGTATCCTGCATGGAACATGGCCTCAGCTACAGAAAGATATGCATCATGTAAATTTACATACTTTCCAACTAAAGCAATCTGTACTTTCCCTGACCGGCTGTGAATACGTTCCACCATCTGTGTCCAGTCTCTTAAATCCGGCTTCTCTGTCTTTAGGTTCAGCTCCCTGCACACGACTTCTGAAAGCTTTGATTTTTCCAACATTAACGGGACTTCATAGAGATTAGCCAATGTCCGGTTTTCAATAACACAATCCGGCTTTACATTACAGAAAAGAGATATTTTATCAAAAATACTCTGTTCCAAAGGTTCATCACAGCGAAGTACAATCATATTGGGATTGATTCCCATCCCCTGTAATTCTTTTACCGAATGTTGTGTCGGTTTCGATTTGTGTTCTTTTGAGCCCTTTAGGAACGGTACCAGCGTCACATGTATAAACAAACTGTTTTCTCTCCCTATCTCAAGAGATATCTGCCGTACCGCCTCGAGAAATGGCTGGGACTCCATATCTCCAATGGTCCCTCCGATTTCAGTAATAACCACATCGGCATCTGCCTGTCTCCCTACATGATATACGAACTCTTTGATCTCATTGGTAATATGGGGAATCACTTGAACTGTAGAGCCAAGATACTCTCCCCTCCGTTCTTTATTTAATACATTCCAGTATATCTTTCCCGCTGTTAGATTAGAGTACTCGTTTAAATCTTCATCAATAAAACGCTCGTAATGACCAAGATCCAGATCCGTCTCTGCCCCATCCTCTGTCACAAAAACTTCACCGTGCTGAAAGGGACTCATAGTTCCCGGATCCACATTAATATAGGGATCCAGCTTCTGTGACACAATTTTGAGTCCCCTGGATTTCAAAAGTCTTCCCAGGGAGGCCGCAGTAATACCTTTTCCAAGTCCTGATACGACGCCTCCGGTTACAAATATAAACTTTGCCATATATTGCTTCCTTTCTATTTACCGCTATCTCCATAATTAGAGAGCACTCTGGCAGAAGGATCACTCACATTGCAGCCTTCCCACTTCTTATTTGGCATCCAGAAATCCACAATCATCTTTCCCTGACCCGGATAATATTTTTCAAATATGTCACGGTATAACAACGATTCTTTTGTAAATGGCTTTGCAAAATCATATTTCCTGCATCCATCTTCAAAGTCTTTATCTGAATACTTCCTTTCAGCATATTCTTTCAGAATATCTACCATAGAATGCCCTACTGCGTCAGAGAAAGCGGCTTTTTCCCTGTAAAGAATATTATCCGGGAGATATGTCCCCTCAAAAGCATGGCGGAGCAGATATTTCCCTTTTCCATATATATTACGTTTCTTCTCTGGATCTACTGACATGACATATTTCACAAAATCTATATCACCAAATGGCACTCTTGCCTCCAGAGAATTTACGGATATACACCGGTCTGCCCTAAGCACATCATACATATGCAGTTCCCTGATCCTTTTTTTAGATTCTTCTTGAAAAGATTTTGCATCGGGTGCAAAATCTGTATACTTATACCCAAACAGTTCATCCGATATCTCTCCTGTGAGCAGCACCCGGATATCTGTCCTTTCGTGGATTGCCCTGCAAACTAAATACATCCCTATACTGGCCCTTATTGTAGTAATATCGTAAGTGCCTAAAAGTTCGATCACAGTTTCTAATACAGAAAGAACCTCCTCCTTTGTCATAATCACCTCTGTATGCTCACTCCCGATATACTCTGCCGTCTGCTTTGCATACTTCAGGTCAATTGCATCTTCCTTCATTCCAATAGCAAACGTCCGAATCTTTCCTTTGCTTTTCTTCGCGGCGATTGCACACACTAAAGAGGAATCCAGTCCGCCAGAGAGAAGAAATCCCACCTTTGCATCCGATATCATTCTTTTCTCAACACCGGCCACTAATTTATCATGAATATTTCTGCAGACAGTCTCCACATCATCTCTAATAATTTCCTTAGTCTCTGTGATATCGTCATAGCAGGTAAACTTTCCCCCTTTGTAATAATGCCCAGGCGGAAAGGGCATGATTTTATCAGTGATGTGGGTCAGGCATTTGGGTTCGCTGGCAAAACAAATGGTTCCCGCCTGATCATATCCATAGTAAAGAGGGCGGATCCCGATAGGATCTCTGGCCGCAAGATATTCTCCTGTCTTTCCGTCATAAATAATCAGGGCAAATTCTGCATCTAATTTCTCAAACATTCCTGTTCCATACTCCCGGTATAAGGGAAGTAATATTTCGCAGTCACTTTCACTGACAAAAGAATACTTCTTTTTCTTCAGTTCTTCCCTCTGCTTTCTGAACCCATACAGTTCTCCATTGCACACGCACCAGCTTCCATCCAGCTCAAAGGGCTGCATCCCCTCTGGATGCAACCCCATAATCGCCAGCCTGCGAAAACCCAATAATCCGTTTCCGGTGTCTATGATTCTGGAATCATCTGGCCCTCTCGAAAGGGTCCGGTCCAATCCTGCCTTTAATTTATCATAATTGGCACTGTCCCCACAGTAGCCTATAATTGAGCACATACGCAAAACCTCCATGTTTACTTTCTATCCCATGCCATACAGTGCGGCATATCTTTCTTTTTTGGTTGGTGTTTTTACCACATTTTCTACATCAACTAATTTTGTTTTGTCTGTTAGTTCACGCTGAACAGCAAATCCGCATAGGTTGGGAACGGCCAATATTCCTCCGCCGTAACGGTCTCCGCCTTGTCTGCCAGACCGCGGAGTTCATCCATTTTCGGCAGCACTCTATCTCTGATTACACAGGATTCCTCTTTTATCTCCTCACATTCTCTCAGATTTAACATGATCTGTTCTAGTTCAGACACCTTTTCATCCATTTGCTCTGCGAGTAATGAGAGTTTTTCTAATAACTTGCTTTCCAGCCCAATGCTGATTGAGGATGAAATGCGTTTCTTCATCTCTGCTGTTTTGGATATAGCAAGTGTATATTTTTCAACTGCAGGCAAAATTTGCTTTCTGGACATATCTGCCATGGTATTTGCCTCAATAGTGACAGATTTGCAATAATTCTCCAGCATAATCTCACATCTCGATTTCAATTCAGATTCTGTAAATACCTTGTGCCCTGTCAGCATTTTTACATTTTTTTCATCCAACAGATGGGGCATACAGTCTGCCGTAGTAGGATAATTTAAAAGTCCTCTTTTTATTGTCGCTTCTTCAATCCATGCCTCGTCATATCCGTTTCCGTTAAAAAGAATATGTTTATGGTCTTTAATCGTTTTACGGATCATCGCCTGCAGGGAAACCTCAAAGTCTTCTGCGGACTCCAGTCTGTCTGCATAAATTTTCAAGGACTCTGCCACTGCACTATTCAGCATGATATTAACACAGGATATACTGTTTGCTGAACCAAGCATCCGAAATTCAAATTTATTGCCTGTAAAAGCAAACGGCGAAGTACGGTTCCGGTCTGTATTATCCCTTGGAAATTTAGGGAGTACATCCACACCTAATTTCATTACCGTGGCTTCTGTGCCTTTATAGGGTTCATTTTTCTCAATGGCTTCCAGAATCGCCGTAAGCTCATCTCCAAGGAAAATAGATACCACAGCAGGGGGCGCCTCATTGGCTCCCAGCCTGTGGTCGTTACCTGCCGTTGCCACGGATAGCCTCAGCAAATCTTGATAATTATCCACAGCTTTAATGACTGCGCAGAGAAACAGCAAAAACTGTGCATTCTCATATGGCGTTTCTCCCGGGGATAAAAGATTCACTCCTTCATCGGTTGCAATAGACCAGTTATTGTGCTTGCCGCTTCCGTTAACTCCCTCAAACGGCTTCTCATGAAGTAAGCATACCAACCCGTGTTTTGCCGCAATCTTTTGCATCAGCTCCATAGTAAGCTGGTTATGATCCGCAGCAATATTCGTGGTAGCATAAATTGGTGCAAGCTCATGCTGCGCCGGCGCGACCTCGTTGTGTTCCGTTTTTGCGAGAATTCCCAATTTCCACAATTCTTTATTCAGCTCCTCCATATAGTCCGCCACTCTCGGTTTTATAACCCCAAAATAATGGTCATCCAACTCCTGTCCCTTTGGCGATTTTGCACCGAACAATGTCCTTCCCGTCAGCACAAGGTCTTTTCGTTTTTCGTACATTTCTTTGTCAACAAGAAAATATTCCTGTTCTGGGCCTACGGAAGTCCTCACACATTTCACTTCGTCATTGCCAAATAAGTGCAGGATACGAAGTGCCTGCCTGTTTAATGCCTCCATGGAACGGAGCAGTGGTGTTTTCTTATCCAGCGCCTCCCCTCCATATGCACAAAAGGCCGTGGGAATACATAATGTTCTGTCTTTGATAAATGCATAAGAAGTAGGATCCCAGGCAGTGTATCCCCTTGCCTCAAAAGTTGCCCTCAAACCTCCAGACGGAAAAGAGGATGCGTCCGGCTCTCCCTGAATCAATTCCTTTCCTGAAAATTCCATAAGTACACCGCCGTCCGGTGACGGGGAGATAAAGCTGTCATGTTTCTCCGCCGTAATTCCTGTAAGCGGCTGAAACCAATGTGTATAATGAGTTGCTCCTTTAGAAACCGCCCAGTTTTTCATAGCCTCTGCCACCGCGTTGGCAACAGACAGATCAAAAGCAGCCCCCTCATCAATCGTTTTTCTCAGCCGTTGATACACTTCGGCAGACAGAGTAGCTTTCATTACCCTGTCATCAAATACCATACATCCAAAATAATCGCTCACATTTTTCATCATCCTGCCTCCTAACATTCCATACACATAAAAAGATCATACAAATTATATTCTCTGTCTGCACCGCGCCCCTTGGGCGCCATGTTCCAAACCGGTGGGACTGGATTCACAGAGAAAGTTTAGTTTCATAGCCAGTGCTTGCCCAGGCGAACAAAAAAAGGCAATGGCGTCTTTAAGAATCCCTTAAAGACGCCATTGCCTTTACGATATCGTATGATACACCTGTTAACCCCAGTTGTCAAGATACTTTTTACTTTTATTCCTTAAACTTATTAATACCCCATCAGGCTATAGTCCACTTCAGCAGCACATTCTCTGCCTTGGCTGATTGCTTTTACAACCAATGACTGCCCGGTATGCATATCTCCTGCCGTATATATATGTGCAATATTTGTCTGATAACTTCCTGCTGCCGTTTTTACATTAGTATGCCTATCTGTTTCCAGTCCAAAAGTATCTGTCACATAGGTCTGGGCGCCAAGAAATCCGGCTGCAATTAAGACAACCTGTGCTTCCAATATTTCCTCACTTTCTGGAATCTCTTTCATAACCCTCCGGCCACTCCCTGTTTCTTTTCCTTCCTCCAGCTTCACGACTTTCACTGCAGATAAGCGGCCTTTTTTATCTTTGATAAATTCTTTTACTGTTGATTCATAGATACGCGGATCCCGTCCAAACAGCGCAATTGCTTCTTCCTGTCCATAGTCTGTTTTACAGATTCTCGGCCATTCTGGCCATGGATTGGATGTACTCCTTTGATCCGGAGCTTTCGGCATCATTTCTATCTGTGTCACGGATTTTGCCCCTAGCCGGATAGCAGTGCCTGCACAATCATTCCCTGTATCTCCCCCGCCCACAATTATTACGCTTTTTCCTTGTACAGGAATAAATGCGTGATTTTTTAAATGGGAATCTAACAGGCTCTTCGTCACGCCTTTCAGAAAATCCACCGCATAATAGATACCGTCTGCATCTCTTCCAGGCGCCGGAATATCTCTGGGATTTGAAGCGCCACAGCAGAATATAATTCGGTCAAATCCATCCAAAAGCTTCTTTGATTCCTGCTCCTTACCTATGTTTGTATTCGTCACAAAATGAATTCCTTCCATCTCCAACACGCGGATTTTCCGCTGTATAATCTGTTTATCCAGCTTCATGTTAGGAATTCCGTACATCAAAAGGCCTCCCACTCTATCGCTGCGTTCAAACACCGTTACATAATGTCCCTTTTTATTCAGTTGGTCTGCTGCAGCAAGGCCGGACGGGCCGCTGCCTACAATTGCAATACGCTTTCCAGTACGCATCCTCGGAGGTTTTGGCCCTGCTATTCCATGCCCATAAGCAAATTCGATAATTGCATACTCATTTTCCTTTATGGCAACCGGATTACCGTTTAATCCGCAAGTACAGGCATTCTCACAAAGAGCCGGACACACCCTGGAAGTAAACTCTGGAAAATTATTTGTCTTTTTCAGACGGTAATATGCCTCTTCCCAGTTTCCTGTATAAACTAAGTCGTTCCATTCCGGCACCAAATTGTGTAAAGGGCAGCCAGAAGTCATTCCTCCTATAGTCAATCCTGACTGACAAAACGGCACGCCGCAGTCCATACACCTTGCCCCCTGTTTTTGCTGTTCCTCCCGAGATAAATATTTGTGAAATTCCTGGAAATGCCTTATCCTCTCTTTGGGCCCTTCTGCCCGGGATACATTTCTCTCATATTCTAAAAAACCTGTCGGTTTACCCATCTTCCTAACCTCCGCTCCTTTTATTCCTGCACCATAGAATAGAATGCTTCCATCTGTGCCTGCTCAGAGTTTAATCCCTTTTCTTCCAGCATGAGGATGCGCTTTTGCATCATTTCATAACCGTAGGGAATAATTTTCTTAAACATAGGCAAATATATCCCAAACTGCTCCAAAATCTTTTTCCCTTTCTGCGATCCGGTAATTTCCACATGCTGGACAATCAGGCGCTTTAGTTCCTCTCTATCATACAACTCCACAACCTCGCTGATGGATACAAGTTCTTTATTCACACGCAGGTAGAGATCATTAGACTCATCCAGCACATATACAATTCCACCGCTCATGCCTGCTGCAAAGTTTTTGCCTGTCCTCCCAAGTACTACAACACGGCCGCCCGTCATATACTCACACCCATGGTCTCCTACGCCTTCTACAACCGCTGAAGCCCCGGAATTACGCACGCAGAACCGCTCACCGGCAATACCGCATATAAAGGCTTTTCCACTGGTGGCGCCATAGAGCGCTACATTTCCAATTATTACATTCTCATCTTCCGCAAACCGGCTGTCTTTAGGAGGATATACTGCCAGTTTTCCTCCCGAGAGTCCCTTTCCAAAATAATCATTAGAGTCCCCGGACAACTCAATTGTCAGTCCTTTGGGAATAAATGCCCCAAAGCTCTGGCCGCCGCTTCCCTGGCACAGGATACGGTATGTGTCCTCTTCTAGCATTTCCCCGTACCGTTTGGTAATTTCTGATCCAAGGATGGTGCCAAAAGCTCTGTCTGTATTTTTTACCTCTGCCGTAATCGTACTTTTCTGCTGTTTATCCAGATTCTTCTTCAGCTCTGGCAATAAAAGACTCTCGTCAAGTGTTTTCTCCAGTTTAAAGTCATACATCTGACTTTTGTCAAAAATCGCTCTCTCACGGGCGTATGGATTATTCAGGATTCGTGATAAGTCCACCTTTGCTATTCCCTGGGGAAGTTTCTCTTTCATTTTCAGCAGATCTGTCCTCCCCACCAGTTCATCCACAGACCGGATCCCAAGACGTGCCATATATTCCCTTAATTCTTCCGCAATGAATCTCATAAAATTCATCACAAACTCCGGCTTTCCACGAAACCTCTTTCTCAGCTCTGGATTTTGTGTAGCCACTCCTACTGGACAGGTGTCTAGATTGCATACCCGCATCATTACACACCCCATAGTCACAAGGGGAGCCGTAGCAAATCCAAATTCCTCCGCACCTAAAATCGCAGCAATCGCTACATCACGTCCGGTCATGAGTTTTCCATCCGTTTCAATACGGACTTTTCCTCTCAGACCATTTTGAATCAATGTCTGATGTGTCTCCGAAAGTCCCAGTTCCCATGGAAGCCCTGAGTTGTAAATGGAGCTTTTTGGCGCAGCCCCAGTGCCTCCGTCATATCCAGAAATTAGGATGACTTGTGCCCCCGCTTTTGCCACTCCCGCCGCAACTGTCCCCACACCAGACTCTGACACCAGTTTAACGCTGATTCTTGCATCCCGGTTGGCATTCTTCAGATCGTAAATCAGCTGTGCCAAATCCTCAATAGAATAAATATCATGGTGCGGCGGCGGTGAAATCAGGCCCACCCCCGGGATGGAATGTCTCGTCTTTGCGATCCACGGATATACTTTCCCGGCGGGCAGATGGCCGCCCTCTCCTGGTTTTGCTCCCTGTGCCATCTTAATTTGTATCTCCTTTGCACTTACCAGATATTGGCTTGTAACGCCAAACCGACCGGAAGCGACTTGCTTGATTGCAGAACAACGCTCCAAACCGTTTCCCCTATTCTCCATCCTTTCTAATTCTTCGCCGCCTTCGCCGCTATTAGATTTTCCATGCAGACGGTTCATAGCAATGGCCAGCGTCTCATGGGCCTCTTTTGAAATTGAGCCATAAGACATTGCTCCTGTTTTAAACCTTGTCACAATACGATCCACACTTTCCACTTCTTCGATTGGAATTGCACCTTTCGGATATACAAAATCCAAGAGTCCCCTGAGATTTCTCACCTTATCTTCCTCGTGGATCATTTGTGTATACTGCTTAAACATTTGGTAATCCCCGCGCATCGCTGACTGCTGCAGCATATGAATTGTTGCAGGATTATACAAGTGCTCCTCCCCGCCCCCTCTGGCCTTATGCAGTCCCGGACTGTCCAGCGTCAGATCTGTATACCTGCCCAATGGATCAAAGGCCGTTGTGTGAAGCCTGTCGACCTCCTCTTCTATCTTATCCAAAGTAATGCCGCCGATTCTGCATACTGTATTTGTAAAATATCTCTTTACCACTTCCTCATCAACTCCCAATGCCTCAAAAATCTGGGCCCCTTGATAAGATTGTATGGTTGAGATTCCCATCTTGGATGCAATTTTAACGATTCCATGCAATATGGCACTGTTATAGTCATCCACTGCCGCATAGTAATCTTTATCCAGCATCCCCTTGTCTATCAGTTCCCTGATAGATTCCTGTGCCAGATAAGGATTGACCGCACAGGCTCCATAGCCAAGAAGTGTGGCAAAATCATGTACCTCTCTTGGCTCCGCTGATTCCAATATCAGCGCCACGCCAGTCCTCTTTTTTGTACGTACCAGATGTTTCTGCAAGGCGGATACCGCAAGGAGGGATGGTATCGCCGCATGGTTCTCATCCACTCCCCGGTCTGACAGGATAATAATATTGACGCCGTTTCTGTATTCCTTATCTACTTCCACACACAATCTGTCGATTGCCCGCTCAAGGCTGGTATTCTTGTAATACAGAATAGGTACGACCGCTGTTTTAAACCCCTCTCTTTTCATGCATTTAATTTTCAGCATATCTGTATTCGTAAGTATTGGATTATTGACTTTTAATACATTACAATTCTTTTCTGTTTCCTCCAGCAGGTTTCCATCCCTGCCAATATAAACACTTGTGGATGTAACAACCTCCTCACGAATAGCATCAATGGGCGGATTAGTGACCTGAGCAAACATCTGCTTAAAATAATGTGAAAGTTGATGGTGGGTTTTTGACAATGCCGGTATCGGTGTGTCAACCCCCATGGATGCAATGGCTTCACTGCCCCTTAGAGCCATAGGCAGAATACTTGCTTTCAATTCTTCATAAGTATAGCCAAATGCTTTTTGCATCCGCATCCGCTCTTCATCTGAAAACTCAGGTACCCGCACATTAGGTATTTTCAATTCTTTTAAGGTCACAAGATTTGAATCCAGCCATTCTCCATAAGGCTGTTGTCTTGTATATTTTTCTTTCAATGTGTCATCATCGATCACCTCTCCCTTAACCGTATCCACCAATAGCATTTTCCCCGGACGAAGCCTGTCTTTTTTCAAAATCTTATCATGGGCAAGAGGAAGCGCCCCCACCTCTGAGGATAAAATTAACTGATCATCATCTGTGATATAATACCTTGATGGCCGAAGGCCATTCCGGTCAAGGACTGCCCCCATCACATCCCCGTCTGAAAACAGGATGGCTGCCGGTCCATCCCACGGCTCCATCATAGTGGCATAATACTGATAAAAATCTCTTTTATGCTGAGGCATTGTCTTATTATTTGCCCATGGTTCCGGGATGGTAATCATCACTGCCAGAGGAAGCTCCATGCCGCTCATCACCAAAAACTCCAATGTATTATCAAGCATTGCAGAATCTGAACCCTGGGCATTTATAACCGGCAAAATCTTATGGAACTCATGGCTTAAATGCTCGGATTCCATATTTTCTTCCCGGGCAAGCATTTTGTCCGCATTTCCACGAATCGTGTTGATTTCTCCGTTATGTACAATAAAGCGGTTCGGATGGGCCCGTTCCCAGCTGGGGTTTGTATTGGTAGAAAATCTGGAATGTACAATGGCAATGGCCGAGTGGTATAACTCACTTTGCAGATCTTTAAAAAAAGTCCGAAGCTGTCCTACCAAAAACATTCCTTTATAAACGATGGTCCGGCTGCTCAAAGACACCACATAGGTGTTGTCACTGCTCTGTTCAAACACCCGCCTCACAATATATAATTTTCGGTCAAAATCAATCCCTTTTTCTACACATGCAGGCTTTTTTATAAAACCCTGCAAAATATAAGGCATACATTCTGCCGCCCTTGCCCCCAAAACGGCAGGCGCACAAGGTACTTTCCTCCATCCTAGGAACTCCATCCCCTCTTTCTCAACAATAATTTCAAACATCTTTTTTGCCTGGTTCCGCTTTAATTCATCCTGGGGAAAGAAAAACATCCCTATACCATACTCTCTCTCTTCTCCAAGACTGATCTGTACAGCCTTTGCTTCTTTCCTGAAAAACTCATGGCAGATCTGTACCATGATACCTACTCCATCCCCAGTCTGCCCATCCCCATCCTTTCCGGCCCGATGTTCAAGATTTTCCACAATCGTCAGTGCCTTTTCAAGTGTGTCTCTGGTTTTCTTTCCTTTAATATTGACAACAGCGCCGATTCCGCAGTTATCATGCTCAAATTTGCTCTCGTAAAGCGGTGGCTGTATCTGTTTTGACTTTGCATCAAACATAACCCTTCACTCCTTTTCCATAATAGTCAAACAAAAAAGGCAAAGGAACCTCCTATGCTGGTTGCATAAAAGACGCCTTTGCCTTAATAACAAAAATTGTATAACCCAAAACAAAAAAAGTCAATAATCAATTTTATTTTTCTTGACAATTTCCTCTGTAACATTTAGAATTTTAGTGAGCAAAGGCGTTCATTCCATTCAGGAACTAAGTTTCTGTTATTATGAACGTCTTTCTTTATTTACTGTCAGAGTCCCGGACAGCATGTATATTGGGAAGATAGATTTAAAAAAACATGCCCACTGAAAGAGTTAGGAATAGGTCCGAACTTGTACCAATAAACATATTTATTCAAGAGAAAGCGGGGGTAAAAATGAGATATACTAATCAAGAAGTCATACAGTTTGTAGAAGAAGAAGACGTAAAATTTATCCGTCTTGCCTTCTGTGATGTGTTTGGAAAACAGAAAAATATTTCCATCATGAATACAGAGCTTCTACGTGCTTTTGAACAGGGGATTGCCATTGATGCATGGTCTATCGCTGGTTTTGACAACCAATCATCCTCTGATTTATTTCTCCATCCAGATTCCTCCACATTAGAAATCCTTCCCTGGCGCCCAGAAAGTGGAAGGGTCGTCCGTATGTTCTGTGATATTACATGGCCAAACGGTTCCTCCTTCGAATGTGATACACGCCAAATCTTAAAAAAAGCCGTGGCCATTGCCGAGAAAAAGGGGATAGAATTCCAGTTCGGATCTGAGATGGAATTTTATCTATTTGAACGTGACGACTATGGCAAACCCACAAAGATTCCCTATGATACTGCCAGTTATATGGATATTGCCCCAGATGACAGAGGAGAAGATATCCGGCGCGAAATTTGCCTCACATTAGAACAGATGGGTATCCGTCCAGAAAGTTCTCACCACGAAGAGGGGCCGGGGCAAAATGAGATTGATTTCCACTACTCTGATCCACTATCTTCTGCAGATGATGTGGTCACATTTTCTTCTGTCGTAGAAACGGTTGCTAACAGAAATGGAATCTTTGCCTGCTTTGAACCAAAACCGTTTATAGATCAACCGGGAAACGGAATGCACATTAACTTCTCAATTAAAGGCCATGAAGATGATATCGTATTTCATCAAAGCATTGCCGGTATTTTAAAATATATTTCTGATATGACACTCTATCTCAACAGAACAGAAGATTCTTACAAACGCTTAGGCAAGCAGAAGGCCCCGGCATTTATAATGTGGTCCGCACAAAACCGTTCTCAGCTGATACGGATCCCTGCTGCTTTCGGTGTCTATAAACGTGCCGAACTCCGCTCCCCGGATACCATGGCAAATCCGTACCTGGCATACGCCCTGCTCATCCATGCCGGATTATATGGTATTGAGCATAAACTGGAGCTTCCGCCTGCGGCTGATATGAATTTATACACAGCTTCAGAAGAACTCCTGCAACGATATTCCCGGCTTCCCCAAACATTGGAAGAAGCAAAGGCCTTCGCACGAAACAGCGAGTTCATTAAGTCCATTCTGCCTGCACATATTAGGCATGTGTACGGCCGGATCTAAAAAAGATGAACGAAAGGGGGGCCGCTAATGCCTCTAAAAGAATATATATACAGCATTTTAATTGTTTCAGCGTCGGATAGTTTCAATGCTTCTTTTATAGCTATGCTGCCCAAAAAAGAATATTCACCGATAGATATAGTCCAAAGCATCAGCGGTGCAAGAAGAAAAATTTCAGAACGGGAGTATGATTTCATTATTGTTAACACTCCCCTGCCTGATGATTTTGGCAGTAAGTTCGCTGTAGATATCTGTGACGGCCGGCATACTGTGGCAATTCTGCTGGTCAAAAACGATATTTATGATGGGATTTATGATAAGGTGCAGGAACATGGCGTTTTAACATTACGTAAGCCGGTTTCTGTCACGATCATGAAACAAGCCCTCGACTGGATGAGGGTTTTCAAACATCGGCTTAAAAAATTAGAGAAAAAGAATATTTCGTTGGAAGATAAGATGGCGGAAATCCGAATTGTCAACCGTGCCAAATGGGTATTAATTGATTCTATGAATATGTCCGAAGCAGAAGCTCACAGATACATAGAAAAGCAGGCAATGGATCGGTGTATCACACGGCGGGAGGTGGCAGAAGAAACATTAAAATATTCTGTTCCATGACAAAATCACCCTGTTCTAATTTTTACTTGATCCTTGTCAGGAAAAACCTATCCTTTTCCCAGAAAATACTTTCTCCGCCATAGTATATGTCTCCAAACTGAGTCATTTTATTTTACGTCGGTTTGGAGATTTGTATTGCATTCAATAACCCTAAATGTACTGGAACCCTTCCCGGCTGTATCTGCCCCGCCATTTTTATTCCCGTAAAAAAAGCCTGGCGGACTTGCTCACATGTCCGTCTGGCGGCTGCCCTGAGGGTCTAATGCCCCAACGCCTGCATGGGGGACTTTAACTTACTTATCTTCCCTCCCCCAGAATATATCTTCTATTTTTTTTCTGACAGCCTTGACTTTGCCCGGACATGCCCCTCCAGAATTGATCCCTATCACTACCCCCTCCTTTTGAATAACTGAGGGAAAGTAAAAGTCACAAAGTTCCCTGTTGTCTGCTATATTTACCAGGATGTCCCTTCCTTTTTCTTTTTCCCCCTCACACAACCGTGCAATACTTTGGTTCAGCCTCCTATCGTCAGTGGCAGCCAGAATCATATCCATCCCCTCCAGATCCTCCGGCCTGTATTCCCGGTGGAGACATACTATCCGCCCCTCGGATTCCAGGCCTGATAGAAATTCTGTAACTTCAGGTGCTATAACTGTAATATTCTCCGCAAATGCAAGCAGTGTTTTTACCCTCCGGGAGGCAATATTCCCGCCCCCGACCACCAATATTTTCTTCTCCCCAATATCCATAAAAACAGGAAAATATGATTTCTTCATGTTCCACCCCTTCCTTATGACTAAAAGGTTCTCACTCACGGCCTAATCTCCATGTATTAAAGCATATATAGCAGCGCATTGCAGATACAGGCTGCAATATTACTGCCCCCCTTCCTTCCCCTGGCTACAATGGACGGGACATCCCTTAAATTCAGGATCAGCTCCTTGGACTGTATTACATTCACAAATCCCACGGGGACAGCGATAATAAGCTGAGGCCTGATTTTCCCTTCCTGTATCAGCTCATAAAGGCGGACAAGGGCCGTGGGTGCATTGCCCACTGCAAAAATCAGCTGCCTGTCAAGGGCAGCCGCCTTTTCCATGCTGGCCGCCGCCCGGGTCGTCCCATTCTGCCTTGCCATAAGTGCCACATCCTGGTCAGACATAAAGCAGAAAACCTCCCCGTTATATTCTGCCAGCTTTTTTTTATTAATGCCTGCTTTGCCCATCTGCGTATCTGTGACAATAGAAGCTCCATTTCTGAGCGCCTGCAGGGCCTTTTCAACTGCTCCTTCCGAAAAAGCAAGGTTCTTTGCATACTCAAAATCTGCACTTGTATGGATACACCGCTTCACAATCATTTCTGTCCCTGGTATAAGGGGTGTATCTCCCAGTTCCTCTGTAATTATCTCAAAACTCCTAGCCTCTATCTCACCAGGCAGCACCTTCTCCAATTCTATATGGCTCATTCTTCCTCTCCTCCTTTTAAAACTGTCCCAATGCCACATACTACACGGTCCACCCTGCAGGCAAGTCCCGCAATCTCTGTCAATACCCTGCCTGCCGTCTCCCTGTACTGTCTTTCAAATGTCCCCATAGGGACAAGTCCACAGCCAATCTCACTGCTCACAATTACAATATCCTGGTTCCTTCTGGCAATCTCCCGGGCAAAGCCTGAAAGCTCTGTACCGCCTTTTAGCATACGCCTGATAAGAAGCTCAAAGTGAAAGATGCCATTACACGTATATATTTCTTCAAAGCCACAAGTCTCTCCGTCAATCCAGATAAACCCGCTTTTTTTGTCAATAGATTTCCCGCTGCCACTCCCCCCAAATTCACGTCTGGCATACAAGCTCTTTCCCTGGCAGGCCCCGCCTGTAACCAGCTTAATCCCTCCAACATCCTTTTTGGGGTATTTTAAATTGTTTTCTTCCTCCATATGGTTTATTCCGGCCTTTCTGCCCCTTGAATCAAGCGGCATCTTTTCCGGCCCTCTTTTCCGGCTGTTCTTATATTCCATAGGCACCCCATATACAACTTCTGTCACAACGTCAGCCATCTGGGCCAGTTTTAAATTAATTTCTCCCAGCGTTTTCCTGTACCGCCTCATCTCCACGGAATCCGGCGCCGGCTCCTCAAATATATCATTTGTCACAATAACCAGGCTGCTGCACTTAGACAGCAAGAAACCCACTCCCTCTAAAACAGCCTTTACTGTGTTTTCCCCTGCTCCTGCAGGCTCATAGAGCTCATTCGCCACAAGATTGGACATACACTCCAGCAAAATTGAATTCCCCTCAAATTTATCACTCCTATCATGTTTTAAGGAGTCATCCATATGTTTCTGGAAGATGCCATTTAGGAACTTTAACCCAGTATAACATTCCACAGTCACAAACCCCTTGTCTGCGCGCATCCTCTGGTGGCGGAGGATTTTCTGCCTGGTTTCATCCCCGTAAGGAATCATAGTGGCAATATACAATAGAGATGTTTTTCTCTGCCGCCTCCCCTCTTCCCTGTGCAGCCTGCAGACCATATCTTCAGCAAAGGCAGATTTCCCGCTGCCACTCCCTCCTGTTATGAGATAAAACACAACCTTTCACTCCTTCTTTATATGCAGCCGGCCAGAAACTCTCTTTAGGGCCGCACCTCTTATCCATGGCCGAACGCCTAAGGCAGCATACAGCTACTGTCCCTGTGTTCTATGCGCATACCTGAATTCCAGGGCCCCTGTGGCAGGAATCTGCGTAATTCCCTCAATGTCAGGGCGGATCAGGTTACAGCTTTTCATGGCATAAAGAGGGATAATATAAAACTCTTCTCCTACAGCCAGCTGTTCTGCCTGATGCATCAGTTCAGAGCGTTTCTGTGGGTCAAATTCCGTGTCAGACTGCCCCACCAGCGCGTCGTATGCCTGATCCTTTATCCCACTGCAGTTATACGTACTATTTGACAACAGCATAGACAGATACGTATAAGGGTCTGCAAAATCTGCCGTCCAGTTCATACGGCACAATTCAAAATTTCCCGCCCTGCGCTCCGTGTAATTGACCTGCAGTTCCTGCGCCTGCAGTTCGATCTGGATATTCAGGTTTTCCTTCAGCTGTTCCTGTATTACCTGTGCTGTGTCTGAGTCCATTTCCAGAGAAGGATAAATATATGTCAGGACGGGGAAACCTTCACCGTCAGGATATCCCGCCTCTAGAAGCAGCTGCCTTGCCTCATTTACGTTTTCTTCAAAAGGCGGATCCGCCTGCTCCACGAAATATCCGCCGGATTTATCTTTCATATACTTGGCCACAAAATTGACCGTAGGCTCTGTATCCTCCCCCACAATCTGGCACAATGCTTCTCTGTCTATAGCCAGATTGATTGCTTTCCTCACCCGCACGTCGTTTAAAGGCTCTACATCCAGGTTGGGGTAAATATATCTTGTGGCAATGGTATCTGTGACAACCAGATCTTCCTGCCCCTCATATACATCCATTACAGATGACTGGAGCCCCTGGGCCACGTCCACCTCCCCTGTTTCGTAGGCGGCCGCCATAGACTGCTGGTCATCAAAAAACTTGAATGTAATCTTCTCCAGCTGTATCCGGTCCGCATCCCAATATTTTTCATTCTTTTTTAAGACAAAATACTGTTCAGGGACATACTCTTCCAGGCAGAAAGGGCCGTTTGCCACACTTGTGCCGGGATCTTTATCCCACCCGCTCCCTACTTCGTCTGCATACACATGGCAGGAGGGGGTATAAACAGGAAGCCGCAGCAGATCCAGGAAATATACACAAGGTTTTTCCAGGGTAAAGACCAGCGTATAATCATCCGGCGCCTTGACCCCCAGTGCATCTGCCTCTGCTTCTTTATTATAGACTGCCTCTGCATTGAGGATTGGGAACAGATAATTGGCATACCCATTCCCGCTTTTAGGATCCAGGGAGCGGACAATGGTATTGATATAGTCTGCCGACGTCACTGGCGTCCCGTCGGACCAGTATGCCTCTTTTCTGAGATAAAACGTCCAAACAGTAGAGTCCTGATTTACCTCATATGACTCTGCCCCCCTGTATTCAATATCCCCATTCTCATCAAAGGTCAGAAGTTCATCCAAGGCAGCGGCGGAATAACTCAAATAAGTCAGCGCTATCATTCCTGCCGGATCAAGCCCCCCTGTCTCACTGTTCACAGCAACTACCATTTCCTGTGTCTCTTTCTCTGTTTCATTTTTTCCGCAGCCGCTCAAAAGCAGGCACCCGCAAAGCATTGCTGCCGATAGGGTACGAAGCAGTCTTTTCATCTGTTGCCTCCAACATATATCCATATGCATTCTCCTTATACTTGTGATGTCATCCTCAGGCCGCTGTCCCTTTTTCCGGCATGTTCTTTGGAATATAAAAAGCAGGCACAGCTGCGCCTTTCAAACGGATATGTCTCTGGTTTCTCCATAAAGCAGCGTTCCATGGCATAGCCGCATCTGTCTGCAAACGGGCATCCTGTGCCCGCCGCTGCCTTCCTTTTCCTTTCTTCTGGATAGGGATGATAGCTCTGCCGCCTGGCCTTCACAGGATTTGGTATAAGTATGGCAGACAGAAGTGCCTTTGTGTAAGGATGCCATGGATCCTTATATATTTCTTTTGTATCCCCTGTCTCTAAAATCCTTCCCCCATACATGACCCCCACCCTGTGGCTGATGCGCTTGACAATATTTAAGTCATGGGAGATAAAAAGATAGGATACACCTGTCTTTTTCTGTATCTCCTCCAATAGCTTTAGTATTTGTTCCTGGGTGGGCACATCCAGGGCTGATACAGGCTCATCACAGACAATCAGCCCGGCCCCCGGGATTAATGCCCTGGCGATGCCGATACGCTGGCGTTCCCCGCCGGAAAAGGATCCCGGATACTTGTCCAAGTCTTTGGCCTGCAGGCCTACCAGCTTAAGCATCTCCTCTGCCCTTTCCCTTCTCTGGGTCTTTGTCAGCGGGGTATTCAATAAAAGAGGCTCTTCTAAAAGCTCCTCCACCTTCATCCGCGGATTAAGCGACGCATATGGATCCTGAAAAACCATCTGTACGGGATTCTTCATTGGTTCGCCTTTATATAGAACCTGGCCTTTGGTAGGTTTTAAAATACCTGTCACCATGCCCGCCAGGGTTGTCTTTCCACAGCCGCTCTCCCCCACCAGCCCAAAGCACTCGCCCCGGGCAATCTGGAAAGACACATCTTGCACTGCCTCTGTAACCTGGCGCCTTCTTACATATTTAGGGACCTCCGTCCCTGGAAAATATTTTGCCACATGTGAGGCCTCCAGGAGAACCTCCCCAAAGGATCTGGATTCTGCCATCTTTCCCAGCTTAAGAGTGCGGGCCAAAAGCTCCTTTGTATAAGGATGCCCAGGATCATAAAAGATGTCCTCTGCCCTTCCTTCCTCTGCCAGAATCCCATGCTGCATGACAAGAACCCTTTGGCTCAATGCGGCAATAACGCCCAGGTCATGGCTGACAATTAAAATTGCTGTTTTTGTCTCCACCGAAATCTTCTCAAGAAGTCTGAGAATTTGTCTCTGTACGGTCACATCCAAGGCTGTTGTAGGTTCATCGGCTATCAAAAGCTTCGGCCCACAGGCCAGTGCGGCGGCAATAACAGCTCTCTGCCGCATTCCTCCAGAAAGCTCAAAGGGATACTGCCCCATCCGTTTTCTCGGATCCCGTATCCCCACCATGTCCAGAAGCTCCTCAGTCCTCTCCTCTGCCGCACGGCGGCCACATTTTGTGTGTATGCGGTAAGCCTGTGCAACCTGCTTTCCTATTTTTATGCTGGGGTTGAGGCAGGCCAGAGGATCCTGGAACACCATGGCAATCTGGCTGCCACGGACCGATTCCATTTTCTGTTCATAAGCCTTGATCTCATTTCTTTGGGCCACCCCAAAATCCGGGGGCGTTATATCCCTGTCCTGGAAAACCATCTGCCCGCAGAACACCCGCGCTGTCCCTGGCAAAAGTCCCAGGACAGCCTCCATGGCAGTACTCTTCCCTGAACCAGACTCTCCGGCGATACCCAGGATTTCCCCAGCTTCAACTTCAAAGGACAGGTGGCTGACCGCCTCCCTCCTCTCCTGTCTGTCATAAAATTGTACATTTAAGTCCTGTACCCTCAGCAAACTCATATCATCTGTGCCCTTCCTCATTCTGCCCCAGGATCCTCTCTAATCCTGTGCCAATTAAGTTCATAGAAAGTATTAAAATACAAAGTACTGCCATTGGCCAAATCATCTGTGCCGGATATACCTGCATCTGGCTCCTGGCATCCTGTATCAGCGCTCCTAAGCTGGCCGCAGGATCTGTGATGCCCACGCCCACAAAGCTCAGGAAAGCCTCTGTAAAGATGGCCCTTGGCACCGAAAACGTCAGGCTGACAATGATAGGCCCTACGGCGTTGGGGAGAAGATGCACTCTGAGGATCCTCACAGGGCCTGCCCCTGCCAGGCGGGCGGATGTGCAGAATTCCCTTTCCTTCAGCCGAATCACTTCTCCCCGCACAATACGCGCTAATTCGATCCAGCCAGAAATACAGATTCCAAGCAGCATACTTCCCAGATTGCCTCCCAGCACTAGGAGCAGAAGAATCACATATAGCAGGGAGGGGATGGCATCTATAATGTCTGCAATCCGCATAAGCAGCATATCCATCCGGCCACCTGCATATCCTGCCGCACTTCCCCAGAGCACTCCCAGGACACCGCATATGGCGGCGCTTATGAGTCCCACCGCCAGGCTGATTCTTGTTCCATAAAAGACCCGCACAAAGAGGTCTCTTCCAAATTTATCTGTGCCAAAAGGGTGTGAAATGCTGGCGCCTATATTTTGTATGTCTGCATTCTGTGCCGTATACGGCCATGGGGAAAAAACTGGCACAAAAACGGCAAGCAAAAACAGAATAGCCAGCAGCAGGATCCCTGTCCCAAACAACATGTTCCTTTTCATCTCCAGGCCCTCCTTATCCTTGGGTCCAGCCAGGCACAGAGCAAGTCTGTGGCCAGACTCACCCCCATTACCACCACTCCCATAAAGACCGTCAGTCCCAGTATCAGGGTGTAATCCCTGTTTGCAATAGAATTGACGAACTCCCTCCCTAATCCTGGTATCGTAAAAATACTCTCCACCGCAAAGCTGCCAGTCATAAGAAATGCCGCTGACGGGCCTATATAATTCAGGACCGGTATCCATGCATTCCTGAGAATATGGGTAAATGCGGCCTGCCAAAATTTCAGTCCCTTGGCTCTGGCCATGGTCACATAATCCTGCCTCATTTCTGCCCGGAAACTAGTATGCATCAGCCTGGTTATCACCGCCGTCGGGTAAGCAGACAGAGAAATTACGGGCAGAATATAGTGCTTCCATGACCCAAGACCTGCCACTGGCAGAAGCTTTAACTCTACTCCCAGGACAAGCATCAAGAGCAGGGCAATGGCGAAATTAGGGATTGCTGTTCCCAGCAGAGTGCCAAGGAAAATGCCGCCCCTGACTCCCTTTCTCTCTGATACGGCCTGCCAGGCGCCAAGTGTTGTCCCTGCAATGGCTGAGACAGCCACAGCCAGGCCTCCCAGCACTGCCGTGGGGGGCCACGCCCTGGCAATAATGTCCGCTACCGATACTCCTGGCTTTTTATAAGAAACACCCAGGTCACCCCTGAGCAGATTTCCCATATAGGATATATACTGCTCCGTAACAGGCCTGTCCAGGCCATACTCCTCCTCCAGGGAATGTAAGACATCTTCCGATACATTGCCAGCCTGGAAGGGACTGCCTGGAATCATCCTGGTCAGGAAAAAGGCGGCTGTCACCAGCACAAAAAGAGATAGGATGCCTGTCAGTATCCTCTTACCTATGTATTCCAGCATATCTATCCTCCTTTCCTGCCCTGTTACCCATATATATCCCCAGTATTGACGCGGCAGACTCTTATGGGGACTGCCTTTATCTGCTGTTTTTACAAGGTTTGTCCCCGAACATTTCCAAAATAAGCTCTGCCATGCTGTCTATCGACGCCTCCCGGGAGGTCTGAATCTGCATACCATATTTACGGGCCTCGGCGGCTGTCTGCTCTCCGATGCATATGGCCCTGATGCCCCTGTAATGAGGCAGGGGTACCGCCCTTACAAACCCTTTTACTGTGGATACACTGGTAAAGGTCACCCCATCTATTTCTCCCGACCATAGCATGGAACTTATTTTTTCCTTAAGAGTCCCATATGTCTCATATAATGTCTCATAAAGGGGGATGTCAGCTGCATGGATGCCTGCCGCCCAAAGAGGAGGGAATAATTCATCCGACCCCTCCCGGGCGCGCACGGCCATAACATACCCTCCCGGGGCCACAGTATGTGCAAGCTCCTCCCCTAAACTCCTGGCACAATATACGTCTGGTACAAGATCCGCAAAAACGCCGAATCCATGCAGTGCTTTTTCTGTTCCCGTCCCAATGGCAGCAAACTTAGCAGGGTACAGTCCAGCACATAGATCCCGGATATCCATCCCCATTTTCATCATCTGGCTAAAAAAGGTGCAAACCCCTGTGGGACTGGTGAAAACCAGCCATCTCTCCCCACTCCAGCCGGCCAGTTCTCTGAGCGCCTGCCCCAGCACGGGATTGGGATCTATTGTGACGGTTCTGACTGCAGGAAGTTCAATCACCTGTGCCCCCAGCTCTCTCAGCTTTGCAGCCAGCCCAGACATGCTCTGCCTGGGGCGGGTCAAAAGGAACTCCCTGCCGCCTAAGGGCCTGTCCCCGGCCCAGTGGAACTGCTCTGCCAAAAGGCACACATCCCCTACGACAATCACCGCAGGCGTGCCAATCTGCGCCTTGGCCGCCTCCCCAAACAGGCAGCTGACTGTAGAAACCACCTGCCGCTGCTTGGCCAGTGTCCCCTTCTCCAGCACTGCAGCCGGTGTATCCTTGTCGATTCCGGCCTCCATAAGTCCCTTAAGTATGGACTCCATAGAGGTAATCCCCATCAGGAATATAAGCGTCCCCCCTGCCTTTACAAGAGCCTGGTAGTCTATCCTGCTGACGCCGCCCTTTCTGGGATGCCCTGTGATGACATGAAAGGAGGAAGTATAATCTCTGTGTGTAACTGGAATGCCTGCATAGGCCGGCACGGCGGCGGCAGAGGTGATTCCCGGTATGACTTCAAAAGGGACGCCCCGGGAAGCCAGAAGCTCCAGCTCCTCTCCTCCCCGCCCAAACACAAAAGGATCCCCTCCCTTTAAGCGCAGTACCCTTTTTCCTTTCTGGGCCTCCTTAAGGAGGATGGTATTTATTTCCTCCTGGGGCATCAGGTGATGCCCCGACCGCTTCCCCACATGGACCAGCTCCTTTCCCAGGGGGATAAGGCTCAGTATTTCCGTACTGATCAGGGCATCGTATACGATCACATCGGCCTCATCCAGCAGCTGCCTGGCCCGTACAGTGAGAAGCCTGGCGTCCCCGGGGCCTGCCCCTGCAATCCATACTTTTCCTGTCTTATTCATGGTCTGCCCTCCTTCTCATATCCTCTGCCAGCGCTGCCCCCAGCTGCCTGGCCTTTACGCTCTCTCCAACCCTTGTTTCGATCCAATACCTGCCGTCCTTTTCACGGTAGTACAGGCCAGTCAGTTTCATCTGCGTCCCCCGGACTTCCCCGTGGGCTGCCACAGGGGATGTGCAGCCACCGTCCAGGGCCGCCACAAATTCTCTTTCTGCTGATGCTTCCGCCTCACTTTTTGCATCCAGTATACTCTCCAGATAGCTGTGATCCTCTCCCTTTCTTCCCTGGATGGCCAGAATCCCCTGTCCAGCCGCAGGCACCATTTCCTCTACAGAAAATACCCGCCCCACAACAGAGTCCAGGCCCAGCCTTTTCAGGCCGGCTGCCGCCAGGACAGTCCCGTCATACTCTTCCTCTTCAAGCTTTTTAAGCCGTGTCTGGACATTCCCCCTGATTTTGCGGAAGCTACAGGAAGGATAAAGCGCCCCCAGCAAAAGCGCCCTTCGCCGGCTGGAGGTCCCGATCACCCCGCCTTCCGGGATCCTGGCAAGGCCTGGCTTATATATCAGTACATCCCTTGGATCCTCCCTCTTGCTGTATCCAATCACAGGCAGTCCCTGGGCCGTCTCCATAGGCATATCCTTCAGGCTGTGGACGGAAATATCAATCTCCCCCTCCAAAAGGGCCCTGTCCAGCTCCTTCACAAACAGGCCCTTTCCCCCAATCTGATCCAGGCTTTTATTTAGTATCCTATCCCCTGTAGTCTGTATTTTGACAAGCCTGGTCTGTAAGTGGGGACAGCTTTTCATAATTGCTTTCTGTACAATCTCTGCCTGTATCACTGCCAGGCGGCTCTTTCTTGTTCCTATACGGATTTCAGGCTGCATGGCGCCTCCTTTCCCCTCTCCAGGATTTCATAGACTGCCTCCATATCCAGGCTGTTACGGATCATTTGGGCCAGGCTGTCATACTGCTGCTCCTTGTAGGCCTTCATATCCACGGCCTGGATCCCCTCTGTGCTGAGTCCTTTCTGCCTGAGCAGCGCCGTCACCAGTCCTTTAGAGGCCCCGGGTGTGTCAAATATGCCGTGTACATAGCAGCCATATACATTCCCACAGGCGGCCCCATCCAGCTTTTGTGCGCCTTCCAAACCTTCTTCTTCCAGGGATACAAGAGGCTGCCCCTGCCCTGAAATCATGGTGGTGCCCATGTGGATTTCATAACCCTCTATTTCCACAGAGCTTAAATCTGAGAGAATTCCCTTTAGATCCTCAAAACGTCCCCTGACCCTGGACCTTGTTTTCTCCTTCTCAAACAAGGTTTTTACAGGCAGAAGCCCCATGCCCTGGGTACTCCCTTTCTGCTCCACCCCTTCCGGGTCTGTGATTTCCTCACCCAGCATCTGGTATCCCCCGCAGATCCCAAAGACCAGCTTCCCCTGCCCACTGTGCCGGATGATTTTTGCCTCCAGTCCATTCTGGCGCATCCACAGCAAATCGCCAATGGTATTTTTGCTGCCGGGCAGAATCACCCCGTCAGGATTTTTAAATTCCCCTGGTGATGATACATACCGCAGGGAGATCTCCTCCCTGCATTCCAGGGCGGTAAAATCTGTAAAATTGGATATCCGTGGAAGCCGGATGACGGCAATATCTAATACTCCTGACTCCCCTTTTTTCTGGAAACGCTCTGTAAGGCTGTCCTCGTCGTCTATATCCAGGTAAAAGTAAGGCACCACCCCTTGCACAGGGATTCCTGTCTTTTCCTTAAGCATCCTCAGGCCCGGCTCTAGTATTTTCCTGTCTCCCCGGAATTTATTGATAATCATCCCTTTGACCCGGGCCCTTTCATGCGCCTCTAATAACATAAGTGTGCCTACAAGCTGGGCGAACACACCGCCTTTGTCAATGTCCCCTACCAGCAGCACCGGGGCGTCCACAAGCTGGGCAAGTCCCATATTTACAATATCATCTTCCTTCAGGTTGATTTCAGCGGGACTGCCGGCCCCCTCGATCACAATAATATCATATTCCTGGGCCAGCCTTTCATAGGCCCTAAGAACAGCGGGGATGTATTCTTTTTTCCGGCGGTAATACTCTACAGCCGACATCACCCCAGCCACCTCGCCGTTTATAATGACTTGGGAACCTGTGTCATTGGTTGGTTTTAACAAAATAGGGTTCATCAATACAGAAGGTTCGATCCCCGCCGCCTCGGCCTGCATAACCTGTGCACGCCCCATCTCCAGCCCCTCTCTCGTGATAAAAGAGTTTAATGCCATATTCTGCGATTTAAAAGGGGCGGTCCTATACCCATCCTGGGCAAAAGCCCTGCACAAGCCTGCTGCAACTACGCTTTTCCCTACATTGGACATGGTTCCCTGTATCATAATAACTTTTGCCATATTTACGCCCTGCCTTCCTTGTAGATTTCCTCCAGAGCCTCAATTAGCTGACGATTCTCCTGGCGGCCTTTCACAGCAATCCTATAATATCCTTTTTTCAGTCCCCGGTAATTGCTGCAGTCCCTGATTAAAATCTTTTTCGCCTTCAGAAGCCTGAATAAATCATATTTGCTCTTCAGCAGCATATAATTTGCAGAGGGCGGAAAATACCTGACTCCTATTCTTTCCAGTTCTTTTTCCATCATTTTCCGCTCCTCGCTCACAAAATTTCTAGTCCTGACAACTCTTTCCTGATCCTCTAAAGCCGCACAGGCAGCCGCCTGGGCCACCCCTGACACGCTCCATGGCTGCCTTGCAGACTCCAGCCGTTTTAACAACTCTTGATTTCCGCTGATCCCATACCCCACCCGCAGCCCAGGCAGGGCATACATCTTCGTAAAAGCCCTGAGAAGAAAAATATTGGGAATCTTTATAGCTTCCCTGGCGGCCATCACCTGCCCCTGGTCTTCCATAAATTCATAAAAACATTGATCCAGCACCACGGTAATCTGCAGATCCACACATTTCTGGACGATTTTTTCCAGAAGCGCCTTTTCTATTGCCTGCCCCGAGGGATTGTCGGGGGAGCACAAAAAAATCAAATCTACGCCCTCTGTCAGCTGATCCAGATACCTTTCTGTCAGGCAGAAATTTTCCTCCTCATGCAGGCGGGCATACACGATTTCGCACCCCGCCGCCTCTAATGCCTGTTCATACTCCAGAAAAGAGGGGATTGTCAGGACCGCTTTCTTCGGCTTCTTTGCAAATACAAGAGAAAAGATTAAATCTGCGGCTCCATTGCCGGGCACCACCGTTTCCCCCGGTATCCCCTCCTTTTTTGACAGCGCCTCAACTAACTCCCTGCATCTGCTGTCCGGGTACTCCCCTATATGTGCCAGGCTCTCCCTGGCTGTCCTAAGTACCTCAGAAGAGGGGCCCAGAGGATTAATATTAGTCGAAAAGTCTGTCATCCCTTGGTATGTATATATGTCTCCGCCATGCCCATAATCCATGTGTAATTTAACCTCCTGTGCTGAAATCACCTGCCAGATATGCGTCTGAACATTGCTTTTGGCAAGATGTGCGTCACAATTTGTATACTGCCAGGAACCTGGCCCCTGCCGCGAATATGAACGTAAGCACCGCCGTGCCGTACATCAGCCGGTTTGCACGGGGAATATCCTCCGCCTCAGGTTCCCTGCCAGGGTCGCCTATATACTCTTTCTTGTGCAGCTTCCCAAAATACCATGCGTCCCCTGCCAGCCGGATTCCCAGGGCGCCCGCGCAGGTAGCTTCTGTCTGGGCCGAATTGGGACTGGCATGTTTTCTCCGGTCCCGCCTGTATATTCTCCAGGCGCCCCTGCCGTCCAGGCCAAGAATCCAGGCAGCTCCTGTCATCAATACAGCGGACAGCCTGGAAGGGATATAATTTAGTACGTCGTCCAGCTTCGCCGCCCACCGGCCCAGGTATATATACTGCTCATTTTTATAGCCTACCATGGAATCCATCGTGTTAGCCGCTTTATAAAAAAATCCCAGAGGGGCCCCCCCTATCATCATAAACAAAAGAGGGGCAGCCACGCCATCCGATGTATTTTCTGCCACAGTCTCCACTGCCGCCCTGACTACTCCTGCCTCATCCAGGTTTTCCGTATCCCGCCCCACAATCATAGAAAGGGCCTTCCTGGCTCCGGGCAGGTCTCCCTCCTTGACCCGGCCATATACTTTCATACTCTCCTGTTTCAGTGACTTGGCAGCCAGAAGCTGGTAGCACCAAAAACTCTCCAAAATAAACTGAATTCCCCCATGCAGCCTGCCTGCAGTCCAGAGCAATATGGCAGGGACCACTGTTGAAATAAGGAGCACTGCCACGCAGAGGACTGCCCCTGCCTTTAAGAGACCATCCTTTTCCTCTCCGAAAATTCTGCGCAGGGCCTTTTCCAGGGCAGATATCAGGGCGCCTATGAGCCGCACCGGATGCCAGGGCCAAGGCGGGTCCCCGAATAAAAAGTCTAATACAAACCCTGTACCGCAGGCCATCAATGTCATCATAACCGCTCAATCTCCCTAAATATCTTTTTTCCCTGGTTCCAGGCCATTTCATCCAGCGTCACTATATAGCCTCCTCCGTTTTCTGCCTGCCAGCTGTAAAAACCTCTTTTTTCTCTGTCAAAGCCAGACATGACTGCCATTATTGTACCACCGTGGAGGATAATAGCCCCATATCTGGCCTTTGCCCCGCAAAACTGAAGAAGTACTTCCTCAAACCCTCTCCTGCACCGCCTTTTAAAATCTTCGTGCCCTTCTCCAGAAGGAAAAGGAATGGTTCCGCCAGAATCCAGCCATGCCTGATAGGCGCTGCTTCCCTGCAGCTCTTTATAATTCTTACCCTCAAAAATACCAAAATCACACTCCCTCAAATCCTGGCAGGGCAACGGTTCATGCTCTGGAAATAAAAGTGCCGCGCTCTGCCTGCACCGCTTCATAGGGCTGACTGCCACTTTATCTACGGGCCCGGCTTTAAGAATACGCCGCCTAAGCCTCCCTGCCCGGACAGGCAGGCCCTCTTCCTCAAGAAGGGACTCATCTGTGCGGCCTATGTACCGCTTCTGCAGATTACCCGGTGTCCTGAAATGCCTGATTAATACAATCTTCATATTTCTTCTCCCTGTCAGTACATTTAATAACTTTATTGCTACGCCTATGTTTCTATTTTAGAGCACGCCTGGCAATTTACCGCCTTGGTCATACCTTCTGTACAATGACCACAGCACTCAGAGCGGCCAGCTCACACAATTCCAGGAAGTATCCCGCCAAATCTCCGGTTATTCCCCCAAACTGTACCGTACAGACCCGCCTGTAATACAGAAATACAAGGATACTGGCAATAAGGACTGCCCCGCCCAGAACGATGTCTGCCAAAAGCACAAACGCTCCTGAGCAAAGAACCCAGCATATGAGGAAAATTCCCGCCCTTTTTCTGCTGGCGCCATCCTGGAATGTCCTGGCCAGCCCTGAATCTCTGGCCGGCGGGAAGGCCATGACAGAAAAGCCGCTCAAGGAGCGGGACAGCACGCAGCTGCCCCCCAGTACAGGCAGCATAGCTGCTTTGGCCTCCCCCCACATAGCTGTACTCCAGAGAAAATAGCAGCAAAGGCCCAGGACCGCAAAGGCCCCCGAATGGGAATCTTTCAGTATGGCCAGTTTTTTTTCCTTCGTGCCATAAGAGTTCAGTGCATCCATAGTATCCATAAATCCGTCCATATGGATCCCCCCTGTCACCAACACTGGCAGAAGTGTCATCACCGCCCCGAAAAGCAGGGGACTGGCCCCCATTTTCAGCAAAAAGCCTCCCACAATTATTTCTATGGCCCCCAGCACCACACCCACAGCCGGGAAAAAGCACATGGCATATTTCATATTTTTCTCACTCCACTCCACCCTGGGCATGGGAATTTTGGAATACATAGAAAACGCAATCACACAAGATTTCAGCAGGTACATTGTCCTTTACTCCTTTCAGGCGCTGCAGGCTTTACTGCTTACTTAAGTACTTCATATTGCCGTATATTAGTTTCTTTAAAAGTACTCATCCTTCTGTACACAGACAGTCCCATCTCCAGGAGGGGGACAGCGGCAACTGCGCCGCTTCCCTCTCCCAGACACATATCACAGTCCAGCAGGGGGGAGAGGCAAAGGGCGTCCAGAAGCATTCTTCCCGCCGGCTCTTTTGATACATGAGAGGCCATAAGATAATCCCCCACATTTGGCACAAGGCGGCAGGCGCACAGGGCGGCCGCGGCGGATATAAAGCCATCGACTAAAACGGGGATGCGTAAGTAGGCTCCCCCCAAAAATACTCCTGTAAGGCCGGCAATATCCAATCCGCCTACCTTAGCCAGTACATCTAGCACATCCTGTTTGTCCGGCCTGTGCAGCCGGATAGCCTTCTCAATCACCCCGATTTTTTTCTCCAGGCCTGCATCCGTCAGGCCTGCCCCTTTGCCGGTTACTTCCCCCGGACTTTTATCTAAAAGTACTGCCGCCACAGCGCTGCTGGTTGCCGTGTTGCCAATGCCCATCTCCCCGGTAGCCAGAAGATCATACCCCTGTCCCTTTAAAACAGAAACCATATGGATGCCCACCTGGATGGCTTCCCACACCTGGACTTCTGTCATGGCCGGTTCTTCTGCAAAATTCCGGGTTCCGTAAGCCACCTTATACTCTGGCCTGGTGACAGAGGGCACATCTGATACCATCCCAATGTCCACCGGGAATAGGTCTACCCCTGCCAGTTCGCCCATAATTGCCACACTGGCGGCTTTTTTCTTAAAATTACCAGCCACTGCCGCAGTGACCTCCTGGCCTGTCTGGGTGATCCCCTCAGCCACCACCCCGTTATCCGCACACATAATAACAAGGCCCTTTTTTTTCAATTCAAAGTCAGCCGTACCCTTTATGCCTGCCATCCGTATCACGGCGTCCTCCAGCTTTCCAAGGCTGAACAAAGGCTTTGCCACAGACATCCAGCGCAGTTTTGCCTCTTCCTGGCTGCGGGCATCAGCCGGCTTAATCTCTTCCTTTAGTTCCTCAAGTGTGATTGTCCCTGTCATGGTACATCCCTCCCTTCCACGCCCCGGCAGCACTTTACAAACCTCTCAGCAAACTGGGGATGGGAATAAAAGTGTATATGTGGGAATCCTGCAAACAAATTCCCCTCCATGTGCATACATGGATAGGACCTGCGGCCATCTGGCTTTACTGCCAGGCAGGCAGAACCATTATCTGTACTGTCCCAATAATGAAATTCATGTGCCCGTATGGTTTCCCCTAGATCCAGAAAAGCGCCCTTCTGCCTGGCGTGAAGTTCTATATACCCGAAACGCACCAGCTTGTCTGTCCTTACGGCGCGGCCCGGGATGGCTCCCGCCATGGTGTGCCAGGCGCCGTCCTTCCCTTCCATCTCTTCATGAAGGTACATAAACCCTCCGCATTCTGCCAGACAGGGCATCCCCCCCGCCACAGCGCTCTGAATGCTGCGCCTCATGGTTTGGTTGGACTCCAGCTCCTTTGCAAAAAGCTCGGGATACCCGCCCCCCAGGAGCAGTCCCCTGATGCCTCCAGGCAGCTTTTTGTCCCCCAGGGGACTAAACGCAACGAGCTCGCACCCCAGCTTTTCAAGCAGTCTTAAATTGTCTTTATAATAAAAGCAGAAAGCCTCATCCTTTGCAATTCCAATCCGTATTTTTCCCTCCCTGGCCTGGAAGGCCTCCTGGGCCGGGCCGGGCCGTCCATCCCCCAGGTGTGCTTGTCTTCCTATTTGAAGCAGCAGCTCCAGATCTACTGTATTGCTTACGATCCTGCCGGCTTCTGAGAGTTGGCTGCGGAGATTTTTAAGCTCCCCGGGTGTCACAAGCCCCAGATGGCGGCTCTTCAGGGAAAAGGCTTCCTGCTGGGGAAGATACCCCACTACAGGGATATGGTATCCCCTGGCCTTCAGTCCATCCTCAATGAGATTTTTCATCCTTGGGTACAGCATGTGGGATACCCGGTTCAGCAAAATTCCCTGAATATTGCTGTCCTTTTGAAATTCAATGATCCCTAATATGAGGGGCAGTACAGACAGGGACATGCCCCTGCAGTTTACAGCCAATATGACAGGAAGCCCCAGGGTACGTGCCACATCGTAGGTGCTGGCCTGGCTTGAATCCAAGGCCATCCCGTCATAATATCCCATCACACCTTCCGCCACAACCGCCTGCGAACCACATACATGCTCTCTGAACAAATTTTTCATTGCCTCTCTCCCACAGAGATACAAATCCAGGTTCACTGACTCAACACCCAGCACTTCTCTGTGGAACATAGGGTCAATATAGTCAGGCCCGCATTTACATGCGGCCGTCTTAATCCCCCTCTGCTGAAAAGCCGACAGAAGGGCACAGGTAAGTATTGTCTTGCCGCTGCCGCTGGCAGGTGCAGCCACAAGAAAGGCCGCTGTGTCCATAGGCCTACTCCTTTCCGTCTGAAATCACATAGATAGGGTTCATTGCTGTCATCATATGGTAGCTCCCCAGCTTCCTTGACCGCGCCGCCGCTATCTGTACAAACTCCGGGTCTGCAAGCAGTCCCTCCTTTGCCGCTTTTACAGCCTCTGAAACTGTCTCCAGGGAGATAGCATTGATGACGATTCTGGCTTTCGCATTTTTCTCCCTGGCCGCCCCTATGATCTCGCATAGATTCCCAGAGCTTCCCCCAATAAAAACATGGCTGGGAGGGGGGAGGCTCTTCAGCGCCTCAGGCGCCTCTCCTTCTATAACCTCTATGCCGTCACACTTGAATTTTTTTCTGTTTTTGTGGATCAGGGCAACGCCCTCAGGGTTTTTCTCAACCGCATATACCCGGATTTCCCCGGATAACAAGGCCGCCTCTATGGAAACTGAACCTGTACCGGCGCCAATATCGTAGAGCACTGCATCCCGGGTAAGATGGAGCTTGGCGATGCTCACCGCCCGGACTTCCGCCTTCGTCATAGGTACTTTCCCGCGGATCAGCTCTTCATCTTCAAGATGTCCCATGGCATACCTGTCTGGAGCCGGGTTCCTGATGAAAACCGCATCCAGCCCAGAAAAATCCTCTGGCCTTATAGTGCTTCCGGTCCTGTTAAGCACAGCCTCATCTTCATAAGAAAGCCTTTGCCCCACAATGATTTCCACATCCGTCAGGCCATACTCCTTTATCTTCTGGCAGAAGCTATCACCACTGCCCTTCCCCCCCAGTAAAAGGAACGTCTTTTCTCTATGTGCAATCCCATGGATATAATTCTGCCCTCTCCCATGGGCGCTGACAAATCCCGCATCTTCCCATGGAATCCCCAGCCTTGCAGCCAGGCAGGCGACAGAAGAGATCCCGGGAATCCGGACAGTTTCGTAGTCTTTTAAGGCTTCTTCCAACCCCTTTGCCCCACTGTAAAATCCCGTGTCCCCTGACAAGGCTACTACAGCACAGGGATATTCGGGATGGGCATCCAAAAAACCTCTGATTTCTTCCGGCCTGTAAGATATGTATACAGGTTTCTGAAACTGCTCCAATGCCCTGACCATACGCTCAGCCCCGATGATACAGCTGCATCCTTTGATAATATTCTCTGCCTCGATAGTCAGTGTATGATAACCGCCTGTCCCAATTCCTGTCAAATACACTCTGCGCTTCTCTTTACACATTGCAATATCCTCTTGGCGTCACCATTTTTCCATTTATCAGCTTTGTCTGCTCATTGCCGATAAACACAGTTGTGAACATGTCAGTCTCTGTATCTTTGAGCTCTTTCAGTGTCATTGTCCTGCCAGTCTCCCCATCTCTTCCAATATTCTGGACAATGCCGCAGACGGTCTCTGGATTCTTATATTCCAGCATGTATTCACAGGCTTTTCTCAGATAATCCCGGCGTTTGCGGCTGGAGGGATTGTACAGGCAAACAACGAAATCTGCCATAGCCGCCGCCCTGATCCGCCTCTCAATCTTCTCCCAGGGTGTCAAAAGGTCACTCAGGCTGATGACTGCAAAATCATGCATGAGCGGGGCCCCCAGGACCGCGGCCCCCCCGGTAGCCGCCGTAATTCCCGGCACGACCTGGATCTTTGCCCCAGGATAGTCCTGGGCTGTCTCATAGAGCAGTCCGGCCATGCCGTAGATCCCTGCATCCCCGCTGCATATTACCGCAGTATCGCGGCCCGCAGCCGCCTCGTCCAGGGCCATCCGGCAGCGTTTTGCCTCCTGGGTCATAGGCGTTGTCAAATAAATTTTATCAGGGTATGCTGCCTTTATCAAATCCACATACACTGTATATCCTACAACTACCTGGCAGCGCCCCAGAACATCCTTTGCCTCCTGGGTAAGGCCCCGGCCCGCTCCCGGTCCCAGTCCTACAGCATATACACAGCCTGGCTTTCGCTTCATTGCATCTTCCCTCTCCCCTTCTCCCTGTCTGTTATTCTGGATCTGTCCCATCTGTCCCCTCTCCTTTCACCGCACTGCGGAACTCTGTGCCAAAGGTAGGGTCATACAGCTTTGACCGCTCATACCCTCCCCCTAAAATATCCCCTATTACAATCAAGGCTGTCTTTGTGATTCCCTCCCGCCTGGCTGTATCTGCCAGGGTGCCCACAGTACAGCGCAGCACTTTCTCATCGGGCCATGAGGCTTTATAGACAATAGCCGCCGGAGTCTCCGAAGCATACCCCCCTGCCTGAAGTTCTGCGGCGAGGGCGGGCAGCATGCCTGTGCTCAGAAAAACCACCATAGTCGCCTGATGTGCGGCAAAGTCTTTTATGGATTCTTTTTGGGGCACCGCAGTCCTGCCCGCCATCCTGGTAATCACAACAGACTGGGAAATTCCAGGCAGAGTATACTCTGCCCCAAGAGCTGCGGCCGCCCCGCAGAAGGAACTGACGCCCGGGCATACCTCATAGGCAACCCCCGCCTTCTCCAGTCCATCCATCTGCTCCCGGACTGCGCCGTACAGACAAGGGTCGCCTGTGTGGAGCCGCACCACCCTTTTATTGTCCCTCTCCCCCTGTATCATGACATCTAACACTTCCTCCAGGGTCATATAGGCACTATTATATACACGGCAGTTTTGTTTTTTGATATCCAGCAGGCCAGGATTTACGAGGGAACCCGCATATACAATAATATCGGCCTGGGCCAACAGCCTCTGTCCTCTCACAGTAATCAGATCTTCTGCCCCGGGGCCTGCCCCCACAAATACGACCATTTATTTTCCCTCCTTCACAATCACTAGGGAATAATACCCTGCATCCTCTGGTATTTCCTCGGTTCCCCAGTATATATGTTCATTATCCATGCCGCAGTTTTCTACCATCTGTACTGCAAGTCCCCTGTCCCGGACGGCCTGTTTCACCTCAGGCATTTTTCTCCCAGCTTTCATCAGGACTTTCGTCCCTGGCAGTCCCAGGCTTTCCTCCACTCCATAGGAAGCAGGTATGATATGCAGCTCCTCCTTATTTTCGGCCAGTCCTGTGTCCATTCTGGCCGCCGCGGCGCAGAAAGAAGGGATTCCGGGAATGAGGCGGGTGTCTGCCCCCCGCCTTTTCAGCCGTTTATGGACGTACAGGCATGTAGAATAAACAGTGGGATCCCCCAATGTAATAAAAGCCACGGATCTTCCTCTGCGCAATTGTTCCTGTGTGCAGTCTGCGCAGGCGTCATGGATCTGCTTCAGCCTCTCTTTGTCCTTCACCATGGGCATAGGCAGATACAGCTTATCCTTCTCCGCCGCTTCCGGCACTGCCCCGAGCACAATCTGGTATGCCACACAGTGGTCCAGATACTGCCCGGGCACTTTTTTTTCCCCGGCTTCCTCAAACACCGGCGCACACAGGCCAAAGCCGGACACTGCAACAGCCAGAACATCACATTCCCTGATTAATCTGGCCGCTTTGATTGTAAGAAGTTCTGGATCCCCCGGCCCTACTCCGATTCCATAAAAAATACCACTCATTCTGCTTTCTCCTTTTGTGTCTGCTCTCTTAGCCCAGCGCTGGCCAACATCATTTCTGCACAGGCTGTCACCCCCAGGATTCCCTCTTCCAGCGAGAATACAGCCGCTCCGATTTGCAGCTGCCCCCCGGCCCGCTGCCTCAGATAGAAATCAATCCGCTTCATGACAGTCCCCATGACCTCCTTAAGCAGCCCTTCTTTTTTTAATATCTCCACTGCCTCTGTAGTGGTCACACATTCCATCAGCCTTTTTACTATGCCGCAGGGCGCCCCTGCCATGGCGGCATGGGCGGCAAATACCTCCATCCTGCAGTCCGCCTGTCTGGAATGGGTATTCATGACCCCCGCCGCCAATTTAATCAGTTTCCCCACATGGCCCACCAGAAAAACTCCTTTCATCTTCAGTCCCACAGCGGCGTCAATCATCTCTCCAATATAATTACTGCATTTGACAGCCATCTCCCCGTCAAACCCCAGAGCCTGGGCCAAAAAATCACTCCCATAGTTCCCAGGGACAACGTAACACCAGTCATGCCCGTTCTCTTTTAAGACCTTCATTTCCAGGTATATAGTATCTATAAGCGCTTTTTCACTCATGGGCTCCACTATCCCGCTGGTGCCCAGGATCGAGATCCCCCCCTGGATCCCAAGCCTTGGGTTAAAAGTCCTATTTGCCAGGTCTGCCCCTCCGGGCACAGAAATGATAATCTTAAGCCCTCCGGTATATCTGGCCTTTTCCCTCTGTTCATCAACTGCCTCCAGAATCATCCGGCGGGGCACCCTGTTGATGGCAGCTTCGCCGATCTTCTGTTCCAGTCCTTTTTTCGTGACTCTGCCTACCCCCTCGCCGCCGTCCAGGATGAGTCCGGTCCCCGGGCACCGGCTGACCTGGGCAAAAACCAGGACTTTATCTGTCACATCCGGGTCGTCCCCGCTGTCCTTCCGCACAGCACAGCTTACAAAATCCTCTCCAAATGTTATTTCCTCCACTTCCAGATAAAGGAGTACACCTTTGGGAGTCAGGAGTGATACTTGTTCTGCCCTTTCCCCTGACAAAAGCATATATGCGGCGGCCTTGGCTGCCGCAGCGCCGCAGCTTCCTGTTGTATAGCCAGATCTGAGCTTTTTTTGGTTCTTCCACACAAGCTCCCCCTGCTGCCCTTTTGCATTCTCCTGCTGCATCTGTCTCTCCTTTTTTCACACAGCTTAAATCACGGCTTCAATGTGTTCCATATAGATGTTCCGGATCCCCTGCATTTCTCCAAGGCCCCTGATAATAGCTTTCACCTCATATCCAGCCTCTTTAAGTTCGCTTTTCCAGGAATCTTCCTCCCCCGCCATGTCATTTTTGGCGTGGTCCCCTGCCACAACCATGAACGGCATGAGGACCACCTTTTTCCTGCCGGCAATCTCCAATTTAGCCATCACATTTGTCAAATCTGGAAACCCCTCTACTGTCCCCACCAGGACCTGATTATAGCCCAGGGAATGGAACGTATATTCCAGAGTTGGATAAGCCGCGTTGGCGTGGTGGTCAGTGCCGTGCCCCATCAATACCAGTATCTCATCCTCCTTAAGCCCTGCCTCTGCCATGACGGCGTGGATGGATTTCTTATAATCCTCCACACTGGTCAACAGAGGGGCCCCAATCCGGATTTTTTTGAATTTGTCTGCATACTCCTCCACATCACTGAGCATCCTGTCATTTTCAATTCCATTGATTATATGCGTAGGCTGTACAACCACACTTTCAATGCCGTCCGCCGCCATCTGCCCCATGGCCTCCTGCACCGTAAAAATAGAGAGATTCTCTTTCTTCTTTAATTTTCTGAGTATCATGTGGCTTGTAAAAGCCCTGTATATTTTATAGTCGGGAAATGTCTCTCCCGCCTGCCTTTCAATCTGTGCAATATTTTTCTCCAGCGTATCCAAATGGCTTGTGCCAAAGCTCACTATAAGAATGGCCTTTCTGGCGCCTGCTTTTCTTTCCATAATGCCTCCTTCTCATTAACTCTTCTCTATATACCCGTAAAGCTCCCCCATATTCACAGGAGGCTCCATGGAGGAATCTAACATTCCTTTTTTTACCATCTTGTCAAATAATTGAAGCACTGCCGGCTCCTCCTGGTTCGTCATAGCCAGGGCCTCACGGTTGGAGCATACAGTCAGGGGATCATCCTGCAGCAGAACCTTCCCTTCATGCATCAGCACAATCTCATCCGCCCAGCCAAGGGCATAGTTGATATCATGGGTGGCCATCAGAATTGTAATCCCCTGTCCCGCCAGCCGGTCTACGATCTCGTTTACCTTTTTTGTATGCTTTGCATCCAGGGCGGCGGCCGGCTCATCTAATATAATCACCTCCGGGTGCATCACAAGCACGTCGGCTACTGACACCTGCTTTTTCTGCCCTCCGCTCAGCGCATGGGCCGGCCTGTCCCGAAAGGGCGTGATTTCCAGGTATGCAATCACCTCTTCGATGTCCCGGCGTGCCTCCTCCTCAGGGATCCCAAGGTTCATGGGCCCAAAGGAAATTTCCTGATACACACTGGCTGAAAATAACTGATTATCTGGATCCTGAAATACAATCTGTACCCCTCTCCTGAGATCCAGCAGTCCTTTCCTGGAATAATCCAGAGTTTTTCCCTGGAACAGAACCTCTCCCCGGTCTGGCCGGATTATGCCGTTGCAGCACAAAAAGAAAGTAGATTTCCCACAGCCATTGGCCCCCATAAAAGCGACTTTTTTCCCTTTTTTTATCTTTAGGCTTACTCCATTGAGAGAAGGGGGGCCTCCCTCCTCATAAGTATAATATATATCCCGCGCCTCCAAAATAATATCTTCATTTTCTCCGCTCATATAAGTCCCCTCCCTATGGTAAACGCCAGCAGTAAAAGCTCAAATACAGCAATCATGGCAATTTCCTTTGCCCTGGCCGGCCGCTGTTCATTGAGGACCTCTATCCTCCCATCGTAGCACCTTGATTCCATGGCGTCGTACAGGGCGTTAGAACGCCTGAAGGCACGGATAAACAGTCCCGCCCCCATTTGCCCGAAGGATGACACAGAGGTCTTAAAGTTTAAGTTCCCAAGCCTGGATTTCTGGGAAACCATGATCGCCGAGGCAGTCTCCATAAGCACAAAGATAAACCGGTACACCAGCAGCATCAATTCTATCAGCAGCCCGGGGCAGTAAAGCTTTTTCAGGACATATACTATATCCGTCATGGTTGTGTTCAGTGACAGGAAATACAGGCAGGACACAGAAGCCATAGCTGTCAGGATTAATTGTACGCCGAACATCAGGGATGCCCTGCTTCCTGTGATAAAAAAGGTTCCCACTGGCACCGCGTAGGCATCCAGTGGGATCTTTGAAATATTAACAATAATTGCCAATGTACTTAATATAAGAAATACAAAAGGAACAGACATAAGCCTTATATACTTCCTAAAAGGGATCCCCCCCCTTGCTACAGTGAGGTAAGCATCCAGCAATAAAACAATTACAGCTATTATGGCTGAACGGCTGGCAATACAGATCATCAGTGTGGCCATAGAAAAAGCAAATTTTTCTCCTGCATTTATATACCGGAGTTTTGAGCGATAGCAGAGCTTATCTACTACAATCATATTTTCTTCCTCTTTTTGCAGACTAATTCTCTGCCTTCCCTTCTTTTTCCACCCACTTCTTTCTTTCCACAAAACGTCCCATGACAAAGGCGATGATTCCCACGCCAATCCCAGTCTGTATGCAGAAGATCAGGCTTTCCACTTCTCCAGGGAGTTCCCCGTCCAATGCAGTCTCCAGCACAGGGGTAAACCAGGGTGTATATTCTCCGTGTATTTCTTCCACCATCACACTGCCTGCATCGTCGGATCCGCCGAACTCCGCCCCCTTGAGGGCAAACAGAGGAACCACTGCAATAAGGGCGGCAATCATTAACAGGATTATAACTAACTTTGTATTCTTACTCATCTTACTTCGCCTCCTTCAAAAAACCAATGGCCTTAAGTTCTGGCCTTGCATAAGATTCCATGGCAATGACAATGACAACTGTGAGGATTCCCTCTATGATTGCCAGAGGAAGCTGGGTGGGCGCAAATATCCCCAGAAACTTCACAGCCGAAGCGGCCATTCCGCCAGACTCTGAAGGATAGGCCAGGGCCAGCTGGATGCTGGTCACGCAATATGTAAATAAATCTCCCAGACAGGCAGCTAAAAATACGGATACCTTCCTGTTTACCTTCAGCTTCGTACAGAGCTTATAAATTCCGAAAGAAACAAAAGGCCCTGCGATTGCCATAGAAAATGTATTGGCGCCTAAGGTAGTCAGTCCCCCATGTGCCAGCAGTATAGCCTGGAACAGAAGCACGATGATTCCCAGCACACTGACTGATACTGGACCAAACAGGATTGCCCCCAGGCCCGTCCCTGTCATGTGGGAACAGCTGCCCGTAACAGACGGGATCTTAAGGGAGGAAATAACGAAAATAAAAGCGCCTGACATGGCGATCAGGGTGATGGTCTTCCGGTTTTCCATTAACTTCTTTTTCAGGGAAATGAAACCAGCCGCCAGAAACGGGACACAGATAACTCCCCATGCAACACAAAAAGATACTGGAAGATACCCTTCCATTATGTGCATCGCATTTGCAGCTGGTGCGAAGGCAAACATAACCGCAAAAGCTATGGATGCCCTGAGTAAGGTTTTTTCTTTCTTTGACATGTGTTCTCTCTCCTTTTTTGTGATTTTGTCTGAAATATTCCAGGGTCACCACAAAATCGAATGAGATCTGCAGCAAACACCCGGCTATATCCCCGTAACCATCCAAATCCATTTAAGAGCGGGTGTTCTGACTTAAGTATCCTCACAGTATTCCGCCTTCCCATAGATATATCTACAGTGACCTAATGGAATACCACTCCTCTAATACAGCAACGGGTATTGTGCAGGATTCTGACCTGCTTCCCCTGCCGCCCATAGGCGGCCTTCTCTTAAATTGTCTGCAGGATTTGAATATTTTGTGCCGGTATGCCATACCCGGCGCATCTATACCAAAGGGTCCCCCCTGTTGGCCTGTTTCCAATGTGGGAAGTGATTAATACTCTATCCCCCTCCTTGCCCTTATCCCCCGGTCAAAGGGATGTTTTACTTTACTTATCTCGGACACATAGTCTGCAAGGGCAGCCAGTTCCTCCGCCGGGTCCCTGCCGGTGAGAATGATTTCCAACCCTTGGGGATTCTCCTTCAGAAGCTCCAATGCCTCTTCAGAGGGAATGAACCCGTACCTGTATGCGGCCATAAACTCATCCATAACCAGCATAAAGTAACCGCCCGCCCTTATTTTCCCCTGTATTACGTCCCAGAATTTTCTATATACTTCCCTGGCCTTAGCCTTCTGCCCTTCATCCAGCGTCCAGTAAAACCCATGGGACTGTTCAGGATGCATGACGTCAATCTCTGGAATCTGTTCCAAAACACGTAATTCCCCGGAATTTTCATTTTTAAGAAAACGGGCAAACAGGACTTTCTTCCCGCAGCCTGCCGCCCGGACCGCCAGTCCCGTAGCTGCAGTGGTCTTCCCTTTTCCATCTCCGCAGTAAATATGTACCAGTCCTCTGTCCATCCGCTCACCTCCCCCAGTCACAGGGATAATATTACCATATTCCCATATAATATGCAATTTCATTTCGCCATAAGGCCGCCTCTTTTCTGCTTTTCGCGTTCTCTTAAGCCTCGGCTGCTTTTTGGACCACATAGGCTTTTGTCTGTTCAACATCCAAGCCTGTTTCCCTGGGCCTTCCCACTGCCACAAGGACTGCCCCGGTCTGCCTGGCGGCCTCCAGCTTCTCCTCAAATCCTCCTGTTTTTCCAGACTCTTTCGTCACAAAATAGGAAGCCTTAATATGCCTTAATATGGCTTTGTTTATATCCACCCCAAAGGGCCCCTGCATGGCAATCAGATGTGCCCCTTGAAATCCCAGCTCAGTACTCCTTCTGACAGATTCCAAGGTTGATAGAACCCGAGCGTAGCATCTGGCCTGGTAATCTTCTATTTCTGTGTACAGAGACAGCTCCTTACTGCCTGTGGCAATCAGTATATTCCCCCTGGTGGCCTTTAGAAACTCCACCGCGTTTTCCACAGAATCTGTGAATACAATGTCCCCTTCTGACCCTGGTTTCTGGTTCCCGGCCTCCCGCAGGCACCGGATGTATTCTATATTACATTTTTGGCAGGCATTCCTTAGATTCTCCGTCACAATCTCCGCAAAAGGATGGGTGGCGTCTACGGCCAGGCTGATACCATGTTCCTCTATAAAACGGGCAATCTCCTTTTCATCCATCCGCCCTGCCATAACCTTGACATTTTCGCTCTCCATGACACATTCTTTCCCATACTGTGTGGCTGTACTGACATACACCTGGACTGGTAGCTCCCTGAATGCATCTGCCAGCAGCCTGCCCTCGGTAGTCCCTGCAAAAAGCAGGATTTGTATTCTGTATCCTATCGTTTCCTTTTCTCCCTTACCCATTCTTCCTCCTGCTTCTTATCGTATCTGCCTGCTCAAACTGCTGATGTTCAGTCAGATATTGAATCATCCAAATGTGCAGGCCATTGTCCCTTTCAGGACTATGGACCGGCCCAGTTTATAGGAGCCGTGCGCTTTAAAAATAAAGGACGGGCCTCTTTTTAACCAAGGCAAAAGCAGCGCCCTCCAGGCATATCTTAGGCTGCACCAGCTCACCCTCTGCACAGAAAAGCCGTGCCGCACGTTCACAGACATTATCCACCCCTGTCACCTTCTGAACGAACGGAGAGCCAGAACTGACGGTTTCCACACGGCTCAGCTCACGGGCAGAAAAAGTCACCAAAGGAATGCCGTATGCCTCTGCCAGCTGTATCAGTCCTTGCTCCTCTTTCTTTAAATCAATACTCACAAAGGCAACGGCCTGTGTACAGGCAGCTTGGTTTGCCGCCATGACTTGCCCAAACCCAGCCTCCAGCGCCTCCTTCGCGGCCCCCCTGCGGCAGCCAATCCCCACCACATATTCTGCCCTTTCAGACAGGCAGAGAATATCCATCCCCTGGAATCTTTCTATGTGCCTGCCGCCCTCACTTAAAACGGCAATCCCATATTTATACTTAGAAAGTTCCCTGCTGCTGCACATATATATTCCCTCGGGAACCTCCCCTCTTATCTCCAGGTCGCTGTAAAATCCGATTTTTTCCTGTTCCAGGACAGCGGCAGAGATACGCTTTGCCAGTTCCCGGCTGCCAATTTTAAGGCCATTCCTTTTGGCAAATACATCCACCGCAAATTTATGCTGTATATCTGTGGCTGTAGTGAACACGCCCACCGCCCCTGTACAAGCGGCAGCAAACCGGGCCAGATCCACGGCTCCCCCCACATGGCCGGACAAAAGTGGAATGACAAACTCTCCTTTTTCATCCATCACCACAACCGGGGAGTCCGAAAACTTGTCCTTCACCCACGGCGCAATGTACCTGACGGCGATCCCTGCTGCCCCGATGAAAAAGAAGGCTGCCCTTCCCCACCGCGCCCCAATCCATGCCTTCATATCCTCTTTTAAGGGGTTCAGTCCATATTTTCCTGCAAACCTCTCAACTGTATAACTTTCACAGACCCTGCCCAGGGCGCCAAACTTCTTATTCAGCCTGCCATTCAGCCTGCTCCCTGCCTCCGTGAAGCTGATCATGATAATTGTATCCTTATATTCTATATTATGGGGACTTTCCATCTCTGCCTCCTCCATTGCTTCTGTGGCATTTACATGTATCATTATAGTACATGGGATTTAAAAAGACAATGCACCTTAACTCACAGCAGCCAAAGATCCCCATGCAGGCAAACGGGGCATCTAACTAGCAGCAATGCGGATATCCAGGTTACAGGCCCTGGGGGCGGCTGCCTGCTGGACATATACGCATGTCCCCTTGGCTTGCTGCCCGCGGGAATACACAGCGTGCAGGCCTCTCTTTTAGGCCTGCACGCTGGTCTGTCCGGGTATTCTCTTTATTTCCCCGGCATTTCATGTACATATCTCTTGTATGCTCTCAGTTTCCTTCCTCTTACCTTTCCCTGGGCTGGATCATCCACTCTTTTATTTCACCACAGGCGATTTTTTCTCCACTGCCCCCGGAAGGCTGGGTCTTAAAATCGTCTGGATGGCTGTGTATCACAGCTGTCCTGCCAATTATGTCCTCTGGATAAAACCGCCCTGTATAAACTGAGCTCCATGCCGCGCCTTTGGTAGAGAGAAGAGGCGGCAGATCCCCCGCATGGTCCGGGTGCTCCGTATGCCCTGGATTAAAATGCATCCCCGCATCGGCAAATGGATCCTGTGCGTTCCCTGTACATGTTTCTCCTTCATGGATGTGGAAAGCAAAAAACTCACCCATATCCTGTTTTTCCATATCAGGCAGCCCATAGATCTCTGCCATCACAATTGTTCCCCCATGAACCTCAAAAAAGTACACTCTCCCATGTATTTCCGGGTATTTCTCTGAGCCGTGGATTTCTGCGTATGCCTCGGGCATCCCATTTAATTTTTCTACCATAACATCATCCTCCTCTGCCCAGTATATGCACAGATATACAAAAGGTTCCATTCTACTGCCTATCCAGCATCAGCCAGTTTGCCCGGAAAGGACGCATCAAATTCCAATACCCCACTCCCTTTAAGCCATATTCCTTTGCCAGGTTCAGTTTCGCTTCAATACTCCTGGGATCTTCGTACCATACCTGATGGGATACGCCATCCTTGGCATACAAGAAATGGGGGCACATAGCCGTCCCGTCAAATGCAATCCTGGCCCCATTCTCAGCCGCCAGCCTGGCAGCCTCCACATTGCCTATTGTTCTTGCCTTTGTAATCCCCTTCTCATAAGGGAGAGGCCAGTCATAGGCATAGTTAGGTATTCCCATAAGCAGCTTTGCAGGAGGTATCTGCCCTACGGCAAATTCCACCACCTGCCTCACCTTATTAAGCGGGGCCACGGCCATGGGAGGCCCATAAGTATATCCCCATTCATACGTCATCAATATAGCGTAATCTGTATTTTCCCCCAGTCTGGCATAATCCATCCCCTGATACAGGATCCCCTCCTGCTCCCTGGACGTTTTTGGGGCAAGGGCCACAGAAAGCCGGTATCCTTCTGCGTGCAGGGCCTCTTTTAACCTGCCCGTAAATACAGCAAAGGAATCTTTATTCTCAGGCAATATATATTCAAAATCAATGCTCACGCCCGCATATCCTCTGTCCTCTACTGCAGCCAGAAGATTCATGATGACCCTGTCCTGGATTTCGGTATTCTCCGTGAGTACCTTTACCAGCTGGTTATTAAAGGCCCCTCCTGAAAAAGGGGTCAGTACGAGCATAGGCAGAACATTATTTTCCCAGGCAGACTCAATCAGCCAGAGGTCATCTGTGGACGGAGGCACAAGTTCGCCTTCAAAAGTAAACCCATAGGAAAATACTAAAAGCTCATCCAGGGCCCCCAGGGCCTGTTCAAGTATATAAGGCTCAATAAAAGGATATGCATATCCCAGGACATACATATCCCCTCTCATACTGCCCGATTCCCCAGGCTGCAGGAGCAGAAGCGCCTGCCCCACCGCCAGCTGTTCCCGATCTGCAAGCTGGTTATCATAGACGATCTTCCAGACCGGCACACCTGTCTTTTCTGCAATAGAAAACAGCGTATCCCCACTGTTTACAACATAAATAATAAAATCACCTCCCCATAAAAAGCATATGAGGAGGTGTACCCGGATATTCTTATAGACTTTATTTTTAAGATGTCCCTGCCGGCGGCCCTGACATTTTAGTATAGCGGATCCCAAGCTTCTGCCATATACACCCAGGATGATATTCCCAGTACAAGTCATCCAAAAAAGCAATTTTCAAACACGCTTTAGCCGTCCTTCTTTCCATCCTGTCCATCCCTAAGTCCCAGTATGCCTTCCACCAGGATACGGACATCATCCAGGATATAGTCAAATGCGCCTGCCTGGCACATATTGATCAGGACCATGCCAATGGGCACTGCCAAGATCATCCCCAGCACACTGCTTACTCTGTAGCCTATATAAAGCAGCAGCAGCGTCACCAGAGGATTCATCCCCATACTGTCACCCACCAGTTTAGGTTGGAGGAGCTGTCTGACAAGCTGTGTCACCACATAGATAATAGCAAGCGCAACAGCCAGCTTATAGTCCCCCATCAAAAACTTATATAAGGCCCATGGTATCATGGCCGTGCCTGTCCCAAAGAAAGGAAGGAAATCCAAAAAGGCGATTAAAAAGGCAATCAATGCAGAATAATGTACGCCAAGTACAATAAATCCTACAAAAAGAATGAGAAAGACAACCGCCATAATTTTAAACTGTGCCTTAAAATAGCCTCCCACGGCATATCTTAAGTTATCCATCACCAGGCTCATCCGCTTCTCAACTGACGGCGGCGAGACCTTTTTCAGCCACTGGATTACCTCTTCCCTCTGCACCGTAAAAAAATATGCAGACATAAGGGCCACAATAAAAGAAATCAAGTATGACGGCAGCTTCTTTGCAAAATTTCCCGCTGCGGTGACTGTGGGCTGGCTGATTCTGGATACCATGTCGCCTGCAGACTGATCCAGGTTTTTCACAAGGGCATTCCAGCCATTTTGTACTGCCTCGGGCAGCCTTGAGAATGCCCCTGACAGGGTACTTCCTATCTGCCTGAGCCCGTCCTCCAACTGTGCATACAATTCAGGGAAATTTTTCACTAAATCCCCCACTTCCTCTGATATCCTGGTCACAGTCACATACAAGGCCAGCACAATCAGTCCGAGCACGACGATTACAATCAAAGCCGAACCCAGCTTTTTTACGATCTTCAGTCTCTTTTCAAGCCAGTTTACCAGCGGAGTGGCAATGGCTGAAATAATCCATCCCACCACAAAGGGCATCAGATACCCGATTGCCTTCACTCCGATTATGACAAACGCGGCTGTGGCCGCAAGGCTGAAAATAAGGCTTACAGCAACCTGCCAGTAGGGCCGCCTGTTCTCCATACTATTCCACCTCTGTTCTGTCTAAATACTCTTCCTCTATAAACTGCCATATATCCTCCCGCCCCTGCTTCGTGACAGAAGAAAAAGGAATCAGTTTTGTCCCCGGCGCCAGTCCCAGTCCCTCACTCACCATCTTCACATGTTTCTGAATCTGGCTCCGTTTCAGTTTGTCTGACTTAGTCGCAATGATCACGGGACGGTACCCTTGGCTCAAAATCCACTGGTACATTACTTTATCATTGGCAGAAGGGTCATGGCGTATATCAATAAGCAGGAATACAGCCTTAAGCTGTTTGGAACTGTGGAGATACCGTTCTACCATCTTCCCCCACTGCTCTTTCTCCTTCTCCGACACCCTTGCATACCCATAGCCAGGCAGGTCCACAAGATACAGTTCCTCATTTATATTATAATAATTTATCGTCTGCGTCTTGCCCGGGGCAGCCGAAATCCTGGCATAGGATTTCCGGTTCATCAGGGCGTTGATCAATGAAGACTTTCCCACATTGGATTTGCCGGCAAAGGCAATTTCCGGTTTATCATTGTCCGGCAGGACGCTTGTAATTCCACAGACTGTCTCTAAATTGACATTTTTGATTACCATACCTATTCTCCTGTCTGTTTCTCTTTCCCATCTGCTTTATAAAGCAGCGCTGCTTTTAATACCTGTTCCATGCTTTCCACCGGCCTGATATCCAGTCCCCTTGTAATCTCCTGGGAGATTTCGGCCACGTCGGCCTCATTCTCTTTGGGGACCAGCACTGTCTTAATCCCTGCGTTTTTAGCCGCCAGCAGCTTTTCCTTGAGGCCTCCTATGGGCAGCACCCTGCCGCGCAGCGTCACTTCCCCTGTCATGGCCAGATCTGCCCTGGCTTTTTGCCCTGTGATGGCTGATATCATGGCCGTGGCCATTGTGATGCCTGCAGACGGGCCGTCCTTTGGCACGGCCCCTTCCGGGATATGGACATGGATATCATTCTTTTCAAAAAAATCTTCCTCAATCTCATATTCCCGGCTCACTGAACGGATATAGCTGATGCCTGTCCTTGCAGACTCCTTCATTACATCGCCGAGCTGCCCTGTCAGCATGATTTCCCCGCTTCCGGGCATCACATTGACCTCAATCTGCAGCGTGTCCCCGCCTACGCTTGTCCAGGCAAGTCCACGCACGATCCCAACCTCATCGGATACATTCGCCATCTGATAGGTATACTTCTCTTTGCCCAGGTACTTGTGAAGATTCTTTTCTGTTATTGTAACCCTTTTCTTATCGGTTGTCAGTATCTCTTTTGCAGCTTTCCGGCAAATATTTCCAATTTCTCTCTCCAGCTGCCGAACGCCGGCTTCCTTTGTATAATTACGTGCCATCTTCCAAATAGCCTGCCTGCTGAAAGAAAGCTGCCCTGGTTTTAAGCCGTGCTTATCAAGCTGTTTGGGAATCATGTGTTCCTGGGCAATGTGGAGTTTCTCATTCTCTGTATAACTGCTGACCTCGATGACCTCCATCCGGTCTAAAAGTGGGCGGGGTATTGTCTGCAGCGTATTTGCCGTTGTAATAAATAATACTTCAGACAAGTCCAGGGGCACCTCCAGGTAGTGGTCACGGAATTTGTGGTTCTGCTCACTGTCCAGTACCTCCAGAAGCGCGGAAAATGTGTCCCCTTTATAATCTGTACTCACTTTATCAATCTCATCTAGGAGCAGCACAGGGTTTCTTACTCCTGCCGTCTTAAGGGCATTTGCAATTCGCCCGGGCATGGCCCCCACATAAGTCTTTCTGTGCCCCCTGATCTCGGCCTCATCCCTCACGCCTCCCAGGGAAATCCTCACATAGGGTTTCTTTAATGCTCTGGCCAGAGACTTTGCAACCGAAGTCTTTCCAGTGCCCGGCGGCCCCACAAGACATAGTATGGGACTCTCCCCCTTCTTTGTAAGGGAACGGACTGCCAGAAATTCCAGCACTCTCTCTTTTACCTGTTCCAGGCCATAATGGTCTGCATCTAAAATCTCTTGGGCATACTCAATATTATTGCTGTCTTTTACAGATTTATTCCAGGGCATTTCCAAAAGCGTCTCAATATAATTTCTGATGACTCCGCTCTCTGCCGGACTGTTCAATGAGCTTTTGAATCTCCTGATCTCCTTCCCCAATTTTTCCTTTACTTCCTTGGGCGCTTTCAATGCCTGGGCAGCTTTCTCAAACTCCTCTGCGTCTGACTGGGTTGTATCGTCACCCAGCTCTTCACGGATCAGCTTTAGCTGTTCCCTGAGTATATACTCCCTCTGATGCTTATCCACACGCTCTTTGACCTTCATCTGGATCTCATCCTTGATATCCATAATCTGGGCTTCATTGACCAGCTTGAAGGCCAGCGCCTCATATCTTTTCCAGAAATCTGTCTCATCCAGGATTGCCTGCTGGTCCGTATAATATAGGGGGATATTAGCTGCAATCTCATCAACCAGCTTCCTCAAATCCTTAATCTCCAAAATCTGGGCCACTGACTCTTTGGACAGCTTGCCATTCTTGGAAGCAAAATCCACAAACATATCCTTCAGGCCTCTCTCCATAGCCTGGCCATTTACGTCCTCTGGGATCACAATATCTTTGTCGTCAATGACTTCTACCTGGGCCCTAAGATAAGGCTCCTCATATTCAATTTCCTGGAGGACGCCCCTTGCCTCGCCCGATATCAAAATCCGCAGGATATGCTTGGGCAGCTTGATAATCTGTTTGACCGTGCCCACCGTGCCGACTCTGTACAAATCCTCCTGCTTTGGCTCATCTACCTCCATGTCCTTCTGGGCCACAATAAATATCTTCTGTTCTTCCGCCATGGCCTCCTGTATAGCCGCAATGGACCGCCCCCGGCTCACATCAAAATGAACCACCATCCCCGGCATAATGGTCATGCCGCGCAGCGCAACCATGGGAAAGCTTTTCCTTTCACTGCCCATTCTAATCCTCCTCCCTTCCTTCCATTTCTATATAAAATGAAAGGGCGGATACATGGTTATATCCATTGCACCCGCCCCAATCTATTACGCACTCTCTGAAGTCAGAAACGATCTTCTTTCTTTTCCATCGCACTCATACAATGGTATTCCCGTCCCTTTCACTACATCCTTTGTTATCCGGCATCCTTTGATTGTATCATCAGACGGAACCTTAAACATCGTATCCATCATAATATCTTCCATAATTGCCCGCAGTCCTCTGGCCCCTGTCTTTCTGGCAAGGGATGTCTCTGCTATGGCATCAAGGGCTTCCCTGTCAAATTCCAGCCTCACCCCGTCTAACTCCAGCAGCTTTTGGTACTGTTTCACAATTGCACTCTTTGGCTCTGTCAGGATTCTGATCAGCGCCTCCCGATCAAGCATATCCAGCGAGACAGTCACTGGCAGACGTCCCACCAGCTCAGGGATTAACCCGAACTTCACTAGATCCTGGGGCAAAACCTGGTGCAGAAGTACATCCACATTCTCCTCATGCTTTGACGCAATCTCAGCATTAAACCCGATAGATTTCTTGTCCAGCCTGGTCTCAATAAGCTTATCAATACCCTCAAAGGCCCCGCCGCAGATGAACAGAATATTTGTGGTGTCTATCTGGATCAGTTCCTGATGGGGATGCTTCCTGCCCCCCTGAGGCGGTACGGAGGCGACTGTTCCCTCAATAATCTTAAGCAGCGCCTGCTGTACTCCCTCGCCGGATACATCCCGGGTAATGGAAGGGTTTTCAGATTTTCTTGTTATCTTATCAATTTCATCTATATAAATGATGCCATGCTCCGCCCGCTCGATATCGCCGTCCGCAGCCTGTATCACCTTCAGCAGGATGTTCTCCACATCCTCCCCCACGTACCCTGCCTCTGTCAGGGCAGTGGCATCTGCGATGGCAAAAGGAACATTCAATATTTTCGCCAGTGTCTGGGCAAGCAGTGTCTTGCCACATCCTGTAGGCCCGAGCATCAATATGTTGCTCTTCTGCAGCTCCACGCCTAAATCCTGCTCAGCCATGATACGCTTGTAATGATTATACACAGCAACAGACAGTACTTTTTTGGCTTCTTCCTGGCCAATTACATATTCATCCAGAAATGCTTTTATCTCCTCTGGTGTCAGCAGATTAATATCTTCAAACCCTTTTCTTTCATCGTACTCGAATTCTTCTTCAATAATCTCTGCACATACATCAATACATTCATCGCAGATAAATGCTCCGTTTGGGCCTGCAATCAGTTTGCGCACCTGTGTCTGTGTCTTATTACAGAAGGAACACCTCACTGTATCATCACTTACTTTTCCTGCCATACTACTTTCACCTCATACTGCCATTAATGACTGGCAATCACTTCATCTATTAATCCATATTCCTTTGCTTCTGCAGCGGACATAAAATTGTCCCTCTCTGTATCTACCTTGATGACATCCAGGCTCTGCCCTGTGTTCTGGGCCAGCATCTCATTGAGCCTGCGGCGCATCCTCAGAATATGCTCTGCTGCAATCTGGATCTCCGTAGCCTGGCCCTGTGCCCCGCCTGAAGGCTGATGGATCATAATCTCCGCATTTGGCAGCGCAAAGCGTTTGCCTTTCTTGCCTCCTGACAGAAGGAAGGCGCCCATGCTGGCAGCCATGCCGATACATACGGTAGACACATCACACTTGATATACTGCATTGTGTCATAGATTGCCAGTCCGGCAGTAACAGATCCCCCTGGACTGTTAATATACAGCTGAATATCTTTGTCCGGATCATCCGCCTCCAGGAAAAGAAGCTGTGCGACTACCACACTGGCAGACACATCATTTACTTCCTCCCCCAGGAAAATGATTCTCTCTTTTAATAATCTTGAATAAATGTCGTAGGAGCGTTCTCCACGGCTCGTCTGTTCAATGACGTAAGGTACTAAACTCATTTATGTCCCTCCTGCTTATCTCGCATTAATTCTGCCGCACTTTGGCGGCGCCTCACCGGGTATCCCCCCTTTGACAGGCACTAGCGGCAGCCTGCCTACACCTCCTCTGCCGCCTCTGCAATAAAGGTTACTGCATCCTGTACGGCAATGTCATTCTTCATCTGGTTCTTCTCATTCTCACCCATAAATTCTTTTAACTTGTCAACTTCCATCTGGTACATCTCAGCCATCTTCTTCAGTTCTTCTTCCAGGCGCTCCTCTGATACTTCGATGTTCTCAGCCTTCACCACTGCCTCCAGGACAAGCCTTGTCTTAATACGCTTCACAGCCTGAGGCCTTAATTCTTCAAGCATCTTCTCCTCTGTCATGCCTGTGAACTGGTAATACTGTTCAACAGAAAGCCCCTGCTGCTGAATCCTCCGTGTGAAATCATCAGCCATCTGTTTCACCTGCATATCGATCATAGCCTCAGGAATGTCCATCTGTGCATTCTCCACTGCCAAATCTACAGCCTGGTCTTCTTTCTTCTCTTTCCCTTCGCGCTCTTTGCGCTCTTTAATATTCTTCTTAATCTCTGCCTTATATTCCTCTAACGTCTCATGCTCAGATACCTCGGAGGCAAATTCGTCGTCCAGCTTAGGAAGCTCTTTTGCCTTGATTGTATGGACCGTGCATTTAAATACAGCGTCCTTGCCAGCCAGCTCTTTTGCCTGATACTCTTCTGGGAAGGTCACTTTTACTTCAACCTCCTTGCCCAGCTCCGTGCCGATGAGCTGCTCCTCAAAGCCGGGAATAAACGCCCCTGATCCAATCGTCAGAGGGTAGTTCTCGCCTTTGCCGCCCTAAAACGGTTCTCCGTCAACAAACCCCTCAAAATCAAGCGTCACCTGGTCCTTGTCCGCCACGGCACGGTCTGTCACATCTATAGTCCTGGCATTACGTTCTCTCTCTTTGTCAATCTCTGCATCCACTTCCTTGGCCGTCACTCTTGTAGAGATCTTATCTACCTTCATTCCCTTATATTCGCCGAGAACTACCTCTGGTTTCACAGCCACTTCTGCTGTAAAAATAAACGGTTTCCCTTTTTCCATCTGTACTACGTCAATGGCCGGCTGGGATACAAGCTCCAGCCCGCACTCATCATATGCATTCCCATATGCCTCAGGAATCATCTTGTTTGCCGCTTCATCGTAGAACACTTCCGGCCCATACATCTTCTCGATCATCTGCCTTGGTACTTTCCCTTTACGGAAGCCTGGTATATTAATCTGCCTGCGCTGCTTTAAGTAAGCTGCCTGAAGCGCTTTCTCCACATCCTCTGCCGGTACCTCAACCGTCAGCTTCACCATGTTATGATCTAACTTTTCTACCTGTAAACTCATTTTTATTTTCCTCCTTGATTCGTACCATATAAAATGCGAATCCTGATCCCCAGCAAAAAACAGATATCCTTGTCCACTGGGATACCTTTCGGATATGTCCCTGCCTGAGAAGACACATCCTCCTCTGGCTTAAGCTGTAAACCAGCCGATACATGGGGTGCAGGATACCCTCAAGGTATACATTCGCAGTCATTGGAACAGTATAGCACATTCGGGTACATATTTCCAGTACTTTTTATGGGATATTCCCCATTTCCAGGGACTTTTCATCCCTGCCTGCAAAAGGCGCCTTTAGGGTATGCCCAAAGTCCTAACCCGCATACAGGACTGACTTCCTGATCTCCTCTGCCTTTTCTGCGCCCCGGGCCTCTGCAATCAGAGCCAGTCCGAAGGCCATGGCCGTCCCCATCCCCCGGCTGGTAATCACTCTGCCGTCCACAGTAACTGGATCCTGGACAACATATGCCCCTTCCAATTTATCTTCAACGGAAGGATAGGAGCAGGCACGTCTGCCCTTAAGGAGGCCCAGTCCCCCCAAAATCCCCGGCGCCGCGCAGATTGCCCCAATATATTTCTCCTGATTATAAAAATCTATAAGAAGTTTCTCAAGTCCCTTGTGCTCCTTCAAATGCACTGTACCTGGCATCCCGCCTGGAAGTACAAGCATATCTGTATCTGAAAAATCCGCTTCCTCAAAAAGCACGTCCGCCTTTACTGAAATGCCATGGGCCCCTGCCACGTCCAGTTTTCCTGCCACTGAGACAGTCTCTGCGTTTACCCCTGCCCTTCTGAGCAGATCCACCACAGTAAGTCCTTCTATCTCCTCAAATCCATCTGCAAGAAAAATGCTCACCTTCTCCATACTTCTCTTCCTCCCGTCTTGCGTTTTCTATATCCGTTCACAGTGTATCAAATCCTTTTCCTAAATGCAACGGTTTACATTTGTGTAAGGTTGTATTATGATATAGAAAAAATGAGGGGGCCGATGACATGGAAATTGAACGCAAGTATCTGATAGAAAAAACAAATCTTCCTAAGGGTTATACAGCTTTTCCCTGCAGGCATATTGAACAGGGTTATCTCTGTACCGACCCAGTTATCAGAATCCGGCGTGACAATGAAGATTATATGCTGACATATAAATCAAAAGGACTGATGATCCGGGAGGAGTATAACCTCAGCCTGGATCTCTCATCATACGAGCACTTAAAGCCTAAGGCAGATGGGAAGTTTATCATAAAAGACAGATATATGCTTCCTCTCAAATGCGGACTGACGGTTGAGCTTGATATTTTTCAGGGAGACCTTGCACCACTGATACTGGCAGAAGTAGAATTCCCGGATGAGGAGACCGCTGAACATTTCCAGCCTCCTTCCTGGTTTGGTGAAGACGTCACTTTTTCCTCCCAGTACCACAACAGTACGCTCAGCTCCCTATAAGCCGGCTAGTGGCCTTTGTCCCGTTCTATACACAAAGAGGCCCTCTGGTACAGATTACAGGACAATTTTAAGTGTATATATTAATATAGTAAGTATTTTTCAACCCCGATAGCAACCCAGCGTTGCTTTTCAGTATAAAGTTACGTTTCGGTGCATACATTTCTATTTACAGGGAAAGTTGTTATAATTTATGGAGAATTTCCAATAACCCTGTGGATGGAGGTGCCGTTTTGTCAAATATACAGCTGGTCGATAACTTATATATACTCAGAAAAGCTCACGGATATACCCAGCAGAAAATCAGTGACAAGCTCAATATCTCAAGACAGGCTTACTCTAATTATGAGACAAGTAAACGCACTCCTGATTTAGATCTGCTCGTCAGGCTGTCCCAGATCTATGGCATTTCCCTGGATGACTTGGTCAAGCATACCTTTGCCACCAACGGGACCGTCAAGGAGAACTTAGGGCCATTTACTCCGGGACTGGAAATAGAAAGTGGAGATACCATCTATCTCACACAAAATGAAGTAGACGTACTTAAGAAGTACCGTACACTGTCCGATGAAGATAAGAAAATCGTAGATAAGTTTCTTTATCACCAGACAGAATAGGCCGGCTTCCAGTTCGGCTAAACATTTGGGTTAGGGGTATTCTTTGCGGTGCGCTCTTCACACTCACCTTAGAATTTCTCATACGGGAATAAAAACAAAAGAAAAGGCCAGAGATTTGGAATCAATCTATACTGCCAAATCCTCAGCCTTTTCTTTTTTATGTTGCTTTCCTATTCTGCCAGGCCAAATCCGTCATGGACTGCGACCATGGCCCTCTCCACATCCTTCTCATCTATCAGTACGGTAATCCTTACCTCAGAAGTAGAGATCATATTGATATTGACTCCCGCATTGAACAAAGCCTCAAACATCTTGGCGGCAACGCCCGGATTGCTCATCATGCCTGCACCCACAATAGACAGCTTTGCCACATTGTCTTTATGGTTGATTTCCTGGATAGTCAAGATTTCTTTATTTTCTTCCAGGGTAGCCAGGGTGCTGTTTAAATCATCCGTTGCCACAGTAAAGGAAATGTCTTTCGTCCCTGCGCGTCCCACGGACTGCAGGATAATATCCACATTAATTCCCTTTCTCGCCAATGTATTAAATATTTTAAATGCAACGCCAGGCCTATCATCCACACCGATCACAGACACTCTGGATGTATTCTTGTCAGAAGCCACTCCGCTGATTAACATTTTTTCCATTTTAACTACCTCCTTGACTACCGTCCCTTCTTCTCTGTTCAGACTGGAGCGCACCACAAGCTGCACCCCGTATTTTTTTGCCATCTCCACGGAACGGTTGTGCAGGACTTTCGCCCCCAGGGAAGCCAGTTCCAGCATTTCGTCATAACTTATGGCGTCCAGCTTCCTCGCATTTTTTACAATTCTCGGGTCGGCTGTATATACTCCGTCCACATCCGTATAAATCTCACAGGCGTCGGCATGCAGAGAGGCTGCGATTGCTACAGCCGTTGTATCAGACCCTCCCCTGCCAAGGGTTGCATAATCCTCGTATTTATTTATTCCCTGGAATCCGGTCACAATCACGATCTTCCTGGAATCCAGCTCATGGCGTATTCTCTCTGCGTCTACTCTCTTAAACCTGGCATTTCCATAGGCAGAAGTACTGTGCATCCCCACCTGGAATGCATTCAGCGAAACAGCCTGCACGCCCAGGGACTGGATGGCCATAGCCATGAGGGATACAGAAACCTGTTCTCCCGTTGTCAGCAGCATATCCATCTCCCTTTTGGATGGCTGCGGCGCAATCGTTTTCGCTTTTTCAATCAGCTCATCCGTAGTATCTCCCATGGCCGATAAAACAACGATCACATCATTTCCTTTCTGGTATTCTTCAATACACCGTTCTGCCACACGGAAAATCCGTTCTTTATCAGCAACTGAACTGCCTCCAAATTTTTTTACTATCAGCATGTTATCCTCCTAACCTACACCGGCAAATTTTTAAATTCCTCCAAAAAGATGTGAGATAAGCTTATAGCCATTCTCTTCCATCCTCCCGGTGCCCATAGCATTTATCTCATTATATGCCGGCATGCCCCTGGCTGCCTTCCTGCTGTCATAGAGCAGATAAGGAACCGGATCGGCTGTATGTGTCCGTATCCCAACAGGCGTGGGATGGTCTGGCAGCACCAGCATACGGAAGTCTTCCCCTTCCTGGGCCATAAGCTGCTGCAGAGGGCCGACAATATAGTGGTCAATGTTCTCAATTGCCTTAATTTTGTTATATACATTCCCCTGGTGCCCCATCTCATCCGGCGCCTCCACATGTATATAGGCAAAGTCAAAACCATCCTTCAGTAATGCATCTGCCGCTGCGTGGGCCTTGCCCCCATAATTCGTATCCAACCCTCCGGTGGCGCCTTCTACAGAGATATTTTTCATCCCTGCGCCGGCTGCAATCCCTTTGAGCAGGTCCACTGCAGAAATCATGGCGCCCCTCCTGTGGTACTTCTCCTCAAAGGAGTCCAGTGCAGGCCTTGTGCCGGCGCCCCAGAACCAAGCTGAATTAGCCGGATTGAGGCCTGCCTGCTTTCTTTGTATATTCAGGGGATGTATGGAAAGAATCTCATAACTTTTCTCCATCATCTCCCGCAGAACTGGGTTTTCCGGAAGATAACTTCCAATCCTCCTGGTAAGTATATCGTGGGGAGGCGTCAGCTCCTCTGCCTTCCCCTGCTTGTGTATCAACAGGTGCCGGTAGCTGGTCCCCACATAAAATTTGTAACCCTCTTTGCACAGACCTTCTTTTAAAGCCTCCAAAAGGACTGCCCCGTCCTCTGTACTGATTTCCCCCGAGCTGTGGTCTAAAATGATTCTGTCCTCATACTTACTTTGTTCCTCTGTGAGAGTCACCAGATTACATCTATAGGACACATCATCCGGCTGCATGTCTGCGCCAATACTGAGCGCTTCCAACGGCGAACGCCCTGTATAGTATACTCTGGGGTCATAGCCTATCACTGACAGGTTGGCTGTGTCGCTTCCAGGACTCATGCCTGGGGGAATCGTGCGCACCATGCCTGTCTCTGCTTTTCCAGAGAGCTTATCCAAGTTAGGTGTATCTGCCTTTTGAAGAGGCGTCAGGCCCCCCAGCTCCGGGACAGGCTCATCAGCCATGCCATCACACAATATAATAATATATTTCATATTTATTAACCTCTTTTAGAGCCTATTCAAGAATTTTTCTGGTTCAAAATACGCCTGGGCCGTGAAACTGCCGCAGATAAAAAGGCACAGCAAGCTTCTATCTGCCGGATGCAGGGCAGATAGGTATGGCTAAAGACTGGCTTTCCTTATCCTATCAGCCTTCCACCCGTATCATATGCACAATGCTTGGAAATTCTGCTGCATATTTCTCATACTCGCCCTCAGCCATCACCTCTGTTACAAAACCAAACTCCTCGGCAAGCCCTTCAGCTTTTATAATCTCCACTGGGCCAAACCTGCTTTCCAAATGTGCCTTCATGGCATCTGCATTTCCCTGGATGCGGACAAAAAATCTTTTACGGGTGTCTGAAATAGGCTGCAGGTTCAATTTATCGCTCTTCCACATTGTCATAATATTCCTGTTGAGATGTTTCGCCTCATCTACCACATCGGCCACTACAGCGCTTGCTGTGGGGAGTTTCCCTGCGCCGCTTCCATAAAACATAGCGTCCCCAAGCACATTTCCATGGACAAATATTGCATTGAATACGCCGTTTACACTATAGAGGGGATGCTCCTTATGCAGCATATAGGGAGCTACAATAGCATTTAAATGATCTCCAGATCTCTTGCTCATCGCAAGCAGCTTGATTGTCATACCCATGGTTTTGGCATAGAGCATATCTTCTTTTGTAATTTTTGTAATCCCCTCTGTATGGATGTCCTCAAAATCTACCTGCTGGCCTGATATCAGGGAGGATAAAATAGCAATCTTCCTGCAGGCGTCGTATCCTTCCACATCTGCCTCAGGATTACGCTCGGCGTAGCCTTTCGCCTGCGCCTCCTTCAGGACTTCACCGTAATCTGCACCTTCATAGAACATTTTACTTAACATATAATTTGTTGTCCCATTTAAAATGCCTGTTATTTCTTCGATCTCATCCGCTGTCATAGAAGAATTCAAAGGCCGGATAATTGGGATTCCACCGCCAACACTGGCTTCAAAAAGGAAATTAATGTGATGGTCCCTGGCAATAGATAAAAGCTCGGCCCCATGCTTGGCCACCAGGGCCTTATTGGACGTTGCCACGCTTTTTCCCGCCTGGAGGCTGCGCTTCACAAATGTATATGCAGGCTCAATGCCTCCCATGACCTCCACCACAATCTGTACATCCGGGTCATTTATAATTACTTCAAAATCATGGACCAGCTTGTCCTGAATCGGGTCCCCGGGGAAATCCCGCAAATCCAGCACGTATTTAATACTGATTTCATCCCCGACTCTCTGGTTAATACGTGCGCCGTTGGTGTTGATCACTTCCACAACCCCTGATCCCACTGTACCATATCCCAATACCGCTATATTTACCATGTTTTCCTCCTTTTCCTTCTTCTCCATTATTCTGTCAGGGCACCCCTTATTCTATGCCCTTGCGGACTGCCGCAGAGAAATCTGCGGGTCAATGTATACCCCCAGGGCGCCCCTTATTCTATGCCCTTGCGGACTGCCGCAGAGAAATCTGCGGGTCAATGTATACCCCCAGGGCACCCCTTATTCTATGCCCTTGCGGGCTGCCGCAGATAAATCTGCGGATCAATGTATACTTAAATATGCGTTGATGAAGGGGTCTATATTGCCGTCCATAACACTGTTTACATTGCTGATTTCTGTATTGGTCCGGTGATCCTTTACCATAGTATAGGGCTGCATGACATAGGAACGTATCTGGCTGCCAAAACCTATTTCTTTCATCTCTCCGCGTATATCTGATACCTTATCTGCCTGCTCCTGCTGCTTTAAAAGATATAGTTTTGCTTTGAGCATCTGCATCGCTTTATCTTTATTCATATGCTGGGAGCGCTCATTCTGGCACTGCACAACAATACCCGTGGGAAGGTGGGTGATCCGCACAGCCGAGGAAGTCTTGTTGACATGCTGTCCCCCCGCTCCCCCGGAACGGTACGTGTCTATCCTCAACTCATCCTCGTTTATTTCAATATCAATGTCATCTTCTATATCTGGAATCACATCACAGGAAGCAAAAGAAGTCTGCCTCTTCCCAGCCGCATTAAAGGGAGAAATCCTGACAAGCCGGTGTACCCCTTTCTCAGAGCGGAGATATCCATACGCATTCTCCCCTTCCACTTCAAAAGTGACTCCCTTGATCCCTGCCACATCTCCGTCCAGATAATCCAATACTTCTATGCTAAATCCCTTTTTCTCTGCCCACCGGCTGTACATACGGTACAGCATACCTGCCCAGTCGCAAGATTCCGTCCCACCGGCACCGGCATGGAGAGTTACAATGGCGTTGCTAGCGTCATACTCCCCTGTCAGGAGTGTCTGGATACGCAGTTCTTCAAATTCCTCTTCAAATCTGCCCAATTCCTCCTCAAGCTCTTTGATAGTCCCGGCGTCTGGATCCTCATCGCACATCTCAATCAGAAGGCCAATGTCCTCATAATCTGCATACATTTTCTCAATCTGTTTTACGGATTCCTGAAGTCCTTTCAAATGCTTCATTGTATAGCTGGACTTTTCCGGATCGTCCCAGAACCCTGGTTCTTCTATTTTACGCTCCAGCTCTTCGATTCTTTTTTTCTTTGACGCCAGGTCAAAGTGAATCCCTCAAATCTTTCAGCGGCTCCTCATATGCACTCAGTCTTGTTCTCAGTTCGTCTGACAATACCACCTTATTCACCTCTTTCTTAAATTAAATACTAAGCTGCCGCAAAATGAATCTTTCTCACAAGATGGTATCACATACTGAAAACCAAGCCATATCTTGCTGAATATTTACATTTTGCGGCAGTCCTCTGCATCTGTTATTTATTACGCCCGCAGCACTGCTTGTATTTCTTACCACTCCCACAGGGACAGGGGTCGTTTGGATAGACCTTCTTATCCTCCCGTTTTTTCGGGGCCCGCAGTGCACTTTCGTCCTTATTGGTACTTGTCACCTGGGCAACCTGCTCTCTCTCCACTTTCTGCTCAATGCGGATATGGAAAAGCGTCCGTATTGTAGTCTCGGCTATGGCATTCGTCATTTCTCCAAACATATCATATCCCATCATCTTATATTCCACAAGGGGATCTCTCTGCCCATATGCCTGCAGTCCAATACCCTGGCGCAGCTGGTCCATATCGTCAATATGATCCATCCACCGTCCGTCGATGACCTTCAGAAGAACAACGCGCTCAATCTCCCGCAGGTGTTCAGCCTCTGGAAACTCTGCCTCTTTTGCCTCGTAGGCCTTCACGGCCTTTTCTTTTAAATGATGCTTCAGCTCTTTCTGCATCATGCCTTCTGCTTCTTTGGCCGATGGAAGGGAAAGCTGTGGTATCACGGCATGCAGTGTTACGTCCAGTCCTGCAAGATCCCACTCCTCAGCCTCAACGTCCGGTGATACAAACCTGTCCGTCGTGTTCTCCACATACTCCGTTATCATATTGTAGATTGTATCCCGCATACTCTCGCCATCGAGGACCCGGCGCCTCTCTCCATAAATAATCTCTCTCTGCTCATTCATAACCTGGTCATATTCCAGCAGATTCTTACGGATGCCAAAGTTATTGCTCTCAATCTTCTTCTGTGCTTTTTCGATGGCATTGGAAAGCATCTTATGTTCAATCTGCTCCCCGTCCTCAACGCCCAGAGTGGTAAAAATACTCATCAGTTTCTCTGAACCAAAGAGACGCATTAAATCATCTTCCAGTGAAATATAGAAGCGGGATTCTCCCGGATCTCCCTGACGGCCGGAACGCCCCCGCAGCTGATTGTCTATACGCCTGGACTCATGCCGCTCTGTTCCGATAATTTTCAGGCCCCCTGCTGCCCTCGCTTCCTCATCCAGCTTGATATCGGTACCACGGCCGGCCATGTTTGTTGCAATTGTGACTGCCCCGTGTACGCCGGCATCAGCCACAATCTCCGCCTCCAACTCATGGTACTTGGCATTGAGGACTTTATGCTGGATCCCTTCCTTCTTCAGCATTTTGCTGAGGAGTTCAGAAATCTCAATCGTTATAGTTCCCACCAGCACAGGCTGTCCTGCAGCGTGTGCTTTCTTTACCTCCTCAACGACAGCCAGGAACTTCTCTCTCTGTGTCTTGTAGACAGCGTCCTCCAAGTCTACCCTTTTCACCGGCTCATTGGTTGGGATTTCAATAACATCCATCCCGTAAATATCACGGAACTCTTTCTCCTCTGTCAAGGCGGTACCTGTCATGCCGCTTTTTTTCTCAAATTTATTAAATAAATTCTGGAAAGTAATGGTGGCAAGTGTCTTGCTCTCCCTCTTCACCTTCACATGTTCCTTCGCCTCTATGGCCTGGTGCAGGCCGTCTGAATACCGGCGGCCAGGCATAATACGGCCCGTGAACTCATCCACGATCATGACTTCCCCTTCAGGCGTCACTACATAATCCTGGTCACGGAACATCAGGTTGTGGGCGCGCAGTGCAAGAATAATATTATGCTGGATCTCCAGATTATCTGGGTCTGCAAGGTTCTGGATATGGAAAAACTTCTCAACCTTCTTCACGCCATCCTCAGTCAGGTTGACATTCTTCTCTTTCTCATTGACAATAAAGTCACCTGTCTCCTCAATGTCCTCTCCCATAATGGCATTCATCTTGGAGAATTCACCGCTGGCCTCGCCGCGCTCCAGCTGCCTTGCCAGGATGTCACATGCCTCGTATAGTTTAGTAGATTTGTTGCTCTGCCCCGAAATAATCAGAGGAGTCCTGGCCTCGTCGATTAATACAGAGTCAACCTCATCAATAATTGCAAAGTGAAGTCCCCTCTGCACAAGCTGCTCTTTATATATCACCATATTGTCACGCAGATAATCAAAACCCAGCTCATTATTGGTCACATAGGTGATATCGCAGTTATATGCCTCACGGCGCTCGTCATTATCCATAGAGTTAAGGACTACCCCCACAGTCAGGCCAAGAAATTCATGGACCTTCCCCATCCACTCAGCATCACGCTTTGCCAGGTAGTCATTGACTGTTACAATGTGGACGCCCTTGCCTTCTAATGCATTCAAATAGGCAGGAAGGGTGGAAACCAGCGTCTTGCCTTCACCGGTTTTCATTTCAGAAATACGGCCCTGGTGGAGCACAATCCCACCGATAAGCTGTACCCGGTAATGCCGCATCCCCAGGCTCCTCCTAGCCGCCTCCCTCACGACTGCGTATGCTTCAGGCAGAATATCGTCAGAGGTCTCCCCCTCCTGAATACGCTTTTTAAATTCTCTCGTCTTATCTTTTAGCTCTGCATCGGACAATGCCTCCATTTCAGGCTCCAATGCCTCTATCCGGTCTACAATCGGGTAAATACGCTTTAATTCATTTTCACTGTGGGTACCGAAAATCTTCTCTATAAAACCCATAATCCGCAATTAACTCCTTGTCTCATATTGTAATGTGTATTTGACCATTCATATAGCTGTCAGGTATAAGTACATTCCACAGCAGGCTTCCTTTAAGTAAAGCAGACAGATGTATGAATGATCAAACACACTCTACGCTACATTTTAACACTATATCCTGGCGAATTCAACCAATTCATAGCCTGAATCCAAAAATGGGACGTGAACACAGGATGACTGCCAGGACACAATGCCGGCGGTTCTTTCCATGCATTATCCTGTTACAGCCTGGAAATCTTGTCATAGGGAAGATCCCCGCCAAATAGGTCCAAAGCGCTGCCGACTGTAAAGTCCAGGCCGCCCCCGCTCAGCTCCTGAAAGCGTCTCAATTCCTCCATGCTCCCTATCCCCCCTGCGTAGGTCACTGGCATCCCCCTCCAACTGCCCAGCATACGCACCAAATCCGCTTCTGCCCCCGCCGAGGTGCCCTCCACATCCACGCCGTGGATGAGAAACTCATCACAGTAGCCAGACAGGAAATCCAATGTATCCTGCGTAAGGGCCACATCTGTAAATGTCTGCCACCGGTTGGTTACTATAAAGTATGTCCCCTCCTTTTTACGGCAGCTTAAGTCCAGTACAATACGTTCCTTCCCAACAGCAGCCTTCAGCCGCTCCAGATTTCCCCTGTGAAATTTCCCATCCTGGAACACATAGGAGGTGACGATCACATGGCTGGCGCCGGCTTCCAGATATGCGGCCCCATTCTCAGCCGTAATGCCCCCTCCTACCTGCATACCCCCAGGGTATGCCTTCAGGGCCAAAAGCGCCTGCCTCCTCGTTTCCCCGTAGTACACAGAATCCACCCCATTCAGGAGAATAATGTGCCCTCCTTTCAGTCCATCACGCCTGTACAGCTTGGCATACCAGGCCGCGTCCAGCTGTGACGCAAAATTCGTAACAGCCTGATCCCCCTGATCCCGCAGTGTGCCGCCCACAATCTGCTTTACTTGTCCATTATGAATATCAATACATGGCCTGAACTTCATAGTTTTCCCCCTGTCTGATGGTTCGATGGTTCAAAGGGGACAGTCCCTTTTGCAAAAGGGACTGTCCCCTTTGTTATCCATTGTCAGAATTGTTTTACTTTTTAATATCTATTATCGAATATCCTCGTGGATTTCTTCTCACTCCGGGGCAGGTCCCCGATTGAAACTGGCTTTACATTCACCAGAATACCTATTTTTTCCTTGAATGCTTTTTTCACTGCGTCCTCTGCCTGTTTTTTCTCTATATTTTTATTAATCTCAACGAACAGGGTGCATACGTCCTTCCCATTCATATGATCCAGCATAAACTGATATTCACTGGAGGCCTCAGGTACGTCTTTTAACATCTCCTCTATCTGGCTCGGAAAAATATTGACGCCCTTTACCTTTACCATGTCGTCTGTCCTGCCTATAAGCGTATCTATTCTCGGGAATTTTGATCCGCACTTGCATTCTCCCGGCAGAAAACGGGTCAGGTCATGAGTTCTATAGCGTATCAGCGGCGCCCCCTGCTTTCTGAGAGTTGTAATGACAAGTTCGCCTATTTCCCCGTCAGGGACATTTTTTCCTGTTTTCGGATCCACAATCTCAAAATACAAGTAATCATCCCAATAATGCATCCCGCATTCATATTCACAGCTCATAGCAATACCGGGCCCATACACTTCCGTCAGTCCGTAAATATCGTAAAGCTGTACTCCCAGCTCTGCGGCAATCCGCTTTCTCATTTTTTCTCCCCACCGCTCTGACCCAATAACGCCTTTCCTTAGATATATTTTATGGGTGATCCCCCGTTTGGCAATTTCTTCTGCCAAAAGCAGGGCATAGGAGGATGTGGCGCACAAAACAGTAGATTTCATATCCTGCATCATGCGGAGCTGTTTATCTGTATTGCCCGGCCCCATAGGGATTGTCATGGCTCCCAGGTATTCTGCCCCTGCCTGGAAACCGATACCGGCCGTCCACAAACCATATCCAGGTGTTATATGTATTCTGTCCAAGGCCGTAATCCCTGCCATTTCATAACAGCGCGCAAACATTTTCGCCCAGTCCTCCACATCCTTTTTTGTATAAGGGATGATCACCGGCGTCCCGGTGGTGCCTGAAGAAGAATGGATCCTTACGATTTCCTCGTCTGGGACAGCCTGAAGCCCCAAAGGATAAGCCTCTCTTAAGTCTCCTTTCCATGTAAAAGGAAGTGTCTCAAAATCTTCCTGGCTTTGTATTGACGAAATATCTATTCCTTTCAGTTTTTCTTTATAGAAACAATCTTTAGCTGTCAGCTGTTTCAAGTTTTCCTTAACTAATTCCAGCTGTAGTTCTGTCATTTTCATGTCATTCTCTCCTTATGCCCGTTCAAATGCCGCTTTTCCAAGTACTAATGCCTTCTTGTTTATTTCCAGGAATTTTTCCTTCACATTCTTTTCTATGGCCATCTCCATCTCATCCAAAGTGATGTCCAGCACACCACTGGCGGCAGCGGCCCCTAAAAGCGCCACATTAAGGACTTTGGAAGAACCCGCCTGGCTTAGAATGGACTCCCCATCCAGGACAGCCAGGCGGGGGATATTCTTTTCCAGATACGCCAGCATCTCAGTCCCTTCATATATACCGTCCCCCAGCGAAGATGTCACTGGAAGAATTGCTTTGCTACTCACAATTACAGTCCCCCCGGCATTCAAATATGGCAGGCATCTCACCGCCTCGGCGGGCTCAAAAGCCAGGATCAGATCTGCCTTTTTCAGGGGGATTAAGGGTGAATGTACTTCTTCACCTATTCTGACATGGCTTACCACAGAACCTCCCCGCTGGGCCATGCCAATTGTCTCCGTTGTCCTGACAAACTTTCCCTGTTCCATGGCAGCAAAGGCAATCAGCTTAGAGGCCAGAACCACTCCCTGCCCCCCGACGCCACATAGCAGACAATTTTTATTCATGATCCTCCACCTCCCGAATCGCTTTAGACGGGCAGACCTGGCTGCACAGTCCACATCCATAGCACAGGGCCTGTTCTATCTGCACCTTGCCATCTATAACTGAAATAGCCGGACACCCCAGCTGACTGATACATACTTTGCACTTTGTACAGTCACTCTGGGAGATCTGATACGGATTCCCCGGCTTCTCCACAGCAATACAGGGCGACCTAAAGACCACCGCCCGCACACCTTTCATCTCCGCCGCCCTTTTCACAGCAGCCACTGCGTCCCAAAGCTTCAGCGGGTCGACGGTCTCCACTGCAGCCACTCCAATTCCTCTAAGTACATTCTCTATACTGATTCTCGCCGACACTTCTTTCATCATTGTAATCCCCGTACCAGGGTGGGGCTGGTGCCCAGTCATTGCAGTCGTGGAATTATCTAACACTGCCAGCACAATATCTGTCTGGTTGTACACTGCATTTATTACACCGGTTATCCCTGACGCAAAGAAAGTAGAATCTCCTATAAATGCAAAATGGACCGCATCAGGCTCTATAATATGTAATCCCTGGGAAATAGTCACATCTGCCCCCATACAAAGGCAAGTATCCACCATGTCTAATGGTTTTGCATTCCCCAGTGTATAGCAGCCAATATCTCCGCAGAAAACTGCCTTTTTCCCACCCATGGCCCTCTTAACTGCGTAGAAAGATGCCCTGTGGGGGCACCCGGCACATAAAACAGGCGGACGTACCGGCAGCGCCGGGAAAGCCTCTTCCCCGGAATCTTGTATTCCCGTCCCCGCTTCTTCCTCCTGTGCTTTTTTCTCGCCATCGCCCAAGAACCGTTCCAAGTCACCACGTATACTCTCTACACTGTTTTCTCCTGCATTTTTCGTGTCATGGGTCAGCTTTCCACGTATTTTCACTTGAAGATGGTATTTGCCGGCAATTTTAAGAAGCTCCTTTTCAATCACCGGATCCAGCTCCTCCAGCACAAGTACCTCCCTGAGGCCCTCCATAAATTCCTTCGCCAGCCTTTCAGGGAAAGGATGGGGGGTACTGATTTTCAAAAGTGGGATTTCCTCTGGTATCACCTCCCTTGCATAAGCAAAGCTGATTCCACCTGAGACAACCCCCTTTTCCCCGCTGCCTCCTCTTACCTTATTCATGGGCCACGCAGAAAATACCTCTGACAGCTTCTCATTCCTCTCTTCTATTTTTATATGGTTCTGATAGGACATCTTTGGGAAAATCACCCAGCGCATGGTATCCTTTATAAACCCTTCTGGCTTAGGCAGGCAAAGGGCAGGCTGCAGCTCAATACTCACGCAGGCGTGACAGACTCTCGTGGTCGGCCTAAAAAGTACAGGTGTCTGGTATTTCTCTGAAAGCTCAAAGGCTTCAGCAATCATCATGTATGCCTCTTCGGGTGAGGACGGGTCAAACACCGGCAATTTAGAGAACTGTGCAAAATGCCTCGTGTCCTGCTCTGTTTGGGAAGATATAGGCCCCGGATCATCAGCGGATACGATGACCATGCCGCCTTTCACGCCCACATAGGCAAGGCTCATCAAAGGGTCAGAAGCCACATTAAGTCCTACCTGTTTCATCGTCACCAATGTCCTGGCACCTGCATAGGCAGCGCCTGCCCCAACCTCCATTGCCGCCTTTTCATTGACAGACCATTCCACGTGGATACTGCCGTCATTATTCTTTGCTATTGTCTCCAATATCTCCGTAGATGGTGTTCCCGGATACCCGGCCACCATTCTTACACCGGCCCGCATTGCCCCGAGGCCGATTGCCTCGTTGCCCATCACGAGTTTTCTCTCTCTATACATAATATGTACTCCTTTTGCTGCGCAGGCAGGCCTAAAAAGCCTGCAGCATTTTATTCGATATTTTATCACACTAAAGTAGAAAAATCCACCTCAAAATCATGCCAAAAGGGCCTGGCCCCAATGAACTCCCCCTTCAAAATTTTGAGAATATTCTGAATTCGGTGTTCATTAGGGTCAGACCCCTTTGCAATAGGGACAGACCCCTTCACGATACTACTACTTATCAGTGGTATTATCCTTATCTGTAGCAGTGTCATTGACATCTTTATTGTTTGTGTTTCTGTCATTAAGGTTATCCTTCTGTGGAGCGTTGTCATCTGTCAGGTCGTCTGTCACTTTATCCACTCCATCGGTCACATCATCCACTGCGTCGTCAACAATACCGTCCCCATCTTTGTCATTGGTTCCGTTAGTTGCGTCATTCATATTCTCGTCTTTTGTTGTGCCATCTGCTGCATTATTGGCATTATTGTCTCTGCCACAAGCTGTAACACCGCAAAGTACACCTACACACATCATTAATAATAATAATTTTTTCATTCTTTTCATTGTAATTCTCCCTTTCCATAAATGATCTTGTATTAGTAATATCTACACTTTCATTGCGTTTATGTATGGGAAAAATTTCCTTTTTATCATTATGATGCGGGCAGCCTTTACCCTACTCTTTATTTGCAGCCTCCCGGAGCTTTTCCATGGCACGCTCCTCAATCTGCCGGATCCTCTCCCTGGTCACATGGAACTTCTGGCCTATATCTTCCAGGGTAAGAGGCTTCCCATCAGCAAGGCCAAACCTCATGCTGATAACCTGCCGTTCCTTTTCGTTGAGGGTTTCCAAAAGATGTCCCACCTCTTCTTTTCTGATCAGGGAATCTACAGCAGCCTCCGGTGTATCCTCCCTTTTATCTTCTATAAAATCCTCCAGAGTACTGTCACTTTCCTCTCCCACTGGGGTCTCCAGGGAGACCGGATTTTTCAAAAACGACTGAATCTGCTCTACCTCCCCGGCGGTCCATTGCCCCAGGTTCTGTGCAATTTCCTCCGGGGATGCTTCTCTCCCAAGTTCCTGGGACAGCCTGGCTGCCGCTTTTTGCACCTTGCGCATACTCTCAGCCACGTGGACAGGCACCCGAATCTCCTTAGCCTGTAAATCAATGGCCCTGGCCATAGCCTCCTTGATCCACCAGGAGGCATAGGAAGCAAAACGGTTATCCTTCGTATAGTCGTACTTTTCAACTGCCCGCATAAGGCCTATATTCCCTTCCTGTATCAAGTCCATAAACTGCAGGCCCCGACCCGCATAGTGGGCTGCAATGGACACCACAAGGCGCAGGTTCGCTTCTTCCAGCCTTTTCTTTGCCTCCTCATCCCCCTCTGCTATTTTCCTGCCCAGCAGGCGTTCTTCCTCCATACTTAGCAGAGGTATGGTGCTGATCTCCTGCAGATAGATTTTAAGGGGTTCCGTGGTCTCCACGCTGTCTGGAATGACTGGCTGCCCTTCTGTCTTTCCTGTATATTCATCCATGTGAATCCTATGCCTCTCAATTCTGTCTATATTTTTTCAATAATGTCACCGCTTCTGTACGCTGCCAGCAGCCGTTCCAAATCCCTCACCTGCTCTTTGAGCTCCCGGCCTACGTCTGTATCCCCTACAAGTCTTCTCTCCAGCACCCGTTTTACCACCATATACTCAGAATGTATGTCACTTTCATTCTGAATGGCGGCCTCCATTGACTCAAAGGGTTCGTGGGCCACCAAGAGCAGGCCATACGAATTATAGATTAATGTATAGCCTGCAATTCCTGTCTCCTTCTGGTACGCTTTGGAAAACCCTCCGTCAATGACAAGGACTTTCCCGTCACATTTGATGGGACTCTCCCCATTTTTTCGTTTTACCGGAACATGCCCGTTCACAATATGCGCCTCATTCGGGCATAATCCAAATTCTTCCATAATGCGGTCAACCACATCCCGCTTTTCCAGAAGGAAATAATAAGGGTTCTTTTTCTCCTGATGGGTCTCCTTCTCAGCCAGAAAATACCGTTCAAATGTAGCCATTTTATCTTTGCCAAAGAGAGGGGAATTCGGATTGAGCCAAATATACCACATAATATCTTTCCCATTCTCACGGTCTTTTTCATCCAAAGCGAAAAATCCCTTTCTCAGGTACCTGTCCAATGCATCGTACAGAGACCTGCCCCGAAACTTGTGGCCGAAAAGAGTGACTTCCTTCATGCTGCCGTCATCATTGAGGGGCATACAGCCGTGATAGAGAAGATTATTATTGTACACCTTATACAGTCCGCCTTTAGCCAACAGAAAACGTATATGTTCCTGGAGCTTTTCACAGGCAAGAAATGCCCGTTCAAGGCGGTCCATAATGTCTTCTTCCTCCGCAGTGAGCTTATATGGATCCTTGGGGTCAATGGTAGGGAAATTCTTGTCCAACAGCTCATATTCCCTGCCCTCCAGGGCAATAGTCCCCTTTTCATAATTAATCCTGTGCAGCAGCGCCCTGTCCTCCAGCTGAAAGTCCTGCTGCCGCCTGATAATCTGGCCTTCCACTTTAAATTGGATAATAGAAATGGCCTTGTGCATCCTCAGGTCCATCTCCATCTCCGCCTTGTTCTGTTTTTCCGGCCCTTTCAGCCTGAAACATGTACATGGGTCGTTTTCATAAGTCTGCAGCGCAAAGGTGGCCAGAGGCAGCAGGTTAATCCCATATCCATCCTCCAAAATATCCAAGTTGCCGTACCTGGCACAGATGCGGATCACATTTGCGATACACCCTCTCTGCCCTGCCGCCGCCCCCATCCACAGCACATCGTGGTTGCCCCACTGGATGTCCACAGAATGGTATGTCATCAGCTTATCCATAATAATATGGGGCCCTGGGCCTCTGTCATATATATCCCCCACAATATGTAAATGATCCACCACAAGGCGCTGGATCAGCTCCGAGATGGCAGCAATAAATTCCTCGGCACGTCCAATCCGTATAATGGTCATAATGATCTCATTGTAATAGGACTCCTTGTCGTTGAGATCTGATTTTTCCGTTATCAGCTCTTCTATCACATAGGCGAAATCTTTCGGGAGGGCTTTGCGCACCTTAGACCTGGTATATTTGCTGGCTACCCTCTTGCTGACTTCTATCAGGCGGTACAGGTTAATTTTGTACCAGTCCTCCATATTGCTCTCAACTTTCTTAACTTCCGCCATCTTGTCTTTTGGATAGTAGATCAGTGTGGCCAGCGCCTGCTTGTCCCGTTTACTAAGTGTATTGCCAAATACGTCGTCGATCTTCCTCCTGACGGAACCCGACCCATTTTTCAGCACATGGGAAAATGCCTCATATTCTCCATGTATATCTGTAAGAAAATGTTCCGTCCCCTTAGGCAGGTTCAAAATAGCCTGAAGATTTATAATCTCCGTGGAAGCTGCCGCAATCGTAGGATACAAATCAGAAAGCCTTTCCAAATACTTTGTTTCCAGATCTCTCATAGATATCTTCCCCCTGCTGGTTAAAACTGAATCACATCGCCCATATCATACATGCCCGCCGGTTTTCCTTTAAGGAACTTAGCCGCCTCCACTGCGCCCTTGCCGAACACACTTCTGGAGTATGCCGTATGCTTAAACTCAATCACCTCATCGATCCCCGCAAAAATAACCTCATGTTCGCCTACAATCGTCCCTCCCCGGACAGCCGAAATCCCCATCTCCTTCTGCCCCCGCTTTTTCCTGTCCTGGCTGCGGTCATATATATAGGTATATTCTCTGTCCAATGCATCATTCATAGAATCCGCCAATGCCAGCGCCGTACCGCTGGGCGCGTCCAATTTTTGGTTGTGGTGGCGCTCTACAAGCTCTATATCGTACCCAGCAGGCGCCATGACCTTGGCCACATCCTTTAAGAGCTTCATAAGAAGGTTAATTCCCATAGACATATTCGCAGATTTAAGAACCGGGATTTTCTCAGAGGCTTCCCTTACATGCTCCAGCTGCTCCTCAGATAACCCTGTGGTACATAGAACCACAGGCAGCCTCTTCTCTACACAGTAGTCCAGCATTTCATCCACCGCGCCGGCATTAGAAAAATCAATCACTACATCCACTTCCCGGTGGCAGTCCCTGATATGCCCAAATACCGGGTACTCATTAGCACGGCCGGTATATGCGTCCACCCCCGCCGCAATCTCTATCTCATCCTCAGTCTGAATCAAGCCTGAAATCATCTGCCCCATTTTCCCGTTGCATCCATGCATCATTACTTTTATCATCTTTGTCCCTCCCAGGTTCTTATGTACTTTCGCAGGCCTGCTTCCCCTATTTTAGAAAACAGCCATTATATGAAAAAGGATATCACATTTGAGCCTATTCCTCAACTTATGATATCCCTTTCACAATCATTTCATGTAAATATCCTATATATCTATGAGACAAGTTTGATTCCAAAATCTACCATAGCTTGTGCCAGCCTGGCTGCATTCGCCTCTGTCATCTCTGTAAGAGGCATCCTCAGCCCGCCTGCCTCCATCCCCATCAAATTCACAGCTTTCTTCACAGGGATCGGGTTCACCTCACAGAACAGGGCCTCCACCAAAGGCAGCGCTTTTAACTGCAGCGCACGGCTTCCTTCCAGATCCCCTGTAAAAAACTTCTCGCAAATGTCATGCGTCTCCCTGGGGGCTATATTGGACAATACAGAGATAACACCTTTCCCCCCCAGTGAAAGCAGAGGTACTATCTGGTCGTCATTGCCTGAATATAAATCAATATTCCCATCAGTCAGATGCATAATTTTAGCAATCTGGGAAATATCCCCGGAGGCTTCCTTGATAGCCACAATATTTTCCACCTCAGCCGCAAGCCGGGCCGCCGTGGCAGGTTCAATATTCGTCCCAGTCCTGCTCTTTACGCTATAAAGAATCATCGGCGCCTTAGCCTCCGCCGCGATGGCCTTATAGTGCGCCACCAGGCCGTCCTGTGTAGCTTTATTATAGTAAGGGGTCACAAGGAGCAGCCCATCGGCCCCCATATCCGCAGCCTCTTTTGACATATCAACTGCTGTACGTGTACAATTAGAGCCAGTGCCCGCAATAACCGGTATTCTCTTCTTTGTACGCTCTATTGTGAACTTAATGCAATCCATGTGCTCTTCTTCTGTCAGAGTAGAAGATTCACCTGTTGTACCACAAATAATTATACTGTCCGTACCATTATCACAATGGAACTGAATCAGTTCGTCCAGTTTGTCATAATTGACACTTCCATCTGCCCGAAACGGCGTAATCAACGCCACTCCGGCCCCTTTAAAAATTGACATATGCATCCTCCTAATCTAAACGCTCATCTTTTTCAAAGTTTACCATTAAATATACATGATGTCAACGTACAGAATATAAGGAAGCCTTACAGTCCTACTCCTCTATACACTCCAGTTTGCTGACCGAAACCTCGTATGCCGTGCGGGTTTCCGTCTCCGTTTCTGATAACTTCTTAACATAATCCCTGCTCTGGATCCGTCCCAGAATCTGCACATGCTCACCTACCTCAAACCCAGATGCATACCGGGCATTCCGGCCCCAGCAGATACAGGGGATATAATCTGATTTCCCATAAGGCCTGTTTACGGCCAGCAAAAGATCTGCAATCTCACGCCCCAGTGGTGTTTTCCTGTACACCGGCCTCTTGCATATGTATCCTTCAAGCAGGATATGGTTGGTTTTCGCGCCGTCCAGCTCCTCGTCAATAAACTCAACCTCCCGCACAAAAACAGACAAAACAAGCCGGTTTTTCTGTTCTTCATGGCGGTTATATGAGCGGAACTGTCCGGAAACCATAATAAATTCTCCCATATAATCCTGGGTCACATCAATCAGCCTCTCTGAAATCATGAGCGGAATCCTGTCATCTGAATTGCTCAGCCGCTTTACAAGCACATCCACCATGTAAAACCCTTCCCCGAATACCTCATGGCTGTATATAAATTTGGATGCCACTTCCCCCATGATTGTTACCTGGTTGTTTTCAATAATCTTATCTGACATAATTTGTAGTTCTCCCTTCCTCTGAACGGTATTTTTAAGTCAATACTAAGTCTATGAACCCAAAAACCAGATTAGAACAATATTCCTTTGTAATCGTTCGACAGAATCCCAGCCTGCATGTAAAGGTCTGTCGACATATAGGGATACGTGCTGAAAAAGAGCTGAACCTGCCGGCGGCCAGCCTGGTTTTTGCCTGTGAAATCTCCCTTCCCATGCACAATATTTTATGATAGAATTAAAAAGAATGTGCGCAGACATTTGGCCCGCTGCCCTGCGGGAGTACAAAATTAACAATTATAATAAGTAGAAAAGAGTGTTGAATGTTATGAAAACTAAACGTGACGATGTTAGAAATATTGCGATTATTGCCCATGTCGACCATGGCAAGACTACGCTGGTAGACGAACTGCTCAAGCAAAGCGGTGTATTCAGGGAAAACCAGGAGGTTGCCGAGAGGGTGATGGACTCCAATGATATTGAGAGGGAGCGTGGGATTACCATCCTTGCCAAAAATACGGCTGTATTTTATAAAGGCACCAAGATCAATATTATTGACACTCCAGGACATGCTGATTTCGGCGGAGAGGTAGAACGTGTCCTTAAAATGGTAAACGGCGTCATCCTAGTGGTGGATGCCTTTGAAGGCGCCATGCCCCAGACAAAGTTCGTGCTGAGGAAGGCCCTGGAGCTGGATTTGCCTGTCATTGTATGTATCAACAAAATTGACCGTCCTGAGGCGCGCCCTGATGAAGTCATTGATGAAGTACTGGAACTGTTCATGGATTTGGACGCCTCAGATGAGCAGCTTGACTGCCCCTTTGTATACGCCTCCGCCAAGTCCGGCATCGCTGTGCTGGATCTGACCGATGACGAGAGGGATATGCAGCCGCTGTTTGAGACTATCCTAGATTATATTCCGGCGCCCCAGGGGGACCCAGAAGCGCCCACCCAGGTTTTAATCAGTACAATCGACTACAATGAATATGTGGGCCGGATTGGTGTGGGAAAGGTGGACAATGGGACAATCGCCGTCAACCAGGAGATGGTTCTTGTCAACCACCACAACCCTGAAAAGCAGGAGAAAGTAAAAATCAGCAAATTATATGAGTTTGACGGACTAAACAAGGTAGAAGTCAAAGAAGCCCAAATCGGGTCCATTGTGGCTATTTCTGGCATTTCCGGCATCTCAATTGGAGACACATTGTGCTCCCCTGAAAATCCAGAGGCAATCCCCTTCCAGAAGATCTCCGAGCCTACTATCTCCATGCAGTTTCTTGTAAACGACAGTCCTTTTGCCGGCAAGGAAGGGAAATACGTTACCTCCCGCCATTTAAGGGACCGTCTGTTCCGTGAGTTAAATACCGATGTAAGCCTGCGGGTGGAAGAGACAGAGAATGCCGATAGCTTCAAAGTATCCGGGCGGGGGGAACTTCACCTCTCTGTCCTCATTGAGAATATGAGGCGGGAAGGGTACGAATTTGCTGTCAGCAAGGCTGAGGTACTCTACAAGACGGACGATAACGGCAAGAGGCTGGAACCTGTAGAGACAGCTTATGTGGATGTGCCAGACGAATTTACCGGCACTGTCATTGACAAACTGAGCCAGCGCAAAGGAGAACTCCAAAATATGGGAACCTCCAACGGCGGTTATACCCGGCTGGAATTCTCTATCCCGGCCCGAGGCCTCATCGGCTACAGGGGAGAATTCCTTACTGACACCAAGGGCAATGGAATACTCAATACAAGCTTTGAAGGCTATGCGCCGTACAAAGGCGACATCCAATATAGAAAACAGGGATCCCTGATCGCCTTTGAGACCGGAGAGTCTGTGACTTATGGATTGTATAGTGCACAGGAACGTGGTACATTATTTATAGGGCCAGGTGAAAAAGTCTATGGGGGCATGGTCATTGGGCAGAACGGAAAGGCTGAAGATATCGAACTAAATGTATGTAAAACCAAACATCTTACCAATACCCGTTCCTCCAGTGCAGACGAGGCATTAAGGCTTACTCCTCCCCGCACGCTCAGCCTGGAGGAGGCTCTTGATTTTATCGATACAGACGAGCTTTTGGAAGTCACCCCGGAAACCTTGCGTATCCGCAAAAAGATCCTGGATCCTAGGATGCGCAAAAGGAGTAATATAAAATAGGAGCAGGCGCTCTATTTTTGGACAGTTATAAAAAGGAGAAGAACACATGAAAAAATATGCAAATGCGTTTCTAAAGGCTTTGACAACTGCCCTGGAGTTTATTATAGCCGGTCTTCTTGCCACCGGCATTATCATCATGACAGTACAGCTCATATTGTCTTTTGGCAATCTGGCAGATTTGAGCAAATATCCCAACTATGACGACCTTTTAACTGCATGTTTTAACCTGATTATCGGTGTGGAGATGATACGGATGCTTTATCTCCACACCCCTATAACAGTGTTTGAGGTTCTTTTGTTCGCCATTGCGCGCCAGGTGATTATTGAACATGCATCGCCCGTCAACAGCCTTCTGGGAGTGATTGCCATTGCCATACTATTTGCCACCAGAAAGTTTCTATTTGTGGCCTTTGATGAATCCGAAAAAATCATCTTCCGTTCCAACCAGAAAGTACGCCATGTAAACAGGCTTATCCGCGTCCACATCCCCTACGAGGACGACGAGACACTGCTGGATGTACTGCTTAAAAAACTAAAAGAGGATGAAATAGAGATTGGCGTTGGCGTCTGTACATATTTCCCTAAATTTGGACTGCGTATTGCCAAAATTACAGATGGGAAAATTACACGGATAGAGGTGATTCGTTCTATACAATAAAGTATTTACATGCTATAATGTTTACATAATGCAGGCAGGATATGGAATCCGGCATGTATTATAATATGAACAAAGGAGTTGATCAGCATGAATTTTATTATTAGTGGTAAGAACATCGACGTAACACCAGGCCTGAAGGACACTATCGAACAAAAGTTGGGGAAACTCGAAAGGTATTTCACTCCTGAAACAGAAATCATTGTAACTCTCAGCGTGGAGAAAGAAAGACAAAAGATTGAGGTGACGATTCCAGTAAAAGGCAACATCATCCGCTCCGAACAGACAAGCTCTGATATGTATGTATCTATTGACCTTGTGGAGGAAGTGATTGAGCGTCAGCTCCGCAAATATAAAAATAAACTGGTTGCAAAAAGCCAGGGCCATCCCACGGCTTCTGGTTCCGGAAGTAATTTCAAGAAAGAATTTTTTGAAGCGGAGGACGAGATTCAGCCAGATGACGAGATCCGTATTGTCAGAACCAAGAGATTTGGCATTAAACCTATGTATCCGGAAGATGCATGTATCCAGATGGATTTAGTAGGACATACTTTCTTCGTATTCTGTAATGCAGAGACCGACGAGGTCAACGTTGTTTATAAGAGGAAGGATGGTTCTTTCGGATTAATAGAGCCTGAGTTCGATTAATCATAGAGACATTTTTTAAGCCTGAATCAGACTAGTCTACAAAGAATGCCGGAACATACTCTTATTCCTTTAGGTTACTCACAAGCTTAAAAAACAATCTTCTGTGAAAAGGGAGTATTATAACATGGAGTGCTGTATTGGATAACAAAAAAGGAGAATGATTAGACTGCTTTTAACGTTCAGAAACAGAAAATAAACTCTCTCAAAACTAAATTATAGTTAAATAACAGAAAATAATTATTTGTCAGACAATATTTGAATGCCAACATTGAGTTAGCAGAAACTTCTCAGAAAGAATACAGCAACGCAATGTTGGCATAAATTTTCAATATAGAGGAGAACGCACAAATGGATACATACATACATACATACATACATACATACATACATACATACATACATACATACATACCATTATCTCAATTCGTAGATGAAAAATCAAGAGAAATATATGAAAATTTGTATAAATTAAATGAGACTGGGGACGTTTCTTATTTGATAAAGGCCCATTCACTTTGCGGAATAGAATCGGATCCAGTATACAGGCAGCACTTAAATCTTCTGGAACAGTTCAAAAACGGCAAAAAGTTAGTGCTGTACGGGTTAGGAAAAAATGTTGCCGACTTTATTGAACTTGAAAAAAAGAGACGAAATACACCCGGATACTTACATTTGCCATTTCTTAGCGACATTCCGTGGTATGGGTTTTATGATAAAGACCCTTCTAAAGCAGAGAAGTTTGATATTATGAGCCTCACAGAGCTTTTAGAAATCAAGGAGGAGGCTTATATATGTATCGCAAGTACAGATTATTATGAGGAAATCAAATCTGAATTGCTATCATTGGGATTTAATGAAAATAATATAGCCGCCTATATTTATCCTAATACACAGTGTTATGAAGAAAACCAGTACTATGATGATTTTTTACAAAAAAATCAAGAAAAGATCGTTATAGACGGAGGGTGTTACCGATGCGACAGTTTAAAGAGATTTATTGATTGGAATGAACCCAGTGGATACGAAAAAATTATTAGTTTTGAACCAGATGAAAAGAACTACGAAATATGCAGGTCTATTGTGGATGAAAATAATTGGAGTAACGTAGAATTAATACATGCAGGCCTTTCCGATAAAACAGCGTCCTATAATATGGCAAGTAATGGAGATGATACTTCCTATTTATGCGAGGATGGAGACGTAAAAACGCAGACAGTTTGTATTGATGATATTATAAATGAGGATAGTGATGTTTCTTTTATTAAATTGGATGTAGAAGGATTTGAATTAGAAACGCTAAAAGGGGCTGCTAATACTATTAGAAAATCACATCCCAGAATGGCAATTTCCTTTTATCATAAAGCCAGTGATCTTATGGATATCCCAAAATATATTATGAAACTATCAGAAGATTATAAATTCTACTTAAGGATCTATAGTAATGCTTATTTAGAAATAGTGTTATATGCAGTATAGGATGCAGGACATAGGCATACCAGTCTGCAGAAGTTTATAGAATGGACACGGCACATAAATACATTCAAAGCGAGCGCAGATGGGAGGTATTTTGTCTGCTCAATCAAATGATATTTAGGAGTTCCTCCGTAGTTAGATGGTGCGCTGCTACGGAGGATTTATTGATTCCTGCAGGTATCCCAGTCTTTGCAGCTGAGGGGATAAATATGTGCCTACAATTTACTTTAAAATAAGACTGAGTAGAGGCGGATATAACGAAACTTCTGCTCTTTGATCCCCTTTTAAATACTCTGCCGCTGTCAAAAACGGGATTTTATCTCCATCTAAGAATCAAAGATATGGCACTGCCCATCTATATCCGCGAACCAGCATCCCTCTCCCTTTCGTACGCTGCTCTTCCCGCTTGTCCCCTCGGTTATCTCTGCTATCACAGCATTTACTTCACTATCGCGTACCAGGACTGTCATTTCCACAGCGTCTGTATACCCTGTCTTCAGTATATGTATCTGCCTGCGCCCAAGTATATACTGGATTTTTCCAAGTCCTGTGTAGTCTGTCCCTATTTTTAGTTTAAAACCATGCATCCTGGTAATAATAGTACTATGCTCCAGGCCGGCCCTGGCGGCAGATGTATATGCCCGCACCAGTCCCCCTGTCCCAAGCAAAGTGCCTCCAAAATATCTGGTGACAATGATGAGCACATTACATAACTCCCTTCCTTTTATGACCTCCAGAATGGGTTTCCCCGCAGTGCCCCCCGGCTCACCGTCATCGCTGTATCTTTCCTTGGCAGGATCCTTCCCAATGATATAGGCCCAGCAATGGTGCCTGGCATCCCAATATTGCTTTTTTATCTTTTCCAGATATTCCGCCGCCATTTCCTCCGACTGGACTGGAAATACATCTGCAATAAAACGTGACTTTTTTTCGACAACTTCTGCGCTGCCGCCCTGGTATACTGTTCTATAATCCATCATCTTACCTCTTGCTCCTACTATCTGGCCCTCCGGGGCACACACTAAGAGAGGCCCCATCAGGTATATAAATACAATATAACAAACCTCAGGAAAACTACAAGAAATTATTAAGTTTTTTTTAGAATTATGAACTTTTCGCAATTTTTCTTTATTTAGAGATACAAATTTGTTATAATGAGTGAATGAGTCAGAAGCTGCCAACAGGCGGGAATCTTCCCCGCGGCCTGCCATGCCCCCGGGCATCTGGCCCCCAGGCCACTATAAAGGTGTACAGGCATATCCATTCGGCTCGTTGTTTCGCGGGAATAAAGGAGGATATTATTCATGAATTATGGAAAAGAGAATATCTCAAAGACAAAGAAGAATATCTCTTCGAAAAAAAATATGAAAAAGAAACGCGTTGGAGTACGTGTTTTTAAAGCACTCATTATCTGTGTACTATTAATAGGAGTCATTGGCGTGGGGGGCGCAGGACTGTTTGTAAAGAAGATCATAGACAATACTCCCCAGGTGACTCCTGCCGATGTCAAACCCTCCGGCGCCACTTCGTTCGTGTATGCGGAGGACGGCACACTGCTGGATTCCTTTCTTCAGTCTGGCTCCAACCGTATATATAAGAAGTACGATGAAATCCCTATCAACCTTACCCATGCTTTTATCGCCATTGAGGACGAGCGGTTTTATAAGCACAATGGGATTGACCTGCAAGGTATTTTGAGGGCGGGGGTCGTGGGCCTGACATCCGGCAATTTCTCAGAGGGCGCCAGCACACTGACCCAGCAGCTAATTAAAAACAATGTGTTCCCCAACTTTACAGAAGAAAAAACCTTCTATGACAGCCTGGAGCGAAAGTTACAGGAACAATATCTGGCTGTTGAGATTGAAAAGCAGATGAGTAAGGAGGAGATCGTAGAAGCCTATATGAATACGATCAACTTAGGCCAGAACTGCCTCGGTGTGCAGACAGCAGCCAAACGTTATTTCAACAAGGATGTCTCTGAACTTACCCTGTCCGAATGCGCCGTCCTGGCAGGAATCACCCAGAATCCTTCTGGCTACGATCCTGTCACCCATCCCGAGGATAATGCCGTAAGGCGGGACAAGGTGCTTAAGAACATGCTGGACCAGGGTTACATCCAGCAGGCTGAGTATGACGAGGCAAAGGCGGACAATGTATATGACAGAATCCAGATGACTGCCACTGCCACCACAGACGATACTCCCTATTCTTACTTTATAGATAAGCTGGCCCAGCAGATCATCAAGGATCTGATGGAGAGGAAGAATTACACAGAGACACAGGCCTATAATGCACTTTACAGCGGCGGCCTTACTATTACAGCCACACAGGACCCTGCCATCCAGCAGATCTGTGATGAAGAGGTGGCTAATTCCGCCAATTATCCCTATACTGTAGAGTACGGCCTGGAGTACGCCCTGACCATCAACCGTGCTGACGGCACTTCTGAAAATTACAGCAAAGAGATGCTGGCAGGATATATCAAAGGCACATGGGGCAGGGAATATCCTCTTGTATTCTCTTCACCGGAGGAGGCCGAACAGGCCATTGCAGAATATAAATCTACGCTGAATATCGGCGAGGGGGATACGGTCGTAGAAAATAAGGACATCAGTCCACAGCCTCAGGCTTCTGTTGTTATCATGGAGCAGTCCACAGGCAAGGTCAAGGCTATTGTAGGAGGACGGGGAGAGAAGACTGCGAGTCTCTCCTTGAACAGGGCCACGGATTCCACAAGGCAGCCCGGATCTTGTTTTAAAATTCTCTCCACCTATGCCCCGGCATTAGATTCCTGTGGGTATACTCTGGCCTCTACCATTCTGGACGAGCCTTACAAATACGAGAATGGCAAGACAGTAAACAACTGGGACCACAAGTATATCGGAGAAACCCGCGTGCGTTATGCGATTGAGCATTCTATGAATGTATGCGCGGTTAAGACACTGACAGATATCGGCACCCAGACTGGATATGATTATCTGCAGAATTTTGGTTTTACCACACTTGTAAATAATGACGACGAAAATTATCCGGGATTTACGGATGTGGCCCAGGCCACTGCCTTGGGTGGTATCACAAGAGGTATTTATAACCTTGAGATGACTGCGGCATATGCATCCATCGCCAATGGCGGTGTTTACACAGACCCGGTACTTTACACCCAGATCCTGGACAGGGACGGGAATGTCCTGCTGGACAATACCACCCCCGCCACACACCAGGTCATCAAAGATTCCACGGCTGCCCTGCTGACAAGCGCCATGCAGGATGTTATCAACCAGGGCACAGGTACTGCTGCCAAAATGAGCAATATGCCTGTAGCCGGAAAGACAGGTACTACTGAGAACAGTACCGACCTATGGCTTTCTGCTTATACGCCATATTATACTTGCTCAGTTTGGGGCGGATATGACTCAAATAAGCCAATGGAATCAATGGATCAGGTTTGGCATGAGGTTCTCTGGAAGAGTATTATGGAGCGTGTCCACACCAACCTCCCATATAAGGATTTTACAATGCCTTCCTCTGTAGAGCAGAAAACAATCTGTACCCAGACAGGTATGCTTGCAACTTCAAGCTGCCCGTCCCTGACAGAATACTTTGCCAAAGGTTCCGTGCCTTCACAGAGCTGTACAGGACATTATGTAGAATCTACAGAAGAGCCATCATCTGAAACAAAGGATGAAAATGCAGATAAGGATAAAGAAAAGACCGATGACATTCAGAATCCTGACTCCGGCACATCCGACGGAACTACTGAAAATCCAGATACCGTAATACCACCTATAGATGGAGGCGGTGATTCTGGCGGCGATTCTTCCGACGGCGGCGAGACAACTCCTCCTGATGACAGCGGAGGCGGTGATTCTTCCGGCGGCGACGCCGGTGACGGAGGGGCCGAGCTTCCATCACTGTAACAGTCAAAACCCCCGATGCAAGCATACGGGGCATCAAACTAGCAGCGATGCAGGCATCGGGGTATTAGACCCTCGCGGCAGCCGCCAAATGGACATGTAAACATATCCCCTTGGCTCGCTGCTGGCGGGAATAAATATACGGCTGTAAAGCATGACAAAAGGACTGTTCCAAAGTATGGAGATTCACTTTGGAACAGTCCTTTTAAGTATGCCGGCCACTGTCAGGGGAGGAACAGCTTCGCGGCCCCGCATATTCCTGCGTCATTTCCCAGTGTAGCCAGGGCAAAATCTACATCCTTATTTGTAAAGAGCGCTTTCTCCCTATATGGCTCCCAAATATAGGAAAGAAGTATTTCCCCTGCCTTAGATACGCCTCCTCCTATCACAAATACAGCCGGGTCAGCAACAGCCGCCACATTGGCAAGGGCATACCCCAGATATTTTCCAAACTCCTCTGCAACCTCCATCGCCACAGTATCCCCTGCCTTCACGGCATCAAATACATCCTTGGCCGTCACGGACTCTTTTCTCAGAACCGTATTCCTTGTCTCCCGCTCAAGCTTTCTCATAGCCAGGCGCACAATACCGGTAGCCGATGCATACTGTTCAAGGCATCCTTGATTTCCGCAGCCGCATACTTCACTTTCCTGGTAGTTGACGCACATATGCCCGATTTCCCCGCCGGCCCCATGCTGGCCGCCGACTATACGCCCGCCGCTTATAATGCCGCCGCCCACTCCAGTTCCCAATGTAACCATGACCATATTCTTCTGGCCTGCGCCGCCGCCCTTCCACATTTCGCCCAGGGCAGCTACATTGGCGTCATTCTCTATCTGGGCAGGCAGGCCGGTAAGTGCCTCCAGTTCTTTCTTTACTTCCTTATAATTCCACCCCAGGTTTGCACTGCCATTTACAACACCGTCCTCCGTCACAGGGGCAGGCACTCCCGCGCCAACTCCCAGCACATCCGCTGTATCCAGGTTCTTTTCTTTGATCTTATTAAGTATAGACGCTGAAATATCCGGGAGGATCCTTTTCCCTTCCTCCTCTGTATGGGTCACAATCTCCCATTTATCCAGAATCACTCCACTCTCATCAAATAAACCTAATTTGACAGTGGTCCCGCCAATGTCCACACCAAAACAATATTTCATAACTAATCCCCCGTCCCTTTTATTCTTAAAATAAGTATTACCTGTTTTTTGACAAGTTCTCCTGTACACGCTTATATAATTCCTGGGCAGCATTATATCCCATCTGCTTCTGCCTGTGGTTGACAGCCGCTGACTCTACTATAATTGCGAGGTTCCTCCCCGGCCTGATAGGAATGCTATGGCACACCACCTGGTTTCCCAAAAACTCAGTATATTTCTCTTCCAGGCCCAGCCTGTCGTACTCCTTATCCCGGTTCCAGTCCTCCAGAGTAATTACCAGGTCAATATTCTGGGTTTCCCTGACACTTTGCACGCCAAACATAGACTTTACATCCACAATCCCAATTCCCCGCAGTTCTATAAAATGCCTTGTTATGTCTGGCGCTGCGCCTACCAAAGTATCATCACTGACCTTTCTGATCTCCACCACATCGTCCGTGACCAGCCGGTGCCCCCTCTTAATCAGCTCCAGCGCGGCCTCGCTCTTCCCAATGCCGCTTTCCCCCATAATGAGGACGCCGACCCCATACACGTCCACAAGCACCCCATGTATAGAAATACAAGGAGCCAGCTTCACATTCATCCACCGGATAATCTCTCCCATAAAAGAGGAGGTGGACTTAGACGTGGTAAAGACGGGAACCTGGTGCTGTGTAGCTTTCGTAAGCAGGATGTCCTCCGGCTCCATATCCCTGCTGAAAACAATACATGGAACTTTGTGCTGGAGAAGCTCGTCATAGATCTTCTTCTTTCTCTCCAAACCCAGCGTCTGGAGATAGGTATACTCTACATACCCTATAATCTGGACCCTGTCAGAATCAAAATGGTCAAAGAACCCTGCCAGCTGAAGAGCTGGCCTGTTGATGTCAGGTACATTCACCTCACGGCCAAATAAATCTACATCAGGAGTCAGGTTTTTCAAATTCATTTTTTCAACGATCTCGCTTAATTTAACGCCCTGTCCCATAGCTTTCTCCTTTTCCTTTTCTTAAAATTATACAGCATATCCCCAGTAACCGTTCAGCCATAACAGCTCAAATTGGCCTTTACACGGCGGGACTGTTACTATCCGTATTATACCATTAATGAAAAAACTTGTATACTGCCTGGGCAGCTTTTTCATTCATGGAAGGTACCCCCGCCAGCTCACTGACTGTAGCTGTTTTGATCTCATCTAGGCTCTGGTAATGCCGCATCAATGCCTTTCTCCGGGCAGGGCCTATGCCGTCTATATCATCCAGGATAGAGTGTACCTGGCCTTTGCCCCTCAGCTGCCTGTGATATTCGATGGCAAATCTGTGCGCTTCGTCCTGAATCCTGGTAATCAGCCTGAACGCCTCGGAAGATTTATCAATAGGTATCTCTCTGTTATGGTAGTACAGTCCCCTGGTCCTATGATGGTCATCCTTCACCATGCCGCATACTGGTATATGCAGATGCAGCTCATCTAATACCTGAAGCGCTACGTTCACCTGTCCCCTGCCGCCGTCCATCAGAATCAGGTCAGGAAATGCCGTAAATCCTCCCATCTCCCGGCTTTCTTCTTTTTCCTTGAGTCCATGGGTGAATCTTCTGGTCAGCACTTCCCTCATGCTGCCATAGTCATCGGCTCCCTGTACCCCCTTAATTTTGAATTTCCGGTAATCGTTTCTCTTAGGTTTTCCTTTCTCATATACAACCATGGAGCCTACGGACTCAAACCCGTTGGTGTTGGAAATATCAAAGGCCTCCATACGGCTGACCCCCTCAAGTCCCAGCATCCCGGCAATTTCCCGGACGGCCCCAATAGTGCGTCCCTCCTCCCTCTTTAAGCGCTCCTTATCTTTGCTCAGGACAAGGGCCGCATTATTTGCAGCCAGCTCCACAAGCTTCTCCTTGGTCCCCTTTTTAGGAACCTTGATTGTCACTTTGCCCCCCCTCTTTACGCCTAACCATTCTTCCAGGAGCGAAAGCTCTTTCGTCTCGCAGGGGAGCATCAATTCACCTGGAATAAATGGCGTGCCCGCATAATACTGCTTGATAAAGCTGTCCAGTATCTCACTTTGAGGTTCATCCTTGGCGATACGCATATAAAAGTGATCCCGGCCGATCAGCCGCCCTCCGCGGATAAAAAAGACCTGCACAACTGCATCTTCCTCTTCTGAGGCAACCGCCAGGATATCCCTGTCCTCACCGCTGCTGTCCGTAATCTTCTGCTTTTGCGCCACTTTCTTTACACTGTTTAAAAGCTCTCTGTATTCTATGGCCTTTTCAAACTCCAGGGTTTCCGAGGCCTGGTTCATCTTATCCTCCAGCTCCTTTAGTATGGCGTCAAAATGCCCGCTCAAAAACCGGATCACAGCCTGGACTGACTCTGCATACTTTTCCTGAGATATATACCCCTGGCAGGGCGCCTCGCACTGCCGGATATGATAGTTCAGACATGGCCTCTCCTTCCCTGTATCCCTGGGCAGATTGCGGCTGCAGCTCCGTATATGGTACAGCTTATGCAGAAGGTCAATGGTATCCCGGACTGCCTGGGCGCTTGTATAAGGCCCAAAATACTTTGCTTTATCCTTCACCATTTTTCTGGCAAGCATCACTCTTGGGTAGGGTTCATTGACCGTCACTTTAATAAAAGGATAGGCCTTATCATCCATGAGCATGGTATTATACTTTGGCCTGTGCTCTTTAATCAGGTTACACTCCAGCACAAGAGCCTCCAGCTCTGAATCTGTCACAATATACTCAAACCGCCTTATATGAGTGACCATCTGCTCAATCTTGATCCCCTTATTCCTGCTGCTCTGGAAATACTGCCTCACCCGGTTTTTCAGGCTCACTGCCTTTCCCACATAAATAATACGGTCTCTCTCATCATGCATAATATAAACTCCCGGCTTCCCCGGGAGCTTTTTTAACTCTTCCTGTATATCAAATATATTATTTTCCATGCTATCTATTATACTGTTTTATAGAAAAAAGGACAAGGGAAAATCTCCCCTGCCCTTGTATTCTTCCTCTATGTACCCCGGCTTTTCCTATTCGGCTGCCGGGCCAGGGTTCTTCTCCCCCCTTATAGACAGGAACGGTACGGAATATTCTGCCGCTTCTCAAAGCAGTCTTCAAACCCCCGCCTGTGGTGATAGTATTTCTTATCTTTATCTGCCGGGTACGTATATTTTCCGCCTACCTGCCAGTAAAACGGCTTAAATTTGTATTCGTTCCTGTCCTTCTTAAATTGATATAACAGGTCAATTTCATTACAGTCCGGCTGGAAATTTGTCCAAACATCCCAATGAATCGGAATCACCACTTCACACTGCAGGTTTTCAGCCATACGCAGTACATCTGTGGATGTCATTTTGTCCTGCATGCCAACTGGGTTTTCACCAAATGATGCAAATGCAACATCAATGGGATAGTCTTTGCCGTGTTTTGCAAAGTATATTGAAAAGTGTGAATCTCCACTGTGATAAATGTTTCCCCCTGGTGTTTTCAGCAGATAATTTACCGCTTTTTCATCCATATCTACAGGGCATATCCCGGTAAGCTCCTCCCTGTCCTCATCTGTTTTGTCAGTGGTTACAATACAGGTCCTGTCAAAGCTGTCAAGGCATACTATTTCAATGTCTTTTATTTTAATAATATCCCCCGGTTTGACTGTCACACACCGGTCCTTTGGCACTCCCCATTTCTGCCACAGTTCAACTGATTTTTTAGGCCCTATAAAAGGGACTGGAATCTGGCTGCCATTTTCATCCACAGTGGCCATCCCACTCTGAATCACATGGGCCGCCCATTCTGCAGACATATGGTCCTGGTGATAGTGTGTCGCAAGAACCGCATCCACCTTTTTAAATGCAAAGGGATCTATTACAAATGGGATATTCCTGAGATTGGGCTGCATTGCCCTCCCGCCGCACATATTCGCCATCTGATGCCCGGGTTTCATTTTGCCGTCCCCGTGGGTGCGTTTTCCATTTCCACACCACAAATCTATTGTAATATTGGTATCTTCGGGAGTTTTCATCCATATTCCAGTACATCCCAGCCACCACATGGCTATATTGCCCGGCTGTACTTTCTCACCCTCAATCTCTTCCACAAGCCAGGTTCCCCATTCCGGGAATGTATCCATAATCCATTTTTCCCTTGTAATTTCGTCTACTTTTCCCATGTCATTTTTCTCCTTATTCTTAATACTTCTCACAAATCGCCCTGTTCAAATTCATATCTGGCAATCTCGTCAGTTTCCCTGTTTGTGGCAATCAAAATATCTCTTTCTCCTATACGGTATCCGTATACGTTGGCCGGACCACAGTCATCGTCGATTGTCCGGAAAGTGAAACCTCCGCCCTTCCACATGACGGCAATCAGCCTTCTGGCCCCTTTCCGGTGGCCCAGCACTATCACTGGCCTGCCTGCCAGGGTTCCGCTCCAAATAGCATGGAGGAACTCTGCCTTCTCTGGATACTGATAAACCTTCTTATATGTGCCCCCGCGGAGCTTGTACACAGAGGCCTCTGCGCCGTGGAATGGCGAGATTACAACTAATTCCATTTCGCCATCCCCGTCCAGGTCCATCATGGCCGCATCACTGGCAGGCGTGTCCAATAACTGTTCTTCTTTCCAGCCCTGCCCCCCTGGGGCAGGGGGATAGAAACGGAACACTCCATTCTCACAGCTCACAAGAGCAGACACGCCCCCATTTTCTTCCACTCTATAGTATCCGTGGTTTTTAAGTAACCCTTCTCTGATGACTTCTAACTCCAATTGATTTTCCCCATTATAGCCTCCCAGATTTTCAGGCAGCCTTGCTGCATAAATCTTACCGGGATGGGACCAGTCGTCCCGATACCCATGTCCTGATTTTAAGGTACATGCAAACAGATACCGCTCTTTCCCTGACTCAATAATGTCAAACCTATGGACAAAGGGGAGCTCTGCAAGGGTTCTGACTGCCCACCCGTCTTTTTCCCCGGGCACAGCCGCCACAATCTTAGCTTTTCCTGAATCATTGGGAGAGTAAAATTGCTGCGTTGCAAGAAATTCCCCGTCTGTGCCCGGAACCTGTACCATTGTCATAGTCCCTCCGGGGCCTTCCCACACTGTCTCTTCTTCATTCCCTTCTTCATCAAACAAAATACACCTGTCTACTTTTTCCGCTGCGACGAGAATATGTCTCCTTCCCTGATACATTAACGGCGCAATGGAATAGCATTTTTCTAAATTCCCCATCACTTTTTTCTTCATGGCAGTACCTTCTCCTCTTCTATTATAAACCCGCCGCTCTCCACTGATATAAAAGGTCACCTCTTTTTAAAATATTCCATATAATGAACCCTTAATCTGCTGCCTTCACGGTATATCTGCTGGTTTTCCTTGTTTGGGACGTAATATTTGCCTTCCTGGCGTCCAAACATTTCATAGGCGCTTTCATAGGTTTTGACATTGCCGAGAAACATCTGGGCCGTAATCCACGCTCCCATTACCGTCGCCTCACATATCTGCGGCCTGCATATTTTTCTGCTGAACATATCCGCAAGTATCTGGCAATAAACGCTGTTTGCAGTCATGCCGCCCGCAGCACGTATAACTTCAGGCCTCTGCCCCGTCAGATCCTCCATTGTTTCCAGGCATTCTAATAATTCGGCGGCAATTCCTTCTAATAAGGCCCTGGGAAAATCTGATTTTGTATTCCCAAACCCTATTCCCAGGAACGCTGCTTTGGCTTTCGCATTCCACTGCGGCGTGCCGCTTCCCATAAACGTGGTTGCCGCTACCACTCCGTTGGCTCCTGCCGGCGCCTTCTCACAGGCTTTCATAAACTCCTTCATATCCTCAGTGCCAGCTCCAAAAATCTCCCGGTTCAGCCACTCCACCGCTTTCCCCGCGCTTAAGACAGTTCCCTCCACAATCCATTTACCTGGGATAGAGAAAGCATTACAATTCACTCTCATCTTACTGTCTAATACTGGTGAATCACAGACAGTGGCTATATAGGCCCCTGTTCCTGAATTCATCTCTGTGTCCCCCTTTCGGAGGCACCCCAGGCCAAGGGCGGCGCACTGCTGATCCCCCCCTGCTGAAAGAACCGGGATGGCTGACTGTGTACGGAAGAGTGATTTTATACGCGAAACTGCATCTGAGGCCATCCCCCCGGCTGGAATCAATCTGCATAATTTTTCGGAATCAATGTCAAACAGGTGCAGCAAACGTTCTGACCACTGTAAAGTCCGTATATCCAAAAGCGCCGTTCTGCTTGCAATGGTGACGTCTGTCACAAAGCGGCCTGTAAGGTTCTTAATCACATACTCCTGGAATCCAGCAAGTTTATATGCATCTTCATATATCTTGGGCATGGTTCTTTTTAACAGTACCATCTTAGGCGCTGAAAACACTGGCGACAGTCTTATTCCTGCTATGTTGTATATCTCTTCTAATTGCGCTTTATATTCTAAACAGATATCATATGCCCTTGTGTCTCTCCAGGAAATAGCCTTTTCCAATATACTGCCGTCCCTTTTCATTGGGATGACAGAGGAACGTTGCCCGGTTACAGAGATACACTCTAAAGTAAAGTGGTTCTCTGTGGTCCACTCTGCCGCTTTCTCCAGCATCTTCCATATATGGAGCATAATTTCCTCCGGATCCTGCAGTACAGTTTTCTCATCCAATATGTATAAGCCATGTTTTTCCTGCCAAAACCATACGATCTTTCCCCCGCTTTCCACAAGGGCCACCCTTGCGCTGGATGTCCCCACATCAATCACAGCTGTCAGCCTATTATGATCCTTCATTTTGCATCACCCTTTCACAGATCCGGACAACATGCCCGCCTGCACCTTCTCGTGGAACAAAAGGTAAATCACGGTAAGCGGCAGCACGGCCAGGACAATGGAAGCAAAGATCGGGCCCATACGGACTGAAAAGTCGCCCTTGAAATACATCAGGCTTCTGGATACCGGATATTTTTCTGGTGTAGACAAAAGGATAACCGAAAAAATCAGCTCACTATATGCATACACAAAGGAAATGATGGATACTGTGGCAATAATTGGCTTTGATATGGGAAGAATGATTTTAAATAATATCTGCACCATATTACATCCATCGATCACCGCCGCTTCATCAAGTTCCTTACTGATTCCTCTGATATAACCGGTCATCAGGAAAATAGCCTGGGGCAGCTGGAATGTGGTATATACCAGGACAAGCATCCAATATCTGTCATACCCCCCCAGATTAGCAGCTATCCTTGAAATAGGAATAACCGTCGTATGTATGGGGATCATGACCCCCAGCATGAACAACATAAAACAGGGCGTCAAAAACTTATACTTCATCCTTGCAAATATGTACGATGCCAGTATGCCGACTATGACTACCAGCACCGTCGTAGTAATTGCAAGCAGCAGGGAATTTGCGATTGCCCGCAGCATATTAGCCGACAGCAAGGCATCCTTATAGTTTTGGACAATCCAGTTATCTGGCAGGGCAAACATACTTCCATAAATACCGTTGTTGTCCTTAAACGAACACAATACCGTAACGATCAGGGGATAGAGTGTAATGAGAGCCCACAGCCATGCAAACACACGAAACGCTCCATCTGATACTTTTTTCATATTCTCCCTCCTCCTTAGTCTTCAGATTTCATCGCCTTATTCAGGCCAATACTCAGCGCCAGTCCCAGGACAAGTATCACAACTCCTATGGCATTGCCCCGCCCAAAATTCTTAGAGCTGAACGCCTCTGTATAGAGCAGAGTGGCCGGAACTTCAGAAGTATGGTTAGGCCCTCCCCCGGTCATGGCAAACATCAGGTCAAAGGTCTTAAGGCAGCCGCATATACAAAGTACCGAAAATACTTTAAATGATTCTTTCATCAGCGGCAGGGTAATATAGACCAGCGTTTTGAACTTGTTCGCGCCGTCTATCTTGGCAGATTCATACACATCCTGGGGAATAGACACCAGTCCTGCCGCGAAAATCAGCATATTAAACCCGGCAAATATCCATTCATTAACCAGTACAACGGCAATAACATTCACCGTGGGCGTTCCCAGCCAATTAAGCGCCCACTCACTCAGCCCTATCTTCTCAAGAAGCGAGTTGACCAGCCCCCAGTCAGGCTGAAGCATATATACCCAAATCAGGCCCACGGCTGTAACAGGGAGCATCACCGGCAGATAATATGACACTTTAAAAAACTTAACACCGCGGATATGAGATGTAATAATCTTTGCAAGCAGAAATGCCAGCGGCATCAATATCAAAAACCCACCTATCATAAAAAACAGTGAATTTCTCATAGACAGCCAGAAATTTGGCGCCTGGAATATGGCTTTATAGTTCTCCAGTCCGACAAACACAGGTTTTGCACTGGCGATTCCTGTCCACTTATAAAAGGAAAGCTGCACAGCCTCGAACACTGGGTACAAAAGAAATACAAACACTAGGCTGAGCGCCGGCAAAATAAATGCAATGGACCAGAGCAGATTCTTTCTTTTCTTCATCAGGTTTGCCCCTTTCTTATTTAAGTTCGATCTCCAGCACAGTATCTATGTCATTTTCCAAAAGAAATGTCCCCTGGATCGGTTCCTGAAAATTAATAAACGTATACTCCGGAAACAGTTCTGTCACCCATGGCCGGACAATCAATACTTCTGACCCATCCGACACTCTCCGTATTCTTTTGATTCTGTCAGTAGGAATATTCAGCGCCACCGGCCCTATCTCCTGCTGAAGCAGATGGGCATATACCATTTTGCCTCTCCTTGTATAATATCCCCAGTCAGGTTTCCCAAGGCCTGCTTTTCCACATCCCCAAATAGATCTGCCATAGTCCTCGAACCACTCCGCCATATCCTGCAATACTCTCACAGCAGGTTTGGGGAATTTCCCTCTTGCATTGGGCCCGATATTTACAAGCAGGTTTCCGCCCTTGCTGACGCATTCAACCAGCTTTCTTATCAGGCATCTGGCATCTTTATAATTATATGGATTTGGCGTATAACACCAACTATTATTCATTGTACAGCACGCTTCCCATGGAAGATCGTTTCCCATATCGTCCAGAATCCCTTCCGGGGGAACGATCTGTTCTGGGGCCACAAAATCCCCCGCATACTCGGTGGGATTCTCGGTACTGATACTGCCCTTGGCCGATGCATTACATTCCAGCCGGTTATTCAGCACAATATCTGGCTGCAGCTTCCTGATCATACGTACCAGTTCTGTTGCTTTCCATTTCTCTCCGCGCATATCCCCGTATGAATTGTCGAACCAAAGAATATCTATCTTTCCGTAATCTGTGAGCAATTCACGAATCTGATTGTGCATGTACATAAGATATTTATCAAAATCATATGTGTAATCTTTATATGCCTCATTGTCCCTCATGGGATGGTACAGGTCGCCATAATGGTGATAATCTGGATGATGCCAGTCAAACAGTGAATAGTAGAACCCCACTTTCAGCCCTTCTGCCCGAAACGCTTCTGCAAACTCTCTGGCCAGGTCCCTCCCGCATTTTGTATTGGTCGATTTATACTCTGTATATTTTGAATCAAACAGGCAAAATCCTTCGTGATGTTTTACCGTAAGGACAGCGTAACGCATACCTGCTTCTCTGGCCATTTTCGCCCACGCCTTAGGATCAAAATCCACAGGGTCAAATTCCTCAAAATAAGGCTCATATTCCTCAATTGTCAAGCGCTCATAAGAACGCTTCCATTCTGTTACTCCATTGATGCAATAAAGTCCCCAATGAATAAACAGTCCAAATCTGGCGTCCATCATCCACTCTACTCTCTTAAATCTCCCGTCCATCTTATATCCTCCTGTCAGACTACTATGTCAATATAAGAGGGAGCGCTGCCAAGAATCCCTTATATTTGCAGCGGCTCCCTCCTGTCTTTATCCCGCATTCTTCATGCAATATCCTGTTTTTCCTTACTTCACTTCCTCCTGGGCTGTAATCTCACTTCCGCAGCTTTCCGGGGTTCCGTCAAGGAAAAGTCCCTGCAGTGCTGTCCTGACTGTATTGAGCATATGAGTTTCCGGATCAACCTCCTGCATATCTCCATGGAACGCTGTGGCCTCATCTACAATCCCCTTGATTTTCACGGTCATATCATCAATCTCTGTTTCTGGATCCGATTCAAATTTCACCGGATAAATCCCTCCGTTGCTTGCCTTCTCAAGTCCTGCATAGTACTCCTGGGAAGTTAAATATTTCACGACTTCAACTGCCGCGTCATTTACCGCTTCGTCGCCGCTGTCTGTAATAGAAAATCCCTGGCCGGATCCACCCTGCACACATGTCTTATACTCTTCTTTGTCAGCAAAATATGGAAATGCCGTAACATCTGCGGCTCCATCCACTTCCGTGCCTGTAATTTCTCCCACAAACCACGCCCCATCATATCTAAAAGCGCTCTGCCCGGAAAGGAACGCCGCCTTTTCACCGTTATTATCAACACTCAGGGGATTGCTTCCAAAAAAGCCTTTTCCATTCCACTCCTGGATGAGAGCGTACATATCCAGCATTTCCTGTGAGTCGTAGTTAATCTCCCTGTCCGCAAGCTTCTGAGCGATATCCTCTCCATAGGCCTTATAGCACAGATTGTTGAGCAAATGGCCTGCACGGAAATTACTGCTTTCTCCCAACTGGAAAGGAACAACTCCCGCCCCAGTAAGCTTCTCACATGCGGCCTCCAGTTCTTCGATTGTCTCAGGCGCCTCAAGTCCGTTTTCACTTAATATATCTTTATTGTAATAAAGTAAAATTTGATAAAGCATCACCGGAACGCCATATGTGGCGTCGTCTTCCTGCCAATTCTCAAACAAGGGCAGGAAAGAATCTCTCCATTCAGTGTCCTCTTCAAAATACGGCTCTAAATCCAGCAGGACGCCGCCTTCTATGTAATCCTGAATACTTGTCCCGCCATAATTAATAAATACATTAGGCTGGGTACCTGCACCAAACTGGGAGCTCAATTTATCAAAATACTGCTGCTCATCGGTGACATTATCTGCAACTATCGTAATCCCATTATCAAGTCCGTTAAATTCTTCTATCTTTTCATTGAAATACTGCGAAAGTGTTTCCTCACCTCCCCATCTGGATGTAAGACGGATTTCAATTTCATTTCCTTCCCCCGTCCCACTGCTCTTTGAATCTTTGCTTCCGCCTCCGCAGGCTGTCAGTGACAAAATCATTGTTAAACCAAGTGTACATGCAATTGCCTTTTTCCATCCTTTTCTCATCTTCTTCTCCTTTTTGTACGTTTTTGCACCTTTACTTGTTCCAAGTTCATTTTTATGAACTTTTTGTTAAATTTATTGTATCTTTTTATAGACATTTTGTCAATAAACAGCATATACGAATAATTATTCCTCTTTTTTCTATTATTTTATTATTATTTCACAATATATAGTTCCTATCTGGATTTTTATAAACTTTTATATTGAGTTGTGTATTATATATATTTTATGTGTTCCATAATTTAGTTTTTCTTACAATATTACATATTTTTTCTCTATTTTTCATTTAATGATTCCATTTTCATCAATTTCCATCTATACTCATATTGTAAGGGAAAACTAGAAACATTCATAAAACAACTCAAAGTATTCATAAAAGTTAATAGACAAGTAGGAGAATGAGATGAAACAGAGTAAAGAACAGATAAAAAAAAGACAGCGTGCTATGATATCATTGCTGAAAGAGCACGGAAACTGCCGAGTTTCCTTTCTGGCATCCACGCTTCAGGTCTCAGAACTAACCGTACGCCGGGATCTTGAAGAGCTGGAAAAAGAACATTTAATTGAACGTTTTCATGGAGGGGCCAGGTTTATCCAACCGGCAAGCGAACAGACAGTTGCAGATAAAACTCAAGATTATTCTTTTCAAAAAGATTTGATCGGGAAGGTTGCCGCGTCTATGATACCAAATAATTCTACTATCTTTCTCGGTTCCGGAACCACAACATTGAGTATTATCAAGCATCTGGGCAATAAACGCATCACAATCGTCACAAACAACGCACTGGCGCCTGTATATACGGATAATGAACATATAACTATGATACTTTGCGGGGGTGAATGCCGGCCAAAGACGAAATCTTTAATCGGGCCGTATACAGAACAGGTAATCAATTCTATTTTTGTGGATATGGCCTTTCTGGGTGCAAATGCCATTGACGCCTTAAACGGCGTGACAACAAATATTTATCAGGAAGCTGAATTATACAAAAACATCGCCAGCAACTGCGCCAGTAAAATCATTATGGTAGCTACCGGCCATAAACTGGGAAAGACAAATACATTTAAAATTCTGGATGTGAGTTCTTTAAAAACACTGATCACTGATTCTACGGCAGATGCAAAGACACTCTCCTCCCTAAAGGCCCAGGGCGTCAATATCATTTTTGCCGATGAGTAGCCAGGCCAAAATAGCGCCGGCGCCTGCAATACTGTGCAGGCGCCGGCCAGTTCTTCTATTTCTTTATTTTATAACCTATGTGCCGCAGTATTGCCGCCCAGCACTAAAACTTATTCTGGGACGTGGCCCTGCGGGTCTGCTGGATAGCCTGGTAGGAATCATCGTAATCTTCGAAGGCTACAATAGCCACGAGACAGTCAATAATCGCAAGCTGTGCAATTCTTGTACTTACAGACTCAGACTTAAATATCGTCTCCTCGGATGCAGTATAGAGCACCACGTCCGCATTCTTGGAAACCGGCGTCTTCCCCTGGCTGGCCAAAGCAATCCGCCCTGCCCCGTTCTCGCCGGCATTCTTCATACAGTTTACCACATTGGAGTTATAGCCTGAATGTGAGATGCACAGCGCCACTTCATCGCTTTTCATTAGGGAAGATGCCATCAGCTGCATGTCCATATCCTCATACACATATACCTGGATCCCAATCTTTAAAAACTTATGCTGGGCGTCTTTCCCCACCAGGAGGCTGCCGCCGCTTCCGAACACTACTAACTTTTTGGCATCCCTGATCATACGGGCGGCCTGCTCTACAGCCTTCATGTCAAGGCCGGCAAAAGTCCTGTCTAATACAGCAACCTCTGTGCCAAATATCTTTTTGCAGATTGTCCCCATATCATCCGACGGCTCCAGGCTGGGATTCAAGTGCTTTTCCCTTGGGAGGATATCCTTGGCGGCATTAATTTTAAAATCCTGGTATCCCTTATACCCAAGGCTCTTACAAAAACGTACTACTGAAGCGTCACTGACGCCCGCCTTTTCTGCCAGCTCTGTAATGTTGCTGCTCAGTACAGTATCATAATTATCCAAAACATATCTGGCAATCTTGTTTTCCGTGTTCGTAAGATGATTCATCATACCTCTGATTTTTTGCTTACAGCTAATCGCTTCCAAGATCATCCCCCCGTTTATCAAATATGCCCTGAATACAGGTACAAATATACATCTCTGCTGCCAGCCTAGGCCAAATTATATGTCTGCCTGCAGGCTTTATTTGTTTTTTATCATAACATAAGAAATACCATTTTACAACGCTTCTATACATGTGCCCCTATATAGCTCCCCTGTATCTATACCTTAAAAGGGCACCCCTTTCAGGGTGCCCCTGGGTATTCACTTACAGCCTTTTGAGCAGGTCCTTGCGCTCTTTCTCAAACCCGGGTTTCCCTAAAAGCGCGAACATATTCGTCTTATAGCTCTCTACTCCTGGCTGGTTGAATGGATTTACTCCCAGCACATACCCGCTGACTCCACATGCGAACTCAAAGAAATAAAATAACTGTCCAAGATAAAACTCATTCTCTTTGGGTATCTTCACCATCAGGTTGGGGACTTTGCCATCTGTGTGCGCCAAAATTGTACCGTTCATGGCACTCTTATTAACAAAATCTACTGTCTTGCCTGCCAGATAGTTTAGTCCGTCCAAATCCACAGGCTCTTCCCTCAGTATGATCTCTTCTCCCGGCGCCTCTATATTCAGCACTGTCTCAAACATAATTCTGGAGCCATCCTGTATAAACTGCCCCAGAGAATGTAAATCCGTTGTCAGGTCTACAGATGCAGGCATAATTCCCCGCTGGTCCTTCCCCTCACTCTCTCCGTGGAGCTGTTTCCACCATTCAGATATATAATGCAGGCTGGGTTCATAATTGGCCAGAATTTCTACTGACTTTCCTTTCCGGTGGAGAATATTGCGGACCGCAGCATACAATAAAGCATCGTTTTCCTCATAAGGTTTCTCCAGGGCATTCTTTCGGCCTGCCGCCGCACCTTCCATTAAAAGGTCTATATCCGCCCCGCTCACAGCTATGGGAAGGAGTCCCACGGCGGTCAGTACGGAGAAACGCCCCCCTATGTCGTCGGGCACCACAAAGGTATCATACCCCTCTTCATCTGCCAGATGCTTCAGTGCGCCGCGGGATTTATCTGTGGTGGCATAAATCCTGTGGGCGGCGGCCTCCCTGCCATATTTCTTTTCCAGGATTTCCTTAAATACACGGAAGGCAATGGCCGGCTCTGTGGTAGTTCCCGACTTAGATATTACATTAATTGAGAAATCCCTGCCGCCCACCACATCTATAACCGCCCTGATATAGGCGCCGCTCATATTATTCCCGACAAAATAAATTTCCGGCGCTTTTCTTATTTCCCTGCTTACATTATTATAAAATCCATGGCGCAGAAACTCGATTGCCGCACGTGCCCCAAGGTACGATCCGCCGATTCCGATTACCAAAAGCACCTCAGAATCAGACTGTATTTTTTTGGCCGCTTTTTTGATTCTCCTAAACTCTGTTTTGTCATAGTCCACGGGAAGGTCAATCCACCCCAGAAAGCTGCTGCCCTCCCCGCTCCTGGAAAGAAGCTTATTCTTGGCATATTCCACGGTCCCTTTCATAGATGCCACTTCATGCTCTTTCATGAACCCTGCCGTTTTCGAGTAATCAAAGGATACATTTTTACTCATTTCATCCGCCCCTAACCTTTCTTCTACTTATTTACAACATTCACAGGCTCGCCTTTGATGAACCTCTCCAGATTCTCAACCGCAATGTCCATCAAACGCTGGCGGCTCTCCTTTGGCGCCCAGGATATATGAGGTGTTATAATACAGTTTTTAGCCTCCAGAAGAGGATTGTCCCCTTTGATTGGCTCTGTGGAAACCACATCCAACCCTGCGGCATACACCTTTCCTGCATTTAATGCGTCGGCCAGATCCTGTTCCACAATCAACTGACCCCTGGAGTTATTTAAAATAATGACGCCATCCTTCATTTTCGCTATATTTTCCTTGTCCACCAGGCCCTGGGTGGAGGGGAACAGTGGACAGTGCAGGGAAATTACATCTGCCTGTGCAAACAACTCTTCCCTTGACACATATTCTGCGATTTCCTTTCCGCCCTCGCTGGGAAATTCATCATTTGCGATCACCCGCATCCCCAGTGCTTTTGCGATTTTTCCCGTTGCCTGCCCAATTCTGCCGAAGCCAATAATCCCCATCGTCTTTCCTGCCAGTTCAATCAACGGATAGTCCCAGAAACACCAGTCAGGGTTGCTCTCCCAGCGCCCTTCCTTGACAGCCTGGTTGTGGTGCCCGATATTGTGGCAGATCTCCAGCAGAAGTGCAATTGCGAACTGACCCACTGCCGCAGTCCCATAAGAGGGAATATTGCTTACGACAATGCCTTTTTCCTTTGCCGCGTCCACATCCACCACATTGTACCCTGTGGCCAGCACGCCGATATATTTTAGATTGGGGCTTGCATCAATCACTGCTTTAGGAAGAGGCGTCTTATTTGTCAGTACAGCCTCTGCATCCCCAATTCTGCTTATAGCCTCCTTTATATCTGAAAGGGACGTCCTGTCGTATACATCTAATTCCCCTATATTCTCAAAGCCTTCCCAGCTCAGATCCCCTGGATTCTCTGTATAACCGTCTAAAATAACAATCTTCATCTCTTCACCCTCCTACCTCAATATTTGAAATTTGTCAATATATCTCCCGATATATTTTAAAGTTTTATATCATCATCCATAAATGGATGGAATGACTGATGTTCTTTCTTCTGCCGATCTATATCCATACACTTACCCTACCAGTTCTCGCTGGGTCTTTGCCCTGACATTCCTTCCTTCTGCTTTATGGATAAAGGCACGGGGCAGACTTGTGCTATCATGCTGCCTCTTTGGGCTGATGGAGGATCCCTCCTTGTCCCCGTGCCATTACCGGCTCTCTTTCTTCTCAGGCAGCTGCTTTAAGCTGTTCCCTGCGGACATATCCGAATACTTTTTTCGGGTCGTAGTTTTCCTTTTTCTTGGCAAGCGTGTGGATCAGCGTCAGTATCTTTTTGCTGACTACGATCAATGCCTGCATCTTTTTCAGCGGATCTTTCTCCCTCGTTTTCAGGTAATGGTATAACTGTTTCATCTCATCATTTGCAGCAACCATTGTCAGTGCCATCTGATACAGCACACTCCGCAGGTTTTTCCTCCCTCGTTTGGATATCTTTGTCCCGCTCTTGTTCTTTCCTGAGCTGTCCTCCACAAGGTTATACCCTGCCATACGGCTCATCTGACGCGGGTTTTCAAAACGAGTCGGGTCGCCAAGCTCCCCAAGACACGCCGCCAGTGTTACCACGCCGATTCCCTTTATACTTAATAAGAATCCTGCATACTCGGTCTTCTCTAACATTTCTGCCATTTTTCCTTCCAGTTCTTCTGTCTGTTTCTCCAAAAGCCCCAGTTCTTCCAGCGTCAGGCTCAGTTTCAGCATGGCAGCTTCTTCCCCATAATCTACGCCGATGGAATCTTTTGCGGCTTCTACAAGCTGTTCTGCTTTCCTGCGTCCAACGGTTTTCTTTACCGCTTTCTTTATCTCTGCTGTAACCCCGTCTACACTTAGCTCAAGAATGAATTTAGGAAATGGGCATACCTTTAATATCTGCCTCGATGCTTTCCCCGTAAGCGGGCATTTGAACACTTCTGTATACTCCGGGAAAAACTCATCCAGTACCGCCGTAACTGTATTCTTCAATGCACTTTTACGCTTATTTAATCCGGTTCTGGTCGTGGACAGCACTCTCAGTTCGGCATAAATATCATGGGGCAGGTACAGTTCAAAATATCTCCCGTCCTTCACCAGCTTCCCAATCGTCAGCGCATCCTTCTTATCCGACTTTGTCTGGCTGTTATCATCAAGCTCCTTTGCCTGTTTTGTCGCATACGGATTGACGAGGACGACCCTGATCCCCTCCTGCTTATTAAGCCAGTTCGCGAATGCTTTCCAGTAATGTCCGGTGGGTTCCATTCCAACGACAGCCTCTGCAAAATTTTCCTCCTTGCATATCTGGCGGATCCTTGTTAATATAGTCTCAAAGCCGCTTTTACTGTTTTTGAATTTCAAGGCATGGCTATACTCAATGCCTCTGAAATCAACAAACCTTGCCCACTGATAGTTTTTGGCGATATCCACGCCAACTATAAGGGTATTTGTTTTGATTGCGAGTAGTTTCTGTTTCAGGCGGTCTTCATACTTTACTTTCATTGTTATAAAATCTCCTTTGTATTCTGATGTATTAAGTCGCTAAACTCATATACATCATACGGGGAGATTTTATTTTGTCAAAGTTCAAATTTCATTCTCTATAGGAATGCTATAATCAGCCTCCAAATATCAGTCCTACCGGCCCTGTAATAATCTGCGGGAACACAATAAAAATACAGAGTGTGACCGCGATGAGGATAATCCATGGGACAGAAGCCTTAATAATCCTCTCCAAGGCAAGCCCAGTCACATTCTGGGCCGCATACAGGCACACGCCCACCGGCGGTGTGATCAGTCCAAAGGACAGTGTGATGACAAGGAACACTACAAAAAACAGTGGCGACACCCCTACTGCCTGCACTGCCGGCAGCAAAATCGGGACAAGGATAAAAATTGCCGCTGTCGCATCCATGAACATGCCAACACAGATTAAGAATGCATACAGGACGAACATAATAACAATACGGTTATCTGAAACACCGGTTATCATGTTTGCGACTGTGCTGGGCAGGCCGTCCAGTTCGAATAAAAGAGACGCCGGTTTTGCTGCAATGGCCACAAACAGAATGGTCCCTGTTGACCGGGCATTCTTACAGATAATCCTGGGAATGTCTGTCCACTTCAGATTCTTATAAATATAAATCGAAACTAAAATGGTATATACCACTGCAATGGCCGCCCCTTCTGTGGGTGTATAGAATCCTGTATAAACACCTCCCAGCAGAATAACAGGGGTCAAAAGCGCCGGTATGGCGTTTACAAATGCCCTTCCCAGCCGTTTCCCCTGGAACGGCGTGCGGTCGCCGATTCCATGTTTCTTACAATAGAAATAATTATAGACCATGAAGATAAGGCCAATAATAATTCCTGGAATCAACCCTGCCAGCAAAGCCTGCCCTATAGAAACATTTGCAGTAGCCGCTGCATTGATCATCAGTATGCTGGGCGGGATAACGGAGGCCAGCATAGATCCCGATAGATTAATCGCCGTGGCGTAATCCTGGGGATATCCCTTTTTAGACAGGGCATTGATGCTCATCTTTCCAATGGATGCGATGGCTGCCACAGAAGAACCGGACATGCCTGCAAATATCATGTTGACCACAACAGACACATGCCCCAGGCCGCCGAAAATCCATCCTACCATGGCTTCTGCCAGGTCATAAATCTTGTCTGCAACTCCCCCTTCATCCATCAGCGAGCCACAGAGAATAAATAAAGGCACGGCAACCATAATAAAGCTATTCATAGAAGTAAACATAGACTGGGCGGCCAGTGACAGGGGCAGGTCTGACATCGTTGCAATACAGATGACAGAAGCTGCGCCTAATGCGACTGCAATTGGCACTCCCAAAAACATCAGAACCAGGAATACAATTAATAATACAACGCTCATACTTACTCCTCACCCCTTTCTTCCGTATCTTTCTTATCTTCTTTTTGCCTTTCCGGTATGGCAACATTGCCATAGTATTCCAGAAAACTTTGCACAACCCCGATAATTCCCAGTATTCCAGAGACCGGCACGCAGATGCCAATGACATACATGGGGATTTGCAGGGCAGTACCCATCTCCCTCATCATAATCTGCTGTCTTACAACCTCAATCCCCCAGACAACCATAAAACCAAAGAATGCCACGACAACAACCGCATATAAAATTTCACTAAATTTCTTCAGCCATTTGGGGCCCACCATAACCAGTAATGTTACGCGGGACGACTCCGCCTGGTTAAACCCTGCAGCCAGGGCCACAAACATCATCCAGAGGAACAGATACCTGCTGGTCTCCTCTGTCCATGCAAAGGGGTGGCCGATGATACGCCCGATAATCTGAAGAAGAATCGTAACAACCATGCCAATAACCATAACCGCCAGAACTACATTCTCCAGTCCGTTTACAATATCAAAGAATTTGGACAAGACCGTCTTTTTACGTTCCATATACGCACCTCATTTTCTTCCTCAATCAATTCTTCCCACAAAACTCAGCCGTTGCGTCAAACAATTCATCATCCTCAATCAGCTCTTTGAATTTATCGTAGCAGGACTGTGACACTTCAATAAATTTCTGCCGCCCTTCATCAGTTATATCGTTATACTCCATCCCGTTGTCCAGAAGCGTCTCAAGTGCTGTCTCATCTTCCTTCTCCATAAATTCAACATTCCACTGCTGTACCTCTTCCCCTGCCTTCTGGATTGCCTCTTTCTGATTATCGCTTAACCCATCGAACAATTTACTGTTGATGCCTACCAGCCATGCATCGGCCATATGGTCTGTGCCGGAAACATACTTCTGCACTTCATAGAACTTATTGGAGAAAGGCACATCCACAGGATTTTCCTGGCCGTCCAGAGTGTTTAACTGAAGGGCATTATACACCTCACTGAAATTCATAGGAGTCGTCACAGCGCCGCAGGCTCCGAAAAACTCTACGTACAGGGCATTGTTTGGCACACGCAGGACCATTCCCTTTAAATCCTCTGGAGTATTGACCGCATTTTTGGAGTTTGTCACTTTTCTAAATGACCGTGTCCAGCTCCCCACTGTTGTGATTCCCATATCTGAGACCCGGTTCATCAGCTCTTTCCCAGTATCGCTGTTCAGATAATCCAGCAATTGCTGCTGGTCGTCAAACATATAGGGAACAGATATCATATTATAGCCAGGCTCAAAGCTTGCGTACACACTGGTGGCGAGGATCAGCATCTGCAGGGAGCCTGCTGAAAGCTGTTTAATCCCAGCCGCCGTATCGCCGCCGTAGAGTGACCCATTGCCTGAGACAGTGAATTCCAGAGACCCGCCTGAGTACTCTTCGGCGCGTTTCGCAAATTCTTCCGCCGCCTGATATATGTAAGAAGCATCTGGGTCAGGCACTGAAATTGTAATCTTTTTTACTTCCTCTGTACTGCCTGTGGAGCCTTCACTTCCAGAATCTCCGCTGCCGCCACATCCTGCGAGGCATGAACAAACCATTGCTGCCGCTAACATCATAGCAATTATTCTCTTTTTCATAAGAATATTCCTCCTTAACTATTGTAAATTGCTTCCAATTTTATATAATTCTTTAATCTGCGGATACAGTCCTGTATATACCTGGTATCTCTTCTCATAGACATCCTGATGGGCATTGCTGCTTTTGATTACTTTATATATTTTTTTCTCAACCCGGGAAGCCGCCTCATAGATATCTGAGAAAACCCCTGTTCCCACACCGGCCAGCAGAGCCGCCCCAATAGGTGCCATGTCATTCATATCCAGAATATTGATATCTTTTCCGGTAATATCCGCTTTGATCTGTGCCCAAGTCTCACTCTTTGCCCCGCCGCCGATGGATGTAAATGAACGGATTTCCTGTCCTGTCACCCTCTCCGCGATTGCTGACAGCTGCTTTAACCCATAGCCGCACCCTTCCATAATTGCACGGTTCATTTCCCTGCGGGTAGTCTGCAGTGAAAGTCCAAAAAACACGCCCCGGGCATAAGGATCCCAGATAGGACTTCTCTCCCCCAGCATATATGGCAGAAATACAAGTCCGTCGCACCCGGGATTCGCCATCTCTGCTTCTTTGTTCAAAAGTTCAAAGGCTGCTTTGTCATTGCCTCCCGCCTTCTCTACCAGATCCTGGCAGAAATGATCCCTGAACCACTGGTAGGACGACCCTGTGTGTGACAGGGCCCCCTGGTAGATCCAAGTCCCCTCCACTACATGGCAGCGGTTAATAAATCCCCGGTCAAACTTTGGCTGATCCACGCAGATCGTCAGGACATTTGTTGTTCCCACAGATTCACAGACATCCCCAGCTTTTGTCACCCCGGCTGCAAGTGTGGCGCAGGCAGTATCTCCCCCGCCTATAACAACCGGCGTCTGCCCTGGGATCCCAAGTTCGATCAGCTCTGGCTGGATCAATCTGCCCACAATATCTGTGGAAGCATGGAGAGGCGGCAGTTTTTTGATATCAATCCCCGTCTTCTGGCACAGAGTTTCTGACCACCTATAGCCGCCTGCAGTCTCAAACAGATTCGTATAAGATGCATTAGAGTAGTCAATAGCAAATTCTCCTGACATTCTGTGCGCCATCAATGTATTCACATGGCCAAAATACTTGGTCTTTGCATAAATTTCCGGCAGATTCCTTTTAATCCAAAGCATGGAGGTACCGGACATGGCCCCTGCCATGGCTGTATTGGCAGTAATTTCAAATAGCTTCTCCTCGCCTACCGCTTCTCTGATTAACTCAGCTTCTTTTGTGCTGCGCCTGTCAGAATAGATGATAGGGTCCACAAGCACTTCCCCGTTCTCCCCCAGGGCTGCAAGCCCCGGGCAAAGACTGGAAATGCTGATTCCCGCTACCATGGATAAATCAATATTTTTTCCGCCCTGCAGAAGCCGGACACATTTAAGGAAAGCCCTCCACATATCTTCTGTGTCAATCTGGGCATAATCCTGGTTGGGCGTAATCATCCTGTATGAACTGCTGCTCATCCCAAGCATCCGGGCATTTTCGTCTATAATTGCCACTTTAATGCTTGTAGTCCCCACATCCACCCCTAATAAATATTTATTTTCCATTCCAGACACCTGTCTCATTCATTATTTTTCGTGTATTTACATAACATGCCCTAACCTTTCAAAGGCTTAGAAATATCTGCAGATTAGAACTCATCGTAATTTTTATCGTTCTCAAGCTGGGTTAGGAGCTCTTTAGCCTCCTTTACACTGTATCCCTCGTGGATAATATAGCGCAGGGCGATTACCAGTGCAGTGACATCTTTATATTCCCATACAAACCTTCCCATTGTCACGCCGCCGACTCCACAGTCCATGGCTTCTCTCGTCATCTTAAGATAGTCGTCCAGAGTCTTGCAGGCGTCTCCTCCCTGGATGACAATACGGAAGGTGGACGGCACACACGCAACAACCTTCGCCATGCTGTCCGGATCACCTGTATATGTAGTCTTTACGATATCCATCCCTAATTCACATGCACTTCTCACGCTATAGGCGATATTTTCCCAGGCTGCCCTTTTATCTGCCGGTACACTCTCCCCCTTTGGATACACGTGTCCGATGAGGGGCATCCCTTTTCTCATACATTCCTCTGAAAATTTCCCAATCGCCTCAAACTGTTCCCCCTGGAAATCGCCTAACGTCATACATCCCATAGAAACTGCATCTGCGCCCATGCGGATGGCTTCATCTACGGTCCCAAAAATTGTATCTTTAGTAGGCGCCACAGGTGAATAATTTGAGACCTTCATAAGCATGGCAACCTTACCTGCATTTTTCCACATACAGTGTTCTGCGATGCCTTTTGTCAATGTCATGGCATCTGGTTTTCCAACAATAATTTTGTCGATGGTGTCCTGGATCTGGTGGATCCCTGTCAGCTCTGCAATCCCTCTTGAGATCGCATGGTCAACAGTGATTGCCATCATCTTATTGCTCTTTGGGTTCACAAGCCTGCTCATCCTTACTTCTTTTCCTAACATTGCCATAATTTCCTTCTCCTTTTTCTTTTATAATGAAACCTCTTATGCCGAGGTTTACTCTTAATTTCAGTTGCATCCAGGCCGGCTGCCGCTTACTTCCAGCCTAATCCGGCACGGACTTTTTATATGTATATCCCAGTCCTTATGGTTCAATCATGACCTTTAGTCCCTTGCCGCTTTTGCATAATTCATATGCCTTCTGGAACTCATCGATCTTAAATGTATGGGTTGCTATCTTATCCAGGTTGATTTTCCCGCCTATCACCATATCAGCAGCTTCCAGATAATCTTCCCTCTTATAAGCAGTGCTGCCGTTTACATTGATTTCGTTATAGTGGATGGTATTGACTTCGATTGTGCATTTCCCAGTCCCCGCAAATCCTGCGAACAGATTGACTGTACCGCCCTTCTTGCACAGCTTTAAAGTAGAATCCACCAGTGCCGGGACCCCGATCGCCATAATAATCACATCTGCCCCCATCCCTTTTGTTGCATCTTTTATGATTTTCTCTAAATCCTCAGTGGTAGGGTCCACCACTCTGTCAGCTCCCAGTTCTAACGCCACCTGTCTCCTCATCTCATTTGGCTCGCTGACAATCACCTGTTTCGCCCCGGAAATTTTGGACAGCTGCATATGCATCAGGCCTATGGGGCCAGCGCCTACAATCAGCACTGTATCATTAAACCCGGTTCCGGCATTTTTCAGTCCTCTAATACAGCATGCAAGCGGTTCAATCAGTGCGCCTGCCGTAAAGGATACTGATTCTGGAAGCTTAATCACGTTACCGCTTTCTATGGCAATTTCGGGAATCAGGACGTATTCTTCGAATCCGCCGTCAAACTCATATCCAATAGCCTTGCGGTTCATGCAGGCATTTTCCCTGCCCTTAAGGCATGCCGGACAGGATCCGCATGGTATGACGTTTGCAATGGCAACTTTATCTCCGACTTGAAACCCTTCTGTATCCTTACCTACCTCTGCAACCACACCACAAATTTCATGTCCAATTACAGATGGATATCGGACGCCCTTTGTCTTTGTCCCTTCCAGGATTCTCATGTCTGTCCCGCAGATAGCTGCTTTTTTCATTTCAAGAAGTATTTCCTTACTGCCAACTGCCGGCCTCGGTATATCTGTGGGGGCAAAGTCATTTGGTGCCTTCAATATAACTGCTCTCATGTTTTTCACTCCTTTTCTTAGCATGATTGAATCATAGCATTTTAGAAAATTATTTTCAATAGTATTTTTATTTTTTGTAAATTATTTTCAATTTTGACATTTACTTTTTGGTAGTATTGCCGATTTTACCCCTATTTTTCCTGCATTTTAAAATTCTCCATTTTATTTTCACTTCATAATTATTGTTTTCAATTTTCAATTTTATTTTAAATTTTGTAATTTATTTTCATATTACTTAAAAATTTTTTCACCACATTTGGATGAAAGGGGACTCATTTATCGTATAAAAAATCCTGCCATAGCAGGAATTTTTTCTTGGGGCACTCTTCATCTTCGCGCGGGAGCACATTATCATCCGAAGCGCTTTTGTTGCACAGGAAATTCTGTAGGATTTCCTGTGCAACAAAAAAACAGGATGTGTCCCTTTTCAGAACACACCCTGCTCATGGCCTTCTATGCCGTTTTCCTTCAGCAGTATGCCGCCATACCTCCCATTTGGTACAGGGCGGACTTCAATACTGCAAATATATCATAAGTCCTCTTTCACTTCCGGGACTTCTCTCTTCTCCTCTTTCATGGCCACACGCGCCTCTTTCTTCTCCTCTTCCCCTTCTTCAGGCTCCTCTATCCCTTTCACCTGGCGGAAAATCTTCATAAATTCCTTACCTGTGATGGTCTCTTTTTCTATCAGGAAATCAGAGATCTTATCCAGCGCCTCCCTGTTTTCGCCGAGCAGGCGCTTTGCCTCCTCATACGCCTTCTTCAGCATCCCGATTACTTCCCCGTCAATCTCCGCCGCAGTGGCGTCCCCACAGTTCATCACGGGGCGTCCGTCAAGGTAACGGTTCTGGACTGACTCCAGTCCGATGAGGCCAAACTTCTCCGACATACCATACTGGGTAATCATGGCCCTGGCTATCTTCGTGGCCTTCTCTATGTCATTGGAGGCTCCTGTCGTCACCGTGTCAAATACCAGCTCCTCAGCTGCGCGGCCCGCCAGGAATCCCACAAGCATAGCTTCCAACTCTTTCTTTGTATTGAGGAACTTCTCCTCCTCCGGGGTCTGCATTACATATCCCAGCGCCCCCATGGTCCTGGGCACTATAGTAATTTTCTGCACTGGCTCTGCATCCTTCTGGAGCGCGCTTACAAGTGCGTGGCCCACCTCATGGTAGGATACGATTCTCCTTTCCTCCTCACTCATGATCCGGTCTTTCTTCTCCTTGCCCACAAGGACAACTTCCACCGCCTCAAACAAATCCTTCTGGCTGACCACATTCCTGCCGTTCTTCACCGCGTTGATAGCTGCCTCGTTAATCATATTGGCCAAATCTGACCCGACGGCGCCAGACGTGGCTAAGGCAATGGCCTCCAGATCCACTGTCTCGTCCATTTTCACGTCCTTGGCATGGACTTTTAAGACATCCACACGCCCCTTTAAATCTGGTTTGTCTACTATAATCCGCCGGTCAAAACGCCCGGGCCTTAAAAGCGCCGGATCCAGCACCTCCGGCCGGTTGGTGGCAGCCAGCAGCAAGAGACCTTTATTGGTGTCAAAACCGTCCATCTCCGCCAGCAGCTGATTCAATGTCTGCTCCCGCTCATCGTTGCCTCCGCCCAGGGCAGAGTCCCTGGACTTGCCTATTGCGTCGATCTCGTCTATAAATACAATACAGGGCGCCATCTGCTGCGCCTGCTTAAACAAATCACGCACACGGGATGCCCCGACGCCTACATACATCTCCACAAAGGCAGAGCCTGAAAGTGAGAAAAACGGTACTTTGGCCTCCCCCGCCACAGCCTTGGCCAGCAATGTCTTGCCGGTTCCCGGAGGCCCAACTAGCAGGGCGCCTTTAGGCAGCTTTGCACCGATCCCCGTATACTTGCCCGGGTTATGCAGGAAATCCACAACCTCCTGCAGGGATTCCTTGGCCTCATCCTGGCCCGCCACATCCTGGAACGTAACGCCTGTCTCCTTCTCAACATAGACCTTGGCATTGCTCTTGCCTATGCCCATCATGCCGCCGCCCTTAGACATACGCTTCATAAAAAAGCTGAACAGGAGGACAACCATCAATATTGGGAGGATCACAGTGATAAATATCTCAAAAATCATGGAAGAGGCTGTATCCGGTATCTGCTGCCCGTATTCCACGCCATGCTTATAAAGCCGTTCGGATAAGGTGTCGTCCCTCACCACGCCGGTAAAGTAATCTGGCGCCCTCTCCTGCCCTGTACTCTTTTCCTCAATCTGGCTGACAATGTCTGAGGCTGTATTATTTTTCTTTTCTTTCTTTTCCTCTGCGTCGTCCTTTAATGTTATATAAATCTTGGTCGAATCAATGGTAACTTTCTTGACCTTCTCCTCATCTACCAGCGTCAGAAATTTATCGTAGCTGATCTCCTCAGGATTCTTATCCTGCATCAGGGAGTATAACCCCATTACGATGAATACGGTCAGAAGCGTCGTCACCATAATCACTCCCCAACCCTGCCGGTTATTCCTGGGATCTTTATTATTATTTCTGTTATTCTGATTATCCATTCTATGCCTCCTAAAATCCACTATCCCCATTATAAGTACAGGTTCCCCATAAATCAATAAAAAGATTATGAAAATATTGTAAACACAGGGCATGTTATAGTATACTGATTACGAAGTATGTCACAAAATAAGGAAGGGTAAAATGAAAACAGGATTCGATAATAACAAATACTTAACCATGCAGTCAGAACACATCCGCCAGAGGATCAACCAGTTTGACAACAAACTCTATCTGGAATTTGGCGGGAAACTATTCGATGACTACCATGCTGCCAGGGTCCTCCCCGGCTTTGCTCCGGACAGCAAGCTTAGGCTCCTCAAACAACTCAGCGACCAGGCAGAAATCGTCATCGTGATCAGCGCCCGTGATATTGAAAAAAACAAAATCCGGGGAGACCTGGGCATAACCTATGATTTAGACGTGCTGCGCCTGATGGATTCATTCCGGGACAATGGCCTGTATGTAGGCAGCGTTGTCATTACGCAGTACTCCGGGCAGGAAAGCGCCTTGTTTTTTAAAAACCGTCTTGAAAATCTAGGAATACGTGTTTATATCCACTATTGTATCAATGGCTATCCTTCCAATATCCCATTAATTGTCAGTGACGACGGATATGGCAAAAATGATTATATTGAAACATCCCGCCCACTGGTAATCGTCACTGCCCCCGGGCCTGGAAGCGGAAAGATGGCAACCTGCCTCTCCCAGTTATATCATGAACATAAGCGCGGAATTCATGCAGGGTACGCCAAATTTGAAACATTTCCCATATGGAACCTCCCGCTGAAACATCCCGTCAATCTGGCCTATGAGGCGGCCACCGCTGATTTAAGCGATGTCAATATGATCGACCCTTTCCACCTGGAGGCCTATGGAGTCACCACTGTTAATTATAACCGGGATGTGGAGATATTCCCGGTGCTCAATACAATCTTTGAAAAAATCTATGGAAAAAGCCCTTACAAGTCCCCCACGGACATGGGCGTGAATATGGCCGGCAACTGTATCTGCGACGACGCCGTCTGCTGCGAGGCATCCCGCCAGGAAATCATAAGAAGGTATTATGCCTCTCTGAATTCCCTCCTGAAAGGGACAAGCACAGAAAAAGAGGCCCAGCAGATAGAACTTCTCATGAACCAGGCAAATGTGACCACACAGGACCGCCTGGTTGTCCAGGCAGCCTTGGATCGGGCCAGGAATACCCAATCCCCCGCCGCAGCCCTGGAGTTGGACAATGGGCGCATAATCACAGGAAAAACTACGAACCTGCTGGGAGCCTCTGCCGCCCTGCTTTTGAACGTACTCAAGGAACTGGCCGGCATCAGCCATGAGCTCCATGTGATTTCTCCAGAGTCCATAGAACCTATCCAGAAGCTGAAAGTAGATTATTTAAAGAGCAAGAACCCCAGGCTCCATACTGACGAAGTTCTGATCGCCCTCTCCGCCAGCGCCGCCAGCAGCATCATGGCGCGCCAGGCGCTGGAACAGCTTCCTAAATTGGAAGGCTGCCAGGCCCACACTTCTGTCATGCTGTCAGACGTAGATATTAAAACTTTCAAAAAGCTGGGCGTACAGCTTACCTGTGAAGCGGTCTACGAGACAGACCATATCTATCACTAAGCCGGTTACTAGTCTTTGTTTTTACAGTCTGCATCTCCATTGGGGCCACGCTTTATATGGATATGCCTGGCTATCCAGAGGGACGCCATCGACGCAGCCGCCCCCACTGCGGCGCCTCCCAGTATATCTGTTGGATAGTGTACACCCACATACAGCCTGGAAAAGGCGATCAGGGACGCCAGGATCAGTGCAGCTGCGCCCCATCTTTTCGGCAGCATTCTATAATATACCAGCGCTGCCGCAAAAGAGGCGCATGTATGCCCTGATGGGAAGGAATAATCATGTGGTTTCCCAATCAGCAGCGTCAGGCCGTCCACCACCTCATAGGGCCGAATCCGCGCCACTATATTTTTCAGCGCCACATTGGTAATCAGCGCTCCCACTGCAAGTGCCATCAGCGCCGTAATCCCCACCCTCCTTGTACCTTTGGGAATCAAAAGTGCAGCGGAGCATACAATCCAGAACCATCCACCGTCACCCAAAGAAGTAATAAATATCCAAAAAGGATGCATCCACTCCTGACGTATAAATTCCTGTATATACAGCAGAATATTTCCGTCCATCTGTATCAGCGCTTCCATTCATCCTACCTCCTGCATGTATTCCTCTGGCAATAAAATGCCACTGTCCTGTACAACAGACAGTTATCATAGTATACCACATTTCCCGCTGGATTGGAAATAAGCATCTGTGCCATAATCACGAATGCCTCTGGACGTTCCCTCCTAAAAACGTTATACTACTTAAAAGGGCGGGCCACAGACAAAACCATTTTGGAGGATTACTACATGAAAAAAGTACATATAGCCATCATTATAGTTGCGGCGGCAGCGCTGATCGCCGTTGGGTTTCTGGGAGCCAGGCTTCTAAACAGGGAACCCCAGGTTTCAGTCAGCGCCACATCTATTGAAGAGCGCCTCAGTAAATGCAGTTCCCTCACCACTGCCAGGCTTGATTACCGGGGCATAATAAAATATTCTGAAGGTGAGATCCAGTTTATCAATAAAAAAAGCTTCTCCATGATTTATGATGCCCAGATCAAGGCGGGCATCGACCTGTCAAAGGCGGCCGTAAAAGTTTCCGGCAAGACCATCCAGATCACTATTCCCCAGCCTGAGATTCAGGATATCTCCATAGACTCAGACTCTCTGGAATTTTATGATGAAAAGTTCGCACTCTTTAACTGGACAGATAAGGAGGATACAGCAAAAGCCATGGCCTACGCAAAAGAGGATGCACAAGCCAAGGCCGGCCAGACAGATATCCTAAACCAGGCTTTGGAACAGGCCCGCACCGTCATTGAGACTTTGCTCCTGCCTGTCACCGAGGACACAAACAGTCCCTATCAATTGTCTGTGGACTACGAAGAGCCAAAGTCCCCTATGTAAGCATGTCCCCTTGGCTCGCTGCTGGGGGAAATGAAAAGGGACTGCCTCTTACGATACTCCAATCGCAAGAGGCAGTCCCTTTTCATTTTAATATTTATCAGATCCGCCATAATAAGCTGGTTCATCTACTGTATAAGATGCCGCCGGTACTTCTGGGGATGAAGGCTCTGCAGAGACTGTCTGTGCGTGCCCCCTAAGCCTGAACCTGTTCACAAGATCTTTCATAATCTGGGACTGGCCTGACAGCTCCTGGCTGGCAGCGGCGCTCTCCTCTGCCGTGGCAGAATTGGTCTGCACCACGCTGGAAATTTGGTCAATTCCCTGTGTAATCTGTGTAATGGCTGTTGCCTGGTTACTGCTTGCCTCGGAGATACGGTCGATAATCTCCGTTACCTCTTTCGCCCCATCTACAGCCTGCACCAATGATTTTGCCGTTTCGTCCACAATCTGTGTCCCATTCTCAACAGCCTTTATAGAATTTTCTATTAATACGGCTGTATTTTTGGAAGCTTCGGCGCTTTTGCTGGCCAGATTCCTCACCTCGTCTGCCACCACCGCAAAGCCTTTCCCCGCACTTCCGGCACGGGCCGCCTCAACGGCTGCATTGAGCGCCAGAATATTTGTCTGGAAAGCAATATCTTCTATAGTCTTAATGATCTTGCCTATCTCACTTGAGCATCCGCTGATATCTTCCATTGCCTGGATCATATCCTGCATTTTCTGGTTGCTCATGTTCATCTCTTCTCCCACATGGTTGGCCATGCTGCTTGCCTGCCCTGCATTTTCTGCATTTTGCTTTACCTTCTCAGAAACCTCTGTGATAGAGGCTGCCAGCTCTTCCACAGAACTTGCCTGCTCAGTGGCTCCCTGGGACAGTGCCTGGGCGCCGCTGGACACCTGGTCTGAGCCGCTTGCTACCTGATCCGCACTCTCGCTGATCTGCAGCATTGTGTCATTGAGCTTTTCAGCAATGGCCCTAAAGGAAACAAGTAATGAATGGAAGCCTCCGATATACTCGCTTTCACAGGTGGAATCTACCGTGAAATCGCCTGTTGCCATCTGTGCCAAGAACCGGTTCTCATCAGCGATGATCACCTGCAGCCGGCGCACCAGTTCTCTGATTTGGCCGGACAGCATACCAAGTTCATCCTTAGACTCATACTGAATCTCAACGTCTAAGTTACCCTGTGCCATCTGTATGGCGGCTTCCTGGATTTCAGCTATTGGTATCCTGATACCTCTGATAACAGCTACCGAGAATATAATGCCGATGATAATAATCACAATCATAACAATAGAAAGCATAATCAAAGCCGTCCGGTAGATGGAGGTGCTCTGAGCCCCCGCCGCAGTGCTTCCTTCTGTATTATATGTAATCAGCTCATTTACCGCCCCACTGACGGAATTATAAAGCTGACTGCATTCTCCTTCCAAAATAGTTCTTGCCTTTGTCTTATCTCCGCCCTTGGCAATATCCATCAGCTCAGAATCACGCTGGGAGTACTGGTTCCAATACTCTTTTACTGTATCAAGAAGCCTCTGTTCCTCTTCACTAGCCACTACCTCACTGTACGCATCAAAAAGCTGGTTCATATCACTTATTTCTTTTTCAAGATACTGCTGGCTTGCGCTCTCCCCATCCTGGGAAATAGACGCCAGATAACCCAGTTCATTCAACCGGATATTAGACATTGTCGTATCCATCTCCCTGGCCAGATCCACACTAGGAAGCCAGTTTCCGGTAATCTCTGTATTCCCCTGATTCAGCCTGCCCATCAAGAAAAAGGAGATCCCTCCTATCATGAACATTCCTATCAGTGCAATTCCGATAAGAAGATACAGCTTAAATCTAATTTTAAGATTCCTGATACTATTGACCATTTTATTTATACCTCCTTCTTATGGTCTTAATACGATGAATACTGCTCCCCATAATTTATACGGGTAGTTTTCATTCTGTTAGGCTATCTCTATCCATTCAAAGGATTCTATCAGCCAATATAATATATCGTCAACAATACATAAAAAGATAAGTAAAAAGGTGGGAATATATAAATATATTCTGCAAGGTGTCTGCTTTACAACTGCAGTACCCCTTATATCCGCCAATGGCTCTTATTTACGCCTCAAATCCCTTTGAAGAATGAAGCAATTACATCCTCACTTACAACCCCTATCCCGGCTGTATCTGTAAATTCACTTATATCGCAGACTAGGATATAATTGTCTTCCATCACCATCCAGGCTACATAATCGATACCATGGAGTGTATCCATATAAGAATAGGAGGACTTTATATATTTGATTTCTTTGCCCGATGACTGGATAACTGTTTCATCCTGAAACTGAAAATTATTATAGGACTCTTCCTCCTGATACTCCTGCATAAACGACTTATATGCCTCCATGTAATCCGCCTCTGTGTGGTATTCATCCATTAGGTTCAGGCTATACTGGATATAGTAGGAATTTCCCTGGGCATCCTCTTCGCTTGTAAAACTCAGATACTGGTTATCTGCATATTCATCCAACGTCATCCCTTCAGGGGCAGGGATGGATATCTCTTTTTCCTCATAAAAGTCTGTCAGTATATAATTCCCCTGGGCATCCTTTCTTACATCTGCCTGAGGCTCTTCTTCTGTCTCATATGGCAGATTCTGTGTATATGGGTCTTCCGAAAAATTAAAGAAATCTCCTGTTTCCTCAGATGCAAGCGCCTCCGGGGGCACTGTAATTTTCTCCACTGTATCATATCCATCAAAAGCCAGGATAAGCGACAGGGCCTCCAGTGACACCTCTGTGCCGTCCTCCTCCACAATCATACTGTCCGCATCGCTGACTGTCATTGTGACAGAAGCCGGAAGCATACTTTCACGGTATATTTTAATAGACATGTCTGCCTCCACATCTGAGAAATCTATATCCCCATAAGTCTCTCCCAGCATGTCGTCTGCCATTTTCCCAGCCTCCTGGAAGGTTTCCCCGTCCACCACTGTATCGATGACAAATACGTCCTTGCCATTCTCTTTCTCCAGCTCCTTCCTGAGCTTTAGTTCACTGTCTGTGGGCAGCAAGATGCCAGGTTTAAATATATCCGCATTTCCACTTTCTTCGATATTTTCAACTTCTTCCTGGCTCCATTGCCCGCCTATATTAGAATATATGACTGTGCCTGTCTTATCTTCATTTTCCACTCCATATACTTCCAGATCCATATTCATATCCATAAAATCAACGCCTAACGTTCCAGCCATATGGTATTCAGAGGGATCATTCGTGGCCTCGATATCCAGATCCATTCCTATGTCCAGCCCCATAGACATACCGTCCTGCTTTGCCTTTATAGTCATGGACATTTCCATATTGCCTGTAAAAGACTCAGCCTTTTGGGCATTTTCAGAAGCCTTCTCCACCAATTCCTGGGGTGTGGCCCTGCGGCAGCCTCCCAGAGCTAATATTGCAATACCTGCAGCTATGGCTGCTAACATTTTCTTTCTCATACTTTTATCCCCCTGTCTTATTTTGTATGTTCTCTATTACTGTCAAACTTCTGAGGCCCACCTCCACTCTCTTATCACCTTTACAGTAAAAATCAGTATGCCCCCGTTTTATGTAAGTACTATCATTATACTCTTATAATATTTGTGAGCGCAACGGAAAATTTCTGAAAATTCTTATTTTTTATACCTTATTGCGCTGCTAATATTCAATAAGTATACTATAATTATTTTTTCAGACTATTAAGGGATATAAAACGTATTATCGGGGTAAGTCTTTAACTTTCCCAATAAAAGAATGCTTTTATTTAGTAAAACTGCTATTAATTTTTCTGAAATTGCCGATATATTTTATATATTATATAAAAACCGGTTCTATTTGTATCCAAAAGCGTGAATTAGGATTCAGTTTTTTAAAAATAATTTCAGTAAAAAGGAGTGTGTATATATGAAGGTAGCAGAATCTAAACCTGATTTTAAAAATCAGGTTCTTGCACCCAGCCAGACATCCCCCCGGGCAGTATCACAAAGCCCAGAGACTACTTCTGAGACTGACATAAATAAACTTATCAACGACCTAAAAAATACTTACAAAAATATTGACTTTGATTTCATCTCTGTTAGCAGCGGCCAGATAAAAAACTATGCCACCTCACAAAGCGGCATAAATAACGTAGCTATCGCACCGGGACTTTTAGAGAAGATGCTCTCCGATGATTCTGTGCGTGCCAAGGTGGAACAGGTATTAAATTCACTCAACAGTTATCAGTTTTCTTCACAGGTGGAGGCTCTTCTGGTGAACAAGAAGCTGACCGGCATGGGACTGATACTGGACGAAAATGGCGAAGTTACCAAATGGACTGCCATGAAAGAACAGAAAACCCAGAACTTTTTCCCAGAAAATAAGCACCAGGCAGGCACACAGGATTTCTCCTGGAGCAAGACAAAGGAGGCCAAAAACCCCTACTCCAAACCTTATAAATATTCCCAGAGTTTTAATATGATGAGGCTTGCGGGAGCAAAAAACGTAGCCTCTGTCAGAGGTGTGATAGCAGCAAACCGCAGTGAAATCGCAAAAGTAAAGCTGGAAGTAACGGATGCCGCCGAGGCTGCTGTTATCATCCGCAGAATCAAGAATGTCATCCACAAAGGTGATATTAAAATAGCCAGGCTCCACAGAGAAGAACAGCTTCACCGAAGGCAGAAGGCAGCCAAAAAGCGCCTGAAGCTGAAACTGGAAAAGCAGTTAGCTGAGGAGCTCAGGCGGAAACGCACTGCCAGGAAGGCCCAGGAGCACTGCCAGACAGCCTGTATGGAAGATGTCTTTATCAAACCTTCCACGGCAGATTACCGTTTTAAGCAGATTGCAGACCAGTACACAAATACGATGTCTGGTTTTGTTCCTTCTGCCCCGGTTATCTCCGTTTCATCTCCCGCCCAGGCAGTGGAGGTAAGCGCCTCCCCTGTGAGCGTGGCCACAGTAGACTGTTCCGCATAATTCTGTCAGTAGGGCGCACCCTTACATACAGATAGAGCCTAGTGTCGCATCTTAAGAAAGGGGACGTCCGTAAATGAAAAATACGTCTTGCAGAGGAGTCCCCTTCTTAATGCAAGGCGTATTTTTGTACATATTGTTTAGGGGACTTTTTACAACGGCCCTATTTTCCTGGGAATCCAGGCCTTTTGTATTCTCAGTCCCCTCCCTTTTCTGCAGCTTTCATCCCATGTTCAAAGGCCTCTGCAGCCGGGTCTTTTATCCTGTACTTCCTGTACCATTCCTTATTTGCATCATTGCGCAGAACCTCCGACTGGTTCCTGGAGAGAAACCGTACAAGGGGGTATACATCTACCCATATCTCATTGTTTCCCTCCCGCTGGCTCTCATCAAAAATAAGCTGCAGCCCAAAATGAAGATGGCAGGTATCTATATTATTGACATTCTCCGTAGCACTGTATCCTGTCCGCCCCATATATCCGATCACATCCCCTGCCTGGACAACGTCCCCCTCCTCAAGAGATGCAGCAAAAGGCACGTTCTGCCTTAAGTGTGCATAGTAATAATACCGCCTGCCGTCAAAACTGTTGATCCCAATACGCCATCCTCCATATTGGTTCCACCCCATCACAGACACATAGCCGGACTCTGCCGCTATGATCGGAGTCCCTGTCTGGCCCATCATATCATGGCCCAGGTGGTTCCTCTGGTATCCATAGCTGCGCGAAACCCCAAAATCGTCATAATCTGAATAGGGGAATCCCTTGGCCGTGGGCCCAAAAGCCTTTAATCCATAGTACTTCTTCCATACCATTTTCTGGGTGCCTTCTTCCGTTTCCTGGATCTCATACTCTCCCACCATGCCGCCCAACACAGCCCCATATGCTTCCCGGTAATATCCGTAATACTGCATGTCGGCTGTCAGCTGTCCCATATCTGTATCCCCGGACAGAATCTTTTCAGCGGCATCCGCCATATCCTGCTCTTTATACTGTGTAAAATCCCCTCCATATTTTGCCCCCAGATAAGCCAGCAAATCGATCCAGCTTAAATGAATCTCCTCCCCATAGGTTTCTGTGTCATATGTATAGGCCTGCGCCAGTGCTTCATAGGTGACATTAAATTCGACCCATTTAATATAATCATCACTCTTTTCTTCCTCCTCCCCATTGTCCTTTATCTCCCCCTGGGTTAAAAGGGCAGGCCCCCTATAATCTGAGGCGACCCCAAAAAACCCAATTATCACAAGTAACAGAAGCGCCCTTCTGCTAAAAAGGAACAAATATTTACGCATGTACAGGCTCCAGTCCATAAACTCTTAACAGTTTATGCACCATGAACGCAACAAATACTTCTGAATATACTGAATACAAACAGTTCATATGATATCAGGAGCAGATTATGCATATCCTTTCCTCATTTTTATTTGCTCTCTCTGCAAATATAGACAGCTTTATTGTAGGCATGTCTTATGGAATTAAAAAATCTAATATTGATCTTTTAAAAAGCACTGTCATCAGCCTGATCACCCTGACCGGCACTGTGGTTTCCATTCTCATGGGTGCAGAGATCTCACAGTTTCTGCCGGCCTCTTCCACCCAGGCAATTGGCTGCTCACTTTTAATCGGCCTTGGGCTATACTATATAATAAAAGCTATTTGCAGCCATATAAGGCACCTGTTCAGGAGGTCTGAGGTGAAAACTTCCGAGCTGGCTTCCTGGGATGAAGCCATTCATTCCAGAGAAACTACCCTTCTCACCTTAAAAGAAGGAATATGGCTGGGGCTGGCCCTCTCAGTCAATAATTTCGGCATGGGGATCGGCGCAAGCATCACAGGCCTGAAGCTCATCCCCACAGCCATCTTATCTCTGGCCGTATCCGTTATTTTCCTATATTCCGGGAATTTCATCGGAAAAACAAAGATGCCCCATATCTCAGACAGAACTGCAGACATACTCTCAGGATTCATCCTTGTGGGACTCGGAATATATGAAATTCTAATTTAAGGAGTCTCCATAAGCCGAGCAAATTAGTGTGTGTTTGAACATGGCCTTCCGTGTCTTATTGGACATTCGTAATCCTATAAGTCTCCCCCGCCCTTTCGGGCATATATAAAGGGCGCCCATTAGGTACGCCCTTTTAGGATTCGAAAATGTGCCCCCAATATACGGCTTCTGCCATACTAACACATGGAAATGCCTTTTCAGGCACACACTAATTCCTGCTCGGCAAACAAAGCCTTTACAGTCTCCTCATATACTGGAAGCCTCTCTGATTTCTTTATTTTTTTCGCATACTTCTCATAGTTGGTAAACAAAGGGGCCATATAAAACCATAACTCTTTCATTTTGAATAGAATCGTCTTATCTCCGTACAAGATTGTTTTATACTCCTCATATATCTGCCCGTGGAAATCCTGGATTTGGTTCTTTGACAGAACCTCCCCCTTACGAATCATTGGGACAAGGCCGGGATTACATAAGATCCCCCTTCCCAACATGACACGCCCAACCCCTGGAAATGCCTTTGTAAACCGCTCATAGTCCGGCACTGTAAAAATATCCCCATTATAACAGACTTTACATCTGCATTGTTCCGCCGCCTCCGCAAAAACCGACCAGTCCGGCGTATTTTTGTACATATCTCTCTGCAGCCTGGGGTGTATAATCAGCTCTTTAAGGGGGTACTTATTATAAATTTCCATCAGCCTCGGAAATTCTTCTGCACTTTCCTTTCCAATTCTCGTCTTGACAGATATCTGCATATCCACCTTCTCAAAAATCTCCTCCATAAAGCTGTCCAGCCTGTCAGGAAAAGCCAGGAACCCGGATCCTCTCCCTTTGGCCACCACAGTTTTTGAGGGGCAGCCCAGATTCAGGTTCACCTCCTCATATCCATAGTATTTTAGCCTTGTGGCTGTCCTGATAAAATCTTCCGCCGAGTTCGTCAGGATCTGAGGCACCGCATACATGCCAATATTGTGCCTGGGGAGAATATTATTTTTCTCTTTTGAACTAAAATGCCCGAACTGGTTGGGACTGATAAATGGTATAAAGTATTTATCAATACATCCAAAATATGTATGATAGGCATTTCGGTAAATATAACCTGTAATCCCTTCTAGGGGAGCTAAATAAAACTTCATAATAATTGATTCCTTTTAGTTTGTACTATTGCCTGGATATTCCCTTCGTGCTATACTTCAAGTAAACAGGCCTGTACGAGGGGATCTGCCCTTACTGACGGGTGGCAGGCCAATCTGCAGCGCCAATATTTTTAAGGAGGTAACATAATATGGCAACAGAAATACGTCTTGCAGACCTTGTTGTTGACTGCCCTGATTCCAGAAAGCTCTGTGACTTTTATCTAGGGCTTCTTGGCTGGAAAGAGACAGAACTTTTCGGCAACCCGGCTGTTATCAGTGAAAATGGAGTTATGTTTGTATTTGTACAGGAAGAGGATTATGTACCTCCTGTATGGCCGGAAGAAGAGGGCAGGCAGCAAAAACAAATTCACTTTGATTTTCTTGTGCCTGATGTAGAGGCAGCGGTTGCCAAGGCAGAGGAATTGGGCGCCGTGAAGGCCAACTCCCAATTCGGCGGAGAGAATTTCACAACTATGCTGGATCCCGCCGGACATCCTCTCTGTCTGTGTAAAGCAGACTAATCCCCCCGGTTTAAAGCCGCAGCAAAGGCGTCTGATTTATGGATTATGCCTATTTCCCATAAATCAGGCGCCCCCTTAATTTATTCCATATATGGTTCTGTACATATCCATATGCCATATCATATATCCACAGCGCCGGCTGTCCCGCTGCAATCACCCCTGCTGTCCACAGCGGAGAAAGGCTTCTGTCAAAAAGCAGCTGTTCAAACAATAGTACCGCCGGAATATAGAGAATATTAAATATTGAATATTTCATAATCCATAGCAGGACTTTACGGTTCACTTTCCCAGACAGCCGGCCAAGCGCATTCCAGGCTGCTTCTCCAGCCAGTATATAAAATCCCATAGCCGCAAATGATACTACATAAAACTTATTCGGCGCTGTTATGAACCCTAACAAAACAGCAGCCAGATAAAAGGCAGTCCCTGTGCGCAACCCCATTTCCCGGATGATAATCCCCACAAAATAGGATGCGGCCGCAAGAAGAAACAATGTATTTGTCTCTATAATACTGCTCAGTGCCATACACACAATTGTAAGTGCGAGGAATAATCCTCCAAAAGCCATCTTCCTAGCCTTTATATGCATGAACAAAGATCCCCTCCCATACATTCGCATAGTGTATCCGCACACCACAGGTCACAGCACAGGTTCCCTGTCCCGCAGGAACTTCCGCCTGTCCCATAACCGCCTCCAAAGGGACTGTTCTGGTAACGCTGGCTGTTCCACTCCAGTTGATTTAAGAGCTGCCTGTACTGAGGATTATTGGGGTCCATATTCACGGCCTGCCCGGCATGGTCCCTGGCAAGGATGTTATTCCCGATCCCTGCATTGGCGGCTGCACTCAGATAATACCACTGGGCATCCCTGTTGGGCATACGGCTCAATAGATTCAGGGCTTCCCTGTAACGCCTGGAATTGATAAAATTATAAGCGGCCTGTATTTCTACATTCTGTTCACTGCCAGATGAAGAACCTTGCTGGTATCCCCCTGCAGCAGACTGGCCATATCCGTAGCCATAACTGCCGGAAGCGCCCTGCTCCCGCTCCTTCATAATTGTATCATATGCCTCCTGTACTTCCTTGAACTTCTCCTCAGCCAAATCTGCCAGTGGATTATTAACATTCGCATCTGGATGGTATTTCCTTGTCAAATCTCTGTAAGCTCTTTTTACTTCATCGTCCGATGCGTTGGGGGAGACTCCCAGCACCTCATATGGATTTTTCATCATAACTGTCCTTCCTCACTTTTCCTGCGTTGTTCCTGTATTTTCCGATATTTAGTCCATACACCATCATATAATATATTGCGGATAATGTCCACATCTTCCAGGCATGGCAGTTTTTCAAACTCTGCGCTGCACTCTGCTATCATCATACAGAGCATTTCCCTGCACCGGTCTTCGTACCCAGCTTTTAAGGATATCTCTTTCAGCGGGTTATAGCAGCCCTCTTTTACATCCTTCTCTAAATCCTCATAGGCATCCATAATATATATATACTTGCCTAAATAAAACCCCATTCTTTTAAGGCGGCCTTCCCACTGGTCCTGCCGGTAGGCAAACAGCTCTGCCATCAGCCTGCCAAAGCATCCAGCCGCCTTGTCAATATCTGCCTGCCCTGCCTTCTCGCACAGCGACAGCGCCCTAAGCTCCCTTCTGACCGCCTGGCACTGCTTGGGATATCTGGACATCACTTTCTTCACCTTGCCCCTGAGAGCGCAGGTGCCTGCCAACCCACTGGCTTTCTTTTCATCTGCCCAGTTATCCCTCATATGGTAATAGGCAAGCACCACATTCATATCCGCGGCATAAGATGTAATCTCATTGTACAGCATCCCCTGTTTCCTGACCGGATGCACCTTACATCTGCAGTTTATCATAGTGGTCTCAGGCTCATACAGAGAGGTCAGCAGGACAATCAAAAAAGTCATATCGTAAGTCAGTGTGAGCTGCCCCAGTCCGCCATGCCTTTTCTTGAGCGTATGGCAGAGCCCGCAGTAATATGCTTTATATTTTTTTAAATCTTTTACCTTAAGCTCAGGCTCGCAGACCGTCACATAACCAAACATACTTTATTATTATCATGTACCAAAACAGTACATTTACTCCTTTTTACACATATGTAAGGTATTATAGCATTAAATAGCACAGTTGCAAAGATATTACATATAAATTTCATTTTTCTGCCGTCACATCCAATGGAAAACCGCCTACCCTAAAGTGTCCTTTTAGAATAGGCGGAATTGAATCCTTCATATTTTATTATCACGGTATGTATCTGCCCTTTTAACTGTGGGCCAATTGGCAAAAATGCAGCAGGGCGCCCTCTCCCTTGCACCTTGGCAATACCTTCAGCCGCTTTTATTACACGCCTCCCAGACAGCCTTCTGTGCTCTGCTCTGCACCTCCAAGGCAGCCTTCCGTGCTCTGTTCTGCACCTCCAAGGCAGCTCTCTGTACTCTGCTCTGGCGCAGGCGCAGGTTCTGTATATGGCTCCTCATAAGTCTGAGAGTAGTCTGGCTCTGTGTAGGATTCCTGATACTGCGGCTCTGCTGCCTGGGCATTGGCTGCCGCCTGGTTCTCTGCTGCTGCCGCTGCCTGGGCCTCCGCTGCGCCTGGGCATCTGCCGCTGCCTGTGTGTCCGCCGCTGCTTTTTCCGCCGCTGCCCTTGCCGCCGCTTCCTGCTCTCTCTGCGCCTTCAGCCCAAGTTCCTGCTCCTTCGTACTTACCTGCTCCTTAGAAGTCTTACTTGTATACTCCAGAAAAGCAACGTCATCGGCAATTTTGACTGACACCTCTTCCATGTCCTCAAAAGGGAATCCAGAAAGCTGGTAAGTTTTTCCATCTGCAAGTGTCAGGTTCACATCAAAAGAAGGTTTTACCGCCTTATCAGAAGCTACTGCTGTATTGCTGTCCTTCTCAGGGGTATAATACAGCCTTACTGTCTGATCCTTCTTAAATGTCTTCCCTGACGGAATCATATTCCCCGGCCATTCTGTTTTATCTGTACTTTTAACAGCTATGCCCGTAATATCCTGCCCTGCCGCGTTTGTAATAAGAACCTCATATGCCCCCTCGGCCTTACTCCCGATAGTCTCATACTCTTTCTCCTGGACTTCTTTTACAGTCTCTTTTTTTTCTTTCTTATCTGCGCTTTCCTCTTTCTCTTCCTTTGTACATCCCGCCATAAATACACAGACACACATTGCCGCCAGCAGGATTCCCCAAAATTTCTTCTTCATTTTCCTTCTCCTTATTTGTTTGTGATTGTTTTCTTTTGCACTGTGTAGGTCCCGCCTTGTCCGGAAACTATCACCTCTATATCAAAATCTGTACCCTGCGGAATATTCTTTTCAAGCAGATACAGTTGATATCCACAGTCTCTCTTTTCTTGATCTTCTGAGTCCGCCAAAGTTCCATAGGCCTCCCATGCAATGCCTGTAGGCTGCCCCGACGGATAGACAGATATATAGATCCGGCTCTTTTCTTCTATATATTCCGGATCTATAATCCCTTCCACCATATAATAGGATCCATTCATCCGGGTCGAAATACTGGTATCGGAATCTACAGTCTCTTTTGCACTCAATTGTACAGCAGGCCCCTGCATAATGGGCGGTTCCTCAATAATAGATGAAATCCGCCGCTCCACCCTCTCCACCACCACATAGTCCGGTTTATACTGAACTATGTCTGCCAGGCTGTAGGGAACCAGCTTCGTATAATATGTATTCTCAAACTCATCTGCAAAAAGAGGGAACAGCGTATTTCCAAAAGAATCTCTGTACATAAGGACAGAACCGGTGCCTTGAGGATTTGCTGCGGAAATCCAGTCTCCCTCCACATCTTTCTCCTCACTTGTATACTGCCATGTTTCTTCCTTGAGCCATGTATAGTTAAGTTCTGGTTTGGCCCCCAGAGGATACAGCATAGTATTTAAATCCCCCAGGTAATCTGTATTTTCCTCATAGGGAATGTTAAGATAGCTTTCATGTTCTTTGCCCAGCGCGTCCAATATAGTATTATAGGCAAGCACTGCCCCTTTGTTATTCCAATGGGAATCCCGCTTCAGATAAAGAACCTCCTCTTCTTTGAGGAATGCACTCTTTAGGTCAATATAGCTGACCCCCTCCTCCGCCAGGTACAGCATCAGCCTGTCCAGGTTATTTTCACTGCCTTTCTTATAATAATAGGGCATATGTGCGTCATAGAGGGAATTTTTGTTTGGGGAAACGGTATAATAAAATTTACTTCCAAGAGCCTCTGTCATATCCTGCATCATGGACAAGGTATGTGCAATATTATACAGGCTCCTGTCTGAAAGCATATCCGTACCCTGGTAATCGTCCGTCGTCTCCGAGTAGTAAAGCCATCCGCCGCTGCCCAGCAGGACCTGGCTCTCAGGCGAGGTCTTTATAACCTTGCTCCTGAGGATGGCATTGGCGGAAACCAACTCCTGCCTGAAAGCAAAATGATCCTCAAAGTACTCCCCCATGTCACTCAAAAACCTATGGTTCCAACCACCGTCAGTACTGAAAAGCACAGGAAATTCCTTTAATTCTTTGTTCTCTGTAGTCTGTGTGGTGGGCGCTACCCCCATACCGGCAAAGGGCAGGATGAGAAGCAGAAATACCACGATGATATAGACAGTTAATATTTTTTTATTCATGTCCATCCCTTCTAAAACCTAAAATAAATAAACGGGTTATATGTCCCGCCTGCCAAGGCCATCACGGATAATACCAACAGAACCATGCTTCCCACATATCCTGCCCCTTCCCAAAACTGCCTGGCATTCTTCCCTGCCCGGTTCTTCTTACTCTCCAGCACTTCTTTCACAGGAAACATAAAAATAACTGCAGCCATCATTGTAGCCACAAAGAGCGGGGTCAGCTGGTTCAGTCCTAAAACCACAGCTTCATGCTCAAAGTGGTATCCGGTAAACATCTGCCCGATCACATATAAACCCTGCCCCAGCGTGTCCGCCCTAAACATGACAAAACCAGCACATACGATCAAAAGGGTATAGATATGCCCCAATATTCTAGGCAGCTTCTTAACTGGAAGCCATTCTTCCAGCAGCAGGAAGAACCCATGAAAAAGTCCCCATACCACAAACGTCCAATTTGCCCCGTGCCATAAGCCTGTAGCAAAAAACACGATCAGCTTATTTAAGCAGGTGCGCACACGCCCTTTGCGGTTCCCTCCAAGGGGAATATATAAATACTCCTTAAACCAGGTACTAAGGGAGATATGCCATCTCCTCCAGAACTCCTGGATATTTACGGAAACATATGGATACCTGAAGTTCTCCAGGAATGTAAACCCAAACATATGCCCCAACCCGATTGCCATATCACTGTAACCGCTGAAATCATAATAAATCTGCATCATATAAGCCACCGCCCCGATCCAGGCAGAGACTATATTTATCTCCCCGGCAGAGGCGCTAAAGACAGCATCTGCCGCTGCAGCAGCCACATTGGAAATCAGCACCTTTTTGGCCAGACCCATTATAAAACGCCGAAGTCCCATGGCAATTCCGGGAATCGAAGCGCTCCTTTTGTCTATCTGATTTTGTATATCGTGATATTTTACAATGGGCCCTGCAATCAACTGTGGGAAAAAAGAAATGTACAGCAGTACATTCAAATAACTTTTTTGGGCCTTTACCTCACAGCGGTATACATCAATCACATAGGACATTGCCTGAAACGTAAAAAAGGAAATCCCAATAGGAAGTTCGATTCCAGGAAGGGGAATATCCAGGCCAAATATGCTGTCCACACTGCTGATGAACATATCCGCATATTTATATACAGCCAGGACTCCCAGGTTTACAATAACTGTAACCGCCAGCCATGCTTTTCTCCCTTTCTCCCCGCTGCCCTCAATACATCGCCCGAATATGTAATTCATCAGGGTGCTTGCTATCATCAGTAAAACATATACTGGCTCGCCATAAGCATAGAACATCAGGCTGAATACAATCAGCAGAATATTCTTTGCCCTTATTCCAGGTACCATATAATAGAGCAGAAAAACAGTGGGAAGGAAAACACATAAAAATACCATTGAGCTAAATACCATAACTATTGTTCTCCTTAAAAAGGCCGACTATGCCTGTATAAACAGACATAGCCGCCTTCTTCTCTAAATCCTTATTGATAATTTAACCTGGCTGAACCATATGTTACCATGTAGAAGTTTCCTCCTAGTTCATATTCTGCCTCCGGGTCACAGACATATGTGGTCCCGTCAATATCTATCTCCACCCAGCTGTGGGGGCCTGTACCTCCGGCAGCCAGGCCTACGCCGCCCTCAATATACCGTGCACTGAAGCCAAGCCGTTTGGCCGCTCCTGCAAACGCGGCGGCATAGCAGTAGCAATTTCCACGGCGGTTCTCCACGGCATAGATAGCATAGCCTTCCTCCCTTGTATATCCAGCCGGAGGATCCATGGGAATCGGCAGCGTCTGATACGAAAGGTTATTTACAACCCATGAATAACAGGAATACAAATCTGTGCCCGCCTCGTTGATAATGGTGTCAATAGCGTTATTATATCTCGGAAGATAGATTGTGTCCTGGAAATATCCTGATGTACTCCCAGGCGCCGCCGCTGTCTTCATGGTGATCACTACCTGTATGGCCTCAACTCTGTAGCTACAGTTCTGTGTGCCTGCTGTCTGCCCATTCTTCGCCCATCCAAGCCATCCATATTTCTCTACGTGGGCGCGGTAATAGACAGAACAGTATTTTTCCAGCTCACCGGTCAGCTTAACCTCAAAGGACTCCAGCCTCTTGCCGGCAGTGGTGCTCCCCGCAATCTCTCCATTTGACTTCCAGTCCTGCCATCCGGTGCTCTGCATATATGCCCGGTATGTAATGCCTCCTTCGAACTGGCTGCCGTCAAGCTGCATCTTAATTGCCTCTATTTTCTTCTTCTGGCCAGTGGTGCCTGCCTCCGCCGGACTTGTCACGGCTCCGTTCCATCCGATTACGCCTATCCACGGCTCATAAGTCAGTGTCCCAACGCCCGTATCTTCGATGGAAGGGCGCCCGCCTCCTGACGGGGCGTCACTGCTGCCCTTCTTGACAAGCCGGATCTCCAGCGCTTCTATGGATCTGGCTGTGCCCGTGGTGCCCGCAGTCTCTCCGTTTTTTGCCCATCCTAAGTCTCCCCAGGTAGAACAATGCACTTTATAATAAATGTCATACTGCTCTGCCATCTGGCCCGTAAGCTGTATCTGGAACGCTTCCAGGCGCTTGCCTTTGCCCTCCGTGCCGGCAACTTCCCCTTCCTGGACCCAATCCATCCAGCCATAACTTTGAGAATGGGCGCGGTATGTAATTCCGCCTTCTAAGGGAACCCCGTCTTCACCAGCAGGGTTAGATAAGTAAATCTTCATGGCCTCCATACGCTTTTTCTGGCCTGTAGTCCCACTCATCTGGCCGTCTGCAACCGACTGCATCCATCCATAAGTCTGCACATGGGATGTATAGGTGACATTCCCCATATCACTCGGGGTGAAGTAACTCCTTTTACTCTGCTCCGGCGCATCCTGGCTGCCTTTTTCAATCAGTCGGATGGTGATCGCCTCGATTGATTTGGCAAAGCCTTCTGAGCCTGCCATCTCTCCATTTTTCGCCCACCCCAGGTCTCCGAATGTTGCACAGTGTACTTTATAATAAATATCATATTTTTCTGCCAGAGTCCCTGTCAGCCGGATACAGATGGCCTCCAGACGCTTGCCCATGCCCTCGGTTCCTCCTACGGCCCCGTCTGACACCCAATCCTTCCATCCCACTGTCTGGGAATGTGTCTTATATTCAACGGAACCCGTCAGCGCCTCAGCCTGAGCGCCAGTCCCATTCTCTGTCCCCTGGCTCAGTCCTTCTATACGGATGCGGACAGCCTCCAGGCGCTTTTTCTCGCCCGTAGTTCCCGCGGACTCCCCGTCGGATACTTCGTCCATCCACCCATAGGTCTGTGCATGGGCGGAATATTTTAATACCGGCTTAGCCGGCTCTGAAGCCTGAGATAACTCCGGTTCACCGATCTTTGCTTTCTGGGGATCCTGGGCCTCTCCGGCCTCCGTAACCCCGCCTGCCTCAGCCTCATTTTCTGCTGCTGTCCCGGCGCCTTCTTCACTTGGAACACTCTCTGCCTGTCCGCCATCGGCAGAAGGCGCGCTGTCAGGTATTTCCGTCTCATCGCCCTGCCCGTCAAAGTTCTCATTCTCTCCAGGGTTCTGCACTACTGTGCTGCCAGGATCTGAAACGGCTTCATCAGGCACTGTACTCTCTGTTCCCCCCTCTTGCAGTATGGCCGCCGAGTCCTGCCCCGCCAAGTCAGTGCCGTCCCCTTCCTCAGCATACACTGGCACGGCACACTGAATGAGCATAAATGAAGTCAAAAGAATACCCAGACATTTTTTCCAGATCTTATGTTTTCTCATCTTGTACTTTCCTCCCTCATATCCCTTACTCTCTTCCTCGTATCCTACTAAAAATTCATCTGATACAACCCCCGCGCTCTTAGCCTGGCTGGCAAGTTCACGGCTAAAGCTGTAAAATAATGCATACTTATTGAACTGCTAATGTTCAATCAGGTACACCCAAAGGGCACCCCTTAACACATGTCCTTTGGACGGATAGACTTCGTCCAGCAAGGTACATAATAGTTGACAAACTTTTATATGTATCTTCACGAACAATTTGCCTAAAAATACATATAAATTATAAAATATAATTGGTATATTGTAAAGAAATATATTGGTAAGTTATGCTTATTGGACTACTATTGTTCAATAAGGGATGTCATTTGGGTATATGTAAGCAAAGGTATTCATGATTTCATGGTTTTATATACGGCCCTATCTGCCAGTATTCTCTTGGAGACGCGGACCATACGGATTGCAGGGCGGCCGCCCTATCCCCTCGTCACCGTCCCTGCCGTCTGCATACCTTCCAACCCGCTTATAAAATCCCTGCCTGGACAGTCCACAGCGTACGGCGGCTTCTGTAGCTGTGATACTCCCTTCTTTCCACAACAAATATATTACCTCAAAGCCTGGAATTTCTTTTACAGGCCTCCCAAACCTTATACCCCTTGACCTTGCAGCCGCAATACCCTCTGCCTGCCTTTGCCTGATATTTTCTCTCTCGGTCTGTGCCACGTAGGAAAGAATCTGAAGAACCAAATCTGCAATAAAAGTACCTGTCAAATTATTTTCTTTCATCCTTGTATCCAATAAAGGCATGTCCAGGACAAGCACATCTGCATGTATTTCTTTTGTTATAATTCTCCATTGTTCCAGAATATCATCATAATTCCGTCCCAGCCGGTCTATAGATTTCACGACCAAAAGATTTCCCTCTCCCAGCCTGTGCACAAGCTCCTGCCATGCCGGCCGTTCAAAATCCTTGCCGCTCTGTTTATCAATATAGATATTTGATAAAGGTATTTTCATTTTTGCCAATGCGTCCAATTGGCGTGCTTCATTTTGGTCTTTTGTGGAAACTCTGATATAGCCGTATGTTTCATGCTGCATAATGTAACCTCCTACACTCCAAAATATTACTCCCAGGGGATGTATCCATCCTCCGGCAGAATAAGACAAGTATAGCAAATCTGAAACTTTTGCATAAAAAGTATGCCCATAGGAGGCCCTCATTGACTCCTGTCCGGACAGTCAGGTTTGCCCTACAGGTTTTTCCCAGGCTGCACCCTCATACGGCCCCTTCCTGAAACCAGGCCGGCCCTTCTGGCAGTGGATAGAAGTTTTGCATTGAAAAAGGAAGAAATCCTGTGCCTAGGACTTCTTCCTCAGTCAAAGGCCCCGATGCCTGCATCGGGGCCTTTTGGCCCTCCCGGCAGCGGCCAAGAGGACATGTAAACATGTCTCCTTGGCCGCTGCCCGGGGGAATAAAATTACTCTTCTAGTTTCCCCAAAAGCTGCAGGGGTTCCTTTTTCAGGCTTCCTCCCATACAGGCGGAAAATATAAGGATGGCGGCCATAAACAGCCCGCCTCCAGATACAAATACCAGAATTACACTGGGCCCCTCTAAATCCACCTCCTCTTTTTCTGCAGTATCTATTAAAGCATTACTAAATTCTTTGTCAAATGATTCTGTAATATCCGCCTTCTCTGCAACTGCCTGGGTTGCCCCAAAACTGGCCCCGCTTCCTATGATGACTGCTGCCCCTGCCAGTATAACCATGCCTGACAGAATGGATCTGGCACACTGTTTTTTGCTCCTCCCCAACAGCCTCTCCACTGCAATCCTCTCAGCCTGGCCAGTAATAAACAAGTTTGAGAAAAACAGCAGTATCATTGCCGACATAACACATCCGCTGGCCAGAAATATCCAGGACATGAGTTTCCTGTTTTCGATCCCTTCCTCTAGCTGAGTATAACCTTTGTCATAAAAAGTGATTCTTAAATCTTCAATCCCTTGTTTCTCCCAGAGTTCCAGATATTCCTGTATAGACCCGTTTGGAATCTGGAAGGACGTATTGGCCCCCTGCATAGGGCCGAAGGCCGCTATGTTATCCTTCCACGAATCCTTTGGGACTGCGTTCCAGGGTATCACCACTTCATTGTCCCCTATCTTATAAGAATCTTCCATCAACTCCTCCACCGTGTAAATACCTACAATCTCATATTCCTGGTCGTCAAATACAGAGAACAGTTCCCCCTCTGCGTTAAGCAAAGAATGATTCCCCATATGGCTCCCCTGGGGATCCCGGTAGTTTGCAAAATAAAGGGGCAGCCTCAGTTTATCCCCCACATTCTTTCCCAGCCTCATCGCCATAGTATCTGGTATCAGGCAGACCGCCGCCCCTTCTTTATATTCCTCCTGAGTAATATCCCTTCCTTTCGTAATTACTGTCTCCCCCCGGTAAAAGGGCATCAGAAGTAATGTCCCGTCTGTAGGCTGTACAACAGCCATACGGTTATAATACTCTTGTATTTGGGATGCAAGAAGCCATCTTTGCCCCCTGTCCGTCTCATAAAACCCCTCTGTCACCTCATCAAACCAGTCCTCGGGTTCTAATCCGTCAGCGTCTGGCACAGATTCCCCCTCCAGTGTATACTGTGTAGACCCTACGGCATACCCGGCCGGCCAGTACTCAGAAGTCACCGCATCGTCTGCCCCTGTGCCGTGGATAAACGTTCCCATATTCAGATGCATAATATAGGTCTTTCCAGCCTCAAATATCTCCGGCTCTGGGTTCGTATGATCACATATATAAATAATGTCGCCTTCATTTAAGGCCCCTCCCATCACCTTTTCTACCCGCATTGGGATGGAATGGTCCGCAGCCGCCGTTTCAAGGGGCGTCGCCTCCACTATCAGATTCATCCTGGCATTCCCCACACCCTCGTACAGTTCCTCAATATATGCACCAAAATAGGGCCTCTGCCTTGGAGGCAGCACATACTGTGCGCCGTCGAAATTCAATACATCCACGTCAATCCATTCCCCGTAAGACCCACCTTTGTAATACTCATAAGCTTTCTTTTCAGCATCCCAGTATTCATAGATCTGCGGATTCTTTTTTATCTGCTCCACTGTCCCTATGGTTGTAAATATATCTTCAAATTGCCGGATAGATTCCTGGCTTATATGCCAAAGGCTGGCCCCCAACCCCAGCAGAAATGCTGATACTCCAGTCAGAAGAAAGAACAGAAGGCTTTTTAATGGACTGCGCAATATCTGCTTTATACTATAATAAACTGTCATACCATGCACCTCACTGCTTTTCAATTGCCGTCATTTCCCCGTCCTTCATGGTCATGCGCACATCTGCCCTCCGGGCAATCTCAGGATTATGTGTCACCAGAATCACCACATAATTCTGCAGGCGGGCCAGGTCAAGCAAAAGTTCTACAATCCTTTCTTCATTTTCTGTATCCAGATTCCCCGTGGGCTCGTCTGCCAACAGTATTTTACCGCCTGCCGCCATGGCCCTGGCTATTGCCACCCGCTGCTGTTCACCTCCGCTCATCATCTTCGGGTACTGGTTAAGTATCTTCTCCCCCAGTCCAGCTGCCTGGATACACTCCCTTGCCTTTTCCCTGGCTTCCCTGCGGCGTACGCCCCGCAGCTCCAGGGGATACATCACATTTTCCCATGCTGTCAGCAATGGGAACAAATGAAACGCCTGGTACACCACGGCGGCTTTCTCCTGCCTGTACTTATCCCTGTCTATCTTTGCCAGATCCTCTCCATCCACGGTTATAGTACCTGTGCATGGGCAGTCCAGTCCTGCCAGAAGAGACAAAAATGTACTTTTCCCGCTCCCTGACTCTCCTGTAATCGCGTACAGGCACCCTTCCTCAAACACACAAGATACCTTCTTCACCGCCTCAATTGTCTGATATTTATTCTGATAAGAATAGCTGACTTCCTCTACTTTAATTCGTTCCATATATGCCTCTCAATCCCTGTGTGATAACACAGCCGCAACACTGAATTTCCCAAACATCCATATGGCTGCCGCCGCTCCAAGAGCATAACAGCCCATAAATATTATCCAAATGGCCGCTCCCTGAACAGGCCCCACTGCCTTGAATAATATCCCAATAACAGCGCCTGCCGCACTTCCCGCCGCAAAGAGCAGACAGTGTTCCGCAAAGAGCAGAATATTGCACTTCTTCCGGCCCGCACCCAGGGCCCTCATAATCGCATACTCTTCACGGCGTCCCTGGACAAGCAGATGGGGGACAATGTAGCCTATCATAGCTGTTACCAAGAGTATAAATGGCAGGAATCCTTCTAATAAAGAAAGATTCTTTTCCAGGTTCAATGCTGTTTCAATAAATACCGTATCCTCAATTCTCAATCCCACGCCCATATAGGATGAAGGTGAGCCTTGGATTACAGACTGAAAGCCTGCCTCCTTCATTTCTTCTTTTAATGCATTAAGCTCCATAGGATCCTTCACAGTGAAGGACAGGGATGACGCAAAATACGTTTTATCATTCTCCTCAAAGATTTCCTTTACATACGCAAGGGGAAGCAGGGCGTCCGGGAGGATCATATCTGGGTCCACTTCTGCAAAGTCTGTCACGCCCACGACTTCCATTTCCGCCGGCTGAAGCGGCTCCCATTGGAGGGTCACGCCCGATAATGCTTGTTTATACCTTCCCAGGGAGAACAATAGCTTCTCCTGCTGGCCAATGCCTTTTTTATCTGCAAGATCTTTATTTACAATACACACGCCCGGCGCCTCCTGGAACTTTTCCCAATCCCATCCATCAGCCCATGTAATTGCCGCCTCCTCAAACCCATCAATACAGTCCAGGCGGTTCACTCCAAGAAACTGAAGATTTTTTTCCTCCTCCTCATCTTTGCCGCCCCCATCTTGAATCACACCCAAAAGCTCTGCTGTCTCAGCCAGTGCTTCAATATGGGATGTCTCATATACCTTTTCCAGCATCTGTGGCTGTATAAACAAACCATTCTTCATTTCCCCGCATAGATTCCACACCTGCCCGGAAACTTTTAATGCATCTGGAAGTTTATGCAGCTGTTCCTTGGCCCCCGCCAGGTTTCCCATGTACAAAATTAGCACTATGGCTGTCAAAAAGCTGACGGCTATATTGAGCGCACTTTTTACACGGTGCCTCCTGATATTTGCCGATACAGTATTCACCCCCTGGTATACCTGGCGCCTTCCCTTAGATATCTCTTTTTTAAGCTCCTCGCGGCTCTCCCGGATACAGACAATCTGTGCAGAGGCCCGGCCTGTCCCTTCCTCTTTGAGGATCCGGGCGCCAGTATAAGGAATCTGGTCCAAAGAAAATTCCGGGTACATCCCCGGCTTGATCATTTGAAACTTCATCCCCTGCCTTGCCGCATATTTTTTAAGCTCTTCCTCAAATTCTCCCGGTGTGTTTACAGCCTGCACCGTATAGAAAGAAATCTGCCGGCTCTGTTCATCCAGCGCCACCTGCTTGTAATCATCCACAATTCTGGCAAATACTCCTCCATTTTGGGACATATTTTCCATTTTCCCAAGATAGGTATCCACATCTACATTCTCTGTTTTTTCCCTGTAGATACTCGTACATACTTCCACAGCAGCCTGAAGCTGCTTTTGTTGGGCCAGCAGGCTCTCCCGCTGGATAACAACAGCCTCTTTTAAGGGAACCTGCCCATTTAGTACATTTTCAATTTCCTTTAAAGGCATATCCAGCAGGCGCAGCATTTTAATCAGCTTCAGCCTGCGCACGTCCTCCTGCGAATAATCCCTGTATGCATTTTTATCTTCTCTGGCCGGTTCCAGTAACCCCTGCCGTTCATAATAGCGTATATTCTGTCTGGATATGCCGGTCAGCTCTTCTACCTGTTTTGTATTCAAACATACACCTCCCTCCTGGCTTTTCATGGTTATTTTAAAGTATATAGCAGGTTTACAGTCAAGTATAAATACCGTTCATTTCTTAATCTGACACCTGATTTCAGGATAATCTGCCAGTTTTCAGCATAGTTAAAGACCCCTATGCAGGCATACGGGGCATCAAACTAGCAGCGGTGCAGGCATCGGGGTATCAGGCCCAGGCGGCAGCCGCAAAATGGACATATAAGCATGTCCCCTTGGCCCGTTCCCGGCGGAAATAAATGCTTACTCCTCCATAAGCTTCCTGAATATAAAATGAGGCCATTGCCCCTTAGATGATCACCCATCTGTCTGCAATGGCCCCATTGATTTATTCCACAGAAAGTACATCCCTTTACAATGGAACAAAAATTCTTCAGGCGGTATCCATTCTTATCTCTCTTTTTTAAATTTTCTTCTGACAACCCGGACTACAAAGTACAGCGCAGCCGCAACCAGGGCCGCCTTTATAAATGCAGAGTATTTTCCTACATAGATAAGAACTGTCTCCCAGGACGCCCCTAAAACGGCTCCCAGTGATACAAGGATAATATTCCACACAGTACTTCCTATAACCGTATAAAACATGAATACAGGAAGAGGGATTTGGGCCATGCCCGCCGGTATGGAGACAAGGCTCCTGATTATAGGAATACATCTGCCAAACAAAACGGCCTTCTTCCCCTGCCTGTCAAACCATTGGATGCTTTTTTCAATATCCTCTTTTTCAAACCCCAATATCCTGCAAAGCCTGCTGTTAAGCACGCTGTCAAGACGGTCCGGGGTCAGGCCGGTCCCCGCCCAATATAAGACTAACGCCCCGATAGAAGAACCCAATGTGGAAAAAACCACGACTCCAGCCACTGTCAGCCTTGTATAAGTTGTCATAAATCCACCAAAAGTCAATATGACTTCAGAGGGGATGGGAGGAAAAATATTTTCAACAGCAATCAGAAAACAAATCCCCAGATAGCCAAACTGGTCCATAATCTGAACTATCATCTCCTGCATATACTTTCATCTCCTGTCTGTTCTGTAACACAAGTATATGCAGTACTCTCTGAATCATTCTCTTTACCGTTAATTTTACGCCGGGAACATTCCAAACCATGGGGTTTATATGGAAAATACATTCTGCCCCTGAGACATTTAGTTTTAATATAATATATATGGGATTTAAGATACTGTGTATCTAAGCGATTTGCGGATAAATATAAATGGATTATTGCTTATACAAGCCAGTGGCCGCTTTGTTTTAAATATCAAATTAATACCTGAACCAATGTTTTTTGTCTCTTCCTATAATTTCATCAACCGATACACCGAAAATATCCGCCACAGTAATCAATCCATAAATATCAGGAAGTCTTTTCCCTGTCTCATAATTTGATAAAGTCTGCCTTGTTATGTTTAGTTTCTTAGCCAGCTGCTCTTGAGTCAGGCGGTTCGTTTTTCTTAACCGCCTTAAATTTCTCCCTATAGTATTGTTATCCATCATACCTCTGAACCTCATCTTTCGCGCATTGATAAAGAAGTATGATTATAATAACATTTTCTATATTCTAAGAATTTGTCTGTCGCTAATCGTTTCAAAATAGTAACACTTCGCATACTATGCGTAAGATATATATTTTATATGCTGTGCAGAAGAAAAATAACTAAAACTTTATATTTTCAAATCATAAGCCAAAAGGCTGAGACCGGAAATATTCAGCAATATTTTCAGGCTTCTGCCGCATATGCCGCCCCTTTGTCACCTCCCCGCAGAACAGGCCAAAAACCTCCGGCGCAAATATATATATCCCACTGCATCGGCCAGCATCCACCCCAAGGGCACTGCCGCCCATATCCCATTCACACCGATTCCTGGGACTGCTGACAGCGTATAGGCCAGCAGGACCCGGCTCCCCAGGGAGAGTACAGTAAGGACCACTGACATCCCAGGGCGCTTCACGGCCCTGTAAAAGCCATAGAACAAAAACAAGAACCCTATCAGGCAGTAAAAGCTCCCCTCAATCCTGAGATACGACACTCCCACTGACAGAATTTCTGTCTCCCAGGGCTTTACAAATAAAAGCATGAGCTGTCTGGCAAATATCCACACAAGCAGAGAAATTATCAGGCAGAAAATAAACGTGAGCTGTACCGCATTCCGTATGCCGTCCCGTATCCTTTCCTGCTTGCCCGCACCATGGTTTTGAGCTACAAAAGTAGAAAATGCATTGCCAAAATCCTGTACGGGCATATAGGCAAAAGAATCAATCTTCACCGCCGCAGAAAATGCCGCCATTACCACAGTTCCAAAGCTATTCACCAGTCCCTGCACCATGAGGATCCCAAAATTCATAACAGACTGCTGGATACACGTGAGGAAAGACAGTTGAAAAATTTCCCGCAGTACAGCCTTTCTCCATCTGAAGTGCCTTTTTTTCAATCTCATCTTTGGAAAACGCAGCAGTGTATATACACAAATCCCGATCCCCGCTGCATACTGGGACATTACAGTTGCCAGGGCCGCCCCGCCGACTCCCCAACCTAACCCGATCACAAAGTACAAATCCAGTCCGATATTCATAACTGCCGATATTCCCAAAAATATAAGCGGTATAGCTGAATTGCCTATTGACCGCAGCCACGCGGCAAAGAAGTTATATAAAAATGAAGCGGTTATGCCCCAGAAGATCACCCACAAATATTCCCTCATCAGTCCATATGTATCTCCTGGAACCTGCATAAACTTCAGTATCAGGTCGATTCCGCCAAAAGAAAGCAGGGTAAGTCCCGCCGTTACCCCGCCTATCAGCACAAAAGACATAAACACTCCATTCTTCATGCCTTCCATATCTTTTTTTCCAAAACAAAGGGAAAACTCTACCCCGCTCCCCATGCAAAGACCAATCAAAATAGAGGTCAGAAATGTCATAAGTGTATAGGAGGCCCCGACTGCCGCCAAGGCCTCCTTGCCCAAAACCTGCCCTACAATCAGGGTATCCGCCACATTATATAGCTGCTGCAGTAAATCCCCCGCCATCATAGGCAAGGCGAACCGAACCAGAGCCCCTCTTATATTCCCCTCCGTAAAATCCTGGTTCATTACATCCTCCCATAAAATGTATTTGATGATTGCATAAGCCTGGCCTGTTTATCCCATGATATCCACAGCCGCTCTCTCAATAGGAAGTCCTGCTTTATACCTGCCCATAAACTTCTCAAATCCGTCCATGTCTCTCTCATCTGGATTCAGTGTAACAGATTTTTCTCCTGCGAATATTTTATTTGCGAGGTAGGCATCCAATGGCTCCCCTTCTTCCTTATCCTTCATATAAGAAGCCAGAAGGGCGATTCCCCAGGCACCCCCTTCTCCCGCCGTCTCCATGACGGACACTGGTACCTTCGTTGCGGCGGCCATCACTCTCTGCCCTACGCCTTCCGTCTTAAAAAGTCCCCCGTGTCCCAGGATCTGATCCAGTTCGACCCCATCATCGTAAAGGATCTCCATCCCCATCCTCAGCGCACCTAAACAGGTGAACAAGTGGGAACGCATAAAATTCGCCAGAGTAAACTTACTTTCCGGTGTCCGCACAAACATAGGGCAGCCTTTTTCAAATCCAGTAATATGCTCGCCTGAAAAATAGCAGTATGACAAAAGTCCGCCGCAGTCCGGGTCTCCCTCCAGAGCCTTATTATACAGGGTGCCGAACAACTTATTCATATCCGTCTCCATACCCATGGCCTCTGAAAATTCTTTAAATAAGTTCACCCATGCATTCAAATCAGAAGTGCAGTTGTTTGAGTGTACCATTGCCACAAGATCCCCGGCAGGTGTAGTGACAAGATCTATCTCTGGATAGACTCTGGACAGTTCCTTTTCCAACACAACCATGGCAAAAACAGACGTGCCCGCCGATACATTGGCCGTACGTTTCGCCACACTGTTAGTGGCCACCATACCCGTGCCGCCGTCACTTTCCGGGGGGCAGACAGGGATTCCCGCTTTCAGCGTGCCTGTCACATCAAGCAGCTTAGCGCCTTCTTCGCTGAGGACGCCTGCATCCTCCCCTGCTGTCAGCACCTTCGGAAGTAAGCTGCCCAGTTTCCAAGAGTAACCTCGGTCCGCCACCAGCTCATCAAACTGTGCAATCATATTCTGGTTAAAGTCTTTCTTCTCCACGTCAATGGGGAACATGCCAGAGGCCTCCCCAATCCCAAGCACCTTTCTCCCTGTCAGCTTCCAGTGTACATATCCTGCAAGAGTCGTAAAGAAAGCTACATCCTTCACATGATCCTCCTGATTCAGGATCGCCTGGTACAAATGTGCAATGCTCCAGCGCTGGGGGATATTATACTTAAACACCTCCGTAAGCTTCTCCGATGCAGGCCCTGTAATATTGTTCCTCCATGTACGGAACTCAGCCAGCAGCTCGTCGTCCTTGTCAAAGGGAAGATACCCATGCATCATACCGCTGAACCCAATGGCGCCAATTGTATCAAGTACAACCCCATATGTATTCTTTACGTCCTTCGCCAAATCACGGTAACAGTCCTGAAGGCCTGTCCAGACTGCATCCAGGCTGTATGTCCAGATATCGTCCACATACTGGTTTTCCCAGTCATGGCTGCCGGACGCCAACACTTTACCTGCCCCGTCAACAAGCACTGCCTTGATTCTTGTAGAACCAAACTCAATCCCCAGCGAGGTCTTTCCTTCTGCAATGATTTCTTTTGTTTCCATAGCGTCAAAACTCCTCTCCTGATCCTTAACATATAATACTTCTGAAATACTCCATTCCAGGCCTTTGTGCCGCAGCTTCCAGGCGGGCCTTACATGGAGTGTGCCTGAGCATTTATTCCAACAATCTCAAACACACCTTAGTTCTATTTTATCCTGTTCCTGTATTTTATACAACCGTTAATATTCCCAAAATATGAATTAGCAGAAACCCGGCAGAATAGGTACCTATGAATATCCACAGGGCACCCCCAAAATCCCTGCCCCTTCGGGCACACTGATTGAACTACTAATGTTCAATCTGGTATAATTTTTTTTCTTTCAGCCATACTAATTCGGAATACATTTTATCATCCAACGTGCCAGCGCGGCTGCCCTCTCTGGGGATGATTCCAACCAGTTGGTACGGCCGCATCTGCACAGCAATTATCAACTCATTTTTAAGAAATAATTTAATGGAGGATTCTGTTATGTCACACAAAAAACCAGCTTTTTACGCATGTGCTAAATGCCATGTAATTATCGAGGAAATCTGCGGGGACAGGGGAGGCTTTTCCTGCTGCGGCGCCCCCATGGAGGAGCTTCATGCCAACACCTCCGACGGCGCCCAGGAAAAACATCTTCCGGTCATTGAACAAAATGGCAATACAGTCACTGTCAAGGTGGGAAGTGTTTTCCACCCAATGACTGAGGAACACAGTATTGAATGGGTCTATCTTCAGACCGAAAAAGGATGCCAGAGAGTCTGCCTTGCATCAGACCAGGCTCCTGAAGCTGTATTTATGCTTGCAGATAATGACAAGCCTGTGGCTGCATATGCATACTGCAACCTCCACGGTTTCTGGAAAACAGAATTTTAGGGACAGAAAGGCATGCCGCCAGATCCTGAAAGATTAGGCGGCATACCTTTTCTCATTGCTGCTATCGTTTGTCCCTCAAAAGGACGTCATGGGCCCCTCCCTCAACAATACTTGTGGAGGACACCAGTGTGATTTTCGCTTTCTTCTGCAGCTCTGGAATTGTAAGGACACCACAGTTACACATGGTAGACCTTACCTTGCTCAGAGTCAGGCCCACATTATCTTTCAGGCTCCCTGCATAGGGCACAAAAGAATCTACCCCCTCCTCAAAGGACAGCTTCTTATCTCCCCCCATATCATATCTCTGCCAGTTTCTTGCCCTGGCGCTCCCCTCGCCCCAGTACTCCTTCATATAACTTCCATTGACATTGACTCTTTTCGTCGGACTTTCATCAAATCTTGCAAAATATCTTCCCAGCATAATAAAATCAGCGCCCATGGCAAGCGCCAGCGTAATATGGTAGTCATGGACAATCCCGCCGTCTGAACAAATGGGGACATAGATACCAGTTTCCTGAAAATACTCATCCCTGGCCCTGGCCACCTCAATCAAGGCTGTAGCCTGTCCTCTTCCAATCCCTTTTTGCTCACGGGTAATACAGATTGCCCCGCCTCCGATCCCTACCTTCACAAAGTCAGCGCCTGCCTCAGCCAAAAACCTGAACCCTTCTGCGTCCACCACATTTCCGGCTCCCACTTTTACACTGTCCCCATAGTTCTTCCTGATATAGTCTATGGTGATTTTCTGCCATTCTGAAAACCCTTCTGAGCTGTCTATGCACAGTACATCCGCGCCTGCCTCCAAGAGAGCGGGGACACGCTCCTCATAATCCCTTGTGTTGATGCCTGCACCGGCCATATATCTTTTTGACCCGTCTATCAGCTCATGCTCGTTCTTCTTATGGGTATCATAATCCTTCCTGAATACAAGGTACACAAGCTCCTGCCGTTTATTGACCAGGGGAAGGCAGTTGATTTTATGTTCCCATATAATATCATTGGCCTCCTTCAATGTAGTGTCCTCATAAGCATACACCAGATCCTCCAGCCTGGTCATAAAATCGCTGACTTTCGTATCCAGTCCCATACGGCTGACTCTGTAATCTTTATTTGTCACAATCCCCAGCAGCTTCCCCCCGGGCCTCCCGTCCTGTGTCACCGCCACTGTAGAATGGCCTGTCTTTTCCGTAATGGCGAGCACGTCCTTGAGGGTCATCTCCGGGGATACATTGGAGTCACTGACCACAAACCCCGCCCGGTATCTTTTCACTTTCCGGATCATCTCAGCCTGGCTCTCAATGGCCTGGGATCCATAAATAAAGGAAAGCCCGCCCTCCTGAGCCAGGGCAACCGCCAGCCTGTCGTCGGAAACTGACTGCATGATTGCAGATACCATGGGGATATTCACAGAGATGGAGGGTTCCTCCCCTTTCTTATATCTGACCAGCGGAGACTTTAAGCTGACCGCCGAGGGTATACATTGTGCGGAAGAATACCCCGGTATTAAGAGATATTCACTAAATGTCCTGGATGGTTCCTCATAATAAAATGCCATATTAATCCTCCTTTTAAGGTTGATGCAGTCCTTCATGTTATTTGATTTAATAGTATAATAAACTCCAGGATAAAGCAATCTTTATCCTGCTTTTCCTGGGAAATGCCACAGCGCCTGCTTTCTAATTGTTTCTTGCTAAGGCTGTGTCTGTCATGGTATGATAATTTTGTATATTTCAAATCTATTTTGCAGCATACATATCTAGTAACACAGCTTGTCAAATGTACAGATGTAAGAGGGGGAAATCATGGACGAAAAGCAAAAGGAACCTATCAAAAATACCAGCCTGTTTGAGCGTTTAAAAGAAACCATACTAAAAAAGAATATAGAACCTGAACCTATTAAAGAGCAGCCGGAGATCCCTTCCACCTCCGGACTTTCCGCCTCGTCGCCTGATGATGCCCCAGAAGTCCAGAACCGGGGAATAGTCAGCGTCCCAACCAACAGCCTGCTTTTTTCCCTGTGGTATGAATGGAACATGGCTGTAAATGGGGAGGCAGAAGAGGCCCCTGAGGGAAACAGCCCGCTCATGCCCGAGTTAGAGCTGATACTGGAGAAATCCGATGCTGTCACTCTTCCTCTTACAACGGAGGAGTTGGAATCAGAAAAGCAGCGTGCCCAGATGCAGCTTCTAATCAGGGCCAAGACCCACCATCAGCTGACCCGCCCCAATGAGGAGGGTGTCACTCCCACTGTGGACGCTGAGGTCACCATTTATGTAGCGCACAGGCGGATGGCCGCCTGGGCCTTTGTTTTCCCTCCCTCCGGTGAGGGCAGGCCTCTCCAGCGCGCCCAGCTTGACGCCGCATTGACGGCCTACTCTGTAAGCGCCGGCATATTTCAAGAGTCACTGGATTATATTATCGATAAACAGCCTTATTTTAAGCTGATTCCTATCGCCAGCGGGACGCCCATGATTCCAGGGACTAATGGATGGGTCGAGGAGAAATATCCCCGGAGCCTGGAAAAGACTTTTGGGACAACTGACCGGGGCAATGTGGACTACAGGATCCAGAACTATGTCCAGATCATCCACACAGGGGATGTTATCTGCGAGGCAATCCCCCCCACTCTTGGGGAGGACGGCATAGATGTCCTGGGAACCGTCATCCCGGCCAAAAACGGTACTCCCGCCAAACTGACGGCCGGACAAAATACATCCCTGGATGAAGAAAATACCAAGATCACTGCTGCCATGGATGGGCACCTGGTTTATGAAAGTGGAAAATTCCAGGTCAAACCCGTGTTTTTTGTCAATGGCGATGTGGATTTTAACGTGGGCAATATTGATTTTCTGGGTGATGTGCATGTATCTGGAAATATATTGGAGGATTTTATTGTCCACGCAAGCGGGACAATCACAGTTGAGGGACTCGTAGAGGGCGCCCTTTTAGAGGCAGGAAGAGATGTAATTATTGCCAATGGGATTCTGGGGGACGATAAGTCCGTAATCAAGGCCGGGGGAAGTGTGCAGGCAGAGTATATAGAAAACAGCATTATCTACGCCGGAGAAAATGTACGGGCAAGTACAATTATTTCTTCTTATATTTATAGTGACAATGAGATCATTGTCCGATCCGGCCGTGGGACGATCATAGGAGGGAAGCTGGTTGCCGCTAATCTTATTGATGCCGGCATTATAGGTTGCCGCGCGGAGCGCCCGACTACCCTGATTATTGGGGAGCTGCCCTATATCCAGCAGCAAAAAGAAGAAATTGCGCTGATACTGGAAAAGATCCAGAAGGAGACGAAAGAAATAGAGCGTACGATCCAATTTTTTGCCAATACGGCTAACGGGGATCCTGAAAAGCTCCAGAATGCTGCCAACTACAGGCTCCACCGCTCTACTCTGGCCATGCAGGCGGCCCATCTGCAGAAACAGCTTGAAGAATTTGCAGAACGCAAGACAGATGTGGCCAACTGTAAAATAGTCGCCAACTCTATTTTCCCGGTGACACAGATCTATATACAGGATTACAGCTATACAATCACCGAGGAGACAAAGCACCGTACAATCCGCATGGGGCCTGAGTCTATCCTGCTGCTTTAGGAAATGCAGGTAGGCAGAAGCCTTTTTTTCCATTTCAGCATTTGGCAATCCCATGAAACGGATCCTATTTTTATATTCCAGAAAAAACATGCCGGGGGGAATTTTAGTATCATTCCCCCCGGCATGAAAAAATATCTTGAAAAATCCCTGTACATATCCCCCTGCCTGCGGGAATTGTACCATCTTTTTTCTATTTTCCAAGTATTGCCGCCAGATCCTCCTTTGCGCTGCCCACAGGAGATATCTGATAATGTTCCACTAAATATTTCAATACATTTTCTGAGACAAAGGCGGGCAGTGTAGGGCCCAGATAAATATTCTTAATTCCCAGATATAAAAGAGTAAGCAGGACACAGACCGCTTTCTGCTCATACCAGGATAATATAATAGACAGAGGAAGTTCGTTCACTGAACACTCAAACGCTTCGGCAAGTGCAGATGCCACGCGGATGGCACTGTATGCATCGTTGCACTGCCCCATGTCCATCAGTCTGGGTATCCCTTTAATATCTCCCAAATCCAGATCATTAAACCTATATTTGCCGCAGGCTAATGTCAGGATAATGGAATCCTTAGGCGCCTCTTTCACAAACTCAGTATAGTAATTTCTCCCTGTCCTGGCCCCGTCGCAGCCTCCTACCAGGAAGAAGCGGCTGATATCCCCCGCTTTTACTGCCTCAATCACTTTATCTGCCACAGAAAGCACTGCATTGTGGGCAAAGCCTGTCATCACTTCATGGCCCCCATTGATCCCCGTCATCTCTCTGCCCTCTGGATAGCCGCCCAGCTCAAGGGCCTTCTCAATCACCGGGGTAAAGTCTTTATCCTGCCCTATATGCACAATCTCAGGGTAGGCCACCACTTCTGTCGTAAATACCCTGTCCGCATAACTTGGGCGGACGGGCATCAGGCAATTTGTAGTAAACAGGACAACCCCGGGGATATTGTCAAATTCTTTCTGCTGATTCTGCCATGCTGTGCCAAAGTTTCCTTTCAGATGAGGATATTTCTTTAGCTCAGGATATGCATGGGCGGGGAGCATCTCACCGTGGGTATAAATATGGATCCCTTTGTCCTTTGTCTGCTCTAAAAGCTGTTTTAAATCATATAAGTCATGGCCGCTTATCACAATAAATGGCCCCTTCTCAATATCCAATGGCACTTTAGTAGGCACAGGATTGCCATATGTCTCTGTGTTGGCCCTATCCAGAAGTTCCATGCATTTCAGATTTATCTCACCGGTCTTAAGGACAACAGGAAGCAAGTCCTCCATATCCATCTCACAGGCAATGGTGGCCAGCGCCTCTATAAAAAAGTTGTTGACATCCTCATCCTCATACCCCAGTACCTGGGCGTGGTAGGCATACGCGGCCATGCCCCGGACGCCAAACAGAATCAAGGATTTCAGGGAACGTATATCCTCCTGTGCTTCCCAAATATTTTTCATATCATAATCATCTGTATTTCCGCAGCGGGCTGCGCATGTGCTGCATCCAGGTACAATCTTGGCTTTTTCTTCCCGCACCTCACCCAGCAGCCTGAGAATTGACGCTTTATCAAAACTTACATTTGTGATTGTGGTAAATAATCCTTCCACAATCAGGCTTACCGCTGTCCGTCCATAGGGGTTGCCCGCGCAGGCTGCTGCCAGTCCAATCAGGGCGCCGGTCAGCTCATCCTGAAGATTAGCCACTTCATGGCTCTTTCCACATACTCCTGCGTTGCCCGTACAGCCGCTGCACCCTGCTGTCTGCTCACATTGAAAACAAAACATTTTATCTGTCATAATATACCTCCATCTATTTAATGCCCTGTTCATCCAGGGGATAAAAAGATGATATACAAAATCCAGATAATATTCAGTAACATTTGTTACATTACTATAAATATAATTCTAATTTTTTTTGATCCAGAATTATAATTTCCCTCCGCTCCAATTTCAAAATACCCTCCCCCTGCATTTTCCCCAATTCCCGGGAGAGGGATGGCCTGGGTATATGCAGGTAGTCCGCCATCTCTTCCCGCATTAACCCTGCTTTGATCCGTCCATCCTGTCCCTGCCTGTCTATCAGATAACGGACCACTTTTTCACGGATACTGGTACTTCCCAGGATCCTTAGTTTCTGGTTCATAAAATATGCTTTTTCTGCAAAAATAATCAGCAGGTTATTCCTCAGGGTATGGAATACCCTTTCTCCGCTTCCCGCTGCCCCCTGCTCCCCATCCTCCTTAAAGAACATACGCCCGTCCATCACAAACACGGCGGACTCTTCAGAGGCTTCTGCATACATATCATATGACGGCCTCTGCATAAACACATATACTTCTCCGAACATTTGGCCGGGTTCATCAATTTGTGTAAGCATAAGACGTTTGCCGGAAAGTGTATCTTTTGCCACCGTGATGCATCCCGATAACAATATATATACTTTTTCAGGCATATCTGCCTCCTGAAAAATCTTACTTCCTCTTTGATATACCTTTACCCGGTTACAAGGATTACTGAGAATCCGGGATATTTCCTCATCCGTCATATTTTTGCACAGGCTGCTGCCCTTTAAGACAGCCTCCGCCTCTTTATACAAGCCTGTATATTTAAATTCTGCTATATTTCCTTTGGGTAAATCCTGTAATTTCAAAATATTCCCCTCCTTATTAGTTCTAACTAACCGCCAGCCAAAAATTATAGGGCGTCACTGCCCCATAATTTTCATCCAGCCTGCGGTATAAAACTTACGCATCTCCTCCAGATAATTCTTGGCTTCATCCAGCGGCATTTCATGTATGATAATCTCAAAGAAAGCATTAAACATACCTGTAATTAAAATATGCTCTAGCTTTGGGTCTATTCTGTGGGAAGGATACCCCAACTCCTCAAGCACAGCCTGATAATCACGGGTGGCCTGCACTTCAATCTCCACCATTTCATCGATCAGACCATCAAATCGGGTACCTTCTGAACAGCACAAAATCAGCTTAAACTCTTCTAAATTCTTGTATGCGTATGACAGCATATCAAACATACTTGCCCCCGAGATATCCCCCAGGTTTTCCGGCTGCCGTTCATGGGGAAGCTGGGCGAACTCCCTCTGGGCCTTTTTAAACCGATTCAGGATATACTCATACTGTTCGCTCACCAAAGCGCCAAATAACGCCTCTTTGCTCTCGTAATACCCATAAAAAGCGCCTGTAGTCATCCCCACAGCCTTCACAATATTTCGCAGGGAAGCAGATTTAAACCCCTTTTCCAAAAATTCTGTCTTTGCAGCCATGTGTATGCTTTCCAGTGTTGATAGACTTTTCTCTGCCATCAGCCGCCTCCTCATAACGCCGTTATATATTCCTGTTATTTTATATCTTCCGCCTGCCGCCCCGCCAATAAACCCCATCTAATGTAGACTGGGTTTATCTCCTCAAAAACTTCCTAATCTTTCCCTATAAAAAGAGATTCCGTATATCGTTATACATTACAACAACCATCAGAGCCATCAGCAGGGCAAATCCTGCAAAATGCACCATCCCTTCCTTTTCCGGGGGCACACGTTTTCTCCGTATGGCCTCAATGAACAGAAATACCAGCCTTCCGCCGTCCAGTGCAGGCAGGGGAAGAAGATTGATGACCCCCAGGTTGGCTGACAGCAGTGTGGCGATATTCAGGAGATTTAAGATGACAACGCTCCACCCTGCGGGGGCAGCTTCTTTGTAAGTGTTATCTACAAAGTCTACAATGCCCACAGGCCCGGACATCTCTTTAATGCCTACCTGCCCTTTGACAAGCATTTTCAGGCAGTCAAAAGAATAGTCCACCCAATACTTCAAAGTATAAGCGCCATACTTAACAGAGTCCAGCGCGCCTGCCTTTACATTCGTGCCGCTCCCGCGTATCCCTATGCGGCCAAATGTATCCCCCTCCAGCTGCCTTGGCTCTAAGGTGACAGTACGCTCCTGCCCATCTCTTACATAGGTCAGGGACACGGGGTTTGTGCCCTCATTCATGAGATTAAAGAGAGTGACTTCCTTCCAGAGATGGATTTTCTTGCCATTGAGCTCTGTGATAACATCCCCTTCCTTAATGCCCTGCTCGATTGCCGAGTACCCTTCATCGACGCCTGCAATGACGGGCGCATCATATCCAATCCAGGCCACCAAAATTACAGAAAAAATAAGGGCCATAATAAAGTTAAAAACCGGGCCCGCCACAATAACAGATATCCGTGCCCAGACAGATTTACTGTTAAAACTGCCCTCAGACATATCCTCGGCGTCATCCTCGCCCATCATACAGGCGCCTCCGAACGGAAGGAGCTTTATCGAAAATTTCGTTCCTTTTATTTCTTTGCCTATCAGTGTAGGGCCCAGGCCCAGTGAAAATTCATCCACGCGGATTTTATTTAACTTGGCCAGGGTAAAATGCCCCAGTTCATGGAAAATAATAATCACGCTAAATAAGATAATTGCTAAAATAATCCCCATATACTACCACCTGTTTTTAATAAATTCATATGCTTCCTGCTCTGTATTTAGTATCTCCTCCACCCCAGGTTCCTCGATTATTTTATGATTTTCCATACAAGACTGTATAATCTCCGGTATCTGCAGATATTTGATTCTTTTTTCCAAAAAGAGCGCCACAGCCATCTCATTTGCCGCATTAAAGGCCGCAGGGAGGGAGCCGCCCCTTTTGCCCGCCTCAAAAGCCAGCCTCAAGCCGTAAAATGTCTCCATATCGGGTTTTTCAAATGTGATCTTTGCTATAGTCCCAAAATCCAGGCGTTCCCCAGGAAGATAGCGCCTCTCTGGATAATACAGGGCATATTGGATAGGCAGCTTCATATCAGGCGTCCCAAGCTCTGCTATAATGGCCCCATCCTCATACTCTACCATGGAATGTATGATGCTCTGGGGTTGGATGACCACCTCAATCTGGTCAATGGACACCTGGAACAGCCATTTTGCCTCGATCACTTCCAAACCCTTATTTACCATAGTGGAGGAATCGATTGTAATCTTCCTCCCCATCTCCCAATTTGGGTGCCTCAGGGCATCTTCCACCTGTACGTCGACAAGCTCATCCCTTGTTTTCCCCCGGAAGGGCCCACCGGATGCTGTCAGCAGTATTTTGTGCAGCGCCTTCTCCTGCCCTCCCTGGAGGGACTGGAATATGGCGCTGTGCTCACTGTCCACCGGGAGGATAGACACGCTATATTGTTTTGCAAGGGGCATAATGATATGCCCGGCTGTCACCAGTGTTTCCTTGTTTGCCAGGGCAATATCCTTCCCCGCCTTTATAGCGGAAATCGTAGGCAAGATCCCAATCATCCCCACAACTGCAGTGACCACGATCTCTGCCTCCTGTTCTGATGCCGCCTCCTTTAACCCCTCCATCCCGGACAAAATCTTTATATCCAGGTCGCGCACCTTCTTACGAAGGCTGGCCGCCTTTTTTTCATCCCAGACTGCCGCCAGCTTAGGATGGAATTCCCGGATCTGCCGCTCCAGAAGTTCAATATTATTCCCGGCAGCCAACGCCGTAATCTGGATATCTCCATTTTCCCTGGCCACCTCTAAGGTCTGTGTGCCTATAGAGCCTGTGGAACCAAGCACTGCAATTTTCTTCATTGTATATATTCCCTTCTTTTATGCCAGTTTACGCATGTACATATGACTATGCCCCCTATCCTACATTTCTGCTACAGCAGGACTGCCAGATAATATATGATAGGGGCTGTAAAAATCACACTGTCAAAACGGTCCAATATCCCTCCGTGCCCTGGAATCAATTTCCCATAATCCTTAATATCATGGTTCCTCTTAATGGCCGACGCTGCCAGGTCGCCCACCTGTGAGATTGCACCGCCTGCCGCGCCAATGACCGCAAAGCTTAAGAGGCTCACGCCTGCATTGCCCCATCTATTGACAGCCAGCGCATACAGTATCCCCAGCAGGGCTGCCCCCACAATCCCTCCAATCCCCCCTTCCACGGATTTCTTGGGACTTAAGCGGGGCGCCATCCTATGTCTCCCTATTAACATTCCCACGCAGTAGGCACAGGTATCGCATCCCCAGGAACAGATAAATACCAGCCACACCATAAACACACCGCCAGGCAAAATCCTTGTCTGGTATACATATGACAGCATGACCGCCACATAAAAGACTCCAAAAAATGCCGCCAGGATCTGTTCTGTCCTGTATGCGGGGAATGAGAATACAAATACAGCCATCATGCATATTAGAAATGCCATAAAAAGCAGCATAAACCAGTCTGTTGTGTCTGGCAGCAAGGCTTTTGCATAGACAAGGATATAGTATGCCGCTGCAAAAAGATAACCGCATATTCCCGGGGCCTTGTTCCAGATACCGAACACTTTGTAAAGCTCTGTCAAACCAATCATACTGATAATAAACAAGGTTGCAAATAGGATATTCCCCCCGGAAATCACTGTCACAAGTGCGATTATCACCAGCAGTATGCCGCTTAATAGACGTGTCTTAAACATCCTGTTCCTCCTTTACCCCTCCATAGCGCCTGTCTCTGCTATTATACTGCTCCACAGCTTTTACTAATTCCTCTTTTGTAAAGTCAGGCCACAAAACATCTGTAAAATAAAATTCTGTGTAGGCCAGCTGCCAAAGAAGATAATTAGACAGCCTCAGCTCCCCGCTTGTCCTGATTAACAGATCCGGATCCGGGATTCCATGTGTATCCAGATATGACTCATACAGCGCTTCATCAATCTCTGAGGGATCCACCTTACGCTCCACACAGTCCTTTGCTAAATTCCTGAAAGCGCGTATCATCTCGTCCCTGCTTCCGTAGTTAATAGCAATCGTAAAATTCAATCCTCCATTTTCCCTGCTTGCTTCCTCTAATTCTTTAATCCGGCCTTTGATATCCTCATCCAATGCTTTAATATCCCCAATCACACGGATTTTCATGTCATTCTTCTCAGCCGTTTTCAGGCAAGTTTTCATATAATTACGGAGAAGCTTCATCAGGGCATCCACTTCACTTTTAGGACGGTTCCAGTTCTCAGTGGAGAAAGCATATACGGTCAGGTATTTTATGCCCATCCTCCAGGCTTCCTCACAAATCTTTTCTACATTTTTACTGCCCTGGGCATGTCCATAATTTCTCGGCATTCCTTTGGATTTTGCCCACCGGCCGTTGCCGTCCAGAATGATTGCCACATGCTGTGGTACTTTCATCAACATATCCTCCTAAAAACAGTGTTCAATTTAACTAGAGGGCAAAGCAGATAGACCTGCCCTCTTTTCTCCCCCATCACTGAAAAGCCTGCTTCCATCCATGCGCCAGGACACAGCTTTACGCCTTTTTACGTTGCATATCCCAGCATCTTAGGCAGGTTTTAATATAAGAAAATGAAAACTTTCCAAATAAAGTAATAAAGAATCCTGCCATAGCAGGATTCTTCCCCTGCGGCGGGCCGCATCAGCGATATCGTCCTACTCCGCCGCAGCGCAGTCCGGCACGGAGCGCTTTATAATTCATAGGAAACCCAACGGATTTTTCTATGTAATTATAAAAAGAATGTGCATAGCACATTCTTAGCTGTTGCACATCATATACATCCAGGAAATTGGGGGGCATTCTCTTCCCCGCTGCTGGGTGGCCCATAAAGAAGTATTCCTGCCTCGCCAAACAGACTTCCCTGCAGAAGCCAGCCTTCCCGGCCGGGCGTGCACCAACGCCACTATCTCCATGGCGCACATCCTGCCAGGTATTATCTGCAGCCTGCTGAAAATATATTAAACAGTGAGGACTTCTTTAGATTTTGCCTCCACAGCCTTATCTACATCGGAAATATATTTGTCAGTCAGTTTCTGGAGGGACTCCTCTAAGTCCTTAATCCCATCCTCAGAAATCTCGCCGCCTTTAAGTTTCTTAAGGGCGTCGTTGCCGTCCCTGCGGATATTCCGGATAGCGACCTTGGCCCCCTCTCCCTTTTTCTTTACATCCTTGACCAATTCTTTTCTGCGCTCCTCAGTAAGCTCAGGAAAAACCAGCCTGATGGTAGAGCCGTCATTTGTAGGGTTAATTCCAATGTCTGACATCTGAATCGCCTTCTCAATCTCCTTAAGCATACTCTTTTCCCACGGCTGGATCTGAATCATCCTTGCCTCTGGTACAGCCACATTGGCGACCTGCTGGATAGGTGTGGGCGACCCGTAGTAATCAACCACCAGCCTGTCCAGTACATGGGGGTTAGCGCGCCCCGCCCTGATTGCGGCCAGGTCACTATTCAGGTTGCTGATTGTCTTAGTCATCTTTTCATCATATACTTTTAATTTTTCATCCATGTCTTCATACCTCCCTATACTGTCACTTTTGTTCCCGTAAATTTGCCGCTTATAGTATTGGCAATACTGTTCTCTTCGTTCAGGCCGAATACAAGCATGGGCATCTTATTCTCCATGCAGAGAATGGATGCAGCCAGATCCACTGCCGCTAACTTGCGGTCAATCACTTCCTGGATAGAAATCTCCTCATATTTCTCTGCCTGCGGATTCACCTTCGGGTCACTGTCATAAATCCCATCAATCGCTTTGGCAAGCAGCATGGCGTCTGCCTCAATCTCAACGGCCCTTAGCACAGCTCCTGTGTCCGTGGAAAAATACGGATGCCCCGTACCTCCGGCAAAAAAGATTACTTTCCCCTGCTCTAGGGCCGCCAGGGCGGCATCCTTAGAAAACAGTGCGGTAAATGTACTGCACGCAAAAGGGGTAAAAATCTCGGTCTGCATTCCCACATGCCGGAATATGTCAGATACGTATATACAGTTCATCACTGTGGCCAGCATTCCTATCTGGTCAGCCTTGGCCCTGTCTATTGTCTCACTGGTACGGCCTCTCCAAAAATTCCCGCCCCCGGTCACAACTGCAACCTGGATTCCCTGGTCCACAAGCTGTTTTACCTGCCTGGCCACACCCATACAGGTAGCTTCATCAAAGCCTGTCTTCTTATCACCTGCAAGCGCTTCGCCACTCAGCTTTAACAATACTCTTTTCATACATTCTGGCTCCTTCAAATTCTGTTGTATATTCTAAAATGCAGTATACCATAACTTTTCTATTTTGTCATGCACATATCCCGCTTCTCCTTCTGTCTCTGATTCTGTCCCTGGCAATCCAGAGGCTCCATCCGGGTATCAGAACAGCTATAGAAACATAGCAACCACAGCAGTTACAATTCCGCAGATCCCAATCGCAAGGCCGCTCATGGCTCCCTCCACTTCCCCTATCTCAATGGCTTTGGAGGTGCCCACTGCATGGCTGCATGAGCCAATAGCAAGGCCCGCTGCCACAGAATCTGAAACTTTAAAAATTTTTATGAGCAGGGGGGCTGCAATGCTTCCTAAGATCCCCGTGAAGAGCACCGCCACCACTGTAATAGGCACTATGCCCCCATGGGCCTGTGCAATGCCGGCAGCGATAGGGGTTGTAACTGATTTCGGGATCATAGATACAGTAAGGCCTGCGTCCAATCCAAACAACCTGCACAGACAATAAATGCTGGCCATGGATGAAAATGAACCTGCCGTACATCCGACTATAATAGGAAGCCAGTACTTTTTTAATATGGCAATTTTCGTATAGATGGGGACTGCCAAACATGCCGTGGCCGGCGCCAGGAACATATCTATGACTCCGCCTCCCACACTGTAGGAATCATATGGGATTCTGAATATCAGAAGTATGCCGACAACGATCACAATAGCAATCAGCAGCGGATTACAGACCGCATTCCTGGTTTTCTGCTGAATTTTTACACCGATGCCAAAGGCTATGATACTGAGGGCCACCCCGAAATATGGTGAGGCAAATAAAGCCGACATTATTTTTTCCTCCTATCCATAAGTTTTATGGTCAGTTTGACACTATATGCCGTGACCGCAAAGGTGATAATGGTCGAGATAACGCAGATGATGATCAGCTGCACGGCGCTGCTTTTCAGCACATCGAAGTAGTTCATAATACTGACTCCTGCAGGGATAAAAAAGAAAGCCATATTCCCCAAAAGAAAATCTGATTTCTCCTGGATATGTTCGATCTTTAGAAATCCAGTCATCAGGCAGATAAACAGTAGTATCATCCCAATCACGCTTGCCGGAAATTCAAAGGGGAGAATTCTGGCAATAACCTGGCTCAGCCAGCAGACTGTAAAAATAATGCCTGTTTGCTTAATTATTTTCATTTCTCATTCCTCTATTCTCTCAATAATATCGTATACCCTACGGGCGCCCCGGCCCTATAAACAGACTTGCAGACAAACTGCAGGCTGCCGCGGCAACCCTACAGGTTAAAATACACCCCCCTGTAATAATTGTCAATGTCCGTGTTCACCGCCAGGCACGTTTGGCGGCCATTTAATTCGGCTGTAAAAATATAAATTTCTTTACCTTGACGAATGAAGTCCACCCGTCTGAAGGACATGAATGAAGGGGCGACCTTTGGGTATGCCTAATCCTACAGGAACAGTTTATTTAGTATAACCTTACTGGACGCCCCCGTCCGAAGGACATGTGTTAGGAGATGCCCTTTGGGTATGCCTTGTTGAACATTAACAGTTCAAATAGTTTACCTTGTCAGACAAAGTCCCCGCCCCTGTGGGGCGTGCGTTAGGGGGCCACCTTAAGGCATACTTTTTGTACATATTTGTAATATACTATTTTCCTACATGTCCAGGGCCCCATGAATTTTCTCCAAACTTATTGACATTCCATGGGAGATGTTTTATGATACATATGTTTTCACACTTTAAACAGCTAAAATTTTACAGTGTGAAGTCAATGTATTTGGGAGGGAACGAACATGATTATTGTATTAAAACCGCACACCTCAGAAGATAATATCAGCCGTGTGCAGAATCTTATTAAAAAGCGCGGACTAGATACCCATATCGTCAGAGGCCAGGAAATGACTATCATTGGCTGTATTGGTGATACAACTGCTATAGATTCCAAACTGTTTGAAGTAGATGCATCTGTTGATAAGGTTATGCATGTCCAGGAACCCTACAAACTGGCCAACCGTGCATTTCATCCTGAGGATTCTGTTATCGATGTATCCGGTGTCCAGGTGGGAGGAGACCATCTCGCACTGATAGCCGGCCCCTGTTCTGTAGAATCGCTGGAACAAGTCACAGAGATCGCCCAGGCCGCGAAGGCCTCCGGTGCCAACCTGCTAAGAGGGGGCGCTTTCAAACCCCGCACCAGTCCATATTCATTCCAGGGACTTGGCATGGAAGGACTGGATATTTTATGTGAAGTCAAAAAGATTACAGGACTCCCCATAGTCACAGAACTGATGTCGCCTGAATATCTTGAAGTATTTAATGAAAAGGTAGACCTAATCCAAATCGGGGCCAGAAATATGCAGAACTTTGACCTCCTGAAACAGCTCGGGCAGTTAGACCGCCCGATACTTCTGAAAAGGGGATTAAACGCTACCTACGAAGAATGGATCATGTCCGCCGAATATATTATGGCTGCGGGCAATGAAAATGTCATTCTCTGCGAGAGGGGAATACGGACTTTTGAAAACTATACCAGGAATACCCTGGATCTGCAGAGCATTCCTGTCCTCAAGAAAAAGACACATTTACCCGTCATCGTAGACCCCAGCCACGCAGGCGGCAAATGGTGGCTTGTGGAACCCATGGCAAAAGCCGCCGTGGCAGCCGGTGCGGACGGACTGATGATAGAAGTTCACAATGACCCGGAATGCGCCCTGTGCGACGGCGCCCAGTCACTGAAACCCGAAAAATATGACAATTTACTTAAACAAATCAAACAAATCGCTTCGGTCGTAGGGAAGAAGTGATAAACATATGAAGGGGACAGACCCTTTTGCAAAGGGGTCTGTCCCTTCTGCAAAAGGGTCTGTCCCCTTTGTCAGCCATTCTATATCAAAAGGAGAAATCTCTTGAAATTAATAGTTAATTTAGGTAAAAATAGTTATCCTATCTTTATTGAATCTGGAATATTAGCAAACGCGGAACAATATGTCTCTCAGTTCTTCCATGGCAAACGCATAATGATTATTTCTGATGATCATGTATTCCCCCTTTACGGGCAGAAGCTCATCCATTCGTTGCCATCCTATGAATGTCACAGTCTTATTTTGCCTCACGGGGAGACAACCAAGAATTTTCAAACTCTTCCTCAAATATATGATGCAATGTTAGAAAAACAAATCACCCGCAGCGACCTTGTCATTGCTCTGGGCGGAGGGGTTATTGGAGATCTGGCCGGGTTTGCAGCTGCAAGTTACCTCCGCGGAGTCAGTTTTGTGCAGATACCTACTTCCCTCCTTGCCCAGGTGGACTCTTCTGTAGGAGGCAAGGTAGCAGTTGACCTGCCCCAGGGAAAAAATCTGGTGGGAGCCTTTTATCACCCCCGCTTGGTTTTGATTGACCCTGCCGTATTGGACACCCTCCCCAAAAGGTATATTATTGATGGCATGGGAGAGGTAATAAAATATGGATGTATTAAAGATGCCTCACTATTTGAAACTTTATATAAATGCGGCTCTTTCGAAAATCTAAAGGGGCAGATTGCTGATATCATTTATCGCTGCGTTGACATTAAGCGTGCTGTGGTAGAAAATGATCAATTTGATACCGGCGAGCGCATGCTCCTTAATTTTGGCCATACACTGGCACATACCATTGAACAATACTATCATTATGGCAGAGAGAGCCACGGCGAGGCCGTTGCCATTGGTATGTATCAAATTACCAGGCTGTCAGAAGCCAGAGGCCTTTCTTTAGCTGGGGAATCCGACAGAATAAAAGAAATTCTATCGGCCTATGGCCTGCCAGTTCAAAGCGGACTTTCCATTTCTGATTTGACCGATGCTATCAAACTGGATAAGAAAAACATAAATAACCATCTAAATGTAGTGCTCCTCCATAAAATAGGAGACAGTTATGTGCAGCCTATAGATCTTGATTTCTTTAAAAAAGCAGGAATGGTTTAATATGGACGTAAACAAAAACACAAATTATCGATTAGGAATCCTTGGAGAAAAATTATCACACAGCCTTTCCCCTGAAATACACCAAGATTTAATGGGGCAGTTAAACATTCAGGGAACATACCAAAAATTCGAAATGACTGCAGATGAAGTTCCCCTACTAAAACCATTTATGGAAAAGGAAAACATTGTTGGCATGAATGTTACAATTCCTTATAAAGAAACTGTCTGCCGCCTCGTAGATATATTGGAACCCGCCGCCGCAAAAATTGGCGCCGTAAATACAATATTTCTAAAAAGTGGCGTACTTTACGGCTATAATACTGATTTTCTGGGTGTTGTCAGCATGTTCAGGAAAGCCAATATCGCACTGCTGGGGAAAAAAATCGTAATCCTTGGTTCTGGCGGCGCCTCTAGAGCCCTCATCTATGGGTTCCATAAAGAACAAGCGGCCCAAATTACAGTTGCAGCCAGAAACCAAACCGCCTCCTCTGTGCTAAAAAAACAATTTCCCTACATCGCCATCTGCACCCTGGATGAAATCCCAGATGGCGATATCATCATCAATACGACACCTATAGGAATGTACCCTAATGCCGGGAAAAGTCCGGTCAGTAAAGAAATTGTTAAAAAATTCAAAATTGCATCTGATATTGTGTATAATCCGTTGATGACAGAGTTTCTCCTGACCGCCCAGGAACAAGGCCTCCAAATCGTAACAGGCCTTATGATGCTGGTTGATCAGGCCATTGGAGCAGAAGAAATCTGGTTCGGGCGAAAACTTGACTATACAATGGGCAATAACATCCACGACGAATTATCCAGAAAATTCTGAAAATGGAGCTCAATGGGGACAGTCCCTTTTGCAAAAGGGACTGTCCCCATTCCTCTCATTCTTCTAAATCAACCCATAATGTTCAATTGCGTGTGCAAGTCCATCTTCTTCCACCGTATCTGTCACATACTCTGTATACGGTTCCAGTTCCTTAGCATGTTCCCCCATAGCAATTGTATGCCTGGCATATGCAAACATGGAAATGTCATTCGTGCTGTCCCCAAATACATAAGCCTGCTCCAAATCCATCCCAAATTTATTCAGAATATAGTCGCAGGCGGTTGCCTTGGAATAGCCTTTCTGTACACATTCATATATGCCATTTCCCCGGTCAATGGGTTCTATGTCCTCCTCGATAAATTTCATAAATGTATTTTTATCACTCTGTTTATCTGTATAAATCAAAAATTTATCATAAGTAAACTTCCCTGTCTCCAGATATACCTCCACACCTAATCCGTATCCGCGGAAATAGCGCCTGGTGCTTTCTAGTCCGTCAAACCGGCTTATCCTGGACGGCATATAGACATCCTCCACGCCTTCTGCTATACCTTCTATCCTGCACTCTGCCATCTTACTTATAATACTTAGGCCCCGCCCCTCTGGTATAGAGCTGGACAGTAAGACTTCATCCCCGTATGTCAGGTAAGTCCCGCAGCCGCACAAATACCCGTCAAATCCAAATTGCCGTACTTTTGGCGGCAGGCTGCAGAATGTCCGGCCAGTATTGATAAAAAGTAAATGCCCGGCCTTTCTCGCCTTATTCAATGCCTCCAGTGCACTCCATGGGATTTCATATGTTATTTCACTCAATAGGGTTCCGTCAATATCAAAAAAAAGTACTGATCTGTCCATTTTCTTCTCCTTTTCTCATAGCCTGCTATCTATTTTCAACATAGCTGCTCTATCGCGCCCAGTTTATGGGAATACAGGCTAAGTGGACTATGCTTCACTTAGCAAGCATCTCCTCTGCCGCTAAATACGCTCTTTTACCACTTTATCACTATTCCTCATAAAAATCCATTTTAACCTGGCAAAAGCCGGCAAAAATTGTAGGGCTGCATCCCCCCATTGCATACCTCCAATCCGTCCACAGACAGCAGCCTTCAATCCAATCTAAAATACCACAAAGTTTGTCTTTTACAAAAAAATAAAACCATCGATGACAGGCCTGATTTCTTATATTGGAATCACCGCCCCCATGCACGCAAACTGCGAGCAGACTCTATGGCTGCTGTTCACTGGCAAGCTTGACACTTGCCGTCAGGCTTGCCAGTCATGATTATTGGCTGTTTGGGCCTTATCTATGATAGACCCATGTAAGGCGGACTAAAATCGTTACTCTACAACTCTACACTACTCTACACAGTACAGTCCCCATATACAAGCGCCACTCTACCCATACATCCCTTCATCCACTATATAAAACACAGCGCCCCTATCTTTCATCGTCTCCTCAAACCCGACTTCCTCCCCCAGCCTTTCCACATATTCACTAAATACACTTGTATCGTCATCCAATATGACAAACCCTCTTATCTCTGCATGTTTTATGTACTCCACAAAACCTTCATATGTATCCGTCTTCTCTGTAGAACTCCATGATGGCGAAAACGCACTGTTAGCTGTCTCTACGCTCCCATCCACAAACATTTCTGCCCTTGAGATGATGATCCGCATATCTGGATAGTATTCTTCAATATATGCCGCTATATTTTCATATCCTCTGGCAGACATACTCTCATATCTCCATGCATCGGTATCAAAATTATTTCTTATCAGCTTGGCGTCATAATATTGATATCCAATTGACCCGCTCCAGTTCGTCACCAACAGAAAAATGACGCCAAAAACAATCCATCCGCCCAATGCGGATTCCATGATGATCCTTTCCCCGTCCCCCTCTTCCCTGTCTTTCCAATAATATAGCTTAAAACACGCGAAAAGAATGACAGCCGCCGGTACAATAAAGTAATTGCCGTCCGGCTGTTTCAGAATTCCCGCGAACAATAGCGTAAAAACAAACATGGCTGTGGAAAGCAGCACCAGCCATTTATGGGCGTCCCCGATTATTTTTCTCCTCTTCACTGCCAAACAGATCATTGCAATATAGCATACAAGCCAAAGATTCGTAGGCCAGCAGATTTTCGTAAATAATAAACTGTCCAGATCAGGAGTAAAGATAAAATGAACCAATTGTTTCATAACGGCAGGCAGGTCAATCCCTGCCCCAAAATAATTACTGTTTGCACTGAATCCCCTGCTGACATCCGTCGGAGTAAAACCCAGTTTATCCCATATACCGATCCCTACCGGGTAAACCGGATATCCTGTTAACAGCAAAGTCCTGTAATGAATCCCCGCAATCAGAATCAATGCGGTTATCAGTACCCACGGGATTTCCCCTTTATATTTCTTTTCACCGGAATCCGCTTTCCGATTCTCTTTTATCCTGAAAATGAAATAAACTAAAATACATAGGAAAACCAGTCCTCCCCAGGCAAGGAATGTCACCTTTGTACCTGTAGACAAGGCCAGGCATACCAGGGAGTAAAATACAAATTTACGGTCATGGCTTTCTATAAACCGAAGAAACAAGACAACTGCAGTTACCGTCAGAAACGCCCCCATCATATCAGGTTTTGCCGAGACGCCCAAGGCCGTGACCACTGGAACCGACATAATGGCCAGGCATGGGAGAAGCCTCCTATGGCCCGAACGGCCGCTCATTCCCTGCGTAATAGCTATGGATAGAAAATAATAAAAAAATACATTCCCGATCTGTATAAAACTATAATCTCCTAACCCGCTGACTGGTAACATAAACAATTCATACAATTTCGGATAGTAATATACATAGCCAGAATATCCCAGGTAGTCATAGAACGAGTGCTCGCCTATCAAAAAGTGTTCTGGTTTCAGCAGATACCACACAGAATCAAAGTCAACCGAATTATTGGTTCTGGCCGCCAGCATACACCCTAAAACCAGAAGGAGATTCAGGGCAAGCATCCATTTCCAGTCCCCTTTGTTCTGTTGATAGAGCCTATTTACATTTCCCAGAATTGTATTTCCCAATTTCTTCTGTTCCCTGTTTATAATGGCGCACAAAATCAAAATCCCCACTGTCATAATCCTAAGATGGACGATGGTCCCAAATCCCAGAAGGGAACTGACAATCGCAGCCGCTCCCCAGCAGGACATGCCTGTAATCAAGTCTAAAATCAGATCCGGTTCATATTTTTCTTTTGTTTCAGTCCTGCTCCGCAGGGTGCTTCCAATAAATACGATGCCCTCAAAATATAGCAGTACTGTTACATACGGCACGATCACTGCCTGCCACGAAAGAAAAATGCATAATACAACCAACGCTCCAAAAAATCCTCTTTGGAATTTATATGCAATCAGTTGGCTTACAAAGATCACACAGATGCTTGCGGCCAGGCTTCTGGTAAAGAACGGGTCAGACAACTGCCAGTTGTATATTTCACCCATAAATAAATATTTTACTGAAATCAATAAAAACAGAATCAGGGCAGCGCCCAGCAAAATCCCCGCCTTACCTGATTGTTTTTTTGATACTGTATTTTTCTTTAGTTTTTTCTTCATTTTCTGTTCTTATATGTATGATGTTTATAGGAATGAAACATCAACTTCCTTTTCTTAATTCATAGACAGCATGTCAAGCCGAAAATTGGTATCTATTCAGCCATACGGCTGGGATTCACAGCTAGTGCAGTTTTTCACCTCACGGCTGAACAGTTAGGAGAACGCATTCAAACACGCAATCACATAGTCTGCCTCTTCCCACGTCATTCCATAATATAAGGGCATCGATAATACCGTTTCTGCATATTTTTCCGTGATGGGATAACTGCCCTTTGGTAATTCCAGGTAAGAATAGGCCTTTGATAAATGAGGCGGTATAGGATAATGTATCATTGTCCCAATTCCCTTTTCATCCAGGTACTTCATAAGTTTTTCCCGCTCCTCACACTGAACTACAAATTGATGCCAGATATGCGTTGCGCCCTCCCGGATCCTCGGCAGCCTGATATGGGGATTGTTTATCTTCTTTAAATAATTTCTACAGACATCCCGCTTTTCCCGCTCCAGTTCAGCCATATGAGAAAGACGTACCCTCAGCAATCCTGCCTGCAGTTCGTCTAACCTGGAATTCGTCCCCGCTGCTTTGTTATGATATCTTTTTTCACTGCCATAATTCCGAAATATCCTTACGTCATCCGCCGTTTTACGATTATCTGTCACAATGGCCCCGGCCTCTCCAAAGGCTCCCAGATTTTTGGATGGATAAAAGGAAAAACAGCCAATATCGCCAAACGTCCCTGTCATCTGTCCTTTGAAGCAGGCTCCGTGGGACTGGGCGCAATCCTCCACAACACGCAGGCGATAGCGGCGCGCGATTTCCATAATAGGACCCATATTGGAAGCCTGGCCATATAGATGCACCACTAAAATCGCTTTCGTCCTGTCCGTTATCTTCTCTTCGATTTTGGCTGCGTCTATATTAAAATACGCGTCTGGTTCCACAAAGACCGGGGTAGCTCCATTGATTGTAATCCCCATCACACTGGCAATATAGGTATTTCCCTGTACAATCACCTCGTCCCCGGAGCCAATCCCCAGAATGCAAAATGCAATCCAGAGCGCATCCAGCCCGCTCCCGAGGCCTACACAGTACCGGCTCCCAGTGTATCGTGCAAATTCCTGTTCAAAAGCCAAAACTTCCTTTCCCAATACATACCGGCCGCTTCGCAGCACTTCCAGAGCCTTTTTCTCAAACTCTTCCTGATATTGATAAAAGCCTCTGTCCAGCCTGTTGGCCATGATTTTCATGATACGCCTCACCTTTCTTTGCCTGCAAAAAAATCCTCCCTAAAAATAGCATAGCTTTTTAATTCACAGGATCTCCCATTTCTATAGATTTGCTCTCTGAAATCTGCATCTGGCACAAACCCACACTTTTCATACAGGCGAACCGCCTTTTCATTGTCCGCCATTACCTTTAAATAGACCCGTTCCAATCCGAATGTTCCAAAGGCCATCTGGAGCAACTTTTTCGTAGCCTCATAGCCAATCCCTTTGCCCTGGGCACACTTTCGCAAACTGACCGCATATTCGGCGCACCGCTCTCCCAGGCAAATATTTTTCAGGCTTATGGTGCCAAGATATTCATCCTCATCACCGGCTACCGCAAAATGGACACTGCCTCCCTCTTTTGGACAGCAGGAGGCTGTCTCTATAAAATACAAAATATCCGGCATTTCTTTATCCAGAAAATCTTTCTGGAAATTCTTTTGGATTTCAGGGTCATGCATCCATTCCAGCATCCTGTTTGCATCCTTTTTCTGAAGTCCCCTCAGTCTTATCATTCATTTCCTCCTGATCTTCCTCCACAATATACGGCGGCCTGTTCCGTGATGCATCCAAAGTCCTCCAGAGATATCCGCCCAAAACCCCCAGCGTCAACATAATAATCCCAAAGCAGAATAACTGAAACATAAACAAGATCATCCAGGCACTGACAGAAATCCATCCTATCTGCTTCAATATCAGCGCAGCTACAGCCCAGGCCACCGCCCCAAAGCTGGACAATATGCCGATCAGTGAGACTACCGTAACCGGTAATGTGGAGAAACTAAATAACGTATCAGAAACCAGGCGCAGCTTTTTCTGCAGTGTCCACCTGCTGGTTCCACATGTTCTCTGCAAGCGTGTATAATAAATCTTTCCAGTCTGAAATCCACTCCAAAGAATCTGTCCTGTGAGCACACTGTTTTTTTCGTCTAATTGCAGCAGCACATGGATTACCCTCTTGTCCAGCAAATAGACATCAAAACCGCCTTTTGGCATTTGTGGCAAAGCGCTTTTTCTGACCATCCAATAGTACAAAGCAGCAAACATAGTCTGTCCTCTTCCTTCCTGCCTGTCCTTTCGCACAGCCAGCACAACACGATTCCCTGTTTTCCAGCTTTCCACCATTTCCAGGATTATCTCTGCAGGCTCCTGGAGATCCGCCGCCTTTACAACGGCACAGTCCCCCGTACACTTGGACAGCCCACATAAAATCGCTGCATGGGAGCCAAAATTTCTGGACAGGCTGTATATTTTTATCCGCCTGTCCCGGGCCGCCAACCGCCCCATAATAGAATAACTCCTATCCCGTGAGCCATCATTGACCATAATCACTTCCCAGTCATATTCCTGGCAGGAAAATAGTTTTTTCTCCATCTCGTCATACAAGGGGAGTAAACTGTCTTCATTGAAATAGACCGGTATTACCACTGATATCTTCATACCTGCTCCTTGTGTACCATTTCCAGAAAATCGCCGTAGTCCCGGATGTATTCCTTTTCATCGTAATGTACACTTGCCAGGCAAAGCAAAACAGAGTCTGGACTGAACTCATACATCTCCTTCCACACCATCGCCGGGAGATAAATCCCGGTATGAGGCCGGTTCAGAGAAAAAATGGTATCCTTCCCTTTTCCATCCGAAACCTTCACTTTACAACTGCCTGCCGTATTAACCAAGACAAACTCAGAGCGCAGATTGGCGTGCCGCCCTCTCACGGCCTCCCGGTCCGACCCGAAAATATAAAAGATCCTTTTTATCTCAAAAGGAATATCCCACATTCCCTCTATCGCGACCAGATGTCCTCTTTCATCCCCCCGCCGGGGAAACTTAAGCATCCTCGGTTCCTGATAATCCACTCCTATCCACTCCTATCTTTCGTTATGTATAACCTGCAAAACCTCCGTCAGACAAACTTCAGCATTCCTAAACAACGCTGCTATTTGTCAGAAGGAGGTTTTCAGGGGCAAAGCACCCACTACCCTTTGAATCTGGATTTTAACATTACGGCTCCTACAATCGCGCTTCCACTTGCAGCCAGCAGAGTAACCCACACCCAAAGATAGCTGCTGTCCCCGGTCTTAGTAGCTTTTGTATCCTCATTTGGACTTGTGCCGCCGCCTGGCTTTGTGTCGTCTGCCGGTTTTGTATTATCTCCCGGTTTTGCATCATCATCTGGCTTTGTGCCATCTCCTGGCTTTGTATCATCCCCGGGCTTTGTGTCTCCTGGCTCTGTATCATCCCCTGGCTCTGTGTCTCCCGGTTCTGTATCATCCCCCGGCTCTGTATCTCCCGGCTTTGTGTCTCCTGGTTTCGTATCATCCCCTGGTTCTGTCGGTTCTTCCCCCGGTTTTCCAGGAAGGATCAAAGCCTCCTGTGTGGTTTCTTCCTGGCTGCTGTCAAACAGAAGGCCACAGTTTTCACAAGTGTAATGCTCCGCTATCCCATCTGCCCCGTCAGCAGCCGGAACCTCATCATGATGCACCAGTTTGTGTCCATTTGCCGGAATATCCGCAACTGTTTTTTCCTGTTGGCCTGCCCAGTCTGCTTTAAATACAGCCGTATACGTCGTTTTCCCTTTTTCCGTACAGGTGGGAGCTTCCGTCTCTCTTTCTGTTACATCTGCTTGGGCCTCCTCCTGATGGGAAGAGTCATTCTGGCAGATCCTAAACGCGGTGCAATCCTGATTATCATCGCTCCACCGATACTGGGGAGTCCCCCAGTTATGCCCCGCTACTATGGAATAACCGCAGACTGTACAGCTCTGCGGCGTGTCACAGGTCGCCCCAGGGTCAGGGACATGCGCTTCTCTTGCAGACTCATGGCTCGGATCCTGACACCCCTCTACCTGGCAGGGATGCCAGTGAGAACTCCCGTCAGACTCCCAGCCGGTTCCATATTTGTTATGGGCCGGGCCAAGTATAACCTTACCGCCATTTCCTTTTGTCACTTTCGCATATTCAAGAATCTCGATTTTATCACTGGGGGCGAATTTACCTGTATCATCAGCGCCGCCTCCAATGTCCGGGGCCTTAGTACCGCCATCCACATGAACCGTTCCGCCGTTAATGATTATCGTTCCGCCGGATGCATTCCCGTCTCCTCCAATCCCCGCCCCAGCGGCGTCATTGCTGACAACAATCAATTTTCCCATTGTACCTGTATTGGTGGACTGGGCATAAACACTTAGGCTGTTTTTCCCCGGAGTGTCCGCTCCCGGCACCCTAATACCGCCGGACGCAGTCAGGGCCACGCCCTCTTTCAAAACCAGATGGACATTCCCCCTAACAGTGATGCGGCCGGATATGGTGATATCCGCAGTAACAACGTACCAATGCTCCTGGCCGTCATCGGCTCCCCAGACAATAGTATCAGCGGCAATCTCCGTATAGACTGTTACTGAGCCAGGTTCCTGTACATATTTCCCCTGATCCCCATCCCATGTATATTTGAGATAGTCTACTGCCGGATTCCAATTAGCTGTCAAGATAAGGTTCTCTGTCACACCAACGTTAAAATCCCATTTCTTGTCGCCCTGATACCAACCCCGAAAGCCATAACCTGCCATCGCAGGATCCTCTGTGGGTTTGGCCGCTGTACTGTCCCTTTCCACGATTTGCGCCTCATACGCAACAGCCGCCGTTCCGCCGTTTGTATCAAAGTTGACGGTATAAAATGTACTGCCATTACCGCTGATTGGCGCACCGGACTGCCTTCCAGAAGCACCGCCAGTTGCTTCCAGAGTCTTTGCTGTGACGTTGTTTCCGTTATATCCGGCAATTCCGTCGCCTCCACTGCCGTCCTGATCCCCCACATATCCCTCGCCGCCAGTGCCTCCAGTGGCAGTGATACTATCTGCTGACACGGTTCCTGCATCCTGAATTAAAATGCCAGCTCCCCCGTGCCCCGGATTGCCGCCAGTTGCAGGATTCCTTTGGCCCTCTCTACCCCGGGCAATAATCCTGCCGCCTGATATCTTTCCGCTCCCCGAAACCAAGATACCATTACCGGATAAAGATCCATTCCTCACGTTAAAACCTCCAATTCCTGTAATGGTGCCATATGACACAATCTCTCCCCCGCTAATTTGGATACCCTCTCCAGCCTTAACTTGACCTTGAGAACTCCCTACAGAGCGGCCGCCCTCTGCCGTAAGCTCTCCCTGCGCTCCAAGTGTTATACGGCCACTCTGACACAGAATTCCCGATCCACCTTCCGTGCCGCTTCCGCCCTGGAAAGTCCCGGTACCCGTAATAGTAAGATTCCCCCCATTCATGACCAAAGGTGTGACGCCCCTTCCATCCTCGCCTTTCAAGGCCATGCCATTCATATTCAAGGTCCAGTCTCCGCCAGTAAAAGAAATGGCCGCAGATAAGGTGATATCAGTGGTCAGGGTGATGGTCTTCCCCTCCACCGTCACATTTCCTGCCCCGCCAAGATAACCGAGAATCTCATCCGCCGTAGTGCTCTCTCCAATGGTCCCGCCGGTTCCTGCCCCCTCCGCAAACGCCCACATGGGACAAAGTGGAAACAGCAATATGCCGCAAAGTAACAGACTGATGATCTTTCGTTTTGTTTTTCTGTTGTTCGTCATAGCAACCCTCTCCCTGTCGTCTTCTTATGTAGTGTCCTAAAACGCACGATATTCTTTACTTTAGCAAAATAAGTGCAACAAAAGCGCAACAAAAAACCGGAGTCTTTCTCAAACTCCGGTTTTCGCCCACACATTTATTGATTCTTTTCAAAAATAATTTCCCCATTTCTAAATTCGGCCCAACTATAGGAATACATATAATCGTTCCGGTACTGGTTGACCGCCATGGGATCTCCCTGCAAAAACCGATAATAGTCACAGTCTATACGCTCCGGCACCACCGCAAAGGAGTTAAAGCTTATGGCCAGAATCTCTTCGGCCCCGGCTTTTTTCAGCGCGCTTCTCATCCCATGTACTATAGTACGGAAATAAGACCTGCCGGATACGCTGTCCGCAGCATCCTCAAACAAGGCGGCATAAGCCTCTCCCGTTGTCACCGCCGCCCCCCGGTGATCCACCAGAAAAGCCAGCAGTTCTTTGGACTTGGTACGCTCAAATTTCACAGGTTTCCCGTCCACAAATATCTCAAACCCACCAAAAGTCTGTATCCGAATCCGGCTCCTTCTTTCTGCCTTCTCATAGATAAAGCTCAATTCCCGTTCCACAGCCGCCTCACTCACCGGCTTTAACAGGTATCCGGTAGCATGTATGGAAAAAGCCTCCACTGCATACTGCTGGTGTCCGGTCACAAATATAATGTGTATATCCGGGTTCTGCCTTTTTAGCCTGACAGCCAGCTCAAGTCCCGTCATGCTTCCCATCTCAATATCCAGGAAGGCCACATCTGCAGGGCGTTGCGCTGCAGCCTCCAATGCATCCTCCGGCCAGGTAAAGGATAATATTTCTGCCTCCGGGCGTGTCTTGTGCAAAATATCCAAGAGTCTCTCCACCATATTTTTCTCATCATCTACTACCAAAAAACGCATGATATTCCCCCGCAAGTGGTATTTTTAGAGTTACCGTCGTTCCCTGAGCGCTACTTTGTATTTCCATACTGCCTTTCACTACAGTCTGTATACGGCTTCGTACATTCTCTATGCCAACTCCCGTATACCCCCCCCCCGGTATTTTATAGGAATGTCTGGCATTTTCCATCCCTATCCCGTCATCGACAATAGCCACGACCGCGTATCCATCTGTCTCAGCCGTGCGTATCGTGACCGTTCCACCCTCTCTCCTATGCAGGATACCGTGGTGCACGGCATTTTCCACCAAAGGCTGCAAGGACAAGGGGGGGACGTAAAAGTCCTTTGCCTGAATATCATACACAATCCGCAGGCGCTCCTGAAACCGCTGCTGCTCTAAATATAAGTAATTCTTCACATGGTTCAGCTCTTTTTCAAAGGGAATGGGTTCCCGTTTCTTCAGGCTGTCCATATTGCCCCTAAGAAATAAGGCAAATTCCTCCGTAGCCTTCTCTGCCTTCACGGGATCCCGCCTGCACAGGTGCGCGATAGTGCCCAGTGCATTATACAGAAAATGAGGCTGTATCTGGCTGAGCATAATGTCAATACGCTGCTTTGCCAGCTCCTCTTCCTGCCGCCGCATGGTGAGTTCATGCTCAAACTGAATATTTACCAGGATAAACAGCAGCGCAAATGCAACGCCAACATTGACAACCGCAATCCCGCGCAGCAGCATCTGCGCCGCGCCGCCGCCCAAGGGAACAAAGATATACAGCAGAAAAAAGACGATCTCCCGGCTGGTCAGATTCTTCCGGTAAGCAATGACCAATGCCGTAAACAAAATATAACAAATCAAAGGGATGGCCTGAGAAATGAAAAACAAACTGCCCCGCTGATATCCACTGTCATTTACATAAAATATGGCACCAGTAAATGGAGAAACAGCCGCAAAAAACACCTGAATTCCGCATATCACCGTAACTGTCACTAAAAAAACGGTTTGAATCCTGCCAAAAAGCTGCAGATATTCACTGATATATCTTGCAAAAAAATAAAGCACAAATGCCGATGCAATATAGAACAAAGCAGTCAGCGCATATAAACTCATCTTCAGACCCATAGAAGACACGTCCCGGATGCTCCAGTCCCCCAGATCTCCCAGGATCATAAATATATTTGAAATGCAAATGCCTAAAAAGTATTGGTTCCTGCGCTGCTTATACCGCTGGCTGCTTAATAAATATAGAACGGGAACCAGGGACAGAATGATACTAAAAAAATCTAAGGAAATATTTGCAGTTATCATTTGGTCCACAGAAAATTCACCTCATTTTCGACTGATTTTAAGTAATTTTTCAGATTCCACAAGAAATATAGTGAGAATAATTCTTTATTCCTTCTTTTCGCCGATAGGCTCATCATATCATACCGGAATCAAGAAATCCAGATTCAAATCAGCATCAGCCAAAGGAGCGCCCCTTCTCCCACCTCCACACCAATATCCCCCAAACTGGAGGCCCCGGCAATCGTCTGACTCCTATCCTCGGACGGGATACAGCCAATCCCATCCCCTGCCCTCCAAACATCTGCCTCCCAGCAGGGCCTTACGCTCCCCGCCATATTGAGGAGGCGTAACATGGTATGATAATACCAGAATGTTTCCATTTTTAAATATATTTTATCCATCTCATCATATACTGGTACTAAACAATATTTTTGGTGGTTTGCATGAAAATACTCCAAAACAAAAGATCCACTTTAAAAACCGGCGCCAAGTTTCTCCTGCTCTTTGCCGCCGCTTTCCTCGCCGGGCGTTTGGCGGGAAAAATACAGGAACATTTCTCAGGAGAAGCCCTCCCCACATCTGCCGAGGGCAACTGGGGCCTTAGTTTCCAGGAAGAGGGACAGCCGCCTGTGGGCAACGCCACTCCCCAGGAACTTAAGGAATTTGATGCCTATTATTCTGGAAATTCAGACGAAAAAGTAATCTACCTGACATTTGATGCAGGTTTTGAAAATGGAAATACACCGGCTATTCTGGATGCACTGAAAAAGCATAATGTCCCCGCAACATTTTTTGTAGTAGGGACATTCATTTCCTCAAACCCAGATTTAATAAAACGTATGGCCAGCGAGGGGCATACTGTAGGGAACCATACATATCACCATCCCGACATGTCACAAATTTCCACACAAGAGTCCTTCCAAAAGGAACTGGTAGATGTAGAAAATGTATATAAGGAAATCACCGGGGAGGAAATGACAAAATTTTACCGGCCGCCTCAGGGGAAATACAGTGAAGATAATTTAAGAATGGCAAAAGAAATGGGATATAAAACCTTTTTCTGGAGTCTGGCCTATGTAGATTGGTATGAAAATGACCAGCCTACAAAGGAGGAGGCCTTTGATAAACTTCTGGGCAGAATCCACCCAGGCGCCATCGTCCTCCTTCACAGCACCTCAAAAACCAATGCAGAAATATTAGATGAACTTCTGACGAAATGGGAGGAGATGGGATATACCTTTAAACCTTTAAGCGCCTTGTCTGAAGAGCCTTCTTCTTAAACCAGCACCTAATTTAATAGGGGCCAAGGCGCAACCGAAGAGTCCATGGATCTTTCTCCTTAAAAAGATTGCTAAGATTAAAGCAAAAAAGCCTTTATACGGCAGGCAGCTCCTGCCGTATAAAGGCTCCTTGCATATGCCCAAAGGGGCGGATGGACTCCCTCTGGCAAGGGATGCCCTTTGGGTATTATTTCTTAAAATCTTCTACAATATGTATCATTTCCTGGGATGGGTTTGAAATTACCGCTGAGTTAATAATCTTACAAGGCGGATTTTCCGTTACTGCCTCCACTGCCGCTGTCACCGCTGAGACACTGCCGCTGATAAATATCAAGGCATGTCCCCCACACTTCGTATCCTGGGTTTCATAAACCACTTCCGCTGCTTTCAGCATCTGGTCTGCCACCAACACACCGTTTGCCTCTCCGAGAACTTCTACCAGTCCAAAAGCCCCATATGCCATATCTGTTACCTCCCCTATTTATGAATCGTCATTGCAATCGCTGTCTCCGTATCCGCAGCAGGCGCTGCAATCACGGTGTGGGAAATGATATTGGCTATAGGCCCTGCTGTCTCTAAAGCCACTTCCATAGCCGCATTCACATTGGAAACTGTGCCTCTCATTTTCACACATGCCTCCGCCCCCATACGGTTCCTCTCCACTGCCTGAATTTTAATATCTGCCGCTTTTGCCGCCGCATCTAATGCCACAAAACATGCACATTCACTGTCCAGCTCAAATACGCCTATTGCCATTCCTTCATATTGTCCGGCCATAATCTCCTCCTGCCTGCAGAACATCTCTCTGCACTTCTTTGTCCACTAATATTTTTATTATATAAAATGGCCGGAAATTTTTCAACAAAAAAGTACAGTGTTCTTTATACAAGATGCAAATGAAGCCTGGAAATTTTATACAGATAGGCGCTTGTCCTGCTCACAGAGAACTAAGCCTTATTTTCTCCCATCCCCTCCCCCTTCCTTTTTTCCACATTCCTCATAATATAAAGGTAATAGGGCACTAACGGTATCAAAGCCGCAATCCAGGCCGCTGGACTGGATAAGCAGACCTGCGCGAAGGTGCCCCTCCCTGCCACTGCCACAACCACTGACGCCCTGGCTATCAGCTCAAAGACCCCGCCCAGCATGGGGACAAGCCCAACCCCCATACCCTGAAGTACATTCCTGTATAAAAGAATACTCCCCAGAAATGGATAACACCAGAGTACGGACCTAAAGAAAATCTGCGCAATGCGAATCACTTCCTGCTGGGAAGCATCCACAAATATCAATACTAAATACTTTCCAAACAGATAAATCACGGCCATCATAGCCACACTCCAGGCCAAAATCATAAGCTGCATACGCCGTACCCCCTGCCTTACCCTGTCAGTCCTGCCAGCTCCCCAGTTCTGCCCACTGTAAGTGGCAATCGTTGCCCCAAAAGACATGAAAACAGCCTCCACCAGATTTTGTATTTTAATTCCCGCTGAAAACCCGGCTATGTAGACGGCCCCATATATATTCACCGCCCCCTGGACGATAATAGTCCCAATTCCTGTAATAGAAAACTGCAGGCCCATAGGAATCCCCAGTGCAAGGAGTTTTTTGATACTGTCCGCCGAGACTGCAAAGTCTTCCCTCTTTAGATGGAGTATGGGAAATCTTTTTATAATATATATAAAACATAAAAGCGCTGATATGCCCTGGGCAATGACCGTGGCATAGCCACAGCCAATTACCCCCATGTTGAAACAGACAATAAACACAATATCAAGAATCACATTCACCGCAGCTGATACCATTAAAAAGTACAGTGGCGACCTGGAATCTCCCAGCGCCCTGAGCATACACGCCAGAAAATTATATGCCGCCGTCACGAGCAAGCCTGCATAAATAACCCCCATATAGCCTTTTATATCCCCCAGAAGTTCATTGGGAGAATGCATCAGCTTTAAAATCGGCTCATTCACTATTTCCAACCCAATAGTCATCAATACAGTAATTCCTGTCATTAATAAAACCGACATAGCCGTATAGTGGCGCATCCTGTCGTATTTTCCTGCCCCGAAACACTGGGACGCCAATATGGAGAACCCGCTGCTTAAGCCATTTATCCATCCAGTTACCATAAACATCAAGGAACCTGTGCTGCCAATGGCCGCCAGGGCATCTACACCTATAAATTGGCCGGCAATCATAGAATCCGCAATATTATAGAGCTGCTGAAAGATATTTCCCAGACACACGGGAACCATAAACTGGAGCATCAGTTTTACCGGGTTCCCTGCTGTCATATCACTGATTGTACTGGTTTTCATTTATCCCTTTTATTTCCTGCCTTTCAATATTATGCTTTTTCACATACCCTGTCAGCATCATAGTCAGGGCTCCATCCCCTGTCACATTACATGCAGTCCCGAAACTGTCCTGCAGAGCAAATATGGTCAGCATCAAGGCCGTACCTGTCTCGTCAAATCCCAGCACTCCGGTTATTAACCCAAGAGAAGCCATGACCGTCCCTCCTGGGACTCCCGGGGCGCCAATGGCAAAAACACCTAAAAGCAGACAGAACAAAACCATCGTCCCCACAGAGGGAAGGGTACCATAAAGTATCTTTGAGACTGTCATCACAAAAAACACTTCTGTCAGGACAGACCCGCAGAGATGGATATTCGCAAACAGCGGGATGCCAAAATCCACCATATCATCCCTGAGGGGCGGCTCTGACTTCTTTGCACACCGCAGCGCCACAGCAAGGGTTGCCGCTGAAGACATGGTACCCACAGCCGTAATATAGGCCGGCCCATAATTCTTAATAACATGGATTGGATTGCTTCCAGAATAAATTCCGCCAACCCCATAGAGTACAGCCAGCCAAATATAATGCCCTACCATGACAATGAGCACGACCTGGATAAATACAGGCAGCTGTTTGGTTATTGTCCCCTCATAGGACAACGCACAGAATGTGAAAGCAATAAATATAGGCAGGAGGGGGATGACCACCCTGGTCACTATTTCCAGGACAATTTCCTGAAACTCCTCCAACACTTTGGTAATCGCCTCCGCCTTTGTCCACGCTGCTGCCAGGCCCACTAACACAGAAAATACAAGGGCGCTCATAACCGGCATAATCTCTGGAATATCCAGCTTAAACACAATTCCAGGCAGCTCCTTTAAACCATCCACCTCCGATACAATTGATAAATGTGGTATCAGGCCGTATCCGGCTGCCATTGACATCAAAGCAGCCAGCACAGAAGAGATGTAGGCTATAGTGACAGCCACACCCAGAATCCTGGACGCATGGCTCCCAAGCCTTGTAATGGATGGGGCTATAAAGCCAATAACGATTAGGGGCACACAAAAAGTAATCACCTGTCCCAGCACGTATTTAATAGTAACAACAATATTCATAAATCCTTCATTGGCAATCTGCCCTGCCAAAATTCCCACTGCCACTGCGACCAGTAGCCTAAACGGCAGGCTGCCCCATATTTTTTTCATTTTCCCAATCTCCTTCCCATTGAAAATACAGCAAATAGTTCCACCTATCGATTTGAAAATCCTTTACCTTCTTTCCTCTGCGCCCTCTCCTGAATGAGCTGGGCTGTGATGCTCACCGCAATCTCTGCCGGCGTTTCGGCTTTGATAGAAAGTCCGATTGGCGTGATGATCCTTTCCAGGTCTTTGTCCGTAAAATGCATTTCCTTCAATTTTTTGAACACTCCGGCCTTTTTAGTCCTGCTGCCAATTACGCCAATATACGCTGCATCTGTTTTTAAAACCTGTGCCTGCACAGCCAAATCATCTTTATGGCCTCTTGTCATGATACATACATAGTCCTGGCCGCCTATATCCACATAATCAGCGATATGGCTGGTTTCTATTAAAAGTATTTCCTCCGCTCCCGGAAATAATTCCCTCCGGCAGAATTCCCTTCTGTCCTCCAGGATTATACATCTGAAATCCACTGCACACAAAGCAGGTACTAAGGCCTGGGACACATGCCCTCCTCCAAAGATATACACCTTCCCTGCGGGGATCATTTTTTCGCAGAAATAACTCTCCCCCCGGGTTTCTTTCTGTATAGTACCTTCTGCAAGGCCTGCCCACACCTCCTGGGGAACCGGCTGGCCAATAAGGCCCTCCCTGGCAGTATACACAGATATTCCGCCCTTGCCGGAAAGCCGGTTGATTAGCCAGAATTCTTCCCTTGTTTGATATAATGCAGAAATTTTGTCCATTAGAACCAGATTATTCTCATCCCCCGGGGAGAGGTACTGAAAATGGATATTTACATCACCGCCGCATATCATTCCCAAATCCCGTATTTGGTTTGGCCGGAGAGTAAAACACTCTGTTCTAGAATGCTTCGTCTGCAGTATTTCTTCCGCCATCTTTTCTGCCTGATGCTCCAAAACGCCTCCCCCGATAGTCCCGCTGGCCCTGCCGCCCCGGGTGACTAGCATACGGGCCCCTGCGCCCCTTGGCACGGATCCGGTCTTGGCAGTGACTGTCACGACCACCCCGTCCATCCCAGATAACAGAGCTTCCCGCAAAAGCCGAAATAATTCCTCCATATTCTCCTCCTTCTATCCCCTAAAGCCATTCCCCTGGCCTGTATGCCCGTAAAAACACAAATTATGGGGACGCCTGGGCTAGTCCTGGAAATACTTTAGTATCCCCCATAAGGACACAGCAGAAGAGACTGCTGCAAAATCAATATTCCATACAGGACTGTGGTATCCTTCGGTCAGTTTTTACCACATCCAGTTGAATTTTATATTTTGCAACAGTCCCCAGTTGTTTTCTTAAATGACTTCCTATTTAATTCACAAAGGCCACTGCCCGCCATATCCTTATTACAGGTGTTTTACAGCCTGGTTTCCAGGGCGTGGCTGTTAATATGCCTCCTACAAAAGCTGTGCCCTAAGCTCCTCAGCGCTTTTCACAGAAAGCAGCGCGGGCGCGATATCAAATACCGTCCTCGCGCCAGACTCCCCTTTTTGTGCAAGCCTGTACGCTGCACGCGCATAGCATACCAGCACGCTGGATGTAAATTCGGGATTGGAGTCCAGCTTTAGGGAATACTCAATCACATGCTTATTCCCATCATGCCCTGTCTCACCGCTCCTTATGACAAATCCCCCGTGAGGCATCCTTGCATGGCCAGCCTTTAATTCCTCTTCTGTGATAAAAGTCACTGTGGTCTCATAATCTGCAAAATAATTGGGCATTGTCTTAATAGCATTTTCTATCTGGCTCTGGTCAGCGCCTTCCTCTGCCACAACATAACACTCTCTTAAATGCTTATCCCTTGTCTCCAGCTTTGGCCCGCAGCCGCTCCTTACCTTGTCCACGGCTGCCTGGATAGGAACCGTATACTGGATGGCATTTTTCACTCCAGGGATACGGCGGATAGCATCAGAGTGCCCCTGGCTGACCCCCTTCCCCCAGAATGTATACGTATCTCCCTGTACAAGGATTGACTCTGCATACACTCTGTTCAGGGAAAACATTCCCGGATCCCAGCCTACAGAAATAATGCCAATATTGCCCCCTTCTTTTGCAGCTGCATCTACATCACTGTAATATTCCGGAATCTTGGCATGTGTATCAAAGCTGTCTATTGTGTGGAAATTCTTTACAATCTCAGGCCCAATCACAGGCAGGTCTGTGGCCGACCCTCCGCACAGAATCATGACGTCAATTTGCCCTTTCATACTCAGCATATCGTCCATCTTCATCACAGGCACGCCCGAAGTTATAATCTCTACAGACTCTGGCTCCCGCCTGGTAAATACGGCTTTAAGCTCCATATCCTCGTTTCGTTCCACCGCAAGCTCGACCCCGCGCCCTATATTGCCATATCCAACGATCCCTATTCTAATTTTTTCCATTATATACCTTCCTTCCATATATCTCCAAAAAACCTCAACTATCAAGAACCGTAAATAAGTATACCATATCAAGGCAAACTGCACAATTTGAAATTATATTTTACAGCCGCGGCCTTTTGTTTACAGATACTCTACATTGACAGCTGTGTAACCCAGTCTTTCAACCACTTTTTTCAGCTCCTCTTCTTTAAGCCTTTGTTTCATCCGGATTGTGCCGTTGCCTGCCTGTGAATCCACCTTCGCCCAGACGCCTTCCATACTGTTAAAAGCATTTTCAATGCGCTGCCCACAATTTGTACAGGTCATCCCTTCAATCTGCACCTTGCTGATATACGGGTAGTGCGCCGTATTTTTGTCCTTTGGCTTCACCTTTTTAACTGCATCTCCGCCGCCGCAGCACCCCTGGGTCAGTTTCTTTGCATAGCTTCTTACCCCCAATACACAAATAAGTATAATAACCACACATATAATTCCTGTTGCCATAACCATCCACTCCTATCTTTTCTTTCTTAAATTATTTAGGCACAACCCTGCAGTCCCCCTGCAGGGAACAGCATTTTGGCTCCATGAGTTAGCTTTAGCTAACCATATCATACACCAAGATTTTAATCTTGTAAAGCTGTGGCCTGACAGACTCCTATGCCAAATTTTCCGGCCCAAACCCCTCTGGGAACAGTTCTTCCAGGCGGTATATCTTATAACACGCCTCATCTACTGCCAGGATCACCTGAAAACTCCCGGGATTACAAAACTCCATCATCACCTGCCTGCATACTCCGCAGGGAGCAGTAAAGCCGGTCAGCCTGCCGTCTTTGCCCCCCACGATGCAGATTGCCCGAAACTTGCTGACGCCTTCACTGACCGCCTTATAAAAGGCTGTCCTCTCCGCACAATTTGACGGGGTATAGGCGGCGTTTTCAATATTGCAGCCTTTATATATATTTCCATTGTCTGCCAGCAATGCCGCCCCCACTTTAAAACCTGAATAAGGTGAGTAGGAATATGCCATTGCCTCTGTTGCCTCCCGGATCAGCCTTTTCACTTCCTGCGCCTGGATATCTCCCATATTATTTTTTCCTCTCATCTTCTCTTATTAACTCCCTTATGGCCTCAATGGCTGTGCGGATTGCCCCGTCCGTATCATGTACCACGGGATTATAAAGGCCCTGCTTTGCCCTCTCCTGATTGGCCAGGACAACAAACACAGACCCCACCCTCACTTTCAGGCTCCCTGCCACAACAAACAGCGCTGCAGACTCCATCTCCGATGCCTTACAGCCCAGCTTCACCCATGCGTCCCATTTACTCATCAGCTCATATCCCACCGGCTTTGTCATGGGGGAGTGCTGCCCATAAAAAGAATCCTTACACTGCACCACGCCTACATGGTATGGAAGCCTCAGCTTCCCTGCGGCACGTACAAGGGCTGCTGTGACCTCAAAATCCGGCACCGCTGGAAATTCGATAGGGGCGTACTCCCTGCTGGTTCCCTCCATGCGGACTGCACCATTGGCAATCACTAAGTCTCCGCTCTTCACATTCAGATCCATGCCTCCGCTGGTTCCCACCCTTATAAAAGTATCAGCTCCAGCCATCACCAGCTCTTCCATGGCTATTGCCGCAGAGGGGCCGCCGATTCCCGTAGAAGTGACGCTCACCCTTTCATGGCCAAGCATACCTGTATAAGTGACATACTCCCTGCTGTCCGCTATCAGCTCTGGATGCTCCAGATAGGCCGCGATCTTTTCACAGCGCTTTGGGTCGCCGGGGAGAATTACGTAGCGCCCCACATCCCCGGGGCCCGCCTGAATATGATATAGCTTTCCTTCATTTTCCGAATAATTTACCATACACTTTCCCTCCAAACATATAAAGTATAAGATACATCTGACCCTGCCTCTTAGCCTTAAGGGCCTTAACTTTCACAATGCTCCAGAAAGCAGCCTTCCTCATGGGAATAAATAATGCCTATGGCCTGCATATAAGAATAAATAATTGTGGTGCCCACAAATTTCATTCCCCGCTTCTTTAGATCCTTTGAGACTGCATCGGACAATGGCGAATATGCCAATCCTGTCTCATAGATGATTCTGCCCTCTGTCCATTGCCATATATAATTAGAAAAACTCTGGAACTCCCTCTGTATCTCACAGAATACTTGTGCATTATTGACAGCCGCCTTTATTTTCAGCTTATTTCGGATAATTCTTGAATCCCCCATCAGCCGCTCTATGTCCGCTTCCTGGTATGCACAGATTTTGCTTAAGTCAAAGCTGTCGAATGCCTCCCTGAATGCCTCCCGTTTATTGAGTACACATTCCCAGGACAGTCCGGCCTGAAAAGATTCCAAAACCAGCATCTCAAATAAATGGCCGTCGTCATATACAGGAATCCCCCATTCCCTGTCATGGTACTGAATATATGCCTCATTTTTGGGGTTCGCCCACCTGCACCTTATCCGCCCGTCGCTCCACTCCATATTCCTATTCCCGCCTTTCCTCCCAGCAGCCAAAAACAAATAGCAGCCATTCACTCTGCCATATGATTAGCATAATGGACCTGTTCCTCTCAGACCACCACCGTATTCTTTTATCATTTTATCATAACAGCCAAGGAACAACAATTCATTTATGATACAGTAATTTTTTGGTGATAATGTCACGGAATAAACTATGTAAACTTGATATAATAAATTTAAAAAGATAGGAGGTACATTAAATGTTAAGATTAAAAGATAAAGTAGCCATTATTACTGGCGGAAGTCGTGGTATAGGCTTTGCTACTGCAGACAGATTTTTAGAGGAAGGGGCCAAAGTCATTATCGCTGCCAGCTCCCAGGAAACTACTGCCAAGGCAGTCAGTAAATTAAAGGAAATGCATCCCGGTTCTGTGATAGATGGAATCTATCCAAATCTCTCTAGTTTGGAGTCTGTCCGCCAGGCATTCCAGGAAGCCACATCCAAATATGGCTGTGTAGATATTCTGGTCAATAATGCAGGCATATCTGAAAGTACTCCGTTTATGGAATATACAGAAGAAGATTTTGACAAAACTATGGATTTAAATGTCAAGGGTGTGTTTAATGCCACACGGGCAGCCAGTGAATGTATGGTGGCCCGGGGAACAGGGGTCATTCTCTCCACCTCTTCTATGGTCAGTATCTATGGCCAGCCAAGCGGCGTGGCCTACCCCACATCCAAGTTTGCAGTCAACGGACTGACCGTCTCTCTTGCCCGGGAATTGGGGCCAAAAGGTATCCGAGTAAATGCCGTTGCGCCAGGCATTACAGAGACAGACATGATGAAAGCAGTTCCCAAAGAGGTCATCGAGCCAATGATCCAGCAAATTCCCTTACGCCGCCTGGGACAGCCTGTGGATATTGCAAATGCATTTGTATTCCTTGCCTCAGAGGAAGCTTCTTATATTACAGGCGTTGTCCTGCGTGTGGACGGTATGGCCAGGACATAATTTAAAAACAGGTATATGCGCCTTTGCAAGAAAAATAGAGGAACCGATAAAAAAGGAGAATACACATGGGATTTTTAAATTTTCTGCAAGGCCCTGATATTAATCAGGGAATCAACGAATATGGGAAAACAGCAGGGGCAGTGCTGTTAGATGTACGTACGGTACAGGAATACAGGGAAGGGCATATTCCTGACAGCCAAAACCTTCCCCTTCAGTCGTTGGAGGGAATCAGCAAAATTGCCGGGAGCAAAGATACTCCCCTTTTTGTATACTGCCATAGCGGAAGCAGAAGCCGCCAGGCCGTAGGCGCCCTGAGCAGGATGGGATACACAAGTGTAAAAAATATAGGCGGCATAGCTGCTTACTCAGGAAAGGTGGTACATTAATATGAAAACTGTAATTATCGGCGGGGTAGCAGGAGGCGCCACAGCGGCAGCCCGGATACGCAGGCTGGATGAACAGGCGGAAATTATTGTTTTTGAACGTTCTGGATATGTTTCTTATGCGAACTGCGGATTGCCCTACTATATTGGAGGGATTATTGAAGACCCGGAAGAGCTCACCCTTCAGACTCCTGAAAGCTTTTTCTCCAGGTTCCATGTCACAATGAAAGTACATCACGAAGTAACCTCCATTGACCCAAAGGAGAAAAAAGTTTCCGTGAAGAACCTGGAAACAGGAGAAGAATTTGAGGAAAGTTATGATAAGCTGCTTCTGTCTCCCGGCGCAAAACCAACTCAGCCGCGGCTGCCAGGGGCAGGTTTGGACAAATTATTTACCCTGCGTACAGTGGAAGACACTTTTCGCATCAAGGAATATATCGCCCAGAACAACCCTAAATCTGTTGTTCTTGCAGGGGGAGGGTTTATCGGCCTGGAACTGGCAGAAAACCTTCGAGAACTGGGCATGGAGGTAACTATTGTCCAGCGGCCAAAACAATTAATGAACCCTTTTGATTCAGATATGGCCTCTTTTATACACAGCGAAGTAAGAAAGCATGGAATACGTCTGGCTCTCGGGCATACGGTAGAAGGATTCGAGGAAAAAGATGGAAAAGTGGCAGTCTTATTAAAGGATGAGAGTCCCCTCACTGCAGATATGGTTGTTCTGGCCATCGGCGTAACCCCTGATACGCCTCTTGCTAAGAAGGCCGGCCTTGCACTCGGCATGAAAGACAGTATCCTTGTAAATGACAGGATGGAGACCAGTCTTCCGGATATTTATGCAGTCGGGGACGCGGTACAGGTAAAGCATTATGTCACAGGGTCAGACGCCCTGATTTCTCTGGCCGGCCCGGCAAATAAACAGGGCAGGATTGCCGCAGATAATATTTGCGGCGGTGACAGCAAATACCAAGGCTCCCAGGGAAGCTCCGTAATCAAAGTCTTCAGCCTCACTGCTGCTGCCACGGGCGTCAATGAGACAAACGCTAAAAAAGCTGGACTGGATGTTGACGCCATCATCCTCTCTCCCATGAGCCACGCAGGTTATTACCCAGGGGGCAGGCTAATGACCATGAAAGTAGTTTTTGAGAAAAATACATTCAGGCTGCTTGGCGCCCAGATTGTCGGCTATGAAGGTGTAGATAAACGCATTGATGTGCTGGCCACAGCAATTCACGCAGGAATGTCTGTAATTGCATTAAAAGATCTGGACCTGGCTTATGCGCCTCCCTACTCTTCTGCCAAAGACCCTGTCAATATGGCTGGGTTTATGGCGGAGAATATAGCAAAGGGGATCCTAAAACAGTTCCATTTAGAGGATGTGGCACAGCTGCCTCATGACGGCTCAGTTACTCTTTTGGATACCCGCACTGCCGGCGAGTATGCAGGCGGCCATATTGAAGGATTTGTAAACATTCCAGTAGATGGACTCCGGGAGCGCCTTGACGAGATTGATAAAGGCAAACCAGTCTATGTCATCTGCCAGAGCGGCCTGCGCAGCTACATTGCAGCACGTATCCTGGCTGGGAATGGGTTTGACTGTTATAATTTTTCAGGCGGCTTCCGCTTCTATAACGCAGTCATGCATGAACGGGGCCTGATCCAGTCATCCTCTCCATGTGGCATAGATAACCCAAAAGCCTGACGGCAGGTCCGATGCACAGCGCTGGGCGGGGAATGTAAGATTCCCCTAAGGGCAGAAAGCTATTAACATCTAAAAGTCTGTTTGGATGCTAACAGGGAGCAGAGTCCTATTCTAACGAAAGACAGGACTCTGCTTAAATTTTATATAATTGATTTCTGTGTTTTTAATTCTGCATTTGCTTTTTCTACTTTCATTTTTGACATGATAATTGTGATTATCAGCGTTATGACGAAAGGAATCCATAAAAACATGATCCTTAGCATCTGTAAACAAGAATCCGGCTGTATGGTTAATTTCTCATTAAATCCACTAAGCGCCAGAAGCCACCCTGAAATCGCAGTTCCCAAGCCTCCGCCAAGCTTCACGCCCAATGATGTACAGGAATACATGGTTCCATCAACACGTTTCTTCTTTGTCAGATAGGTGTACTCAGAGCATTCTGCAATCACTGCATTCATATCCCCCTGCCATGGGCCAGTGCCAAAAGAAGCCAATGCCGTAAATGCAATCATCAGTTCCACACTTCCCAGATATGCCGCTGCAACTACAAGCATACGCCCAGCTGTTCCAATCATATAACCTGTCAGATTTAATTTATACATTCCTTTCCATTTGGCAACCAAAGACGGAGTGATCAGAAGTGCAATAATCAGCGGTATATTGCTTGCCCATGAGAATACTGGATATAATTCTTTATTGAACAAAATATACATCATGTAATAGAGGCCCATATTTACCATGGCTATATAAATCTGCTGCAGGATATATGTGGCGCAGATCATCACATAATACTTGTTAGAAAATAATAATTTAGCGGCATCAATCAAGGTATACTTTTCATCCACTCCCGATTTTCCAATATCCTCCGCCAGTTCTTCTTCTGAAAGTTCCTTCACTGACATCGCCGACAGGGTGTTGACAATCAAGCCGATCACAGCATAAATAACGGCCACTGTCCTCCATCCTGCTGCTCCGCCCCCAAGGCTGTCCACAAAAGCAAGTGTTACGGACTGAATCAAAAGGCTGGTAGAAAAAGCAAAGATAAAACGATATGACCCCATCTCCACTCTTTCTTTATTATTCTTCGTGATTAAAGCCGTCAGTGCAGAATACGCAATGTTATTTGCCGTATAAAATACTGCGTTAAGCAATGTATATGCGATGAAAAACCACGCATACTGTGCAAACTCCCCCGCATCCTCTGGAATCGCAAAAATTGCTGCCAGTGTGACTGCACATCCAATGTATCCATAAAGCATCCATGGCCTGGCTTTTCCCATCTTGCTTTTGGTTTTATCAATCATGGACCCGAAAAAAACATCCGTTATTCCATCAAAGAGTTTTGAAACTGCAATCAATGTACCTACAATACCTGCATTCAGACCTACTGTATTGGTAAGATAAATCATAACAAAGGAGGTGAGAAACGCATAGACCATGTTTCCTGCAATATCTCCTGAGCCATAACCAACTTTGTTATACCATTTTAAGTATTTCTTTTCTTCCATCTTTGTTCTCCCATTTTTATTTATCATTTCCTGTATGGTATCAGCATAATTCTAAATTCAAACCCAGGACTGTCTAATCTGTACTTTTCTGCCAGTTCTGGGCCGCAGCTGTTTGACCCAATACCGTTTTGTGCATAATCCAGGCATAAAACCGTATTTTCAGAAGGCTGCAGTTCAAAGTTATGTTTTTTTGCGGTCAGCTCTTCTTGTGTATAAACAGAGGCATTGAATGAAAATGTTGTCTCCGACATTACTGCCAGCTTACAGTGTTCTCCTTCTGCCGTCACATAAGAACAATCATAATGACTCCCGTTTTCCTGGGGTTTGATGTAATCCTCATGTAATTCACTTACCTGTGCAGTATAAATGCCATGGCTGGAAGCTCTGTGCTTATCGCAGTAGCTCTCAGCCGGGCCCATACCATAATAGCTCACATGGTCCAATGTTTTATTCAGGAACAGGCGCAGGCCGAATCTTGGAAGCATGGGGAATTCCGGGAGCCGTTCTACTTTCATATGCAGGCTGATTGCCCCCCTTCCATCTATTTTCCAGGTGGTATCCATATTCAATATTTTCTGGATCCCATTGGCTGCCAAAGACATATGGCATTGGACTGCCACCGTACTCTCTGCTCTTTCCACACGGGAATCATATGCCCGTACAGATGTCTTATCATACTTTGCCCTGTACCACTCTTTCTGGATGTACATATCATTATCTGTGGGTGCACGCCAGATATTAACTTCCATCGGTTTTTCAATTTGTTCCACGCCGTTATACTCTAAACTGGAAAATAACCCTGTCCGCTTATCCAATCTATATTTAAACCCGTTTCCTTCAAGCTCTACAAATGTATCGGTTTCATCTACTTTCATTGCAGCATCATGACTTCCAAACTTTTCAATATCCTGTACTACTTCCTGGTTCCTCTGATCTGTATTTTCAAGTGCAATTTCATCAAACCCGAGCAGATGGCCGGACGGAACTAACGCAGCCGCTTTTGTGGAGTAATAAGTAATCTTTAAGAATGCCCTTCCTTTCTCCGGAATCTCAATGGGAAGCTCTACTGTTGCAGACTTCTGTGGTTCAATAGAGATGGATGGCAGCTCTCCCTCTTCTCTGATATAGCCGTCACAGCCCACTTCATATTTCATCTGAATATAGTCTTTGGCGTTTGTAAAATCTAAATAATTATGGAATGTAATCTTCTTATCTTTCTGGTCAAAGGATAAGACCCTGATTGGCCTGTAAACGTTCTTATATTCCAGCAGTCCAGTGTGCGGCCTTCTGTCTGGATAAACCAGGCCGTCCATACAAAAGTTGCCGTCATGTACTTCCTCTTTGTGGTCTCCGCCATAGTAATACATTTCTTTCCCGTTGTCAGCCAAACCTTTATAGATACCATGGTCACACCATTCCCAGACAAATCCGCCGCACATTATTTTCTCTGCATGGAATTTCTGAAAATAATCCTCAAAATCTCCAGGCCCGTTTCCCATAGAATGGCTGTACTCAATCAAAATAAAGGGCTTATCCGGGTGGCCCTCCAGGTATTCATCTATCTCATGAAACGGCGGATACATTCTGCTGAATAAGTCCAGGTTGGAGAATTCATATTTCCGTTTTCCACCATGATATCTTGCACTTTCAAAATGTGTAAGGCGTGTGGGGTCGAACTCCTTAGTCCATTTCAGCGCTTCTTCAAAGGTACATCCGTATGCACACTCATTTCCCATAGACCAGATAACAATACAAGGTCTGTTTTTTTCTCTCTCCACACAGCGTTTTACTCTGTCTACGGTTGCCCCTACAAAGTCTGGATTGTCGGAAATGGCCTCATTCCAGCGCTTACTCTTATTTTCAAATTCGTTATTTTCATAATAGATTTCAGAGGGTCCATGGCTTTCGTTGTCAGCTTCATCCACAACAAAGAATCCATATTCATCGCATAGCTGGTAAAAGAACGGGGCATTTGGATAATGACTGGAACGGATTGCATTGAAATTGTGCTGCTTCATCATTTCCATATCCTTCTTGATCTTGTCAATAGAAATGGTGAACCCAGTAACCGGGTCAGAATCATGTCTGTTTACACCACGGAAAATAATCGGTTTTCCATTGAAGTGCACCACATTATTTTCGATATATATTTCACGGACGCCCACTCTGTCTGTTATTACCTCATTCTCTGTTTCAAAAACAATCCTATATAGATATGGAGATTCTGGGTTCCAAAGCTTTGGGTTTTTTATAACCAGATCAATCCTTGCTGCCCCACATTCTTCTGTCTTAAAAACCACACTTTCTTCTGCCACCGTAACACCATCTGCATCTATCATGCTGACTTTGGTTGGAACGGCATTCCCAAGATACTTGATTTCTACGTTTACCACTGCCTTTATATCCGTGTGGGAGGTCCTAATATAATAGTCATACATGCACTGTTGAGGCCGGTTCAGTAAATACACATCGTTAAAAATACCGCTCATACGGAACTTGTCCTGGTCTTCCAGGTAACTGCCGTCACACCATTTCAGAACCAGCGCTGCAACACGGTTTTTTCCTTCCTGGAGAATTTCCGTCACATCAAATTCGCTGGTAGAATGGGAAACCTGGCTATATCCAACATACTCCCCATTGACCCACACATAGAAACACGAATCAACCCCTTCAAATACTAAGTATGCTCTTGGCGCCGACTCGTCTTTTTTGTATTCAAAATCATATACATATGTCCCACATGGATTATCCTGCGGCACATAGGGTGGGTCAAATGGAAACGGATACCGGACATTTGTATATTGATGGGAATCATAACCATAATTCTGCCATACTCCCGGAACCCACACTTCATCAAACTGACTTACATCAAAGGCCCTTTCGTAGAATTTTTCCTGTAAGTCATAAATGCTTTCATAATATCGGAACCTCCATTTCCCATTTAATAATTGGAAGCGGTCTGATTCTTCACGGTGTTCCACTAAAGAATCCATTGCCCTAGACGCAGGAATATAATAACTGCGGTTCGGCATTGTATTTTCATGCAGCACGTGAAGATTTTCATAATGTCTTGGTATAAGCACTTAAATTACCTCCTTCTTGAATTTTTGGGTTTTTTTTGTGTCTCCTTATTCTCCTATTTTTTTATGCCCTGAAGGGTCCCCCTCAATGCATTCCCTTTAGGTAAAATTATATACAAGGGGATATTCTATTAACATGAATTAGATTGGACAAAACATGCACAAAATGATACAATTTATATATTATTTTCATGATTATGGACAAAATCATTCTGGAAGGAGGTTTTGCTATGTATGTAGATTCTGCTTATTGGCATAATAAGGCACTTGACTTCAAAGACAAAAGGCATTCTTTGTTTGTCACCAGCTGCGGAACCTACCGCCTGCTCACAAAGCCAAAGCTTCCGACTAACAGGCCCCGCGGCAGAATCGATTATCAGATACTCTATATTGCTTCTGGCAAGGCCCATTTTTATTTTAACGGTATAGAAGAAATTGTTGCTGCCGGTAACATGGTCATTTACCGCCCTAAAGAGGAGCAGCGCTATTACTACTATGGGGCTGACCATACGGAAGTATATTGGGTGCATTTTACTGGCAGCAATGTAAAAAATATTCTGAGAAAATACGGCATCCCAGATAAGGCACATGTGATTCATACCGGCACTTCTTTGGAATATAAACATATTTTTTTGCAGATGATCCGTGAATTGAAATTGTGTAAAGAGGATTATGAAGAATTGCTTGTCAATTATCTGAAACAACTTTTGATTATGCTGCATCGGTTAATGGGCCGCAAGCCCAAAGGCAGGAACCGCCTGCTTATGGAAGAAATGGACTCTGCAGTTTCGTATTTCCACGAAAATTATAATAAGCCCATTAGCATCGAAGAATACGCCGCCGGGCGCCATATGAGCATCAGTTGGTTCATTAGGAATTTCAAAGAATATACAGAAGCAACGCCAGCTCAATATATTCAATCCTTACGCATCTCTAACGCGCAGACGCTGCTTGAGACAACTAATTACAATGTTTCCGAGATTGCTCAAATTCTCGGGTATGACGACCCATTTTACTTTAGCCGCGTTTTCAAAAAGCAAAGCGGATTGTCACCTACTGAATTCCGCAGACAGCTTCAGCAAGATACCTAATTTATATCTAAAGGGCGCTCCACAATACATGGCCTTTCGACGGGCGGATTCCGTCTAACAAGGTTTATCCAAAGGATATGCATTGTGGGGCGTCCTGCTGAAGAGGGCCTATCTTACTTAAAGGGCATAGGGTAAGGAGTATTCCGGGTACAGTTTTCTCTACCACCTTTAGACTGTGCCTGCCCTTATAAAGATTGCTGTGTGATATATTTTTCCCTATAATAATTTCTGTATTCTCTCGGACTCATTTTATACATTTCCCGAAACACTCTGTTAAATGTCCGCTGGCTCTGAAAGCCTGCATTCAGGCAAATATCAGTAATAGGCTCATCGGAACACTCTAATAATGAAATCACATAATTCATTCTCTGCTCATTTAAGTATTGATTATAATTCTTATGAAATGTTGCAGAGAACACCCGGGATAAGACATATTTACTGACTCCTAGATCTTTTGCCATCCTCTCTAATTTAATTTCTTCTCTAAAATGTGCCGCCACATAAGATACTGTACGAAAAATAATATCTCCACTTCCCAAACTGTCTTTTTCAACCAGGTGAAAACATGGCAGGCTTCTGGCCACAATAATTTGTATATAGCACTGCTCCACAATAGAGTCCCTGACCTGTTCGCGGGCCAGGCAGCAGACCGCATTGATAATATCCCCATGTACATTCTCTTTTTTAATCACCGGATTATCTGGACAATATTTCTGAAGATTCCCAACAAACTGCCCTGCATAAGAAAGCGGCGGGTATAAATAATACGCTTTGCTGCACTCCTTAGAAAATACTTGGTAATGATGTATCATATTCGGGAATACAATTGCAAAATCCCCCTTTTCCATATGAAAAAACTCCTGCCCAACGCCTAATTCCAATGTTCCTTCTGTTACATACACAATTTCCAGGTTATCATGTAAATGCGGCGGATAATGCTTTGACACCTTATGCACAATATTAAATTGTTCCTTTTTTTCTTCATACATAGAAATCATCTACATCCCCTCCTAAACAAAATTTGACTACTTTTTATTCACATTTGGCAAGTAATACTCCCCCCTGATGGTTTAGAATAAACTTGTAAATAAAAGAAAGGAGAAGTATAATATGAAAAAAATAATCAACTATTTAAACTATGTTATGAATTTTTACGCTGGTTTCTATAAATGCAATTATCGCATGTAATTACTAAGCCAAAGACCCCAATGCAGGCAGACGGGGCATCAAACTAACAGCGATGCCAGCATCAGGGTATGAGGCCCTCGCGGCAGTCGCCCAATGGACACGTAAACATGTCCGCTTGGCTCGTTGCCCGCTGGAATAAATTGTTTAGAAACCGAATGTGTTTAATTCATATGATGAAACTGGCCTTTTCTTCGGAACAGGTCTTTTTACTTTTAAACCAACGGTTATAAATATAAGTATATTAATTCCTATTCATGTTATCCATAAACTACATTCATCAAAACATGTACAAAATGATACGCCTGCTCTCTTCCTTGCATAGTTGATATCATTTTCAGAGATACATCCACTTATTCCCGTCATTACCTTTTGGGTTATCCGAAATGTCTCCTATTTAAAAACAGCATAAACGCATATATTCAGTATCCTCCACTTGACACATAACAATTTCATAGTCAAAGACCCCGATGCAGGCAGACGGGGCATCAAACTGGCAATGATGCAAGCATCGGGGTATGAGATCCTAGCGGCAGTGGCCAAATGGACATGTAAACATGTCCGCTTGGCTCGTTGCCCGCTGGAATAAAACATGAACCTGCCTTTTTAACGCAAAAAATCCCCCAGTTCCCATACATATGAGGAACTCAGGGGGATTGCAGATACCTGCTCCATTAGACTACTTAAATGGAGCGCCTAAAAAGTATCCATGTGCTAATAAAATAACAAATTAACAATAGCACCAAGATACCTATAGTGATACAAAGCTGTAACATCAATGTTCCAAACCCGATATATGCTGAAATTTCTGTCGCTACTGTTTGGATAAAATAAGTAAGTACAACTGTAGAAACTATGACAGAAACAATAATAGGAAACCCAAACCATACGCTTAACTGCTTTAGTACAAGTTTCCCTATCTGTGGTTCTTCCACACCTAGTTTTCGCAGCACTGAAAACCTGTACCTATATTTCCCTGCATCTAAAAGCTGCTGTAAAGCCAACACTGTAAGGCACATTACCATAAGTACCACTGCGCCATAAATCATAGATGCTTTTAAAACAAAATTGCTAGAAATAATACGGTTGGCCTCACTGGTATGAATCGTATTGTTGTAATCCGCCGAATCAGTGCTGCCGGAATCCTCTGGATATGCGTCCAAAAGGATGTTCTCAAGTTCTGCCGCCATATTGTATGACAAAGGAGTGCTGGTTTTCACAAATCTATTCCGCTGAACCTGAAGCAGTTTTCCTGTCGCTTCGTCCGGTATGATATAAACAAAATCGGTATAAAGATTATAAATAGATTCACCCATAGAATTTTGAAAAGCAGAATTTTCACTAATCCTCAAGTTTCCCGCATCAGTTTCCAGAATCGGACATTTATCTATATATTCCTCGATATCCTCATTTTCTGCAGTTAAAGTCCACTGTGTAGTAAATTCGTCTTCTGCAAGTTTAATCGGTTCATATCCTAACATCTTACGCAAGTCATTATAATCACTTACCGCTAAAGCCAGCGGTGGAAAATTATATTTTACTCTCTGATGAAACTGTTCTTTCTTTGGCAGATATTCCGAAAAAATTATATCATAATCTGCCGAGATGTTATACATTTCCAGAAACTTTGTGATTTCTTCATAGTCTGTATCCGGCAGGTTCTCTTCCTGGTAAACATGGTTGTACAAACTCGAAATCTGTATGTCACAGATCGAACGCTTATCAAGATAACCCAGACTCCAGCCACTCAAAATCGGAGCGATTACAAACAGGCAAATCGAAAATGTTAAAGTAATACAGATGATTGTCATCGTTTTGGTATTGGTGGAAAGTTTAGACGAAATCTGTCCAAACAAAAACAAGTTTGTATTCTTATATTTGTGCTGCACACTTGATTCCTTCCAGTGAATAAGCGCCGTATTGGCCAAATAAATAATAGCTGAAATAATGAATAAAATATCCGTAATCACAAACAGCAGATATTTATTTTGTGTCGGCGTATCAAAACCTAAAAAGTAGGTGTTTTCCAGCATCGGAATAGAAAAAGCAGGAACAGCAGTACAAATAGCGCCAACCAAAATTCCGCCTATATGAGAAATATCATCTTTCTTCCTTTTCAAAAAATACGCCGCCACTTCCCAAGCCAAGGTCAATATCGGAAACAGGACATTTCCCCAGTACATGAGTTTTACCGGTAGTGGATGTCTGTTATCAAAATATAATTCATAGTTTACAATACCACTTTCCACCATCCACAGCAGCATAACCCCATAAAAAATACAGATTAACATCATCCAACGACTTTTGTGTAGAGGCTTTTCATTTCGCCTGTCAGATGTCATAAGCTCAATGATCTTACTTTTGTTTAGTATACGGACATTTCCCATTCCGACAACTATTTGACAGAGCATAAAGAATCCTGCTGTCAGAAGTACAGTATCCGGAAACAACGTCCATGTAAATGCATAAGTTTTGCCAAAGGACGCAAGCAACATTGCTGTAATAAATTGAGAAGCAAGCATCCCCATAATGATTCCGGCACTCAGAGAAAGGAAGCTGAGCAAAAAGGTTTCCGCAAAAAAGATGCGCCCTATTGTTTTCTGCTCCATACCTGTTATCATTTCAACTGCGAATTCTTTCTGTCTTTTTTGCAGCATATAACGATTCACATAATTTATAAGAAATAAAAGGAGAAGGCTCACCGCACAAATCGCAATCTTCATTCCTCCTGCGAGCATGGTGATATCAAATTCTGCTCCAATAACAGGATTGTAGTATTTACTGCTGATGGACAGAAAGGCGTAGAACATAGCAACACAAATCGTTATGGTTACAATATAAAGCAAATAATCCTTCACAGACCGTTTTACATTTCTGAAAACAAGTTTAGCATACATGGCTTTGTCCTCCTCCAATCATGGTTAGGACACTCAGAATTTTATCAAAAAAGGTACGTCTGCTGTGGCTGCCCTTATACAGTTCTGTTAAAATCTCGCCGTCCTGCAAAAAAAGTATACGGTTTGCATAGCTGGCTGTAAAAGCGTCATGGGTTACCATGAGGATTGTTGCGCCCAACTGCTCATTGATACTCTGAATAGTAGACAGAAGCATTTGGGAAGAATGACTGTCTAATGCGCCCGTTGGCTCATCAGCTAAAAGCAATTTGGGATTGTTAATCATGGCTCTGGCACAGGCGCAGCGCTGTTTCTGTCCGCCGGACACCTGATACGGATATTTGTCTAAAATATCGCTGATATTCAGCTTTTTAGCAATATCCAAAATACAGGGTTCTACTTCTTTTGCCGGGGTTTTATTGATTGCTAACGCCAGCGCAATGTTTTCAGAAATTGTCAGCGTATCCAGCAAATTAAAGTCTTGAAATACAAAGCCTAAATTTTCTCTGCGGAACCGGGCAAGAAATTTTGGCTTTATCTCTGTAATATCAGTGCCCTCCAAATGGATGTGCCCTGCGCTTACGGTGTCAATGGTAGATATACAGTTTAACAGGGTTGTTTTTCCAGAACCAGACGCTCCCATAATTCCTAAAAATTCACCTGCTTCTACGGAAAAACTTATATCCTTAATGGCTTTTGTGATGTTTCCCTCATTGCCATAATACTTTTGGATATGCTCCAATTTCAAAATAGGTTTCATGTTTTTACTTGCCTCCTTAAATCTTTCATGCCTTTATTGTAATCAATGGACAGGAGTTTTTGTATCAAGTTTACTTACACAGTTCTTACAAAAATGTAAGAAGATTATTTTTTAGGCAGGTCTGCGCATTCACTGCGCTGACCATAAGAACACGTAGGCAAGCTGGCCAAAATCCCTCGCCGAAGGCGATTCCAAATGGGTTTTTGCACATTGCTGTGAATGGAATGAACAGTAATGTAAGAAGTGCAGGACGTATCAGCCCTGCACCCCGATAATAAAGTCGTTGATATGAAAGGAAAGGGATATGGTTGTTCCTTCCCCCTGAGAATCAGCAGAAATCCCAATTCCCAGCTTATCACAAAGACGCTTGCAAAGATATAATCCAATCCCGGTAGAGCTGTGAATTGTCCGTCCGTTCTGCCCTGTAAACCCTTTTTCAAAAATGCGGGGCAGATCACTTTGTGATATGCCTATACCACTATCTTCAATGGATAATATAATTTTGTCATTCTTCTTTACGGTAAAGAAACGTAATGTCGGCTGGTCTGTACAATATTTTACTGCATTACTGATAATCTGGTCTAAAATAAACCGTACCCATTTATCATCGGTATATACGCTATGTTCCATCTCGTCTACCGTAATCATCACATTACTTTGCCGCAATAGATATTTGTTGTCTGCGATTGCACTGTGTACCACACCACTAAGGCTGATTTCACGAACAGAATAGTCTTTTTCCGTATGCTCACTGCGTGCATAATAAAGAGCCTGTTCCGTAAACCGATTGACATTTTCAAGTTCTGCCATTAACTCTCTGGTAAAAGGGGAGCGATTATTTTCACAAATCAGTTTCATGGCTGTGATAGGGGTTTTTACTTCATGTATCCATTGCTCAATGTATTCTTTATATTCCTTTCGCTCCCTCTGTACCTCGTTTATCCTTTCCAACATAGACTTTTCTGCCATCTTCAAAATCTGATAGAATACCTGCTCGTCGGCTTTTTCCGGCACCTGCATAACTTCCGGCAGCAAATACCTTTCTTCTAATTGCTCTGCTATATCAAGCAATTTATTCAAATATTTTTTCCGTATGAGATAAGAAAGCAGCAGGTACAGAACAAGGACAAGCAACCAGACAGTAAAAATGAACAAAACAATTTGAATCTGATTTCCGTTTGCAATTAAAAACAAAACAAGGGCAAGCATACCGAACAGGTTGATTAAAATAACAGGCAATTGATTTTTCACATATTGCTTTCCCCTCATAATGTGTACCCCTGTCTATGCTTTGTTTTGATAAAACTGTTCAGACCAATGGAAACCAGTTTTTCACGAATACGGGTTATATTGACACTTAGGGCATTATCATCAACATAAAGTTGATTGTCCCATAAAAAATCCACAATATCATTGCGAGAACATATCTTGCCTGCATTCTTAAAAAGATAGTAGAGAATTTTTAACTCATTTTTTGTAAGTTCTGCTTTTTGTCCTTTGTATACTATAAAACCGCTTTCCAAATGCAGATCTGCACCATTCCATGTGAGTATTTCTGATTGTCCAAAAACATACGCCCGCCGGAGTAAGGCGGCGATTTTAGCAAGCAAAATTGCTGTATTATAAGGCTTTGTAATAAATGCGTCCCCACCCAACATAATACTATTTAACTCATCCATATCTGTATTGCTGCTCGTCACGAACACAATAGGTATATCAGAAAAAGTGCGGATTTGTGAACATATTTCAAATCCGTTATTTCCCGGCAATTTAATATCTAAAAGAATTAAATGCGGAGCAAAAAAATTTATATCTTCCATTATCTTTGAAAAATCTTCAATTACACTAACATCATAACCATTGCTAGATAAAAGGTTTTTCAACTGTGTCTGTATAGTAAAATCATCTTCGATAATAAGTATTCGTTGTTTCAAAATAGGACCTCCTTACTAACTCAGTATATTATATTATTTTGAAAAATTCCTGATAAATCCATCTTTCCTCCGTATATCTAAAATTTTTTATTTTCTTCTAGCACCCTGCTTTGCACTTTTATTTGCATCTTTAATGGCCTCTATATAAGCCTCTTCCACAGGAGCAATTGTTTTCTCCTGATATTTTCTATATTCACTTTTTGCTTTTTTTACAGCCTGAGTGTGGCTCACTTTTCCTGATCCACTTAATAATTTTCGATTACCAGAAGACAACACCGAATCTAATTGTTCCACATAATCATCCATGTACATTGGCTTATGCTCAATTGCATTAATTTCAGCCAAATCAAAATAACCTGAAACAAGATTATTTAATATCTTCAATTCCGCTTCCGAAAGATAATTTTTTGCAACACTAATATCTTTTAACGCTGGCAATTCCCCTGCAAAAAAAGTTAGTCCCATAAAAGGTTTCTCTGCATCTGCTCTTTCATATATTACTTCCGCTGCTGTGTGACCATGTGCTGCAAAATGCAATTTGTTCTGTACAATTTTGAAAAAGCGTATTGATTCATCACTTTGCGGATTGTAATCAACACTTGTAGCGTATAAATCAAGTACTTGACGATAAAGAACCTTTTCAGATGATCGAATATCTCTAATTCGGTCAAGTAATTCTTTCCAGTAGTTTCCTCCACCATTTCCTTTTAAGCGCTCATCATCCATTGTGAACCCTTTAATCATATATTCCTTTAATCGTTCTGTTGCCCATCGTCGAAATTGTGTACCCCTAATAGACTTCACTCGATATCCCACAGAGATTATAACATCGAGATTATAATAATTTGTAGGTTTTGTAGAAAAATCGGAATTTCCGATTTTTCTTACAGACTCTGATTTAAGTAATTCTCCTTCTGAAAAAACATTCAAAATATGCTCATTTATAGTTGATCTAGCCTTTCCAAACAATTCTGACATCTGATCTATTGTCAACCAAACCGTTTCATCTTCTACTTTTACCTCGATATGTGTCAAACCATCGTCTGTATTATAAAAAATAACTTCACCCTGTTTTTCCATTTAAACTACTCCTCATGACTCAATTATACATCAACAACTCTATAATTCCTTTTACTAATACTAAATAATAACTATTTGCATCCTCCGAATCATTTCCTCAGAAAATCCATAATTAAATTTTCTTTATCATTCCCATTATATCAAAAACATTCCTTCAAATATCTTGAAACACTTTCTGCACTTTTCAACACAAAAATAGTCGCCCATAATCTTCCATAATCCTATTTCGTCCTCGCCTATGATACACTCTACTTCCTGGTTGTCTATCTACACAGTCTAAGTCTTCGTTTTCAAAAATCTGATCCACTTGCTTACAAAGTTTCTCCATTTCATATATTGTTAAATTACTTGAATCAAATTTTATTTCCTCTTTAAACATTACATATGCCTTTTCTATCATTTCAAACTTTCTAATATTACCACTTACAAGGAACTGTTATATTGGTATTTTTTCAATTGAGGGATTGAATCAATATAGGCAAATTTTGCCCAAACAATTCAGCATCATATTTCTTATCATGATTCCCTTTAATCAGAATCTTCTTTCCGTTCAATTTACTAATCAATCCATTTGCTCTATTCACCAGTAAATGATGGCTGACATCCCCAAGAATATACACCATATCATTTTATGCACTACCTCATTATAGTTCTGAATCAAAACCTGATACATCTCCTGAACATTTTCAAAAGGACGATGCTGCATACTGATAATCCCACGATACCCTAAATGTAAATCACTTGTAAAATATATCATGATATCGCCCCTCCTTTTTCCATTACGAATTTTTCCTGCAAAAAGTCACAAATTCCATTTGTCCGCCTAGTATCATCTGGTCCGTAACCTACCATTTCGTCCACAAAATCCATACCAAACAGCACTAAATATCACGCTTTTTCACTCCCAGACAGACTAGGAAACAAAATATTCTACAGAATTATTTGGGAAAAATTCTTTAAACTCCCCGTAAAGCTGTGCAGCCAATGTTTTATTGTGTGCGATAACGAGCGTCGGTTTCTGCAACTCTTGAATGACATTCGCCATCGTAAATGTCTTACCGGAACCCGTAACCCCTAGTAAAGTCTGGCATTGATTGCCTTCCTTAAATCCTTTTACTAGTTCTGCGATAGCTTGCGGCTGGTCTCCGGTAGGCTGGTACGGGACTTTTAAAACAAACTTATTCATGGTCAAAACCTCCTTTGTGACTTTTGATACCTTGTCGTGCGAAGCACGCCTATGCGCAGCATCTGCATTTGGGTATACCCGTATGGATATACGTTCAATATCAGCCACATTTCTTTTTCTATTCGTAATGAAATTCGTAACGAAAACTTAAATTTTGAAAACAAATCGCCTTATAGTAAACTTTACGAATTAAAAATGCGAAAAGTCACAAAAAAATTAGTCGTAACGAAATGCAAAATACTCTGTTGAGTATTCACCATTATTTCTTTTACATTTGTGCATGTCGCTTGCATAAATTATTCGCAATTATATTTTACACTAGTTGCCTTTATTACTTTACACGCCATACATTTCTTCCTTAACGTTAAATGATTGCCCTAATTGATTGTACTTATAAAATTTGTATAGGATATAATTTTCCTTATCAATCTCATGCGTTGACAATATTATTTGTTTTTCTGAAAAATCATTTCTCAAAACTTCAATCAATGACGAAATATTTATATCATCCATAGTTTGCACAGGATCATCAATCAATATAAAACCTAAATCATCTGATGACTTTTTAATATATTGTTTATTCATAGCAAACAGAAACGCTAAGACAAATCCTGAAAGCTGACCTGAACTAAATGTATTTAAAATATCATGTTTTGCATCACCATTCGATACAAATCTCATTTCATCTTTACTTACAAATACCCCTAATCCATTTTGATAATCTTGCCCGTGTATATTAGTAACGGAACCCTTAATTTTTCTAATGTCAAATTTTCAAATCTTTCAATGCTGCCCTTATAAACTTTTTCCAAGTCATTTAACCTTTTACGTATCTTTTCCATCTTTATTTTTCTAACAAGAAGGACGTTCAATTTTTCTCTAATCTCCTGCATTTCTGCATTATCTATTTCATCAATGATTGATTCAAGATATTTCTTTTTTTGAAGCAATAAATCTATAAATCCTTTTGCCCTTAGATTCTCTATATGCTCTCTATACTTTAAATTGACCTTATCATATTCGTGTTTTGCATAAAGATTTTCAAACTCTTCATTTTTTATTTTCTTAATAAGCCCTGCCAAAACTCGCTGTATTTCAATAATAACATTACTGTTATCAATTTGATAATTGAAATCTGTATTTTCTAAATAATGGACGACTTTTTCAACATTACTAATTCTTCCCGAATCATTAATAAAATCTTGAACTTCTATTTTATTGTGAACAAGTCCCTGAACCACGTTTTCATCTGTTCCTTTAATATATGGAATTATTATTTTTTTTACTTCCGCAGCTATAGTTGTAAGTTCTTTTTGCTTATTTATAATCCGTTCACCTACATCTCCACTTTCTTTCTGCAATAAGTTATCAACCTCTTCAAAACCATCATTTAACAATTTTTCTTCTGAAAATTTTGTATTACAAAATGGACATACTTTGCTATGCTCATCATGTTCATCATTGGCAATTTTTAATGCTTTACGAGCATTTACTAACTTTTCTATTACTTTTTGATTTGTCGAAAGCATACTTTTCAGATTAAGAATTTCTTCCGAAATATTCTTTATTATTGTAAAATCAAATTCTTGTAATTGAGGAATTAAGTTTTTTAATTTTCTGATATCTTCTTCATGGAAATTTGCAGCCTCTGGCACTTCCTGCTGAAACATTACTGAACTATTATATATCTGTATTTTATTATCCCAGTTATCAAGATCCTCATTAATTCTATCTAATGATAACTTTTCACCTAAAATATATTTTCTATAGTCTCTATAATCTTCTAATGCTTTGCTTTTCTGTACTTTTTTAACGTCTCTATTCCAAAGGAAATTATTATAGTCATCTTTATTCTCAAGAAAAGAAATCAAATTCTCCAGTTCTCTTTCCGCTTTTTTTATTTCTAGTACTTTCCACTCTGTAACTTTGGGACTATCCCAGAAAAACAACTCAGAATCCTCTTCAAAAAGTCCAATGTCAACATTTTTCTTTTCTTGATGAATGCTATTTAGATTTTCATTTTTCAAAATCTTCAATCTTTTAATTTTCTCTTTTATTTGATTGTCCAAAGATATAATTTCATCATTAACAATAAAGCCATTTACTCCATTACGTTTACCAATAAGTTCATCAATATAAGATATCCTCTCATCAATAGTATCTGTATTAAGCAACACATTCATCGCATTTTTTCTATCGGAGATTGATTTCTTCAAAAAGTGAACAGATTCAGCTTGCGAAACATAATAATAAACATTAAAATTCTCAGCTCTATATCGTATATTTTCATTATTTATCTCATCTGTCCAATCTTCATAATTTTCAAGAACCTGATCCAGCTCCTCTGTTGATACCATCCGAAAGAGTTCTCCATAAAACACCGATTTTTCTAGTTCCAATTTATGGTTAGTATTCAATATTTTTGCAAATAACGTCACAAACTCTGCACTTTCATTTTTTAAAGTTAAAATGACATAACCATCTTTGTCTGCCTTATTAAGCAAAATATTTTTTCCCAGATTTGTCCTTTTACTTTCAATAGCTTTATCCAACCTCGTAATATTTTTTGAGAAAATCAATTCTATCGCATCAAAAAACGTCGTCTTCCCAAATCCATTTGGGCCAGATAAAACCACTGGATTCCTACTATCATCTATTCTAAATTCATAATATTTTGAATCATCAAAACACTTGAAATTCTTAACTCTCAAATTTACTATTTTATACTGCATTAGTCTATTTCCTCCAATAACTTGCTTATCCTTTGAGTTATTTCGCTTTCAGGAATATCCTCATCTTCTAATACAATTAATTCATCTAACGTAATTTCTCCTTTCCTGACAATTTCATCGTATTTTTTTAAATCAGAATCCAACGCATCCTCAACAACTTTATCTAATGTTATTTCATCTGATACAGCCTTAAACTGATATTGTACAAACGGTATTTTTGAAAATATTCTAACTACAAGTTCGTAAATACTATTGCTATTTTTTCCATTTAAAAGCAAATAATAATTATCTTCATCATCTGCCAAGTCAGTAAGCACATCAACTATACTTCTTTCCTCATAGTTCTGTAGAACATTCTTCAACCCTAATACCTGTTTATCCGTATACGGCAAAATATATCTTCTGAAATAAACGGGCGATTCTTCAATTGAATAAATAATATTCCTATATTTAGACAGCACATTTTCTTCTGAAAATTTTACCAGATAAATTGCTGATGTATTTTTATCCAGCTGTGCAATCTCTTCTTTATTTTCAAAAGAATTCATTATTGAATATTTAATTCCAGATTTCTCCTTTTCTGTATTTACATATTCTTTTTCCAACTTATTTAATGCTTCTTTAATTCTTTCCTCATCTTCCTGAATACTTGTACAATCCACAAAATTCACAATAAAATAACTTACAATATTATCTTTCTCACTTTCAAAAAAATATTTATCATCATTCTCCCATTTTTTTGCAAATTGATAGCAGTCAAACAACTTACAAATTATATCTTTCATTATTTTAACTCTCCTAATGCTGTACTCTTATCAACTAATCTAACCACCTTTGGTCTGTTACAATCCAGCTTCATTTTTTCAACAGTAGTCGATGTAATCTCCCTTATTTCATCCAATTCTTTTTCTGTCAATACATTAACATCTCCACCATTAAAAAATAATGCATTCTTATTCAACCTATCCGTAATCAATACATCACATTCATACATTAATGATTTGTCTGTATCTTTCTCTAATTCCTTTTTTAAATTTTTTTGGAAATCGTCAATATCATAACTTCCATCTAATGTCATTCTATATATTTCTTCTCCATCTTTTATTGTCTGAAAAACATTCTTTTTTGACAAATATAATGTATTTATTTCATCTAATAAATTTAGAAACAAATGCGAAATCATACTATCTGATGGAAGATTATTGTTTTTACCTACTTGAGGTGTTTTTAAAAGCAAATTATGAATAATTTGATTCTTCTCATCCTCTGTTTTACTATTCAAAACATTAATCTGTTCAAACAAGTTACATACCTTAACATTAGAACATTCATTACAATTCTCTGCTTTACAATCACTCCAAGATTTATTCGGATATTCAGCATATGTATCCCTTATTGCCTTTAACACCTGAAAATATTGATAAGATACTGTATCAATTTTTTCATGATAATCTACTGTGACTGTTTCAAAAATTTCACTAAATGTTAAAATACACTTATCATACTTCTTTTTCCCCTTATTAAATTCTGTTATCTTTTCTTTCATAAAAAGAAATAATTGATCATATACCAATGCCGCATAATCTAAATCAACAAATGTAAATTCTTTACGTTCTAATTTCAATATAGCAACAATAACCTCATATGCTTTTTCACGTATTTCCTTTACATTATCAAATCTTTCAGGATAAATATCCAAAAATACCTCATCTTCTTTTGAATCGGTTTTCGGCATAGTACTTACCGTATCATTAATTCTTTTTGTATACTCATCTAATTCTTTATCAATATCCTTAATGATTTTCTTTATTACTGAAACTTCCTTCGAATTACCCGAAACATATTTTATCATACTATACACACTTGCTTTTTTATGATTTCCTGAAATTTTATCTGATTTTGTTAATTCCTTTTTTTCTACTATTTTTTTCTTCAACTCCGATTGAAGTTCTTTAATATACGTCAATGTACTTGAAACAAAATCCGTCGGAATTTTTTTCTTATTTATAATATGAAAGTATCCATAGTCCGCATTATTTTGTAAAATTTCAGCAATAAAAGAAAACTTATCATTTGCTTCCAGTTTTATTGCTCCTGCCTTAACCTGATGAAGCGATAGATATTTACTTTCCTTTCTCAATGAAAAATCTTCTTCTCCTTCAATCTGCAACTCACAGGATAATATATTTTCTTTATCACACAACACTCCATATAGTTGCTTTAATGCTATATAAAGTGCTATATGCCCCTGATATTCATAATCTTCCCATGGTGTAATCGCACTTATTGGTTCAATTAATTTCATTTACATACTCTCCTCCCAATGCTACAGATACACATCTTTCGCTAATGCTCCAACCCTTTTTGTCTACTTCTTATTAATACTAAATCGTCTTAATAGTAATTGTTTTTCTTGTATTCTTTCCTTTTCCTATAAGTCTATTTCACTTAATAATTATGCAGCCACTGTCTGTACAATTTTAAATTGCTTTCAACTTGTAAGCAATATTCTTTTTTATATGATATCAAACATTACATTAATCTCATCTGTTGAAATAGATTCTATTTCTGAATTAAATTTTATCGTTTCAATGTGATATCTTTTATAATACACTTAGGAAGCTTTATTAAAGTTCCCCTTTTTACCACCGATATTAAAAACCAATTTTCTGCTAATTTATGATTGACTTTTCCTAACTAGTCTCCACTCTCTAGAAAATATTCATCTCGAATCATCTACTCAGCCAAATCACATCCATATTTACTCAATTTCTGCAAATTTCTCGACTTCTTCAAGCGTAAGACCTACATATGCTGCAATTTTCTCTAAACATAATACACCATCTTTAATCATAGACATTGCCATTTCTCTCTTGTTCTCCATAATCATATCTTCCACTAGTTTAGACATACTTTTTCCTTTCAAACTTTTCTGTTATCGTAGCTCAATGCAAAGTTCATAATCTTGTTTTCTAAATTGGGGAATTCAGTTTCCCCAATTGAATCCTTACTTTCAATACCATAGGTTCATTTCTAATTAAGTTACAAGCTGTAACCTTTTCTCTAACTCTTACTTTTTCCTTCAAGTCTTTCCAATTGATCAACGCTCTCTAAAAAGTGCTGTTCTACCGGCGAAAACAGATTATCTTGTTTGACTCTGAATTTATCATATTCTTCATGTGCTTTCTTTATTGCCTGCAAATGCGATACCCTACCCTTTGTTGAAAGGATATCTCTTCGAGTCATTTTAAGATAATCATCTATCGTTTCTAACCAATCTTTCATATACATCGGTTCATGATTTAACGCACGAACTTCAGCAATATCTAAATAGGCTGTCACTATTTTATTAAGTGCATCTATCTCTTTTTCATTCAAATAATTTTTTGCCACTTCCACATCTGAACGTTTTATGTTTTCTCCTGGCCAAGAAGTCAATCCCATATTAGGTTGTTCTGCATCCGCTCTTTCATAAATCACTTCTGCTGCTGTATGTTTATGCGCTGCCCAATGCATTTTATTTTGTACTTGTTTAAAGAACATCATTGAGCTTTCTGCTTTCGGATCATAATCAATGCTTGTTGCATATATTTCCAATACTTTTCTCCAAAATACTTTTTCAGAAGAACGAATATCCCGTATTCTTGATAACAATTCATCAAAATAATTTCCACCACCAAGGTTTTTCAATCGCTCATCATCCAAAGCAAAACCTTTTTTCATATATTCTTTTAAAATTCCTGTTGCCCAAATACGAAACTGTGTGCCTCGATGAGATTTCACTCGATATCCCACTGAAATAATAACATCTAGATTATAATAATCTACCTGATACGTTTTTTCATCCGAAGCAGTATAGGCAAATTTTGCCCAAACTGATTCTTTCTCTAATTCTCCTTCTTTGAAAACATTTCTTACATGCTTTCCTATTACACTTTTATCACGTTGAAATAATTCTGCCATTTGATCAATCGAAAGCCATACCGTATCATTTTCAAAAGTAGTTTCTATCTTTGTCAAACCATCTTCTGTCGTATACATAATTATATTTGATTCTGGTTTATGTTCCATATATATCCCCTTCCAAACCAATTACTTTATTTACATTTGAACTCCCGAGAAAAATTCGTTCGTTCCCACTTTATATTTTCCTTCATTATTCTCAAAAAACTCTACAATCTGCCTCACCGACACCGGACGATAACCATTCGCATCCACACCAACATCATACCTTCTAATTCCATCTACTCTATTCTGCAGATTATATTCCTCACGAGCATGTATATGTCCATGTAACTGAATACTCCCGCTATTCTTCTTTGGCCATGATAACATCGGATAATGCATCAATGCAAAATACACTCTATTCAATGACACTGTCTTAAAATCACATATCTCTTCAAACAATTTAACATCATATTTCTTGTCATGATTCCCTTTAACTAGAATCTTCTTTCCATTCAATTTACTAATCAATTCATTTGCCCTATCCATCGGCAGATGATGGCTGATATCTCCAAGAATATACACCGTATCGTTTTTATGTACTACTGCATTATAATTTTGAATCAAAATCCGATTCATCTCCTGAACATTTTCAAAAGGACGATTCTGCATCTCTATAATTCCACGATGCCCTAAATGTAAATCACTTGTAAAATATATCATGATATCGCCCCTCCTTTGCCCATTACGAATTTTTCCTGCAAAAAGTCACAAATTCCATTTGTCCGTCTAGTATCATCTAGTCCATAACCTGCCTTTTCATCCGCAAAATCCGTACCAAACAGCACTGAAAAGCACTAAATATCACGCATTTTCACTCCCAGACAGACTAGGACACAAAATACTCTACCAAGTATTTATTTTTACCTTTCCCAACATTATAAATCATCCCAAATCTTTCATCAATCCATATTTTTCATGCGATAACTTATGATAATTTGGGGGAAGATACGCAATTTTATGTTCAAATTTTGGGGATAGCGTTATCCCCCAAAAAAAAGATGGCACGCAATCTTTACTTCTTTCTTCAGAAGAAAGAGGCAAACTTTAAAACAGCAGTTGGGGGAAGGCTTTCCCCCAACTCTTCCCCCAAAAATCCTCCAGCTTTGATGATAAAATACGGTAATTTATGATAAATTATGAACCTTCCGAAAGAACGCAAAAAACCCCTGAAACTGCCCGTTTTACGGGGTTTTCAAGGGTTCTAAAAATCTTTTTGCTTATAAGTTTACTGTCCCATCTGTGCAGCTACCTCAGCAGCAAAATCTTCCTCTTTCTTCTCAATACCTTCTCCGGTCTCGAAACGAATGAATTTCTTAACGGTTACATTTGCATTATTTTCTTTTGCTACCTTCTCAACGTATTTAGCAACGGTCAAGTCACTATCCTGCACATAAGCCTGATCTAACAGACATACTTCTTTCAATTCTTTATTCAGGCGTCCGATGATCATCTTTTCGATGATGTTATCAGGCTTTTCAGGATTTTCCTTCTTGGCCTGAGCCAGAAGAATTTCCTTTTCATGATCCATATATTCCTGAGATACTTCATCCCTTGATACATACTTTGGATACATAGCTGCTACCTGCATAGCCACATTCTTCAGGCATGTCCTGATATTATCATTCACAACATCTGTTTCAGCTTCCACAAGAACACCAATACGTCCGCCGCCATGGATATAAGACACAACACATCCATCTGTAGTAATCTTCTCAAACCGTCTGATATTGAGGTTCTCCCCGATTACTGCTACCTTCTCAACAAGGGCGTCCTTTACTGTCTTTGTTGTATCAGCTGCCCATGGCTCTGCCATAAATGCGTCCATATCCGCCGCATCTGAGTCTGCGGCCTGGTTGGCAACACCCTCAACAAATCCCTGAAACTCTTCATTTTTAGCAACAAAATCTGTCTCAGAATTCACTTCAACAATAGCCGCCACCTTATCATCTTTAACAACAGTTTTTACAATACCCTCTGCTGCGATTCTTCCAGCTTTCTTTTCAGCCTTAGCCTGTCCATTTTTTCTCAAATATTCAACTGCTGCATCCATATTTCCATCTGTCTCAGTCAGGGCTTTCTTACAATCCATCATCCCTGCACCTGTCATTTCTCTTAACTCCTTAACCATTCCTGCTGAAATTGCCATGGTTCATTCCTCCATTCATATAATTTTATCTCTATGCCCTAAAGAGTCCTCTTTACGCAGGCCCTTACAGGCGGGCAGACTTTGTCCAGCAAGTATATCTAAAATTGTGCTTCCTTAACACATGCCCTTCCGGTTGGATTAGTGGAAATCCATTGAAATATGCCGCCCAAAATCCCTAATATACAATTTACTTTTTATGGTAAAAATGCTCCAACCTGTGCCTACAGGCTGAAGCATCTTGAACCCAAAATAATTATGCTTCTACAGTTTCTTCCGCTACTGCCTCTTCTGCAGTTTCCTCATAATATTCTTCTTCGCCTGCTGCTCCCTGATTGACCTCAATAACCGCATCTGCCATCTTAGAAACAATCAACTTAACAGCACGGATTGCGTCATCATTGCCTGGGATTACATAATCTAATTCTTCTGGATCACAGTTTGTATCGCAGATACCGATCAGCGGAATTCCAAGTGTATGCGCTTCCTGGACACAAATTCTTTCCTTCTTTGGGTCAACAATGAAAATAGCGTCGGGAATTCTTTTCATCTCTTTGATTCCGCCCAGGTTCTTTTCCAGTTTTGTCCATTCCTTTTTCAGCTCTATAACTTCCTTTTTGGGAAGTACATCAAACGTGCCGTCTTCGGACATTCTCTCGATCTCTTTCAGTCTCTGTACCCTGCTCTGAATCGTCTTAAAGTTTGTCAGCATACCGCCAAGCCATCTCTCATTCACGTAGAACATCCCACAACGCTCTGCCTCTGTTTTAATGGCATCCTGTGCCTGCTTCTTTGTTCCTACGAAGAGCACTGTACCGCCCTCGGCAGCGACATCAGCCACAGCTTTATATGCATCGTCCACCATCCCTACAGACTTTTGTAAGTCAATGATATAAATACCATTTCTTTCTGTATAGATGTATGGCGCCATTTTAGGGTTCCATCTTCTTGTCTGGTGTCCAAAATGAACACCTGCTTCTAAAAGTTGTTTCATTGAAATAACACTCATGATTTTCTCCTCCACAGGTTTTTGACTTCCATATGCTTTAGTTCTCCTTTGAAACCGGCCTGCAAAACAGGCTTGGGCACCTTCAAGGAATCCACATATGTGATTTTTCGCAACGGTTGTAGTATACCATAGAAAATACTGGAATGCAAGGCTTTTATGCGTATCCTGTGTATGGTATCCTGAAGATGAAACAGCGTATTCTATGGTGACTCACTGGATATCTGTTCACTGATTATTATAGCAGTAAAAGGAGGCAGCAACATGAAGTTTACATTTGCACATAACAATCTGAATGTCTATGATTTAGAAAAATCTCTTGAATTTTACAGCAAAGCACTGGGACTAAAGGCTATAAGGAGGAAGGAAGCAGATGACGGTAGCTTTGTACTCGTTTACCTTGGGGACAATACAACTCCCCATCAGCTCGAGCTGACTTGGCTCCGTGATATGGAGCGCCCTTATGAGCTAGGTGACAATGAGATACATCTTGCATTTCAAGTGGATGATTTTGAATCTGCGCTCGCCAAACACAGAGAGATGGGCTGCGTTTGCTTCGAAAATCCCACTATGGGCATCTATTTTATAGAAGATCCTGACGGCTACTGGCTAGAGATCATACCCGCAAAATAGCTGTGGCTCCCATAAACAACGCTCCCCTTCATGGAATATAAGAAACTGCCGCAAAATCAGTCGATTTTACGGCAGTTTCTTTCTCTTTTATGAATCTGTATCCTTCAAGGATATATAGTGAAACATCCTTGACTATGTTTACCAATATCTTACATAATATGTAGCACGCACAGAGCTGACGCAAATTGTCGTCCCTGGCTGCTGGGCCTCAATCATTTGCCCATCGCCAATATAGATCGCCACATGTCCCGGCGTCCAACAAATATCACCTGGCTGCGGATCACTCACGATCTGGCCGCCTGCAAGCTGGTCAGAATCCACACGTCCAATAGAAATACCTGCCTGTGCATGGCACCACTGTGTAAGTCCTGAACAGTCCAATCCCACATAAGGAGTGGTGCCTCCCCAAACATATGGCACGCCAATCTGGGTCCATGCTGCATTCACAATTGTCTGGGCAGCGCTTGTATTGCCTGAACTAGTTCCAGCATCAGGGACAGGAGTTTCAGCTGCCGGAGGGGTAGTAGTTGTACTTTCTGTATTGCTGCCTCCCGTATTCTCTGTATTTTCTACAGTCCCTGTATTATTTGTGCTATTATTGTTATTATTATTGCTCTGACTATTTTGATTGTTCTGTGCTGCGGCGGCGCGTTCCGCCTCTTCCTGTGCCGCTTTCTGGCGGGCAGCTTCTTCTTCAGCCGCTTTTCTGGCTGCCTCCTGAATCTGCTCATCCAAATTAGCTACTTCAGCGCTCTTACTCTCAATCGTAGTATTCAATTCAGACTGCTGTACTTCATACTCAGCCTGCATATCTTCCATTTTGGTCATCTCGGTCTCAAGTGTGGTCTTTAATTCTTCGACCTCATTTACCGTATTGACATATTCATCCAGCATCTCGCGGTCATATGTATGTACCTTCTGCACATATTCTGCTTGGCTTAACATCTCTGCAATGCTGCCGGAACCTAAAATCCGTTCCATTGCAGAAACATCGCCTTCTTCATACATATATTTGATACGAAGCTTCATATCTTCGTACTGCTGCTTTTCCTTCTCCTCAGCCTCTTTGAGCTGTTTCTCTGCTTTTGTAATTTCCTCGCCCTTTGTAATCATCTGATTCTGTAAGTCAGTAATCTTTGACATCAAATCAGACAACTGAGACTGAAGGCTACTTACTTCATTTTCTGCTGCACGCTTCTGTTCTTCCAGGTTCGATGTGCTCGGCGCCGCCAATACAGGCACCACTGCCATCGAACATGTCAGAGCAGTCGCAATAAATACATTGCGTACTCTCTTCATCTTCATACTTTCACCTATCCTTATTATTTATTATCTATGTCCCCACATATATGCTTTACTATACAATATTCTACAGCATTTTTCAACAGGATTTCTTGAAAAAACATATTTGTAGGTTTTCTGTAATTTATCTTCTGTTCATACATAATGCATTATAAAGGATGAGTGACAAAAGCGCAATAACTTTTTAACATTTTTGTAATATTTTAGCGCTTTTATCATGATTTCCGCAAATGGCTGAACTGCTCTGAAAACTTTGTAAGAGCATTTTCGTTAAGACTATTTCCAATTCCATATTCTTTTACAAAAAATTTCACATTTTTTACATCTTGATCAGAAAAATTCCAGCTTTCAGCAGCAGATTTATCTGAATCCCACACCGACAATATCCTAGCCTTATACTCTGGATCCTGATACCATTTAGAATCTGGGAGGAGTCCTCCGTTCTTGGATTTATCCTCATCATCAGAATTATTTAAATTTTCTTCATAATATTCCTGATTAATAAACCGCACGTATTTTGCTGCTTCCGGTTCAACAATCTCCCCGTCTTTTACTACATATACTGTACATTGCCGGAATGTTTCCTTCCCGTTTCCTTCTGGTCCCATGCTGTCTTTTACTGAATACGTTACTGTCACATACCCCGAGTCCTCAAATTCAAGAAATTCCTCTGGACAAAAATCCAACAATTCTATCTTGTTGGGCAGCTGCCCTGGATATAGCTTATCATCCTCCTTGTCTGTGGCCTTTATCCGCCCATCTTTTATCCCCTCATCGAGAAGAAGCCTTTCCGTAATTACGCCCTTCCGGGCCTCTTCCAGGGTAAAATACCATTCCTGCGCTTCTAGTTTTGGGAATTCATTATAAATAACCTTTACTGTCCAATTAAGTTCTGTACGGTTTCCAAAACTATCCGTAACCTGATATATAATCTTATGTATTACTGGTGAATCTTTCGGATCCATTTGCAAAAACCAGGTATCCAGCTTGTAGCTGTCAGGCATCCCATCTTTCCATATTTCAACAGCACCGTCTTGTTTTTTGCCTTCTACAATTTTTCCCGGAGCATATTCTATCTTGCTAATGCGCACCTTATCAGTTATATCGCCATCCTCCCTGTCTGCCGCATTGACACCGTCCATCAGCATCTTGGCAGTGACTTCTGTGCCTTCATAAAATTCCAGCACTTTCTTAGCAGTGATTTTGGGGAATTCGTCCCATGAAGTATAGAGTACCAGTTCCGGCACCGGTTTTGTATCCGAAGATGATATTTTCTGCTGCTCCTTGGCCAGCCTTAAAATCTCCTCAAAACTCACTTTATTTATCTTGTTTTCAGGAAACTTTACTTTTTCGGAAGATACCCCCTGGTAAATATCCCACCCTGCAAATGCGGAATCTTTCCTGGCAAAACCAGCGAATCCTTTATTTTTCCGTATTGTATACCCTTGTTTTTCTGTACAGTCTTTCAAGGTTGCATACTCTACTTTATCTGATGAACTCCCTTTCTCGCTGTCCCGGTAAATAATTTTGATTTTTGTATTCCAAACTGCATATAGCTTGAGATCTCGGTTGACGGCTGCATCGATATTTCCATTGGCCAGGTATTTGGGATTTTCAGCTTTTGCATCCTCAGACCATCCTTTAAATCTGACCAAACCGGCGTCAGGTAATTTATCAGAAATTTTTGCCGTTTCATACCAGTGCTTTATAGCTTCTCCAGGCATATTTTGAACTGCGCCGTCAAAATTCTTGTCATACCGTACGTGATACTGCGTGCTCAGAATAATATCTGCATCCCCCACTTTGGCCAGGTCTGATTTAAAGTCGCCTGGCCTGAGGATAAAGTTTCCTCCCGGAGTCAGTTTAAAATGATGAAAGTGTGTGCTGCCCAGTCCATTCCCATAGCCTGTCTGGGCAACCTTCCTTCCATTTTTGTATATATCCGGCGTCAGCACTGCCGCCGCCGCCGTATTAAGGCTGCCCGTGACAGTCACAAATTTACTGGCACATAAATAAACATCATTACTGGCATCCACCTGAGCCGCCCCGCTCATATTCAGGGCCGCCCCATTAAAGTGTATTCCCTTCCCCTCTCCTGCAGTATTGCCTTTGATCATACCGCCGCTTAGATTCATCACACTATCAGGAAGGACAGCTATACCGCCGCCTGCTTTCTGAACTCTATTATTGAATATACTGCCCCCGCTCATAGTAAAAGTCCCGCTGGTCAGCACACCTCCGCCATTTAGGGCGCCTAAGTTTGAATATACCTCTCCCCCAGACATTTTTAATGTTCCTTTATTTACAATCCCTGAACCTTTGTTTTCCGTAATACGCCCTCCCTGAATCAGGGCCGTACCGCCGTTTACTGCCACGCCTGCGCCGCCATTATTTCTAATCATCACAGAACCCGTAATTGCCAGTTCTTTCCCCTGGCAGGCCACCCCATCCTGTTGGTTATCATAGATATTGCCTGCGCTGATGTTCATAGTCCCTCTGCCATTCATATTCGCAGCGCCATACCGGTTGTTGTGTATGCTTCCCCCTGTCATTGTGAAGGTACAGGCTTCTTCTCCTACATAAATGCCACACTCCTGGTTATCAAATATTTCTCCCCCATAGAGATTTATAGCAGTCTGTGCCCGCACGCCGTCATACCCGTTTCTGTATATCTTTCCGCCATGGATATTGACTGTCCCGCAGGAAGCCACGCCATTAGAACCATTTCCATAAATCTCGCTGCCACTATAAACGTGTGTGGTACCCTGATTATTCCAAATCCCATTGCCAGATGAGTTTGTAAACCTCGAGCCTTCTTTTGCATGGATCGTCACATTCCCTGCATTGGAAACAATTACCCCGGAATATCCAGAACCATTTGCATTCATAGTCAATGTATATCCTTTATCTCCGCCAATATTCCAGACAGCATTTCCCGGCCTGCTTTCATCACTGCATATGATGCCTGCCTCTTCTCTGCTGCCTGCAAGATAAGTGACTGTCCTGTTTCCGTCTTCCGGAAGCAGCGTAAATGATTTAGTAGTCACAATGTGCCTGGTGGTACAGTTTTTCACCACATACAATGTTCCGCTGCTGCCCAGAGAGTCAAATGCATGATTAAAATCTGTATAATAGGTATTTCCTATTCTGGCAACTGCATCTGTTTTTAGGGGTTCTCTTGCAGTCCCTGGCGCAGGGCTGCCCTTTCCAATAAGCATAACCTGTACTGCCTCAATACGCTTTTTTAGATTTATGGTTCCAGAGGCCTGCCCATTTTTCGCCCAGTCCAACCAGCCATATGTCTGGCAATAGGCACGGTAATACACATCATAGTCAGGTGCCTTACCGCCTGTGAGCCGGATTCTAAAGGCTTCCATACGCAGGGCCTCTCCCTGGGTTCCCGCTGTTTCTCCGTCACTGACCCAGTTCATCCAGCCTTTACTCTGCACATGTGCCTGATAGCTGACGCCAAGGTCTCCATGTCCATAAACCCGTATCTGAAGGGCTTCCATACGTTTTTGCTCTTCCGTCGTCCCGGAGACGGCCCCGTCACTGCCCCACTCTTTCCATCCATATGTCTGGCAGTATGCGCGGTAACTAATGGCAGGAACTGCCTTTGCAGAAAAAGCTCTGGACGTAGGTCCGGCCTCTGGCTTCTGAGCAGAACCTATCAGGTTATTTGTATTAGATCCATATGAGTCGCTGTCCTGGATTTCCGTGTCCTCAAAGCCTGATAAACCGTATATCTCGTATATGGTTTTTTCGGCTTCCCGCAGCACTTGGTTTTTCTCTTCTTCAGAAACGCCTCTTCTGGCAGCTAGCTCTATTTTATTAAGAGCAGATAGGAAGTCCTCTATATTTGCTTCCGATTTGTGCTTCAAATATACGGCATAGCTTTCGAGATCTACGATACTAGCCGCCTCTTGTTCAGAAATTTCCAGCTCATTTGCCTGAATTTCTTTCAGTCTTTTGAATGCCTGTTCTTCCGCTTTTTCCCTGGCTTGATCCTGTCCTCCATACTGGATGTTCCTTTCCAGAATATTTTGGAACAGCGCCAGCCTTTTTTGGAGGCCTTCATGGAGAATCTGTTCTTCCTCGGCTGCCTCCAGGTTGCGGCCTGCCTCGGTAAGCCAAAGATACATATATAACACCTGCAATTCTAATAGCTCTGAGTCAGAAATCCTATTCAAAAAGGATTCCAGAGTAATCTCATCTAAGCCGGCCAAAACGCTAAGAGCATGGTCTTCCTCCAATAGCCTGTCCGCTGCCTGGCTAAATCCTAAAGAAGTATCCATAAAAATTTCCTGTATATTAACATACTCTTCATATTTGGCATTGTCTTCTATATTCTCCTGGTTCTCCTTTATTTCAACGCTCTTTCGTATTTTTGCCCCTTCTTTGTCTGTCTCAGCATGATTCTGTGGCTCTGCGTTTTGGTCCTCCTGTGGTTTCTGTGCAGTTTCGGCATTGGCTTTCTGCGTTTCCTGAGCTTCCTCTTTTATATCATTCTTCGCCTCCCCAACTGTCTCTGTATTTACTTGGCTTTCCTTATCCAAAGACTGTCCTATTCCTGACTCAGCCTGTGAGGACGCCGGAAAGCACAGTACTAATAGTGAAACTGTCAGGAGCGCCCCTGCTAACACCTTTCTTATTTTCATAAATTTACACCCGGCCTTTCGAGTGCAATCCCTTCTGCATTTGAAAGGCGCAAATCAAAGATTGAAAGAGTGATTTGCATACACTTTTCCTTTCTTTTGTATTTCTTTCAACCTTTCTTCTGTTTATAGACTGCTTTAAACTCCATGTCCTCTCTGGCGTAAAGTGATCCCACATTTTCTTTATTGTAAAGAATTCCAATATCCAGCTTAGGCTTCACAAGCTCCCACCCACTAAAGACATACCCTTCTTTCTCCATTTCTGCCTGAGGCAGTATAGAGGCGGACAGGCTGTCCCCATTCAGAACATTTACCTGCTTAATCGTATACGACTCCCCCTGGCCATCCTTTCCCCATGACAAAAATGATATTTTATAAAATTCTTCCTCGGGTTCCATTTCTTCCTCTAATATAATTGTTTTCTGGCTGGCCACCTCCCCATAGCCAATAATCTGTTTATACCGTTCCTTAACTTTTACATCCAGAATCCCCTTCTCTACATCAACATCCAGAATATCAACTGTAAAATCAGAGTTGCTGGTTGTTTTCATAAGAAAGCCTTGAATAAAATCTGCTATAAATTCATCTGTGCCATTTTCCTTTTCTATATGGTATACAGGATTAACCGTCAAAACTTTCATTGACTGCTCCATTGCTGTACTAAGGGTGCTGTCCAGCTCATTTTTCCTTATTTTCCTATTTTCAGCTGTCTGAATAGATACGCCTGAAATTATTAGAATCACAATCATAAAAAAACCTATGACTGCATTTTTCATATACACTCCTTTCTGGTCATATTTCTACGAAAACCACCCTTATCTGGCATAACCTACAATCTCATGCTGTAAAAACAGGTTCAGCACAGGAAGAGTATATTCATAAGCCAATGTAACCTTTGCATATTTGCCGCTGTCACCACTTACAAGGGGTTCAATTTTTAACTCTGTATATCCGTTCTCCAGCGCTTTTTCTCTGCAGCTTTCCATAACCAACTCCGAGAAGTCGCCTGCCTCCACCTCAGCTATCACTGCTGAATGATAGTTCTGGGCCCTTTCCGTATTCAGAGACGCCATGATATATGCTGTGCTGAGCACTGCCATAAAGGCAATCATAATAATGCCTATCATTGTTTCTACTGCTCCCTTCATTTCTGACTCCTCTCAGTCTGCAACAAATCTATATTCCTTCTCATTTCGTTTAATACTTCCCAGGTAATTTTCTTCCGTGGAATAACGTATTTTATATATACCACTCTGGGTAGGAATGAAATTTTGGGGATCTGCTGTTGCTGTGATATCCTCCTCAAGGGGGGCAATGATTTTTGTAACAGAAACAGGAAGGACATCACCATCCTCGTTTTCTGCCTGTATCCCAAACGCCTCTGCATGGAGCAGATTATATTTCATTCCCTTCTTTAACTTTTTTGTTGTGACAGCTAAAACAGGAATGTTTCTGGAGGCAATATCATCCGCAAGCTCATGGCTGTCCCCATGGCCAACAGTTGCTTTAGGCCCAGTACTTTTCAGAATCTCTTCCAGTCCTTCCCCACCCCCGCCAAACATAAACAAAATCAAAATACAGGCGATAACTGTCAGCACAATTATTTTTCCATACTCTCCAATTACTGCTTTCAGCAATACTCACCTCACTCTCGTGTATCTTTAGCAGTCAGAGGGCCCCTGTGCTTTCCATAAAAATTTTTGCTAACTGTGAAAGTCCTCCTCCTGCCGCTGTCAGTTCAGATAAAAAACCTAGCAGCAGAAGTCCCATAAAACAGGCTGTAATTACACCGCCGTACTCTTCTATAAATTCCTTCATTATTGCATCTCTCCTGTTTCTCGTGCCCAATAACCACCTTAGGCCTAAAGCCTTGTTTCACAAATCATCCTTAATATATCCCAAAGGCCCGTCATTACGGCAAACCCCATAATAGAGATGGCAATCATCCCGCCATATTCTTCAAAAAACTCTTTCATAAACTCAAAAACCTCCTCATATCTCCATGATTTTCAGGCCATATTTCCCACTGCTGACAGAATATATATAACAACCAGGGCCAAGTCTGCCAGCATTTTAATTACACCGGTTATCATAGGCAATAGCACAAGGAAGCCAGTCCCTGCTATATAGTCCTCAGCCTTAAGTCTTTCGGCCTTATCCGTCATAACTGCATTTCTTTCTACCAGGGGACCTATCTGTCTGCCTATATCAGCCGCACCGTATTCCGCCATAGAATAAAGCACCTTCATTGCTGATGTGATATCGGGCAGTGCAGCTTTGTCCATAAAGGAGAGATAAGGCTTTACAGAATCAGGTTCTTTTTCGATGCCCCCCATAAGCCTGGTCAGCTCTTCTTCCAGAATTTTTGGTGCCCGTGGTATAGATTTTGCCAAAGAGACATGCACGTTGTCTGTCTGGAGCTGTAAAGACATGCTCATCAGCCATTCTGGAAATGCTTTTTCCACTGCTCTGGCCATATGCTTCAAAGAGATTCTGTAACGTCTCTTTGGCTGTGTGGATACTAACCCGGCAAATATAACACAAAATACTGCTGCCGTGAAACTTCTGTTTAGCAGCAAAACTCCTGCACCTAATACCAGCACAAATACCACTGGATATAATTTCTTTAACTCCTTTTTCAGATCCCTGTGCATCACATAATCATATTGTCTCTTTACCTCCTCATATTCCATCCCCTCCTCTCCCCGGATCAGGCTTTTTGACAGCCTGTGCCAGGCGGCATACCAGATAAGCATATTCAGCAGGACCGTTATCGTTGCTGCTGCCTGAGAAATTACATGCTCTGTTATGCCGAACTCAGCAGGAAGCATAAATACTGTCATGCCGCATATCAGGAATGAAAGGCCTATGCCAATGGTAATCTTAACCATCACATTCTTCTTATCCCTCTGCAGTTCATAGACACGGTCTATCCACATCCTCCGGTCATCAAGGAGCATATCTGCAGACTGTGTAAAATCTCCTCCCACAGCTTCAGCTTCTATCAGAAAATCATGGATTTTGTAGAGCCTGGTACATCCATATTCTCTCTCTATGATAGCGAATGCCTCTTTATAAATACTTTCTCCGGCCTGGGCATTTTGTATATACCCAATGGCCTCTGAGACAGCATCATACAGCCTGCTCTCACCCTGGCTAAAAAGTGACAATGCATCTTCCAATGAAGTCAGAATTTTAGCCCGGCGTTTGAAGGAATATAGGACTTGTTCCATATAGGCCGTTATATCCTCGAACTTCTTTTCTTCATACATATTCCTGTACAACATCATAAAAATCCCTGGGATAAAGCAGGCTGCCACCATAGAAATAATCAGTATGCACTGCCATTTCAGTTTGAAAATATAAGAAATTACAGCAATACATCCATACAGTCCCAGAAAGTAGCTTATGTACTTCCTGACTGAAAACACATAGCCAAGCCGCCCTATCTCACTGCTTAAATATTTGGGGTTCAAGTATCTGATCCCCTCATTTGTTTTATGTTTTTTCACCACGCCCTCCCTCAGCTTTGCCGCGCTTATTCTTTAAATACTTCCGGTATGCCCGCCAGGCTGAACTTCTTTTGTATATTTTCTGGTATTTCCCTTGAAATAAATTTACCCCCCTCAAAAATCAGCCGCCTGATATTTTGTTCGCCCCCACGGTCAAACAGGCAGATCTGGTCAATATACCGGGTAACTTCTTTCCCTTCTGTCACCTTTTTCCTGAGCAGGACACCTACGTTGATAAAGCTGTAGATATCATTTTCCAGTCTGGAAGCCGCATATGTATCCTGCATCATATTCTGGATCCTGTCCGGTATTTTCCTTGTATCATCTGTATGCAAAGTAGTAAGGCCATGAAGTCCTGTAGAAAAACACTCAAGCAGATATTTTACTTCTATTGAACGTGCCTCAGACAGCAGCACCCACTGTGGATTCTGCCTCAATGCAGTCTTGATAGCTTTTGTATAGGGAAACAATTCCTGATCCACTTTCAGTTCCACACAATTTGCCCCTGGGTTAATATCACGATAATGGATTTCCAGATTGTCCTCAATTGTCATAACCTTTTCTTCACTGGGGATATATTGTGTCAAAAATTTTAATAACTCTGTCTTCCCAGATCCAGGCCTGCCGCAGAACACGATATTCATTCTGGCCAAAACACAATTTATAAGGAACTTCAGGACTTCATCTGAACAGTAATGCTCCCGGAGCATACTTTCTCTTGTCATCCGCATGACTGCAGGAGTCTTTCGTATAGAGATTGCATATCCAGTATTTGTAGCGCTGGGGTGTATAATAGAGATACGCAGAATATCCGTCTCTGCTTCCAATACGTTATTAAATTTGTTTATCTGTTCACTAACCACATTTGACACCCTGATGCTGAACTGAACCGCAAAATCATCTGACAGCTGTACAGGCACTTTATAGATGCCCCGTTTTAAATGTTCTACCCACACATCTGTGCCGTTATAGTTGATATCCGTTATATCCTTATCCAGTACATAGGGCAGCAAGGGGCCAAAACTCTCCTCTTTTAAATTCCAGGCTTCTCTGGAAATCTTCAAAATTCAGCTCTCCTTCCCACACTTTACTACACAACCGGTGCAGTGGTGCCCAAAGCCTCTGTAAGTTTCTGGACGGCCGATGTGATTCCATCCCTAATACTATTTCCTAGAGGTGTGGCTGCAACTACAATAATCATAATAACAATAGCTGCTACGATAATAACCCCATACTCTTCCATAAATGTTTTCATATACTTTCCTCCTTAATTCAATAAACTCACCTGTCTCCAAACGTTTAACGCCAGATAAATGATCTATCTGGTATAATCTACACATTCATAGAGCACCACCACCTTTACGAAAGAGAATTTTACCGGAGATTCCCGGAACAAGAGTTGCCTAAAGAAAACTGTATATATACAGCTATAAAGAAAAAAGAACTTACATAAACAGGAGGCCAGAGGCACTTTTGCATGAATGGCCGCCCTGGAACCGCCTGCCTCTCTGCCATATAAGGATACATAAGATTCCTTAACATACACCTTATTGGACGAAGTCCACCCGTCCGAAGGACATGTATTAAGGGACGCCCTTTGGGTATACCTTATTGGACAAAGTCCACCCGTCCGAAGGACATGTATTAAGGGATGCCCTTTGGGTATACCTTATTGGACAAAGTCCACCCGTCCGAAGGACATGTATTAGGGGATGCCCTTTGGGTATACCTTGCTGGATGGAGTATGCCTTATCGAACATTAGCAGTTCAATAAGTATAAAACATGGGATATATTTTAGAAATAAACTACTTAGAATAAAATAGAATTTTAAGAATTATGAACTTCAAACAAGAATTACTATTTTTTATATAATATCATATACTATATATTATGTCAAGATATAATATTACCATTTATAGACTTATGAGATATGTAAACATTCAATTTAAGCTAGAGTAGGTCCCTACTGCTGAGTCCCTTTAAATATAAAAACATTTGTCCATACTTTAAAACCATTCTTATGATTAGACAGTTTCCTTATAAATTCAACAAAAAAAACATAGCATACTATCTAATATTGCTGAATGTATACTTTAAAACATATATTTTATACTTAAAATAATGGGATAAAATGTTGAAAACAAATGAATCTTAGATTTAATGAAAACAGAATATATACTAAGAACTTAATTTAAGAAAATCTATTATATACACTTTACACTGTACGGATTTAATTGTCAAGCAAAACAGGCCAAATCCGGCTTAAAAGATAACCTTGCAGTTTTTCTGGCTTCACAGACTGCCTCCTCTAGCTAAATAAAGGCCTAATATGTGATTTCTAGATGCAGTCCGGCCTGCTGCCAAAAACTGTCTCCTACAGCAGGCCGGATCATTGTCTATCAGGATGCCATCAGGCAAAATATTCTTAAGGATGACATTCCTTACCTTATTGAACATTAGCTGTTTCATAAATATTGGTTATAAGATTTATATAAATGTACAGTACCCACAATCCATATCCCGGATGCAGATCTGTCTGGCAGTCACTTATCCTCGTATTGTCCTGAATAGCCGGACGCGCCTGTTTTTTTGTACTCGTCAATCAGCATTTCTATAATAATCCGCTCAATCATCGGATGATTCTGTACACTTGTAGTAAAATGATATAATACCGGATAGGTAACATTAGGATCTGCTGCTGCCTCTTCATTTGAAGTTATCAGGGCAATTTTCCCCTTTGTCTTTCTCACAAAAGATCTGGACTGGTCATGTGGCTTCATGCCATTTTCATAAATATACTGCCCGGAATTAGAGAAAATAATTAATAATGTATTCTCATCTGCCTCATTGATATACTGCTCCTGTTTTACGTCGTAGATATTCGTCTTAATATATTTCCCTTCTCCTGCTATCTTGTACATCAGATCCATAGCAACTGTTTCTGAATAGACAGATCCAAACGCAGCCACCCTTTTAAACTCGTGCAGTGCCTTGGCAAGCTCATGTATCTGCCTTTTATCAACGCCTGCAAGAAAATTTTTAATATCCTTCGCCAAAATTTCCAGATACTTTTCAATTCCATATTTCTCTATGCAATAATCCATAGTCATCTTCTGTTCATAATTATGGTATCCAGCCTTTTTCTTCTCATTTCTGGCATTATCGCGGAATTCTCTATAATCCTCAAATCCCAGACGTTTCACGAATTTTGATAATGTAGATTTAGAAATATGACACTTTTCTGCCACCTGGTCAATCGGCATATGCTCCACCTCATAGATCATATCCAGCAGGCTCTCAGCAATGTGGGCCTCCGTAGAATCATATTCCGAGTCATTCAGCAAATTAATAAGACGGTACGCAACAATATACATCCTTCACCTTCCTTATTCAGCAGAGCATTTCTCCAATCCCAGTTCTTCCAGCTGTTTATCATCTACCTGGCTTGGAGCCTCAGTCATCAGGCAGGAGGCGTCTTTTATCTTCGGGAAAGCGATTACATCTCGTATACTGTCCTCCTTGGCCATAAGCATGACCATCCTGTCAAGTCCATAAGCCAGTCCGGCATGAGGCGGCACCCCATAGTTAAATGCATCCAAAAGGAAACCAAACTGCCCATAAGCCTGTTCCTTAGTAAATCCAAGGACTTGGAACATCTTCTCCTGTATATCATTCTGGAATATACGGACACTTCCGCCCCCAATTTCATTTCCATTCAGTACAATATCATAAGCCTTAGCCCGTACACGTCCCGGTTCAGAGTCAATAAGGGCAAGATCCTCTTCCATGGGCATTGTAAAGGGATGATGCATAGCCATAAAGCGATTCTGCTCTTCGCTCCATTCCAGCAGAGGGAATTCAGTGATCCAGACGAATTTATATTCATCCTTGTCCAGGAGTTCCATTTGCCTTGCCAGCTCCAGCCTCAGATTCCCCAGAACGTCCCACACTATCTTATTTTTATCGGCCGCAAATAAAAGCAGGTCCCCCGGCTCCCCAGACATTACTGTGATCAGATTCTTCATCTGCTCTTCTGTCATAAATTTAGCAAAAGAGGATTTCCATGTCCCATCTTCCTGCACAGCAATGTAAGCCAGGCCTTTTGCCCCAAAATCTTTCGCAAAATCTACCAGCTTATCGATCTTCTTTCTGGGCATCGCACCCTGTCCCTTTGCATTAATTCCTCTAACTGTGCCGCCATTTTCGACCGCTCCCTTAAACACCACGAATTCACAGTCTTTTACTGTATCAGTAACATCCACAAGTTCCATCTGGAAACGGATATCCGGCTTATCTGAACCATAACGGTCCATGGCCTCCTGCCATGTCATTCTTGGAATCGGAAGGGAAACTTCTACATTTAAAATATCTTTGAATAATTTCTCCAAAAGCCTTTCATTTACTTCAATCACATCATCAACATCTACAAAGGAAAGCTCCATATCAATTTGCGTAAACTCCGGCTGTCTGTCGGCGCGCAGATCCTCATCCCGGAAACATTTCGCAATCTGAAAATACCGGTCATATCCAGAGCACATTAAAAGCTGCTTAAACAACTGGGGGGACTGGGGCAGGCCATAAAAACTGCCCGGATGGATCCTGCTTGGCACCAGGTAATCCCTGGCCCCTTCAGGTGTACTTTTCCCAAGAATAGGAGTCTCAATCTCCAAAAACCCTTCGTCTGCAAGGAACTGGCGAGTCAAAGTAGCCACCTTGCTTCTCATCATTATGTTTCTTTGCAGGTCAGGCCTTCTCAAATCCAGATATCTGTACTTTAAACGGAGTTCCTCTTTTGTCCTGCTGTTTTCCTCCACCGGGAACGGAGGCGTCTCCGCCTCTGAAAGGATACGCAGTTCCTGTGCCCTGACCTCAATATCCCCTGTAGCCAGATTTTCATTTATAGCGCCGCTTCTTGCTTCCACTTTACCCACAACGGCCACAACGAATTCACTTCTTAATTTTGCTGCCTTCTCAATCAACTCGGCATTTTCTTCACCTTCAAACACAATCTGGAGGATACCTGAACGGTCCCTCAAATCTATAAATACAATGCCGCCTTTATTTCTGTTCTTTTGTACCCAGCCCATAACTGTGACAATCTCGCCGATGTTTGCACCGGACAGCTCGCCACAGCGATGGCTTCTCTTTAATCCACTCATTGATTCTGCCATGTTTATACCCCTTTTCTTTTTATAGGGGTCTGTCCCTCTTGCAAAGGGGTCTGTCCCTTTTGCAAAAGGGTCTGTCCCCTTTCACACTTTCTTCACAATTATATCTCGTCAACCCGGCCTGCGTAGCATTCTACTATCTCAGTATATCCCTGTTCTGCCAATTGTTCTTTCTGGAATTTTTTATTTTTCTTCATGTTGGCTATCATGACCTGCCTGCCCTCAGCACGTTCTTTTTTTGCCATAGTAAGTATCTTGAGCATTCCATCTGCGGGCATATTTTTTTCTATAAGAAATGCTTTTTTTTCTTTTCCTGCACAGACTTGGTACCCTCTCTCTAAAAGCAGCATGACGATCCGCTCAAATCCAATCGAGAAGCCTACAGCGGGCGTGTTCTGTCCAGTAAACTTTCCGATCATTTCATCATAACGGCCGCCGCCGCCCACAGAACCACCAAATTCGTCCATGGAAATCTCAAATATAGTTCCAGTATAGTAGGACATCCCCCGCACAAGCGTGGGGTCAAAGCTTATATTAAACTCTGCCTCCTTGGCGCTCTCCACACTGGCAATAATCATTTCCAGTGAATCTGCCGCCTCATCCGCAAGAAACCCTTCCAGCTTCTTCTTACAAAAGCGCACGCCTTCCACGTCGCCTGTAATCTCTTTAAACAGCTGCAAGTATTTTTCCACTGATTCTTTCCCATAGCCATTTCCCTCTAATTCTGCCGCCACCCCATCTATTCCGATTTTATCCATTTTGTCCAATGTGATAAATACGCTCTCATAATCGGACTCTTGGAAGCCACTATAAGCTGCCATGGCTTTCAGAAATCTCCTGTCATTGATGCGGATTGTAAAATTCTTAAAGTCCAGCCTGCCAAGCAGTGCAGAAGTTGCCAGAATAAGTTCAATCTCTGCCAGATTCCCGGGTTCCCCCAGAATGTCAATGTCACACTGCATAAACTGGCGGAAACGCCCCCGCTGGGGCCTGTCCGCACGCCATACATTCCCCATCTGCAGCGCCTTAAAAGGGGATGGCAGTTCGTTGGCATGGTTGGAATAATACCTGGACAGCGGCACAGTCAGGTCATATCTGAGCCCTCCGTCTACCAATTCATCCTCCCCTTTCGCCTGGTCCAGCTTCAGCTTTTCACCCCGCTTCAAAATTTTAAAAATAAGCTTTTCGTTATCCCCGCCCTGCTTGCTGCACAAATTCTCAATATGCTCCACACAGGGGGTCTCAATAGATGAAAAACCAAATGACTTGTAAGTTTCTTTTATCAGTCCCATGACATAATCCCGTATTTCCATTTCAGCAGGCAGTATGTCCTTCATGCCCGTAACAGGCTTTTTCTTTAACGCCATAACCATTCTCCCTTTCTCTCTATCATTTCATCAATGCGGCTGATATATTCTCCAATATCTTTTACATTTTCAATCCTGACAAGGCTGCTCTTCTTCCCATTTTCCAATTCTATCTTTTCTGGAAATACAATTTTCGTGGATGCCCCCGCCCCTGCCGCAAGGATCGTCTGTCTTTCTTCCATAATTAGTATATTGTATATTCCCGCTTTGTCAACCTTAGCATAGCCAACATTCTCAAAATTCCCCGCAATATTTTTCTGGCGGTACAGATAATATGGCTTTAGTCCCATTCGGAAAGCAGCCTGGCAGCTATCCGATATCATTTTCTCGATTTCTGTATGGAGATCCATTTTATGGCCTTCCCTCGCCATCCTTGCCGCCCTTTTAATGGCCAGCGCATGCACTGTCAGACTGTCAGGCTCCAGCTCTTCTATCTGTCTGAGGGTGTCCCTCATATCTGCTGCATCTTCTCCTGGCAGACCGGCAATTAGATCCATATTAATATTCTGAAACCCCATTTTCCGCGCCATATAAAACACCCTTTTTACATCATCCGCGCTATGCATGCGTCCCACTGTATCCAGTGTCTTTTGCTGCATAGTCTGTGGATTTATAGAAATGCGTGTGACAGGATAACAGGCCAGTACCTTTAGCTTTTCCTCTGTGATACTATCCGGCCGTCCCGCCTCTACCGTAAATTCTATAAGGTGCTCAAAAGAAAATAATTCCCCCAAAAGCTCCAAAAGCCTTTCTAGCTGCCCTGCCTTAAGAGTTGTGGGCGTCCCGCCCCCGATGTAAATTGTAGTGAGTCTTTTTCCTTTCGCCATTCCTGCAATTGCTGAAATCTCTTTGCACAATGCCCCCACATACTCGTCCAGTCTGTCTTTCCAAATGTGGACGGAGGAAGAGCCAAAGGAACAGTAGGAGCAGATACTTGGGCAGAAGGGAATCCCGATATACAGACTCCAGCCTGTCCCATAGTCCAAATCCCCAAGGAGTTCCTTTTCTCTGGAAGCAATCTCAAAGCTGAGTTCTGCCTTTTCACGGCTGACCCCATAGGTATCCTGTAAAAATACCGCCGTTTCTTTTTTATTTCTCCCTTCCTCTATTTTCTGCATGGCTAGCTTTGTGGGCCTGACGCCAGTCAGCATGCCCCACGCAAGGCTTCGCCCTGTCAGGCTGCACAAATAATCGTAGACCCTCTTAGTCACCTGCCTTTTATATTCCTGCCTGTCAAGAAACTGCCCAAGTTCCTCAGCAGAAACCAAAAAGCAAGGATCCTCTTCCAGCTTCAGTTCTATCAGAGGCCCTTGCCGTTCATCCACAATCTGCCTAATCTCCCTGTTTGGGAAAAAGGCCTTTGTAATATGGTATACATTATACATATATAATGTATCTTTACTGCTAATTTCAATCATAATTGTCCAAAGCCTGCTTTCGTTTATAAAAATGGATTACTCATCTTTTCAGAAGCAATGGTGGTGGCATCCATATGGCCTGGATATACTGCTGTCTCTCCCGGAAGCACCATCAGCTTATCCTTAATGGAGCTAATTAGCTGGCCGCTGTTTCCCGTGGGAAGATCTGTCCGGCCCACAGAACCATGGAATAAAGTATCCCCGCTGAATAAAACGCTTTCCCGCGGAAGATAATAGCAGCACCCTCCAGCCGTATGCCCGGGAGTATAGAGCACTTCTATGTCTATCCCTGCAGCCTGCAGCCGCTCTCCATCCTGCACGTATACCGCATCTGAAAACGTATACCCCGGCCCATATGTGAGAGAGGCATTTAGGGCTGCATCCTCCAAAAGCTCTTTTTCTGCCTCATGGGCATAAACCGGAACCTGAAATTCCGACAAAAATCCATCAATCCCCATAATATGGTCAAAGTGCCCGTGGGTGAGTAAAATCGCCGCAAGCTTTAATCCCTGGTCTTTCATATGGTTCATGAGTTTTGCCGGGCACGCGGCAGGATCTACTAAAAAGCACTCCTTGGATGTTTCGTCGTGCACCAGATAACAATTTGTCCCAATAATACCAATTACAAAATTCTCTATCTTCATTTCACTTTAACCTGCCATTTCTGTACTAGTTTCCCATTTAATATCCTCTAACCGGCTGTTCGCTCAATGTCTATCACGCCCTCAATCTGGCGCAGCTTTTCTATCATTTTATTCAGTTCTGCCCTGCCACGGACAATAAATCCCATATCCAGGGTTGCCGTGCCCTTTTTGCTGGTCCGTATATTCATGGACTTCACATCAATCTTTGCCTCAGTAAAAATCCTTGTGATCTCCATCAGAAGCCCCTGCCTGTCATGGGCAAACATCTTCAGTTCTGCCCGGTACTGGCCGCCGTTTTCTTCTGAAGTTGTCTCTTCCCATTCCGCATCCAGCAGACGCTCACGCTCTGTCTCAGACAGATGCAGCATATTTACACAGTCTGTCCTGTGGATGGACATTCCCCTGCCTCTTGTCACGAACCCTACAATTTCGTCGCCCGGCACCGGATTACAGCATTTAGAAAAACGTACTGCCATATCGTCGATACCTTTTACCACAATGCCGCTCTTAGACTTGCCAATATGCACTTTCTGGTTATTGGCCTCAGAAATTTTCTCCAGAATCGTCTCGTCCGTAATCTCCTTTTTGTGCTCTTTCTGGTACTCCTCAAAGAGACGGTTGACTATCTGGCCTTCCTTTAATCCCCCATGGCCCAGCGCGGCAAGCACAGCATCCCAATCCCGGAACCCATACTTCTGCTGTACAATCTGCTGATATTTAGGCTTCATAATATCCGGCATATTAATGGACTTTGTTTTGCAGTAGGAGGCTATCAGCTCTTTGCCCCGGATGATATTGTCCTCTTTAAACTCTCGTTTGAACCATTGATTAATTTTATTTTTGGCCTGCGTGCTCTTTACTATATTCAGCCAGTCCCGGCTGGGCCCCCTTGAATTCTGGGATGTCTGGATTTCAATCCTGTCGCCATTCTGTATCTTATATTCAATAGGAACCAGCTTTCCATTCACTCTTGCCCCCACCATTTTATTTCCTACAGCGCTGTGTATGGCATAAGCGAAATCAACAGGTGTGGAACCGTTTGGCAGGCTCTTTACATCGCCCTTTGGCGTAAAACAGTATACATCCTCTGCAAATAAATCCAGATCCCCTTTCAAAAGGCTTAGGAATTCCCGGTTATCGGACATATCCCTCTGCCATTCCAGTATCTGCCTCAGCCAGCTTAGCTTCTCTTCCTCCTGGGCCTTCCCGCTCTTTCCACCGCCCTCTTTATATTTCCAGTGGGCCGCAATACCATACTCTGCTGTCTTGTGCATCTCCTCTGTACGTATCTGTATTTCAAAAGGCTGCCCGGAAGGCCCCATCAAAGTCGTGTGGAGGGACTGGTACATATTGGCCTTGGGCATTGCTATATAGTCCTTAAAACGGCCTGGGATAGGGGTATACATCTCATGTATGACACCCAGGGCAGCATAGCAGTCTTTCACAGAGTCGACGATAATACGCACGGCAAACAAGTCATAGACCTGATCCAAGGTCTTATTTTGGTTTACCATTTTCTTATAAATACTGAAAAAATGCTTGACCCTGCCATAGACCTTGGTTTTAATATGTGCGTTCTCCATATGTGAGGAGACCTCCGCTACAATCTGCTGTACAAACTCCTCCCTCTCCGTTTTACGCTCATTCAGATCTTTCACAAGCTCATAATATACTTCTGGCTGGGAATATTTCAGCGAAAGGTCATCCAGCTCTGTCTTAATTCTGGATATACCAAGCCTCTGGGCTATGGGGGCATAAATGTCCATTGTCTCCCTTGCCTTTTCCTTCTGTTTTGCCGGAGTCATAAATTCAAGGGTACGCATATTATGCAGCCTGTCCGCCAATTTAATGATGATCACCCGGATGTCCTTAGCCATAGCAAGGAACATTTTGCGCAGATTCTCAGCCTGGACTTCCAGTTTATCCTGAGAATAAGATAGTTGGCCCAGCTTGGTGACGCCGTCCACCAGAAGGGCAACCTCTTCCCCAAATTCTTCCGCCACATCCTCCAGTGTCATATCTGTATCCTCCACAGCATCGTGGAGCATCCCCGCCACAATTGTCTCCTTATCCATCTCCAAATCTGACAGAATGATCCCCACCCAGAGAGGATGGATAATATAAGGCTCCCCCGATTTACGCACCTGATCCTTATGAGCGTTTTTCCCTATCCTGTACGCTTTTTCAATCAGTGTAATATCAGCAGATGGGTGATATTTTCTGATTCTGGATATCAATGCCTGATACAGTTCTTCTGGATCCTGGTAGTCTTCTGGAGCTTTCACTGCGTGTCCGTCCACCATCTCCAGATTCTTGTTGAGTAATTCATATTCCGGAGTACCTGCCATATCAATCCCCCCTTTTCTTTATGTAAGTTCCATGATGCCCTCGGATTTTTACGCCTCTATGCCCTAAATCCTGTATAATTTCATATTTTTAAGTATACCATCATTTCGATAATTTTCAAACTGTTTCCTTTATAAAATGTATACAAAAGCAGCCGTACTGACACGGATATCCCAATTATTGATAATGAGTCACTGTAATCTGGAGCGTTTTCTTACCCATATATTCATTCACCGAAGGATAGAACACAAAAGACACTTCCGGCTTCTGCCCTATATATTTCAGGCAGGCTGCTGCATCCCCGAAATAAATCCCTTCCACAGTGCTGCCTCTTTTGTCTCTTACTTGAAATTTTAACACATTCTGATTCTTCCCCATGATTCTGGGATTCAGAACCTGCAGATTCTTTTCTGCAAACAGGGGCCTTGTATTTCCCTTGCCAAAGGGTTCCAAAAGCTCCAGCTCCGACACCAGCTCTTCTGTCACATAGGATAGGGGGAGCTGCATATCTATAGATACCTTGGGCACCAAATCTTCCTCTGACAGGCTGGAGAGCTCATTGACCGTCCTGCGGAACCTGTCCACATTTCCCTCATCCATCGACAGTCCCGCCGCCAGCTTATGTCCCCCAAACTTTGTAAACAGGGCCCTGCACTTACACATTTCCTCAAACATGTTATATGCCTCCACAGAACGCCCCGAGCCTTTCACGCCAGCATCCCCCCGGGTAAGCACAAAGACCGGCCTTAAGTACCTCTCTTTAATTCTTCCCGCAATAATCCCGGCTATACTTTCATGGCAGTCGGGAAGATACACGACCAGAACTTTATCCTCCTTTAAAGAACTGTTCTCTATTTGCTCAACTGCCTGTTCTACCCCCCTCTCCGTCATTTCCCTGCGGCTGTCGTTGAGCGCCTTCAAATCCTCAGCCAGCATAACCGCCTCCCTCCGGTTAGGCGCATTCAGAAGCTCCAGGGCCCGTTTCGCTGTGTCCAGGCGTCCGCTTGCGTTGATACAGGGCCCCAGCACAAAGCCGATATGATATGCGGACAGCCTGTCCACAGGGATCTGTGTGCATTCAATCAGTGCTTTTAACCCATGGTTTTGAGTACGTTTCAGCATTTCCAGCCCCTGCCTGACAAAGATACGGTTTTCTCCAGTCAGGTCCATCACATCCCCCACCGTTGCTATGGCAACATTTTCCATGAGATAATCCACATCATCTGCCTCATGCTGCATGACCTCAAACAGAGCTTCAACCAGTTTATATGCCACACCGGCTCCGCAAAGTCCTTTAAACGGATACCCACAGTCAGGCCTGTGGGGATCCACCACGGCATCTGCCTGTACCAGCAAATGCTCCCTCTCCCCGCCTGCATCTATATAAGGGATCTCATGATGGTCGGTGACAATCACAGTCAGGCCATTTTTTCTCCCATAAGCAATCTCCTCTGCAGCAGCAATGCCATTGTCGCAAGTAATAATCGTGTCCACCCCGTCTGCCAGGGCACGGTCCACCAGCATTCGGTTTAACCCATATCCGTCTTTTATCCGGTCAGGAATATCTGTGTCCACATTGGCCCCAAGTTTTCCTAATCCTTCCTGCAGTATATAGGTTGCATTTACCCCGTCAATGTCGTAATCTCCTATGACCCGGATAGGTTTTCCCTCCCTGATTTTCTCCACAAGAATTTCCACGGCCCTGTCCATATCTTTCATCAGCATCCCATCATACAAATCGCCAATTGTCCCATTCAAGTAAAAATCAATGTCCTGGTCCTGGGTTATGTCCCGGTTCCTGATCAGCCTTGCAAGAATCGGGGAAATATGGTACTTCTCTGCAATCCTGCTAAAATCTGCCTTTTTCATTGCAACAAACCACTTTTCCACCTCTGTTCCTCCTCTTAAGCATATATATCATCTTATCCAAAAATGTAAAAGCATGTCAATACAAGAAAAATCATTCCCCGCAAATTCAACAAAAAATACACTGTAAGGCCAGAAGAATGTCTCCCCATACCCTACAGTGTATTTTGTTACATTTATTTCGTCTCCTTACCCAATTTTGTTTTCATGATATACCACAGCGCCCCTGTAATACATACAGATGAATATGCGCCGCACACAATACCTACCATCAGAGGAAGGGCAAACTCTTTGATAGAGCTAACCCCCATCACATATAGTACTGCAACCATAACAAAGGTTGTAAAAGACGTATAGATACTACGTGTCAATGTCCGGGTGATACATCTGTTGACAAGCTCCTTCAGTTCCTCGCTGCGCTTCTTTGTCTTTAACTCCTCACGGATCCTGTCAAAAATGACGATAGTAGCATTAATAGAATATCCCACAATTGTCAGCATACATGCAATGAATGTATTTCCCACGGAAATTCTCGCAATTACATAAAATGCCAGCACAACCAGCACATCATGGAGCAGTGCAGCCACTGCGCTGGTGGCAAACCTGATATCCTTGAACCGGAACCAGATGTACAGCAGCATACAGATTGTGGCAATGGCAACTGCAATAACCGCATCCTGCCGCATCTCAGAACTTACTGTGGAGCTAATGTTCTCCATTGTAATTTCATCTTCACTGACATGAAACTCCTGGGTCATGACTTCTGTAAATGCCTCCCGCCTGTCCAGTCCAAGTGTCTGGGTTTTAAAAATAACCTGTTTTGTGCCCTCCACCTTCTGAACCTGTACGTTGTTATCCTGGGCCGCCTCCTCGATCAGGGGCACAATCTCCCTGTCAATTTCCTCCAGGCTGTAATCCTTATCAAAGGTTACACTTGTAGACGTCCCCCCTTTAAATTCCAGGCTATAGTTCATAGCTCCCTTGCCCTGGCTGGAGTAAATACCCATGCCTACAAACCCAGCAAGGATCATGGCCGCAGAAACCACAAAGAATATGGCCTTCTTCCCAAGAAAGTCGATGGTCTTATGGGCCTCCCTCGTACGGCCGTATACTTTTACATTCCGGATGCCGACAGCATAGAAAGCATATACAATCAGCCGTGTAATTACAAGCGCTGTGAACATCGAAACAACGATACCCAGGGCAAGCGTCTGGGCGAATCCTTTTACAGTGCCGCTCCCCTTAAGCCAGAGAACCGCCGCCGCTATCAATGTTGTAATATTCCCATCCAGAATGGCGGACATGGCCTTATGGAAACCCGCGTTTAATGCTGCCCTTACAGACTTCCCTGCTGTCAGCTCTTCCTTCACCCTGGCAAATATAATGACATTGGCATCCACCGCCATACCGATACCCAGGATAATGCCCGCGATACCCGGCAGGGTCAGCGTAATGTCAAATGCATTCAAAAGAACAAGGATCAGTCCTGTATAAATCAGCAGGGCAACACTGGCCGCAAAACCAGGGAGTAAATACACCGCGCACATAAATATAAAGACAATTGCCAGGCCAATTGCACCGGCCTGCAGGCTGGTGGTGATAGCCTCTTCGCCAAGCTGCGCGCCTACCACATTAGACCGCAGCTCCTCCAGCTCAAGGCTAAGCCCTCCGATCCGGATAGTGGAAGCCAGCTGCTCCGCCTCCTCATAGGACATATTCCCTGAGATCTGTGCCTCGCCGTTTGGAATCTCTGCATTGACATTAGGGACGCTGATCAACTCACCGTCATAGTAAATTGCAATGCTCTCATTGGCTGCATAGGCATTTTTTGTAGCCTCTGCGAACTTCTCCGTCCCTTCTTTATTAAACGTGAGAGTCACTACATTATCTCTGTTATCCAGGCTGTCCTGGGTTGTTCCCGCCTGCGCATTTTTTACATCTGTCCCAGTGAGGACAATAGAACCTTCCTCTTTCAGCTCTTCAATAGTCTTGTTAAGTTTAAATTCCCCCAGGCTGACCTGGGAATAATTCTGGTTCCCCTCCTCGTCCGTCTGCCGGATAAAATACAGCGAACCTGGCTGTCCCAGCTCATCCAGGATTTTATTGGCGTCCTTCACACCGGGGATCTCTATGCTGATACGGTCATCACCTTCCTGGTATACGCTGGCCTCTGTGCTGTACTGTTCCACACGGCGCTGGAGCTTATACACTGTATCATCCATATCTTCCTGGGAAGGCTTGTCCCCTTTTACCTGATACGTAATACTGACGCCGCCTTCAAGATCCAGTCCCAATTTAATGTTCCTGGCAGCGCCCGAACCAGTTTTTCCAAATCCTACTATTGTTGTGAATCCCAGAAGGGCAATCAGAACAACAGTCAGCAACAGAGTAATAATGCCTCTACTTTTCTTCATGACTCATATTCCTTTCTTCATCTGCCAATGCGGCCTTTATCATAATCGCACATTCCACACGCTTACGTTCCATCTCACAGCTCACATCATAAGTATCATGTATCGTACCATGAAACTTATGGGAATTAGCCATACAGCCGCCACTGCAGTAAAATCTTGCAAAACAGCTCCTGCATTTTTCTTTGGAATAAACACTGCAGCCTCTGAACTCATCCGCAATCTCCGGCCTTTTGATCCCATCGTCCACATTCCCCATCAGGAACTGATCCTCCCCCACAAACTGGTGGCAGGGATATAAGTCGCCCCATGGCGTGACAGCAAGGTATTCTGTGCCAGAACCACAGCCTGAGAGCCTCTTTGCCACACACGGCCCCCCTTCAAGATCCAACATAAAATGGAAGAAAGTAAATCCCTCCCCCCTGCGCTCCCTGTCCACCATAGTCTTTGCCAGCTTATCGTATTCGCTGAAAATCTGCGGCAGGTCGCCTTCTCTGATGGCATAGGGGTCTGATTCATCCCCCACCACAGGTTCAATGGATATCTGCTTAAAGCCAAGCTGCGCAAAGTGCAGCACATCCTGCGAGAAATCCAGGTTGTCCCTTGTAAAGGTGCCCCGGATATAATATTTCTGCTGCCCCCTGCTGTCCGCCAGTCTCTGGAACTTAGGCACAATCAGGTCATAGCTGCCCTTCCCATTCCTGAATGGCCTCATTTTATCATTGACTTCCTTCCGTCCATCCAGGCTTAAGACTACATTATCCATCTCCTTGTTTACAAACTCTTGGATCTCTTCATTTAGGAGAACTCCGTTTGTAGTAAGGGTAAACCGGAAATGCTTATCGTGAAGTTTCTCCAGCTCCCTCCCGTAAGCTACCAGTTCCTTGACTACCTGCCAGTTCATCAAGGGTTCTCCCCCAAAGAAATCCACTTCCAAATTCCGCCGCTTTCCTGAGTTGGCGACCAGAAAATCCAGCGCTTTCTTCCCCACTTCACTGGACATTAAGGCCCTCCTGCCATGGTACTCCCCTTCCTGGGCAAAGCAGTACCTGCAGGCCAGGTTGCAGTCATGGGCAATGTGCAAGCACAGTGCTTTGACAACCGTCTTTCTCTGCTTCACTTCAGCAATATATTCTTCATAAATGTCATCTGTAAAAAGCTGGCCTGCTTCTGCAAGCTCCGCCACAGCCTCCAGCACCTCCTCAAGCTCCGCCCCGCTATACTTACCTCCAAGTTCGCTGTTCAGGTATGCCAGAGTCTGGCTGTCACAGGAAATGCCAAAAGTATGAGAACTGTCCTGGGCGTTAAGACAGGCAATCACGTCATATGCAGCCTCATCCACTACATGGACAGAACCACTGTTCACATCCAGGACAATATTATATCCATTATTCTGGTACTGATGTATCACAACAGATACCCCTCTTTCATTTTAATGATATAGGGGACAGCAATATATGCCCCACATTCCCTCTTGGTTTTCATAAGAATATCCTGAAACCCCGGGGATAATTTCTCCGCAACAAGCGTAAGGCAGCGGCCGAGGTCGCTGCCTTTCATATGGTTCTCCCACCATATTTACTTATACAAGATCCTGTATATGTATTCTACTTTCTATTCTCACATGTCTGGTTCCCAACTGTACAGGATGTCTTACATGCTGACTGGCAGGATGTCTGGCACTCTCCGCATCCGCCTTTTTTCACTGTATGGTTTAAGGTCTGTGTATTCAATGTCTTAATATGTTTCATGGCTTATCCTCCTACTATTCATGCCCCGGGCATGTGTTTATCTCGTAATATTATAGCACAGTGCCTGTGGATTTAAAAGTATTTTTTTCATGAACATTTGGCGCAGTCAGGATATCATCCCTCCCAGCATCCCCCCTCCTGCACATAGCAGAAATGTAGTCAGCACATTCGCCCCATTTCCCTGTACAGTCCGGTAAATCCCAAGAGAGATCAGCAGCAACAGCGCGAAATATAGGACGCCGATCGACAATCCCCAGACAAAACGCCTGACTTTTGCCATTTTACCTGCTGCAAAACCTCCCACAAAGGTAGACAGTACATAGATCACAATAATTCCTGCCGTCACTTTGCCTTCATCCAGATTCATTTTATAAAGCAGCAGTGTCAGCAGAAGCAGTAAAATTCCTGTCACCACATAAGCGCAAAGAAGCGCCTTAAGTATCCAGGCCACTTTGACTTCGCCCCCAATCCGGTTTTTTGCTGTCTCTTTCTCCATCCTTCTCCTCCCCTATCTGATCATTCACTAATAAAACATATGATTGTCCTCTGTAAAATATACCTAACCTCCATTCCTTATTGTACATTCGCAGTCCGGACAAAGACCCCGATGCAAGCATCGGGGTCTTTGTCCTGAAAAGATATACTTGCTGTGAGGCCGTACCCACAAACAATTGGCTACTGTTCCATCTGCCTGCCAAGAAAACTTGCTGCACTCATGGCAACTTTCTGTTCCAGCTCCCCAAACTTTTTCTTTTCTTCCCTGTTCAGCAGCACAACAGCTCCGATTGCATCGCCTTCACAGAGGATGGGGCATACTGCCTGCTCTATAAAATCCTTTTCATCCGGGACAATACTGGCATATTTGGCGCTGTCTGACTTTGCCAAAAGCTGTTCTCTTCCCTGGATGACTTTCTCCAGCTCCTTACTGATGTATTTATCCTGCAGCTCCTTTTTCCCACTGCCAGAAGCCGACACCACCTGGTCTGTATCAGTGATACAAACTGTGCATCCCATAGTCTGCGCCAGACTTTCAGAATACTGCTTTGCCAGAGTCCCCAACTCACCGATAGGAGAATATTTCTTTAATATAACCTCCCCTTCTCTGTCCGTAAATATCTCCAATGGATCCCCTTCGCGAATCCGCAGGGTTCTGCGTATTTCTTTCGGAATGACAACCCTTCCCAGATCATCAATCCGCCTTACGATTCCCGTAGCTTTCATAAAAAATTCCTCCATTTAAAATCATAGTAATCTTTAGCACTGCTACTATTATTTGTTAAATAGAGGAAAATATTCGCATTTTTATCAGTTTTCCATCTCTACATACTGCTCGGCAATATTTTTTACATGGTCACCCATTCTCTCAAAATCCGTCAGCACCTCGCTGAAAAGAATCCCGATCTGAGGTTTGCATTTTCCCTTCTTAAGGCGCTGCATCTGCTTTTTAAAATATTTCTCCCTAGTATCATCAATCTTTTGCTCCATTGCCCCGGCCTGCGCAAGGATCGACTGTGCGTTGCCTAAATCCGCCGCCCTGACAACCGCAAGCGCTTCCAGGCATTGGCTTTTCATAACCTCAATCTCCTCGTTGGCCATTTCTGAGAAGCTTAGATCCCATCCCTTTAGGTCACGGGCATATCCGGCCAGGTTCATTGCATGGTCCCCGATTCTCTCTAAATTACTTATAATGACATAATATCCATTAATCAGCTTCGAGTCAGACATAGACATCTCATTTTTCATTAAAGACACGATATAACCTGATATCTCTTCATTCAGATAATCTATATAATCTTCCCTTTCCGCTATCTTTTTCAGTTCCTTGTCATTATATTTTCTTAAAACATCATAGGAATGGCTGATATTTTTCTCTACCATTTCCTGCATCCTGAGCACCTCATTTTTTACCTGCGTGATGGCTACGGCCACCTGCCCGATTGAATAAGAAGTCTCAAATCTAGATATATATTTGAGGCAGTGCTCCTCTTCCTCCTCCTTTTTACTGTCAGGCAGAATACGTACTGCAGCAGCTGCCATATATGTCCCAAAGGGAAGAAGCAAAAGTGTTGTCACCACATTAAACGTAGTATGTACATTGGCAATCTGTGCCACGGGATTGCCTGGTGTCAGCGCTTCCATCCAGGACACAAATGGCGTGGACATACAGATAATTGTAAACAATATGGAACCAAAAATATTGAACATCAGATGAATCACTGTTGTTCGCTTTGCATTTACCTTCATGCCAATAGAGGCCAGGACAGCCGTAATACAAGTACCTATGTTCTGTCCAAACAAGATATAAACGGCGCTGGAAAGAGGGATCATCCCCGTACTTGCAAGAGCCTGCAAAATACCTACTGAAGCGGAAGAAGACTGGATAATAGCAGTAAATACTGCGCCAATCAGGATCCCCGTCAGTGGATTCTCAAACGTTGTCATAAACTCCACAAAAGTCTTGGAATGCTGCAGGGGCACCATAGCATCCCCCATCATGTCCATTCCCATAAATAAAATACCTAACCCCGCAAATATGCTGCTTATATGATGGATCTTCTCACTTTTCACAAACATCACCGCAGCCACGCCGCCTATGGCAAATATAGGAGCGATAGCTCCAATGTCAAGGGCAATAAGCTGTCCTGTAATAGTCGTCCCGATATTGGCCCCCATAATCACCCACACGGCCTGATTCAGGGTCATCAGGCTGGAATTTACAAATCCCACAACCATCACAGTGGTTGCTGAGGATGACTGGATTACAGCCGTAATCCCCGCCCCTACAAGCACCCCTTTTACTCTGTTTGAAGTCAATTTTTCCAGTATGGCTTTCATCCTGTTGCCTGCTGCGGCCTCCAGGCCATTGCTCATCATCTGCATGCCATAAAGAAACAGCGCCAGGCCCCCCAATAATGAAAGTATGTCCTTTATCCCCATCTCTTGTCCTTCTCCTTTTACTGCAAGTACTATTTATCCTTTTTTACTAAAATATATCTGAATATGATTTTACGCGAAATATACACCCCAATTTGTGGGAGATTTACCATAAACGAGGGGGGCATTACAGCCATATACGGCCGAATGCAAGGTAAATCTCCCACAAATTGGGGCGTGCAGATCATCAAAATGCATGTTCAGGCACATTTAGATTAATAAAAGATTATCATGACAAGGATAAACGGGTCAATCATTTTATAAAGATTCTTAACACTTTCTTTACTTAGATTATACAAATATAAAAATTGTAAGCCGCCTCCCCAGGAAACATATCCCCGGAAAACTATTTCATTCTTGAAAACCATTGAAAATCATACTTTATTCTGCTAAAATTTAAGGGATACAAAGTCAAAGACCCCCATGCAGGCATACGGGGTATTAGATCCTTACGGCAGCCGCCAACTGGACATGTAAGCATGTCCGCCTGGCCCGCTGCCTGGGGGAATAAATGCAGGATGGAGTGGATATATGAGCCTGAAAATCCCAATAGAGACCTCAGCGAGGCATATCCATGTTTCGGAGGAAGATTTTGAACAATTATTTGGTTCCGGCGCCAGGCTGAATTATATAAAAGAACTCAGCCAGCCAGGCCAGTATGCGTGTAAGGAGAGGCTGACTGTCATTGGGCCTAAGGGCCGTTTTGAAAATGTGATCGTGCTTGGCCCCTTCCGGCCGGCAACACAGGTTGAAATTTCTGTCACAGATGCCAGAAAACTTGGGATTCCCAGCGTCATCCGCCAGTCCGGAGATATTGCGGGCACTCCCGGATGCACTTTAATGGGGCCTGCGGGCAGCGTAGAACTTACAGAAGGCGTCATTGTAGCTAAACGGCATATCCATATGACTCCAATCGATGCAGTCCGGGCACATGTGAAGGACAATGATATTGTATTTGTCATCACCACAAGCTATGAACGGTCGTTGATTTTTTCAGATGTGGTTGTCCGGGTCAGCCCTCAGTTTTCCTTAGCCATGCATGTGGATACAGATGAGGCCAATGCATTTGCCAATGAAGACAACCCCACAGGCGTAATATTGAAGCTCTTTGACGGGCACACTTATAATCTGCAGACTTGGGCCGATGAATTACAGTCCGGCATTAACCGTTAATACGAATTATCAAACATATGGAGGTTTCAAATGAGTAAGATTGAAGAAATAAGAAATGCAATGGTAGCAGCCATGAAGTCTGGGGACAAAGAGAGGAAAGCCGCCCTTTCCTTCCTGTTGTCCGCACTGAAAAACAAGGCCATAGACAAGCGGGGGGATTTAACAGAGGAGGAGGAGACACAAGTCATCCTCAGAGAAATAAAGCAGACAAAGGAGACTCTGGACATGACTCCAAAGGACCGGACCGACATCATAGATGAATGTAATAAGCGTCTTGCAGTCCTTGAAGAATATGCCCCACAGATGATGGGCCCAGATGAAATCAAAACTGTCATAAAAGAAGTGCTGTCCGGCCTTGGCATAGATGTACCCACGCCAAAGGATAAGGGCAGGATTATGAAAGAACTTATGCCGAGAGTGAAAGGAAAAGCCGACGGCAAACTTGTCAGCCAAACCGTGGCAGATATGATGGAATAAGGGGTCATGATCCAGATATTGTTTGAGTATTATATATCTGGCGCACCTTAGCATAAACATATTTTAAAAATAACCCCGGCTTCCCAATATAAATTATACCAGGAGCCGAGGTTATTTTTTGCATTAATAAAAACAACAGCCTATATTTCGTTATCTGTTAAACACTGCAATCACCAGGCCTTCCTCTCTTATGGACGCCCAGTGCGCTTCATTAATTTGTTCCAGTAAATATCTATGGGTTATAAGCCTGTACAGCGGTATATGATTCTCTGCGGCTTTTCCCAAAAATTCAAAGCACTCTTCATAATCCCTGGATGAATAGAACCTGCCTCCTACTGGCATGGACTCTTCATAGTACTTTGAAACAGCCTTGCCCTTTCCGAGCACATATCCGAGCTCACAAACATGTCCGCTGGCCTTAACCAGGCGTTTCGCAGTACTGCGTCCCAAAGACGAGGCAGTACACTGGAAAACTACATCTGCAAGATGGCCCCCAAAATATCTTTTTAGCTTTTCGAGAACCCCGGCCATTCCCTTTTTATCTCTATAATCAATAGCCTCTCTGGCGCCAAATTCCTTCGCCAGTTTTAACTGGCTTTCATCGCCATCAATTACTACAATGTCATATACCCCCATGCACTTGAGGACTGCCACCGCCATCAGGCCTTCCAGGCCGCACCCCATTACAACTGCGCGCCCGGCCATGTCCAGCCGGCTGAGCTTACCCGCCCTTTGGACTGCGCTGTTTACAGCAATAGCAGTCTCCGTGAGGAGACGTGACTCCAAATCCAAGTCATTGACCTGATATATTTGATTGCCCGCCTGAAGAATCACATAATTTGAAAACCATCCATTTATTGCCTGTCCCGAACCAGTACGGTTTCCGCCATAAGAAGAAGCAAATCCTCCTGCCTTCTTCACAGCCACTACCCGGTCTCCAACTTTCAGCACATTTCCCCTGGCATCGCACAGAGAAGTGCTGCCCAGTTTTACAATCACACCAGTCCCCTGCTGCCCTGTAAGCACAGCCTGCCCAACTCTTTTCTCCTTCATGAATTCTGTTGTGTCTGACGGCGCAACACAGCATCCTTCTACCTGTACAAGGATTTCCTTCCCCCCGATCTCAGGTAGTTTATGTTCCTTCAATTCGTAATTCTCCGGTGACTGCAGCACTGCCGTTTTCCCCATCTCACTGCCTGTATAGGCAAATTTTTTCTCCAGAGTGAAGGCTTTCCTGCTCCGCCCTGCTGCACCTGCCTCAGACAAAACCTGTTTCACAATTTCGTCAATCTTTATATCCATTTCCTATCTCCTTTACCAGGACATCTTTTTCTGCTTCATACCTATCCTGCCTGCGTCTACCACATGCAGTAATTTGTCAATTTTAATCTTTACCACGACTTTCCTATAGGATTCGGGCATATTATCATGGCAGCATGGCTTATGCCCGTCAGTTGGATAAACAAGATAAAACTTTCCGGGTTTCATATGAAGCCGGTCGCCGTGCCCTTCCAGCCACTCGATATCAGTCTCTGGGTCATAGGGGGTCTTTACCTGCAAATCAGACTTATCGGCATATTCCCACATTTCAGAACCCTCCAGCAATATCTGTACATCCAGGTACTTATTATGTGTCTCAAAATCTGCCTCCTCAAAACCTCTGGTCTGCCCTTCCTGGACAAAAGCAAACCCCTTTCCAACCGGATACCTTCCCACTGCCAGACGCTCCTTCTGGGCACGCTCTGCAAAACGCACTGCATCCCACAACTCCGGCACACACCTCTGGTAATAACGGAAATTCTCCAATTTATCTATTATCATCTTATGTCAACACTCCTATCTGCTGTTATCATGCCCTCCATTGCCTAAAAACTTTTTACAGAAGCTGAAGCTCTCTCATCTTATTATATACATTTGCCCTTGCATCTGCCTCCAGCGAAAGTGCAGGGAGCCTTTCATGCCCGTCCTGGTTCAGCACACGGTAATACATGGCCTGCTTACATGCCAAAAACAGCGGCGTACTGAAGGAGTAAATATCCATAGCACTGACCATCTTTTTAAACCACACTGCAGCCTCGTTAAAGTCGCCCCTTTTGGCCGCCTTGTATGTGTTCACTGTAAATTCAGGCGCAAAATTTGCTGTGGCATTGATAAATCCGTCCACACCAGTGACCAGCAGTCCCATAGCCTGGTTCTCATATGCACAGAACACTGAAAAGTCAGGGTTAATCTCTTTCGCCTTCTGCAAACTGAGCACATGGTTGAAGTCATTGATTGTATCCTTAATCCCTACGATGTTCGAATTATCTCTTACAAGTTTGCAAACCACGTCTGGATTAAAGCAGTAACCTGTAAGGTCTGGGAAATTATATATTATAATAGGAAGGGATGTATGTGAGGCCACATATCCGAAATATGCCTCTACCATCTCTGAGCTGTACACACTGAAATATGGATTAATCAAAAGTACCCCGTCTGCGCCTGCCGCCTCAACAAACTTCAGAAGCTCCATGGTATTCTCCAGGCATGTGTCACCGACGCCTACGATCACATTCACACGTCCATCCACATGGTCAATCATTGCTTTAATGAAGTTTTTCTTCTCCTCCACAGTCATGATGCTGAATTCCCCTGATGTACCCAGGTATGCCAGTCCATCAACCCCCTGTGAGATTAAAAAATCTGCCTGTCTCTTGCTTGCTTCAATGTCGATTTTGCATTTGTCATCAAAAATAGTGATGACCGGCGGGTTTACACCGCATAATTTCTTCATATTACTATTCCTCCTTCTGATATCCAAGCTCTTTGGACAACCCCCTGCCTGCCTTAAGCATTTCCTGAGTTATGAGCTCTTTCTTGTCCATCATACGTTCCTTGGGCCCCGAAACACTGATGGCTGCGACCATCCTATGATACCCGTCATAAATCGGAACTGCAAGGCACCATAGATTTTCTTCGATTTCCTGGTCATCTGTGGCAAACCCCTGAAGCCGGAATTCCTGCAGCTGGGATCTGAGTTCCTGTATATCCATAATGGTATTGTCGGTATATTTATGGAAATCCAGTTTATTTACAATATCCCTGCTCTCCTCTGGGGGCAGGAACGCTAAGAATGCCTTCCCAAGGCCGGTACAGTATACCGGTTTTCTTGAGCCAATCTGTGCATTGGTATTGATGGTACGCTCACAGTTCTCCTTAGCTATATAAACAATCTCATCCCCAGACAAGACTCCAAGGAAACTCGTCTCCCCCAATGTCTGCATCAGATGCTTCAGATATGGGGTCGCCATTCTGCCAATATCAAACCTGGATGCCGCAACAGCCCCCAGGCTTACCAGCTTTCCGCCCAGAGAATAACGCTTTTGTTCATCCACAGACAGATAACCATTCTCTGCCATTGTCTGAAGAAGCGCAATTGTACTGCTTGGCGCAAACTGCAGCCGGCTGCTTATATCTTTATTTGTCAGTCCATCGGAACTACTCTCCAAAAGTTCAAAAATTTTTAGTACTCTTTCTGCTGATTTTACTGCCATGTCTAACTCCTGTCCCCCGGCTATTCCAGGGACAAATGCCCTACGATATAACCTAAAACTACCTTACCACGCATATCATTCATTGTCAATCATAACCAAAACAGGAGCCTGGGCATTACCTGTCCCACGCTCCCGTCCTGGAATCATTCCCTGTCAAATGCTGTACATTCAATCAGGATTCTTTCTTATATAAATAAGGTTGAAATCAAACCAACGATTACAATCAGGATAATCCCCGTTACCGAAGCGATGGCCTGGCCCAATGTATAGGTCTTGGCCCCTCCTGTCAGGTTCAGGCCCGACATATTTGAAACAATCCAGAAGCCTGAGTCGTTGATGGTTGCACCGAAAAGCGCTCCATCAAGACAAGCCAGTGCAATAAATACAGGGTGAATTGCGACTGTTGTGGCAACACTCTGCATGATTGCAAATGTGGTCAGGGAAGCAACTGTTCCAGATCCTGTGATCTGCCTGAACAGCAATCCTAAAATCCATCCAATAAGCAAAATCAATGCAACATTTCCTGAAATGTTAGATACCATATCTTTGATCGCTTCGCTGACGCCAGATGCAGTAATAACTTCAGAAAATGATCCGCCGGCGCCGGTGATCAGGAACACGATACCTGCTGATTTCAAAGAATCGGAAGCTACCTTCTCTGTTTTCTCAAGGCCAAGAATCTTGATAGAAATCAACATGCCTGCCAATGTACCGCAAAGCATAGATGTGGTTTTCTGGCCGAGGAAATCAATCCATGCAGGAACATCATCTGACACTGCGCCTACCACCGTGTTGAGCAGAATCAATACGATAGGAATAATAATCGGAAGCAATGAGATGAAAAATCCAGGAAGCTTCTCTGGCAGCTCCAACTCATCCACATTCAGGCCATTTCCATTCTCGTCTTTCTCTGGATTCCAAAGGCCTCTGTCCATCAGTTTTCCATGAATAGTTGTTGCAATCAATGCCATTGGGATACCAAATAACAATCCGGCTGCAATCATAATACCGAGATCAAAGTTAAAATATTCCGGTGCAACCAGCGGATTCGGTGTGGGAGGCACCAATGTATGTGCTATACCAGCACCAATGGAGATAGCGCCGACAATGTAACCAATTCCTTTATTCAGCTTCTTCATCAGGGCTACGCCGATTGGAATCAGGATAACAAATGTTACATCAAAGAATACTGGGATTGAAAGTATAAATCCCGCAAACGCAACTGCATAAATTGCATATTTATTTGGGAAAACGGATACAAGTTTATCTGCAATGACCGTCGCCCCGCCTGTATCACTTACAAATTGTCCAAGGATGATACCAAGGCCGATGGGGAACCCGATACTTCCCATCATATTTCCAAAACCATTGTTAATTGCATTTACAAGGCCAGTTGTCACAGTACCGTCCTCAGCCGTAACATCCACAAGCGGTACCTGTGCCAGAAATCCCAGCAGTAAAGATCCCAGGATCAGTGCAATTGCCGGATTACATTTTGCTTTTGTACACAAAAGTACAACAAGTGCGATCGATATAATCAAACTTATAATCAGAAATGTTGTTGACATATTACCCTCCTACATAAAGCTGTAATCTTTACAGTTTTGTTCCTTTCTTTACTTCAACCAGTGTTTTATCCTTATTTAATTCCACACCGAATCCTGGCTTGTCGCTGACTTTTAATTTGCCGTTTACTGGCATTGGCTCATCCTTCAGCAATGGATAGTACTGAGGAACAACCTTATCAGCCTTTGGCGCCATCATCAGGCATTCCGTGATCGGTGAGTTTGTCTTTGTTGTTACATAGTGATAGCTATATGTACCGCTTCCATGAGGAATAACAAGTTTGCCATGGGCTTCTGCCAGATTACCAATCTTGATCAGCTCTGTCATACCACCGCACCAACCCACATCTGGCTGAATCACATCCAGGTCGCAGTCCTCTATCAGCATACGGAAACCGAACCTTGTGGCTTCATGCTCCCCGCCAGTAACCATGATCTGATTGCCTGCAGCTTTCTTCAAGTCACGGTATGACCAGTAGTCATCTGGGTTAAAGCACTCTTCAATCCAATTGAATTTCAGGTCGGCAGACGCCTGCATCAGGCGTTTCGCATAATACAGATCCAGAGCCATCCAGCAGTCCCACATCAGAAGGAAGTCATCCCCACATTTCTCACGCATGTCAGCCGCCAGTTCAATGCTCTTCTTTAAGCCTTCCATTCCATCATCCTGTCCATATACAAGAGGAATCTTACCTCCCACAAACCCCATATCTTTTGCAAGGTCCGGTCTCGGGCCTGTAGCGTAGAATGACAATTCTTCACGTACTTTACCGCCCAGCATTGCATACACAGGTTCTTCTCTCAGCTTACCGAGCAGATCCCAAAGAGCAAGGTCAACTGCCGAAATTGCATTCATTACTACACCTTTACGCCCATAGTACAGAGAGGCACGGTACATCTGATCCCAGGCTTCCTCTATCTGATTCGCATCTTTTCCTACGATAAAACGGTCAAGGTGATTCATAACAAGCCATGCTGCCGGATATCCGCCGGTTGTAATACCAAATCCAGTCACTCCGTTATCTGCCTCAACTTCCACCACTAAAGTTTTCAGCGCATTGATCCCAAAGCTTGTTCTCGTCGCTTTGTACTCTGGGTAAATGCTCATCGGGGTTGCAATCTGTTTTACAATCCAATGTTCCTCACTCTGATCATGATAGTCAGCTCCGCCCCCTTCTACAACATATGCGCGGATTGCGGCAATCTTCCTTCCCATTAATGCCATGATAATACCTTCCTTTCCTCATAATAAATTCATTTACTATCAATATACCCTCTACATTTGATTCACATATGAGAATCAAATTCCGATTTCATGGATAGTTTATCATTATTTTATAATTAAGTCAACAATCTACATTTTTTTCCACAGTATAGTCAAAAAAACCTCTGTAATTTTGTATGGTTTTCACAAAACAACAGCAAACCTTATATGTCTAGAGGATTGATTTTTAAAAAATTATAACGTATACTGAGTCAAAGACCCCCATACAAGCATACGGGCATCAAACTGGCAGCGATGCAGGCATCGGGGTATTTGACCCTGGAGGCAGATGCCAAACGGACATGTAAACATGTCCATTTGGTTCGTTGCCTATGGGAATAAAGTTATCACAATCGATATCTGGAATGGCCTGCATAATTGTATCTGTAGGCCAAAGGATATACAAAAGAGGAGAGGCTGCTGAAAAAACGGCGGAGAGGGACAAAATCTATTATGTTTATTTTAATTTTTAACCAACTTCTGAAAATGTTCATCATTATGATACTTGCATTTATCTGCTATAAGTTAAAGATCGTAAATCAGGAGGGCAATAAAGCGATTTCCAACCTGCTCCTTATGGTAGTCAACCCATGCCTGATTATCACTGCCTATCAGATCGAATATGAGCCTTTACTTGTCAGAGGACTTCTAATATCCTTTGCAGCTGCCATTGCCGCACATATAATTGCAATATTGGCAGCAAAGCTTTTTATCCCCGCAAAAAACAATCCAGAGTACTACTTAGACCGTTTTGGGGCAGTCTATGCCAACTGCGGATTTATAGGAATCCCCCTGATTTATAGTGTGCTGGGCAATGAAGGAGTGTTTTATCTGACAGCCTACATGACCATATTTAATATATTTACATGGACCCATGGACTGAGCCTGCTGGAAGGAAGTTTCTCCGCCAAGCAGCTTAAAGAGGGCCTCTCCTCCCCTATGGTTATAGCCACAGTTATTGCTATCATCCTATTCTTCCTGCAATTTAGAATCCCCGGCACAGTATTAGATTCTATGAACTATGTGGCTGATATGAATACCCCCCTGGCCATGATGGTAGCTGGGTTCTCTGTTGCACAGGCTGATTTAAAAAAAATCTTTACAAACTTCCATATATACAAAATCAGCCTGGTCAAACTGCTGGTTGTCCCAATAGCCGTTACGCTGCTGCTTTATATAACCCGTGCAGGCCGCGATATCGCCTATACCACTTTAATCGCCGCCTCATGCCCCACTGCGACGACTATGACCATGATGGCAATCCGCTATAACAAGAATTATACATATGCTTCGGAAGTCTTTTCTTTTACAACCGTTCTGTCAATGGTAACAATACCTTTTGTTATTTTTCTGGCCGGTTTCTTGATCCCATAGATTAGGGCGGCCCTAAATGAAGGGTCCCGGATACATACGAATCTGTACCCGGGACCCTCCTCCATATCTTTCTATAATTCTTTTATTTTTTCATGCAGTTTGCGCAGGGAGTATACCCTTGTTTTTTCAGCTGAGAAAGGGAATCATCCGATTCCTTCCGGTTTCGGCCGGCTATTTTTTTAGCGCTGGCACAAGATGGCTTGTGTACCTTCATGGAATTTGTATTTAGAATATATACATCTCCTGCATCTTTGCCCTTCCCACTTCCTCTGGCTTGTTCTCTGGCCTGGCTGCCCTCTGCCTCCCCTGCCTTCCAGCTGCTGTCCGGAGACATATTCCATGTTATTTTTTCTCCATCTGATGTTGCCACAATTGTACCCTGCTCATCTGTCCTGAATACCTTGATCCCCTTACTTCTAAGCAGGTTTAGCACCTCCGCGTGGGGATGCCCATATGCATTATCTTCCCCGCAGCTAATCACAGCATATTCAGGACTGACTGCTTTTAAAAACTCCTCGGATGTCCCTGTCCTGCTGCCGTGATGGCTGACCTTGTATACGTCAGCCGAAAGGAATTCCTCTCTCTCCAACATTTCATTTTCAGACTCCTCCTCAGCGTCTCCCACAAACAAAAAGCGATTACTCCCATAATCCAGCCGCAGCGCAATGGAATAATCATTGGCCCCTTCATATGCTTTATCCTGTGGAGCGAGCACCGTGAACTTCGCATCCCCTAACTGATAACTATCCCCTGGCCTGGGAGCCTGGGCCTGATAATTTTTGGCCTTTATTGTATTCTCCACGTCCTCCCAGGTCTTGGTATCTTTCCTTAAGTCGGGCAGCAATACTCTGCCGCAGTCAAATTTATATAGGATAACATCCAAACCCCCGGCATGGTCTGCGTCAGGATGGGTTCCTATGACATAATCCAAATTTTCAATCCCCTGATTTTTCAGATAGCTCCAAACTGCCGTACCTTTACTGTTATTCCCTGCATCGATCAGCATAGAATGGCCCTCTGTCATAATTAACGTGGCGTCTCCCTGCCCTACATCCAGGAAGTGCACCTCCAATTTAGGACTCCTTTCATCCCTCTGTGCGCCTGCCGCAGCAGTCTGTCCCACTGTAAGTAAAAGCACTGCAAGGCCCAGTCCCAGCCACCTTTTTAGTCTGCTCCTTTTATCCCCAGCCAACCCTCTTACCCCCTTTATATATTTTCTCTCCATTGGCACTGTTTACAGGTACAATGTTCATCCCGACAGCATGTCTGTCCCAAATATAGAAGATTATTTAAGCCTCAAGTCCATAGAACATACAAATTATACCACATCTGTCTGTTCCCGCACCTTTTTATGCACAGAAAATATATTTTTCCAGTATTCCACGACAGAAAATGCCAGGGGCCACGGCACAGAATACAGTTCCTTCAGCAGGCAGTATCCCCACATTCCGAACCCAGTAAGGGGAGAAATCAGATACATAAAAAACCGGGCCTCTGCCGCCATAATAAGTCATTATAAATGCATGGTCAAAGACCCCGATGCAAGCATACGGGGCATCAAACTAGCAGCGATGCAAGCATCGGGATATTAGACCCTCGCGGCAGTCGCCAAATGGACATGTAAACATGTCCGCTTGGCTCGCTGCCCGCGGGAATAAACTATTATTAGATTTTACATTTTTTGTCTTGTAATGGTGAAATCAAAATGCTAGAATAGGTAAGCATCTAATAACTTTATCACTGTGACGGGGGAAAATAAAATGGCATTTTTTCATTCATTAAGCACACAAAAAAGACAGAATATTTTTGGTATGGGCACTGCCATCTTAGGGTCTGTGATGTTTGCGTTCGGCCTGAATGTATTCATTACACCACTTGCATTATATAACGGAGGATTTATGGGTATCTCCCAGCTGATCCGTACATTTATTGTCAATACGCTTCATTTTTCCTTCGGCCAGACAGATATCGCAGGTATTATTTACCTCCTGATTAACCTGCCCCTGATTTATATGGCCTGGACTAAAATGGGTAAAATGTTTTTTGCGCGGTCCATCATCACAATTATCATACAGACATTGGCATTGACCATTATACCTATCCCTGCGTCTCCAATTATAGACGACTATCTGGCGGCGTGTGTCATTGGCGGGATTATTGCAGGTACCGGCTCTGGCCTGATCCTCAGGGGAGGCAGTTCCGGTGGAGGGCAGGATATACTGGGAATCTATTTTTCCAAGAAGTTCCCTGGGTTCAGCGTGGGAAAGGTTTCTTTAATTATTAACTTCTTCGTATACGGAATCTGCCTGGTTATGTTTAATATAGAAATTGTCATATATTCCCTGATTTATGGCGTTGTATATTCTATCGCCTGCGACCGGGTACATATACAGAATATTAATATGAGTGTCATGATCTTTACCAAGAAACTCGGTATATCCCGTGCCATCATAGAGCAGATGGGAAGAGGAGTCACCAACTGGGATGGGGCAGGTGCATATACAAATCAGACATCTTATATCCTGTTTGTGGTTATTTCCAAATACGAGGTCAACCGGCTTAAACGGGTGGTGCACAGTATTGACCCCAATGCATTTATGATATTTACAGAAGGCTGCTCCGTATCTGGCAACTTTGAAAAGCGGCTGTACCCATAAAACAAAATACCCTGGGGCAGGTTCCATAATATATATTGGTTACCTGTCCCAGGGTATTTTTGATTTTTGTACTATATGAGATTTACTCTGCCCGGCCAATCTTAATACAAGGTTTTATTTCCCCAGCTCTTCTCTCACTTCTTTGAAACACTTCACAATATAATCAATATCTTCCTTCGTGTGTGCAGCGCTGACCTGGGTCCTGATCCTTGCCTTCCCCTTAGGCACAACCGGATAGGAGAATGCTACAACATACACACCCTTCTCCATCATTTTAGCTGCCATTTCCCCTGCCAGCTTCTCTTCATACAGCATGACTGGCACAATGGGATGCACTCCTTCTATAATGTCAAAGCCTGCTTCTGTAAGCTGCTGCCTATAATAAGCAGTAGTCTCCTCCAGATGGTCTCTGAGCGAAGTATCTGCCTCCAGTATTTTGAATACTTCCATACTAGCTTTGGCAATGGCCGGCGCTAATGTGTTGGAAAAAAGATATGGCCTGCTTCTCTGGCGCAGAAGGTCGATGATTTCCTTCCTTCCGCTTGTATAGCCGCCTGACGCTCCGCCCAGGGCTTTGCCCAGCGTTCCGGTAATAATGTCTACTCTTCCTGTCACACCACAGTACTCTGCCGTGCCCCGTCCAGTTTTCCCCACAAAGCCTGCAGAATGGCTGTCATCTACCATAACAAGAGCCTGGAATTCGTCTGCCAGATCGCAGATACTCTTTAAATCTGCAATAATACCATCCATAGAAAATACACCGTCTGTTGCAATCAGCTTAATCCTTGCGCCGGCTGCATCCGCTGCCTCCAACTGTGCCCGCAGATCTGCCATATCATTATTTTTATAACGGTATCTTTTTGCCTTGCAAAGGCGGACCCCGTCTATAATGCTGGCATGGTTCAGCTCGTCACTGATTACCGCGTCTTCTGGTGAAAGAATTGTCTCAAACAGGCCTCCATTGGCATCAAAGCAGGAGGAATATAAAATCGTATCTTCTGTGCTTAAGAATCTGCTGATGGTACTCTCCAATTCTTTATGTACATCTAAAGTACCGCAGATAAATCTTACAGAAGAAAGTCCATATCCTCTTTCTCCATATGATTTTACTGCTGCATCAATGACTCTGGGGTCATTGGCAAGGCCAAGATAATTATTGGCGCACATATTAATGACTTCCCTGCCGTCTTCCAATTTGACTTTGGCGCCCTGGGGTGAGGTAATCGGACTCTCCCCCTTAAAAAGTCCGGCAGCTTTGATATCTGCCACCTCATCTGCATAAAATTTTAAAGCATCTTCTCTTTTCATATCAATCACCTGTCCTTTTTTAATTTGTATCAGTTCGCCTTTATGATATCAGAATACCACGGCTTCCCCATTACCCTGAAAACAAAACCACTTTTATTTCCCCTCATGGAGTGAAGTCCAGTCTAACACGACCTTCCCTGAATTTCCACTGTTCATTACTGCAAATCCTTCCTCATAATCCTTGATGTCAAAACGGTGTGTAATGATATCGGAAATGTCCAGTCCGCTCTGCAGCATAGTATCCATTTTATACCAGGTCTCCCACATTTCTCTCCCGTAGATACCTTTTATGGTCAGGCCATTAAAGATAACCTTGCTCCAGTCTATCTGCGCATTGGATCTCTGCAGTCCAAGGAGAGCAATCTTTCCGCCGTTTTTCATGTTATTAACCATGTCGTTAAAACCAGCTTCATTTCCTGACATCTCCAACCCTACGTCAAATCCCTCTTTCATACCAAGCTCATCCATCACATCTTTGAGCTTTTCTTTTCCGATATTGACAGCCCGGGTTGCCCCCATCTTTCTGGCAAGTTCCAAACGGTATTCGTTCATATCTGTAATGACTACATACCTTGCCCCCACATGTTTGCTGATAGCGGCCGCCATAATACCAATAGGGCCTGCTCCTGTAATCAGGACGTCCTCGCCCACCTCGTTAAATGACAGCGCTGTATGGACTGCATTTCCAAGAGGGTCAAAGCAGGAATATAACTCTTCGGGAATGGACGGAGAGCACTTCCAAACATTTGTGGCAGGTATCACCAGATATTCTGCAAATGCGCCATTTCTGTTTACACCTACCCCCTGTGTGTTACGGCACAGATGAGGCTGCCCAGCCAGGCAGTTTCTACACTTCCCACACACAATATGGCCTTCTCCGGATACCTTTTCTCCGACATAGAACCCTTCTACATTCTCTCCAACCTCTACAATTTCTCCCACATACTCATGTCCTGCAGTCAGGCCGATTGGAATCGTATCCTGGGCCCACTGGTTCCAATTATAGATATGTACGTCTGTGCCGCATATAGAAGTCTTTAATATCTTAATTTTCACTTCATTCTTTCCAACCTTTGGGATCTCCACCTTTTTAAGCCAAAGGCCCGGCTCTGCCTTTTCTTTCACTAATGCCCACATTGTATTTTCACTGCTCATAATCTTCTCTCCTTTTCGTCATTTTGTCTGCCATACAAGCAGAATCTACTATCAATCGTGTTACTATTTCAGGCAAATAATCTTGATCATGCCCCACAGGCCAGAAGGCAAAGGTTCCTTTATCATCTCCCTTTCGCGCCAGTTAAATAGTCTTTCTTTCCTGCACATCTCCAATCCGCCTGTCTCATAGGGCCACTGGGAAATCACCTTCTTTTCCTCGAGTTTTTCTGGATACTCAGGATCAATCATCCGGTTAATCAGAAGATTTGATACAAGAATCTCAATCCTATTTTCTCCTTTTTCCAAAAGGCCAGTAATATCAGCCTTATATGGATGCTTAATTAATATATCTGCTATCTTTCCATTTATAAATATTTCTGCCGTTTCTCCTATATGTTCCAATTCAAGCATCACCCGGGCAGATTGCCCCATGCTCTCCCACTGCGCATCTGTAATATGTATCATCTTAGTGTAACGGCCTGTTCCCGAATAGTACATAAGCTTTTCTTCCTGTTCCCATCCGGCCAGTGTGCCATATTCCTGCTCAACCCCAAGTTCGTCTATTCTCAGCCTCCAGCCTGACGAGATATCTAAAATCTCCTCTTTTGTACTAAAAGGTTCCGCCACAGAAGGGGCCTCCAACTCTTCGCCAAATACAAAAATCAAAGACTGGTATGCCTCTATGTCCAGACTGGCCTTTACCCCGCCAGGAATAATTTCGTACTTCTGAACAGCTTTTTCCTCACCGCTCAGGGGGTCAAATACATAGAAATTATTATACATCTTAGAAAATGTAATAGTTTCTTTTACGCAATTTTTAGATATATTAGAAACAAAATAAATATCCCCATCTTCTGTTTTTCTATGTACATAGCCTACCACATCTGGATTCTGCTGTATAGTGACATCAGGATTCTTTACTTTCTTTAATGCTTCTGTCAGAGCCTCAAATTTATCCTCTGTGATTATGGCTTTCCCCGTCTCCTTTAGTCTCCTGCTGATTTCCCTGATTTCTGCAGAATCCTCCTCATAATTAACTACCCCGCATGCCTGCCCGGGAAGCCTCTCTGCTGCTATTACTGTCCCCCCGCTATTGGCAAACTCCTGTATCTTTCTCATGCTGGCCGCAGGTATTCTGTCACACTCAACTAGAATCAGGGTATCATAGCTATAATTTCCCCAGTTTTCCAGAACATCGTCGTTTATATAATCGAACCAGAAACCTGCCTTGTGTATTCCATCCACACAGGGAACTTCCAGCCTTTCATTTAATTTCATGCACATGTGGGTATCTGCAATCGGAGTCTCTGCCCATATATCATGCTGGGGCAAATATATGGCTGTTGTCACCACAGCCTTGCCCCGCTGCATAAAATCACACACTCTGTTCATATAGACACTAATAATTTTATAGTATTTCCACCAAGTATTTGTATGGTTAATATTTGTGGAAGCATAAAAAGCCAGCATATCCTCCCCTGCATCTGCTTTACTGTAGCTATATCCATGGTTTACGATCTGATTAATCCCATCCAGGAAAATGCTGTCTGCAGCTGCCTTAAGATTCTCCAGTGTCACCACAAATCTTGGGAAACGGAGCCATGTAAAAGACTCATTTGAAATAATAGGTTTATTATATATATGTCCTGCTGATACTGCCAGCCTGCGGTGTATGGTATTGACTTCATATCTGTCGAATGCTGAAAATGTCTCTCCCTCCGGTATATCCGCCGCGCCATAGGCCTGGAGTACATCTCCCCACGTGCCATGGGCCTGGATTCTGGAGATACACCCCTTTTCATGGCTCCATTTTGTAAGCTCCTGGAAAAAATTCTCTACCGTCAGCTCAGCCATTGTTTTCTGGAAATCATACCGGACCTGGTTTGTCATTCCCCGGATTTCTCCCCACAAAGCATATATATATGGCCGTAATTCATATCCTCTTCGCCTTCTAAATTCTTCGTATAATATATCTGTCCAGTTATGGCCAAACACCTCCAAAGAATCGCAGAAAATATCGTGGATCTTTTCACTCCCTACAGCCTCCACAATGGGATCTCCCCCATATTGGAGGAATGCCCTTAAGGACTCCTTCCTGTTATGGTCGATAATCAGTCCCTCGCCGCCCCGCAGAGGCTTTAATACCCGCTGCTTTTTATCACTGGATACAAACAGGACTATTTTATGCAGTCCTTCTGGTATCTCCAGCTCTTTTATCTCTGTCCCCCAAGGCCAGTTGAATAAATATTTATCAATCACCTTATCTGTAATGTCCTCTATAGACTCCGGCAGCATTTGGGCTCCATCCATCTTACCCAATACAGCGCCCACGATCCTTCCGTAGATCACTGTGGTTAAGTCCTTAGAAAAACGGCAGGGCCCTTCCACATCCAGGGAAAAGGGAAGCACACTCTGGCCGCTTAACTCCTCTGTCACAAAGGGCCCGCCATAGGGCCAGGAAGATCCCAACGTCAAGTCAAACTGCATCCCCCGGGCAGCCGCCTCATCCGCGGCAAACCGTATCATCTCCATAAATTCTGGTGAGAGATAATCATAATTTTTGATTCCCCTGTCTGGGTTGTCAGCTTCCAGAGGATATAATATCTGGAGCTCGACCCCTCCTATCCCTGCCTCTTTCATAAAATCTAATTCCCGGCAGATTTCTTCTTTCTCTACCGCGCAGCCATACCACCACCATCTTGTCCTTCCCCTTGCCTCTTCTCTGGGACGGCATATCTGCTGTTGTATTTCCTCTTTCTTCACCTTAGCCTCCTCCTCTAATATCCGTCGCTTAGTCCCTTGCTGAACATGAGCAGTACAACAAGTATCATCGGGCACATAGGCGTCCGCCTGCCCGCCAGGGCATGTACAGCAAGGTACCCTTTGGGCACACCTTGCCGGACACTTTATTATAATCTTCTATCATAAAAAACAAAAGTCCCACATTTCAAAAAGGCCCCCTTCATCTCCCAGAAAGCAAAGCGTCAATGGAAAAATACCTTCTGCCGGCTCAACAGGCACAGTGATTTCCATCGGCCCTTCCCTATTCTCAGAAAGAATAACTACTGTCCCGATTACTTTGCCCTGCCTGCCTCCAAGACGAATTTCTATTTTCCCGCCGCCCTTCTGGTTCCCCAATGTAATCCTGAAGCTGCTTTCCTTTTGAAACCTAAGACTTTGATACTGGCACCAGCTGCCCTCCCGGGTTCCCCGGACACCATATATGCAGCCTTCCTCTATATTTTTTGTAAAACTGTAAGCACCACTGCCTGCGCGGCTGAATCTCCCCGCCTCAATTTTTCTGGAAGCGGGCACTTCCCGCTCCTGGCCTCCCAGGCTCATTTCAACAGTGCGGATATTTCCGTTTCCATCGAAAGCAATTGGCTCCACGCACACTCTGCGGTTAAATTTACTGTTCTGGGAAGACCGGTGATAGAATATATACCATTTACCGAATATGTTCTGCATAGATCCATGGTTATTCCAGGTCTGAGGATCACAGCCTGTATTATCCACAATCACGCCCTTCTTCGTATATGGCCCGAGGGGTGCATCTGAAACTGCATAAGAAATCCTCGTTGCCCTGCCTCCCGAAATATCTGTATACAGCATATAATACATACCATTATACTTGCGCAGGGATGCACCTTCATGAAAGCCGTGCTCCTCCTCTGTAAGCAGCCATTCCTGCTTTGTACCTTCAATAATATGTTCCATAGAGCCATCCATTTTGGCTCCCCTTAAATGGAACTGCCCCCAAAAATAGTACGGGGTTCCGTCATCATCAATAAATATGGATGGGTCAATCCCATCCCTATCTATTCCGCCGATTAATTTAGGCTTTTGGAAAGGCCCTGTCGGCAAATCGGATACAGCTACGCCCTCCGCGCCGTCCTCCATACAAAAAAAGAGAAAATATTTTCCATCCTTTTCAATGCAGTCCGGCGCATAAAGCATACCTTTACCGAACACCCTCTTAAATTCTTCGTTTTCTGCATCAAGAAGCAGTCCACTCTTTTCCCAATGCACAAAATCATCTGAACAAAAAGCGTAATATTCCCTGCTGCAGTACTCCTCATTTCCCAGGATATCCATAGATCCATAGAGATATATCTTATCTCCAAATACCCTCGCCTCCACATCAGGAATACATTCGCCTAATTCTAAAATAGGATTCATGACAGCAGCCTCCTGTCCTCATTTATTATACCACCAAGCTGCCTCCAGCGCCGCTTATAAAACACTTACAGAGCTCTCAGGGCCTGCTCTAAGTCCTCAATCAGGGCATCCGCCCCTTCAAGTCCACAGTGGATCCGTATCAGCCCTTTGTCCCGGCCGCCGAGGCCTAAAAATTCCAGATCGTCCTCAGAATAATACAGAAGAGGACACAAAGCCAAACTCTCAAACCCTCCCCAGGAACATCCTATTTCAAATATTTTGAGATGATCCACAAGCTCAACTGCCTTTTGGGGATCGTCTTTGAGAACAAAGCTCATAAGTCCTGTATGGCCTGTCTGCTGCTTCCTTATCCTCTCTGCCTGAGGATGGGAATCAAGGCCAGTATAATACACCCGATCTACTTTTGGATGCCCTTCTAAATACTTTGCAACCTCTTTAGCAGTTTTCTGGTGCTGCTCCAGCCTCACCTGCAGCGTACGCAGTCCCCGGATTCCCAGCCAAGCCTCCATAGGCCCTAATATGCCTCCGAAAAGTTCTCTTATAGTATTCTTAAGTAAATTTCCCAGCTCTTCATCCTTGACGGCCAGGATGCCCCCAATAATATCACTGTGTCCCCCGATATACTTTGACATAGTATGCATGACAATATCAATTCCCATGGCGAGAGGCTTCTGATACAAGGGGGTACAGTATGTATTGTCAATATATGTCTTAATATTATGTGCTTTTGCAATCCGGGCGGCGCCTGCAATATCTGTCACTGTGAATACAAACGTAGCCGGGCTCTCCAGCAGAATCATATCTGTATTATCCTGAATTAAATCTTCCAGCTCATTCAGATCCACCCCATCCCAATAGGACACGGTAATTTCCATTCTGGGGATAAAATACTGGTTCAGGATATTCTTTACAGGCTGATATACATCTCTCATGCAAATAATATGGCTTTTAGCTCTGCACACCGCCAAGATAGCAGCCGCAGCGGCGGCCATCCCGCTTGCAAACGCCACAGCACGGCAGCCGCCCTCCAGGGCAGCCACCTTTTCTTCTAATATAGTTACTGTAGGGTTTGCCGCCCTGCCATAAACATAGGCTTGATTTTCCTCCCGCAGGGCGTAAGATTCCATGCTGTCAAACACATGCAGAGAATTCATAAACACCGGGGGCACCACGGCATTCATATATTTTGTCTGGTCCTCCCCCAAATGTGTAATCGCCAGTCTCTCCTCTTTCATTTGCTCCACCTACTCCTTGACAGCGCCAGCCGTCATACCTTCTACGATAAATTTCTGCATGGCAGCGAACATAATCGCCGTTGGCAGCAATGCCATAACGCCGCCGGCCATTAAAAGCCCCCACTCTACATTGTACTTACCAATCAGAGTTTTAAGGCCCACTGGAATGGTCCACATTTCAGGCGTACTTATGAAAATAGAACCTGCGATCAGCTCATTCCATGCCCCGATAAACCCAAAGACAAACACAGACACAATACCTGGGAACATAATCGGGAATACAATCTTAAACAGGGACTGCATTTTTGAACATCCATCCACCTTGGCAGCCTCCTCCAGTGTAACCGGAATTCTCTCAAAAAAGCTGCGCATCGTGATAACACAGAAGGGCAGGTTGACTGTCACATAGTAGATAAACAAGCCTACATGGGTGTTGATCAAGCCAATCTTAGAGAAAATGATGTACAAAGGAATAATAACCAGGATCCCCGGTATCATCTGTGTAATCAGGAAAAAGAGGATTACTGCCTGTTTTCCCTTAAACTTATACCGTGCAAGGGAATAGCCGCCCAGCATAGAAAATACTGTAATCACAAGGGCAGACGTGACAGACACAAGGACACTGTTCTTTAACAGGGCGCCATAATTAAACTGCTCAAACAGCCCTGTATAATTCTCCCATGTAAAGTTCTTAGGGAAAAAAGTAATGTTATTTAAATCCAGTATCTCTCCACTGGTCTTAAACGATGTAACTACAATCCAATAAATAGGCAGTACAACCAGCAGGAAGAAGAAAAGTAAGATCAAAACACGTATGATGGTCCCAATTGCATTCTTTGTTTTTCTGCTCATTTAGAAGTCACCTGCCTTATCATATTTTGTAGCTTTCAGGAATATCAAAGCATACAATCCAAGAATTATCATCAGTATCACACCCAAGGCCGCCGCAAAACCAAAATCATAGGATCCAAACGCTTTTGAGTACATATATGCCGGAAGCGTCTGAGAAGAGTTTGCCGGCCCTCCGTCTGTAATAATAACCACCAGATCCAATGAGTTGAAAATCCAGATCGTCCTAAGGAGTACTGTTGTAATTAAAGTTGGCTTGATATACGGAAGCGTAATCTGGAAGAACTGCCGTACTGTCCCACATCCGTCCACATCTGCCGCCTCATAGACATCTGCCGGTATAGACTGCAGTGCCGCCAGGATCATGATTGCAAAAAACGGGATTCCCATCCATATCATGGCAATGATGACAACTGCCAGAGAATAACCCGGGGTTCCCAGCCATGCAATATTACTGTCTATGATTCCCAGCTTCATCAGAAGAGTATTGACTACCCCATATTCTCCGTTAAATGACCAGCGGAAAATAAGGCCGACAACAAATCCAGAAAATGCCCATGGAAGAAATACGATGGACTGATAGAGTCCTCTTCCTCTAAACTGCTTTTTCAGGGCCAGGGCCAGGATCAGTCCCAGCAAGAACTGCCCAATTACTGATATAACTACATAAATAATAGAATTTTTCAGAATCATCATACTGTCGGGATCACCAAACAGTTTCGTAAAGTTCTCAAGTCCATTAAAATAAATGTCATCTGGGGCCGTCAGCTTATAATTCTGGAATGCCATAACAATACTGTTAATAAGCGGATAGCCAAATAACAGAAGTAAAATCACAAGAACTGGCAGCAGAAACAGCCAAGGTTCCATTTTTCTTTTCATTTTCATGCGAGTACCACTCTCCTTCACCTTGTACCCCACCAGGTACATAATCCTTTGTTGTCAAAGGGGGAATTAATGTTTCTCTGCCTCCACATTAAATCCCCCTGTAAAATCTTATACTACTGCTTGTGTATAAACTCTTTAATTATTACTGCTGTATGGTTTTCGGAGTCTCAATTGTTGTGCCTTCATTGTCAGCCAGATACTGTTTCATCCTGGTTGTCAGCTCGTCGCCGATATGGTTCAGCACATCTTCAGCAGACTGCTGTCCCAGGAGATATTTTTGAAGTTCTGTGTGGAACATATCCTGATGCAGGTCTGTATAGTTAAATGCGCCATATGTAGGAGGAACTGTAAAGTTCGGGTCGTTCAGCTGATCAAGGAAAGGAGCGTAAGGTCCGTTTTCTCCATAAGTTTCATCATCGCCCACATCATTTTTGATCGGAATAAGTCCGCCCATTTTACAGTACTCGATATTATTCTCTGGCTGTACGAGGAAATCGATCAACTCGAGAGCTTCCTCTGGATACTCGGAACTCTTTGAAATTGTATAAGAGTATGGACTTCCTGCTGTATTCAGGAGCTTGCCATCTACAGTTGACACTGGCATCGGAAGCACGCCCCACTCTGAATCATCCATTTTCTCTTCACATGCTTTAGCAACCTCAGAGTCATTGGAAACTGTACCTGTCAGGCCCCCTGTAAAGTTATCGACCATCTCCACAAATCCCCAGTTTACAGAATCCTCCGGCACATATCCGTCCTTATAAATCTCACACCATTTCTCCAGCGCTTCCACACATTCTGGTGTATTCAGGACAAAGTTTCCTTCCTCGTCGTATGTATAGCCGCCTGAGAATGTCTGCAGATATGTGAGCAGTGGGTCAAATGCACCTCTCGCGCCACGGAAAGAATTTCCATAGTGTTTCTGTTCTTTATCTGTAAGTGCTTTAATCAAATCAAAATATGCATCATATGTCCAGTCTTCACCAGTAGGAATCTCATAGCCAATCTCCTCTACCCAGTCTTTCCTGTAAAAGATACCTTTGACCATGAATCCATCTGGAATAGAATATACATGTCCGTATTTTTCTTCTTCCTGGGCCCAGTTAATACTTTTAACTGCCTCCACAAACTCTTCACCGTGTTCCTCTACATAGTCGTCTACCGGCAAGATCCAGTCGGCTTCTGTAAACTGCCCCAACCAGGATGGGTGTGTTGTAATGACGTCTGGAAGCTGGTTTGAAGTACCAAGAACTGTCAGCTTATCCGCTGCATCATCCCATGGAACACTTTCATAAGCTACAGATACGCCTGTCTCTTCCTCAAACTTCTCGAAAACACCCTCATAATACTTTTGTCTCTCAGGACTTGGGCTGACATCAATAAAACGCAGTGATGCCTCTCCGCTGCCTTTTGCCGAATCACCTGAATCTTTTTTTGATGACCCACATCCCGCCAGCAGGCCAACTACCATTGTGGCTGCCAATAAAGCGGCAATAACTCTCTTTTTCATTGATTCCTCTCCTTTTCCTTTTTCAGATTACAATACCGGATAATCTGATATTCATTTACTTTAGTTACACTCTTCCTTATCTGGTTTTCTTCCGGCCACTGTTGTGAGGTATTTCCGGTCAGACCACTTATGCAATTATACTAGCACTTAAGTTATTGTTTGTCAATTCATTTGTCACTTTTATACTTTTTACATAATTTTTGTATATCGTTTTTGTTACTTTTTTTATTTACATATTTTTTATTTCTATTGACATTTTCATTTTCATTTTATATGCTTAACATAATACACTTTTTACTTATCTATTTTCAATTCTATAATTCCATTTATATCCACCTTACATGAATGCATTTGAAAATTACTTGTCATGGAATGCATACATATATTAGAGCAAAGCACATTGTCTAGAGCATGATCATTTATTTTAGGCGAAATTTAGGCAAAACTAACTTGCATTTATTATAAGAAAGGAGTCAGGAAGATACTCTGTATTTTCCTATTAAAAGATGAGTAAAAAATATACTTCTACTAAGCGCTGCTATCTGATTGACCATCATTCTCCGCAGCCTCCTGATGTTCTTCTGAACCATCTGGATATTAATGAATACGAGACCTTTTTTGATACTGCCAACATAGATTCATTGATGGTTTATTGTAAAGACCACTGGGGAGTTACTTATTATCCAAGTGAGGTCCCGGGAGCACAGCAGCATGAAGGCATCAAAAAAGATTGGATTAAAGAGGTCAGTACTCTTTTAAAGAAAAAAGATATTGAATTTGTTGCCTATTATTGTATCGAATATGACGAAGGGGCGGCAAGGCGTTTCCCACAATGGCGGGTACAGCGCCCTGACGGTTCCGGCCTTATCCGGGATGATGAATTCGCTAAATGGAGCCTCTGCTGTTACCAGACAGATTACCGGGAATACTGCCTGAAGCAGTTAGAGGAGATTGTCTCCAGATATTCACCAGACTCTCTTTTCCTGGATATTTTTGGGGCGTCACTCTGTTACTGTGACAATTGCCGCAACAAATTCCAGTCACAGTTCCATTATCCCCTGCCTGAATCAGATGAGGAAGTCCTTTTACATAAAACTGATATAGTCCAATTTTTGAATGAAAATGCAAAAGATTTCCTGGCGGAATTGAAGCAGCGTGTCAAGGCCATTGACCCTACGCTGGCAGTCACTGTCAATTTTTCCTGCCACTATCCCCAGGAGATCCGGGATATGCTGGACTATCAGTTCTCTGAGCCATTGCTGAAAGATAACTGGTTCTCTTCTGCTTATGCCCGGGATACAGCTATTGGACGCTATCCTATCCTGGTGCCGGGGGAAGCCTCACAGGTCTATAATTATAGTTCTGTCAATGAATATGTCTGCGACTTGTCGTCTATCGCGGCCCAGGGATGCCGCACAGGAATGTACAGTGGTTCCCAGCACATAGACGGTACCCTTGATTTTCAGGAGGCCAGGCTCTTAGGGGCAGCTTTTAATGAAATCGAGAAAATGGAACCTTATCTCACAGACCGCACTCCAGTTAAATGTGTGGGAATTTTGCAGAGCGACTTATCCATGTCCATTAATATCCCAGCACTGCACCCAGATGCTATCCTAAGGATGAAACGGCATAATCCTCATCAAAATGCCGTTCTAGGCGCTATGCAGTTATGTGAAAAAGCAAAACTTCCATTTATGATCCTCCCTGAACGCACGGTCACTGAGGACTTACTGAAACAATTTGATGTCCTTCTCCTTCCAGAGGTATTTGTAATAGAAGAAGATATTGCAGATATACTCAGAAGCTATGTAAAAAATGGAGGACTGCTTATCAGTTCCGGGCAGAGCGGCTTATGGGATGCAGACTCTACGAAACGTCAGTCATCCTCTATTGCAGATCTTCTCGGCACTGGAAATGCAGAAATTCACACTGAATATAAAGCTAACCGTTGGTCCGCATATTTAAAGAATGTAAGCCAAAGAGATTTCTCCGGACTGCTTTCCTGCACGACACCGCCGATCAGTGAGCACTTTATTGAGACCGCCCCTGAGGGATCTGCAGAAACCTTGCTTCATCTTATACTGCCCTGCGTCCCCTGTGACGCTGAACATTGGGTGAACTGGTGGAGTCCGCCGCCGGGAGAAGATTCTGGGTACCCTGCCCTCCTGCACAATAACTATGGAGCAGGAAGCGCCTATTACATGGCATTTGATTTCTTTACAATGGCCTCACAGGAAAGCTTCCAGCATCCCCACAGTCTGTTTAAAGACTTGGTCACTATGGAAAATATAAGGCCCGCGCTGTTCAACAATACAGAGACGCCAGATATTATCAGAACTGCCTATTTTGAGACTGGCCATTCTTATATTGTCCATCAGATCTCTATGGTGCCGAAATATTTCCACGGAGATACTATACCTGTAAACGGAGGCACACTGGAGCTTACAGGCGCGGTCTCAGAAGCAGAACTGGTTTACCCCGAGAAAAAGTCCCTTGAAATACACACAGAGGGGGATAAGACAATCGTTCAGCTTCCGGCATTCTCTTTGCAGCAGATGATTGTATGTAAGAAATAAATATACCTCAAATGCGGGTATTAGGGGATGCCCCTGGCACAATTAAGCAAACCTAACAAGTAAAAAGCACCGGCTTTGGGAATTTCCCAGCCGGTGCTTTTATGTATCTGCCTATTCAATTCTGCCATATATTTCTAAATCCAATGCCACTATATTATCATATTTCTCCAAGGCTCCCTGAATATTCCTCTCCTTCATCATCTGAACCATTTCCAGATGATAGGGGAATGTCTCTAGTAATATAGCCTGATAATCAAACCCTTTGTCATCAAAATAGCCATAGAGTTCATCATCAAAAGTCTCATACATTTCTGTCATATTCCGAACCAGGTTGGTCATCTCATAATTGCCATAAGATTCTAATATAAGCCTATGGAAATCATGGTCCATCTCCTTAGGCATAATTCCTCTGGCAGCTATATCATTCATCTGAATTGCCATCTCTTCAAGCTGGTCCAATCTCTCCTCAGCCATATCAGGTATGGCTTTTTCCAGACTATATCTCTCTAAAACAATTTTAATCTCGAACAGTTCCAAGAAATTTTTTAGGGCCAAATGAATACTAACCTGCCTGCCTTCTACATAATCAGTTACAAATGTCCCCTTGCCGACTTCAACATGGACGACTCCCTGATTCTCCAGCTCCCGGATGGCCTCCCGCAAAGTTGGCCTGCTCACTTTCCATTCCGCCGCCAGCTTCCGCTCTCCAGGTATCTTATCTCCTGGCTGAAGATTCTTCTCTTTTATATAAAGATAAATTCTATCCGCCAGCCTCGAATAGAGTAAGTTTTTATTTTCCGTTAATCCATTACGCTCCATAGTACTCCTTACAGCCGTTCATCATTTACTAAGTAATTATAAGTCTCTCTGATTATCCCGTCAAGTGAATATTTAGGACAGTATTATAAGAGGGATTAAAAGGGATTTCTTCAGAAATCCCCTAAAGGCCCCTGTCGTCCCAAGCCGACAAAAAAAGACAATACCCTGCCAGTACTGTCTCCTCCCACTGCATATGCCCTAAAAACTGCATACAAAGTAACGCACACCCTTCCCTACTGCCTTCCTTGGTTATGCCCTCGACCTATTAGTAGCAGCCAGCTCCATGTGTTGCCACACTTCCACCCCTGCCCTATCTACCTCGTCGTCTTCAAGGGGTCTTACCAACTTTGCGTCATGGGACATCTTATCTTGGGGGGGGCTTCACGCTTAGATGCCTTCAGCGTTTATCCCTTCCCGGCTTGGCTGCCCTGCTATGCCCTTGGCAGGGCAACAGGTGCACCAGCGGCCAGTCCATCCCGGTCCTCTCGTACTAAGGACAGCTCCCCTCAGATATCCTACGCCCGCGCCGGATAGGGACCGAACTGTCTCACGACGTTCTGAACCCAGCTCGCGTACCGCTTTAATGGGCGAACAGCCCAACCCTTGGGACCTACTCCAGCCCCAGGATGCGATGAGCCGACATCGAGGTGCCAAACCACTCCGTCGATGTGAACTCTTGGGAGTGATAAGCCTGTTATCCCCAGGGTAGCTTTTATCCGTTGAGCGATGGCAATCCCACTTTATACCACCGGATCACTAAGTCCTACTTTCGTACCTGCCCCACCCGTCGGTGTCGCAGTCAAGCCCCCTTATGCCTTTGCACTCTGCGGATGGTTTCCAACCATCCTGAGGGGACCTTTGAGCGCCTCCGATACCCTTTCGGAGGCGACCGCCCCAGTCAAACTCCCCGCCTGGCATTGTCCCCCAGCCGGTTCACGGCTGTTGGTTAGAAACCCAATACTGCAAGGGTGGTATCCCAACAATGGCTCCCCTGCGGCTGGCGCCGCAGGCTCTTCGCCTCCCACCTATCCTGTACATGCAATACCGGATCCCAGTGCCAAGCTGGAGTAAAGCTCCATGGGGTCTTTCCGTCCTGGCGCGGGTAACCAGCATCTTCACTGGTATTTCAATTTCACCGGGTGCATTGTTGAGACAGTGCCCAAATCATTACGCCTTTCGTGCGGGTCGGAACTTACCCGACAAGGAATTTCGCTACCTTAGGACCGTTATAGTTACGGCCGCCGTTTACTGGGGCTTAAGTTCAAAGCTTCGCTTGCGCTAACCTCTCCCCTTAACCTTCCAGCACCGGGCAGGCGTCAGCCCATATACCTCACCTTGCGGTTTTGCATAGACCTGTGTTTTTGCTAAACAGTTGCTTGGGCCAATTCTCTGCGGCCTGGGCCTCCCCAGGCACCCCTTCTCCCTAAGTTACGGGGCCATTTTGCCGAGTTCCTTAACAATGCTTCTCCCGTCGGCCTTAGGATCCTCTCCTCATCCACCTGTGTCGGTTTACGGTACGGGCATGCCATGAGCCATAGCGGCTTTTCTTGGCAGCCGGCCTGCACGCTTCGCTACTCTCTCTTCGCTCCGCCTCACGCCTTTGGCTTGCGCGCCGGTTTTTCCTTGCGCGCGCCTCCTGCGCTTGCCCCGGGTTCTCCTCCCCCGGGTCGTGCCCCGCCGCCTGCGTCCCCACAGTTCTGTCATGGCATGGTACAGGAATTTCTGCCTGTTGTCCATCGGCTACGCCTCCCGGCCTCGCCTTAGGCCCCGACTTACCCAGGGCAGATCAGCTTTACCCTGGAATCCTTGGATATTCGGCCGGAAGGATTCCCACCTTCCTCTCGCTACTCATTCCGGCATTCTCCCTTCTTAACGCTCCACCAACCCTTCCGGCCTGGCTTCGCCGCCTTAAGAATGCTCCCCTACCGGCTGAATCTCTTCAGCCCCTGGGCTTCGGCAGTGTGTTTGAGCCCCGGACATTTTCGGCGCAGGGCCTCTCGGCTAGTGAGCTATTACGCACTCTTTTAATGCATGGCTGCTTCTGAGCCAACATCCTAGCTGTCTTCGAAACCCCACATCCTTTCCCACTTAACACACATTTTGGGGCCTTAGCCGCAGGTCTGGGCTCTTTCCCTCTTGACTGCCCAACTTATCTCGGGCAGTCTGACTCCCTGGCACCGTCTACGCGGCATTCGGAGTTTGATATTCTTCGGTAAGCTTTGACGCCCCCTAGGAAATTCAGTGCTCTACCTCCGCAAGACTTGCCTGGGGCTAGCCCTAAAGCTATTTCGGGGAGAACCAGCTATCTCCGGGTTCGATTGGAATTTCTCCCCTATCCACGCCTCATCCCCACCCTTTTCAACGGATGTGGGTTCGGCCCTCCACCGCCTTTTACGGCGGCTTCAGCCTGGGCATGGATAGATCACCCGGTTTCGGGTCTGCGTCGGCCGACTCTGGCGCCCTATTCAGGCTCGGTTTCCCTTCGGCTCCGCGCTCCTCGCGCTTAACCTCGCCAGCCGCCGCAACTCGCCGGACCGTTCTACAAAAAGTACGCGGTCGCGCCTCCTGTGCGCTCCCACAGCTTGTAGACATATGGTTTCAGGTTCTCTTTCACTCCCCTCCCGGGGTCCTTTTCACCTTTCCTTCACAGTACTATGCGCTATCGGTCACTAAGTAGTATTTAGCCTTACGGGGTGGTCCCCGCTCATTCCCACAGGGTTCCTCGTGTCCCGTGGTACTCTGGATCCCGCCTTGCCGGCCTGCTTTTCGCTTACGGGGCCTTCACCCTCTCTGGCTGGCTTTCCCAAAGCCATTCTGCTAAGCTCGTCGGTCATCTTTGCGGTCCGAACCCCGGAGCGCTCGCGCCCCGGTTTGGGCTCTTCCCATTTCGCTCGCCGCTACTCTGGGAATCACTGTTGTTTTCTCTTCCTCCGGCTACTTAGATGTTTCAGTTCGCCGGGTTCCCTTCCCTGGCTTATGGATTGGGCCAGGGATACTGGGGGGCTCCCCCAGTGGGTTTCCCCATTCAGACACCTCCGGATCGCAGGGTATTTGCCCCTCCCCGGAGCTTTTCGCAGCTTATCGCGTCTTTCATCGGCTCTTAGTGCCTAGGCATCCGCCATATGCCCTTATCAGCATAACCAACCCCGCCGTGGGACTCCCACGGCCACTCATGCCTAGCGTGGCATGGGTTGGCATTAGGTCAATTTTTTTTACGCCTGTTTTCTTCAGGACTCCCATGCCCCTTCGGGCATGGCCTCGGATGTCTTGATATCTTCTTTGTCTATCTTCTCTTACTTTGTATGCAGTTTTCAAGGTACATTCCTGGCTGCTTTATCAGCCACCACGCCCCAGGATCTTTCCTGGGCCCTGGTCGCTGGTAAACACTGCCCCTCTTTTTTTTATTTGGCGGCCACCTGCTCTCCCACACCGTCGCCAGTGCAGTACCATCGGCCGCTTGGGCCTTAACCATCGTGTTCGGGATGGGTACGGGTGTTGCCCCCAAGCGCATCGCCGCCAAAATGCCTCGTTATTAAGCTTCCTCCTTGCCTTGCCCCCCGCTTGACCCGGCCCTGCCCCGCCAAGCGCTCTGCTTAATAACTGAACAATAGACAACGGCCCTCTACTTCTCTCGTCCTTAGAAAGGAGGTGATCCAGCCGCACCTTCCGATACGGCTACCTTGTTACGACTTCACCCCAGTTACCGGCCCCGCCTTCGGCAGCTCCCCCCTTCCGGTTGGGTCACTGACTTCGGGCGTTGCCAACTCCCATGGTGTGACGGGCGGTGTGTACAAGACCCGGGAACGTATTCACCGCGGCATTCTGATCCGCGATTACTAGCGATTCCAGCTTCATGTAGCCGGGTTGCAGGCTACAATCCGAACTGGGACGTTATTTTTGGGGTTTGCTCCGCCTCGCGGCCTCGCCTCCCTTTGTTTACGCCATTGTAGCACGTGTGTAGCCCTGCCCATAAGGGGCATGATGATTTGACGTCATCCCCACCTTCCTCCAGGTTCTCCCTGGCAGTCCCCCTAGAGTGCCCACCTTTTTTGTGCTGGCTACTAAGGGTAAGGGTTGCGCTCGTTGCGGGACTTAACCCAACATCTCACGACACGAGCTGACGACAACCATGCACCACCTGTCTCGGATGCTCCGAAGAGAAGGCGACATTGCTCGCCGGCCATCCGGATGTCAAGGGCAGGTAAGGTTCTTCGCGTTGCTTCGAATTAAACCACATGCTCCACCGCTTGTGCGGGTCCCCGTCAATTCCTTTGAGTTTCATTCTTGCGAACGTACTCCCCAGGTGGACTACTTATTGCGTTGGCTGCGGCACCGGGCAGCTTTGCTCCCCGACACCTAGTAGTCATCGTTTACGGCGTGGACTACCAGGGTATCTAATCCTGTTTGCTCCCCACGCTTTCGAGCCTCAACGTCAGTTACCGTCCAGTAAGCCGCCTTCGCCACTGGTGTTCCTCCTAATATCTACGCATTTCACCGCTACACTAGGAATTCCGCTTACCTCTCCGGCACTCCAGGCCCGCAGTTTCCAATGCACTCCCGGGGTTGGGCCCCGGGTTTTCACATCAGACTTGCTGGCCCGTCTACGCTCCCTTTACACCCAGTAAATCCGGATAACGCTTGCCCCCTACGTATTACCGCGGCTGCTGGCACGTAGTTAGCCGGGGCTTCTTAGTCAGGTACCGTCATTTTCTTCCCTGCTGATAGAAGTTTACGTACCGAAATACTTCATCCTTCACGCGGCGTCGCTGCATCAGGGTTCCCCCCATTGTGCAATATTCCCCACTGCTGCCTCCCGTAGGAGTTTGGGCCGTGTCTCAGTCCCAATGTGGCCGTCCGCCCTCTCAGGCCGGCTACTGATCGTCGCCTTGGTGGGCCGTTGCCCCGCCAACTAGCTAATCAGACGCGGGCCCATCCCATACCACCGGAGTTTTTGCCGCTGCGGCATGCGCCGCCGCGGCCTTATGCGGTATTAGCAGCCATTTCTGGCTGTTATCCCCCGGTATGGGGCAGGTTGCCCACGCGTTACTCACCCGTCCGCCGCTAAGACACCGCGCCCTTCCCCCGTGGGTTCCGTGCGCGGCGCTCCGCTCGACTTGCATGTGTTAAGCACGCCGCCAGCGTTCATCCTGAGCCAGGATCAAACTCTCGTTATAAGCGTCTGCATCCAGTCCAGAATTAACTCCAGCTAATTCTTTCCCGTTTACTTTTCCCACTGGGCCTCCCCAGTGGTGGGTGCATCTCTCGATGCTGTCCTTCTGAATTTCTCTCTTCTGAAATTTTCAAGGTCTGTTGTCTATTGTTCAGTTATCAAGGTCCCTGCCTTGCCCTCAGCCTCTGCCGCAGGCAACTGCTATATAATATCACAGGCTTTGTCCTCTGTCAAGAACTTTTTTAGTTCCCTTCCAAACCCCTGGCTGCCTCCCGCGAGTCAGCTTTGATATATTAGCATCTTTCTTGTCATTTTGTCAAGGCTATTTTTACATTTTTTTACATTTTTTGTCACATAACAATGACGCGGCTGCCATTCATGGGATTTTTAAGGATCCTCCCATAGCAGAAAACAAAGCCAGGCGCCCTCCGCAGCGTATCAGGGCCTTGGAAAGCCTGGCTTCTTGTCTTTATAAACAGCACGTCCCCGGGAAGGCCATTGGACATCAATTGTCCATCTTCCCCTCAATTGTCTGTGAAATAATACTCTTCATCATTTCCTCATTCAACTGCCCGCTGATATACCCAAAAACTTTTCCTTCATCTGTAATCATAAATGTAGTGGGATACGAAGTAATCCTGTATTTCTCAAATATGTCTCCCCCTTCATCCATAAGGACGGGGTAGGTATACCCATTTTCCTCCAGAAAACCTTTTACTTCCTCTACTGACTTCTCACTGCCATAATCTGGCCCTGCAATCCCCAGCACTACAACTTCTGGGTTCTCCTCTTCCTGATAAGATTCAAACAGCTTCTGGATGTCCGGCATCTCTGCACGGCATGGGGGGCACCATGTGGCCCAAAAGTTCAAAAATACAGTTTTACCTTTATAATCGGAAAGCCTGTGCGTTTCCCCGTATTGATCCTTCAATTCAAAATCAATGGCATCACTTAACTTCTGTTCCTGTGCATTGCTCTGCTGCTCTGTATCTTCCTTTACGCTGCCGGAATTCTCTTCTTCATCTGCATCTTGCCCCTTGGCAGCTTTGTCTGTGGATCCATTTTCTTCAGATCCAGTCCCCTCCCCTGCCTTGCCTTCGGTTTTATCCTCCTGGGCCAGCTGCGTTTCTGACAAATATCCTGTGATGGCGTTCATCTTTCCCGTAAACATCATAACTCCCATTAAAATCATCAGGACACCCCCCGCCTTCACTGTATACCGGACGATATTTCCGTGCTTTTTAAATAAATCCAAAAGCGTAGCACTAAATATACCTACAGCTAAAAAGGGTAAAATAAATCCCAGCGTATATACCCCTATCAGTACAAATCCCCATATTTTTGTGCTGGCAGATGCAGCCATCAAAAGTACACTGGACAAGGCAGGCCCTACACAGGGCGTCCATGCAAAACTGAAAGTGAACCCCATAACCAATGCCGTCCAGGGAGACATTGCCAGTGTGTCTAAATGAAACGGAAGCCTATGTTCGCTGCCAAGCACCCGGGATTTCCCAAATACCCCCAACTGGTACAGGCCAAAAATAATAATCAATATCCCGCCAATTCTTGCAAACATAGCCTGGCTTCCGCTGAAAAAATTTCCGATTACAGACGCCCCAAGTCCAAGCAAAAAAAATGTAAAGCTAATCCCCACAACAAAAAACACTGTATTGACTATGACTTTCCTACGGCCATAATGTACTTTCCCATTCTCATCCACTGTTTTCGCCCCACCAGAAAGATACCCGATGTAAAGAGGTATCAAAGGCAGCACGCAAGGCGAAAAAAAGCTGATTAACCCTTGTATAAATACAGTAAAGACTGGTATGCTGACATCAAATGAAAATCCCATAGAGCTCCTCTCTCCCTAAATCTCAAATTTATATCTCTGCACCATGCGCAGCCAGATTTCTTTATTGCTGACAGTTCTCCATTGATACAGCGAATTACATTTCATTTTACTCAAAACCCCATAATTTTGCAACTATCTTTACTACAATCCATTTGAATACTTCCTTTGATTATTCTCAAAGATTCGCGTGTCAAAAGGGTGCACCACACTTTTAATCAGCGGCGGCCACTTATACCTAAGAGCGGACTTGGATGTAATTTTCAATACGCACAGAATGATTTCAAAGATAATTCTGCGGGTGTGGTTCCTTACACAGAAAATAAATCTGTGAATTAAAGAATAATTTGTTGACTTTCAAAGAAATTATGTGTAAAATACAGATGAATCAAAAAATAATGTTTCTGGCCGGAACAAAAAGAGAAAAATCAGATAACAGATTAAATGGAGGACACTATGAAAGCATTAGCAAGATATGGGAAAGAATTTGGCGGGTACAAAATGATTGACGTACCGGAACCGACATGTGGACCGGAGGATATTATTATTGAAATTAAAGCGGCTGCAATCTGTGGGGCAGATATGAAACATTACAAAGTAGATAACGGTTCAGATGTATTTAACTCAATCCGTGGACATGAGTTTGCAGGAGAGATCGTACAAGTAGGAGAACTGGTGACAGATTGGAAAGTAGGACAGAGAGTGGTATCTGACAACAGCGCTCATGTATGCGGCATTTGTCCGGCATGTGAGTCAGGAGATTTCCTCTGCTGTGAAAAGAAGGTAAATTTGGGACTTGACAATAACACATGGGGCGGCGGATTTTCCAAATATTGCAAAGTGCCGGGTGAAATCCTCAGAATTCATAAACACGCAATCTGGGAAATCCCGGAAGGCGTAGAATATGAGGAGGCGGCCGTACTTGACCCTATCTGTAATTCCTATAAAGCAATTGCACAGCAGGCACATTTACTTCCAGGGCAGGATGTTGTTGTATTTGGAACAGGCCCCCTTGGATTATTTGCAGTACAGGTTGCAAGAATTATGGGCGCTGTCAATATTGTAATGGTTGGTTTGGAAGAAGACACAAAGGTACGCTTTGCAGTTGCAAAAGAGCTTGGCGCAACACATGTGGTAAACGGCTCCAGAGAGGATGTTGTAGCAAGATGTACAGAAATCTGCGGAAGAGACAACCTTGGACTTGTAGTAGAATGTTCGGGTGCAAATATCGCACTGAAGCAGGCAATTGAAATGCTGCGTCCAAACGGAGAAGTTGTCCGGGTAGGTATGGGATTCAAACCATTGGAATTCTCCATCAATGATATTACATCATGGAACAAGAGCATTATCGGACATATGGCGTATGATTCTACATCATGGAGAAATGCTATCCGTCTGCTAGAATCAGGTGCAATCAAGGTAAAACCAATGATTACACATAGACTTGGACTGTCTCAGTGGGAAGAAGGATTTGAGGCTATGGCAAATAAAGACGCTATCAAAGTTATCTTCCACTATGATTATGAAGATTAATCAGCCAAAGCTTACATGCAGGCATATGGGGCATCAAACTAGCAGCAGTACCGGCATCGGGGTATTAGGCCCTAGCGGCAGCGGCCAAATGGATATGTCTACATATCCCCTTGGCCCATTGCCCGCGGGAATAAAAAATGTGTAAACAGGAGATTGGAAAAATGCAGAAAAAGTTATTACTTGCACCGTCAATGGGTTGCTGCGGCTTATTCGATTTTGGAAATCAGGTGAAATTCATTGACGAACATGCGGACTTTTTACATATTGATATTAAGGATGGAAACTATGTAAAAACATTCGGCGTGGGACCCGATTTTATGAATACAATAAAAGATGTTGTAAAAACACCAATGGACGCGCATCTGATGGTAGCGCATCCCCAGGATTACATCGAGGCATGTGCGGCAGCCGGCGCAGCATATATTACTCCGCACACAGACTGCATCGAAAGCGACGCTTTTGTGACTCTCAACAAAATTCTTTCTTTGGGCTGTAAAGCCGGGATCGCCATGAACCCGGCCGCCCCACTGGAGGCAATCCGCTATTATCTTCCACTGCTGTCAAAGGTGACAATTATGATAGTTGACGCCGGATATGCGGGTCAAAAAGTAATTACGCAGATGTACGATAAAATCCGTACATTGGCACAGTGGCGAGAGGAAATGGGATTGGATTTTCTGATTGAGGCAGATGGTTCTATGAATGCCGGCGTTTACGGACCGCTTTATGAGGCGGGGACGGACGTTGTCGTCCTTGGGCCGCCAGCTCTGTGGAACAAGGACGAAGACATTCGGAAAGCATGGGAAATCATGGAAAGTGAAGTTGCAGGCGAGCTTTGTGATAAATAAAAGAAAAAGAGAAAAAGGGGAAGGAAATGGAAAGAAAAAATGTAAACATCGGTGCAAGACTTGATCGTCTTCCGAATTCAAACTGGCATATTAAAATGTGGCTGGTATCAGCGTTTGCACTTCTGGTCTGCTGGTCAAATGGTATTGGCGGCGCTGTACAGAATATTCTGTTAAATGAATTGCACTGGTTGGAGCCGGGAACAGCGCTTCTGGCAATGTGGGGGACAACCTATACAGCAGGTCAGTTGTTCGGCGCTTTGGTTGGCGGGCCAATTGGAGATAAAATTGGACGCAAAAAAAGTATTTTATTATATGAAATCATTCATATCATCGCTATGATTGGCGGCGCTCTTGCACCTAATATATATGTATTGTATGTATTCAGACTTATACAAGGATTTGGCCTTGGCGCATTGTTGGTTGTATTATTTGCAGGATTCACAGAGTATGTACCGGGCAGAAACCGCGGCGTATGGTCAAGCCGTAACTCCTTTATCGGAAACTGGGCTCACCCAATCTGCAACCTGATAGCATTTTTGATTATCTCAACAGGGATCAGCTACAATATGAACTGGAGAGTTCAGTACATGATTCCGTCTATTCTCTCAATCATTGCGTCTATCCTGATTGCAAGGAAATACCCTGAGTCTCCAAGATGGTTAGAGGCACAGGGGAGAATCGAAGAGGCAGATGCAATTGTGACACAGATTGAAAAAGAAATCGAATCATCTACAGGCAAAAAACTTCCTGAAGTAACAACAGCGCCGGTGCCTGTGAAACAACTGCCGTATTCAGCATTGTTTAAAGGCAAATTATTGAAGAGGACAATTGTTGGCTCACTTGTCTTAATCGGTATGAATACCATTCAGTATACATTGATGAACTGGATGCCATCCCTGTTAAAATCTATGGGATATGACACATCACAGTCACAGTTTATGACAATGTTCGGTCTTTTCGGCGCACCATTCGGAATCTTTATTGCATCTCTGATTGTAGATAAGATTCCAAGAAAGGCATTCGGCGTAATTCTTCTGGCAACAATGGCTATTATGGGCATTGTTACAGGACAGCAGACATCCATGACAGGATTAATTGTTTCAACATTTGTATTGAATACATTTATTTATATGTACGTATGTTATGCCTCCGCAGTATATGTGCCAGAGATGTGGCCCACATCAGCAAAGCTGTCAGGCTCAGGATTCAGTAACGCAATGGGACGTGTAAGTAATATCTTTTTCCCATTCCTGGTTACATATGTGGCAAACTCAATTGGAAGCACGGGCGTGTTTGTATTGATCTCTATCGTTGCAGCAATCATTGCAGTAAGTATTCTTGTGTTCGGTGTTGAAACAAGAGGAGAGTCTGTAGAAGATATCGGTAACGTAGAATAATCTCAGGATATAAGGGCAGAAAGGAAGTTGGTAAAAATGAAAAATTCGGAAGCAATCTTAGTAACTCCCAAACAGTTTGAGATTCAGGAGTGTGCAGTACCGGAACCAAAAGACAATGAGATTCTTATGAAAGTAGAATATGTGGGTATGTGCGGCTCAGACATCCACGGTTTTGAATTTGGCCCATTTATCCCACCGAAAGACCCGAATCAAAAAATTGGTCTTGGACATGAAGTTGCCGGCGAAATTGTTGGAATTGGCCCAAAGGTAACAAAATTCAAAGTCGGCGATAAAGTATTGATTGAACCGGGCGTGCCGGATGATACCTGTGAATACTGCCGTACAGGCCGTTACAATATCTGTCCAGATGTTGACTTTATGGCAACACAGCCGAACTATAAAGGCGCTTTGACACAATATATGACACATCCTGAAGAATGGACATACCATATTCCGGAGGGAATGTCTACAATGGAAGGCGCATTAGTAGAACCTGCAGCGGTAGGTATGCATGCGGCAGTTCTTGGCGGCGCATCCATAGGAAAAAGCATTGTAATTCTTGGCGGCGGCACAATCGGCCTGATGGTACTTCAGGCATGTAAGAGTCTTGGCGCCACAGACATTACGGTAGTAGATGTAATTCAGAAACGTCTGGATCTTGCATTAAAACTGGGCGCCAAGAGAGTGATTAACGGAAAAGATCAGGATACCGTTGCAGTACTCCGTTCAGAAGAACTTTACGGAGACCACGGAGTGGATCTGGTGTTTGAGGCTGCAGGGGCTGCATTTACAGCGCAGCAGGCAGTCCAGGCAGTAGCTCGCGGCGGAAAAATTATGATGGTAGGAACACAGTCCAAACCGGTACCTATTGATTTCCTAAAGATTAATCGTGAGGTTACAATCCAGACGGCATTCCGTTACTGCAATAACTTCCCGCAGACAATTGAAGCAATTGCTACAGGCAAGTTCAACGTAAAAGACATGGTTACAAATGTATATGATTACAAAAATGTGCAGCAGGCATTTGAGGAGGCTATCGATCCTGTGAAAAAAGCGGACATGGTAAAAGGCGTAGTTAAAGTAGCCGAATAATTGACATCCAGGAAATACCGGAATTTAGGGTTATTGCAAAAGTAGATGAATACTCTGCCAAAGCAATATCTTCCCTTCCGCCGGACATACCGGGGGTATCGCTTCATCATCTAATAATCTAATTTGATGATTTTGCGGCACCCTCATAAAAAATAGTTTATATTAGGAAAAAGGAGAAGATTATGATTTCAGATATCAGATATTGGGAAAGAAAAGCAAGCGAAGGACATTATGCAATTCCACATTTTAACGTATGGAATGCTGAAATGCTAATGGGGGTAATTGATGCGGCTGAAGAACTCCACGCACCAATTATTATTTCATTCGGAACAGGATTTACGGGAAATACTTCATTTGAAGATTACTGCTATATGATGGAGTCTATGGCAAAGAAAGCATCCATTCCAGTAATCCTTCATTGGGACCATGGCCGCAGCATGACAATTCTGCAGAATGCCGTAAATCATTGTATGAACTCTGTAATGCGCGACGCATCTGCCCTTCCCTATGAAGAAAATGTTGCGGAAATCAAGAGATGCGTTGATTATTTCCATACGTATAACATTCCAGTAGAAGCAGAACTCGGACACGTAGGAAATGAAACTGTCTATGAAGAGGCTTTGTCAGAGTATCATTATACAGATCCGAAGCAGGCAAAGGATTTCGTAGAAAGAACAGGCTGCGACTCTCTGGCCGTAGCCATTGGAAATGTGCACGGGGTATACACATCCGAACCGAGATTAGCATTTGATATCCTTGAAGAAGTTGCAAATACTGTGGACGTTCCGTTGGTTCTTCATGGTGCATCCGGTATCGGTGATGAAGATATTAAGAAAGCAATTTCTCTTGGTATTGCGAAAATCAATATTCATACAGAACTTTGCCAAGCGGCAATGGAGGCAATTAACAAGCATAAGGACGAACCTTTCCTGGCTGTAGAACGCGCCGTAAGGCAGGCTGTAAAAGAGAGGGCAATGTACAAGATAAAACTATTCGGTGATGACGGAAGGGCTGATGAATAAAGTGAGTAAAGATTTAGATGTAATCATTATAGGGGCGGCAATTGTCGACTTGCCCTTAAGGCCGGTCAGTAAAGAAGTGTTTGACGTAGTATCTTATCCGGTAGACGGAATTGCAATGACAATCGGCGGCGACGCCATTAATGAATCTACGATTATAACAAGACTGGGACATAAAGTCGGACTGATGAGCTGCGTTGGGGTTGACGTGGCGGGGGCGTTTGTATTGAGTCATTGCGCGAAAACTGGTATTGATACAAAGTATATTAAACAAGATCCTGCCATAGATACGTCTATCAATATAGGCCTGGTGGCTGCGGATGGAGAACGTACATTTATTACAAACCGTCAGGGGAGCTTATGGAAATTCAAATATGAAGATTTGGATATGTCCGCCCTGAAAGATGCAAAGATTCTATCATTTGCAAGTATTTTTAATAATCCGTTGTTTGATAACAAAGCATTGGTTTCTGTTTTCACAAAGGCAAAAGAAGAGGGAATGATTATCTGTGCAGATATGGTTTCTCCTAGGCTGAATGAGACTTTAGATAGTATTACAGAAGCACTGAGTTATGTGGACTACTTCTTCCCAAACTTTGAAGAGGCAAGTGAAATGACAGGAGAAAGCGACCCAGCAAAAGTAGCCGATAAGTTATATGCGTGCGGTGTAAAAAATGTCATTATGAAAATCGGCAAAAAGGGATGCTATATCCGCAATGCAGAAGGTTCGATGATTGTTCCTGCATGTAAAGGTGTTACGGCCATTGATACAATCGGCGCAGGAGATAATTTTGCGTCAGGATTTATTACCGGTCTGCTGGAAGGCAGGGATATTCGTGAATGTGCAATTTATGCGAATTGTACGGCGGCTGTTTCCATTCAGTATGTCGGCGCAACCGGAGGAGTTGTGGACAAAGCAATTGTAGATAGAATGCTTGCAAAATATCGTGAGGACTATAAGTAATCAGATTTGTTTTCCGGGAGTACTGTGGCTTGCAGGAAACACCGGAAAGATTAGAAAGAGGGATATCAAATTATGAAAACTATGAAACTTGGAAAAACAGGAAAAGACATTTCCAGAATCGGTCTTGGAACATGGTCTATCGGAGGTGGTTCCGCATGGGGCGGAGACCATGAACTTCAGGTAGTTGTAGATACAATCAGAGAGGCGCCGAAGTGTGGGGTAAATCTAATTGATACAGCGCCGGGATACAATTTTGGAAACAGTGAGCGGATCTTGGGCAAAGCATTGGAAGGTATGAAACGTGAAGATATTGTTATTATCACAAAATGCGGCGTGACATGGGATCAGGAAATGAAAGGAGATTTATTCAATAAAGTAAACGGAATTCAGTTATACAAAAATTTGAACAGTGGATCCGTGAAAAAAGAAATTCTTGGTTCTTTAGAGCGATTGGGAACAGAGTATGTTGATGTGTATATGACACACTGGCAGGCAATTGAAGGAACAGAGTACTTTGTGCCGATCCAGAAAACAATGGACGTACTGAATGAACTAAAAGCACAGGGAAAAATAAAAGCTATCGGCGCCGCCAACGTCGATATTCACCACATTGAAGAATATCTGAAATGGGGGGATTTGGATATCGTCCAGGTTAAGTATTCAATTTTGGATCGCGCCATTGAAGATGAGATTATTCCCTGCTGCCGTGAAAATGGCGTAACCATCCAGGCATACTCACCATTGGAAATGGGATTGCTTTCAGGAACATTCCCAAGAGATTATCAGCCAGTAGGTGCGCAGATCCCTAAAAAATGGTTCCAGCCGGATAATATGCAGGCAGCTATGGATATGATGGATAAATGGAAACCGCTGTGTGAGAAGTACGGCTGTACAACCGCAAATCTGGCGCTTGGATGGATTCTTGCCCAGGGCGATTTCCTGAATCTGTTGAGCGGTTCGACAACAGTAGGGCAGATTAAAGAAAACGTAAAATCTGTTGAATTAGAATTAGAAACAGATGATGTTGCTTACATGCGTGAACTGGCAGAAAATATTGATAAATAAAAATCCGAAGATTACTATCTGCTTTTCAAAATTAAGCTGATACGGAAATCAAAGGAAAACAAAGAGATTTCAAAGGAGTTTGACATGATTTCACAGGCAAAAAGTATTGCAAATGCTGACAGAGATAGTATATTATGTAAAAAAGAGGTTTCATATACAGAAGCCAGGGGAGGAAATGATATCATGTCAAGCAGGGAAAGGCAGATGGTTATCCGGCAGAATGTACAAAGCCTGAAAAAAGTCTCGGTGGCCGAGCTGAGCAGGCAGTGCAATGTGACGGAAGAGACAATCAGAAGAGATTTAGACAAGCTCGAACTGGAAGGGGTGATCACCAGAGTACATGGCGGTGCAATTTGGAACGAAGGTGTGCGCAAAGAAGGTATTCATTTTTACCGCCGGATGACAAAACATCTGAAAGAAAAGCAGGAGATCGCCCGGAAAACGTCGGCTTTATTGGAAGAAAAGAGTGCGATAATAGCGGATTCCAGTACAACCGTGATGGAAGCGCTAAAATTGCTGCCAGATAACGCAGAACTTACAGTTGTGACAAATTCAACCGAAGTGTTTCATGAATTTCAGCACTCTGCTTTTAATATTATATCAACCGGCGGCGAATTTAATAAAAAATCTTTGTCTCTGCAAGGGCAGCTTGCGAAGAGCAATATTGTAAAATACAATGTGGAACTGGCTTTGATTAGCTGTAAAAGCCTAAATATGGAAAAAGGCGTACAAGATTCAAACGAGGATGAAGCGGAAATTAAGAAGCTGATGTTAGAGCAGGCAGAAAAAGTCGCGCTGCTTGTGGATTCTTCCAAATTTGATCAGACCGCGTTTGTCAGCCTGATTGATTTGGACAGCGTGAATTATATTGTGACAGACAAAAAACCAAGTGACGTGTGGATTCAATTCTGTGACGGACACGGTATAGAATTAATCTATTAAAAGTCAAAGACCCCCGCGGCGGTCGCCAAATGGACATGTAAACATGTCCGCTTGGCTCGTTGTCCGCGGGAATAAATAATCCCGTGGCAGGGCGTTTTTGGGCGGTAAGGTAAGGACCGCTTGAAACGCTCTGTTTTTTTGCATAAAAATCTGTGAAACAAAATATATGTGTGTCAAACCAAAATAATTCACAAAAAATAAACACAAAATATGGTAAAAACAGATAAATATCTTTGAAACAAAGAAAAATCATTGACGAACTAGGATAGGGTGGGTAAAATATACATAAAGAAGAAAGTACATATAAACAAAGATTCGTCAAAACTGCACATGAATTTGTATAGGAACTGTGATTGTACAAAGAGACATTTTGTTTAAGGAGAAAGAAGGAGATCCGGAAATGGAAAAGAAAAAAGAAAAATCATCGATTGTAAAAAGGATGATTATCGCGGTGGCAGGGGGATTTACAGTGGGATTTCTAACGCTGTTTCTCCGGGAGTTTATGAATACTCATGGAATGGAGTCTGCATGGAAGATTATTCACGCAATACTTTTTCAGGATATTACACAGACAAAAGGATTTGAAGGTTTGGGATTGTTTTATATTGCGGGACAGTTATTTATGCGAGGCCTGCAGTTAGCAATTGTTCCGCTGGTTCTGACTTCGCTAAGCCTTGCGCTTTGCAGTCTGGCAAGTCCAGAACAGTTGGGCCGGATTGCAGGGAAAACATTTATCACATATTTTTCGTTCTATGTAGTTGCGGCGGCTCTTGCAGGTGCAGCGGCATATTTTGTGAAATCTATGGGATGGTTTGATGTGAACCTTCCATCCGAGATGGCTACAGAGGCTGTGACAATGGAGGGGTATAATCCGTTGGTTACTATAGTGAACGCCGTACCGTCCAATATAGTAAGCGCCTTTTCAACAAATAACTCCATTCTCTCGGTTGTTGTTGTGGCAATTATCCTCGGTCTTTGTATGACGAGAATGAGCCAAAAAGCAGAGCCGCTGAAAAAAGTATTAGAAAATTTAAATGATGTTATCCAGATGTTTTTGAATTTCCTAATTGATACATGTGGCCCGGCTGCAATCTTCTGTATGATTACACGAACCCTTGCCGTATACGGTGTGGAATATATCGGACCGACAATGGTCTGGATCGTGACTACAATTATAGTAAGTCTGGTACTTGTTTCTACGATTTACCCAATCGGTATTTTCCTGACAACAAGATTGAATCCAATTCCGTTTATGAAAAAATCATTTAAAATAGGTTTGTTTGCAGCGGCAACAAATTCATCTGCAGCAACATTGCCTTTAAATACAAAGACATGTACAGAAGAATTAGGATGTACGGAAGAAATCAGCAGCTTTGTCCTTCCTACAGGTATGACAATTAATATGAACGGAACAACAGCAATGCATATGATTGCAGTAACATTTATTGCAACAGCCGCAGGAATTGATATGAAACCATCTACACTCGTGTTGGCAGCATTCTTATCCATTTGTACAGCAGTAGGAACACCGGCAATCCCAGTCGCGGGAACAACAATGGTATATGTTGTTATGACTGGTTTGGGAATGCATTCAGAACTTTGCATGATTGGCTACTCTCTCGTTCTGGCAATGAACTACTTACCGGGAATGGCTGTTATTACATTGAATGTAATCGGTGATGCGGCTACAAACGTAATTATAAACTTTAAAGAGGGCGTGCTCAATAAAGAGAAATACGATAAGTAAGGTCTTTATATTGTAAATTAGATATGGCTATCATGGTCTCCTCATAACAACAGTTTTTATTCTCCTGTCGGAAAATCTGTGGAAGCCGCCAGCTCTGTCTGCGTTTCATAATCCGCCACACGCTCCCTTAAACGGGTAAGTGTCGCCGAAAGAGCCTGGGAACCAAGAACCATACGGAGCGGTGCAGGAGTCATATCTACACTCTCAATAATACGCCGTGCCATTTTCACTGGATCACCGGGAGCAAGCCCTTGCGCCGGATCAAGCATGTTGAGGAAGCCGTGACAGCTATCGTATTCCGGCATCAGTTTTGCAACCTTCGCACTTCCATAGCGGAACTCTGTGCGCGCACCGCCTGGTTCTACCAGCGTGACGCCGATGCCAAACTGACTGACCTCCTGAGACACTGCTTCACAGAATCCTTCAATCCCAAACTTGGTGGCGTGGTACATGGAGTTGGCAGGGTAAGCCACCTGCCCTCCGTAAGTAGACATCTGGATGATGCGTCCGCCTTTCTGTGACCGCAGATAGGGCAGACTGTCCCGGATCAGCATAATGGAACCGGTCAGGTTCGTCGCAATGATGTGGCTGATCTCCTCATCGTTTAGTTCCTCTGCACATCCGAATAAACCGTAGCCTGCATTGCTGACGATGACATCAATTCTGCCATGCTGTGCAAATGCTTCTGCCACCAGACGATGGATCGCTGGAACATCTGTCACATCTAAGATCCGGCAGTCAAAAGAAAGCGGGTAGGCTTCTATCAACGCCTTTACTTTTTCTGAATTCCGTACTGTACCAATGACAGTATCTCCGGCTTCCAGAAGCAGTTTAGTCATCTCAAACCCAAAGCCACTGGAAACACCTGTAATAAGCCATGTTTTACTCATGTTTGAATCTCTCCTTTCATTGATTTAAAAGCCAAGGTATCTACCGACAGACAAGGCTTATTGTTCCTGTTTTAACGGTCCATAGAAATAACTGGCCGTTGCTCCACCGTCAATCAGAAAATCTGCTCCGGTAATAAAAGCGCCCTTATCACTCATCAAAAGCTCCGCCACATTTGCAATTTCATCTGCAGTTCCCGGACGGCCTGCCGGACACTTTGCAAACATATTTTTATAGAAATCTCCACGAGGGCCGTTGAACTCGTCAAGTGCCAGCGGTGTTACCACGATTCCCGGAGAAATGGAATTGACGCGAGCGCCTTTCTCGCCCCATTTCACAGCCTCTGCCATCACTCGCTTTTCATTGCACCGCTTTGCTATCTGGCAGGCATGAAGGGTGTTCATTGAAACCCTCCTTCACTTAAAGCCGATGATATTCCTTGTCCGTTACTGCTTCGCACCATTCTGTGCCGCACTCCTCACCGGGTATCTCACAGGCAATGTGAGAAAACCAGCTATCTGCCTTTGCGCCATGCCAGTGTTTTACATTTGCAGGTATCACAATGACACTGCCTGGAACCAGACTGACCGCCTCTTTTCCTTCTTCCTGATACCAGCCTTCCCCCGCAGTACAGATTAAAAGCTGACCTCCATCTTTAATGTCCGCCAAACACATCAAACTCCATTGTGTTCAATTTCTCATCAATTTCTGCCATTTCTTCTTTCCCTAAAACGATCTCTGCTGCTCCCAGATTCTCCTTTAGTCTTTCCGGTTTTCTGCTTCCCGGAATCGGAATGATAAACGGTTTCTTTGCCAGCATCCATGCAAGAGAAATCTGTGCTGGCGTTGCGTATTTTTTCTCTGCCAGATCATGCAATAATGTCAGTAATTCACGCCCTTTTTCATAACCAGACTCTGTATATTGCGGCATTATACTGCGGAAGTCGTTTCCTTCTTCAAATTTTGTATGGTTATCATATTTTCCAGTCAAAAATCCATTCCCAAGCGGGGAAAAGGCAATATAGGAAATCCCCAATTCTTCTGCCACAGGAAACAATGGTTCATACCAACGCGCCATCATAGAATAACGATTCTGGATTGCCGTAACGGGGCAGACTGCATGAGCGCGCCGCAGATATTCCTCATTCACTTCTGAGATTCCCCATGCACGAATTTTCCCTTCTTTGATGAGTTCCTCCATTACGCCAGCAACTTCCTCCGGTGCAACATTGGGATCAATCCGATGCTGATAATAAAGATCGATATAATTCGTTCCTAAACGCTTTAGACTTCCTTCCACAGAAGTACGGATCGTTTCAGGCCGGCTGTCCATAATCAAATGATTCCCGCCATGCTGCACTCCAAATTTTGTAGCAAGCACAATGTTATTACGAATCGGGCGCAGGGCCTCTCCGACAACTTCTTCGTTATATGCAATTTCTCCGCTTGGATAAATCCCCGTATAGCACTCAGCCGTATCAAAAAATGTATATCCCATCTCGTAAGCTTTCCTGAGCACTTCCACACCGTCTTTCTTCTCCATAGGTGTGCCGCTGGCATGAGTAATTCCCATACAGCCAAGTCCTATTGGCGATACTTTTATTCCACTTGTTCCTAATTTTCTCAGTTCCATACTTCCTCCTATCGTCCCACCATCTGCATCATACTCTCTGAATATCTGTTTCCTGCTACTGGAAATCTCTGAAGAATTCCATCAAGAATATTCCAATCTTTCTCTTTTAACTCTACATAGGCCGCACTCATATTTTCCTGTAGTCTGGATACGGTTTTCGTTCCGGGAATGGGAACAATCCAGTCCTTCTGATGAAGCAGCCAGGCCAGTGCAATCTGGGATGGAGCCAGTTCTCTCTCAGCAGCAAACTGCTTTACGGCTTCTGCCAGTTCCTGATTTGCCGTAAGATTTTCCTGATTATTAAATCTTGGAATGGAATGACGGACATCATTCTCAGCAAATACCGCATCTTTTTTTATGGTTCCGGTGAGAAAACCCTTTCCCAGGGGACTGAACGGTACGAATCCGATTCCCAATTCCTCCAGCACAGGGATAAGTTCCTTTTCCGGTTCCCGATACCACATGGAATATTCGCTCTGCACCGCAGCCAACGGCTGAATGGTATGAGCTCTGCGGATGGTCTGAACGCCTGCCTCAGAAAGTCCCCATGCCAGAACCTTCCCTTCTTCCATCAACTTCTGTACTGCACCAGCCACCTCCTCAATGGCCACCTGCGGATCGACCCGGTGCTGGTAATAAAGGTCAATATAGTCTGTGTGCAGCCGCTTCAAAGAACCTTCCACAGCCTTGCGGATTGTTTCCGGGCGGCTGTCAAGACCGCGGCAGACTCCATTCAGGATATTCCAGCCAAACTTCGTGGCAATCACGACTCGATCCCGGTAGGGTTTCAGCGCCTTGCCCACTAATTCCTCGTTTGCATAAAGTCCATACAATTCAGAGGTGTCAAAGAAATTTTCTCCCGTTTCCACTGCTTCCTGTAGAAAAGAAACAGCCTCCTTTTTATCCGGGAAGGGAGGATAACTCTGGCTCAGTCCCATACAGCCAAGTCCCACAGGAAATACTTTCAAATCTGAATTTCCTAACATACGAAATTTCATTTCTTCTCTTCCTCAAAAGCCTCTGTAATACTCATTTGTTTTCCTCCTGTAGAAGTCCTGCCTTTACCCGAAACTTTTTACCCATGTTTCCACTGTCTTTCGTGAATTAGCCGCTTGGGTTCCTCGAATCGGCAGTCCTTTTTCAACCGATGCTCCTTTGCAGATTTTCTTTAAATCCTGTTCACTGTTTCCCATTCCGCTGCCCTCATTGGTGCAGAAGGGGAGAATCCGTTTGCCAGATAAATCATAATGCTCTAAAAATGTAAACATGGCCATCGGCATCGTTCCCCACCAGTTTGGATAACCCACGAAAATCGTATCGTAGGGTTCAAGGCTGTCCAGATACCCTTTTAATTCCGGTCTGTCATTGTTTTGAAGTTCTTTCTTCGCTTCCTCTGTGCAGGTATGATAATCTTTTGCGTAGGGATTTATGGTATCCACTTCAAATAAATCGCCTCCGGTTATTTCCTGAATCATCTCTGCAACGACTTCCGTATTGCCTTTTGATAAGTCCTTAATGCTCCCATTCCAGTAGTTCTCGCCTTTCCGGGAATAATATACGATCAATGTTTTATTCATTGTCTGCTACCTCCTTTTCTGATTCCTATTTTAATCAAAATCAGAAAATCAGCAATTCGGATTTCTGCGGTTTTTGATAAGTAAAACTTATGCGAATATAAATAGAATCCCGCTTGCGAGATTCTCTGCCTACGGCAAGTTGCCAAAGCAACCTATTTCCTATCTGCCGCAGTGCGATGTTAAACTTATTCAATAGGCTTCAGCAAGCGGTGAAGAATATTTGTAAATTCTTCTATGTAATAATTGGTCTGTTCCTTACGCCAGAAAACGCAATAGTTGCGAAGAACCTGTTTTCCATTTCGATAAATGGGGAGTCTGTGAATAGCAGGCCCCTCCGGCGGCAATGTTCCAACGCTCTCGATGGGAAGAAATCCCCGATTTCCAACCACCATCAGGCGGCCTTCCTCCAGATTCTCTGCAAAGAGAAAATTCCCTCCGAAGCCCAGCGTATTCTTATAATAGTCCTCCTCCACATTTTGTTGTTCTCTGGAAGAAATCAAAATACAAGGTGTGCTTCTTAAATCTTTCAGTGTCACATATCCCTGTCTGCTAAGCCTATTGCGTGTGGAAAGTTCCGCATAGCAGCCACACTTAAGAAGCTGGTAATTTACATACTCATCTGAAAACGCGCGGCGCTGGTCTGTCAGGACAACATCCACCGTGCCAAAACGAAGATGATCGTATAATTCCTCATGGGTTCCATTGATGATATTGATTGACACCTCTGGATAAGTCTGGGAAAATTCTGCCAATGCCTCATGCAGCTCCTGACCACTGTAACATCTAAGATACCCGATACGAAGCTGTAATTCAGAGTCTTTTCCTAACTGAACAGTATTCCTGCGCAAATCCTCCACTTCGTCTAAAATACCTTTACAGTGATTGTAAAAGTATTCTCCGGCAGGTGTGAGGGAAAATTTGCGGTTTTCCCGGATAATAAGAGGTATGCCTAAATCTTTTTCCAATGCCTGTATCTGCTGTGAAATGGCTGATTGAGATATATAATTTTGTTCCGCCGCCTCTGTAAAGCTGTTGCAGTCTACAACGGAAACAAAGTATTTCATTTGTCTTAGCAGCAAAACTATCCCCCCTTATTTTTAAATTGCTTTAAGTTTAGCAAAAAAACCCCTGAAAATCAAAAATAAAAATCTAAACTTTTTATTTTTAGAAATTGAATTCTTAATCTCTAATATATTGTTTTAATACTTCTTCGCCCTCTTCTTCGTAAATCTACTTTAACACATAGTCCAAATATTCCTCCGGTACCGGCATATCTCAGCGTAGAGAATCTATTCCCACTGTAATCGGCGATTCGGGTCGGAATCGCTTAAACCCTTTCTGATTCGCATAGCAATTTGCCCCCTCATTTCTTCAACCGTAATGCCTTGTTTTCTCGATTCTAATTCAGGCAAATTACTAAAACTCGCTGTTTCCAATATCTGTAACTACTGTATTGCTAACTGCCGCAGCATTTCCATCCGTTCTTTTTGACACTTTCCCCGATGAAGTCAAGACCAAATGACACGCCTACTTTTCAGTGAAATCCTGAAACTTTAATTGATTTGCCAACCAGCCGTAGTCTGCTGAATATTCCACAAATGATGATATAACCCTTGTTTTTTCATTAGTTCCTCATGAGTCCCTACTTCTTTTACTTGACCCTGATTCAGTACAATAATCTGATCGGCACCGGCGATAGTTTTTAATTTGTGGGCAATCATCACAACGGTGCGGTCTTTTACCAATTCCTCAATAGCCTGCTGCACTTCCACCTCGTTTTCGGGATCAAGAGAAGATGTTGCTTCGTCAAGCAGCAGCACAGGTGCATCTTTAAGGATTGCACGAGCAATAGAAATTCGCTGTTTCTCCCCACCCGATAAAGTAGAACCGCCCTCGCCAACCATAGTATTGTAACCGTTTGGCAAAGCCATAATAAAATCATGGCAATGAGCCAGCTTCGCGGCTGCTTCAATCTCCCCCTGTGTAGCGTTTTCCTTACCATAGCGGATATTATTTCCAATGGTATCCTGGAACAAATACACATCTTGAAAGACCACGGATATTTTAGACATTAGCTTCTCCGGGTCAACTGTCTTTTCATCAACTCCTCCAAAGCGGACAACGCCGCTCTGCGGGTCATAGAATCTGGCAATCAAACGAAGCATTGTGCTTTTCCCACTGCCGGAAGGTCCAACAATAGCTGTCATGGTTCCTTTCGGGAAACTTGCGTTGACATTGTGAAGTACCACATCTTTCCCACAGCCCAGGCTGCCCTCTCTTGCTCTTTCGGAGCAATTCACCTTGTAGCCAAAAGTAACATTCTCAAAGATAACATTGTGATCTTCCGGGACTTCCCCATCGCCCTGCATAGTGGGTTCTTCCAGTAAATCTACAATACGCTTTCCCCCAGCGGCCTGATAAGTAAATACGGGAAGCTGAGTAATGGCGCTCACTAATGGGTCAAATACACGAGATCCAACCAAAAGGAAGATAATCAGCATTGGCAATTCCAGTGTGCCGCCGATAAGCAGATAAGTGCCGGCCATCGTAATCATAGAAAGCCCGATTTGCAGGAACGCAACCGCTATCAAGTAAAACGGGCCAGATACACCTTCCAGCTTAATGCTTTCTTTCATAAAGTTATGGAAAGCACATTCCAGCTTTTTGAAATTTGCCCCCCGCAGGTTATACGCTTTCATAACTTTCATTCCAGTAAGATATTCCTGCAATCGGTTTGTCTGCTCAATTCTTGCTCTTGTGTGTGCTGCGCCACGTTTGCGGTCGATCACACGGACACCCCAAAGAATCAAGAAAGTGACAGGCAATCCTGCGAACATTGCCAGCGCCATGCGCCAATCAGCAAAAGCCATTCCAAACAGGGCCAGAAACGCTACAATGATACCGCTGATAAGCTGCGGCAAAATGTGTGTAACACCTTCCTCGATCTGGCTGAAATCGTTCATCATGGTATTTCCTAATTCACCGGAATCCTTGCTCATAAGAAATCCCAGAGGCAGTTTACGGATATGCTCCGCAAGACGGATTCGCCCGTCTGCGCTGGCCGCATAACCATCATGGAAAGTTGCATGGGTTGCTTTGCGCTCCAAAATATAGACTACAATGGAAGTTACCAAAATACCGCCCCAAGACAGCCATAGGGTTTTAATATCCAGAGAACCAGTGTCACCAGCAAAGAACGAATATATCGTAATGACAAACAATGCCAGAAACATAAAAGAAAACAGATTTACATTGGTAACAACCGTCCAGATAACTGGCTTTTTCAGTTTCTTAGGATTCCCAGCCGTTACCTGATAAACAGGATTTGTCTTTTTCATACTTGTGCCGCCTCCTTATCCGTCCCTTTTTTCAGCTCCCAATCGGACGAAGCTGTATAGGCTACCCACATCTTATAGTAGGTTTTTTTATTTTTTAGAAGCTGCTCATGGGTTCCTGCTTCTTCGATGATCCCGCGATTGATAACCATAATCTTATTAGCGTTCCGAATAGTCATCAGGCGGTGGGCGATAATCAACACAGTCTTGTTTTTAATCAATTCTTGTAGCGCCAACTGCATTTGATACTCATTCTCTGGGTCGGCATAGGCGGTTGCCTCATCAAGAATCAGGATTGGAGCATTTTTTAAGATTGCTCTTGCTACGGAAACCCGCTGTTCTTCGCCTCCCGATAAATATACTCCTCCCTCCCCAATTAAGGTATCGTAACCTTGGGGCAGTTTTTCAATAAATTCATGACATTGTGCTGCCCTGGCCGCTGCATAGACTTCTTCTTTTGTTGCGCCGGGTCTTCCCACAGCAATGTTATTATAGAGCGTATCGGAAAATAGAAAGCAGTCTTGAAACACGAAAGACATGGTATTCATCAAAGCTTCCGTTTTCATGTCCCGGATATCTACGCCGCCAATCGTTACGCGGCCTTCCTTTACGTCCCAAAATCGGGGAATAAGCTGTGCAATGGTTGATTTTCCAGACCCGGAGGGTCCCACAAGAGCCGTTATTGCTCCCTGATCGGCAGTAAAACTCACATGATCTAAGACCTTTGGCCCGTCCTCATAGGAAAAAGATACATTGTGAAACTCAATCGTATATCCATTGGGTTTTTTACTGATTTCCGGTTCTTTTACCTCATTTGTGCTTAACACTTCGTTCACGCGCCGCACGCCTTCATTGATATTGTTGAAGCTGGAACCAAAGTTGTTAAACTTAAATACAGGCGTAGCAATTCCCGGTGCAAAAACCAGGACAAACAGCAGTGTCATAGCAAATGCCATATTCTGCGGATTTCCTGTAAGGAACAGCATACCTACAGGGATAATAAATGCGGAGAGCGAAAGTACAAATACGCGGAACAATACATAACAAGGTTCGTAATTGTCTGCATATTTTGTAGTCATATCGCGGTAGGCGACAATGTCATCATAGAACTTTCGGAAAGAGCGTACAGTCTGTCCGAAAATTTTGATAGAGGGCATACCTCTCACATACTGCACAGAAGATGTATTGATATTCTCCATTGCGTCGTAGTATTCTTTCAAACCCTCTTTGGCTTTTGCTCCAAACATAAAGGAGAACTGCACAACAAAACCTACGATAATTGGAATAATACAGGCAAGAGCAAGCCAGACATTCAGGCTGAACATAACGGCAACCATAAATACAATCACGGCAACGGTACTAACCATATCTGGAAACTGGTGAGCAATAAAAATCTCAATCTGTTCAACGTCCTGCTCAGTAATCTGCTTTACCTTACCGATAGAATTGCGGCTGAACCACCCCAAGGGCAATCCACTGATATGCTGGGACAGCTTTACACGGATTCCATAAAGGGTACGGTAGGCCGCTATATGGCCGATCATACCACCTATATACATAAATACATAGCAGATCACCAACCCGACGGTTCCGAATAAGGCCCAAAAGGTCATATAAGAAGTGTCCACTTGGCTAATATCTGCAGCATTGCGCAGAAGTTCCGTCATGACTTTATAGACAGCCAGATACGGAGCTAATTGGAACAGCGCCGCAATCGTTGAAAGCGAAGCACCAACGATCATCAAGGTTTTTTTCTGACCGGCCATTTCTAATAACCCAGGAATACCGTTTTTTTGTTTTTTCTCTTTGCCCATAAACAATCAACTCCTTTCTGGCAAAGGATAAATTATTCTGCATTCGAAAGACGCTTTTTTACAATCTTATTTCCCCATAAGCAGCCAAGTATCGCACACACCACAGTAACAGCAGTCAGTACAATCGCAAGCTGTGTACTGAGGAGTTCAATAACTTTCATTCCAATATCGCTTGTAAAGCTACCTTCATAAAGTTTCTTGAATGCTTCTTCCATGTAACAGAGCGGTATATATTCTCCTAATGCCAGACCTATCATTGGCATGGAAATACCGATTATCTTCGCTTTATTGCTGTTCTTTCCAGCTGTATCATAAATGAGTTCCCCAAGCAGACCGCCGACAGAAGTACAAATAAACAACATTCCATAAGGTACCATTGTAAATAAGCAGAGACCAAAGATAAAGGACGGAATAAAAATTCCACCCCGGATATTCAATTTAGAAAGCATCACGACATAGATAAGTCCTCCGGCAACTGCAAGTATGCAGGGTAATACAACCAGAACTGGCGGAAAAAAACCTATCGTACACGCAATAACCCATCCTACTGCTATCCACAAGGCTGTAAACACACCGATACGAATTAAGTCTTTCAATTTTCTGCTTTCTTTTGTTTGATTACTCATAAAAAACACGCTCCTTTTCTTTAAAATGAGATTTGAAAATATTGTGCCAGATTTTCCGGCCTATACTCATCAGGAGAAATGTATCGTATCGTACAGTCCTCCTGTAAAAGTAAGAGTGAAGTAAAAAGATTGGCGGCCAATTCATAATCATGGGTAATCACAAATACACAGGTTCCACGATCTGCCAACTTTTTAATTTCTTCTTGAACAATCTTCATATTCTTTGCGTCAAGGCCACTGGTAGGCTCATCTAAATAAAGGAATGGAAGGCAGTGCATTTTGGCAAGTGCAATGGAAAGCCGCTGCTTCTGTCCGCCAGATAACATTGTCGGGTGTCTTTTCAGATATTCACTGAGGCCAAATCGTTCTAATATGTGAATTGCCCGATCTTTATCCGGTTTGGTCTTTTTTGTTCCCATCAGCATTTCTTCCAGCACATTAGGCGCAAACAGTTGATAATCAACATCTTGCATGACATAGAAAGATTTTTTCCGCCTTTGCTGTTTGCCAGCATAGCTGCCGTTGATTAAAATTTTCCCCGTTTTAGGTTTTTCAAGGCCCATGAGCGTCCGGATCAATGTGCTTTTTCCAGCACCATTTTTTCCAATAATCCCTACAATTTCACCGCCATAGGCAGAAAATGATACATCATGCCACAATAATGGTTTTCCAGAATAGCCAAAAGAGAGCTTTTCTATTTTTATAGAATATGTTTCCTGCTTTACATCACTGGAATGAGATGTTGGCAAAATTTGAGTTAAATCCGCTTTACGCAGGCCTTGCACTGTAAACCATTCCATAGGACGATTATCAAAGTCCTGTCCGTCTATCTCACAAGCAATTTTTCCGTCTTTCATTATGGCAACACGATCTGTCAAACCTTTTAAATAGTAGAGTTTATGTTCAGATATAAGAATCGTATTGCCTTGTTCTTTTAGTGATTTTAATACTTTCCGAAGCTGCTCTGTACCAACGGAATCAAGATTGGCAGACGGCTCATCTAAAACATAAATGCCTACACCAACCATATAGATAGAAGCGATTGCTACTTTCTGCTTTTCACCGCTGGATAAATCAAAAATGTTTTTTCCTAATAAATCCTGAATTTCTAGCGCGTCCACTGATTTTTTATATTGTGTCTGCATTTTTTCCAAAGGAGTTTCCAGATTTTCACTTGGGAAAGGAATCTCTGTCTTTACATGGAGCGTAAAAAACTGAGAGCGCGGGTCTTGAAATACAGAACCAACCAACGATGAAAAATCTCCGGTTTCATGCTCTTTTATATTCATATTGCAAATACGGCAGCTCCCAGACAAATCTCCTTCAAAAAAATCTGGTATTAAGCCATTGATACATCGGGTTAAAGTAGTTTTTCCACAACCGCTGTGTCCCGTCAAAAGAATAAACTCGCCTTTTTGAACGGAAAGATTGATTTTTGACAAACTTTCACGGCCAGCGTCGTGATAGCGAAAACTAAAGTTTGAAAACTCTATAACAGGTGGATGCATAGGATTGCCTCCTTTCAAAATAAAATGATGTAATCATTGATACATACTAAACCTGCTGCAAGAAGGACCATACAGAACAGATAGAACATATCCATTTTACACAGCTTCACTTTTGTGCAGCATGTCCTCCTACGCTTCGTACTCAAACCCTTGCAAATAGAAGCAGCGGATAATTCTTCCGATATTTTTTCACTTCGGTATAAAAGTGGGACTAAAAAATTTTCCGCATATTGCATAGGGTGTTTGAATGTATCCCAAACAGAAGATTTAAGGTTCCTCATTTTAAGGCTTTCCCGAATATATCCAATCTCTTTTAGAATTGTGGGTATGTAACGATAGATGACAGATAAAGGAATCAGAACCAACTTAGGCACTCTCCACACTTCCAGTGAAAAAAGAAGTTCATCCATTGGAGCCTTTTCAATCAATACTCTTGCTGCAAGATACGCCGGATAAAGCCTTGACATCAACATAAGAAACAGAGGAAATAAATCCGAAATAACAGGGATATAAATCCATTGTAGTCCCAGAAGGAGTAACAATATCGCTCCATAACCTATAAGATTTTTTACAAACACTTTCCAGCCGCACTGAAACAGCAATATAATATCTACTATTAACACCAAAAGAAACAGCGCAAGTAGATTTCGGAAGACAGACGCCAATACTGATACCACGACAATCTGGATAATTAGAACTCGTGGATCAGGTCTGGAAGCCTTAAAATCCATTTGCATATTTTCACCACCTTTTTCTTGCTGAAATGATAGGAATATGGTATAATACTAAGAAATTAGTTGTAACTAACCAATGTATATCAGTATACTCCAGGTCTGAGGATTTCACAATAAACCAGAGGAAGGAACGTCGTATCGGCGTATAAGTGCGTCGAAATGGCGTATTAAGTAGTAATCTTATGAAACCAATAAAAGAGCTATATCACTCTATGCTTTCGGACGGCGGCTTTTACTTAGATAATGAACACAAAGAGCCTTACAAAGAGTTTACCTGCTATACTTTAAGCGTAGAAAAAGGGCAAGGTCACTTTTGGGTTTATTTTTATGAAAACATGTTTGAAATTACAATCCGTGACTTTCTTTTTTATGATGATTTTATGTTAGAATGTCCGGAACATGAATTTCTGTCTGTGACCTACTATACCTCTGTATCTGGTGAAGAGTTCCGCCCTTATTGCCAGCTTTCGCCCAATAGCCTGCAAGCGCAGATTGGGCAAAGTGATAAGGTATATCAGGCGATCTATCACAAAAACATTCCGCTGCAAAGTATCAGCTTTACGATCATGCCGAAATTCTATCAACAATATTTACGAGAAAGATTTCCAGGAGAATATATTGATCCCAGCGAGGCATTTCGCAGAATGCAAATAGGAACTGATTTTCCTGAACTAATCGCCATATTAAAACAAATTGAGGGTTATCGGGGAACTGGTCTTACAGCCAAGATGTTTTATGAGGGGAAAATTTTAGAAGCAGTATCTCTGATTATGGAGAAGGCACGGAGTAATCTAGAGAAGAAAAACAAGTTACACTTAACAGAACAAAATCAAGATAATCTTTCCGCAGTCGCAGCTTATTTGGATAACCATTATACCTTTTCAGTGCCTATCGAGAGATTGTGCCGGATTTCATTCATGGGGCAGACCAAGTTAAAAGCTGCATTTAAGGAATGTTTTGGCTGTACACTTTATGATTACATTTTACAAAAAAGAGTAGGGCAAGCACAACATTTATTGCTTGTTACGGATTTGAGCATTGCTGAAATTGCACAGGCAGTTGGGTATGACCGATCTGAAAGTTTTGCAAAACAGTTTCAACGTGTTACTGGTTTATTGCCAAGAGAATATAGGAAATTAATAAAGAAGTGAATGTTAGATATTAAGATATTTTCATGTCCCATAGTAAACCGGTACCTGTGTTCTTGATTTTCTTCCAGTAAGCTATTATCAATTATTACCGTATTAGCCTTTGCACTAATATACTCAGCACAATACTTCGCCGGATTATAGACAGGTATTTTATCCTTATCATTAAATACGGTCATCCCAAGATACAAACCACAATGTGACAGGTACTGGAAGTCTTGCTCCATACCGAGATAATCTTGAACAAACAAATCAATGTCTATCTCCTGCGGAGTCCTAAGTGCCTCTGGCATAAACTCATCAACGAGATTTTCCCCAATAACATCAATCTCTTTCTATTATGTATTCCGGTAAATCAGGAGTTACTGCATTCCTCTTTTTTCCAGCCAAATCAAGCATGAGTGCGTTTTCTTCCTTTGAAAGATTCAGGATATTTGCGAGTTGGGTAAGTTTTTCGATATCAAAGGGATTGCGTCTGTCTTTTTCCACATCAGTTAAGAACGGGGCCGACACATTCAGCATTTCTGCCATTTTTCAGAAAGTTTTATTCCTTTCCATACCAAGTCAATGCAGATAGTCATATAAAGAACGGTATCCTTGTTTCTGCTCTTTCTGTTTTCTAATAGAAGATTCAGCAAGCTCTGCTGTTTCAAACAGCCGATTGCTCCGTACTTGGATTCCCCCACTTGTTCCAAATCAAACAATATAAAAATCTCCGCTCCGTCTTACGATTCTCACTTCACAGATTGCCCGATTGATCTCGGCAACTTATGCCGTTGAGCCGATTTCATATTTCAGATATATCGCCTTCCCTACTGAAGTCAGAAAAAGGGAAAGTCAACCGACCTGTCAGTTTTATCGCGCGATGCCATCCTAATGTAGCGACAATCACATTATACGAACATTTGTTCTTGCTGCCAACGTAGATTAATTATTTTATTCAATCAAGACTCTTAACCTTCCAATATCCTGATTTATCACTTCCAATTCTCTCTATTAAATCTTTCTTTCGCAAAGAATCCAGTGTCCGCTGGATTGTCCTCAATGACTTTGATGTAGTATCTGCCAGTTCCTGTCTTGTGTAATAAGGATTCTTCCCAAGCAGACCATATACTGCCTGCTCATTCTTGTTCAAGGAAATATTTACAGTGCCACTTTCAATGCCATTTACAGTGCCATCTGTCTTATTTTCAATCTTCCGTGCAAGAATATTTTTTGTCTTTCTATAAAAAATAAATGTAAATCCATTGTCCGCAAATTCATACGAATACTTTGTCCCTGCATCCTTACATAAACTGTTGATACGCTTAAATCCGCTTCCAAACTGCTCAATTGACTTATTCAAGTACAGAATTTTGGAAATTGCGGCATTCCGTATAGAAGACTGGGGATTTTTGTTAATATAATCTTCCGGACTGTATGTACTCGCAAAAGAACCTGGACTATATATAGTAACCTTCCCCGGATGTATGCAAATTTCATGGTATGTACTACCGTTATACACTGCATGGGCATAGCTGTTCGCTAAAATCTCCCTCACAGCCGCAACTGGAATTTCCGGGATCTCCTCTCTCTCCATACCGACAATCTCGCTTTTCCAATTTATGTTTTTCAAAATATATTTTTCCGCTATTCCAAGAAGATTCAAAATATTGTCTTCATACATCTGCATATCCAAAAATGTAAGTTTTTCATCCGTTGCAAAAACGGCCGCTTTTAAAGTTACCGGATGCGAATTCCCAAACAAAACATTTCCGGCATTCGTCAAATGATCTCCATCCACAAATCCGAATCTTTTCAACACGGTCTGTACAGTATATCTTCCATCCACCATGCGTCCTGCAACAATCGCCCTTTCGCAAAAAGCCTTTACAACGGCTTTATCAACCTGCTTTACAAGGCATTGCGATTTCGCTTTCTCCCATTTTTCCTTATATTCATTCGCAACAAAAAACTGCCTTAGTTCCGCAGGTGTTACTTCCCGGTCCTCGTCCGCTGTCCTCAAATAATATCTTCCCGCAGCAGAATAAGGATAATCCTCCCCATGAAACTCTACCTTAATTACATGACAGTCATCCAGAATTTCTTCCTGTATCACAGGATATATCTGTGGTTTTATGAATTCATATACGAATCTGGACACATCCCTAAGAGATGATTCCGACACATCCTGCCCAATCACATCACCATTTGGCTTTACGCCAAAATATAAAGTTCCAACGCCATGCTTATTCAAAATAGAAGAAATCGAAATCATAGCTTCTTTCAGTTCGCCAGTAGTTTTTTTGAATTCCAATGTCTCCGATTCTTTTCCTAAGTTCATTGTCTATCACACCTCCCCAAACAGTATAGCGCATTTCAGGATAAACTCCACCAGAAATGGCACTGTATTGGCATTGTAACGGCATCGCAAAATTTATTTTATTATCCAGTGCCATGATCATCTCTTTCTTATTTCTGAATATTCTGGCGCATTACAACTTTCCCTATGATTTTTCCCCATATGGCGCTGTCGGTTCTGCTACCATCGACAACGGTTGATGCCTATCCAAATCATAAGTAATCACTTTCTTTTCCTGCCCGGTAAAGGATGCCTGACCGCCAATACCAAAGTATTTTTCAAAGAAAGTCTTTAACTTATCAATGACGCCCTGTTTCTTCTTAGCTCTCCCACCACCTCCAAATCTTGAGATCGGGGGGTATGAGCTTGTCAATGTCTGTTCCGGATGTTTTTATTTCCCCATCCCGAAACGCATTCTCCATAAATTTGCGGGTATCTTCCGGCTTCAGTTTTTCCTCCGCTATAATTTCATCAAGATCATGTGACCTCTGTTCCACCACATAGCTGTGCCATTCATTCATAACATCATCCACGTCATTGATTCCCGCAATAAAAGTTTCAATGAGCTGTTTCTTACTGCGCAGTTCCGGACTGGCATCAATCGCTTTATGAATGGTAATCAGCACTTCCTTATCCTCACAATGGGTATCATGGTACTTCTTTACAAGCATAAGGATATAGTCAATATTGATTTCTATCTGCCGGATCAATTCAATCTCAAATACGACATCCTCTGTGATGTCCGTACTTTCCTGCCGTTTCCGTTTCCATTCATCCCGCAAGTCCTGATAACGACCGAGGTAATCCTGCAGATCCCGCTCTGAGATTAATTCATTCCCCTTGAAATCATCAAAGGACAGCAGCAGGTTTCTCATACAAAGAATCGCGCCAAACAGGGCAATAAAGTCTTTCTGGTTTTGTTCTCCAACAATCTGCGGCTCTGATAATGGAAACTTATAATTCAACTCCTCCATCAAATCCACATAGCTTGAGCGGGCAGTTTTGATGGCAGTCTACGACTGCCTAACTCCGCATTATTGCAGGTAACAAGTCCACCAAATCCACTGAATCTGCACGAACAAGTTACAGCCAAAATCCATAGAAAATGCCCGTATTTCAGTAAATAGGCCAAGGGAAATTTATGGTTTTTTCGTGGTTTTGGGCGTCCTCCCATTAGTAATCGGTCAACGGTATTTAGGGGACATAGGTCTGTCCATAAAAGAACAGGCAACAGCTTTTATTGCCATAAATATCTTAATAGACTATAAGCCATTAAAATCACATTCCAACTATTTTTTTGAGAGTATTGGCTGTTCTAATTGTAAGCATTTCGCCAATTCCTGTGCTTGCTGTTTTTTTCCACCAGTTTGCTTTCGCATAATTCTTTCTATCAAAAGACCAGAAAATAGCATTCTTACAAATACATATCTGTTCCAGTTCTTTTGTTGGCTCACCTATTTTCTCAGCTATCATTTCAGCGGCAGTAGAAGGCATTACAAAAATCAGGTTATCATATATTTCTTTGTCATCAGTTCCCCACCAAGCAGGGGCTTTGCTTAATAAATCTTTCAATTCTTCTTGTAAAATAACAAAAACCGGAATATCTAATTCAAACCGTTCTAGTATCATTGCCTTAATTTTATCCGCAAAAATAATTTCACTGCTTTCATCAATCGAAAAGACAATATTTCCACTATTAAGATGTGTAAAAACATCTTTACAGCCAAATTCTATAAAACTTGATTTCAGTTCTGCCATAGGGATTTTGTTTTTGCCACTTATATTAATACCTCTTAATAATGCAATATATCTTTTCATACTCGTACCTCTCTCAATACCATTTTAACTATTCTTTCTGAATCCCAATTTCTACACTCAAGTCTATCAAAACATTTTAAGATGTAATTATCAAATACAAAGTCAATTCTAAAATGGCGTCCATCAAATGTTATTCTTTTCTGTCTTGCAACAAATGAAAATCCTCGTCCCAATTCTAAATTTTAAAAGGAACATTTGCAAATGTGTTATCAATGCCTGTCCTAAATCACTTTCATAAAAATCGTCATTTGAACTTAAACCCAAAAATCCCAAAACGTATAGGTCGGGAATGATATCTTCTTGTTTCTTCGTTGCCTCAAATGGCTGTATTTCCTCTGCAACTTTTTCATTATTTTTACTGGATAACAAACTTTCATAGAAGAAAGAATTTATCTGACGCTCAAGCGGTCTGGTACTCCATTGAGATTTCACAGCTTCCTGCATATAAAATTCTCGTGTATACTCATTCTCCACTTGCATCAAAAACCGATAGTGAGTCCAACTCAATTCGCTACGCGGCGCGTAGCTATTTAGTAATGTCAAATAAAACTGCCGCATATTTTTTAGATTTGCACCTGTAAAACCCTTACCAAAATCCTGTGTCATTTGTCTTGATAATCCCTTCAATAAGTTAGCTCCATACTCTGCCTTTTCATTGCCGCCTTGTTCCTCTATGATTGATTTTCCAATGTTATAGTATGCTTCTACCATTGCAAAATAGGCGATTGGAGGATTACAATACATGTGTTACAACTGAATAAATAAAAAGCGAGGATAGCCCCTTTGTGTTATATTTGAATCACCACAAAACAAAAAAACATAAGGAGCTTCCCCGCATGACTAGTATAACACAAGATAGGAAATACCGTCTATCCTTAATCAAGTATGCTGAAAAATTCTGTATATAATAAATTACTCCATAGCAAATTTGGGGGTAACACCCTTAAAAAACTAAGATTATTACACAACAGAACTGCGGGAAATTAGACCCGGATAGATTAAAAATATTTTGCTATATCAACTTAGTTTAGTCTATAAAATCAAATTCAGATATAAATTTTTCTTTAAAAATATTAAATACGGCCTGCAAGTCTTCTTCATTATCAACTGAAATATAAGATTCTTTACCTCCATCCGTATCAATCACCTCTAATATCACTACCTCCCCGCTATCTTCGAAATTTTCTTCAGTGGGTAATAAAATAACATACTCTTTTCCTCTATATTCAACTAAATCTAAAAACTCAAATTGCACTGGGTTTCCCTTTTCATCATTGAGTGTGATGATATTATCCAGATCTGAATCAGGATTATCTGACTCCGTATTTTGAATAGTATTTAGAGATTCTTGTATACTGTTTTTAGGCTCATCATCATTGACAGTTTTGTCTTGTACAACAACATCATCATTTAGCGGGCCAAATAGCTCATCAAATTTACGTTCCAACTCTGCTTGTAAATCGAAATAATCATTCTCATCGTTATCATAATTTATCCTAGAACTATCAACAGGTAAAATATAGCTTGACCAATAATTTGATAGAACCGTACTTTGAGGAGCTCCTTTTCCCATGCGATACATTTGTGTCACCATCTGTAATGCTTTTTCAGAAACAGGATCATTTGCAGTAATATGATATATATAAGATTCTAAATCCTGATATGGATTAATATCTACATTCTCTTTAAATTTCAGCCCTCTGACTACATCAATTTGCATTTCAGACTCAGGGGCAATCTGATTTGGTATATAATCTGCATTAATTATCATATTCTTATTTGCAAATGTGAAATACCATAAATAACGGAAACCTCCTTTCCCCGAACTATTAACTTTTCGAATTAATACTTTTGATTGTTTCTTATCTTTTTGTACCATAAAACCGGATTTATAAGCTATAGCCATCAACAATTGTGCCTGGGGACTTTGTTTCTCTAAAGCCTGGCTAAGTAGTGAAACAGCTTTTTTATAATTATGTTCAACTCCTTCTCCCTTTATATACATTAATGCCAAGTTATACATGGCACGCACATTTGATTTGTCTATTGCTTTTTCATACCATATAATCACATCTTCTACTGTATCTAGAAAATCATGCTGTTGAACCATTCTTGCATAATTGCATGCTGATAATCCATTATTATCATCTGCTTCTTGATATAATTGGGCTGCCTTTAACAAATCACTGTTTGTACCCAAACCAAATTGATACATATATGCAAGATTACATTTAGCATCCGAAATAGTTTCCGAACTATAACTATTTTCTTCTGTCACAGCATTATAACAACGAAAAGCCTCCTCAACATTTTTATTTATATATTTACCTCTAAAATATAGATTACCAAGTTCTAAATATGCTTCTCCAATCTGATGATTGGCTGCTTCTTGATATAGTTGTATTGCTCTCTCAAAATTTTTTTCTGTGCCATTTCCATTAAAATATAGCTGTCCCATAAGAAATGTTGCTCTGTGAAACCCCATCATCGATGCTTTTTGAAATAAACCGAATGCTTTTACATAATCTGTAGAAGGGAAATCATTTAAATAGCACTCGCCAAGTAATGAAATACTAGGTGCGTCCTGAATTTCTGCTCCTCGAATTAACCAGTTTATAGCTTTTTCATCACACGCACATTCATTATCAGCTTTTACTATTTTCAAAGAGTCATAGTTTACATAAAACAAAAATTCCACAATAGGAATCGTATTGTCCCTTTTTAGATAATCCTTATATGTCTCATCCGCTAGAATACTGTGTTCGTTTCTTTTCGTTACTAAATAATCATATGGCCAGCCAACTCGATCTTCTCTATAAAGAATAAGTGCAATACGTTCGCGGAGCATATCATCTATAAAAAAATCATCTCGCTCTATCTGCGAACGTAATGAATCAATTTTGTTGACAGCATCTCCATATTCTTGTTCAGCGGCCTTACAATACCATATTAAGGACTTCCTTAAGTCTGTATCTACCCCTATTCCTTCAAAATACATATCACCAAGTAATTTTTGAGCAGTTTTCTCTCCTAGTGAAGCTGCTTTAAAACAAAATTTAAATGCAAGTTTTTCATTTTTATTGCATAAGATTCCATCTTTGAGTATCTTTGCATATTCATATAGGCCACGCCAGTGCCCATTAAGAGCTGCATACTCCAATAACTCTAATGCTTTAGCAAGATCTTTATTGATACCATCGCCTTTTTTGTAATGAAATGCCATATTTACTGCAGCATTGTAGTACCCATGCTCAAGTGCTTGTTGAAAATAATTCATCGCTATATCTACATTTTTTTCAACCCCATAACCATGAGAGTATATTAATCCCAGAGCATTTATAGCAGCAGCATTTCCTTCCGCAGCTGCCTTGCCATGGTATTCAAATGCTTTTTGATAATCCTCATTAACACCAATTCCATCCTGATAAGCAAACCCTAACAAAAGCGATGCTTCATTATCACCATCATTACTCTTTCTTTTAAGTTCAGACACTACAGCATCAAACCATTGCTTTTCTATTGAAATATAACTCGGAATAGTACTAGGTCTTAAAACTGTTTGTTTAAACAAATCAATTCGAGCGAGAGCAAAGCCTTTACTAGCGGATTTAAAGAAGAGATCGGCAGCTATATAATTTGATCTCTCTACTCCATCTCCTCTCTTATACTTTATTGCCAAATTGTATATGTCTTCTGCAGGCATCATAAAAGTATTATAATCAAAAAACTCCATTGTCATCCTCCCAAATCATGCAATGATATTTCAATATCCAGATATTCGCCACATGTTTTAATCATAAGTACCTTATTACCATGATTATCAGCTATATTTGATTGTTCATTTACAAATTCTAAGATAATATTGACAGGCATATCATCGATAAACATGTTAATATCCCAATAAGGGACGTATACATTCTCCGAAGTTTTAATAATGATCCTTGCTTTTTCCATATCAAAAAGTATTCTACCAAACAAATTCCGACTATTTATTGAAACTTTAGCTTCATTAAATAAAACAGTATTCACCCTAACTGTTTTGGGAACGCTGCCATCTGACAGCCAAAAAAAATTATATTGAGAAAAATCATGACTCTTTATGTCCTTTGATATTTCTTTTAAATCACTTATAGTAATTGCATCAAATAATTGCGCAGCACTTTCTATTCGAAAAGTTATTTTTTTCATTATGGGGTCTGCCAGAATACAGCTAATATGAATATCCTGTTTTATATCATCAACAAGTAACGGTGTCAGCAAATTTAAAATTATTAAGCTCTCACTAGAAACCACTTTATTGAGAAGTTGATTTTCATACATTTCTTGAATAAAAAGCTTATACTGATCCAATGCCGAGATTCCACTATATTCATTATTCAAACGTACTGCACCGTTTCTAATGCCATCCGCCAATAAAAATTCAAATATTGATTGATGCGAAAACTGAAAGATATCATCGCCTACTCTATTTAAAAGAGTTCTAGAACGTTTATCAATATCGAGATCAATTTTATATTTACTACATAATTGGTTCAAATCTTGAGATGATACAGAATATGTATTTCCATTTTCAGCTTCTTGTAACATAAATTTAACAATATCATAAATAAATGCCCAAAAACTATTTATATAGTTAGAAGTAGCAATATCCTTTTCAGAAGTTTTTTGAATAAAGTGCACCTCTCTGTCTATCCATTTACCGATTAATGTATTGTATATCTGGTAAGCATATTTATATTCCTCATGCTCAACGACAATATCATCAATATAAGATAAAAGTAGTGGCCGTGCCATAATATTTGAGGATTTTTTTATTACTTGTTTGCCGTAAAATATTTTCCATAATTTCAATTTATAATGCTTTAATAAGTATCGGAAAACCTCATATTCAGTAAATGGACAAATATAATGTTTTATAAACATCTCATCCTCAACAAGAACTGCTCGCCCCAACTCAACAATTTGTGGTTCTTCATTGACAGCGTTATAAAACTGAGTTCTACATGAAATAACTACTTTATAGTACTTTTGGGTTATTTTTAACAATTCTTTGATAGCACGAGAAGAATTCTCGGATGCCGCCTTCGATTCATCAAATGCATCCAGCAAAAGTATTGTTTTTTTCGGATCGTGCTTTTCAGCAAATATTTTTATCTGATCTATTGCCTCAATGCTTCTAAGACTGACATAGTACATATCATATTTTTTAAACAATCTGCAGTTATAAATGAAATATAGGTTTATCAGAAATGCTGTTTTTCCCATGCCTGATTCCCCGAAAATCAAATGATGCTGATCATCTCCTTTAATGAGGTACTTTTTAATAAACTTTTTAATATTATAAGATTCTCTTCTTGATGAAAGCATAGTGTCATTTGCTTTTAGACGTGTTTTTATATATAAACGAGTGTATTTTGTTACTTCCTTCTTTTCTAAACAATCCGGACGCACATAGATACGCCTTAGGGAGAACCATACTTTCTTTATTCCCCCAACTATGACACTAATTATTGAAACTCCGGAAATAATTGTAATAATACTACCTAAATTAGTTAGGAATTGATTTTCTTCACAAATCATTTCTCTGAGGAAATCCAAAATATCCATATACGCACCTTCTTTTGTATAATCAACAAATCAATCATTGCTTTAGTTATTCAAAATTAGTTTAGCTGAATTAACATTTAAGTAAGCCAAAATTTGTAATAATAGCATAAAATATTTTTATGAGATGTCCATTATTTACTTTACTGACATTAACATATCCAAGTATAAATATGATCCAATTCATTATCTTTAATGAATCAGGTTATGTTGTATACGATTCAATCATTCTTTCGAATTCTATTTTCCCTCCATCGTTTCTTCCATTATAACCTTATGGTTGATAAACACAATACCACTTGGAAATATTTCCCCTGCAAAAAGCGCCCTGCGGTCCGTTCCCAGTCCCCAAGGCGCTACCCATTTTTTTCTTTATACTTCCACACGAATCTCCAATCCAGATTTTAATTCCACAACCAATTCTGCCTCATAAACCGTGACCTTTTAAGCCAGCCTCCACACTAACTGCTCGTCATATTCCAGCGGAATGTCGCCTGTTCCTCCAGAAAGGTTTTCATTTCCTCCATCCGCTGCCACCTGCCATCCTGCTCAGCTTCCTCTGCGAGGACATTCTGCTCTTGCTTCCGCAGAGCATAGATTTCATCCGCCACCTCCGTGAAATCCGTCTGTTTGTTTAAAACACTTTTGACTGCCATCCCATCACCTCCAGCGGCTCTTTGCCTGTATCTTTAATTCCGAAAACACCGCACCTCCGGCAGTGCTTACCATTACCAGGTTGTATCCCTTTTCCAGCACCGGGAAGTTCAGCTCCGCCAGAAGCGGCAGGCCGTTACACAGCGTGTTTCCTCCTGTATCCACCACCTTTGCCATATGTTCGATGAGCAAGGACTTCTTTTTTACCCTTCATAAATCGGAATTTCCTATAAAGTAAAAAAATAAGTGTAGAAGGTAAAGCATTAATGATGTGCTTTATCTCTTACACTTATATGGTATTAAAAGCACCTACCCCACGATAGATGCTTCTCAAATCAATATTCGGTTGTTTCGTCCAACTGTCTGCGGATATCCCTGCCACCATACATGATACGGAAATCCTTACTGTACTGGCGCTTTCATCAAGCAGATAAAACACGAGGAAATTGTCCACCGGGAAAAACGCAGTCCCAGGCTGTACCACGGTTCGTCATCATACAACCGGTACCGCATCGGCATCTCGTCCAGGGAACGGATTTCTTTCATAATTCTCTGCACCTGGCCTGCAGCCGTGTCCGGCACAAGCAGTTCCTCCGCAATATAGGAGTAAATGCTCCGCAGGTCACGCTTCGCTCCGGCTGTATAAAAAATTTGATACCTCATAAGCCAAAGTCCCGCTTCATTTCCGCTTCAACCTCTTCTGCCGAATACACTCTGCCTGCACGTATATCCTCCATGCCTTTTTGGATTTCTGCATCAAACTGCTCTTTTGTAAGTGAGCCGTATGCAAGCGGAACATTCTGCGGCAGCTTCATCTCGAAAGGGATTCCCCTCTGCAAAACCACCTGTCTTAAAAACATCCCAACTGCATTTGACATGGGAATGCCCAACTGATCCAATACTTTTTCAGCCTGTTCCTTAATTTCAGGTTCCACTCGTGCGAAAACATTTGATGTTCGTGCCATCCATACCACTTCCTTTCGGTTATAGTATAGCATTTATGCTTGCGATATGCATGCGTTCCACAAGCAATTGTAAGGGTATGCTTCCAAATAATTCTTCTGTTTTACATATTATCTTTCCGTTCTTTGACAAGCTGCTCCAGGTTGACGCCATCCCGGGCGCCTGCCTGGCAGAAAAATTTTCTTTTACGATGTCCGCAGTGATCGCATTTACATACTCCCGGAGCAGCTTTGGGTCCTCTGCGTTCAAATGCTCCTGCAGCCTTTCGTATGCCTGCTCGATCCGTTTATCCTCCTGAAGCTGTTCTGGCCGGACCGGATGCTGTTCCCCGTAACGCTGGTAGTGCATCTGCATCCTCTCTGTCATGATCATCTGAAGGAAATCTTCTTCATTCATTGGTATGCCTCCTTTTCCAGACAGCATAAAGGAACCGGTATAAAATAGCCATACGAGGAACCACCGTAAAACCCATGCCCTCCAGGTTCTGCACCATCTGCACAGCGCCCCACCGGTCAAAGGCAATCTCCCGGATATTAAACCGCTCGCCCAGACGCTCAATGAATTTCTCAATGTAGCCGTAATGCACCACGTTTCCCTCTGTGGTCTGCAAAAATCCCTGCCGCTCCCACACGTCATAGGGAACATGGTCCCGCCGGACACGCAGCTCCAGCGTTTCCTCCAGCACCCAGAAATAGGGAAGGACACAGTATTTATCTTCTTCATCCAACGGCGGGAACACCAGCACAAAGGCTGTGATGTCCGTGGTGGAGGATAGGTCAAGACCGCCATAGCAGACACGCCCTTCAAGATCACTCTCGGATACCGGGAAGCTGCAGGCATCCCATTTCTCCATCGACATCCAGCGCACCGCCTGTTTGACCCACTGATTCAAGCGGAGCTGCCGGAAGGAGTTCTCCTCCCCCGGATTCTGCTTTGCTGACTCACAGGCGGCTTTGACCTTGTCTATCCCGACTGTGATATCCAGGGAGGGGTTAGCTTTCTTCCACACTTTTGGGTCCGTCCAGTCATCCGCTTCCTCCGCCCCATAAATCACAGGATAGAAGGTCGGGTCGATTTTCCGCCCCTCCAGAATATCTTTCGCTTTCTGGTGAGTTTCATAGCAGATGGAATGGGTGTCCGTTCCCGCTGTGGTAATCAGAAAATACAGCGGCTGCATCCTGGCATCACCGGAGCCTTTGGTCATAACATCAAAGAGCTTCCGGTTGGGCTGGGTATGCAACTCGTCAAACACCACCCCGTGGATATTAATTCCGTGCTTGGAGTATGCCTCTGCGGAAAGCACCTGGCAGAAGGAGTTGGTCGGAGTGTAAATGATCCGCTTCTGCGTTGCCAGAATCTTTACCCGCTTATTAAGTGCCGGACACATCCGCACCATATCCGCTGCCACGTCAAACACAATAGTGGCCTGCTGCCGGTCAGCGGCACATCCATAGACCTCCGCCCGTTCCTCCCCGTCTCCGCAGGTCAAAAGCAGAGCCACCGCAGCCGCCAGTTCTGACTTGCCCTGCTTTTTCGGTATCTCCACATAGGCGGTATTAAACTGCCGGTAGCCGTTGGGTTTCAACGTGCCGAACACATCCCGGATGATCTGCTCCTGCCAGTCGATGAGTTCAAAGGGCTTTCCCGCCCAGGTGCCTTTGGTGTGGCACAGGCTTTCGATAAACATCACGGCAAAGTCTTTGGAACTAAGGCATACCATCAAACTCATTCAGGAATTAACTGCTGAGATTGATGAAATTGAAGCAGCCACCAAGCAGATCATGGATGAAGAAATCAAATCCCCTATCCTTACCATTCCCGGTATCAGTTATCGGATGGGAGCTATGATTATTGCCGAGATTGGTGATTTCAACCGTTTTGATTCTGCAGATAAGATACTTGCATATGCCGGAATGTCTCCATCTACTTATCAATCCGGGCAACTGGATAATTGCTATTCCCACATGGAGAAATGTGGTTCCAGATACCTGCGCTATGCCCTTTACAATGCTGCGAAATATGTCTGCCACTGGGATGAATCTTTTGGTACATATCTTGAAAAGAAACGTTCCGAAGGTAAACACTATAATGTTGCTCTGTCTCATGCTGCGAAGATTCCGGCTCTTCCACGGCTCCTTTTCATACGCCTGAAACCGCTCCGGCATCTGCTCTAAGGAGGCAATCCCCTGTTCCAGCCGGTCAAGCTGGCCTGCGGCATTTTGAACTGACTGCAGGTCAAATTCAATGTATTCAAAAATACTGCGCAGGTCAGACGTTGCCTCCGGTGTTAAACGCACTTCATAAGTCATACGCCGTACTCTTTGCGAATGTCCGCAAAAGCCTCCGCTGCCGGAACCGTCCGCCCGGCCAGCATATCCGCATAGCCCTTTTCCAGCTCTGCATGAAGCTGTTCTTCTGTCATGCGGCTGACATCCAGCGGATGCTCCGGCAGCTTCACTTCAAAAGGCAGTCCTCTTTGAAGAATAATCTGTTTGTAAAACATCGTGATTGCATTGGATGCCGGGATTCCAAGTGCGCTTAAAATATTCTCCGCCTGCTCTTTGACATCCGGTTCAATCCGTGCATAAAGATTCGCTGATTTTGCCATATCAAAAACTCCTTTCCGGATCTATGGTTTCTATTTACGCTTTCATTATACACGATTATGCTGACAAAAGCAATACAATCAAGCCGAACAAATCAAGAGTTCTTCTAAATTCCGTAGGGGATAATGTCATCAATGTTCAGTTCCTGTTTCGGCTTTGCCAGTCCCATAAACTGTTTGTGGCACTCCCACAGATCCATCAAAAGACCAAAAGGCATCAGCATGGTTTCCTCCATCGGCAGATGAAGCTGTGGGGACAGTTCATCCGCAAAGTCCCTGAAATACCATTCCAACATAGAATCTTTCTTTTTATTCCGGTCAAAGCAGGCGAAAATGTCTTTATAGCGCCTGGTGTACAGACCGGTATGAAAGCAGCAGTATTCATTCTCGATGTGAAAATGCTCCGCCGCATTGCTGGGGATTCGTTCTTCCTTGTAGTCTATAAGCTGTTTCTTAAAGATTGCGTGGATATATCGCTCTAATATCGGGGTATCTGGATTCTTGGTTAAATAAATCGGGTTTTTAAATCGCCACGGCTCCGGCAATGCCATCTCGGCCAGCATATCAAGCTGGGAGTACCAGTTCGGGACGTAGGCGAAGGAAAACAGGTCTGGCAGTAGCATCATATCAATTTCCTCCATTTTTTCTGTATCGCGTCCACAAGCTTCATTTGTATCTGCACCTTCATGTCTTCATCAATATGCCGGTAGGTATTGCCGTCCGGCCCGGTGGTTTCATACTCCACCAGAGAATTGATATAAGTGTCGTAGTGCAGGAGGATTTCCTCCAATGCCGCTGGCTCGCCGTGAACCGCTCGCTTGATTAGGTCATAGGTTAATTCATGGCTCTGGGTTTCCTTGCTCATAAAATCGTCTGATTGCTTTGAAAGCGCGCTGCCTCAGATTGTAGACAGTGCGTGTCGTCACCTCATTCTTTCTGCAAATTCCCTGTCCGGTAAGGCTCCCCAAAAATCAAAGAGCAGGACGTTTCTCTGCTTTTCCGGCAAGGAGAGAAGTGCTTTGTATAAAGTTTCGCTGTGGACCACGCAGGATAACTCGTCCGCACAAAGCACAAAATGATCGGACGGATACCTGTCCTCGTGGCCTAATAAATCAAGAATATAGTCTATCGGTTCTTCCGAGAAATGCTTCTCCCGATTGTGGTCGGCTCGTTTGAGATTTCTGCTGAAATTCCGCGCCACCGTCTTGCTGAAAGAATCGAACATAGCGATAAGCCGTTTTTCATAATTAGAGGGTGCAGTCATGACGTTACCCTCCTTTTCGCAGATTTGAGCTGGTCGGTCTTTTTCGCCTCCTCACATAACCAGAACACATCTCAGGGGTACAAACCGGAAAGGTTTTTGAAAAAATTTTTATTTTCTTTTTGATTTGTTGTATTTTTTTGTGTGGCTACTAAGAATCCCTCATATACGGCACCATCATTCTCTGCGTGAACATAAAGCAGCTTATGGAAAGTCGGGACTGGTTCAATGGACAATTCCTTATAGGCGTATTCCACCCGATATCCCCGGCACTGTAAGTATTTTTGCAGATACCAGGTAAACGTGTCGTTATCATCTATCAACAATATCTTTTTCATAGGTTCACCCCCAATATTGATTTACCTCTATCCTAAAACACAAAGGTTACACAAATGTCCGAAGCACCCCTGATTTTGACAAAAAAACAGGCTGAATTGTTACAACCCTCGGACATTTCAAAATATTGGGGGAAACAGAGAAAAAACGGGGCAGCATACGCCGCCCCGCTGGATTTGAACTTACTCTATTGAACGCATTTGCTCGATCAGAGATTGTTTTTTCTGCCTATTCACTGTCCATACAGACAGAATCAATTCCATTCCGAACAGTACTAGAATAAACAACCCCATTTCTAAAACTGGGAACTGATAAGGAACCACATCCCTTGCAAAGATTACTACGCTCATTTTGTTACAAGCGACAATAGAAACAGGAAACCCTACGGCCAGTGTTGCCAATGCCGCAAAGAGTGCATAGCATAGGCCCTCACAGATATTCATTTTACATAGCTGTTTTTCTGTTAATCCGATGGAACGCAAAATGCTGTTTTCCTGTTTCCTGGATATCTGGTTAGAAAGCGTCGTATTGATTAAATTCACAACACCAAACAAAAACACCAGCCATGAAAACACTTGCAAACTTCCGCATACTACTGCGGTTTGCATTTTTTCATATTCAATTTTGCTGTCAATTTCATCTAACGCAATATCACTATGACTGGCTACGACATCTTTCAATGCAGCTTTTACTTCTTCTGTTTTCTTCGGGTCATTCACAATGCTCCACGAATAATCAAAGGAAGTTATTTCCGGGTGCAGTTCACGGAATAATGCTTCTGGCGCATATTCGAGCGGAGCATCAAATGCTAAAGCGCCATGTCCGTTCGGCAAGGCAGTATTATCAAACACGCCTGCTACGGTAACAGGAACAGAGGATTGCCCAAAAGTAAACGCAACGGTTGTTCCGGCTGGGATATTGTCACGCTTGCTTGTACTCGAATCAACGAGAATACTGCGGGTATCTGTCGGCATAGTCCCCTCTACCAATGCTGCTTCAACCAAAGAATAGTTTTGCTCTGTCAACATATCACACATGCCAGATTCCGTGAACTCATTTACCGTATAAGAAGCATGGAGGCTTTGCCTCTTTGCTATCACATCTGTTATGCCATTAATGGATAAAATCTCCTGCCTCAATTCTTCATTTAAGGGATTACCTGCGGCCATGACCTCTTCTTCTGACAGCTCTGAATCCACATAGATTTTATAATCACCATCAGGAAAATCCTGTCTTGCAAGTTGTTCTGGTGAGCGTAACAGGACAATGGACGATACCACAAGCAGGATCATGCCGCCCAAACTCAACGAGGCCACAATACTGACCGTTTTTTTACGGTCACGCTTGAAATTTGCAATCCCCATGGAAACAGGATTGAGTTTAATGTTCTTTTTCCGGCTGTGGATATTCTTTTGCGCTGTGGTAAAACGGACAGCTTCAATAGGGGAAATCCCTGCCGCAATCTTTATCGGCTTTCGGATAGAAACAGACACCATAACCCAACAGCTCAACACTGTCAAAGCAACGATCATCACATAATAAAATACATTAAAGCCTTTGGGAAACAGAAGAAAGCCGCCACATAACCCTAGCACCGCGCCGGTCAGAATACCGATACTGCCAAGCCGCCGTCCCTCTTTTTTCACAATCCGTCTGATTTGCTGCGGCGTTGTCCCAATGGTACGGAGCTGCCCATAGCTTTGTATCTTATCGTTGACAGAGATACGGAAGATACTCTGAATAACAATATATCCACCAGTTAGAACCACGGCAATTACGCCGCCCATCAGGACAAAATCAAAGGATTTCGAGGTATAGGAAAAATATTTGCTGTTCATTTTAGGCACTGGAAGCTGATATTCTTCTGCAATCTGTCTGGAATAAGAGGTCATTACTTCTTCACTTAACTGTGCGGCATTTTCAAAATGCACATAGGCACGATACCCAGCCGGATCAAAACCACTCCATTCGGTCAGCGCATCTTCGGAAAGAAGGATGCCGCAGCTATTCATTTCTTTCTCGTTCACGCTTTCAATTATGCCGATTACGATATATTCTCCGCGAAAGCTGTCTGTATCTAAAGTAACGGTTTCTCCGAGCTTTGCGTTGTTCCCATAAGTGGATAGGAAATATTCACTCACCACAACCTCGTTCTTTTTTTCCGGCACACGGCCCTCCAGCAAATTCATCTGGTTGTGAGCAATATCCATCATTTCCTCGTCATAGTAAAAATAGACTGTATGATAACCCTGTTCAGAAAGTTCCTCACCGAGCGCATAATAGCTGCCCACGCGGGCGATTTCCGGCAGTCCTTTTAAGGTTTCAATATCTGATTTTTCAACCCCCATGTAAAGTGCCTCGTAAGTATCGACAACCTGATTGCGCTGCATTTGTGCCAGAGAGGTAGATAGAATCCCTGTTAGGCAGATTAAAAAGGCCGCCAGGGTAATTGCAACCACCACCATCAGATTCCGGCGCTTTTCGCTTTTCAGATTTCTTTTTGCCAGTTTCTTTTCAATGGCGCTGGTATCATTTTCAAAAGGCCATGTCATAGCCTGCCACCTCCTTTAGTCAAAAATCTATTCACCTGTTTTAATGCGTTCTACTACGGACTGCCTCATTAAGATACGTTTTTGATATGCCGTTACCATTGCATGAACTGTAAAAACAAGAACGAGGTAGAGGATTAAAAACAGCCACGGGAATTGATAAGAGATATAGGATAATCCCGGTATTTCTGCAATTTTGCTACAAAGGAAAAACCCCAAAGGTATTCCTACCACGCAGCTCCCTATAAAACTACCAGCAAAGTAAATCCTGTTTTCTGCATTCTGTATCTGCTGTATTTGTGCTTTCGTCATACCAGCAGCCTCTAACAGCGCATAATCGTGACGGCGCATAACTGTATTCGTTATACAGGTGTTAAGCAGATTGATAAATGCAAACAGACAGATCAAAAACATCAGAGCCGTAACAACGACTTTAGCATTATGAAAGACCCCCTGATATTCGGATAGTTCCTCGGAAAATACCGAAGTGCTTATGCGATCATCCGAAGTCACCAGCGTTTTGATTTCCTCAACGGCCACCTTTGTCTGCACATCTTCTGTACAAATGTACCACGCCAGATCACAATTTACTTCTGCCAAAAAGTCCAGATATTCAGGAGCCGTATAGAATACGCTGCCCGTATCTTTGTTTTCGATAAAGCCACATACCGAAAAATCTGTTTCTTTCATGGATGCTCCTGTATTCACCGACACAGAAAAATGATCTCCCAATTTCAAGTCAAGTCCTGTTCTTTCATAGTAAGGTGATACACGGTTTATCACAATCGGAATAGTCTGGATTACATTTTGAGAATAGGGCATACCTCCCTCAACCAACCGGACTTCAAAACTGGATGTGCCAACAATGCTGTTGATCGATATCTTATATTTATTTTCTGATTGACCGGAGACCACAACCTCACAATTTAATTTTTTTGACGGGTAAATTTCTATTACGCCAGGGATATTTTCAATATGCGCTTTTAATTCCTGGGTAAAAGGACTGTTCTTCATCAAATCAGAAGTAGAATTTTCGCTGGCTGTCGAGTTCAGTAAAAGATAAACACTGCTGTCCTCGTAATATGACTGTTGAACAAGTTCCTTTATATCAATAGCCGACATTACCGAAAAGACTCCAAACATGAGTACACCGCTCAACACAAGGGACAACAGCGTATAGGATGCTTTTTTTCTGTTGCTGGAAAAGTATGTTTTAGCCAAACCGCTGGGAGTAATACGGGTGCTTTTTCTGGAATTTCTGGATGATTTTCTTTCTTCAATTCTCAATGCTGCCATAGGGGACAAAGAAGCTGCTTGTTTTGCTGGTGTGCGAAATGACCAAAAGACTATGAACCATATAAAAGCGCCAGAGAATAATGCACAAGCAACGCTCGGCACCAAATACAATCCCAACGGCAACACACAATTACATAAAAAGCCAAAAAACAAGCCACCCAAAATGTATTTCCAAGATAGCTGTTTACGCTCGTTATGAATAACCAACTTTATTTGCCGGTATGTTGCCCCTATTGTTCTCAACTGTGCAAATTCCCGTGTTCGCTGTAACACGGAAATATACATGATATTTTTAATGGCAATTCCTGCTGTGAACAGCAAGACAATAGCAATCCCAAAAATCACACCAATTACTTCTTGTGTATTGTCAACACGGGAAATGATTTGTGTATCTATCGTGGCATTGCATACCAGAATAGTCGAAAATGTCAACAAGAACGAGGCGGCAAATATGATAATGCCTATCAGAAAATTTCTTTGTTTGTTTGCGTTCAGGCTTCGCACCGCTAACTTTTTCTCTGCATTTCGGGTGTCGTTCTCAAAAGGCCATGTCATAGCGTTCTACCTCCTTTAGCCCACGATCTTTCCATCCTCAATGCGGACAATCCGATCTGCAAGGCGGGCGATGTCGTTATTATGGGTAATCATCACTACGGTTTGTCTGAACTCCGCGCTGGTACGCTTAATAAGCCCCAGCACTTCGGAGCTAGTCTTGCTGTCCAGGTTGCCGGTCGGCTCGTCGGCCAGCACGATAGCCGGTTTGGTAATCAGGGCGCGGGCAATCGCCACACGCTGCTGCTGACCGCCGGAAAGATTGTTGGGCATATTTTTCAGCTTATCTTCCAGTCCCAGCAGGTGAACGACTTCGTTCATAAACTTTTGATCTACCGTGTCCCCGTCCAGCTCCACCGGCAGGACGATATTTTCATACACATTCAGAATGGGGACAAGGTTGTAGTTCTGAAAGATGAAGCCGATGTTGCGGCGTCGGAAGATGGTGAGCTGTTCGTCATTCATCTTTGCCAGCTCCTTGTCCCGGACGATCACATTGCCGGAGGTGGGAGTGTCCAGCCCGCCCATCATGTGAAGCAGGGTAGACTTGCCGCTGCCGGAGGTCCCAACGACGGCCACAAACTCGCCGTCCTCCAGGTCGAAGTTTACGCCGTCAAGGGCGCGGGTGATGTTCGGCTCTGCACCGTAATACTTTTTCAGGTCAATGGTCTGTAAAATGCTCATAAAATTCAATCCTTTCTTTGATGGTTGTGATAGATGCGGAACACTGCTGCGCCGGTTGCGGCAAGCTGTATCAACAGAAGCACGGCAAACAGCCAAACACTCTCATAGTAAAACAGTCCATCCCAAAACAAGAGAAGATCACACAGAGCAGTCAAGGCCACCGTCCAGCGGATATGCCAGGTCAGCCATTGCCGGAACACCAGCACAAGGGCAGCGGGCGGGAAGATCAGCAGCACAAAATTCCAAATCAATGTAGGGGGCAGTTCCATTGTGCGGCCTCCTTTAAGTGTTCGCTTTTGTTGATAAGGATATTGTAAAACCCAAATGTCCGTGAAATGTTACAGCGGGCAAAATATTTAATGAAAATCGGGATGAAATGTTACAAGGCTCGGACATTTCAGCCGAAAACCTGCCACTGGCAGCTTTGTCGGCACACTATGGCGAAAAAAATTTCAGCGGACAGCCGGAAAAGGCCGCCCGCTGTCCTTTACTTCACAGGGAGCATAATGGAAAAAGCAGAACTTTCCGTTAAAGCCAATTTGCCTTTTCATCCTTAAATCAGGGTTTCTCAACTATGCAATTCTGTCTGATTGAGTGTATTTATAACTTCCTGCACCTCATTAAAAAATCTACATAAATGAAATCCATCTGCCACGGCATGATGGATGTTCATTGTCAGGGGCATGATATGTTTTTCCTGTATCTTTTCAAATTTTCCCCAAGTAATAACTGGTGCAAGAAACTTACCCTCATCAAAAACATGTACATCAAAGTGGCTATACTTTACCCACGGGAGGCAAGATACATCAAAAAAGTTTGATGGCTGATCTTCTACAAAGCCACGATCCGCTTTATGATTTTCCTTATCTAACATAAAGCGTGCATGAAATTCAAATATGTCATCTGAAAACTCTGTTACTAATTTTTTAAAGCTCTCATCTTCTTTATGAAACTCTGTATAAGATGGACTAATGAAATTCCATTTTATTAAATCTCCTTTATCATTCCAAGCATACTTAAATTCATCATGTGAATTAACGACTTTTGATACAATCCATAACATAGAGGGATAGAATTTTAAGTTGTTTTTTTCGCAGAACTGAATAAGATTTGTCACATCAACCTCCACAGTCAAACTCATAACAATTCGCATATTATCAATGTAAGTCTTAAACAATCTTCCTCTGTTCCATTGGTTCAAATCAACTTTCGTATAATGATATTCCATGTTGTTCTCCTCTCAAAATTCAACTTATTTCGTCCTTTATATTCTTTTCGGCAGCATAATAGAAAAAGCAGAACCTTGCCCCTGCTCCGAAGCCACTTTGATATAGCCGCCCTGCCGAGTCACGATCTCACGGGCCAGATACAGACCAATACCCACGCCCTGCTGCTCATGTACTTCTTCCTCCCGGTAGAAGCGCCGGAAGATAGCCGCCTGGTTGCTCTCGGAAATGCCCTTGCCGGTGTCGGTGACTTTGACCTCCACATACATTTCCCATGCCACCACCGATACAGAAATGTTTCCTCCTGCTGGGGTGTACTTTACCGCGTTGTCCAACAGATTGAAAAGGGCTTCGCTTGTCCACTTGCTGTCATGGGAGAGAGTGAGATCTTCCGGGCAGTCCACAGATACGGCGATTTGTTTTTTCTCCGCCGCATACACAATTCCACTCATGGCCTGGGCTATCGTTTCAAAGAGGCGGCCCGGTTTCTTATCCAACCGAATAACGCCCGTTTCCAGACGGGAGGTTTTCACAAGGGCTTGAAAGAGAAAGTCCAGCTTATCCGTCTGAGTGCGAATGCCCTGGATGAAATCGGTGCGCTCCGCTTCGGCCATAGACTTTTCCAGCAGAGTGTCCGCCGCCATTTTCAGATTGCTCACCGGTGTTTTCACCTGATGGGAAATATCCGATACCAAGGCTTGAAGCTCCTTCCGTTCTTCGTCCACCTTGCGCCGGTTCTCCTGCATGATCTGATAGAGGCGGGAAAGCCGGTGGCTGATACGGGCCAGCATGGTTTCGCTGTCCTCTGCGCGCCGGGGCGCGACCTCACCCTCGATCATGTGGTCCAGGGTCTGGCACAGGTCAGAGGTAAACAGGGACAGGCGCTTTCCAAAAGCTAACGTCAGCAGAAAAAACCAGACAAGGGCACAGAGAGACAGCGCACCGCCCCCAAGCAATACCGCCGTCTGTTTTGTCGTAAGGAACAGAGCCAACGTAATCGCTGTCATGGAAAGCAGCAGACCGGCCACCACCAGACGGAGCAGCTTTTTTACTGATAGGTCTTTAAGCATCATTTCTTCTCGCCTCCCGTCCATTGATAACCCATGCCGTAAATCGTCTTGATATAGGGCGCACCGCCGTCTGCTTCAATCTTGCTGCGAATACGGCTGACAGAGGTTGTCAGGGTGTGTTCGTCTACAAAACGCTCGTCTATATCCCACAGCTTTTCCAAGAGCTGCTGGCGGGTAAGTACCTGCTTCGGATTTTTGCGGAACAGGTTCAGCATTTTATATTCCATCGGGGATAAGGTCAGCGTCTTTCCATTCAGGGCTGCGGTCTGTTCAGAGAAATCCAGAAACAGCCGCCCATCATCGTAAATATCCTTTGCGGGCTTGTGGTGTTCCAGCATAGCGAACATGGCTTTGATTTTCCGCTGTAAGGCTCCAATCACAAAAGGCTTTGTGATATAGTCTACTGCGCCCACCTCATAACCCCGTATCTGGTCGCTCTCCTGATCGTTGGCAGTCAGAAAGATTACAATAGTGTCCGGGTGTTCCGGCTTAATCAACCGGCACAGGTCGTAGCCGTTGCCATCCGGCAAGTTGATGTCCAGCAGGACTAAATCAAATTCCTGCGTGTGCAGGACTTCGGCGGCTGTTCTGGCGTTCAGGGCAGAGGTCACACCGTAGCCGTCAGCGGTCAGGTTGTAGGCTAACATCTTATTCAAAAAACTGTCGTCCTCGACAATTAAAATCTGCTTCATAACGTCACTTCCTTTGCTTTGCTTTTTGCAGATAGTATAACAGGCAAATGTCCGCGAAATGTTACAGCGGAACATTTTTCAAAAAAGTTTCTCTTTTAGCTTACCTCTAATCCCCCCTTTTTCCAAGTTATCTTTCCCATTAAATATCTATTTTACAGTATTTTTCACATCCCACTTTCCCCTCAGATACGAATAAAAATTCCATGGGTTTGCAGGTATTGAAAAATCTCTCCAGTTATAAAGCTTTGTCCTGTATTCAATTTTCTGATACCTGTACCAACTAGAAATATCTCTCCAAATTTTTCCGTCCTAAATAAAAAATGCTTTTGCCAAAAAGTATGAAACAATTTAGCAAAAGCATAATAATTCCGCAAAACTCTATTTTTTAACTTTACCGCATAACCCCATGCCCACTATGGAACGGAGTTTACATTCAAAAATCATAAAAAACACACTTTCATTTTCAAGCATAAAGTCCGGGAAAGCCTGTAAAATCAAGGTTTCTTCACCAGCAACGTCACTGTCTCAACGTGCCATGACATTGCCTTTGTCATAGGTGTACTCTTTTTCCCATATAGTTTCATAGATCTGTTCGTAGGTGTAGACACGCCCCGGCTTTTTTGCAAGGTATAGGAGAAGTTGGAACTGCTGACTAGAAAGATTAACTTCTTTATCATCCAAAAGAATTTTATGATAGTCTGGGATAATTTTTAATCTTTCAAAAACCAAGTTTGTTCCACCTTCTTCTGCCTGTATATAATTTTCTTTATCTAATATATTCTGGATTTTGGAAAAAAGGCGCTTCTCCTCATCTCCAGGGACATAAATAGCAATTACCCCAATCAATCACCCTCGTTCATTATACTCTATACATTTTGCAGCATCATCCTATACATTCCTCACCAAATTTACCAGTCGTTCCACAGCCGCCGGATCATGATGGTCAAAAAATGCACTGGTATTTGTATCAAGTGATTTGATTGCCTCCATATCCTCACAAGTCAATTCAAAATCAAATACAGCAAAGTTTTCTTCCATACGTTTCTTTTTTGTACTCTTAGGGATACATACGATTCCCCTCTGCAAAAGCCAACGCAGCACTACCTGAGCCACACTCTTTTTATATTTTTCACCAATTCTCTTTAATATATCATTATCAAACAGATTGTTTCTTCCTTCTGCAAATGGAGCCCATCCTTCCATCTGGACATCCTTTTCTTTCATAAACTCCTGTGCCTTTTTCTGTTGAAAATAAATATTTGCTTCTACCTGATTAATCGCCGGCTTAACCTCATTAAAAGCAATCAGATCGGCAAGCCTGTCAGGGTAAAAGCTGCAAACGCCAATCGCCCGGATTTTTCCTTCCCGATAAAGCTCTGTCATGGCTCTCCATGCCCCATAATAATCATTCAGCGGCTGATGTATCAAGTACAGGTCCAGATAATCCAAGCCCAGTTTTTTCATAGAGGTTTCAAACCCACGCTTCGCCCCCTCATAACTGGTATCTGTAATCCACAGTTTTGTAGTAATAAACAATTCTTCTCGCGGAATCCCACAGCGCTTAATCGCACGTCCAACTGCCTCTTCATTTCCATACGAAGCTGCAGTATCAATTAAACGGTACCCTGTCTGAATTGCATCTACAACTGCCTGTTCACATTCTTTTAAATCTGCTATCTGGTATACACCAAATCCTAATATAGGCATTTTCACACCATTATTTAATGTAACAAATTCCATAAATACTCATCCTTTCATAATTAAATAAATCTCATTCTGTAAGATTTCCAGGATACATGGAGTACCTTATCATCTCTGTTATTTCCTCCTGTGTCAGCATAGAATCTATTGGAATACTCTCTAGTGATTTTTCTGTCCAATCACCTTTAAAATACATCGAAATTCCCAATCCTTCAAATAGTGATACAATCCTTTCCACTGATTCATCAATCCCTCCCTTGTATCCAAATACATCCTGAATATAAGTACGAATATCATCCTCATGGTAAACAGACATCATTTTCAAGAAACGTGGGAATAATACAGTAAGGCTTTTTCTATATGGAACATCAAACAAAACTTCCGGTACGAATTCAAGTTCATAAATATCATACGCATAGTTTTCTTCTTTTCCAATTCCTAATCTTCCGGAAGTCGAAATGGAAGCTCCATAAAGAATCACGCCTCTGGCGTCCAAATCATTCGGATTCTCATCCAATGCTATAACAGCCTTCAGCACATTGCATATAACAGAAACACCGGCTGCATATGATATAGGGTTTTTATCTCCTATCACAGAGGCTGACAGTTGGACAAGCGTAACAAGCCCCGTATACGCTGTCATCTCCTTATTCAGTGACAAAGAGTATTTTGGTACGAGAATTGCATAATCTGCAGCAATCCCATAAGCAGTTCCGAAATCCCCTGTCCGAGAATCAGCAGAAACTGCTCCAAGTCCATATTCTGAACCGCTGGAAGGATAAGTCGGCATCAATACCAACGGAAGCCGCTCCAAACCATACGGATTTTTTCTTCCTTTTACAAATTCCCACCAATCCGCCTCGTGGCAAGCACCAAATGCAATTAACTTCGCACAATCCATGACGCTCGCCCCACCTGCGCCTATAACAAGCTGAATCTGGTTGTTTTTTACTACTTTCATTCCTGCTTCAATCGCAGTACGATCTCTGGAGGAGTTCCCTAACTCATAAAAATCTCCGCCGCTTTCAAAAACTGCATTTTTCACATCATCAAAACAGCCATTTTCTTTTGCGGAGCCTCCTCCATACACAAAAAGCACACGTTTTTTATTTATAACCTCCCGAAGTCTTTCCATAGGATTATTACAAAACCATAGCTTTGTATCATTTCTTAATTGAAAATCTTTCATCTTCTATCCCACCTTCTTCTTAGCATTTAATCTGATTTTATTCATACCATGGGATATATAATGCCCCAACCAGACAAATCCTCCCATAATCGCCAGATAGTCCAGCAAATACAGCACAAGCGGTTCCTCAAAGTCATAAAACACAAAATCTATTTGTAACAGCATATAAGAACCAAAATCTCTTTTCATAAACGCAAAGATTCCATATCCGGCAATCAGAATGCCAATACTTTTTAGCACCCATGTTCGGGCTTTGGATTTCCTCTTTGCCATACGTCCTGCCATTCCCATCATCACCCGCCAGTGAATCCCCAGATGCAAAGACATCAAAACATATCCCCAGTATGCTGCCAGCATATGAATCACTCGTGCAATACTACGGAATCCCCTGACCTGCACAGCGGAAAATATATATCTGGAAAGAACAATACCGCTAACCATAGAAGCCATCATGGAAATGAGGATCAGGCAAACCAGTAAAAGCTGAAGAATCCGAAATGGCGTATAGGTTCCTCTGCGGATATTTTTCGTCCATGTAAGATTCAGTGCATGATGTACAAGAAAGAGAACAAACATAGCCATTCCAATCCATTCGTGTGCCTCCCTGCCAACCAGTTCAAATGCCATAAGAAACATAAGGGAAATGGTCATTCCAATATCGATCAAAATTTTTATGATTGCTTTTTTACTCATTTCCAATGCTCCAATCTCTTAATCCCTGATAAAATTTGTAAACGTTACTGTTTCCGGTTCCGGCATGGCAACACCCATTTTCATAGCCACTTCCTTGCACTGTAGGAAAAATGCCATATTCTTTCCCAGAATCCGCATCGTCTGTACGCCTTCTTCATCCTTTTCAACCTGCTCAGGCGTCGCCCCATGCACAATATTCCAATATCTTGAGGAAATAATCGGCATCTGCATCAACGCAAAATACTTATTAATCTGATCCCATGTGGCGGTCGTTCCTGCCCTTCTCGCTGACACAACTGCGGCGGCTGGTTTCAGATGAAATCTTCCGCCGCCTGACAAAAGATCCTCATAAAATGCCCGGTCCAGGAAGGATGTGATCGCACCAGAGGCTGCTCCCCAGTGGACTGGCGTACCAAATACAAATCCGTCATAGTCTCCCGCAATGTCTAAAAACTCATTGACCGTATCATCAAATACACACTTGTTCTTTTTTGCACAGCTTTTGCAGGCAATGCACCCGGAAATCGGTTTATTTCCAATCCACATCAAATCTGTGTCTATTCCGTTCTCATTTAATGATTCTGCCACCGTATCCAGAGCTGTGTAAGTACAGCCTGACTTATGTGGGCTTCCATTCACTAATAATACTTTCATGCTCATTCATCTCCTTTTTTCATCTGGTCTTCCCAAAAGGACACCGCATCTGTCATCCAGCCTTCCGCCACTGTATCCGTGCCAATGCCAAACCCATGGCCCAGTCCCTCATATACATGAAATTCTGTGGGAATCCCCATGCGCTCCAGGGAACTTATCCTCTGCTGAACCGTTCTCCAGCTCGCAATCCCATCCTGATCCCCCACGTTTGCATACGTAGGCGCATCCGTTTCTGAAACCTCCGAATACCCGGTATACTGCATAATAACCGCCGCTACCTGAGGGATGTCTGTTCTCCCGGTAAGCTGCTGCAGATAGTCCTCGTTTCCAAGAACTGCCGCCATTCTCGCCCCGGCTGAACCGCCCCACAGGGAATAATTTTCCGGATTCACCTGCAATTTATCCGCATTATCATAGATATATGCAATCGCCTGGGCAAGATCTTCATATGGAGCATCCGGTCGGTAAATCAGTGCGAAAGCATTGTAACCATTTTTACTCAATTCCAAGGCGTGTGGAAAGCTGTCATGCATCGCTCCCACATAATAAAATCCGCCTCCGGCATTGGTAACTGCAAACTCCTTTCCCGGCTCTCCACGGAAAAAGAAAAGTCCGGTATTTCTTTTAGACGAATCCTCTTCCATTTCCTCTTCTGTATAAATGGAATAAAAAATCTGTTCTCCGGCCAGGGACTGCTGCTTTAAATCATTTAAAATCTCCACGGTTTTCTCCGGCTGTATCTGTGAGTACCACAGATACACACTGCTGCTACTCACTTCTTTCAGTGTCATATCCTCTGATATAGATAAGTCCACCGGAAACAGCAAACGTCCGTAATCGCCAAACGCCTCATCTGAGGTCACTTCCCCTACCGTAGAACTTTCTGTAAAGTATTCTGTATTGATAAAATCCTCCCCTGCTGTATCCGGCTGCTCTTCCTGCAATGTTTCCGCCGTATTTTCCGTACTTCCACAAGCAGTCAACGCCAGAATCAGCCATACTGCCGCATATAGCATAATGCCTTTGTATTTCCATCTGTTTTTTCTGGCCATAAGCAGAATTCCCCTTATATATGGTCTGCCAGCGCAGCCGCTTCCCTTCCGCTTGTTGCCATACCTGCATATTCCATGCCATAAAGCTTTGCAAATCGCTTCATCGTATATTCTCCTGCTTCCAGCATCCACTTTTCCGGAGCCGCTCCCTGAAACAGAAAATATAATTTTCTGCCGGAAAGTTCTCCCGAACTTACCGGGCCATAAAATCGGTCCAGAAGATTTCGGACGGAACCGCAGATATTATGCCAGTATAGCGGAGAGCCAATTACGATCGTTTCCGCCTCTTTCATCCGTGAAAGGACTTCCTCAAACTGGTCGTCCTGAAAGTTCTGACCATAACTGTAGATTTTATAATCCGTCAGATTTAAGGTTTCATACGCTTTTCCAGACAGCAGCCTGTCTGCAAGAGCGGCAGTGTTTCCCTCCTTATTGGGACTTCCGTTTATAAAAAGAATCGTTGTCGTTTTCTGCATATGTATTTTTACCTCGCTTTTCCATTTTTACTAATTTTTGTTTTATTTGGTCGGATGACCGCCGAACACCTCAAATTCCATAACGTTCAGTTTTTCATCAATCAGCGCTACTTCCTCCTGCGTCAGAACAATCTCCCCCGCCTCCAGATTTTCCCGGAGTCTTTCCGGCTTTCTGGAACCTGGAATCGGTATGATATAAGGCTTTTTGCAAATCATCCATGCCAGAGATAGCTGTCCCATGGTAGCATTTTTTTCTTCTGCCAGTCCCTTTAGCATATCCAGTAATTCCTTCGCCTTTTCGTAGCCCTCTTTGGTATACTGAGGCATTCCGGTGCGGTAATCCTTGCTGCCCTCAAACTTCGTCTGTGGCGTATACTTTCCGGTCAGGAATCCATTTGCCATAGGAGAAAATGCCACATACGCAATATTCAGCTCTTCACATACCGGAAACAGAGTTTCATGCCATCTTGCCATCATAGAGTAACGGTTCTCCACAGCAGCAACCGGACATACAGCATTTGCCCGCCGGAGATATTCCTCCGTTGTTTCGGAAATGCCCCAGGCACGGATTTTTCCTTCTTTAATAAGCTGTGCCATCGTCTGTGCCACCACCTCCGGCTCTACCTTCGGATCAATCCGGTGCTGGTAGTATAAATCAATGTAATCGGTGTTCAGGTTTTTCAGACTTCCTTCCACACTTTTTCGGATTGTTTCCGGGCGGCTGTCTAAAGTCAGAGATAAATCTTCGTTGTGTGTGACACCCATTTTTGTGGCAATGACAACTTTATGACGCACATCTTTTACTGCTTTTCCTACCAGTTCCTCATTGCAGGAAACGGTGCCATCCGGGAAATATCCCGTATACGCCTCTGCAGTGTCAAAAAAATCATATCCCATCTCGTAAGCCTGCCGCAGTATTTTAACAGCCGCCTCGTTGTCAACCGGCTCTCCGCTGGCATGGGAAAATCCCATGCAGCCAAGCCCTACTGCTGAAACCTTTAAATCTTTTCCTAATTTGCGGTATTCCATAATTAATTACTCCTTTATAACTCGCTCCATTTTTATATTACATCCAGATTGTCCAGCCAATTTTCCAATTCCTGCTCGGCTGAATCTATCTGCTCTGCCTCGACTGCAAAACCATCCAGTATCTCTGAATCAGGCAAGAGATTCTCAATTTCTGTATAACTGCTGCCGCTGCCATATCCACCATGTGTACAGAATGGAATGATTATTTTCCCTGATAAATCATACTGCTCTATAAAAGAAATCACTGGCCGCGGTATGGTAGTTGCCCATATGGGATAACCAATAAAGACAATTTCATACTGATCCATATTTTCAACCACAGTTGATAATTCCGGCATACTGCCATCGGCCTGCTCCTGATGGTTCTGGTCTACGACTGCATCGTAATCCGCCGGATAAGTGTCTGCTGTCTGTATGAGATGAAGGGTACCTCCCATATACTCCTGAATCATTGAGGCCACATACTCTGTCGTTCCCTGCAGATTGTTATCTTTTCCGATTACAATACTCGCTGATGTAGATGCGTCTATCCCATCCGGAAAATCTGTGTTTCCCCATCGGCCAAAATATGCAATTAGAACATTACTTTCATCCTGATTCACAGATTCTTCTGAATCTGTTGCTATTTGTGGTGTTTCATCTGCCGGATTTTTGCCGCACCCCATTAGCAGCAGCCCTGTCAGTACCAGGCAAAGAAACACAGTTCTGCTTTTTTTCATCTATGATACCTTATCCTTTCCGTTCTGCAGCTCCTAATAGCCAAGCCCGCTTAACCAGGTCAAAATATCTGGCTCGGCATCCTGCACATTGTTTCGTGATACGGTAAAACCGTCCTCATTGACCGTAGCGTTTGGTTCCAGTTCCTCGATTGTACTAATGGTGCCTGAGAATCCGCTGCCTCCATGCGTATTAAACGGAATAATGGTTTTCCCCGAAAAATCATACTCATCAAAAAATGAATAAAGAATCATCGGCATATCTCCCCACCAGTTCGGATAACCCACAAAAACGGTGTCGTATTGTTCAAAATTTTCAATCTGGTCTTTGATTGCCGGACGTGCATCTTCTGCCTGTTCATCTGAAGCTAAATCTACTAAAGTATCATGGTCTGTAGGATATGGGGTTTCCGGCTCAATCCGGAAGATGTCAGCTCCCGTATTTTCCTCAATGACATAGGCAACATACTGGGTATTTCCAAGTACCTCTCCATCAATCACAACAACACTGTTATCCTCTTCCTGCGTCATCTTACTCTCGTCCGGATCTGTCGTCTCCGGCATAGAGAAATAGACCACCAGCGTATTACTTCCCGTTGCCTGCCCCGTTTCATTTTCTGTTTCCGAAGATTCTGTACTTTCCGGTTCGGACACCTGTGTTTCCTCTGCGTTGGATGATTCCGTTTCAGATGCTTTCGGCGTATCGCTTTTTCCACAAGCTGCAAGACTTATCACCATAATCAATCCCATACATAATGCTGTCAATTTTTTCATTCTGTAATTCCTCCTCCCATTATTCATAACATTCCCGGAAGATATCCAGTATTTCTTCCGGAGTCATTTTCTTGTAACTTCCCGCTGATATATTGCAGGTATCTGCAATTTCCTTTAACATTTCTTTTTTTACGCCAAGTTCTTTCAACGTACCCGGCAGTCCAATCTCTCTGATAAACGCCGTCAATGCGGAAATTCCTTCCGCTGCTATTTCCTCGTCGCTTTTTCCCTCTCCCGGAATCTGCCATACGTTTTTTGCAAAGTTCACAAACTTCGGAAGTCCGTTTTGATAGATATGACGGTAATAAACGGGGTGCAGAACCGCAAGTCCCTGTCCATGATTACAGTCTGTATATGCCCCAAGTTGATGTTCCATCTGGTGACATTCAAAATCACATTTCTTTCCCAGTTTAATGATCCGGTTCTCCGCCATGGTAGATGCCCAGAGCAGATTGCTCCTTGCAGTGTAGTCCTCCGGATTTTGAATAGCTGCCCGAAGATTACGGATGACACTTCTCATTAACGCCTCTGAAATGTCGTCTGATACATTGTCCTCATTGGGTTCACTGAAGTACGTTTCCATAATGTGTGATAGAATATCAAAGCCGCCTGACACCATCTGATTCTTCGGAACACTGTAGGTGTATGTCGGATCAATCAAAGCAAATCTCGGATTACATTTTGGATAATCTCTTCCGGTCTTAATCTTCTGCTTTTCATTCGTAATCACTGCACCGCCATTGCACTCACTGCCTGTTCCTGCCACTGTCACGATGACTCCCAGTGGTACGGGTTCAAAATCAACGATTCCCGGCGCTGCCCAGTAGTTTTCCCAAATGTCTTTCTCCGTAGCTGCTGCCATGGAGACAGCTTTACAGCAATCCATTACGGAACCGCCGCCAATACCTAAAATTAAATTCACTTCGTTTTCTTTTGCAAGCCTTGCTCCCTCCAGCACCTTTTCGTAAGTAGGATTCGCCATGATACCGGAAAATTCAATCACTGTATTTCCTGTTCTTTTCAGAATCTCTGTCACTTCTTCATAGATTCCATTTTTCTTGATGGAACCGCCACCGTAAGCCAGCAGAATTTTACTTCCATATTTCCCGGTCAGACTGGAAAGATACTCTTTGACACAGCCTTTTCCAAAATACACTTTTGTCGCATTTTCAAAAATAAAATTGTTCACAGATAAAACCTCCTTTGTTTTCTCTCTGTGTAAGCGCAAAATATTAATGCGGTCGGATACAAAATTACTCCAGCCCTTTGCGAGTTGGAGTAATTCACTATAATTCACATGCGATTTTTGATAGATTGGAGTTTTTCACTCCAAGGTGCCAGCTCTGCCAGCTGTTCATCGGTCATATCTTTACTTGGCCGGTGCTCCAGTAAAAATTTAAGATATCCATAAATATTCAGATCGTATGCTTTTGCCATCTCAACCATTGTGTAGACTACCGCACTGGCATTCGCTCCGTCAACGGAATTGCTGAAGAGCCAGTTCTTCCGGCCTACTGCGAATGGACGAATTGCATTCTCACTGAGATTATTGGTAAAGCTGCACCGTCCGTCTTCCAGATAAGTCTCCGCTGTATCACGTCGGTTAAGAACGTAATTCACGGCTTTATCCATCCGGGTATTCCGGACGGGCTTCTGCTGATCGAGCCACGACCAGAAAGCCTCCAGAACGGGTTTTTCCTTCTCGAGACGCAGCTGCTTCCGCTTTTCATAATCACCGGGATACTTTTTGTTAATGGAGTCCTCAATGGCGAACAACCGGTTGCAGTACTGGACGCCCTGCACTGCCGGCTGGCTGTAGTCATACTGTTTTCCTTTGGGAACGGCGTCGATAAAGTATCGACGGATATGCGCCCAACAAGAGCAGCGTCTGATCCTCGGAAGATTGTTGTATCCCTGATATCCATCCGTTTCCAGGTATCCGCTGTAGCCTTCCAGAAACTCCCTTGCATGGCTGCCACTCCTGGTAGGGGAATAGCCATACAGGATGATCGCCGGAAGTCCATCCTCGCCGCTTCGGAACAGCCACATGAACGACTGGGTCTGGGCCTGGCGCCCTTCCTCTTTTAACACCTGGACCCGTGTCTCATCTGCCATTGCAAAACTGCGCTTCAGCAGCTCCCGATGAAAGTAATCATACATCGGCTGGAAATAGTTCTGCGAACAGTAGATGATCCAGTTGGCAAGGGTGGTCCGGCTGATCTGAGCCCCATACTGCTTCCAGTCTTTTTCCTGCCGGTAAAGGGGAAGCCCGTTGGCATACTTCTGGTACATGGTCCATGCAACAGTGGATGCTGAGGCAGGACCTTTCCCAACCAGAGCCGCCGGAACCTGAGACTTTATGATCACAGGCTTTTCCGTATCGCCGAGTCCTTCCTTGCAGGATGGACATCCGTAACTCTGGCTGTAGTATTCGATCACTTTACAGGTGGCAGGAATGAATTCCAGTTCCCGGCGGACATACTCCTCACCGATCAGGACCATCTGTGTGCCGCATACCGGACAGATCTGTTCTTCTTCGGGAAGAGGGATCACTACTTTTTCAACCTTCAGGCCTTTGAAGAGATCCTCGTGGGTTGCCTTCTTTTTACGGGTATGTTCCTTGATCACAGTTTCTACTTCCAGCAGGGATGGATCCTCTTCCACTTCCGCTTCATCGAAAAGGTTCTGTTGTCCCGGAATATCATCGGATCTTTTTTCGCTGGATGAGCCGAAAAGCTTTTTGGTCAGATAATCTACCTGTTCCTGAAGCGCTTTCTCGTGACTGGATTTTTCGTCAATGATAAGACGGAGAGATCGGATCAGTTCAGTCTGTTCGGATACCATTGTTTTCAGTTGTGATACCGTATCTTTCAGCTCTCTGAGCTGGATATCTTTTGCACTGGAAGCCATCGTTTCCCTCCTCGGTTCTGATACCTTTATTATATCAGAAACGGGGCTTTTACTAAAGGAAAATAGCTCCTGAAAAATGCCGAATCTACAGGGGATTTCCGTATTTTTCTGTGCAGGATTTCTGCTAAGATCCAGATGATTTTTTACTCTGCTTTGAGGGCTTTGGGCTGGTCAATATCGATCCCGGACATCAGCCAGTCAAACTCCCGCCAGGAAAGGTTCCGGACTTCCGACTGCTTCCTGGGCCATTGATAGCCGCCGCGGACAGACAGCCGCTTATAGATCAGAACGAAGCCGTCCGGTTCACGGAACAAGGCTTTGATCCTGTCCCGTCTTCTTCCGCAGAAAAGGAAGAGAGCACTGGACGAGGGATCCATCTTAAGCTGGTCCTCGATAACGGCACAGAGTCCGTCAATGGACTTCCGCATATCGGTGTAGCCGCAGACAATGTAGATCTTTTCAAGTCCGGAGATATCCCCTAACATGAGATCTCCTGAATCAGGCGGAATATCCTGGTGAGCAGGACCGGATCTGCATCATTGCTGATGTGGACTGTGATATCCTTCATGGCAACTTCGATCGTATGTGAATTGTCAAGGTGCGAGTTTAGCATCTGTGATGCTGTATGCTGTTCCGGGATGTGATCCGGAACAATGTCAATGGGGACCACGTCCTGTTTCGGGCGGGGAACCGGAGAATGACCATAATTCGCTGCTGGGATCTGATCCGCTGCCGCTTTCCGGCAACGGCTGACCCAGTTGTAAAAGGTGCTTACTGCAATGTCGTTTTCACGGCACCAGTCAGCATCTGTCATGCCGCTCTGGCGGCATTCATTGATAAGCCTGATCTGTTCCGCCATCGGAACACGGGCTTTGCGAGTACCTGCCATAACCTATCCTCCATAATTGTAGTGAAATAGTCTAAATATCTTTCGACTCTACAATTATAGGCAAAACTTGAGGATCAGGAAATCCGCAGGAATATTTGGCGCTTACCTCTCTGTTTTCTGTTCGCAACTTTATTGTACAAAAAAGAGACTCCATGCAGAAGTCTCCGTTTGTTATTCAGTATAAACTTTTTCGTTATAACTCCACCGCTTTTTTTATCCCCTTTAAGACTTTTCTCACCTTTTCCGATGGTTCTGTGGCGTATAAAAGTCCAAAGGGTATGCTGTAGTTCCATTCCACCGGAATCATGCGCATCAGAGGATGAATGCTGGACCAGCTTTGAATTGCAAGCAGCACATCCTGGCTGTTTTCACAGCGGTTAAAAATTTCTACGTTATAAAGTTCAAAATCCTCAATCTGAATCTGCGGATGATTTTTCCAAAGATCATCTCTCAAACGATCCACATAGTTGCTCCATCCCCGGTGCATCAACATCAGCGTTTCTCCATACAAATCCGGAATCGTCAGCTTTTCTTTTCCAGCTAACCTGTGATGGATGGAAACCGCACAGCAGAACGGTTCTTTTAGGATTTCGATTCCCCTGCATTTTCGTACATTCAGCATGGTATCATCAAAAATCCCTGCTACCACATCAATGTTCTGCCCCAGATTTGCTAAAATTTCTTTTGCATTTTCCGGTGTATTTTCAAAGGGAACCAGTTGAAATTTCATGTTTGGGTATTGCTTCTGTATCTTCGGCCATAGATCTACAAATACCTGCGGCGGTGTCATGGGGGAGATTCCAACCCGGATGACTTCGGTCTCATTCAGCATCGCATTTGACGCACGATTCACAGATTCCCGGCAATACTGCACAATATATTTTGTATCCTGATACAGTGACTTCCCTGCCTTTGTCACCACAAGCCCCCGGTGTGTCCGGTCAAAAAGCTGCAGTTTTAAACTCCCTTCCAGAGAATTAATCTGCTTAATAACTGCGGGCGCAGAAATATATAGTTTTTCGGCAGCCTTGTTAAAGCTCCCGGACTCTACCACACAGAGAAAAGTATCAAGCTGAGGGTTGTATAACATAGGAACCTCTCCTTTCGTAGACAATCCTGTTTCTCACCATTGTATCAGCTTTATTATATCTTTCTGATAAAAATGCGTCAATGATATTCACTTATCCCTACTTTCATATTCCTTAAAATCACCTCTATAGAGACAATCATAACCACCAGTGAAAACTGGTGGTTTGCTCTGTCCCTATAAGGGACGATTGCCGGCTTGGGCCTCAAAGGCCCTACGAAAATAAAGGCCCCAACCGCACCTTATTCCCGGCTATCCCTTACAAGGGATTTGTTTATTTGCCTTTTGTTACTGGCTCACCCGTAAACGGGTCTATAAATTCTTTTAAACTTAATTGGTCATATGCTATGTCGTCTTGTAATTGGTTCTTTATATACTCTTCTATTTTCTTTGCATTTTTTCCCACTGTATCCACATAATATCCATGACACCAAAATTTTCTATTCCCATACTTATATTTCAAATTTGCGTGCCTGTCGAATATCATGAGCGAACTTTTCCCCTTTAAGAATCCCATAAAGGATGACACACTTTGGTTTGGTGGGATTCTCACCAGCATATGAATATGGTCTCTGCAGCATTCTCCTTCTATAATTTCCACTCCTCTCCGTTTGCATAAGGTACTTAAAATATTCCCTACATCCGCTTTGATATTTACATATATAATCTGTCTCCTATATTTAGGTGCAAATACAATATGATATTTACATTCCCAAGTTGTATGTGATAAAGTATTTTTGTCCATGTTGGACACCTCCTTTGTTATTTTAGTGCGGTCTAGGACCCACACTCATTATAACAAAGGAGGTTTCTTTATCTAGGGCTTGAAGCCGGATGGGGGGCCACTTGCATAGCAAGTGGTTTATTTGGATTTGTATCCAATAAGGTTCGTATCACATGTCCTCCAACCATGATACGAACCCCGCCTGCCTTATGCTAACAGTTCAAAATATTCCAGTGCTTCTCTGATATACCCCTCCTTCTCTTTCGGACAGTATTTTATATCAGGATTTTCTTTCTTTGATTTATGATGGTTTTCTCCCATCTCCAAACCGCACATACGCTTCACCTGTGCAATATAAGCGGTATGCACATTTACACCGTACTTATCCTTGACGTACTCTTTGATTTTCTGATAAGTAGCCTTTTCTTTTGGGGTGTAGCTGCTTTCCTCCCCCGGCTCCATCGTGACCTCTATTTGGGGCGTGTCTTTTCTGAGGGATAATTTGACTACAGTCTCCACATGATAAATTATTTCTGCCATTTCATCCTCCGAACTCTCACTATTCATTTCTCCTATTGTTCTTCCCACTTCGTTGTTATGTAAATCCATATCCCGATGTGCCGTTTTCGGATATCCGTCCGACTCATTTCCCGTAACATCCTTATCCTCATGTGCCGTAGCAAACAGTTCTGCCTTTTCTCTTCCAATCAGAATTGTCATCTCCGCATTCCAGATTCCATGACGGAAAGCATCACTTCTATCCCCAAGACCATTTGTCCCGAATTTTTTCTCCGTCTGCGAAGTTGCAATGTTTTTGGCTGTATTTACCTTCAGCGCATCAAAGGGATATCGGATACATAATTGCTTTTCTGAATCTGTGAGTGCATTCCAGATATCTATAATTCCTCTTTCACACCCTTGATGCTGCTCATCCATAATCGTTAAGACCATCTCCTCTGTATATTCTGGATGTGCAGTTTTAATGCTCTGTATTTCGGCAATCACATGTTCAAATTCACTTTGTTCTGCTCCGATTAGATCACTGTTTCTATAATTATTCTCACTTGCCAGTGCCGTCACTGGAAAAACCATAATAAGCGCCAAAAGTAAACTAAATAATTTCAATACTTTTTTCATATGTACAATAATCTCCTCTCTTCATTTATGTATTACTAACTCAATGTAGCAATAATGGCCTCGTATAAATTACCGTTTTGAACATCTTCTAATGAAAATACTTTTTCCTTGATGTTGGATCTCACATATTTCAATGCCTGCTGATATTTTTCATCGTCCACATAGTAAGTCTGTAAACCATCCTTATAATCCATCGTGGTTGCATCAATATCGTTATGAGACAAAACAATAAATATATTTTCAATCCCATGTTTGTATAAATTTGCCAATTGCAGCTTTAAGTTTAGCACATCGACAAAGGCATTCACGCACATGATAGCCACGTCTATATTTGTTGCAGAAAGATAAGCATCTGCCAATTTTCCAAAATTGTATGTATTCAAATTATTTACCTGACCGATTGCACCGCCAATATTAATGAGCCATGCATCCATATTTTCATTTACTTCTGTCAGATACATATATTTGTTAATAGAATAAACAACATCTGGAAACTTTAATTCGGTTGGATAGTTGAACACTTCCATATCATACAACAATCCTACCGGATTATTAGAAATTGCTTTAATGTCCAGACCATCCTTTTTTAACCTGCTTAGTAAATCTATCTGAACATCAGACTTATTTAGTCCGCTACACACCCCAGCAATCGCAATAACAGGTCTTTCTAATACTGTCATTTCCGATGCCTTGTACTTATCGTAATCACACAAATATGCGTTATCATTTTTTTCAAGAAAATTTCCAATATATATAATCCGATAATCCTTGTATTTTTCTTTGATTGCTGACGGAAACTGTAAATCATAATATAACGAACTCAGCAACATTATTACATCGAAGTCATCGGTTTCCTTATCATCAGTAAACGAATAAAAACCGTCTCTCTCATAATCATAATATGCTACAATATTTTTATGTAACATATTCCTATTGATATCTCCTACTGCAGATTCTGGGAAAAATACAACAGCCACTTTACTATCTGACAAAATAGTCTTAATCTCACTTTCTCCCAGAGGGTTATTGCAGTAAATATCATCTGTATGGTGCAGCTTAATATTATATTTTTTCAATAATACCTTGCTCTTATCATTTAGTGGATCATCTCCAAGTACATCACAAAAATAACCGCATACCCTTGCGCAGGCCATACTTGAAGAGGAAAAATCAAACTCGACTTCATTCTCTGTGATAATATAGTCTTTCATAGACACTGTAACAGTAGACGGGCCAACCACTTTTATTTTTTCTTTCTGCTTTTGATCCACATTCACGCAAATCACATTGTTAAAATCTGCCGGAAATGAAATCGTATTTTTGTGTGATGCCGCAGACAAAATCACAATATTATTCTGTACAGCTTTTTCACACACATCAAAAAGTTCCTGCGAATAAGCAGTTAATCCCAAGCTAATATTAATTATATCAACCCGTTCATCAATAGCCTTTTCTATTGCTGCAATCATGGGAAATACCTGTAGTGTTCCTGATTCATCTGATATATTCAGATCTAAAATCTGTATATTCGAAGTCTTTTTATTCGCCATAATTTCCTTAAAACACCGTGTACCATGTTCTTCTTCCGGCTCCTTATACTTCTCAACCATTTCCCCATTATTCAATGAAAAATGACGAATTTTCGTTTCATTTCCAATAGATGTTTTAGAAACCCCAACATCAATCAATGCTATTTTCATTTCCATCCTCCTTGTACCTAAACTAATGATATATTGGATACATAATTAATCAAATCTCTATCTGTGCAAATCTGGTCAAGATAATACCCTAACTCACGCTCTACATTTTTTCGAGATTGCTCACAATATTCATTACCTACTTTCAAAATATCCATAAAACAAATATTACAAAATCTGGCAGCCCAGCAATGTTTGCATTTTCCTAAGCGCTTTACTGTCTCACTAACAAGTCGTTTAATCTTTTCCATATCAATGCCATTATAAATGTCCCCGATTTCGAAAAGCTCTTGAGTTTCATCTACCTTCTCACATACAATAATTTTCCCATCTGTGGTAACAAAATTTTTTCTTACTCCTGGAATGCAAAAACCGCCCGGAAGAATGATATGGCTGATCTCTGATGTATTGAACGCATTATAATATTTTTTCATATTTGTTAGCATATTTTTATAGGCAAAATCATAAATTTTTGCATCAAACTGCTCTGTTTTATCTTCTTCATCGCTCTTATCTCTTACCTGTCTAAAGTATTCCGTTTCAAACAAATCCACTAACGTAACATCTAACTTCCACAAATTGTCCAGAGACTCAAAGAGTTTCTTACTGGCCCCATTATACAAAACAACATTATAATTTACACTTTCCCTAAAATATTTAGGGTGTTTTTTACAAAGTTCGGCAATATTTTTATAAGCTCTATCGTAACTGGCTTTGCCACTTCCATCAACTCGATATTTGTTCTGTTCTTTCTCCGGGCCATCAAGACTAAGAGTAATCTTAATATCATTTTCAACTAAGAAAGCTGCCACATTATCATCGAGTAATGTGGCATTTGTTGTAATATTATAAGTAGGTTTCCTAAACGGATAACGCTCTTTCACATAAGAGATACATTCTTTTATCAAATCTAACCGTAACAATGGCTCGCCACCGTAAAATCCGATATTACATACATCACTTTCATGCGAGTTTTTAAGAAGAAAATCTATTGCTTTAAAAGCAACCTCTTTCGACATCTCTTTTAAATGATAATCATGATCCAAATATTTTGGCATGTATCCACAATATTTGCATCTTAAATTGCACTGTTCTGTAAGCGCCAACGTAATACTTTTTATTTTACTGTTAAACATTCCCATTAATTCTTCTTCTGTGAACGGATATTTCACCTCAAATTCACAGGGTTCTTTTAAATCTCTAAAGTCATTATCCCTTAAAAATTCCTCATAACTTGTATTTTCAAACAATTCTTTTTCTGAATTAATCGTAGCCAATTTATTGTTAAATGCGTCATAGACGTACAAGCGATTGCCTGTCTTGATTACTTTTGCTAAATACATACTTTCTCCTTCTTTCATTATTAGGGTTATTGATCATTTATACAGTCTGCTACAAGATAACTTTTTCATAAAAATTTGCATTTTCTATGTACTGCTGCCTAATTATAAGAACATTCCAATATATCCTTTGCTATAGGCAGAAACAGGCTTGCCTTCACATCCGCAATGACAATCCAACGTTTTTACAGTCGAATTATTTGCCTTGTTAACCTTCTTTAAATTAACTTTTTTGTTTGTCATGATTTCACCTCCTTTACAAATTTGTATTAGTATTTATAAGATATCTTCCTATACAACGTTCAATACTGTCGAAGCATTCGTCATATTAATTTCTTAGTCCATACTATCTGATGCCATACCACTTTCTAACTTCACAGTATACTTGCCATACAAGATCAATACTTATAGTCTGAATTAAATAAAACTTCCTACATAACCCTTCATAAAAGCCTGTCCTGGTCTGCCTTCGCACCCGCAATGACAATCCAGTGTTCTTACGGTTGAACTATTAGTTCTATTAACCTTTTTCAGATTAACTTTCTTATTCTGCATATTTTCACTTCCTTTCCTGCATTATCTATATAGCAGACCATATAAATAATCAATAACCCGCTTTTTCTTTCTTACTCAACAGACATTGAATAACTATCTGATTGTATTTTATACATGGAATAGAATTCTTTTTTTAACTTGATAAGATCTTCAAAACTACCTTCTTCTACAAGCTCTCCATTCTCTAACAAAATAATTTTATCGGCTAATTTCGTAATGTACATTCGATGTGAAATAATAAGTGTTGATTTTAATTCACTTATTTTTTTGAATGTGTCAAACATTTTAACCTCTGATTTCGGATCCAATGCTGCAGTAGGCTCATCCAAAACCAACACTTGAGCATCAGAATAGACAGCCCTTGATATTGCAAGTTTCTGCCACTGACCACCAGACGGTTCTATGGCATCGTTAAAAAACATTTTACTTAAATTGGTTTCATATCCGTCTTTATAGTCAGCTATAAAAACATCTGCTCCTGTTAATCTTGCAGCTTCTGCTATGCCTTCAGAATTCTGAAGTTCTTCTATATTTCCAAAACCAATGCAATTATGTACACTGTCCGAGAATTTTACATAATCCTGAAACAGTACGCCATAAAATTTTCGAAGATCATTAATATCATATTCTTTCAAATCAATACCGTCTAACAATACACGTCCCTCTGTCGGATCATAAATTCTTAGTAGTAATTTTACAAATGTAGATTTTCCACTTCCATTTTCTCCAACAAGGCAAACGGTTTCGCTCGTATTAAAATGTACATTAATATTTTTCAGCACATAGTTTTCTGAACCTGTATATTTGAAGCTTACATTTTCAAAGCAAATATCGTGTATAGTTTTTTCCTCTATTTTGAGATCTTTGCTTTCGATCACATTCGGCTCTTCCATATAATTAAATATATAATTAATGAACATCATGCTTTTACTATTAGATGCAATTTGATCTGACAACGCCATTAGATCAGTAGCAAGAGTCATGATCGCTGTAATCAATAAGTAAAATTCAGATACCGTTATCGTCCCTGCAATTGTCTTTTGAATCAGCCAAATTCCTACCAAAATTGAACCTATCATAGAAAGCAAACTTGTCGATAATGATACCGCTATTTCTTTCCCTGCTATCTTTGTATTTCCTTTGATAAAGTCTCGAAAAAGACGCTTTCTCTCATTGCTAATGTAGTCATGTAACCTATAACCTCTAACCTCATTCGCATATTCCGGTTCAGTAAGCAATTCAAGATAATACATAATCCTTCTTAATTGCATTGTTCTTTCGTTATAAAACCGGAATGTTAGCCCTTGATATTTCCTTTTAAAAACAATAATCGGTAAAGTAAAAATAATAATAACCAGCAAAGCAATAAGATTATACTTCGCTATAATAACTACATATCCCATAAGGCTTATAACATTCGCAACTGTACTGAATAAGCTTTCCATTAAATTCAATGGCTCTGAACCGCATCTATTTAAAGTATTGGAATGCAAATCTAAAAACTCCGGATTATCAATTCTTTCCTGCTTTATATTTTGGAATTTATCCGCAACTATATTTTCGATATTATGCGATAACTTTAATCCCGCTACAGCACATATTACCGTTTTTACACTTTCGGTAGCATACGATATTACTACAAGCAAAAACATTACAACAAATGCACCGACAACCCTCACATATGCTTCCTGCGAATTGGTTCCAATATTCTGTCCTAATCTTTCTATCAACTCTGCTGTCAAATAGGTAATTAGTACCGGGCTGACACCTGCAATTATCATTGAACCCACAGAAAGAAAAAATACACTCGGGCCAGCTCTAAAAATTTCTTTAAAAACAAATCCTAGTTTTACCATATAATCTTTTATCACTTTCATCTTGTCACCTACTTTTTATTTGTATGAGATGCATTATAGCATTGCTTACCCTCTCGCTCCTTCTCATGTAAAAAAAACCGCTATTTACTGTAATATTTTCTTTCAATCTTAAATTTCTTTTCCACCTTTCATTCACATTCAATCGGCACAAAAAAAGAGATGCTATTGCTTTTCAACAAATCACATCTCTAACTCGTATACATATTAACTTATTGTTCCATTTCAATATTATAAGCTTGTTCCTGTGAAATTATCCTATTTTTTACCATGCTCTCTAAAACACACTCCACTCGTCGAGCAGTCGACTCATTAACTGCATTTGGCGAATAAACGGATGGTGCATTGGGAATCCCGGCCAACATGGCACATTCATATTCACTAAGTTCAGAAAATGTCTTACCAAAATATCCATCTGCCGCCTCCCTAACGCCATAATACCCATTTCCAAAATAGGATGTGTTGACATACAATTCAAAGATATCTTCTTTGGAATAGTTGCACTCCAACTCCAGTGCTGCAAACACCTCTGCAACCTTTCGCTCAAGCTTCTTCTCTTGCGTGAAAAGCATATTCTTTGCAAGTTGCTGTGTGATTGTACTCCCGCCCTGTACAAACGATTGTTCCTTAATATCTGTCAGCACAGCTCGCCCGATTGCAATCAAATCAATCCCACAGTGATTTTCAAATCGGTGATCTTCAACGGATATTACAGCATCTATATAAAACTGAGGTAGTTCAGAATAAGATGTAAACCCTTCCATGCCACGGATTTCTTTCACACACTCATTGATTGACTTTTCTGCCACTGCCTCCTTGTACATCTGATAGCCTTTCACACCGAAAAAAGCACAGAACACAATGACTATGCAGAGTAGAGACGCAATCATATTCCGTAAAAATTTCCTAACCGGATGTTTCTTTTTCTGCCTTTTCCTCATAAGCATCCATCCTTTTCCAGCCTTCTGACAATCCAATCTGCCAGTTCCCATACAATACCAACGCCAAAGAACAGCAGACAGAGCAGAACCATAAATACATACAATGCTACAATCATTCCTATTTTCTTGCCACGCTGAATCAGTGTGCCGCAAATGCAACTCTTATTTTTCATATGCCGCTCTCACATTCTTAAACTACTGTATAGAAATTCTGCAGCACAGCAGCTTTTTCTTTTCCTGCTGTGCCGCTGTTTTATCTGCAGTTCCAATTACAAGTCATTAATCGTATCCGTGATTGCCATGTCCCTCATACGTTTCGTGGGTTCATGAACCGCAATAATGCACGAAAAAACGACTAGCAAAAGTACAATTCCAATGGTAGTAAATGGGATATTCCAAAAGCCACCGAAATGACTAATGACAATCTTCACATAAATCAAATAGTGAAGTATCAACCCAAGGGCAGTTCCGGCAATTGTACCGTAAACAGCGTATGTTACTGCCTCTGCCGTTATCATCTTTGTAACCTGCCTGCTCTCCATCCCAACAGCACGCATCGCACCGTATTGCTTCACCCTTGCAGAAACACTCATTGAAATACTGTTCATAATATTCAACATGGTTATCAGAGAAATGATTGCCAAGAAACCGTATGCCGCAATTCGGAATACCCAGTAGGAGCCAAAAACATCGTTCTTTTCTTCCCTGTCATCGAAAAATTGATATCCATCAGACAAATCACGAATCTGCTCTACTTCCGATTCGGAAATATCACTTTTTGTTATTATGCTCACTGTAGCATAATCCTGCTCCCCTGTTAGATTCCGATAGGTTTCTTCTGAACACACCACAACGGTTGCGCCGCTGACGCTCCCAACTCCTTCGGATGCAACACATGCTACTTCAACCTCGTGATTTCCAAGCTTTATTTTATCCCCCACATTCAGATGTCCGGCATCATTATAGACCGCCATCACGTAATCAGAAGCCCCATAAACACTTGATAAATCTCCACTTATCATTGACTCTTTGAAACTGTCCAGCATAAAATCCCCATAGGAAAACAGGTCAATCTTCCCTGCGTTGCCGTTAATTTCAACAGGATAATCTATAGCAAGCATCATGCCAAAAGCAGACTCTACACCTGATATTTCTGAAATATCTTCTAACAAACTTCTATCTATGGAATTTGATTCGTCTTCACTCGCAATCGTAATATCCGGCGTGAAATCACTCACCGATGGAAGCAATTTATGCACAACATCAAGGCAGGCGGAAAAAGCCAAGAACAATACGATTGTAAGGGCAAAAGAGCCTGTCATCAGAAACAGGTTTTTCTTAGACGCTGTCGCATGTTGGATTCCAAGGGAAGTTTCTACTTTAAAAAGCTTCGTATTTGCCGCATGAACCACTTTTTTCGATGATTCTGAATTTCCGGATACGGCTGCTACCGGGGAAACTTTTGCTGCATGTTTTGCAGGAGCCTGCGCCGCAATAAATACCGTAACTACGCCCACAACAGCTCCGCAAAGAATGCCGCTTATGCTTACCGAAAAAAGAGGCATATCCACCCATTCTCCTTTTACAAAGAACCGCAATATCGCACATGCTATCCAACAAATCACCGTCCCTAATGCACATCCAATCGGGATAGCGGTTTTGCACCAGTTCAATGCCTCAAGCCGTACAAGCCGTACAATCTGCTGTTTGCTTGCCCCAACACACCGCATCATTCCAAAAAACTTTGTCCGTTGCGCCACATTACTGTTCATGCAACCTGAGATCATTAAAACACCGGCAAGCAATATGATTACAAAACAAGTAATTGCCAGAGGATAAAGATCGCTTATCCTTTCATCGGTGCTGGCTCCCAGCAGACTTAAAACTGCCGTGTTTTCCTCAACATTTTCATCCGTAAGGTTATATTGCTCTTTCATTTCAGCAATCGTTTTCTTCAAGCCCTTCTCTTTCTCGAACCGGATATAAAACTGAGACGATGCTTCCACGCCATTCAAGTTGCGTACTTCATCAAATGCCTCTCTATTCATGTACACGCAGCTACCTTCAATGATATCGTTAAACTCTGTATCATCCTCATAAAATCCAGAAACGGTGTATTCAAGAACTCCCGCAGGCGTATTTAAGGTAATCCTGTCCCCCACCTTAATTCCAAAAAGCTCTTTTGCATCAGCACTGAGCGCAACTTCTTTTCCACTCTGAGGATAAGCACCTTCCGTTGGATAATTCATAATGTCTGTAACGTATGCTTCCTCAGTGCCATATAAAACCGCATTTTTGCCATTTATATAATAGCCCTGGTCAGCATCAATATTGATCACATCATACCATGAGGAAACCCCAACATTAGCATTTCCGCAAATCTGTTCCGCTTTATCTTCCGGTACATTCTGCAGGGCAATGTGCCAGTTCCCATGATTATGGCGCATTGCAGTTGTCTGCCCTTCCGTCCACATTTCTAACATGGAAAAAATTGCAGTTACGAGGAAGACAGCAAGAATAATGCAAATTCGTGTCATCCGGCTCTGCCGTCTGTGTACTTTTGCCGAAATCGGGATAAGGCTTAAATAGCTCTTCATTCACTGCACCTCCCCATGTCGGTCAGCACGCCGTCCGATACCTGCAGCACCCGGTCTGCCGTCTGCGCAATGCTCCGGTTATGAGTGATCATAATGATCGTCTGGGCGTACCGCTTGGATGCATTTTTCAGCAGAGCAATCACCTCACTGCTGTTCTGGGTATCCAAGTTGCCAGTAGGCTCGTCAGCGAGAATCAGAGAAGGACGTGTAATCAGCGCACGCCCGATTGCTACCCTCTGCTGCTGGCCGCCGGATAATTGGCTGGGCAGATGATTCCGGCGTTCCTTCAGATTCAGTACCGCAAGCAACTCCTCCAGATACTTCTTATCCGGTTTCTGATAATCCAGCAGTACCGGAAAGATGATGTTCTGCTCCACAGTCAGCTCCGGGATCAGATTGAACGCCTGAAAAATAAAGCCAATATTCCGTCTACGAAAAATAGTCAGCTTGCTCTCCTTCATCGCAAAGATATCCTTGCCGTCAATCAGTACTTTTCCCGATGTGGGGTTATCCAACGCGCCGATCATGTTAAGCAATGTGCTTTTTCCGGATCCAGACTCTCCTACGATAGCAACATACTCTCCTTTTGGAACCGAAAAACTAACCTTTTTTAATGCATGTACAGCCGTTTCACCACTGCCGTAAGTTTTGGAAATTGATCTTACTTCTAATAAATCCATATGTTATGCACCTCTTTCATTTATCTGTTTTGTCCAGGCATAAAAACAGAAACCTCCCACAAAAGCTGTTAGGCTCTGCTCTGTTCCTGAACTTCTGTAAGCATACCACTCAAATCCTACAGTAACATGACTCTTAGCCTACAATTTTGTAGGATTTAAAAAAAGCTGCACCGTCATCATAGCGGGCAGCTCCCAGATAAGAGGCTGCCGAACGAAAAAAGACCTCCCACTGGCAGTATCCCTTCATAATTTATAGAAACAAATCAATCAATCTTACCGAAATCATAATCCCCGCCGCAATACAAACCACCAAGGCGTGGCGTTTCCATGTCAGTTTCAGATATCCTGCAAACTCCCGGAGCAGGGCGTTCAACGTATAATACCATTTCGTCTTTGCCCCATAGCCAACGCATTTCATTCCCTGCTTTCTGGCAAGAAGCAGCGCCCGGAACACATGATAAGCTGTGGTGACAAGAATAACCTTTGGTCTCTCTTTCTCCATCATCCGCCTTGAAAACAGCAGGTTTTCTTCTGTAGACACGGATTTCGACTCAATCCGAATCCTTTTCTTATCTACACCTTTCTCCACGGCATAAGCCGCCATTGCTTCTCCCTCCGGGATGTCCTCGCCCGGCCCTTGCCCACCGGAGAGAATCATCACTGCATCCTGATTGCAGGTCAGCAGCTCGATCCCTTTATCAATCCGTGCCGCCAGAAGAGGAGTCACACGTGTACCAAGAATCCCTGAGCCGAGTACCACGATATAATCCGCACCTCGGTTCTTCTTCAAGTGAAACAGGTTCAGGAGGGCGGAAAACATGTACATGGACATCAGTATCAGCACATAAGCCGCCGCAAAGCTGACAATAGCATAAAGCACAGTTCCGAATGTATGCTCTGCTAAATCCCCGATCCTGGGCCAGACAACCAGATACCCATACAATAGAACCGCAAAAAGCAAGGATAACAGGTTAGACGGTTTCATTCCTTCACGCCGGATGACCTTGATGCCTTCCACACAAAACATCAAAACCATAAATCCCGGCAGAACTAGGACGCAGAGTACCACGGCAATAAATAGAGCTACTAGAATGCCAATAATCCAGCCATGGGATGCTAGCTGATCTGAGTATTCGGATACTGTAAAGAACAAAAACAGCGCCAGACACGTCAACATCCCCCAAAAGGAAACGCCGCTCCACAGCGTCCTGGGATCATGGACCATGATTCCCGCATAGATTAAAACCGCAATCAAAAACACAATAAATGAAATCCCGCACATCATTCCTTCCACCTCCCCGGTCATTCCTTTTACAAATGTCTTTCTTCCTAGATTAAAATGCATCCTTTACCTTGCAGGCAGATGACTCTTTCCCTACAATTTTGTAGGAATTAGAAAACTGATGGTAAACATGGTTCCTTTACCAAGCTCACTTTTTACTTCTATCGTTCCGTTGTGTGCTTCGATAATCATTTTTGCAAGAGGGAGTCCAAGCCCGATGCCCTGCTGGTCTTTCGAGAAACGACTCCGATAAAACCGTTTGAAAATGTGATGCAGATCTTCCGGATGAATGCCGCTCCCGTTATCCGTTATCTGAATCTGTACAATGGAAGCAGACATCCTCCACTTAATTTCTACGGTATCCCCGCTCTTCGTATGATCCATGGCATTTTTCACAATATTATCCACTGCCTCCAGAATCCAGTCACGGTCACAATATAGAAAAATATCTTCCTCCCCGAATAAAACTAGTTCCTTCTGCTCCTGTTCTGCCCGGTACGAAAAGCGCAGCTCCACATCGTTCATCATCTCCGCCACATCTTCCGGCTTTTTCTCCAATACGATAGAACCGGCATCCAGTTTGGTGATCTTCAAAAGATTCTGCACCAACGTATTGATCCGATCAAGTTCTTTTTCTGATAGCGAGGTAAATTCCTGAATTTCTGGCACATCCACTGCTTCCCCCTGCAGAAGTCCATTGTAGATATTTAATGCAGCCAACGGCGTCTTTAACTGATGGGAAATATCCGATATAGTATTCTTCAAAAACTGCTTTGACCTGCGTTCCTGCTCCACATGGGCGTTCAAGATGGTAACCAGGGAATTCACCTCATGGAAAAGCCGGTACACTTCCCCCTCCTCGTCACAGTCAATGCGGGCCTCATGGTTCCCGGAAATATATTCCGTAATCTGTGACACCGCTGTTTCCATAACCTCAGTCTGTTCCTTAAAATAGCCGTAGCAAAAAATAAGGATAGCCGCTCCCATTCCAACCATGCACAGGATAATAACTAGAGTCACAGATTCCGCCGCAAAAAAAGTGAGCAATACCGCCGCCAGGGTAAAAATCACAGTACAGACCGTTATTTTACCAAACAGCTCCTTGATTTTCTTGTTTGCCAATATCTTCACTTACACTTCACCTCTCACTTTGCCGCATTCCATTTGTATCCCATACGGCGCACCGTCACAATTCGCTCCGGTTTTCCCGGATCATCTTCAATCTTAGTGCGTAGCCTACGGATATAAACCGACAGCGTATTGCCATCCACATAGTCTCCATTGCAGTCCCAAAGTTTTCCCAGAATCTGCTCTGGAGAAAGCACCTGTCCGGGGTTTTCCATCAGTAGGCGTAGAAGCTTATATTCGTTCGCTGTCAACTCAATCTTCTCGTTGTCCTTATATACCTCACTCTTCAAAAGCTGGATGGAAATGCCACCGGAACTGAGTTCCGTATCCGCCTGATTGAAGTTATCGCTCCTTCGGAGCAAGGCATTGATCCTCGACATGAACACCGCAAGCTTAAACGGCTTCGTGATGTAATCATCTCCACCAATGTCCAATCCCATAATAATGTCCGTTTCTTCATCCATAGCGGTCAGGAACATAATTGGCACTTTCGATGTCTGCCGGATATTTCTGCAAATATCGAAACCAGATCCGTCCGGAAGTGACACATCCAAAATTACCAAATCGTATTTTCCATCTTCCCACATTGCATCTGCTTCACTTTTGGTATGCGCAATGTTCAGTCCATATCCTGCTTTTTTTACGGCAAAAGATAGTCCGCTTATTAAGCTCAGATCATCCTCGACCAATAAAATCTGTTTCATTCCGTTTCTATCTCCTTCATGTAGACGACTTATTCCCATTATTCTGGAAATGAACCCTGTGTTTCTTAACTCTTATCCTGTTCATCAGGACACCACCTATTTTACCTCTAAACCGATATTATCTCAACTCCATCTTGCCAATGCCAAGTGTTCCAACGAAACAGAGGTAAAAATTTCTTCTACCAGATAGTGGCAGAGATTTCTCCCTGCTGTTTCATCGGTCTATTACTTTTATATTTTATCATAAGATTTTTTATACTCTGCAAGCGATTGCTCCCTTTCCCATTTCTGATCCTCCATCAGTTCCTTCTCATAATCTTCATACTCCGCTGCCCTGGCTGCTTTGCTCTCGTATACAATCAGTAGATTTACAACAAAACAATAAATTCAAATAATCTTTTATTTCCCATTCGCGCTTTTCTCATTTTATCGGCTTTTATTATTATAAAGGGCTTATTCTTTTTCAAAGCAAGTTTCGCCTGCGTAACTCAAAACCCACTTCGTGGCTTTTGCTTACCCGGCAAACTTGATTGGGATTCCGCTCCCCATACCCTCGGCTTCGGCACATTTATTTAATGTGTTATCATGGCTCCTGTGAAAGACAGTCGCAGCGTGATCGGTTCCCATCACGAAAAAACAACATCTTAAAAATATTCATTTCGTTCTCTTTATGTTCTTTAGATCGGCTTATAGTATGAATACAAATTTTAGTAGAAAGGGATTTTATGGCTAGACCGAAAAAAGAAAAGGAACTGAGGCGCACCCATCCAGTAATGCTCCGCTTCACAGACGCAGAGTATGAACGTCTCCTATTCTATGCAGAAGCCGCACGGCTTCCTCTTGCAGAATATATCCGAAAACAAATTACAGGAAAACCAGTAAAAGTAAAATATGAAATCGTGGCAGAGCTGCCGGAATTGAAAAAGCTAATCGCAGAGTTTGGCAAAATCGGAAGTAACCTAAATCAGATCGCCCGCCATTTTAACAGTGGCGGTATCCATTCACAGGAAATGCGCAAAAGAATTAACCAGGGAATTTCTGACATTTATGAGATGAAGTACGAAGTTCTGAGAATGGCAGGAGACTTTCTATCCCACCCTCCGAGCGATAGTGCTGTTACAAAAGGAGATTCTTTCCATGGCAATCCTGAAGCATATCGCTAGTAAAAATGCGGATTACGGAGAGGCCCAGCGCTATCTGATGTTTCAATATAACGAGGATACCATGAAACCGATTCTTGATGAAAATGGCAGACTAATCCCCAGGGAGGAATATTATCTGGACGGCATCAACTGTGATCCCTTTACCTTTGATATGGAATGTAAAGAACTAAATGCACAATACCGTAAGAACCAGACCTTTGATGAGATCAAATCTCATCACTATATTTTAAGTTTTGATCCGAAGGACACGGAGGAAAGCGGATTGACCGGAGAACGAGCGCAGCAGCTCGGCCTGGAGTATGCCCGGAAAAATTTTCCCGGCCATCAGGCTTTAGTCTGCACTCATACAGACGGACACAATCAGAGTGGCAACATTCATGTGCATATCGTTATCAATAGCCTGCGGAAACATGATGTGGAACGTCAGGATTTCATGGAACGGCCATGCGATTCCCGTGCTGGCTATAAACATCATCTTACGAATGATTATCTTTCCTATCTGAAACAGGATGTGATGGATTTGTGCCACAGAGAGCAACTGCACCAGGTTGACCTGCTCTCTCCTGCGGAAAGGAGAGTCACTGACCGAGAATATCACGCACAGCGCAGAGGGCAGAAAAAGCTGGATACATTAAATCGGGAAATGACTGCCGGCGGCATCACACCACGCAAAACGAAATTTGAAACCCAGAAAGATTTCCTCCGAAACGCCATTGATGAAGCCGCCGCTTCCGCCCGCAGTCTGGAAGAATTTCAAAAGCAGCTTTTAGACAACTATCATATTTCACTCAAGATCAGCCGTGGGCGGTTCAGCTATCTCCATCCGGAGCGTGGGAAATACATTACGGGCAGAAACCTGGGAACACGGTATGAAAAAGAATATCTGCTGTCTGTATGGGAGAAAAATTCCAAATGCCACCAGAACCTGTCACCTGAGCCGGATACATCCGATAAACCATCTGCCTTTGCGAATCAGGACGACCTGCCTGCTTTCGTCTTTATCAAATCCGAACTCCGGCTTGTGATTGATCTGCAGAATTGTGCAAAAGCGCAGGCAAAATCTTCTTATGCCAGGAAAGTTCGGTTGTCTAATTTACAGCAGATGGCGAAAACAGTGGCCTATATTCAAGAGCATGGTTACGATACGGAAGATGATCTGAAAGCCGCTTTTGATGAGGCGCAGACACAGACCACCGAGATGCGAAAAACACTCCGTTCTACGGAAAAGAAACTTCGTGAGGTCAATGAACAAATTCATTATACAGGGCAATATCTGGCTAACAAGTCAATGTACCGGGAATTTCTTAACTGTAAGAATAAGAAGAAGTTCCGGCTGGAACACCAGGCGGAGATCACCCTCTATGAATCAGCCCGGAAAATTTTAAAAGACCTTTCCGGCAATGGGAAACTTCCCTCCATGAAAATCCTGAAAGCGGAAAAAGAGCGGCTGACCGTCCTAAAAGATAATCAGTATTCAGCATACCAGAATCTTCGGGAGTACGAGAAAGAACTAAAAACTGTCCAAGTAAATCTTGCAAATATCCTGGGAAAAGACCAGCCCCGTCAGAAAGAGCAGGAAAAAGGCGCTTTCCGTTCATAAGTTTTTCCTATTTCTTCTCTGAACCTGCCCGCTTTTCTTTCTTTAATTCTTCCACTCTTTTTCTGTCTACATAGTGCGTTGCATATGCTTTCTCAATCTCCGGTTTTCCACTCTTGCTGAAGCGGAGTGGAAGTACCGGCTTATGTCCCTGTTTTTTCTTCACTCCCCACCGCTTATAATAACAAAAAGAGGGCTTCAATCCTGCTTTCTCTGAAAAGCTGCGGATCTGTTTCATGATCACAGAAAGCTGCCGGAGATTACAGGTACATACTTGTTCTAAATATGGAATTTTCCAAAATCTCCACATCCCAAAAGTATTTACAGTGCGAAAAAATCAAAACAGGGATGTTGAACAACAAGGAGGAAGAACTTCAGAAATACGATTTCTGAACGAAATTTCCGGTGAAAAGGGGGGTAACCTAAGTCGGCGCTGGTGCAGCGTTTATCTGAAGATCATGGTGATAAATAGCGTACTTACACACCTGACACTCATAGAGCTTCTGAAGGAATTAGGCAGAAAAAGGCATCGGTTCCCTACAAAAGACAGAACCTAGTAGGGGTACTGGTGTAGCAGAAGCCTAAAAGCATCCGTACAGGATACGTTCACTGCAAAGTTGGAAAAGACAAAATCAGACGTGAAGCTCTTGATCGTATCTGGGGAACGCCAAGGAGAATCTTTCGGCAGGACAAAATACAATGAAATGGAGATACACAGGACAAATGCAGAAAAAATTACATGAACACTAGGTTTTTTTTACAAGTGAAATGTATGACGCATCATATATGATATTATCTATGTTCAGTGAAGATAATATGTATTGTAAGAGAAAAAACACTTATCCAATAAAAATTCTTTGTACAGTGGTAAACTATATATTTTTCAAATCTCTATTAAATATAATCGGTGAAAATAGATTAGTTGACAACACTGCATATTATTGAGAAAAGGGAGGGGGAACGTTATTTGGATAATATGGAATAAGTGTTTTGATACAAAGAATCTATCATATCAGGGAGGAATCGCTATGAAATTAAAAGGGAAAATGATGACTGTGTTACTTAGTTCTATTGTTTTTACTACCGGTGCGGTAAACGTGTCCGCAGCAGACTGTTGTTCATCACAAAGTAATTCTTTTGAACAGCGTGCTGTAGAAATGATGGAAAAGTATGATTCTATGCAAAGCCAGTATGAGTCCGACGAGTATTCTAAAATAAAGGAAAAAACAAATTCGGCTTTTGTTAATCCGATGAAAGTTAAGCAAGAGGAAACTCAAAGCAGGATTAACGAAGCAATTTCAAAGGCAAAGTCAAGTGGGGAAAAATGCTATACATATGAGGAGATTCTGCAGCTTGATTCGACAGATTTGGATATTTCTGATTCGGATTTAGCGTATATTAAATCTTGTATATCAGGTACTGTAGAGGAATATAAAAATATATATGAATCTATGGTAACAATGGGTGAACAGAATCATCCGCTGGCTCAAAATCTGAAAAATGCGCTTGAGATGCAGTATCCAGCAAGTTTGATCTATGTATCTCACGACGAAATTGGTGATGGACATGTTTCTGGCGGAGGATGGCCATACTGCCTTGATGATAATGGATGGGGTCCCGCAAATTTTCTTAATTCTGACTGCCAGTGGGCATTTTTACAATACGGGCAATGCTTAAGAGATCATATCGGCAATTTTGTTGGAGATCCTTCTATACGTTATTGTCAGGCATATAAGCGGAATTGTTCTCCGTTAATTGGTCATAGTAAATATTGGCATACACACTGAATTAAATTTTCGGATTTTTTACAGTGTAAAGAAATTTAGGTGTGATTCTGAAGTGATAATGTAAAGAGTACTAAATTATCAAGAAAGCACACGGTAATTGGCGACATGGGATATCCAGCGAGTCATCCCATGTCGCAATTAGCGTATTTGGAGGTGTAAGTATGAATAAAAAGAAAATTATGATTTTATTCCTGGCACTTATGACACTCAGTATAACTGCTTGTGGACAGGATGCTACTGCTGATGATGAGAGTATGCAGAATCAGATAGAAACAGATCATAATGAGAATGGAGATGTACTGGAGCCAGAACCGATAGAATTCCAGCAGGGAGAAGTCAAACAGATTGGCTATGAATATTACGGGATAGATTCTCTTCATGAAGAAGGAACTACTGGAAGAGGTGTAAAAATTGCTATTTTAGACACTGGTATAGATATAGACAATCAAGATTTGGTCTATGAGGACAGCATTAATTTTATCAGTGATGATGCGAGTGATATAATGGATGAAAATGGACATGGCACCAAAATTGCTGGCATTATAGCAGCTAGAAAAGATGGAGAGGGAATGATTGGAATTGCTCCAGACGCAGAACTCTACATATGTAAAATTTCGGATTCTTATGGAACTACTAATAACAGATTACTTACAGAAGGAATTGAATGGGCTATAGAAAAAGATGTAGATATAATTAACATTAGCATAGAATTTGATAAAGAATACAATGATATTACCCAAGCAATGCAAGAGGCTGCAGATAAAGGAATCATTATCTTAGCCTCTGCGGGGAATCAGAATACAGAAGAGAAAGATAATGAGGTTAAGTTTCCGGCAAAGTTGGAAGATGCGATATCAGTAAGTATGTTAGGGAAAGATGGTGAAATATTTGAATATGCCATTCAAAGCGATGAGGTAGACGTTTATGCACCCGGCGATGATGTTGTTGCAACAACATTTGACAATAAACTCATTGTTAGTACAGACAATTCTAGTGCAGTAGCATATGCATCAGGGGTTACAGCGCTACTTATGCAACAAAATGAAAAACAATTAGATCAACAGATGGCTATTAACCTACTAAATGATTTTTTTGGAAATGGAAAACAGTAAAAATTTTGCAGTTGCATATGAAAAACTATAAAAAAATATTGGGAGAATGCTATAAAAAACATATACTCGTAGTAGCTGCTATCTCTTGGAGTAGAAAATCCGTAAAAGGCACTAAGCCATACGGATTTTTTGCTTTTTAAATATAACGGGCATGCCGCCAGCCTGTGGTAAAAATCCACAAGGGGCGTAGTTGCCGACGCCCCCCTCATATCGACTCCCAAAGTTTGTATTGTGAGGTAACTGGGAGTTGAAAAGAACCTTGCACGGCTGACAACGTATTGCGGAGACCGCTATTACTGGATAACGACTAAGATATGCGTAGTTAGGGCAATCTCTAGCCGAAGCAGGACTTATAAGCTGTCTCGACTATTATAACGAGCGTCACGCTTAGAAGTCGCATTGAACCGCCGTATGCTGAACGGCATGTACGGTGGTGTGTGTAAGGGATGAAAAAATCTCCTCTACTTGATTGAAATGTTAAAAGCTATTGTAAGAGAATATTTATATTTAAGTGGTTGATGTAGTTCATTTGGCTAATTATAATAGATACAATCATATAAAACGTGAGAAAAGAAAAAAATTCTGGAATGCTGCGGAATGACAGATACAAAATTGCGTACATAGACGGATTTAATAGAGTTATCTATCCTGGTTGTACGTAATTACGCTCAAAACAAATGTGGAAATATATTTGAAAAAAATCAGAAAACTTTGAAACGGATTGGAATATAGTAGGTCTTATAAGAGGAGGTGATGAAGTGAGTGTGCCAGATTTTGAAAATATATACAAAGAGTATTTTTCGGATGTATATAAATATGTGCTATGTCTTTGCCGCAACGAAACAACGGCGGAAGAAGTTACACAAGAAACATTTTTTAAAGCCATGATACATATAGACAAATTTAATGGGAACTGTAAACTATATGTATGGCTTTGCCAAATTGCCAAAAACACCTATTTTAAATTTGCTGCAAAGCAAAAACGAATCGCACAAGAAGATGATACATACGATACAAATCTAACATTGGATGTCGAAACAGATTATCTTGATAAAGAGGAGGCAAGAAAATTGCATATTCTGCTTCATAATTTAAACGAACCGTATAAAGAAGTGTTTACATTAAGAGTATTTGGCGAATTACCATTTTTACAAATCGGTGAATTGTTTGAAAAAACAGATAGTTGGGCAAGGCTGATTTTTTACCGTGCAAAAAAACAACTACAGGAGGCTATGAAATGAAAATATCTTGTGAAATTATTAGCGATTTATTGCCATTATACCATGATGGAGTATGCAGTAGCGAGAGCAAACAAATGATAGAAGAGCATCTTTCTAACTGTGAAAAATGTAGAACTGAATTAAAAGAAATGGATGATATGTTAAGCATTCCAAATAAAAAACAAAATTTAAATGACGCAAAAGCAGTTAAGGAACTTTCAAAAAAGTGGAAACATAGTTTGACAAAATCAATGCTGTGCGGTATTTTAGTTGCTTTTTTGATAAATAACATTGCATGGGTGTACCTTTGGTTTATTAATAATACAGGAAACAACATAATCCCATCTATGCTATGGAGTATTGTTAATGTTGTGTGGCTGATTGTAGAAATAATTTACACCAAAAGACTAGAACGCCCTATTTACAAAAATTGGAGAGTATGGGTATGTTACTTATTTTTACTGATTGCTCTTTTTACTTTGGCTATTTATATGTTTACAGAATCTATGCCATAAAATATTTTTTATATGGGACGGAAATTTGACGTGTAAGGAGCATTTGGAAGAAATCAGGTAGAAATGACATCGACTGTATTTCATCTCCCGCTGTATCAGAAACTATCCATTCTTAACAGAGGATTCAATACCTCTACGGAAAAAATGATTTATTTGCCGTTGTGATCGCTTTCCGCTATCTTCTCCCTAAAGAAGATTTTATGAACTTCAAAAGGAAGCTGACTGCTGAAATAACTAAGGCGACAAAAAATCTGGTACATATTACAGAAACAGAATTGTTGGAGCATATGGGTTTCCCTGACAACTGAAAAAATATCTCTCGCTATTCTATTTTCCAATAACAAAAAAGGAAGATACCGCCCATGAAACGGCAAAGTATCTTCCTCTTTCTTATTTCTTCCTCCGCTCCATTTCTTCTTCCGCCGCCATCTGCGGCACAGGCTTCCCGCTCTTTCTGGCAATCTCCGCTTGCTTCAGATGGAGCCGATCCAGCACAGAAATCCGTCCTCCAATCTTCCGAGGCTTGTTCGGCAGATTATTCATACGCCCATCAATCATGTTGTAATTCTGCTCTTCCGTAATCTCGGCGCTGCGCAGATATTCCCCGTTTTCGTAGGCTTTCTGCCAGTTTTCCATCACCGGCTTTTTAGTTTTCTCCGGTTCCGGCTCTTTTGCTGGCGGGTGCAGGTACTCCCAAATCTGCTGTTTTACTGTCCCGTCAAAGCCGTGGAAAACATTGTCTGCCACCATATTCCCCGCACTGTCCAGCACCACATTGGCCGCCTGCGCCCCGTAAACGGTGTGTTCCATGAGGAAAAATTCCCACCCGTCTATGATGATACTGTCATAGGCAAGCCAGCTTCCTTCTTTCCCCTCAATATGAAAATCTGTTGTATCATAGGAAATCAAGGCACTGGAGGAACCCAGGCGGAGAAAACCGGCAAGCACAACAAAGCCTTCTTTTTCCACATAATAGGCTGTGATCTCGCCGCCGCTGTTTAAGACCAGCACATCACTGACGCTTAGGCTGTGGCAGGCAGATCTGCGGGGCGGATGCTCCCCCAGGCGCTTCCGGATCGTGTCCGGCTTATCCCCTTTCTTCATCCGTCCCAGGTAAACCTGTTCATAGTTCGCATACCGCACAGGGATATGCTGCTCCTGCAGCGTTTTATAAGAGCGGTAGCGGATCATCCGGTTTTCCGGGATATTCTTCAGTTGGTACAGGGCAAATTGGTTGATCTCCATCACGCTTCCTCCGCCGGTTCCTGCGCATAGGTTTCCAGATCCAGCCGGGAGAACTCCTGATCCGTGAGCTGCTCCATTTTCTTCAGCGTACTGTTGACAAGTGCAAGCATCTCCCCATCTTCCCTGATAAATGGAAGCACCCGGCGGATTTCCTCCATGGTTCCGGTACGGGTATCCTTCTCAAACATAGCCATAACAAAATATTCCTCTTCCTCAAATCGTACTCTCATAACTCCGGTTCTCCTTTCCTGCGCCCCTGGGCTATCTTTTCAGTTTTCTCTCCCTCTTTTTGTACCTGCTGTTCCTGGGCTTTCTGTTTTGCCTGCCTCTCACGCAGCGCCGCAAGGACAGACTGGCGCACCCCGGCAGGCTTCGATGCTTCTGGTTTCTGTACCATGTTCCCCGGTCTGTCCTGTCCGCCCGGTTCTGCCGCCGGCTCTGTCTGCACCGGCTCTTTCCTCTGTTGCTCCTCTGCCAGCATTTTCTCCAGGTCTGCCATGGCTTTCTGCACCAGGGGGCTTTCCTGATAATGGGGAACCAGGTCAATCGCATCTTTCGAGATGCTCCCGGCCCGCATCAGTTCATAATCCCCGTCATACATACTCCCGTCCTCCATCCGGAAGCCGATCCCTTTGATCCCGTTCATCCGCTCCGCCGGGATCTCTTTGTATTTCTGAAAGGCTTCCCTCAGTGTCAGGTTATCGTGATACTCTCCCATCACAGGGAACTCCATGCACTCTGCCACATAGAACGTAATTTTTGCTTCTTCCACCTCCGGCTCATACATAACTTCCGCCCTGCCCGTCTCCTGTGCCTGCTCAATTCTTGTTAACAATTTCTTTGCATTTTCTACATCCTCTGGAAGATCGTCATTCTCCCCCTCGGCAATCTCTGCCACCCATTTCCGTATGGACTCTGCTTCTCCGGAAACAAGATCAGCATAAATCATTTTCACATTTTCTTCCCTGTCCTCAACTGTATCCCGGTATTCATACAGATCAAATTCGTTTAGAAACTGATCAATATCATATGCCAGCTTCTTCAATTCTTTATCATCCAGATATTTCTCCGCATTTTTCATATATTCTTCCATAGTATAGGTTCGATTCTCAGATACTGGGGTAATATCCAGCGGAATCCCTGCAATCGTCATTCCAGCTTTATGAAGGACCGAGAAAAAATCATCTTCCCGGATATTTCCTGTGTAGAAAAGAACCACATCCAAATCAGAACCATTGTTGAATAATCCCGCTCTTGTGCGGCTGCCATAAACACGGGCAGCGTTTAGTTTTACTTCATCCTCCAGTCCCATATCCTCAAGCTGTGCCTGTGCGTAACACAACACCGTTTCCTCTATTGCTGAACGGCTCATATCACCCAGCGCTTTTTCTTTTTCTGTTATACCGGAAGTTAATGGCATTTCTATTTTCCCTTGTATTTCTCGCTGCCCTACCTCTGTTACTGCCTCCATAAAGTCGTTCCAACAAACCACATGACACTGAGCTAACATAATCTTTTCTTCATTAAGGAGAGCTTCCACCGCCTCTTGAATAGAAATATCCGTGTTCTCATAAGATCCTCCGTCCAGTTCCCGGTATTTCCGATCATAAAACGTATAATCAAACCAGCCCTCTGCGGATGTCTGAATATAAAAGTAACCTTTCATCGATGGAAGTTCATACACGATATTGGTATCTTTATTATCAAGATAAAACTGCGCATGGTTATACGCATCTGCCACTTCATCATTTATCCATTTTCCATCCAATGAAGCCTTTTTCACATCCTCCACATTTTCAATCCCATTCTCACATTTGAGCAGCGTCATTCTGGAAGTAACAGGCTCCCGGCTTTCCATCCCCAACCGTTTGTCCAGATGGTTTGGTAACAGGTGATACGCCTGAATTGCGTCATCTAGGTTTTCAAAATACTGATATTCCCTCTCCGCTTTTATTCCATAGGCATCATTCACCACATAGAACTGCTTGATAAACGGCTCTGGCACTTTCTCATAGAGATATTCTGTGATCGCTTCCATAGCACCATCGTCAAATCCATGCTCCAGATCCTCCGCCACCAGCTTCCCGTCTGCATCCACAATAATCCCTGCCACCTTATCGCCATACTCGTCATGCTCCATCCGGAAAAAAGTCTCCCCGGCGATTTCCTTCACTTCTGCCGTGTGCCAGGTGCCAAAATGCCCCTCTACCAAAAGCCCTTTTGTCTCCGGGCCAATCTGTCCTTCCCGTTTTTCTTTCTCCAGTTCCTTCATTTCATTCCGGGCAAGGCCGATAAAACCGTCCAGCACTGCTGGATGGCTCGTTACCACATAATCGGCATTGAGATCCATCCCACGGCTGATATTCTCCGGGATTTTGAAGCGATCCGCCCATTCTTTTATCTCTCTTGAAAACCGCCCGTCCGATTTGAGGTGCTGGACGGTACAGGCCAGCACGAAGGACACCCGCTCTGCCCCATATGTCTCCACCACATCTGCCGCAGCTTCATGTGCCAGATGATACCCGTCAAAGTGGCTGTCAATCGCTTCTTCAATCGCTTTCTTACAGTCCAGATTCAGCTTCCGTGAATCCAGGTAAGCGTCTGCGTTTCTATGTTCCATAGCGTAAGTAAGATCCGACAGATAGAGCGGCGGATATTCTTTTATCTGGCTTTCCAGCAGTTTCTTTCTCTGTGCATCAAATTCCGGAAGATCCTGATACCCAAAGCTGTCCACATAGTAGGCGGTCAGCTCCTTATCTTTTTTCAGGACGACCACATCACTCACCGACAGGGAATGCCCGGTATAGTCTGCCGGATGGTCTGTATTGAATTTTGTATACAAGGCTTCCAGGGTATCCCCTTCCTGCAGTTCATCTCCGTAAACGAACTGATAATCAGCGCCGTCCACAGTGATTCCCTGTTCCTGCAGGTAAGCCATTCCCATAAAACGATAATCCGTCCCGTCCCTGTCCTCACGGAGCTGATAAATCCCATATCTGTCCTGCGGTTCTTCAAAAAGTGCGTTTTCCTGATGCCGCTGTGCCTCCCGCCGGATTTCCTGCATCCGCTCTATCATCTGGTCGATAAATTCCCCGGACACCCGGCGGATCGTATCCATAGAAGATCGGAGTTCTTTCATATCCCTGTCGCTGCTCCACCCGGCAATATAAGGGAAAGAATATTCTGACGTATCCAGACCGAAATACTGGCAAACCGTATAGGCCACGCTTTCCGCTTCTACTTCCCTTGTCAGCTTATCTTTTTTCTCGCCCATTTCCTCCATAACGTCCCTGTCATGGAGCTTTGCATGGGTAACTTCATGGATACCGGTTTTCATGGTCTGGCTTTCACTCATGCCATTCTGAATCACGATTTCTTTATCTATACTGCTGTAAAATCCCTTTGCCCCGCTCTCAATCTCGTCAAAACGGATCGGTACCGGGGAAATATCCCGGATCGCCTGCATAAATATCTCATAGTTTTCCACACTTCCCATCAGCTCCGGCGTAGCCAGTTCCGGAAGCGGCTCCCCGTCCGTCTGGGATACGTCAAAAACTGTGGTGATCCGAAAGCGTGGGATCGTATATTCCACTTCCTCCATCTCCGGCGTTCCGTCCGGCTTCAGCACCGGCTCCAACGTCGCCGGATCAATCTTCTCCACTTCTTCCTTTTCCCGGATCGGCGCAGGGGCAATGATCTGGATGCCTTTCTCCCCACGCCGCACCTGCCGGTGGAACTTTTTCTGCCATGCCTGATAACCGGCCACTAAAGTTGCATCCGGTTTCTGCAGATGGATCAGGAGCGTATTGTTAAAGCTATAACTGTGGAATTGGGACATGGTTTTTAAATATTCCATGTACATTTCTGATGTGAAAATCTCTTTGACACCCTGTTCCAGCCGCTCCGTGATCTCCTTCATTCTCTGGTTCCTGTCTTTTTCTGCCATACTGCCCTCCTTAAAGCCCCCGCCGCCTGCCACGGCGGGAACGTTCTGCTTTTCTTTCCTTTATAACTGCGGTTCCAGTTTTCTCTCATTTTTCACTATTTTCTGCTGTCCGGCGGCGATCCGCTCCTGGACTTCTTTCAGTTTTCCAAGCACCGACGGCCTGCGGCGGGTGTCCGCCACAACCGCTTCCTCCGCCACCCTGCCGGCATAGTTCACCGGGCTCCTCGCAAGGTCAGCCGCCACTGTCACATCCTCTGTCCCAAGGGCTTCTGAGGGGCCTTTTTCGTCCATATTTAACAGGGAATTTAACTCTGCCAGCCGCTCCGACTTCTCAGTCAGCTCCTGTTCTTTCTCAAAAGGCTTTGCCACTTCCTCTTTCGCTGTCTCTAACTGCTGCTGTAAGGTTTCCAGCTTCTGCTGTGTCTCCGCCGCTTTCCTTTCTATGCCGGATAAAGCGTTGCTGATCCTCTGCAGGTTCCCCAGGGCGTCCTTTCCAATCTCCACTTTATAGCTGCACTGGCGTTTCAGCGTCACCATATATTTCTGGTTAAAGCTGTCAAACTCCGCACTCATCTGAAAACCGTAAAATTCCCCGATCTGCCCGGAGGTTTTCACCGCCTTTAATCCGGTGCAGGCGGCGATCAGTGCCGTCCCTGCTTCTTTCCTGTCGGTGTATTCCTTGCCGCCAATCGTTATGGAAAACTCGTCTTTTTCCCTGCCTTTTTCCAGGAGCGGCTTCACCGCCTGGAAGTCTGCTTTCAGCCCCTCCAGCCGCTCTTTCGCCGCTGTAATCTGCATGGGATAATTCTTCGCTATATCCTCCTCCAGACGGTACTTTTGGCTGGTGTGGTTGGCTTTCATCAGCTTTAACTTGCTCACCTGAATATCCAGATCCATCTTTTCCTTGATATAGGGATTTCCCGTAGCCAGAGCCTTGATTTCCGCATAGGAAAGGGCCGCATCGTCCACATCCTCACAGGCACGGACAGGGCTTTTACTCGTCATAATCTGGCTGATAAACTTCTGCTTATTCTCCAAAATCTGCCACATATAGGCATCGAAAGTGTTTTCTGTCACATACCGGAAGATCTTTACTTTCTTATTCTGGTTTCCCTGCCGGAGAATACGCCCCTCCTGTTGTTCCAGATCTGCCGGTTTCCAGGGGCAGTCCAGATGATGGAGGGCAATGAGCCTGTCCTGGATATTTGTGCCTGCCCCCAGCTTTGGCGTAGATCCAAGGAGAATGCGCACCTTCCCGGAACGCACCTTTGCGAACAGTTCCGCTTTTTTTGCCTCTGTACCTGCTTCATGGATAAAAGCAATCTCCTCCCTGGGGATACCTCTTGCCACCAGTTTTTCCCGCACGTCATCATATACATTAAAAGTGCCGTCATTCTTCGGTGTGGAAAGGTCGCAGAAAATAAGCTGGGTAGAACGGTTCTGTGCGGTTTCCTGCCAGATGTCAAAGGCATTTTTTACACAGCGGTTTACCTTGCTGTCCGGGAAATCCGGGAGCATATCGTTGATGAGCCGCTGATCCAGGGCGCACTTTCGTCCGTCATTGGTGATCTTGAGCATGTTGTCTTCACGAGGCTCCACCAGGCCGGAGCGCACCATCTCCGCCCGGTCAGCAAAGGTACTGACCAGATCTTCCTGCTCTGGACTGGGCTTCAGCACCTCATTGATATACTCCGCTTCCGGCACCGGAAGGTGGAGCATATCCGCTGTCTGAATGTCCGCTGACTCTTTAAACAGGGAAATCAGCTCTGGAAGATTAAAAAAACGGGCAAACCGTGTTTTTGCACGGTAGCCCGTCCCTTCCGGCGATAATTCAATCGCCGTCACTGTCTCCCCAAAAGCGGCGGCCCAGGAATCGAAATGCCCTAGCCCCATCGCCTGGAGGGTGTCATATTGTAAGTAGCGCATAATGGTATAAAGCTCATAAGGTAGGAAACGCCACGCCATACTTCCTTTCGTCCGTGGTCTTGGCGTAACCCCCTCCAGAACCGTGCTTACACCTCTCGATGTACACGGCTCGCCATCTTTCATAGTTTAAGTGATTTTGTCTTTGCTTCTTCGTAGCATTTCGGGCAGAGAGCCAATGACTTCCGCCTTTTCAGTAACATCAGTTCATCAAATTCATTATCAGCGTTCAAATCTTTTAAGCGCTTTACATGGTGCATATACACTTTCACGGGGTTTGCTCCGCACATCTCGCATTGTCCGCTTTTTAAACGTCCTGCAAGACTATTCGGTTTTATCTGCCCTCTGTATTTCGGCATAATGTCTACAAATTCAGGTGCGATATTGTTATTACGCCTAAATCCTTCATTGTAAAACTCACACCGCTTTGTTCCACTCTTGGTTTTGTAATCTGCGCCAAAGTCGCCCTTTACGCTACGGTATTTCTTATACATCTTCATAACAGAAGAATTATATTTTGCCGCCAACGTCTTTAAACAGCTTCCACGCATGATAGAATGAAATTTCCCCAGATTGCATACATTGATTGCTAACCTGTAATAATTGTACAATCCTCTGATTTCAGAATTATATTTACTGATGATTGCCACATCGTCTAATGGCATAAGCGCCCCTCTGTGGAGTGGCTTCCAAATCTCTTTGCCGTTTTCGTCTTTTTTGATTTTAAACGCACCGTATTCGTGCAGTTTCGCAATCCATTTTTCTTTCGGCATATATAACTGCACTTTTCCATACCACACCCGTTGCAGACCTTTTTTCGTCCGCTTTGTGTCCTGACTTCTTGATATTCTTATGTCGTATCCAAGATACCGCACCTTTTCAGAGGAATGGGTAACGTGAGTTTTCTCCTCCGACATTGTGAGATTTAGCTTGTCTTTTAGAAATATCTTTACCTGTTCCTTGATATTTTCAGCATCCTGCTTTGAACCTGTTATTGAAATCAGGAAATCGTCAGCGTAACGGTTGTATTGAAGTCTTTTGTAATTCTCATCCATCTCGTCTAAATGTGGTGTGGACAACATCACTTTCCTTGCTTCTTTAAATGCTGCTAGGTTTGCTTCTGTGCGCTCTATTTCCAGATTTTTCTGCGCTTTCCGATAAGCCCAGCGTACCTTATCATGGTCTTTGTGGACTTTACGGCTTCTTGTATCGCCTTTGTCAAAACTCTTTTTCATCCTTGCCATGAACTCATCAAGTTCATTCAGATAGATGTTGGCAAGTATCGGACTGACACCGGAGCCTTGTGGACTGCCGGAGTACGTTTCATGGTATGTCCACTGTTCCATATATCCTGCCCTTAGAAACTTCCACATCAGCGATATGAACGCTTCATCTTTTATGCGCTTTCTCAAAAGCTGTATTGTGATATGGTGGTCGAAGCTGTCAAAACAAGCCTTAATGTCTCCTTCGATTATCCACTTTGCACCAGTGAACAGCGTTACGATTTCTTTTAACGCTGTGTGGCAACTTCTTTTCGGTCTGAAACCATGTGAATTATCAGAGAATGTCGGCTCATAGATTGCTTCAAGTATCATACGGACAACTTCCTGTAACAGTTTATCGTCCGTTGACGGAATCCCCAATGGGCGCTTTTTACTGCTGTTTTTCTTCGCAATATAAACACGCCTTGCAGGGTTCGGCTGGTATGAGTGGTCTCTCAGCTTCTGAATGAGCTTTTCAATGCGCTCCATGCTCATACCGTCAAGAGTGAATCCGTCTGCACCTGCCGTCATGCTCCCCTGAGAGGTCGCAATATTCTGGTATGCAAGCAGATAGAACTCTGGGTTGTACAGGTTACGGTATAATCTCTCGTACCTGTACTCTTTGTTTTTTGCTTTTTCACTTAAACTTTTCAATACATTTTCGGGACTTCTCATAATGCCTCACGCACCTTTCCTTATTATTTGTATTGAAGAAAGACTGTCTCCCTTCGCCATGTGGACGGCTTTCCCGTCCTCGGACTACTACGGAGACTCTGTTGCCATAGTAAATATTCAGAGTCACTTTTCTCATAGCACTCATAGCCGATTTTCGGCATTTTACCTTAGGCAATCCCCGTTTAGAACTGTAATAACATAAGCCTGTTATGATTTCGGATGTGACGTTCGTCGTTTTCCATTATCCTATGGCTGATTTACTCTGGGTATCTTGTGGATACGCATGGCCGACTCATATCCACCAGAGTACATGCGAGTATAACTTCCTTACGCATGGAGCAACATTTTGCCCAATCTCCGACTGTCATTCAGGCAGTTTAGCTTTCATCCTTATTCATAACTTTTCGCCACTACCACGCAAACACTTTGGAAGTTTCCGTGTTTCGTGCCCTCCGACATGCTACACTCCCCATCGGGTTTCCCCTTTTGGATAAGTCGGGTGACGATAGGGTGCGGATTATTCCGCTTTGATACCTTGCCCTATTACTTGCTCAAGGTAAGATTATTACAGCCCCTTACGGGCGCACCACCATACTGTTGGAAACAGGCGTCCCTGTGGCAAACGTCACCCCACGCCCGCCGGTGATCTCATCTAAATACTGGCACTTAGCGAACATATCTGAGCTTTTCTGTGCGTCCGTCTGTGCGATCCCCGCAATATTCCTCATTTTTGTATAAAGAAAAAGGTTCTTATAAAAATGGCTCTCATCCACAAACAGCCGGTCTACCCCTAGCTGCTCAAACGTCACCACATCATCTTTCCGGCTCTGGTCGTTGAGGCGCTCCAGTTTTGTCTCCAGGTTCTTCCTGGTCTTTTCCATCTGCTTTACCGTATAACGGCTCCCTTCCTGTTCCGCAGCTTCCTCTATAGCCATGGTGATCTCGTCGATCTGCTTTTCAATGGACATTGCCTGTCGCTCCCTGGACAGGGGAATCCGCTCAAACTGGCTGTGCCCGATAATGATAGCATCATAATCCCCGGTGGCGATCCGGGAACAGAACTTCTTCCGGTTGGCCGGCTCAAAATCTTTCTTTGTCGCCACCAGCACGTTGGCGTTTGGATAAAGCCGCAGGAAGTCGCTTCCCCATTGCTCGGTCAGGTGGTTCGGCACCACATACAGGTTCTTCTGCGACAGTCCCAGCCGCTTACTCTCCATGCCGGCAGCGATCATCTGAAAAGTCTTGCCTGCGCCCACGCAATGGGCAAGCAGCGTGTTATGCCCGTAAAGGATATGGGCAACAGCGTTCTTCTGGTGGGGCATCAGCGTAATCTCCGGTGTCATCCCGGCAAACTGGATATGGCTGCCGTCATACTCACGGGGCCGGATACTGTTGAAAAGCTCATTGTATTTCCTGCACAGCGTCTCCCGCCTGTCCATATCCCGGAAGATCCATTCCTTAAATTCCTCCCGGATCATCTCCTGTTTCTGCTGCGCCAGCATAGTTTCTTTCTTATTGAGGACTCGCTTTTCCGTGCCGTCCTCCTGCACCGTATCATAAATCTTTGTGTCCCGCAGGTTTAAGGCATCTTCCAACAAACGGTAAGCATTGGCCCGCTGGGTGCCATAAGTGGCCGTCACACGGAGATTGCGGTAGTCCGCATTTTTCCCGCTCACATTCCACTGGCCGTTGACCGGGGCATACTTCACCTCGATCTGCCGTCCAAGCAGATAATCCGGTGTGCCAAACAGTTCCCCCATAAACTGGGTGATATACGCCGGCTCGATCCAGGTAGCGCCAAGGCGTACCTCGATTTCTGACGCATCCAGATCTTTCGGCTGCACCCGCTCCAGCGCCTGCACATTGATGGCATATTCCGGATGATTTTTCGCAAATGTTCTGGCTGTCTCCAGCTTCTCCCGCACATTTCCGGATAGGTATTCATCCGAGGTCTCCCAGCTTTCTGTCACCGGGTTTTTAAAGATCACCCCGGCCAGTTCCTCCGCCACTTCTTCCTCTGTTTTCCCGGAAAGCTGTGCCATAAAAGGCACGTCCACTTTGGCCCGTTCCCCGATAGACACCGCCAGGGCTTCGCTTGCCGTATCCACGGATGTTACCGCCTCCGGCTTCCGGATCGTCCGTTTGGTAAAGATGTCGGCTTTCCGTTTCAGGTTCCCTTCTTCGTCCAGGATCTCCAGGGAAGAGAGCAGGCAGTAGCTGCTGTCCTGGGAAAAGGCCCGCTTGTTGGCATTGCTGCTGATCAGCCCGTATCTCCCAGTAAACTTATCGTATGTCTGATTTAGCTTTTCCTGAAGGGCATGGACTTTTTCGTCACTTCCGTCCTCTAGCTGGCACTGGAGAAGCTCCTGCGTCAAGTCACGCAGCTCAATCATTCCCAGCACACGCTCCGTTGTCATAGCAGGCAGCTCCATCCGGTTCATCCGGGAATTTTCCCGGTAATACACAACACCGTCCACGTTGGCAAAACTGAAATTTTTAATGGACGGGTCTGCCGGGATGGACGTGTCAATCTCCCCTAAATCAGAATCCTCCAGTTCCATTTCCGTGATCGTGCCGTGGATATGACTGACCGCTTCCTTTAACTGCTCTCCAAGGTCTGCACCTGCTATGGGCTGGCAGACAAGCTGCGGCCCATAGGGGCCGGAAACGATCTTCTGCTCCCCCAGCACCATCTCCGGATGGTTCTGGAAATAGCGGTTGACCGTAATAAAGTTATAGGAGGTTTCTCCCTTGTCATTGGTATATTCTTCCCGCAGGATCTCATCCGCCTGTACCCACTCCGGCACTTCCTTCCCAAGTATCCGGGGAGCGTCCAGTTTCTGCAGGAACAAAATATCCGTGTTCATCCTTGTCCCGGCATTGGCCTGGAACGCATTGTTCGGCAGACGGATGGCTCCCAACAGGTCGCACCGCTGGGCGATATATTCCCTGGAACTTGCGTCTTTCTTGTCCATGGTTCCGCCGCTGCTCCCGTTGGATGTGACAAAAGCGATCACCCCACCGGGGCGCACCTTATCAATGGTCTTTGCGATAAAATAATCATGGACAAAAAATTTCTGCCTGTCATAACGCCGGTCTATGAGCTTATAGCCTCCAAAGGGGATATTCCCTACCGCCACGTCAAAAAAGCCGTCCGGGAACTGGGTCTTTTCAAATCCATTGATGGTAATGTCTGCTTCCGGGTAAAGGAGCTTTGCGATCCTGCCGGAAATGCTGTCCAGCTCCACGCCGTACATCTTCAGGTTATCCATGCCCTCCGGCACAAGCCCCAGGAAGTTCCCGATCCCGCAGGACGGCTCCAACACATTTCCTTTCTCTAAACCCATATTTCCCAGGGCTTCATACATAGCTTTGATCACAACCGGCGGCGTATAAAAAGCGCTTAACGTGGATTCCCGTGCCGCCTTGTATTCCTCCGGGTCAAGCTCCGTATACAGTTCAATAAATTCGTCCGCCCAGGCTTCATTCCGTTCTTCAAAGGCTTCCTGCAGGCCGCCCCAGCCCACATAGCGGGATAGGACTTCCTGTTCTTCCGGTGTGGCGCTTGTCCGCCCTTCTTGCTCGATCTGATGAAGCAGCCGGATAGCGTCCATGTTGGCACGAAACTTATCTTTCGGACTCCCGGTTCCAAGGGCATCATCGGTGATACGGAAATTGACCGCCCTTTCCTGCCGTTCTGCAGCCGGGGCCGGCTCCTTTTTCTCCGGCTCCAGGGGGATATGGTAATACTGCCGGATGGTGTTGATGGTGTCCAGGGACATCACTTCTGTGGTAAGGTGCGAAAGCTCCCGCTTTACCACCGCCTGATTGTCCGTCTCCAGACGTTCCAGTACGTCAAGAATCAACTGCATCTGTTCCGGGGAAAACTCCGGATTTAAAACCGGCGCTATATCCTGCCCTTTTTCAGCAGCGGCATAAATCACATCCATCTGCTCCGGGGAAAACAGTTCAAAAGAGACGCCTGCCTGCTCCATAGTATCCTGAATGTTTTCTTCCATGGCGGCATAGGCTTCGTCCAGTTCTTCATCCGATAAAGTTGCCCCCGGCTGTCCCGGCTTTAAAATCTCTGCTCTCTCTGGCTCCTGTTTTTCTGGTTCTAATTCCGCTTCCTGCCCTGGTTCATCCATTTTCTGTGTCTCCAGAACAGGTGTGTGTGTTTCCTCCTCATTCTCTGCTGCAGTTTCCGGAAGCGTCTCCGCATTTTCTTCTTTCTCCGCCGCAGATTCCGGCGCTTCCGGCTCCTCTATGCCATCCCCCATAAAATCAAAAAGGGACAACTGCTGTCCTGTCCCCTCGATTTCAATCGCTTTCTTTTTCTCCGGGAAAATCGTATAGGTTCCCTCTATATAATCATGGATCACCGAGAGCGTCTCCGCCCGCTCCTCATACTCCGGGAAATCCAGTGGCAGGGCGGCAAGGGCAGCGTCCATCTGCGACACAAGCCTTTCCGCTGTCTCCGGTTCTTCTAAAATCCCCGGCAGGCGTTTCCTGGCATCTTCATTCAGCAGATCCGCCTTAAATGGGCGTTCGATTTCCTCCGGCATACGGGAATAAAAACCAATGACCCTCCTGGCCAGAACTTCCCGCTCATAGGCCGGCATACGGGAATAATCCCCGGCTTTCAGGTACATTCCCTGATCTATGAGCTGCTGGACACGCTTTGCCGCCTGGGGCCATTTCAGCAGTTCCGTGGCTGCTGGCTTTAAATAATCCCCCCGGCAGAGTTTAATGCCTTTCCCGTCATAGTCTGCATGGGAATCATCCGCCCCGCTCAAGGCGTGGCTGCACCCGCCGATCCCATACTGCTCTTTTAAGAAATCCGCCTTTTCCTTTGCAGTTTTCTCCTGGATAAAAAACGCATAAGTGGAAAGCCGCCCGTCAGAGTATGGGCCGCCCCTGGTGAGGAAAACGTCAATCTCATCCTGGGTAATAAAAACCTCATGTTCCTGCCACTGAAATTCCTCCCTGGCCTGGTAAGGAATGGCTTCTTTTGCAAACTTCTGGAACTGTGCCGCCACCTTATCCGGGCGATACCAAGGGAAACGCATCAGCTCTTTGTCCATCTCAAAAGCTTCTGCCAGTCCTGCAAGCCGCTCATTTAAGTCTGCCAGATACTCCGGCTGGTCTAACAAAGCGCTGACTTTTTCTGTTGCCTCCGGGAAACCGCCCCGGAATGGCTCCGTATCCGCAAATACTAATTCCGCTACCCCCTCCGCAAGGTCACGCTCCATATAAAGAAGGGTCTGGGCATGTTCTTTCAGGGCGTTATCCCTTGCTGCATCCAGTACAGACTGCGGGGCATATTCCCCTTGCTTTAATAGTTGTTGAATCCTTCCAGACACATCCTCCCAGGACAAAAATGTTTTATCCAGAATCCGATCATGTACCGTATGCCCCACGGCAATCTGCATCCCCAGCTCGTTATACCAGACAGAATACTCTTTCCCGCCGATCACAAGCCCAATACCGCCCGTACCGTATTCCCGGCGCACAAAATCCGTATATTCCTCCGGCGTCTGCTCCATCATAAAATTATAAATGATTCGCAGATGGCTCCTGTCACGGTTGCCGCCTTTTCTTAAAACTTCATCAATCACATCTGCTGGGATCGCTGTCTCCCCGGCATACAAAGCAGCCTGCCGTTCCTCAATGGTGCGGATCTGCTGTTCTACCGTAGGCAGTTCGGGCAAAGAAAAAGCAGAGGCTGCTTCTTCCTCTGCTTCACTCAAATCCTGTTCGGTTGTTTCTTTGCTTAGCTGTATACCAATTCCGTCAGCACGGTTTCCTCCGCCATCTGTGTCAGGCTGTTCATGTGTGCTGTCCACGCCATCTGATCTGTCTCTTTGTCTGGAGCCGGATACTTCATAAGCAGCCTTTCCATCATGTTCTCCATCCGATTCTGCGCTGCCTGCTCGATCTCCTGCAGGTGGCTGTCCAGCTTCCCGCTCATCAGCAGGCTCTGGTACAGGTTCTTCTTGTATTCTTTCAGGTATGTCCTCCGCAGCATCCCGTATTTCCCGATGGTCTGCGGTTCCTCCTGAAGCGTCAGGTTCGGAAACAGGTAATCTCCCTTGCGGTGATAGGTCAGTTCCATTCGTTTTCCCTCCTTCATCATTTTCACTTTCACGAATTAACGTGTTAAATTTATTATAAAGTACTTCCTTCTTTTTTGCAACTGTTTTTTCTGGTTTTCCATGGGATTCTTCCGCCTGCTTTCTCCATTCTTCCAATTCCGCCTGCCGGATCGTCCGTCCAATATCACGGAGTATCGGTTCCACAAGCTGGCTGGTGGCATTTCCCAGGAAAGCCAGGACAGACAGATCATTATAATCTGTAATGCTTGAGAAATCCGCTTCCTCCAGGTATTCCATAGGTTCTAACCCACAGCGCCGTGCCAGGGAATAAAAAGCGCTGTTTGCAAGAAGGGTACGGAACTCCACCCGGATGGTATCGTCATCCAGCCCTTCCAGGAATGTACCGGGGATGGCATACCCTATGCCGTCCATGGCTTCCTCCAGGCTGTCAGCTGCCATCTCCTCCGCAATCTGCCGCAGCGCTGCAGCCAGGTCAGAAGCCCCGTCTCCATCCAGCCCATAAGTATCTGCCAGATGGTTCAAAATCATTTCCTGCTGTTCTTCTTTCATCCGCCACAGGTACGGCGTCTTGCCGCCCCTTACCGGGTGGGTGTCTGATACGTCAAATACATACCGCAGGGCACGCCTCGGCCCGGTGTCGTCGATCAGGGCGATCCCCTTCGCTCCCCGGTTTACCCACCGGCGCATCTTCTCATTCCACACTTCCAGCTCCGCACAGGCCGTTGCGTCCGGACGCTGGGCGTGGATCAAAAGAGTATCTGAGAACGGATAGCGGTAGAGTCTGGAAGCCGTGTCCAGATACCCCATCCAGTCCCGTGGGGAACCGCTGACTTCTTTTGCCGTCTCCCGTGCCAGGAAACGGATGTCATTGATTTTTGCCATGTAGATCCTCCTGTAAATCATAAATTATCCCTGTATGGCGCTGGCTGGGGCGTCTGCTTCATACAGGTAAAAACTGTCTTGCCCCTCTTGTATAATCCCGCCCTCCCCGGTTCCCTGCCGGGGAGGATTTTCATTTTTTGTTTTTCTTTTTCGGGAACTCCAGGCGGAAACTGGCTTTTCCTTCTTCCGTATCCAGGCAGAGATACGCCGCAAAGGTTCTTCCCTTCTTCTGGGAATACAGATCCGGCACATACGTCCGCCCATCCTTTAAAAGCTCCGCCGCCATCTTTTTATCCATCCTTTTCTTCATCCCGGACAGATACCGGTTCTCTTTCCAGAGGGCAAAGGCACACTCACGGCTGCCACAGAAGAAGTTTCTCTTGCTTTCATAGACCGGGCTGCCGCACACCGGGCAGACGCCGATCTGCTCTCTGGGATAAAAACGGTTTTGCTCCTCCACGGACAATTCCCCGCACTCCAGAAGCATCCGGTCAATCAGTTCCTCAATGCCGTCCAGGAACTCCTGTCCGGGAAGCTCCCCTCTTTCAATCTGGAGCAGGCGGTTCTCCCACTCCGCAGTCATGGCGGCTGACCGCAGATACTCCGGAAGCACCGAGATCAGGTCTGCCCCGTCCTGGGTAGCCAGAAGCTGTTTCCCTTTTCTTACGGCATAACCAGAAGATACCAGTTTTTCAATAATGGACGCCCTGGTTGCCGGTGTGCCAAGCCCTTTTTTCTCTGTTTCCGCATCAAACTCCCGGTTTCCGGCAGTCTCCATGGCAGATAACAGGGTATCCTCGCTGTAGGGTTTCGGCGGTGTTGTAAAATGCTCGGATACGCTTACCGTAACCGGATGGAACGTCTGGCCTTCTACCACATCAGGAAGGAAAAATTCCTCCCCTTCTTTCCGGCTTTTTACGCCTAAATGCTTACGGAACTCTGCTTCTATCGCTTTCCATCCTATTTGCTGAATGACTTTGCCTTTTGCCGTAAATATTTCCCCGGCACAGGATACAGTGATCTCTGTTTCCTGATAAATGTATTTCTGCGCCCCGGCACAAAGCAGCCGGACACTGATGAGCTGAAGGATGTCCTGTTCCCCTTTGGACAGCTCCTGCAGCTCATATGCCTTTAGCTCTGCCGTGGGGATAATCGCATGGTGATCTGAGACTTTGCTGTTATCCATCATGCGCTCTACGTCCGGCTCCAGCGGATAGAGAGAAGAAAAGCCATATTTCTCACACGCCATTGCAACCGCCTGCCGTGCAGTCTGCCCCATATCCTCTGTCAAATACTGGCTGTCTGTCCGGGGATATGTCACCAGTTTTTTTTCATAAAGGCTCTGGGTAAAGTCCAGTGTCTCCTTTGCCGTATAGCCAAAATAACGGTTGCTCTCCCTCTGGAGCGTGGTCAGATCATACAGCTTCGGCGGAGAAACAGCCTTTTCCGTTGATACGCAGGATTCCGCCACGGCTGTCCCGCCCTCACAGGCTTCCTGCAGCCGCCGGACTTCTCCGGTGTCAAACAGCTTCTCTTTTACCGCCTCCAGCCCGCCGCAGTCGAAATGGAGGTTATAGTATTTCTCTTTCTGGAAATGGGTGATCTGCTCTCCCCGTTCCACCAACATTGCCAGGGTAGGCGTCTGTACCCGTCCTACTACCAGGCGTTTAAAATATTTCGTGGTGTAAGCCCTGGTAGCGTTCATCCCAATGAGCCAGTCCGCTTTCGCACGGCAGACCGACGCTTCGTAGAGGTTCCGGTATTCTGCGCCGTCTTTCAGGCAAGAAAATGCCTCCCGGATAGCAGAATCCTCCATAGAACTGATCCAGATCCGCTTGATGGGCAGACGGCTTCCGGACAGTTCATAAACCCGGCCAAAAATCAGCTCCCCCTCACGTCCGGCGTCACAGCCGTTGACCACATACTCCACATCCTTCCGGTTCAGCAGCTTCTTTAAGACTGCAAACTGCGTCTTTTTATCTTTCGCCACAGCCAGCCGCCATTCATCCGGCAGGATGGGAAGGTCAGTAAATTCCCACTTCTTATACTTTTCCCCATAGTCCTCCGGCGGCACATACTCCGCCAGATGCCCCAGGCACCAGCTCACCAGCCATCCGTTTCCTTCCAGATAGCCTTCCTGACGCTTCTTAGCCCCTAATACTTTCGCATAGGCCAGGGCCACGCTGGGTTTCTCCCCTAAAACCAAATACATCGGATACTCCTTTCCGGCTTTCGCCTGTATGAGAAAGGGCAGCCAATTCCCTGGCTGCCCCCTTCTAATACCTTTGCTTTCATCAACACTTATGCTTTATTATTTTCTTCCTCTGTGGAACCGTCCTCTTCCGGCTGATCTTCATTGACGTAAGTACCGCCGTCATAGAACTCCAAGTCCTCCCCGTCCTCCTGAGACTCCTCTTTCTTCGGCTTCACAACCTTAAAATAATAGCCGGCTCCAATCGCTCCCGCAGCCAGGACGCCAACTGCCAGGAGCGCCCCGGTATTCCTGCCGTCCTCCTCTTTCGGCTGTACCGGTTCTGATCCGGTTTCGCTCTCCGTCTCGCTTTCTGCCAACGCTTCCGTCTCCGGGATCACCACCTGAGGCACTTCTTCCGTCTTTGTCTCATCCAGAAACTCCGCCAGATCATTTTCATCCACCATGGAGAGCATATAGACATTTTCCGTATTGCTGGATCGGTCTAGCACTAAAAAGAACGTGTTTCCATTTTTTGTCTGTATCGTCAGAAATTCTTTCGTTCCATCCCCCGTCTTATCATCCAGCACTTCCCCGTTTCCCGGAATGGAAAAAGGCGTTTCCCCGCCCTGTGTTTCCTCCTGGGGCGTCCCTTCCGTCTGCCCCGCAGCCTCCTGCTCCGGGATCACTGTCCCTTCGTTTTCTGATATCGGTTCTGTGGCTGCCTCTGTCTGCTGTGGGTCTGGCACATAAGCAAAAGCTGTCGTGGCGGTGGAGGAAAAGATGCCTCCCGCCACCGCAAGCGCCATTACCCAGCGGTTAAATTTCTTCATGCTTCCTGTCCTCACTTTCCGGCGCTGTCTCCTGCGCCTTTTCTTCCATATCTTCTTCCGGCTCTATGCCGTCTTTCCCGTCTGTTTCTTCTGGCCCCTCTGCCATGATGGGAATAGAAACTGTCCCATCCTGAATCCCTTCCAGAAGCTCTAACATCTGGTGGCTGTCCAGCTTCATGGAGCGGATGGTTTTTATAATCTCCTCATTCTCAAGCTGTTCTGCCAGCAGTTTCAGTTCTTTTAAATGTTCCTGCCACTCGTCGATCTTCTTCTCCGTTTTCTGGATCTCATCCAAAACCCGGTGCAGCTTCCGGTTCATGCCTTACACCTTCCTTCTAAAAAAAATTTATCCATGGATGCGTCCAAAGGCCAGGAAATGCTCCTGCCAGTAGGACGATGCTATACTGGTATACTGGATAGGGTTCCCGCAGTGGATCATCATGTTATCGCCCACATAGATCCCCACATGGCTTGCCCCCGGCGTATCGTAAGTCCCCTGGAAAAAGACCAGGTCTCCCGGCTTTGCTTCCGACGTGGAAACCTGGGAACAGTATCCCATCAATCCGTCTGTAGTCTGCCTGCCGATATTCCAGCCATTGCCGCAGTTATTGATCACCCAGCTCACGAAGCCTGAACAATCGAAACTGGTAGACGGGGAACTGCCGCCCCACACATAGGGATACCCCAGATACTTTTCCGCCTCATGGATCATGTTGGCAAATTTCTGGTCGGTCAGGGCTTCTGCCGGAATCTCATAGCCAAAATCACCACCCCCGCCTGGAAGGGTTTCTGTATCGAACAGATAATCCCTGTTTCCATATGTGCCGTTATACAAGTCATACCGGCCTTCCTCATTCTCATCCATCAGCTCCCGCAGCACGGCGTCCAGCCCATGGTTAGTGAGTGTCACATCCAGACGGTTCACTTCCTGTGTGGTTGTCACTTCCACTTCCTGGCTTCCATTATCGTCCGCAATATAAGCTTCCCAGGTCTGGTGCCCGTGGGCAGATGCAGCGGCATGGTCGCTGTAATATACATCAAACTGTACCCCGTACCGGGCGAAAGCACCCGTATCCTCCACCACATACTCTACGCCATTCATAATGACTTTTGTTCCTATTGGCACAAAAGGATTAGAAGCATCCACGGCAATGGTATGGTTGGCTGTGGGATAGACACCACTTGCCGTAGGACCGCCGGCCCATTGCCCGCAGCAGATAGAACAACTGCAGTAACCGCTGGTTACGACCTGCCCCAAGGATTCCCCCACCCGCACCATTTTTGTTTCTGTCACGGTTTCCCGTGTGCTTTCCGTGGCAATGCTGTACTGGCGCTGAAAAATTTCCTCCACTTCATCCTTTACCTGTTCATAGGTAAATTCCCCATATTTTGCAGAAAAGTAAGAAATCAGGTGATACGGGTTGTGAGAGATTTCATCAATCTGATAGCGGTACTCGTCATATCCGGGATAGCGGCTTTCCATGCTGTTGATCTGTTCGTTCAGCGCCGCCTCCAGCGCAGAATACGCATCCTCCACTGCATAAATATCCTCGTCCGTACTCCCATAAGTGGTACTGGCAATGGTAGAAGCCGCTCCACCCTGGATGGAAGCGCCGCAGCTTGCCATCAGGGAAGCGATCATCACAAAGAACAGCATGGCTGCCGCCGCAATGCCCAGGATGCCTTTACTCCTTGCAAACACAGAAGAAGCCACGCTCCTTGCTTTAGAAGCAATGGTCTGCGTGGCTTTTACTGTCCCTGCCGCTGTCTTTTCTCCTTTTTTCGCTGCCCGGTACGCTTTCTGATACTGGCGTTTCTGCCAGAACTTCTGCAGGATTCCCTTTTTGGCCTGCTCTGCGCTCTTTACCGCCTGCGCTGTTATCTCACCGCCTTCCTGTGCTGTCTCATACAGAAGGCTTCTTGTCCCCCTTTCAAGGTAACCGGCTTCCTGAAGGCGGACGTTTCTCTTATGGAGGCCACGGCTTGTCCGGTGCATGGCATAACGGAGGGCGCTTTCTGTCATCAGCTCTGCCCGGTGGACTCCTTCCACGGCAGTGTTTTCCTGCTCTGCTTCATGGGTTTTTCCATGGACGTAAACAGCGGCGGAACCTGCCGCCGCTGAAACTGCCTTCTTTGAAATCCCCATACCGGCCCCACGCACCATGCCGTTTCCTTCATCCCCAAAGGATAAACGCTTCGCCTTCTTCTGTTCTTTCTGGATCTGCTCCCGTTTGGTTTTCCCTTTGATCTCCTCCCGGAAGTCCTCCATGGCGGCGGCATCCTCCGGTTTCCCTCGCCCTTTCCGGGCATACTCCTGCACCAGCTTTTTCTTCCGCAGGTGGGAAACCTCTGACACGGATTCCAACAACACTGACGTATCGGACGGATGCCCCCGGATGTTTCCGGAGCGGAAGGACTGCTCCCGGATACTGTCATGGGCGGCAGATGCCGGATTGTCCTCCCCGGCAGGCTCCGTCTGTCCCGGTTCTGCCGTATTCCCTGTCACAGAACCGGGAAGGATTGCAGGATTAGTTCCGGCTAAATCGCCTGTCTCTACGTTCTCCCTGCCGGCGGCATGAGGAGAAATATCCACTGGCCGCCCTGCCTCCGTCTGATTCTTTAATTTCTGCCTTCGTTTCCTGCCCTCTGATGGTTGCTCCGGCTCTTTCTCCTGCCGGGAGAAGGAAACATCCTCTGCCTGTTTTAGCAGTATCCGTTCCTCCCGCTCCCGGTGGCTGACACGGACAGTCTCCCCATTGTACAGGTTTTCCTCCGTCAGTCCGTCCCGGTTCATCTTGCGGACAGTTTTATCCCTGGCTTTGTATTCCTGATCCTGCATATACAGTTACCACTCCCCATTCTTTTCAAACACTGTTAATAATTCTTTATCATGATCTCCAGGTAATCTCCCATAGTGCTGCAAGAAGCCATGTTGTTCTGCCTTACCATTGGCACAATAGAGAATTGTTGATACAATGTCCGGATAAAAGGACAATCATTGTATGTCAGTAAAAATTTTCCTTTTAAACTTACAAGAACCTCTTTTAGCCGCAAATGGTCTTTTTCACTGAAAGAATCCCTATAATACTTTTCTGCTTGAAAATATGGTGGATCAAGATAGAAAAAGGTATCTTTTTTGTCATAAAGGATAAGCAGTTTCTCAAAGTCCATCTGCTCAATCACAGTATTTTTCAATCTTTCCTGAAACTGTTCTAAATTTCTGACCGTATTAACCAATGATACCCTTGCTCCGCTGAAATCCTGCAGCTTTGCCCCGAAACTACATTTAATTAGCACAAAAAACCGGGCTGCTCTCTGTATATCCGTCAAGTCTGGATTTTGATAATTGTGCAAGGCGTCCTCAAAAAATTCACGGGAAACAAGGCACCACTTTAGTTCCTCCTGCAGTGCCTCGCCATGATATTTTATGCACCGGAAAAGATTTACCAGGTTATGGTTCCTGTCGTTATATACTTCCACTCTGTTGTCTCTTTCTCTTGCAAACAGCAACCACGCAGCTCCTCCAAACACTTCCACATATCTTGTGTAGTCTTCCGGAAACTCTGCTAAAATCTGTTTTCTTAGAAGTCTCTTTCCGCCTACCCATTTAATACAACTGTTCATTCCGTCCGCTTCCTCCCTTCCTGTTGCTCCAGGTCAGATACTTTGGTTGTCATCAACGAATACAGACGCAGGGACTTATCGAACTTGTCCTTAAAGGGGATAATGGTGCTTCCATAAAAGATCAGCCCCTCTCCCTCCCCGCTGTTCGTCACATAAGATAGCTGATGAGGTGATATGTTGAGCTGTTTCGCTAAGATCTGCCGATCTCCCGCTGCCTGGTTAAGCATATAAATAAAATCCGAGTTTTCAAAAATGTTCTCAATTTCCCGGCTGGCAAGCAGGTCTTTAATGTTCTGTGTGATGCCTGTGGGAATGCCGCCCCACTTACGGAAACGCTTCCAGATCTCCACGGAATAAGCTGCTGTCTGCTCCTCTTTTAAAAGAAGATGGAACTCGTCTATATAGTACCGGGTAGACTTATGCGCCGCCCGGTTGACTGTCACACGGTTCCACACCTGATCCTGAACAATCAGCATCCCCAGCTTTTTCAACTGTTTCCCCAGGTCTTTGATATCAAAGCAGACGATCCGGTTGTTCAGCTCCACGTTGGTACGGTGGTTAAATACTTTTAAGGAACCGTTGACGTAGATTTCCAGAGCTGTAGCGATCCGCTGTGCCTGCACTTCTTTCTGCTGACGCAGACAATCATAGAGATCCCCCAGAATGGGCATATTTTCCGGCACCGGCGCTTCAAAATATTTCTGATACACCAATGGTAAACAGCGGTCAATCACCGACTTTTCCTCCGCTTCAATCCCGTTGCGGCTCCCCATGATCAGCTCACACAGGGATAGGATAAAATCACTCTTAAATCCCAGCGGGTTATCATCATCTGAGTAATCCAGGTTGATGTCCATGGGATTGATATAGTCATGGCTTGTGGGGGAGATATGGATTACCTGCCCACCCAGGGCATTGACCAGGGGATAATATTCCCCCTCCGGATCTCCGATAATAATATCGTCCTGGGTAACAAAAAAGGCGTTAGTAATCTCCCGCTTTGCCGAAAAGGATTTTCCAGAGCCAGGTGTTCCCAGGATCAGGCCGTTTGGATTTTTCAGCTTCTTCCGGTCAACCATAATCATGTTGTTGGAAAGGGCGTTCAAGCCATAGTAAAGGGATTCCCCTTCCATAAATAATTCCTGGGTTGTGAAAGGCACAAAAATAGCCGTAGATGTGGTGGTCAGCGCCCGCTTGATGGGGATCAGGTTCAATCCCAGCGGGAGACTGCTCATCAGCCCCGGCTCCTGCATATAATCCAGACGGCGCAGGGAACAGTTATATTTCTGCGCAATGCCCGCCGTCTGGAATACCGCATTGTCTAATTCCTGCTTCGTCTTTGCCGTATTCAGAAATACAATCGTCACCAGGAACATCCTCTCATTTCTGGACTGGAGATCTTCCAGGAGGCGCTTTGCTTCCCCGCCGTAAGTATTCAAATCCGACGGGATAATGTCCATATCGTATCCGGAACGCACTGCCTTTTTCTGCTCCTCGATCTTCATCCGGTTAATGTCCGTCACCTTGCTTTTCACCAGTTTGATGGCTTTCATCTGGTCTAAAGACTGGATATGCAGGTTGACGATCAGGTTCCTGTCCATATCCAGAAATTCCGCCAGCATCCGGTCAGTCAGCTCCGGGGCCAGGATCTGCAGGTAGGACACTGCCCCGATGGTATTCCCCATCATAAAATCTTTCCCACTCTTAAACAGGAAACTTGTAGGGGCGATAAAGTCCTTTGTCCCCATGCCGGAACGCATTACCTGGTCGAAAGAAAACTGGAAAGGCACTTTCTCCTCCGGGTTAAATGTCTCGTACATGATCTGCAGACGCTCCCGGCCATCCAACGGGTAAGCGGACACGCCAAGCACTTTGAAGTTATTCAGGATGTCTGTCTCGATCCGCTCCAGCTTCGGCTTTGCCTCCCGGATATTTTCCGCTTCCACGCCAAAGGTAATGTACTTCGTCCGCACCAGGCCGTTATTGCCTTTGGCAAGCTGATTTTTCAGCATTTGTGCGTATTCCATGCGCACATCATCAAAAGCGTCATGCCGGGGCTTGATCTGGATGACCGATTCAAATTCCTTCATGTTGCTGTGGTGGTTGATGAACGACAACTGGAAATGGATACTGCTGTCAAAGTAATTGAGGAAATCACACCAGTTTTCAAAAATAGCATTTTTGTCCTCATTCTGTGCCAACTGATAGTTAATGTCGTAAAAACGGATGGTTTTGGAATAATATTTATCCTGCACCCGGCAGATTCCATCCCTTGCCATTTCCCGGTAGGGAATGGACTTCTGGGCGGACAGACGCTTCTCCTCTGCCTTTTTATCTGCTTTCTTCTTTGCCCCGTTCACGGTACTACTCACAGCTTTCTGGCGGGCAGCATGTTCCGGATAGGGCTTTCCCGGTCTTTGGACACCCCGCTCAACGGATGCGCTTTTCTGTCGCTGCGCAGGCTTGCGTTTCTCTCTTTTTTCTGCTTTCTTCCGGGCCTTTTCCTCCCTTGCTGCCTGCTTTTTTGCTGCTTTCTTTGCTTTTTTCTCATAGCGGGACAGCCTGCGGTACTTCCTCTTTCTCCGCTTATCGACTACGATTTCTTCTCTTTTTCCCAAGATGATCCCCTCCTTTCCTGTCTTTCCAGACAGTCTCCGGCGGCTCCATTTCATAAAAGTTCTCCACCTCATACCTGCGGACAGCAGGCTTTAAGAATTTCACCGTCACGATATTCCACAGGATTTTCTCCAGGGGAAGCCCGTCTCTCTCATACATGGCAAACATAAATGCCGGAAGCATGAGAAGCACCATGCCGGTGGCGGCGTTGGTGGTTCCGATCCACTCCCGTGTGAGAAAATAAAAAGGCAGCCCGATGGCCGCCGCTGCTGACAGACAGATGAGCTGTCTTTTTGTCAGGTTCAAGACTACTTTGTTTTTTACTTTCGTCAGGTCTTTTGGTACACTGACAAACGCCATAAAATCACATGCCGGAGAAACTTATCCGCTGCAGTCTGCACATTTCTCCGGCTGCTCCTTTCCTCTGTTTTCCTGCAAATTTTCCATATCCAGGGAGCTTTCTACTTCATTTCCCCATACATCCCATCCAACGGACTGCCGCCTTGCAAACAGTTCAATCCGGGGAAGATCCCCCATCAGTTCTACAATACGCTTCCTGGCTTCTTCCGGTTTCTTGCTATGCTCCTGCAAAGGGCTGACAATAAGCTGGAATACTTTTTTTGATATTCTTTTCGGCTTTCCTCTTACTGCCAAAAGACAGATTTCCGCATTGGATCGAGTCCAGTATCCTAAGCCAAAGAAATACCCTTTTCCTGATTTATTCTGCTTGATCCAGACAAAGGCAACTGTCTTGTAGCAAAATCCCCATGCTTTGATTACTTTGAACGCTTCTGGTAATTGAGGGAATGTCACCCACAAAAACAGCGCACAATCCTTATCGCAGATTTCCTGTACCGGCAGACTGCAGATTTCTTCTATCCCCATTGTAGAGTAATGATTCTCCGCAACTCCCTGCCCTTTTTTCATCTCATATCGCCATGGCGGATCGGCATAAATAATGTTGTATTTCTTCTGTTCCATCCCGTCGCCTCCTAATGCGCATTGAAGATCGAGCGGCTTAAACTTGCCGTTTTCATCAGGCTGAAACAGAGAATTACCGTATAAGCCGCTATTCCGAAAAGGGCTGAGTGCATGTTGTCGGAGATTTCAATGGTAGATACCAGCACCGCATAAATGCCGACGCACACCATCATGAAAAATCCCTGGAATCCCAAGGCTAAAAGCCCACGGAAATAGTTGTTTCCCACCTGCCCCCATTCCCGGTTGGAAAGGGTGGCAAAGGGGATCGGCGCAACCGAGGTGTAAAGGTAGATCTCAATCATACGGCCATACAAAATGACCGTGATCAGGACAGATAAAATCTTCATGCACAGGCTCACCAGCATACTTTCCAGGGCAAGCACTACCAGCTCCCCGATGTTCATAGATTCCATCGCCGTCTCCATAGCGTCCAGCATGGTTTCCACGTTGATCGCTGTATCGGAACTGATCACGCCTCCCGCCGCATTGACCACATATTGGCCCACGTCAAAGACAGCCATAGTGATCGTAAACGTATTGGATACCATCCAGACCGCTACCCACATCTTGAAGAAATACTTAAAAAACATCCAGGTGTCAATCTCGTGCATGTTATTCTTTTCCGTCAGCATGGTAATCAGCTCATAACACAGGACAAAAGTAATAATCATCCCCGCAATGGGAATGATCACCGAGTTAGAAAGGTTCTGTATCAGGCTGAAAATACTGCCGTTCCACCCCTGGGGCGTCTGTCCAACCTGAGACGCAATCTGCCCGGTCTTATCATTGACATCGGTAAACATTGTCGTCAGGTTGGACGTCACCATCCCGGTCAGGAGATCCCTCATCCAGTTCTCGATTGCCTCAAAAATGCCATCGAACATACATGAGTCCCCTTTCTACATCAGAATAGCCCTCCAAGCAAGGGGATCAACTGTGTTCCAATGAGGACAACCCCACCTCCGGCCATGAGCTGCTTAATTCCCTGTGACTTAGCCCCTGGATTGTCATTTCCGTATCCCTCCAGCAAGTTAATAACGCCCCATACTGCAAGGCCGGCTCCAATAGCCACCACAAGTGTCTGCAAAATAGAAATTGCCGAGCTAAAAAATGCCATATGCTACCTGGAAACCGGATTCCTTTCTGTCTTACCGGCAGAGACAAAAAAAGAGCCGCCATCTTTCCATAGCCGCTCAAATCTTCCGGGAATCCGGTTCCCTTATCCTTTCTCTTTTATTTTGCTGTTTCATTTATAATCTGTCTCTGCCTGCCGCTATCTTTTCCCGGCTCCGCCCGGATCGGCGGCCATAAGTGTATGATTTTTACCAGCGGCAGAACAGTCTTCCTTGACTTCACCAGGCGCATTTCCCAACATCCTTCAAAATAATCTTCTGGAGAATCCGGCCGGGAAAGCGCACGGACAATAGCCGCCAGAACATCAACCGCCTCTGTAAAAAAATCCATAAACTCCCCTTTCCAACTTTGCGACATTGTGTCGTAAAGTTCTGATGCTGCAAACTTTGCGTCATGGTGTCACAGAGTCCGTCGCTGCCTCCAATCGATCCATGACTTCTTTTAAAACGGAATATCTCACGCCAAATACATACCGGGCGAAATTCTCCAACTGTTCCTGACCATATTCCCCCAGGGGCATCCGGCGCAGTTCATACCAGACCGCCCGCTTATAATAAGGGAGATCTGAAAGATACTGACAGCCGATTTTTGCCTGCATTTCTTTAAATAAATCACTCATTCACTTTCCTTTCCCTCTACTTCAAAGAGGTCAAATGCCTCTTTCATCCGCAGTTTCAACGTATGCTTCATATACGCCTCCACATCAAAACTGTTCTTTTTGTCATAGTCCGACAACAACTTATATCTCTTGTGCCGGGTAATATCGAACTTATCGCTGAAAAACGGGCGTACTCCACGAAGCTGCAGGATACACTTATTCCCGTCCATCACGGCAAGTTCATCCCGGCTCATCAGTTCTTTTCCGGTTTTCTGATAATTTAGGCCGTAAGACCGGCTCTGCCCACGGGTATCCGAGGTGTTATAAAGATCAATCGTTTCTTTCCCCAGCGTCTCTGAGATTTCCTTTAACGTGGTGCCCTCTTTGCCTCCCAGGAACAGCATGGTATCGCAGTTGCCGAGAATTGTTTCTGCGGCATCCTTATAAATGGTCTTTAACTGGCTCTGGGACTGTAGAATAATAGAAGCCGAGATTTCCCGGCTCCGGATGGTTGCGATCAGCTTATCAAATTTTGGAATCTGCCCGATATTGGCGAACTCATCAAGCAAAAGCCTTACATGATAAGGGAGCCGTCCCCCATGCACATCATCCGCCCTATCGCAGAGCAGGTTGAAAAGCTGGGTATACATAATCGCCACGATAAAGTTAAAAGTATCATCCGTGTCAGAGATAATCACAAACATGGCTGTCCGCTGATCCCCCAGCATATCCAGTTCCATCTCATCATAACTGGTCAATTCCCTAAGCTCCGCTATATCAAAGGGGGCAAGCCTGGCCCCGCAGGAAATAAGGATGGATTTTGCTGTCTTGCCCGCCGCCAGCTTATATTTCTTATACTGGCGCACAGCGAAATGCTCCGGCTTCTCCCGTTCCAGTTCCTCAAACAGTTCGTCCACGGCATTTTTAAATTCTTCATCATCTTCCCTGGCTTCCGACGCATTGATCAGCTCTAAAAGCGTGGAAAAGTTCTGCTCTTCCGCCGGCGCTTCATAGTAGATATAGCCAATCAGTGCGCAATACAAAAGCCTCTCGGCTTTCACCCAGAAATCTTCAGAAGATTTCTCGCCTTCTCCTTTGGTATTTGCAATGATGGTATTCACCAGTTTTAAAATATCCTTCTCACTGCGGATATACATGAAGGGATTGTAGTGCATACTTTTCTTGAAATTGATGGTATTCAGCACCTTGATCCTATACGGTTCATACACTATCTCCCCGTTTTTATCACGCTCCGGCTTCCCATCTTTCATCTTCGGGGAACCTCTCTGCAGCATCTTCCCGCATTCCACCAGGATCGTGCCTTTCGGGTCAGTGACTACATAGGAAACATTTGGTGTCATCTGCATTAAATTCGGCTTCACATAAAATCTGGTCTTGCCGGAACCGGAGCCGCCAATTACAATCACGTTTTTATTTCTGGCATACTTTGACAGCTTCGGACGGCTGTTCATGGTAAGCCGCTCTGTCTGCGTTAAAAGGATATTGTTCTCAAAGACCGGATCAATGAAAGGCGCTATATCCTTCTGCGTCCCCCATGAAGCGTTTTGTCAAGTGCTTTTCGCAATTTATTGACGCAAAACAGGATTTTTTCAAGAGAAAAGCCCCATGCGGTCAACATGGGGCGAGTTGATAAAGTGAAAGTGCGAAAGTGCAAGGTGCAAAGGCTCTGCGTTTTGCACTTTCATTTTGCAGTTTCGGGCGGCTGCTTCTTCTTGATGAAGTTGTACCATTGACTTCCAACGCGCCTTGCGCCCAATATGCCGCCCATGCTGCGCTTGGCATTTTGTACCGTTCTTTCGGATATTCCGGCTTCGGCTGCCGCCTTGACAATATCCTCGCTTGCCATTTCCTTACCGTCTGCAAGTAAATCGAGTATCAACCTTTCCGCTTGCTCGGTCTTGGTTTCGGTGTTGCCGCCTGTGCCGGACAGCAGTTCATCAGCGGTAATGTCATATTCGCCTATCCATGAAAAGCCGCTTTCCGCGCCCAACGAAAACGCCATAGGCTTACCCTCCGGTGCAAGGGAAGATTTGTCGTGAATGATAACGCGCACATTCGGCTCTCGTTTCACGCGCCCTATGAGCAGCACACTACGAGCGGCGGCTCGGAAGTCGATAGAGCCTAATCCCCGGTATGCGCTCTGACCTCCGGCAGCTTTGTTCAAGTGCCCGATAAGCACAACGGCACACCCGGTACGCTCTGCAACTTCGGCAAGGCGGCGAAAGATAGGGCGTATTTCGTTTGCCTTGTTCATATCCGTTTTTTCGCCTACATACGCCTGTATGGGGTCAAGGATTATAAGACGCGCCCCGGTCTGCCGGATTGCCCTTTCTATGCGTTCATCGGATAAGGACAATTCCTGTTTGCCCTCGTCAATGACAAGTACCCGGTCAAGGTCTGCGTCCGCTTCCATAAGGCGCGGCTTGACGGTATCGCCCAAACCGTCCTCTGCGGTCTGATAGATAACATTAAAAGGCTCATGCTCTGCCATAGCCGGAAAGGGCTTGCGGTTGGTACAGGCGGCGCAAAGGCGCAGGGCAAGGGTGGTTTTTCCCTCGCCGGGGTTGCCCTGTACGATTGTTACCTTTCCAAAAGGGATATACGGCTCCCATAGCCATTCAACGGTCTGTGTGTCAACCTCGCTCATGCGGATAATTTCAACGGTTTCTTCCTGTTGCGGCTCACGCAAGCCATAGACAGCTTCGCGCAGATATTTTCCGTCTGTAATTTCCTCTTTACGCTGTAAAACCTCGTTCCAGTCTTTGAACAACGGTACAAGGCGATTGACGGTGTAGCCTTGGGGGATAATGCTGTTAAGGCGGCTGCAAGCGTCTGTCCCGGCTTTGTCGCTGTCAAGGCAGAGATAGACGGTCTTGATATTCGGACGGTCAGAGAGAAAACGCAGCAGGGCTTTTTCACTCACGCCGCCCAATGACAGATAGCTTTGTTTCTGCCATTCCTTTTTGAACAGGCAGAGGAAAGATAACAGGTCAATGGGGGCTTCAAAGACAAAAAGCCTTTCGCCCTCGCCCCGGTAGCAGAAGTTAAAAGTCTTGTCGCTGCCTTTCACATCAAGCCGGAAGCTGCCCACCGTTCCCCGTTGGTGGGCATATCTCGGTATGCCGCTTTCATCTCTGCCGACAAATACGGCGTTATGGTGGGCGGCTTCCTCGTAGAGATCGCCGCAGGAAAAGAAAAAGCCCGACACATCTTCATCAATGCGCCGGGCGGCTGTAAGGTAGTTCCTCGCTGTTTGGTTGTCGGGGCTTTTGGGTGGTAGTCTGAATTGCAGATAGACGGGTGGGGGTGCTTCGCCCCGTTCGCCTATCAGCATTTCAACGGCTTCAAGAAAACTTTTGCCGTAAAACTCCATGACAAAATCAATCGGACCGCCGCCTTTGCTCTGGCTGTGCCGATACCATCTGTTTTCTCTGACCGTCAAGCTGTCGTGCCGTTTCCAACGGTACTCCTGTCCGGCGCGTTCAAGCTGTTCGCCCTGGGCTTGCAGGAATGATACAAGGTCGGTCTGATTTGCCCGGTCAATCTGTTCTTTGGTGTAGGTCATAGGGAAATATCCTCCTTTTTGCGTCTTGGTGTTTGGTGTGTCTGTTCCTGTGTGCGCTGCTCGGCTTGCTCTACAATATCAATGCACTTTCGGATTTGCTGTAACTCCTTAACCTCGCTGCGCTTTGTTTTCAGTTCTTCATATTCGCCTGTGGATTGGGCTTTCAGTTCGTCAAATTCTTTCTGCCACTCGGACACCTTGAAAGACTTTGTACCCTCCGGCAGATTTGCGTGCAGGAAACGGTTGGCGGCGTTCCAGATAATGAGGTCGCTTTCGTGGGCTTGCTCAAATTTTTCTCTCTTTTTGCCCCATCCGTTTTTCAGCGTTTTCAGTTCATCGTGAATGGGCTTCAAGCGGTTGTAGTTGCTGCCATGCTCGATAAACTTTTCCAATGTCCTCATGCGCTTCTGCTTGGCAACAACGCTTGTATTCAGCCGCTTTGCTTCTTCATCAACAGAGGAAAGGGCAGCGTCCAAATCTTCAAGGGTAGCAATGCCCTTGCTTTGCAGATAGACAATCGCCTTGCTGATTTTTTGCAATTCCCCGGCAGTATGCTGTTGCTGCCAGCCCTGTGAATACTTCCGGCTTTTCTCTCGTTCAATGCTCAAATACCTTGTAAGCAGCGTGGCAATATCGGGAGAGTGCGGGGCAGCTTGCAGTTGCTTCTTAGCGGCGAAAACCTCCGCAAGCCATTCTTTCAAGCTGTCGATATAGCCCCGGATTTCCCGCATAAGTCGGTTGGTCTTTTGTATCATGCGGTTGATTTCTCCCTTGTCGGTGGCTATGCCTTTCTTCTCCATTTGGGAAGCTGCAACACCCATGTGGACGGTGGGGAGTTCCTCAATACCACGCTCTGCATGGCTGCGGTGGTCGATACGCTCCGCGCTGCCGCTTCGCTCTAAATAGTCGTTGGCAAGGTCAGCCCACGCCTTGCGCCATAGGTCGGCGTTCTCCTGCCTGTTCCAGTCCATAAGGTCAACCTTGCGCGTCTTGTATCTGCCGCTTGGCAGCTTTACGCGCTCCCCATTTTCGTCAAGGACATATTCCTTTTTTGACTTCGCCGCCCATGTGCCTTTTTCATCAAGGGGGCGCATAGTCAAAAGGATATGAGCGTGTGGGTTGCCGTTGCCTGTGTCGTGGATATTGAAGTCGGCGCACATTCCTTTGGAAACAAATTGAGAGGAACAGTATTCCCGGACAAGGCGGGTCTGTTCCTCTCTTGAAAGTTCAACAGGTAGGGCGATTTCGATTTCCCTCGCAAGCTGTGAGTTATTCGATTTTTCGATTTGCTCCACGCTGTTCCATAGAATAGAACGGTCAGAGAAAGAGGGTGGGGCATGGGGCGGCAGCATGATTTCAGAATGAACAACGCCGCCTTTTCTTGTATAGTCGTGGGTCAGTCCGTCCCACTCGTTTGTCAGCTTCTCTCCGGCGCGGTAGGCTGCTGCGGCTACGGCAGATTTGCCCTTTCCCCGGCTGACAATCTTAATGCTGCAATGGTAGATTGCGATAGTATCACCTCCCGATACGGTCAACAAAACCCCATGAAAGTGAATAGCTTGCAAAGCAAGGTGTTCGCTTTCGTGGGGTACACAAAAGGGTAGACAGCGCAAGCTGTCGCAGGGAAAGTGTAGGTTTCCCTGTCGCGGCGCAAGCCGCCAATCTCTGCACAAGGCAATAATGCCCGGTGCGGAGATAAAGCCCTCGGCAGAGCGCACACGCCCGTTAGGGTGTATAAGTGCGCCCTTGTGTGCAAGGGTAATTCTTCGGTGTCGCTTCTCCGGCTCGTTTTCTCAAAAACTCCTGCGCTTTGTCGCTGAAAACCGCGGTGTAGAGGAAGTCGCGGGCTTCCTGTTCTGACATATCAATGAGTGCCGGGACAAGGCTTTCAAGGTAGCCGCCCCGCGAACAAAGACGGTGGTTGCGCTCCTTGCGCTTCTCAATGGCAAGTTTGCGGTCAAGCATTTTGTTCCTGTTCTCATACTGCCGGATTTTCTTCTGTGTCAGTTCCATTTCGGCGTTACATTCCTCGATGGTGGTCGGTGGTTTTTTCTTCGACATGGTAGCCCTCCTTTTTGATTTTTAGTAAAAGAAAAGGGCGGCTACTTCGGTTTGGAAATAGTCGCCCTGTTGGGGAATTATGTTATTGTTATTTGAATAATATTATTCTGCCGCGTCTGTGTTACTTTTATCTGCTTTCTTCATTTTCAAGGAGCCCAAAATAAAGACAGCTCCGAAAATGAAACAAAGGACAGACCAGATAGCAAGGTCAGAGAAGCTACCGTAATTTACAATTCCCAGCAGTCCGCCCAACAGATAGAATACTCCGGCAACAATTCCGCCGCCTTTGCTCTTTCGGGTTGCTACTCCAACGATGCCTGCAATCAGCATACAGAAAGCAAGCAACATTCCTGATGTTCCGCTTACTTCGCCGTTATCTGCTAAAGCATTTCCTAATCCGGCAGCGCAAGATTGAAAAGCTACTAAAACAAATAAAACCATGCTGATAATTCCGATTACTAATTTTGCCGTTTTCATGTTGCACACCTCATCTCGTTACGGATTTAATGTAATTACCTCATTTGCAAAATCTTCGCCCATAAAATCATCAGCATCGTATGCTCTAAACAGGACTTCGATTTCTTCCACTTCGGTAATTCCGTTTTCCTCTAAAGTTGTATCAGACCATGCCATAGAACTAAATGCACATTTTCCGGCAGAAACAGAAGTTGCATAGAATGGGTCTGCCATAAAGCCGTTTACAGATGCGTCATCAACGCTGAACATTACCGTTTTGTCTGTCTTGTTCAGCAAGAACAGATTGGCAGTATAGCCCCATATCTCATCATCTTCATAGCCTGTTACGATAACAGTAACATAATCATTATCGATAATCACATTATCAGTAGCCTGTGCTTCTCTCACAAATGCAACAGCGTTTTCTTCTCCGTATGGATAGACATGGATTGTTTCCTTTCCAACAGGGTCAGCAGACCAATCATTGCTATCATACACCTTGAAAGTCAATTCAATATCTGTGTATTCAACAATACCATTTTCCTCAAGAGTATCGGTGCTAAAGTTGATTTCTTCGTTAGCCTTTTTGCCAGCAGCTACCTCGCTTGCAAACATTGGATCGCACTGAACACCATTGATGGAAGCACTCTCGACAGAGAACATATAGGTTTTCTCTGTGGACTTGTTTTCAAGCTGTGCTTTCAGAGTGTAGCCCCACATATTATCGGGGTCGATTTCGGTAATTTTTACCGCACACTCTGCGTTGTCAATGGCAACAACTTCCTCAAATACGATTTGATTTTCGGTGTTGTCGTTTTCGGTGCTTTCTTCATTTTGAGAAGAAGCGGGGGCATCGTCAGATGCGTCAGGTGTCGCTTCTCCGCCACAAGCTGCAAGAGATAGCACTAAAGCAAGCGAAAGAAGCAAGGTTACAAGTTTTTTCATTCCATTCCCTCCGTTATTAAAAAGTGTAACTTTCCAAATTTAAAAAAGCGACTCATAGAATTATTTCCTCCCGTTAAATAATAGATAACTATTAAAAATAGACAATACTTGCTCATAAGTAATGGTACTTAAATTGTTTACTTTGGCGTGTTTCATTGCTTGATGAAACTGATTTTTAGTAAACAGTTGACGATATTCTCGATTGACCCATTTTGAAACAAAGTACGTATATAGCTTCCAATATTTATCTGGAACATCTGTGGTATGGCGGGTAAGTTTTATTAAGACACTGTTTACTTTTGGTTTAGGATGAAAGCATTCCGCTGGCAGCTTAAGCAATTGCTGAATCGAGACTTGAGTGTGCAAGAGCAACCCTAGTGTTCGGTGAATATCCAAGGTACGCTTGTAGAATCCTTCTTCAACAATCAGATAGATGTCAGACGCACGGCTTTCAAAAACCACTTTTTTAATAATTTGTGTGCTTAAATGGTAAGGAATATTCCCAACAATTTTATACCTCTGTTTGTTAGGGAATTGAAACTGTAGAATATCTTGGTGAATTAAAGTGACACGAGTATTCAGTTTTAATTTTTCTGACGATAAGTTGAATAGATGACTGTCTAATTCAATAGACGTTACCTGTTTACTTATTTTAGCCAGTTTCGTCGTTAAATGCCCTTTACCTGTTCCAATTTCGTAAACGGTATCGGTTTCTTTTAAATTCAATTGTTTTATTATTTGGTTGAGTACTTTTTCACTCGTTAAAAAGTTTTGAGAATATTTTATATTTTTGTTCATGTAATCTCTCCTGAAGTGATTACATCTATAAACAAATACAGAAGTTAAACGATTTGTTTGTAATTTTAGTTATCTGTTTAAAAAGTCATAAGATTAGTCACTGGTAGGAATTAATCTAACGTATTTATTTATCTGCGTAATCACTGTTTTTAGTCTGTTTCAAAACAGTAGATGTTTTATCTACATTACGCATTTGGAATACCAACATGACGAATCCCTCCTTCTTAATTACAAATTTTTAGCATCTAATTTAACTTCAATTCCTATTATACAAAATTTTAAGATAATGCACTATCAACACACTCTTAAGTTTGCTTCTAAGTCTTATTTCCATAACTTCTTTTACGTTTCCGCCATTCTTTGCTGTTTCGATTTTTATGATATGGTGCAAGTCAGCACGAACACGAACCGTCTTATCTCCCATTATATCTTTTTTTGCACTGATTGGTGTATCATTTCGTTTTTCTTTTTGTGCGCCTAAATTTCCCACAATCACTCACTTCTTTCTATTTCTTCTTATTCTTATTTTATCATCAACAATCACAAATCACTTGTGATTTGTGATAAGTGATTTGTGATAAGTGATTTGTGATTAATATATAAAAGCCCTCTTTAAAGGGCTTTTATGTTTATTTTGAGAAAGATATAAAATCAATATATCCCTTTTCCCCAATTTTTACAACGGCATTGTAGGGCTTTTTCTCTTTGTTTTTGATTCCTTTTACCAGGGTTTCTTTTCCCTCCAGTAATTCTTTTACATTCGTTTTGGTTAGTTTTTTCTTTCTAAAATGTTCAGCTAAAGTAAACTTACATTCAGGATAATTTGAACAACCATAAAACGATTTTTTTAATACAATATTGTTGCCACACTTAGGACATTTTCCTACAAGGGGTCCCGAGCGCTTAGTGGGAATTTGTACCCCTTATCGATACAAATTCCCCGTAGGCGCTAGGGACCTCTTTAGCTTCTTGGAAGCTGTCAGTAGTATATCTAATAATTTATCTCCATTCCCTTTAGTAACGTGTACTTTCCTGTAAACGCATTTTATCGACAAATTAGCCGGGATATAAACGAATATTTACATTTCAAGACTTGAAAAACGCCGTCTGAAGAAGTATAATATTAAATACCTATAAGCAATAGGCGGTTTACAGGAAAGTACACCTTTCTGTAAAACCGCCTATTTACAATAATTTGGCTTTTTCGTAGATTTCTGCCCGGTAGCGAAAGGTCGCAAGGGGCATACCACACTCTTTTGCGGCTGCTGTGCCGGTAATTTTCCCGGCACGCCACCTCTGATAAACAGCATGAAAGTTATCCGGCAAGGGGCGTGGTGGTCGCCCAAAGCGCACACCCCGCGCCTTTGCTGCCGCGATACCCTCTGTTTGCCGCTGTCTGATATTGGTGCGCTCGTTTTCTGCCACAAAGGACAGCACTTGAAGCACAATATCCGAGAGAAATGTTCCCATAAGGTCTTTTCCCCGGCGCGTATCAAGCAGGGGCATATCCAAAACCACAATGTCAACGCCCTTGTCCTTTGTGATGATACGCCATTGCTGTAAGATTTCTTCATAGTTGCGTCCCAGACGATCTATGCTCTTGATATAGAGCAGGTCGTCTTTTTTCATTTTTCTAAGCAGCTTTTTGTACTGTGGACGCTCAAAATCTTTGCCGGATTGCTTATCCATAAAGATATTCTTATCTGAAACGCCTACCTCGCGTAAGGCGATAAGCTGCCTGTCCTCGTTTTGTTCTCTTGTGCTGACACGCACATAGCCGTAAATGCTTCCAGTCAATTTTTATCCTCCTGTTCGTTTTACATAGACATCAACCGTCCTTACCTAATAATTTTACTGTATCTTTGTGTCATGGCTTGCTTTTCCCGGCTGAAATACCATGCTTCTTTGCATAGTCGCTTGCCGCCTGTCTGCGTTCCTCGCTGTATGGTGCGGTCAGACGGAAAGAGAAGCGTCCCTTTGCAATCTCAAACTCCATACAGCCCGTTTCCGGGTCGCTGTCGGTCAGCTTACAGACAGAGGGGAAGCGGCGGCTGTACGCGGTCAGCCTGTTCTTCAAGTCGGTGTTGTGGGTGCGGATATGGATAAGGGGGTCTTTCTCGTCAAACCAAATATCGGTGGTCTTTTCCTGCTTTTTCAGTCCTGTTTTCATAAACTCTCCTTTCTGCGCCCCTGTTACGCAGTAGGGGCATTTTTCGGGTGTTTTCTTCGGCTCTTGACTTGGGAAAAACGGCGTTTTTTCAATAGAAAATGCTCTGGCGATACATTCCTCGTCCAGAGTGTTCCAATCGTCAAATATTCCGTTTTTACGGCTCTTGACCGTCAGACGCAGAAAAATGCGAATAGTCGGCAAGTATCGCTTTCAGCAGCTTGTCGCGGAATGTTTCTGCGCTTCTGTGATTGAAAAACAACTCCGCAACGATGGTCTGTCCGTTCCGCTGTGTTGTGATGATACCATCCGGCTGCTTCTGCGCGGTGGTTGTGGTTTTCTTTTCTGTCATTGGGTCACTCTTTCCTTTGGGTGCAAAAAAAGGATTTCCCATAGTTGGAAAATCCCTTTCTGCTGTCGGTTATTCTGTTTTACGATACGGGCAGCGCAGCGGCTTGCGCCTTTCGCTTTGCCCGATATTCCCGCGCCTTGATGCGTTCATACTCCCGGCGTTTTTCAAGGTTTTTCGCCCGGTATTCCTTTGAGTAGTTCCGATGATAAGCGCGGCTCTTTTCCTTTTGGGCTTCTTCGATTTTCTCCCGCATTTGCCGGATTTCTTCCTCTGTCGGCTCTGCAAGCTGTGTCAGTTCGTTTTCAAACTTGCCGATATAGCTGAAATATATCCCGATATGCTGAACAGCTTGTTTTGCCCTTTTCTTATCGCGCTCATGCACTTCAATTCTGCTGATAAATTCATTGAGAATGGCGGGGGTAAGGTCGGTAAAGGCGGCGTAGCGTTCTATCAGCTTCAAAAACTTATGCGCCCATCCTCCTGCGTCCTCAAACGCGGATAACTGTTCTTTGAGTTCTGCAAGTTCCGCTTTCAGCGTATAGTATTCCTCCGAATATTTCTGTGACATTTGCTCGTATCGGTCTTGTGGGATAGCACCGAGGGCGTTATCCTCGTAGAGTTTATTCAGCACCTTGTCAATCTGTTCAAGGCGTGTTGTAATTTGCGGAATACGCTTCTGCTGTTTTTTGCTCTTGTCCGTCTGCTGCATATCAAGGTTTTTTCGGACTAATGCTTCAAATTCCTCCCGGTTGCTTATGGAGTATTCTGCAACTTTTTTCAGAACATCCGCGATAGTCTGCATGACTAAATCAGCGTCTATGATGTGCGGGGAATTGCATTTGGGATTTTTGGCTTTGCCCTTGTGGTACTCGCTGCAAAAGGCAACATGACGCTTGCCGCCGTTCCTGTAATCTATGCGAATGTGCATTTTTGCGCCGCAGTCTTTACAGAACATCAAGCCCGACAAAGGGTGGATTTCTCCGTCCCCGTTAGGGCGTCTGACAGGCGCGTTTTCCAAAATCCGCTGTACGGTTTCAAAGTCGGCGCGGTCGATAATCGGCTCATGCACATTCTCGGTTATCTGCCATTCGCTTTTATCTACATAGTGGTTGCGCTTGTCCCGAAAATGCTTTGTGGTCTTGAAATTGACAACATCACCACAATACTCCTGCCTTGTGAGTATCTTGGTTAAGGTTGCTTTGTTCCATTTATAGCGATTTTCCTCGTTCAGCGGTCTGCTTTTCGCTGTCCCTCTGTCGTGCTGTTTGAGGTAGAACGTAGGCGTGAGGATTTGCTCGTTTTTGAGATATACGGCAATTTGGTTTCTGTTCTTCCCGCCGATAAACAGACGGAAAATCAAGCGTACCACTTCGGCGGCTTCCTCGTCGATTATCCAAAAATCCTTGTTGTTCGGGTCTTTCATATATCCGTATGGGGCTTCGGTGGCGATGGGTTTGCCGCTTGCACCCTTGGTCCTGATACCCGTTTTTACTTTCTTGCTGATGTCCTTTGCGTACCACTCCGACATGATATTGATAAAGGGCGCAAACTCCAATGTATCGGGATTGTCGCTGTCTATGCCGTTATTGACCGCGATAAAGCGGACATTGTTCCGTCTGAATACCTCCATTGCATTGCCGACTTGGAGATAATCACGCCCCCAGCGCGTCAGGTCTTTCATAATGCAGACGCCTATTTTTCCGTTTTCCACATCCTCCATCATGCGGGAATAGGCAGAGCGGTCAAAGAACCTGCCGCTTTCGTCATCGTCAATGTAGTGCCGGATATTGGTTAATCTCTGCTGTTGGGCGTACCGTTCCAGAAATGCCTTTTGGTTTACAATGCTGTTGCTCTCGCCGCCATCTCTGTCCTCGTCCCCGACGGAAAGGCGGGAGTAAAGGGCTGTAATTTTATTATATTCGTTCATGTGCATACCTCCTGCGTCCACATAGTTTTCCTTACAGTTAAGATTATGCACCACACCGGGCGGAGCCGTACTCCACGCCCTGCCGGTATTTCTTTGCATTTTTCCCTTTCAGATACACCGCCAGCTTCACAAGGACAGCGCCTATAACGCCAATGCAGAGATCCTGGGGATGAAAGCTGGGAAAGACGTTCTGAAATGCCAGGGAAAAATTCAGGAAAAGCACCCCTAACTTTTCGATCAGGGAATCCCCGACACAGTACCGGTACAGCCATGCCACCTTGTCTACGAGATAGAATACAATTCCATAGGGAAGGTTCCGGATCAGGAGCCGTTTCCAATCCACAGACGGCAGATTGCCCTTGACTGTCTCTGATAACTTCTTCCTGCCTTTTTCCAGAAACAACGTTACTGTTTCTTTTACAGACCTGTTATTTTTCCGTTTTACAGTTTTCTTCTTACTCAATGCTCCGGCCCACGCTCCTTCTGACGGTTCTTCTCCCGCTCCCGGTGCTTTGCCTGCCGCTCTTTTGCCAGGGACAGCTTTTTCCGGACAGATATTTTCTTACTCTTTTTTAACTGCCAGCCTGTATATTCCTTAAACGCAGCCGTCATAGACGCTTCATCTTTTGCCCCAAAAAACACATAGTATCTGGGCGGCTCCATGGAACAGTCTTTTTTCAGGCAGTAATCCACCTCATATTTCCGGGCATATTTCTCAAAGGATTTTATATTCTTATCCGTAATCTCAATATTGGAGAGTTCCTTCTTTTCCGCCTTAAGCTGTTCCATGCTGATTTTTCCACGGTAAGAAATACTTTTATCCGGATCTCCCTTTGCGGCAGATTTCTCCGCCTGCTGTTTTTCTCTCCTTTCAATTTCCTGCAGATATTTCATCAAAACATTTTTTAATATCCGGGCAGAAATTTTTCCTCCGCTGATACACAACGACACAACCTTTTCATTGACTTCATCCTGCATATCGGATCACCTTCTTTCCCTTACTTTTATCGGCACTGCCGCAGATCCAGAAGAATCTTCTGCAGGCAGTAGCCGATACAGGGGGAGTGCTGTCCATAAGGGCAGACCTTACAATCTCCAAGCATCCCATTTTCTCTGCAGATACTATCCTGTCTTTCTTCCGGCAAAAGATAATAACAGCGCTTCTTTGTACATTTCTGTTTCCTGCTGTGCCAAAAGTAACAATAAGCACAGTCCTGGGGCTTATCCGGCGCATATTTCCCTCTATCCGTTTTCCCCGTCTGCATCCTGCCTGCCTTTCCATTCCAGTTCTTCCAGGAGCCTGTCCTCTCTTGCACCGACCAAAATACAGCAGTACAGTCCAAATAAGAGCAGGAACACCAGTATCCCACCTGCAGCAATCAACCATTTCATTTCTATCCACCTCTTTTTCAACTCAAAAAAGGGCGCTCATGGAAAGCCCACGGCTGTCCACAAACGCCCAATCCTATCGTATCAATCCTGTTTCTTTTTTCTTGCTTTCATCCAGACAACGGCGGCAATGGCCCCCGCAAGACCCAGACCGCTGGAAATCATAAGCGCCGCAATCGGTGTGTGATCCCCGGTTTTCGGTGCATCTACCGTGGTTGTCGGTGTTTCCGGCGTCTCCGGCGTTTCTTCCGGCTCCGCCTCATCTTTCATCACAACTTTCTGAATCTCACCGGTATCTTTTACTTCAAACTCTACATCCTCCGCAATCAGATAACCTTCCGGTGCGGATTCTTCATGGAGTGTGTACTTCCCAATGGGGAGCATCTCGATATAATGCGGTTCCTCCGTGGAAGTCCAGCTCTCTACTACCTCGCCATTCTCGTCCAGGATGGTGAGCTTCGCTCCCGGCAGCTCCTTCCCGGCAATATCTGTCTTAGAAATCTCTACCTTTGTCACATCATCTTTCATCTCGATCTTCTGGGCTTCGGCGGTATCCTCCACAGTAAACTGGATGCTCTCCGCCGTCACATACCCCGGAGCCGGAAGCACTTCCGTCATGGTATAAGTCTGTCCGACCACCAGCTCCTTAATGATATGCGGCTCTTTGCCGGATACCCATTCATCCACAACTTCGCCATTTTCATCGGTTACAGTCAGCTTCGCTCCCTCCACTTCTTTTCCATCTGTCAGGGAAGTTTTGGTAAATTCAAAGACGGTCGGTTCATCCTCAAAGATAAATTCGTAAGAAACTGTCGCTTTATCAGAAGATTCCGCTGTAAAAGTAAACTCCTGCACCTCGTCTGTGGTGGCAAATCCCGGAGCCGGGGAAGTCTCTTTCACTACATAGGAAAATCCAATGGGCAGATCCGCCTCAAAAGTCAGTTTTCCATCCTCCCCGGTTGCTTTTTCCTCGATCACGGTTCCCGCTTCCAGAACCACATCCCCGTCTTTATTGGTAATATCCTCTTTTGCGGAAAGGGCAAACACAGCGCCCTCCAGTACCCGGTCAGTATCCTTTTCTTTCTTCAGGACAGATACTTCCGCCTTCTGGCGGTTATTCTGCCAGTCTCCATTCCAGGTAACTTCCGCTGTCTCCTGATCCACATAGGTCAGGTCAATTTCCCGGATTTCCCCGTCCAGCACATAGCCTTCCGCAGTCTCCTTTTCTTTCACATAGTATTTTCCAAGGGGAAGGCCAGACAGCTTCGCAATGCCTGTTTCATCTGTGGTAATCGTGGCAATCAGCTCATCCTTCTTATAATAATCCTCGCTCTCTCCGTCTGCCGCTTTGATGTCCTCCAGGGCATATACCTCAAAGGTTACATCTTTTAAAGCGCCGGTGATATATTCAAAGATATGGCTGATCCAGCCGCCAATGGTATCAACAAGTGTCACATCTTCCAGGAACTCGCCCTTCTTATTGATGATCAGCGTCCCTTCCGGAACATCGTCTTTCATTTCCACTTTCTGGATTTCCGCTGTATCCTCCACAGTAAAAGTGATTTCTTCCGCTTTCAGATACCCATAAGGGGCCAGCTCTTCCCGAAGCGTATAAGTCTCGCCTACGGTCAGCCGCTCAATCAGGTGTTCCTCTCCTTTCACGGAAGTCCAACTGTCTACGATATTCCCGTCTTGATCCAGGACGGTCAGTTTTGCGCCTTCCAGCTCCACGCCGGTTGTGAGATCCGTCTTTTTCACAGAAATCTTTGTCGGCTCATTTTCATATTCAGAGGCCAGTTCCACCACGGGAATCTCCTGCCCCTGATACTCTGCAGTCACTTCTACCACTTTATCGGAAGAAATATACCCGTCCGGTGCGGCTTCTTCTTTGATATAGTAGCGGCCAAACGGTAAGTCATTCATAAATACAGCTTTGCCGTTTTCATCAGACAGCGCTTTTCCAATCAGCGTGTCCGCTTTCACAATCACTTCGCCGTGTGCCAGAATATCCTCTTTGGCATACAGCCCAAAGACTGCTCCTTCCACAGTCGCCTGCGTTTCCGCATCCTTTTTCACTACGGATACTTCCACTTTCTGGCGCTCATTCTGGAAAACAGCTTCCTGTTCGATTACAGGCGTCTCCTGGTCTTTATATGTAAAAGTCACTGTCTGCGCTTCCCCATTTAGTACAAAGCCCTCCGGGGCGGTAGCTTCCACAATCTTGTAACTTCCAAGAGGAAGGTCAGTAAGATATGCTTCCCCATTTTCATCGGTAGTCACAGTTCCCACAAGCTCTCCGGCAGAGTATTCCAAGATACGGTTCCCCTCTGCGTCTTTCTGGAAGTCAGCGGTATAAATGTCCTCCGCAGCATACACCTCAAAGACTGCGCCTGCCAGGTTTTCTACTTCATAAACAAAGTCCTTGCTGAATCCGTCCAGGACTTCGCCCTGTTTTACGATTTTCAGCTTTCCTTTTACCGGATGGTTTTCATAAACCGCCTCAATCACCACATCCCCGGACACCGGGTCGATCTGGTAAGCGGTATCGGAATCCACGGCAATTTCAACATAGTTCTCATTCAGTGTATATCCGTAAGGCGCTGTGACTTCCTCAATCCGGTAATGCCCGATTTTTAAATTCTGGGGCAGGATCAGGTAGCCTTCCTCATCGGTGAAGAATGTCTTGTGAACCGTTGTTGTAGGATAGGTTGTCACCTGCTCAACGTATTCCTGCTTATCCAGATCATAGATCCGGAACTCTGTACCTTTGTGAAGCACCGGTTTTTTCGTCTCATCATCCTGCTTGATGATCTTCAGCTTTGCTTCAAATTCCTCGTCCAGAAGCACCCGCCATACCTGTGGCGTAGTTGGATTATGCTCTGTAATCCGCACGATAAAGTCGTCCACCGGCTTGTAATTATGGGGCGTGGTGGTCTCCCGGACAAGGTATGTACCATAAGGAAGGGCAATACTGCAGGCATATCCTTTCTCGTCCGTAAACATTTCTGTCGCCCCGTTCTCCCCGATCACCACCGGTTCTGCGGAATCGAAATCATAGCTGCCATCTTCCTTTACTGTAAGGTCAGAGAGCAGGTAGACGGTAAATCCGGCCCCAGACAGGAGATCAGCGTCTGTCTCCCCATTATTGGCTGCCTTGATGATCTCAAAAGGCTGCTTCTTTACCTGTTCCAGTGATACACACTCCCGCTCCACGGTTGCGGTCAGATCTCCTTCATAGCTGCACACAAGATCATGTTCACTCTCATCTGCCAGATACCCCACGGGAGGCGTGATCTCTTTGACAAAATACTCCCCAAGATACAGGTTTTCTACAGACGCTTCCCCGTTCTCGTCCGTGGTCAGCGTTGCCACCCGCTCGCCGGCTTTGTAGATCACCCCGGTTGCTCCATCCGGGTGTACAATATCTTTACGGGCATACAGGCCATACACTGCATTTTCCAGTGTGGCATCCCCTTGTGGAACTGCCTGGTTCGTCTCTGCGTCTTTTTTCTGCAGCTTGATCGTGGCATTCACACGCTCATTGACAAAGGTATGGGTAAATGTCACTTTCGCTTCGCTGTCATTGGTGTAAGAGAAAGTAAAGGAGTATACATCCTCCTGATTTCTCACATACCCTTCCGGTGCCTGGATTTCTTTCACATCATAAGAAAATCCAATGGGCAAATCCGCCGTAAAGACAGCTTTTCCGTCCTCTCCAGTCACCGCTTTTTCAATCAGCGTTCCCTTCGATACCACAACACTTCCATCTGCATTTTTAATATCGCTTCCCGCATACAATCCAAACACGCCGCCATCCAGAGGATTTAAGGTGTCCTTGTCCTTTTTTAATACAGAAACTTCCGCTTTCTGCCTGTCATTATGGAAGGTACTCTCGCTGAATACAGTTTCCACGTTCTGTCCGGCATAAGACAGTGTTACCGTCTTTTCCTCCCCGGCATTATAGAAATTCTCCGGGGCCTGCACTTCTTTAATGACATAAGTTCCAAGATGGAGGTTTTTCAGCACTGCGGCTCCGTCGGAATCTGTAGTCAGGTTCGCTTTTACCAGATCCCCTTTACTGTAGACTTTCGCTCCATAGGCTGTTACAATATCTGCTCCCGCATAGACGTTATACACAGCGCCCTTCTGCCTGCGGCTTTCATAACGGAAGGTTACACCATCATCTGTTATATCCGCTCCGGCCAGCACTTCCCCTTCTTTATAGATAGTCAGTTCCCCAAGCTGCTCCTGATCTGGAACTGTAACAGAAGTCTTCTGGTTTGCCACCAGGTTCACGTTATAAGAAGAAGTATTCAGGCGGTATCCGGTTGGAGCCGTGATCTCTTTTAAGTACACGGTATTCTGCGTCTTAATGATTTCTGCTACAGAAGAACCGTTCTGATCGGTTGCCGGCATCTGCGTGATCAGCTTTGTACAGTCTTTATCGCTATAAATGCCAAACACAGCTCCGGCCAGCTTTGCGTCCGAGTGCTTAGAATCTACCTTAATCACTTCCACCTTTGCCAGCTCAATCCACTTCACCGAAAGGCTCACATACTTCTCATCTTCTACGCCTTCTCCAAATACCAGTGCAAGATCCTGTGTATCACTTCCTGTCGTAATCTTATAGGCAGAATAGTCTTTGGTGATACTTCCCTGCATCTTTGCTGACCAGGAACCGGATACATCCTGCGTCTGTGTCAGCGGGGCTGTCAGGTAAAACCGTGTGCCGCCGGAGATGGTTACGTTTGCTCCCGCAGCGCTGACCTTTCCAGTACTGACGTTATGGAGTTTTACCCCATCCGGCAGATCCAGAGTAATCGTCTGCTGGCTGGATGCCTTGAACGTAATTTCTTCTGTCCTCTGCTGTTCGCCGTCCACATAGGCACTTACATTAGCATTGGAAAAGGACATCTCCACATCCGGAATATCCGGCTGGCTCACAGCATAGTTATAAAGTTCCTTTGCCAACGCTTCCCCGGTACTGTTGGTTCCATAGAAGGCATCTTCGCTTCCATTGGCATAGGAGGCTGCCAGATGGGTAACAATAAACCTTTTGCCGGCAGAAAAATCCGTATGGTAATGATTAAAGAAATAGGCCGATCCGGCAGCTTCCGTCCCGTAATAACATACCTTTGCCAGTTCCCGGTTTCCTTCCAGTTTTGTGATCTGGTAAGTACCGCTCCCCGGCCCCGGCTTTGACGGCTGGATACAGTAAGCTGTCGCCGTCACGTTCCCAAAAGACACGGTAAAGGGGGCCGTCACATAGGAGCCAAGCCCATAGTCTGCATAGTAATAATAGCTTCCCTGGGTAATGGTGACAGACTGTGACGCCCTGGCCGCCTGTGCCATGGGAGCCTGTGCCGTAAAGGTAACGCTCTCACCGTTTTCCAGTCCCTGAATATCAATGCCCTGATCCTCCGCCTGGAGAAGCACTTCCCCCAACGTCAGTCCGCTTTCTTCATCTACTGTTTTCTGATCTTCTGTTTCCTCTAACGCCGCATCCAGAGCGTCCTCCGGCAACACTTCTGTTCCTTCCGGCAGTCCTGTCTCCGTTTCCTCCATGGTTTCTTCCACTGGCTCTGTCACTGCCTCCGTTGCTGTCTCTGTCTGCGGCTGTGGATCTGCGTCCTCGTCCTCACTATCCGGTTCTTCGCTCTCCCCGCCGGTTCCACTGCCGTCTGCATGGCTCTCCGCCTGTTTCTCCGCCACTGGCTTTTTTACAATAATGTTTCTGCAGATATGGTAAGACGGATGACCGCTTAACGGCTCCACAAAATAGACTGCCCGATAAGTGTCCGCATGGTTCCCGTCATAGTCCTGCCCGGCTTCATTTTTTGCTTCGTGGAAAGTCACCCGGACTTTTTCATCATGGATTTCCAAGCCGGAAAAATCCGATTCCACATCAAAACTGCTTCCTATTTCCACTTCATAATCTTCCGCTGTTACCACTTCTTCTGCATCCAGATACTCCCGCACCGTCTCCATTGCCGGATACTGTGCTTCATATCCTGCCGGCTCCGGCTCTGCGGCATAAGTAACCACCGGCTGTACCACGGAAGTCAGAATCGTCAAAAGCGAAAGCAGCCCGGAAAGTATCCTTTTTCCTTTCCCTTTCATCAACTAAACCTCTCTTTCTTTGTTCCTTGACAATATCACTGTGTCCCAAAAGTTCTCCTTACTTTTATCTGTCCATGGCTTCTGCCCTCCTTTCCCCAAGTTGCGCTGATAACAGCACATGAATGCGGAGAAGCCCATCAAGGGCTTCCCCGCATGGTATCTGCTGTTATCCAGCCTGCACCTGGCAGGCTGAAAACTTATTTCTGAGCGTTTTGCCTGTTCTCATTCCAGGCCCGTTCCTGCTCCGGTTCACGTTCCGCAGCGTTCTCTCCGACAGGGTACGCAAAAAGGCATACTCAACTGCCGGGTATCCGTCTGGACAGGCAATGAAGTTTTCAAGGTTCAGCGAAAGGGAATATAAGAATGTGTCTTAGAACTTCACCCTCTCACCAATAGGAGGTTTCAGAGGGGAAAATATAGGGTGATAAAAAAATATTTCGTAATTTTTTTCAGAAATGGTATAATTCAGAATCATAGAAAAGATTTTTAATCAAGGGAGATGGCTCCATGGGAAGAAGCAATGAAGTCTGCCCCCGATGCGGCAGAAAAATGAAACAGCAGTTTATCGGCTTGCAGCACTGCAGATGCGGTATGAGCTGGAAAAAAGACCGGGGATTTTTTGAGCGCACCCCGGATATGGTATTCTGCCTTCAGCGGAAAGTAAGCAAAGAAAAAATCAAACAGCGCCCTGTGATACGTTTTCCGGAAGATCACTAAATCCTTTATCATGGCAACAGCCACTTTGCGACACCGTGTCGTAAAGTGGCTGTGCTATATTCTAGCAGGAACCTTTTAGAAGTATCCTCCCATGATCCCCATCGCTTTCAGTTTTTCGTTCAATTCCTTTAAAATCCGCTTTCTCCGGTTGGCAATGGTTTTCCGGCTGCACCCGCAAAGCTGCGCCGCTTCTTTTACCGTCACTTCTTCAAAAAACAGGAGATACAGAAGGTAGGCGTCTGCCTCTGTCAGATCTTCTATCACAGAGCGCAGTTTTTCCACACAAAGCTCCCGGATCACCATCTCTTCCGGGCTGTCTGCCCTCCCATCTGGTAGAACTCCTTTCTCCGACAGGGCTTCCAGGCTAAATACGCCGTATTTCTGCTTTTTCTCATTCTGGTAGCGCTCCCGCCGCCGGGACTGATACCATTCCAGATAGACCTCCCTGGTGACTTCCACCACAGTCCCATCCCCGGCACGAAGAATATAACATTTCCGCTCCTTTGGGCGTTTCCCTCTCATACGGCGCACCTCCCGGAACGGACTTCTTTACCGGAAAAAATTTCTTCCTGCCCTTCCCGCATCCGCCGCAGCGCCGCCATAAGCGCCTGGGAAACCGCAGGCTGGGAAATTCCCAGTGACCTTGCAATCTCCCACTGGGTTTCCCCGTAGTAAAAATACAGGATCACAATATCCCTCTGCCGCTTTGTCAGAAGCCCCATCAGCTCCAAAATCTGCTCTTTTTCAATCAACTGCTCCAGAGGCGGCAATACCGGGGAAGACAGGAAAAACCATTCCTCGGAAACCGCATGGTAAGAAACGACCTTTCCTTTCCGGCTTGATTCCCGGTTTTTCATCAGACGATCCTCTCCCTCTAACATCAGGCGCACATACCACTCCCGTTCCTCAAAGAAAGCGGCATCCACAAAAATCTGCCGTCCGTGGCTCTCATAACAATAACTGCCGCAGCCATGTACGGAGAAAACTGTAGTATACTTCCCTACCCGGTAAAGCGCCCAGCCTTCCAAAAACACCAGAAGCTGCACATCCCCTCCATTTTCCATGCTTACCACCCGTTTCCCATGCTCCAGCAAATGCCGGGCCGTTGGAGCCTTTTCCTCTTTCTCCGGTTGTTTTACGATCCACTTTAAATCCTGTAATGTCACCATAACAGCCACCTTTCTGCCCGCAGGCTACGGGCGGCCAGATGGCAGCGCACAGGAATCCAGGTAAAAGGCAGCAAAAAAGGTTTCCGGCACACCCGTTTTTTTTTAACGGGAGCCTGAAACTCCTTCTGCCGCCAGATTATCTCTGCGTCTATGTACTTACCGGTACTGCCGGATCGGATCTTTTTCTGGTTCCGTTCGGTTCCGCTTTTCTTCCAGATTTTTTACCCTGTCCTGGTTTTCTTCCATCAGGATCGAATAATCTCCCATAGCATCATAAGGACAGCTTCTCCGGTAAATCAGGTTTTCTTCCCTGGTCAATGTTCCTTCCCTCCTTCCACAATTCCTGTGTCTGTGTTTCCAGTGTATCAGCCGTGCAGAAAAAATCCCTTAGCAGATATGGGGAAATTGCAGCCGGTTCCCCTCATATCTGTGGAACTTTCCATCCGTCCTTTCCCTCCATCCCGTCCATTAGGGCTTTCATGGTTTTAAGCACAATCTTCTGTTCTTTTGGTTTCAGCCGCCGGATACGGGCAGCCGTTGTTTCCACCGGATCATTCTCTTTTGCCTTTGCCCTTCTCCCCAGCAGTTCATCAGCGTCCGTGTCCAAAACTTCCACCAGCTTTGCAAAAATCTCCACGGACATCGCTGCCTGCCCTCCCTCGATCCGGCTCACTGTGTTGACACTGATACCGGCTTTCTCCGCAAAAGTCTCCTGGGATAAATGGCTGTCTTTCCTCTTTTGCCGGATGCGTTCCCCCAACTGGATCAGCCTCTGCGATCCCGCACGGTTCCCCAACACAGTCCCTCCTTCCATGATAGATTTTCACTTTGCGACACCGTGTCGCAAAGTGCCCCTGCCATAAAGACAGAAAAAAGCAGCCAGGTATATGGACTTAGCTGCTTTCGTAACTCTCTCATTCATTTATTCTTCTGTAAAATTTCACACGGCTTTTGCCCTCATAAGCCTTGAGATCCCGGCGAAAACCATTTTCACCAGATAAAAGGCTGCCATCAAAAGACGCCAGGCCAGGACAAACCCGCCAATCACACCGCCGACCAGCAGGTTGAATACAAACATCCCTACCGTACCGCCAATATCAAAACCTTTCGGGATGATCCACAGGAACATCTTATGTACGCCAAAGGGGATTCCCATAAATATCCACAATTTCAGGTAATCGCACTGCCCGTTCTCCACACAGAGGGGATAGAACAGCGCCGCCAGGATTACCGCCGCCCCTACCGGAGCAATCACTTTTTTGGCAAACTCATACATCTCAGCCACCTCCGTACAGATCATGGTTCACTTCCGCCTGGTAGTAATGATTCATCGTCATAGACGAATTATAAAGTGTCGTCAAAAGATACGCCCGGATATTCGTCACTTTGGACGTATTCCGGTGCAGGCTGAATAAGACATACTCGATATGGGAATACGTCAGCTTTAAAAAACGGCTCTTAACCACAGATACCGGCTTGTCTGCCCCGCCAATCCGTACCACTGTATCATCCGGCAACATCAGGATCTCCACCATTAGTTCAATAAGCTCGCCCACGTCCTCTCCTTCGCCTTTCTCTACAAACCCCTCATAATCCACATTTACCCGTAAGATTTCCCGGTAGGTTTCCATCCGCTCCATCATATCACTGTTAATAGGGCACACTTCACCTGCGGAGAAGGATAGATTAGATTGGATAGGATCAGTCTCACTATAATCAGTCTTGTTAATATCAGTCTTATTACAGTTTGATTTTGGAACTTCTTGAGTTTTGATTTTCATACTTCCAGAAGTTCGGTTTTCACATTTCTTGAAGTCTGATTTTGGAACTTCTTGAAGTTTGGTTTTCATACTTCCAGAAGTTTGATTTTCATACTTCTGGAAATCCGATTCTGGAACATCCTGAAATCCGCTTTTCATACTTCTTGAAGTTTGATTTTCATACTTCTGCATATTTCCGGCATTTTCCGTCTCTATTTCTCCACTTTCCGAGTCCAGGCACTCCTTTATCATAAAGTTTTTCACGTAGATCACGTTGGGCTTCCCAAGGCCAAGCCGCTTTTTCTCGATCAGGCCGATCCCCTTTTCCGAGTCCAGTTCTGCAATATTTTTTATCGCTTTCTGACGCCCGCAGCCCAAAAGTTCCATGATTTCTTCCACAGTAAAAATAATATATACCCGATCTTCCTCGTCAAACCAGCGGTTCTTAATGCTAAGGCTCATACGGTCTAACATCAGACCGTATAAAACCTTTGCTTCACAGGAAAGGGATTTAAAACATTCTGCGGTAAACAGCACTTTCGGGACACGGTAAAAGCTGTACTGTTCCGCTTCCATTCCACGGAAATAATCAAACTGTATTTCCTGCATCTGTTTCCTCCTCCTTTTCCTGTTTCCATTGTTCCAGAAGCGAATAGATCACTTCCTCAATCTGCGTTTTCGTATATGCCGGCGGGAAGTAATCCCGGATCTTCTTTGAAGAGATCGTTACGCTCTGGCCGCCGTTCTCTTTCTTTACCAAAAGCGCATAGATACTTCCTTCTGACAGTGTTCCTTCCTCACTCATAGCTTTGAGCTGTCCTGCCTGTACCGGAGATGGATAAGCGCCAATGTTCCCCGCTGCTCTCAGCACCATCTCCTGTTCTTCCGGTTTCAGAAAAGATAAGCGCTCCCCGGCTATCATCGCAATCCTGCCTGTATCCACCAGCTCCAGAAACCCGTCAATCAGGCTTGCAAGCCGGATATATCTCTGCACTGTCCGTCCGCTGTCCCCGGCTTTCTCTCCCACGGCATCTGCCGTATGTTTGTCTCCTTTGCTTCCCTGGTGTCTCAGCGCCTCATATTTCATCTTGTAGGCTCTGGCTTTCTCGCTGGGCAGAAGGTTCTCCCTCTGGATATTGGTATCCACCATAAGCACCGTGGCAGCGTCATCGTCCAGATTCCGGATAATCACCGGCATTTCTGCCTTTCCTGCCAGCTCGCAGGCCCGCCATCTCCGGTGTCCAGCCACCACTTCATATCCATCAGCGCAAGAACGCACAATCCCCGGCTGGATCACGCCGTGCTGAATGACACTTTCCACTGTCTCCTGCATTTTTTCATCATCCAGTACCTTAAACGGATGGTTTTTAAATGGCCGGAGCTGGCTCAATGGAACAGTGGTATAAGTTCCCTCCACGTTGTTATCTTCTGCTCCAAACAGTTCGTCATAGGAAGTCAGCCTGATCTTTTCCGCACTCTTACTTTTCATCTGCAAGCACCTCCCCGGTCAGGTGGCGGTATCCCTCTGCCACAATTCCTTTCGGATCGTGAAGATAGATACTCTTTCCCTCCGCTGTTGTCTCCGCCGCCCGTACAGACATCGGGATACAGTTCTCAAAGATATGGATGTTATTGCCGTATACCTCACGGATCTGTTCGGAAATATCCCGTGCGAAGTTTGTCCGGCGGTCAACCTTTGTCAGCAGAATCCCCAGAATGGACAGCCTGGGATTCAACCGTCTATGTACCTTGCCGATAGTCTTGATAAGCTGCTGCAGACCCTTTACCGGAAGATAAGCCGCCTCCACCGGGATCAGCACACTGTCCGCTGCTACCAGGGCATTGATGGTGATCATTCCCAAAGAAGGCATACAATCAATCAGGATATAATCATAGCCGGCTTTTATCCCGTCCAGGTACAGGCGAAGCACCTGCTCCCGGCTCATAACATTTACAAGGGAAGTTTCCAGTCCGGCAAGTTCGATGTTGGCAGGAATAAAGTCAATCCCTTCCTCATGGTGGATAATGCCTTCTCCCGGCTCCACATCCTCGTCATTGATAACCTTCTCCATGATATTGACTAAAGTTACATCCAGTTCATCCGGCTCCCGGATGCCTAAACTCACTGCCATGCTGCCCTGGGCATCCGCTTCTACCAGAAGCACCTTTTTCCCAGCTCTTGCCAAACCGATACCTAAATTTACACACGTCGTTGTTTTTCCGACACCGCCCTTTTGGTTTGCGATTGCGATAGTTCTGCACATATATCTTACCTACCTTTCTTCCTCTTTCTTTTCTGTCTTTTCCACTTCCGCATAGGAGCGGAAATATCGGTTCGTCCCCTTATTGGAAAATATCTCCGATACGGAGAGAACCCGGATCTCCGGGTGGCTCTCCAGCAGACGTTTAAACCAGCGAATATCCTTCACGGTTCCTTGCAGCCTAATCTTCAGCATAAAACATCTCCTCCCAATCCACATAGAAGCAGTAATCCGGATAGCGGATTTTGATTGCTTCCCAAAAATATTTAGCGTCCCCTGTGCAGAATATATCGCTGACAGAATAAAGCCGTGTCTCTGTGATCTGTTCTTCCGTATCGTCATATTCATCTGTTGTAGGTGTTCCGTCTGTGTAGAGATTAAACGCTAAACGGACAATCTTTTCGCTCCCGCTGGTCTGCCAGCCTTCCTGCAGACACCCCGGCTTTATAAATCCCGTCTCAAAGTCATAGATCCGGTTTACATTGCGCCTGGTATCTTCCGATAATCCCAGGCAATAGACCAAAGCCTTATGGTATGAATCCTGATACCGGCATTTTGAAAGATAGGTGTTGTAAAATTTCTCATGTTCCCTGTTCTTGAAAGTGATTTTTCTTTCCTGTTTTGCACCTTTCGCTGTGTTCTTTGTCATCTGATTTTCCTCCACTATTAATTTTTGCTAATTTAACTCGTCATTCATCATTTTCAGATATAATCCGTCCAGAAACTCTCGCTTAATATCTAGCGTTTGTTTCTGCCATGTATCGTTTTCGGCATGAGTACCATTCCATAAATCTTCTGCCACATTTCTCCGCAGATGCCAGTATAACTTACATCTTCGGTCAATCTTTTGTTTCTCTTTATCCGCCACAGAATTATCGGCTCTGAAAAACTTATATACAGATATTCTTAAGGCGAGCGCCATCTGACACAGGGCATACAACGGGATTTTGTTCTCTCGCCGGCATCTGGCATTGGTAAACCATGTATATACTGTCCCTTCCGGAGAACCTGTCACTTTACAGATCCATTTAACTTTCCTATTCAGATGAATCCCCTGAGCTTTCAAAACATGATTAATATTTTGGATGAGTTCTCTTTTATCCGTGTTCTGATGCAGTTTTGTTAAAATGATGATTTCCTTTTCCAATTTCATTTTTCTTTGCTCTTTACGCTGTGTTGTTCCCATTTGTTTTTCCTCCTGAATTTTAAAATTTTGTATAAAAAAATAGGGACACTCTGCTGCAAGTATCCCTATCTTCTATCAATGTATTGATAGCTCTATATTCACTTTCATAATCCAGGATTTTTTGTGTTCCCCGTACCGAGGTCTAAGGCAACCACAACGGTTACTTTGTTTACAAGTACCTTTTCCTTGTGATTTTCCTCTAATCTGTTGAAACTGAAAAAGTCAACAAAGTGCGTAAATTCAAGGATTTCTAGATATGTTTCCTTTGTAGTCTTACCACAGTCTCCACATGCACCGTCATCGGAAACTGATCTACCCCCGCGCATTTTACCACCTCATACCCTCTCCCCTGAATCATTTCCAGATCCCGCACAAGGCTTGTCACTTTACAAGATATATACACTATATTTTTTACCCCATAATCTAATATTTTGGGCAATGCTTTAGGGTGGATCCCATCTCTGGGAGGATCCAGAACGATCACATCCGGCTTTTCATCTATCTCATCCAACACTTTGAACACATCGCCAGCTATAAACTTACAATTATCCAACCCATTTCTGGCTGCATTCTCCCTGGCCGCTTCCACAGCCTCCTCAATAATCTCTACGCCTATCACTTGCTTCGCCCCAGGTGCCAGAACCTGCGCAATCGTTCCAGTTCCACTGAACAAATCAAAGACTGTCATGTTCTTAATATCTCCAATATACTCCCTGACTGTTCTATATAGCACTTCGGCTCCCCGTGAATTTGGCTGAAAAAAAGAAAAAGGAGTTATTTTAAATTCCATTCCCAATATTCTTTCATAAAAATAATCCCGGCCAAATAAAATTCTTGTCTCATCACTTTTTACGACATCAGAAAGAGAATCATTGATAATATGGAGTATACCGACAACATTCCCCTCCAGTTCCTGATTCAATAATTCCTTTTTTAATGGCTCCAGATTATACTCCTCCTGAGATGTGGTCACAAGACAAATAAGAATTTCTCCTGTTGCGTCCCCTCTCCTCAAAAGCAGATGCCTAAGGTATCCTGTATGCTGCATTTTTTTATAATAGGTGACTCCTCTTTCCCCAAAAAACTTTAGGGTACACAGCAATATACGGTTCATGTCACTGTGCACCAGCTTGCAGTCCCCCGCAGTCAGCACATCATATGTACTTCCTTTCTTGTGAAGTCCAAGGGTCAGAGGGCCATCTTTATATTCATCCCCAAAGGAAAACTCCATCTTATTGCGGTACCCAAACTCCTGTGGACTCTCTTTTAGTCCCTCAAACAGATATTCTGCGTCTACAACCCCATCCATCAACTCTTTGACCTGGCAGGCTTTCATTTTCAGTTGCTCCCCATAAGCCATAGTCTGGTACATACAGCCTCCGCAGAAAGGAAAAATACTACAGGCCGGATCTCTGACTTCCAAAGGTGATTTATCCAGCACCTCCAAAAGCCTGCCTTCCCCGCAGCCTTTTTTAAATTTATTAACCACAAACCGCACTTTCTGCCCGGGAATCCCATTCTTCACTGTAACATACTGTTCCTCCTCATGCACCCATACCAGTCCCTTATTGGGAAACTCTACTTTTTCTATAATCCCTTCAAACACTTGTCCCTTTTTCATTTTACTCTCCTAATATTATTTCATACCTTAAGTAACTCCTAATGCCTATAAGGCGCCCCATAATTCATACCCTTAAGGACGGGCGGACACTCACCTGTCAGACAGGCTCCCCTTATCCACACACTGCATCTATCCATAAGGCCAGCTAAATAGTATATTTCATACAGTTTTCACCCGTATGCCGCTGCTTCCATTCATCTATCAGGATGAAACATACCTTTACTTTAAGCAAACAGCAAGATAATTATATCCTCCACACACTCAGGAACATATAGTATCTTATTTTTTACTATATACGATTGGGGTGTCAATAGGATACGCCACACCCATCCTATTCCCTATATTGACATTCAATCTCACACGCAATACAATATATGGCGCGAGTGGCGCCAAAGGTGCTTTTGACACTTTAATCTATATACGCAAAAATGGACAGGGTGCAGTGTTCCCACATCCTGTCTCATTATTCATTTCTATATCATGCAGAATCATGCAGTTTATACAGCATCTGCTGTGGACCCATCTCCTGGACATCCTTCACAGGATGCCTTTTAGATACAGTGATTATACCTGGTCTTCCTCGCTGAAATAATCGTCAAAATCATCATCGAAATCTTCCTCAAAATCTTCCAGATAATCTGGTGTGAAGAAGCGGTACACACCATATGCAATTGCTGCTACTGCTGCCACTGCGCCTACGATTGCCAGAACCCAAAGTACTGTATTCTTCTGCTTATCATCCTCTTTCTTGCGTAATAAGTCATTTAATTTTGTCTCAGCGATTAATTCCTCTACTTTGCTCATATTATCCACGTCCTTTCCCCATTCTGTCGATACAGGTTCATTTTTAGTTATTATATCACTATCATTTTCAGATTACTACTGATTTATGCCATTTTTATTTAATTTCTATAAGATTGCCTTCCTGTTAGCGGCCAGCCAGCAGCATATACTTGTTTTTGTCTCCTATTGGGTTAAGTCCCCCCGCTCCCCTGGGACATGCATGATGGGTTGCCCTCTGGTTATATTTTCTTAAGCCGGGCAAAAGAGGCAAACATTTTCTTGGTCCCTGCTGTATCAAAATCTACAGTCACCTCATAATCACGACCGCCTTCCGTTATGCCTGTGACTACTCCATCACCAAATTTCATATGCCGGACTCTGTCCCCTGTCACATAGTCTAATCCTTTCCCCTTCACAACTGAAAATTGTTTTGTAGGATTTCCTGCTGAGAATGCCTTGGATTTAAAAGCCTGTTTTGCCTGGGAATATGTATTTTGTACAGGCATTTCCATTTCCTGGGCAAAAGAATTTCCAGTTTCTGTCAGCTCAGCTGGTATCTCCATCAAAAAGCGTGACATTCTATTATACCTTGTCTCACCCCGCAGCATTCTCTGACGGGCACAGCTGAGAGTCAATTCTCTCTCGGCCCGTGTAATCCCCACATAACAGAGACGCCGCTCTTCTTCCAGCTCTTCAGGATCATCAGAGGTAATTGTCATGTAACTGGGAAATAATCCTTCCTCCATGCCTGCCAGGTAAACATGTGGAAACTCTAACCCTTTAGCGCTGTGGAGAGTCATAAGAATTACATAGTCCTGATCCTCATCCAGGCTGTCAATGTCGGCTACCAGTGCAACTTCTTCCAGAAACCCACTCAGCGCAGGCTTCTCGTCCCTGTCTGCACAGGCATCCTCATAGGCCGCAATCTTACTTAAAAGCTCATCAATATTCTCAATCCTAGATTGGGCATCCTGCTTATCCTCAGCCTCCAGGTTCTCTATGTAGCCAGTTTTCTCAAGAATCTCTTCCATCAGATCTGAAATGGCCGCATCCTTAGCCACACCCTTAAAATATTCTATCAATGCCACAAAGGAGTCCAGCTTTGCAGCGCTTCTTCCGATATTCGGAATCAAATCTAACCCCTGCAGCGCCTCATAAAATCCTAACCCCCGCTCCAGGGCAGACTCTTGCACCCGATTAATGGTAGTCAGGCCAATCCCTCTTTTGGGCACATTAATGATCCGCCTCACCGCCAGGTCATCCCTTCCATTATCGATTGTCTTTAAATAGGCCAGCAGATCCTTGATTTCTCTCCGGGCATAAAAATTAACGCCTCCCACAATTTTGTAGGGAATATTGGATGCCACGAAACGCTCCTCAAATAGCCGGGACTGGGCATTTGTGCGGTACAGCACTGCATGCTCATTATAAGCTGCCCCATCCCTGACATTCTTCTGAATATTAGAAGCTACAAAGCCAGCCTCATCATAGCCTGTATCAAACTGGCAAAGCTGGACCTTCTCTCCTTCCCCATTTTCTGTCCATAATGTTTTATCCTTACGTCCAGTATTATTTCGTATCACGGCATTCGCCGCATTTAAAATATTGGATGTAGAACGGTAATTCTGCTCCAGCTTTATGACCTGTGCTTCGCTGAACTCTTGTTCAAAGTTTAGGATATTCTTAATATTTGCCCCACGGAACTTATAAATAGACTGATCATCATCGCCTACCACACAAAGGTTTTTATATTTTCCTGCTAAAAGGCTGACAAATTTAAACTGTACAGTATTCGTGTCTTGATATTCATCCACCATAATATAGCGAAAACGTTCCTGATAATGTTCCAGCACGTCAGGCTGTGTCTGGAAAAGCTGTACCGTTTTTAAAAGCAGGTCATCAAAATCCAGCGCATTATTTGCCCTGAGCTGTTTCTCGTACTCCTTGTATGCCGCGGCAATTTTCTGCTTCCCAAAATCACCTGTGGCATTCAGTTCATACTCTTGAGGCGTTACCAGCTCATTCTTGGCAGAGGAAATAGCCCCTAATAAACTTCGCTCCTTATACACCTTCGTGTCGATACCAGCCAGACGGCACACATCCTTCATCACCGTTTTCTGGTCATCTGTATCATAAATAGTAAAATTATTATCATACCCCAGCCTGTCAATGTACCTTCTCAATATTCTTACACAGGCAGAATGGAAAGTGCTCACCCAAATACTTTCTGCTCCAAATCCGACAAGAGAATCTACGCGCTCCCGCATTTCCCCCGCCGCCTTATTTGTAAAAGTTATGGCCAGTATATTCCAGGGATTTACCCCTTTTTCTCCTATCAGATAAGCAATTCTATGGGTCAGTACCCTTGTTTTTCCTGACCCTGCCCCCGCCAGTATCAGCAGCGGCCCCTCTGTATGGTACACTGCTTCCCTCTGTTTATCGTTCAATGTATCGTATATACTCATATGTATCTCCTGTCTGCTTTACATAAGGCTTATTTTGTATGCATCTGCCGCCCTTTAGCAATGCCCCGCTATGTGATTATAATATAAAATCATTCCTCTGTCACGCAAAACCTGCCATACCCGTCTATGGGCATTTTCTATCCAAATTACTCCAGTACGGGAAATAATACTGTACAAAACCCTTGCCATCTGGTTTTCAATACTATATAATAAACACATCGAGGTGATATTATGACAATTGATACAAACGACATGCTGAACAGTATTTTAGAAAGCCTCTCCCGTGTAGATTATATTCATCCCGAGGAGATCCCCAATATAGACCTATACATGGATCAGGTCACTACTTTTATGGACAGCCAGCTCTCTTCCACCAAGAGGTACGAAGAGGATAAAGTTCTTACAAAAACCATGATTAATAATTATACTAAGAACAATCTCCTTCCCCCTCCTTCAAAGAAGAAATACACAAAAGAGCATGTTCTTGTCCTGATTTTTATTTATTACTTTAAAAATATCCTTTCCATTAAAGACATCGAGACCCTGCTTTGTCCAATAACTGACAAATATTTTTCCAGCGGCAAAGATATAGATATGACAAAGCTCTACAAAGAAATCTGTACCATGGAAAAGGCCCAGATTGACCCTCTTAAGACAGAGATAAAAGAGACTTATGCAAAAGCAGAAACCTCTTTTGCAGATGCCCCGGAAGGGGATCGTGAGTATTTACAACTATTTTCATTTATCTGTAGCTTAAGCTTCGACGTATACATTAAGAAACTGATGATAGAAAAAATTATTGATGACTTGCCCACCCCTGGGGAAAGGACAAATAAGAAATAAGAAACATGCCTCCTAAATTTAGCAATAGCATAGGGGGCATATTTTTTATCCAAACGTTGCCCATATCCCAAAGGGAATATTCTACTAATTATATTATTACACAGAGACTGCAGCACATATAAATACATCCTTCACAGAATCTGTCTACTGTCCAAAGGCGCCCCCCAATGTATAGCGTGCTATATATTTTCCTTATATTTTTCTATACAACAGAACAATTACTATCCCAGACCAAATATGGATTTATACTATAATCCATTAAAATCTAAAACAACATTTACTTTGCAATCTCAATCACATAGTAAATGTTGCCTGCTGCCGTACATGGCTTCTATCTTTATTTAAGTATATTAGGTATCTTCATCAATCAGCAATCCCCATATTACAGTAAGGCTTGTCTCTCTGCTGGCATCGATATCTCTTCAACATTCTGTTTCCCTAACCTTCAAGCCTCTCAAATACCATATCATACCCGTCATTCCCATAATTCAATGATCGATTAACCCTGCTGATAGTAGCTGTAGAAGCACCTGTTTTTTCTGCAATCTCCAGATAAGTTTTCTGTTCCCTCAGCATCTTGGCGACTTCAAAACGCTGTGAGAGTGACAGTAATTCATTGATTGTACAGATATCCTCAAAAAAAGTGTAGCACTCTTCCTTGTCCTTCAGACTTAATATGGCACTAAACAGATAATCTACTGCTTCTGTTCTTATCTTTTTACTCATATCCCGCTCTCCTTTATCAGTCTAATGACTACTGTTACATTTTAGCACACTAAACTTTTAAAGTCTACCTTTTTGTTTCCTGAGGATATCCTTTGAGTATAGCTATTCATAATACCGTACAGTTAAATTAAAAGATAGGAAAGGGAGGCGGCACATGTCATACGAATATATTAAAAAGGATCGTAAAATAAAAGGTAGTAAGCAAACGAAAAAGCCGGTTACACAATTGCAACTACGGGTAATGCGTGATGAGTGCATCACTGCACAAGCTTTTGAATCCTTTATGAATGAAGATTATTTTCTAGTAAAGTTCTGCTCAAATGATTAAAATCCATTCTTATATCATATGGCAGCGCCCCAAAAACTTCCGTTTTATACTGACAAAGGGTACCGAATTTATAATAGGGCACCTGAAAGCCTGGACATTAGTTACTTTCCTCATATACAAAATTCCGAGAAAACCGTTTTTGAGTCAGAAAAAGTATTTGAGATTGTGAAAAACCGTATGCAAGATAACCGCTGCTATAAAAAGACCCTGTCATATTTCAGGGGCCTTTTTAAGGCGGTAAGACAGAATTCCGGCTGTCCTCATACTATTAGTAGTTTTATGCATTCTACTTGGAAGCCTCCCTAACCCCACAGCTTTACTGTACTACTGCATGTTGTAGCGGTTCAAAAATGGCCTGAGCAAGTTGAAATCTGTGGTGACAACCAATTCTCTTGGGAAATTACATTTTCTTATGATTTCCTCCACATTAGAAAAATTACCTACATCCACGTCCACATGTGCATCACTCCCAGTAGTTACAGGGACTTCATACTGCTTACAGAGCATCAGCAGTTCGGCCATATTTTTATCCGCTCCCTGCCTGGAACTCTCAGGGCGCAGGGAAGTATTATTAAGCTCAAGCAAAGTATGCGTCTCCCCGGCCGCCTTAACAAGGGTTTCATAATCACAAGGAAAACGGCCGTCATCTGGATGTCCGATTATGTTGATATAAGGTTTCTTCATGGTCTCAACATATGCCCTTGTATTCTCTTTTTCTGTATGCTCCATGCCATAACAGGGCGGATGGATACTGGCTATGGCAATATCAAGGCCCTTAATTATTTTTTCCGGGAGATCCACATCCCCGTCAGGATTCATAATATTTAACTCTGCCCCGAACAGCATCTGGATTCCGTTCATTTCCCTGGGTACTACATCCAGATTCTGAAAATAAAAAAGTCCGCAGGTTCCTGGCATTTTAGGTGCGTGTTCCGTGAGCGCAAGGACCTCCAGGCCCTTTTCCGCCGCTGCCGCCGCCATTTCCCTGATTGTATTGTATGCATGGCCACTTACAAGTGTATGTGCGTGAGTATCCGCTACAAATTTCATCTTCATCCCTCTTTTCTTTTCCACTCGGTTTTAAGTATACCACATTTTGTCAGGAATACAATTTTCACTTTAGCAAATACTGATTGTGAGGTGAAATTTATGTTAAATAATAAAGAAAATGAAGAAATTATTGACGATTATGATTATTTGTCAAACGCGGCATCATCCATGGACTGTACAGGACTCATACCCTCTCTCCCGGTTTCTGAGGCGGAACTGGAATCCTATAATGACCTGTATCAGTATCAGCCTCCTGTAATCAGGGCGAAAAACAGCGGACATGCCAATTCTGAGAAATAATCCACCTCAGAACAGCATCTTCCAATAGTATTACCCCCATGAAACACCGCCATACTCACTATATGGCGGTGTTTTCGACATAAGACGACCACATGTTGCATTTTTCCATTGTCCTGCCACTCACAAGATGTTATAATAAAACTATTGTAAATTAAACAACGAAAGAGAGGAGTACATAAATGAAATGTCCTAAATGTGGTAAGGATGTAGAATTACAGAATAAACAAGTAGGCGTTGACAAGAATGGTGAACCGATCTTTAACGAATACGCAGTTTGCAAGGATTGTAAGAAACAGTGGAACCTGGATAAGCAGAGGGCAAAAAAGGCTGCCCAGTCCAGTGCTCCTAACCATACACAGCCAAGAGAAAGTTCAGCCCCAAAGTCTTCACACGCCACTGCCGGAAGCAGTTCCTCAAAAGCCGCTCCTGCCAGAACCGAGAAAGCTCCTGTCAGGAAGCCTGCCGTTAAGAAGGATCCGGCGCAGGCTGCCCCAGCAAAGAGGCCTGATAAAGTTTCCCCCCAGCCCGGCACTGCAATGCCTAAAAAGAGGCCTGCCAAAGCATCTGTGCAGTCAAGAGAGCCAGATGAAGACATAAAGATTGCGGCAGCGCCGGGAAGCAAACCCGCCTCCCCAGCTAAGAAACCATCTGCCCCTGGGAAAAATCAGACACCAAGAAAGACTTCTGGTTCTTCCCCGGCCCCCAGGCCTGTAAAGCAGGATGAAGGCCAGCAGTATGGCAATATTCCTCCTGAGAACGTCAGAGCCAAAAAGGAAAGAGCCGTCAGGCAGAATTACGAAGATATGTTATCTACAGATCCTAATAGAAAGCCTGTAAAAAAGAAAACCGCGGCTCCCGCAAAAGGTGACGAACCCAGGAGACGGCAGCCTGCAGGCACAGCGCCCCCGCGCAAGAGGCCGCAGCCTGTACAAAGAGAGCCAGAAGAAATAGATATGGATGAACCAGCACCTAAATTCCGGATTGCCAGGATTCTATTGGGAATCTTATCCATTATAGCCTTTGCCTTTTTTTCCTATAAAGGTTTTCTTGCAGGATTAAACAATATTTCTTCTGGAAGTGACGCCACTACTGGCACTACCTATATTGTTCTTGCCCTCTGTATGCTTGTATCTGGGCTTTTGCTCCTGATCATGCAGAAAAAGCATACTATTTTTGCTTTTATACTGCCAATGGTCTTTTATCTTGGAAGCGGTGTTTTTGCATTCTTAAAACGTTCCGATGACAACCTGTTGCTGTATGGGGCAATAGCAGGTGGTATAATGGCAGTTGTTTTCCTTGTTCTCACCATTGCATCAAGAGGCAGTAATGCAGAAGATGACGACTATGACGATGCTTTTGAAGATGACTATGCCGACTGACCACACCCATAGGCATATATAGTGAAGTGCTCCATTCTACATAAATATATTGAACCTGATATGGCAGAATAATTATAACTTTCAGCAAGTCCGGCGGCAGGTCTGTTTGATGCCGTTATAGCTGATAAGTAAGATTATCCTGCCATATTTTTCTATATCACTTTCATATCCGAACTTCTGCGCCACTCCTTATTCCTATCCTATTTCCTATCCTCCTGTTGGAACCTCCCCATCATTTTTCCCATATAATATAAAGATTGGATCACATTACAGGAGGAACTTTATGAAAAAGCGAATACTCTCTGCGCTGCTCGCAGCCGTTTTAGTTGTGGCCCTTCTGCCCGGCTGCACATCAAAAGAAACGGGCAGCACTGTATCTGGCAGTGCTTCCGCTAAAAGCGGAAAAGACGAACCTTCCAAGGAGACAACTGATGTTATATTAAATGAGGTGGCACATTCCATTTTCTATGCACCTATGTATGTGGCCTTTGAGGAAGGGTATTTTACAGATGAAGGCCTGAACGTAGAACTTGTAACTGGCTTTGGGGCAGACAAAACTATGACTGCTGTCCTCTCAGGAGAAGCCGATATCGGATTTATGGGGTCCGAAGCGTCTATCTACACCTATAATGAAGGGGCCAATGACTATGTAGTCAATTTCGCCCAGCTTACACAGCGGGCCGGTAATTTTCTTGTTGCCCGGGATGAAATAACTGACTTTAAATGGGAAGATATTAAAGGCAGCACTGTATTGGGAGGAAGAAAGGGCGGAATGCCTGAAATGGTATTTGAATATATCCTGAAAGAAAACGGAATAGATCCCGAGAAAGACCTGGAGATAAACCAGAATATTGATTTCGGCTCTACTGCCGCTGCATTTGCTGAGGGAAATGCCCATTTCACTGTTGAATTTGAGCCAGGTGCAACTACCCTTGAATCAGAGTCCAAAGGATATGTAGTAGCTTCTCTGGGCGAGGACAGTGGCTATGTGCCTTACACCGCATTTAGTGCAAAGCAGAGTTATATTGAAGAGAATCCTGAGACTATCCAGAGCTTTGTAAATGCCCTTCAAAAGGGAATGGATTTTGTATTGTCACACACCCCCGAAGAGATTGCTGAGGTAATTGAACCCCAGTTTCCTGAAACAGACCTGGGTACTATTACCACAATCGTGAAAAGATATTATGACCAGGATACATGGAAAGACAATCTAATCTTCGAGGAAGCCAGCTTTGACCTGCTGCAGAATATCTTAGAAAGTGCAGGCGAACTAGATGAACGGGCGCCCTATACAGACCTTGTAAACACAGACTTTGCAGACAAAGCTGCCAACTAATGCAGAAAGTGCATATGCGGATATGTCTGTATGCATATATCGGCCCCACACTTTAAAGCATTCCCAAACTTTTCAGTATAAACAGCCAAAATGTAAGAGTAAATGAGCTGCACAGTGTAGTCAGCATTACAATACTGGAAGTAAGCACCCCTTCATGCCCCATATTCTTTGCCATAACATAGCAGCTTACTGTAGTAGCCGATCCAAGCATCACAAGAATTGCTACCAGCTCTTCTCTGCGAAATCCCAAATAAATGGCTGCAGGAAGAAAAAGTGCACAGAAGCCAATAAGTTTAATGATCCCAGCCAACGCGGCAGGCCCAACTTTTTCGGATGCCGCCCTTATATCAAAAGCAGCTCCCATGGCAATTAATCCCATGGGAGTTGCCATTGCCGCTATATTTTCCAATGTCTTCCCCAAAATCTGGGGCATGGGGATTTGAAATACAGACCATACTATTCCCACTATTATCCCTAAAATGATAGGATTTCTTAAGATACCTTTTGCTGTCTGCTTCAATATTTTCCTGTCAATCCCGCCTTCCTCTGGTCCTGACAGTGACAAGATGATAACTGCCATGATATTATACAGAGGGACACTCCCTATAATCATCAGAGGCGCCAATCCTGAAGAGCCATATATATTCTGAATAAAAGCGATGCCAAGTAAGGCTGCACTGCTTCTGTACGACGCCTGTATAAATTCTCCCCGTAACGACCTGTCCCCCAGAAACCGGGATATAAAAGCCGAAATCAAAATACTTAGGATGGTTGCAGTAAAACAGAATATAACAAACCGCCCATCCCAGACCTCACTGAAGTCCACAGTCGCCAAATCTCTGAATACCAGTACCGGCAGGGGCACGAGAAATACAAACCTATTCATTTCAGCAGCGAAATGTCCGTCAATCCATCCTGCCTTCTTAAAAACCATTCCCAACAGCATCAACAAAAAGACTGGCATTGCCGCGTTTAAACTAAATATTAGATTTTCCATAGAATCCTTACTCTCTGTAATTCCTGCTTACATGTCCCCGCAAAAGGCAGACGAACCTTCTCATAGCAACATTTATATTATAAACAGAGAGAAAAATTTTTTCAAGCACATACTAAAGGGCATTCTATACGCCTATTCAGTGTGATTAAAGTTATCCACAGACACTGCACAGAATTTCTTCCAAAGCATTTTTACTGCTCGTATGGCAGCGGATAATATCTGCCTTACAGCGCCCTGCTTCCTCTACCGCACACTTTACCATCTTATGTGACACAGTATTTGTAAACAAGACGATCAAATCAGGACTCCCGATCTGTTTACTTAATCCGGCGGACATCTGAGTAAAAACCTTTGCTTTACAGCGAAACTGCTTACATACTTTTTTATACTGGCATACCATACGGTCATGCCCTCCTATAATCACTACACTCATATTATGATCTCCCTTATATACTTTTATTGTTTTATTTCCCAAAAGTTAGTTTAAACTAACTAATAGGTATATGATAACCATTCTCACTATAAAATTCAATATATTTTTTTGATATTATTTATCAATTATAAATTGCGGCAAGAAAGGACTACGGTTTTACAAATTTTTTACCGCCTATGCTTCCATAAATATTCCCCAAAATATAAAAAGGGCGCCTTGCAATGCATATATGCAAAGCAAGGGCCCCCTTATGGTATCCTTTATTGCAAAACCCGGCTACACATCCGTCTGAACCGATGTCCCCGGCAGTAAATCCTGCATACTTTTTAAGCTGATCCCTACTGTTGAGATGTTATGCAGCAAGGCAGAAGTCGCCGGCATAAGGATACCTGCTATCCCAAGTATAATAAGTCCTGTATTAAACCCTACAATAAATCTATAATTTGCATGTATCCTTTTCATTAACCGCCCGCTCAGATGCTTAAGCACTACTATCTCCCGCAAATCATCTGCCGCTATGGTAATATCTGCTATTTCCCTTGCTATCTCGGCTCCGTCGCTGATGGCAATCCCAACATCAGACGCAGAAAGAGCCGGAGAATCATTCATTCCGTCACCTACCATAATCACTTTGCGGCCAGCTGCTTTTTCTGCTTCAATAAAACTTGCCTTATCTTCTGGAAGTACTTCAGAATAATACTCATCTACCCCTACCTTTTTGGCAATAGCCGCTGCCGTTCGTTCACTGTCCCCTGTCATCATCACAATTCTGCTGAGGCCGGTTTCCCTGAGGGCCTCTATGACAGAGGGCGCCTCTTCCCTGAGGGGATCCTCAATACAGATGACAGCCGCAAGCTGATGGTCGATAGCCAAATATAGATGAGAATACTCCTCCGGCAGCTGATGGAACTGCTCCTTATATTCCTCCCGCACAGTACACTTCTCATCCTCAAACACAAAATGGTAACTCCCAATAACTACCTTTCTTCCGTCTATTGAAGAAGAAATACCGTGGGCCACAATATAATCCACCCTTGCATGCATTTCATCATGTACCAGGTTCTCCTTTTTTGCTGCCTTTACCACAGCCTTTGCCATAGAATGAGGAAAGTGCTCTTCCATGCACGCGGCAATCCGCAGCATCTCTCTTTCATCCCCTTCCCCGAAGGAAATGACTTCCTTTACAGTAGGCCTGGCTTTCGTAAGTGTCCCCGTCTTGTCAAACACAATCGTCTGCGCATCGGCAACAGCCTCAAGGAATTTCCCACCTTTCACCGTAATCTGATACTGCCCCGCTTCTCTCATGGCGGAAAGTACTGTAATAGGCATAGACAGTTTTAATGCACAGGAAAAATCTACCATCAGCACTGCCAGGGCCTTGGTCACATTTCTGGTAAGCAGCCAGACAAGAGCTGTCCCGGCCAGTGTATAGGGCACCAGTTTATCTGCCAGATTTTCTGCCCTTCCCTCCACAGATGACTTTAGTTTTTCAGACTCTTCAATCATAGTGACTATTTTTTCAAATCGGGTAGTCCCTTTTGTCTTCTCTACTTGTATAACTATTTCGCCCTCTTCCAGCACAGTGCCCGCGTAGACGTATCCCCCAGGATTCTTTCTGACTGCCAGCGCTTCGCCAGTTAAGGATGCCTGATTTACCAGAGCCTCGCCTTCCTCCACAATTCCATCGAATGGGATCACATTTCCCATATGTACGACAATCTTATCCCCCGGCCTTATCCCAGAGGCATCTGATAGGACTTCCTGTCCCTCCACTTTCTGCCATACTTTCTTCACATTCAGTGACATGCTCCGTGCCAAGTCTCCCACGGACTTTTTGTGGGTCCATTCTTCCAATATTTCTCCAATTCCCAAAAGGAACATGACAGACCCCGCCGTATCCATGTCTCTTCTCAGAACTGACACGCCAATTGCAGCTGCATCTAGCACAGTTACTTCCAGTTTCCCCTGGGCCAGGCTGCGCACACCTTTCCAAATATATTTTAAGGATTTCAGGGCTATATAAGCCATCCGTACAGGATAGGGTATAAACAGTTTCGCCCCGTACCTGAGTATAATTTTCTGCAGTAGTTTTTCCTGGTACACTGCATTGAGCTCTCTGCCGGAATTCTCAGCCATCCCTTCCGGCATTTCTATATGCTGGGGATTAAACCCTTTTAAATCAGAAAGCAGGCCGCCTCTTTCCCCTTCATATAAGACAACTGCATCGGCCGTACGTTCATAGACTCTGGCATCTTTCACGGAAGGCAGTCCCTGCAGATAATAAAGAAGTATATCGGCCTCTTTAAAGGTCATTTTGTCCTTTTTAAAATGAACCCGCATTCTTCCTGTTATCTCATGCTTAATTATAAAATCCAATATAATCTCTCCCTTACTTTATTTCTGGCTGACAAATCAGCTTTTAGTAATAACCCGGCTTCATTCGCCGTTACATAAAACTTCATGGCATACAGCTACATAGAAAAAGAGGGCGGCTGTTCTCCGCCCCCGTCTCCCTTCTTAGTGATAGAAAATATTACTGTACCAGATATCTACTCTGCCTCAGCGGCCACTGGTTCTGCCTGGCTTATCTCTTCTGCCTCTGGGTTTATCTGAGCCTCTTCTGCCCTTGCCCTCTCTTCATTCATCTGCTTTGCTTCTGCCAGTATATCTTCTGCATTCTCCTGAACTGTAGTCGCAGTTTTCATTACACACTCCTTTGCACGCAAAACTGCTGCCGTACAGTTTGTATACACTTTCTTTGCGTCTTTACTAGAAAGCAGTTTAACTCCTGCTGTCCCAAACACAACACCTCCAGCAAAAAGTCCGATTCTCTTTAATTTAAAAATATCCATCATGTCGATTCCTCCTTTAATATCCTGTCTTACCGTAGGTCACAATAAGAAAAATGTTTTACTTATGTTTATACCCTGTATAAAATACCATTACAAAACAAAAAACTGCTGCCCAGGCCCAGAACCTATGCTGTTTCATCTTTCACCACTCCTGTCTGTAAATTGTCGTTTTCTGTCTTACGTACCCATAATAGCAATGCACTTTTATGATAGTCAAACCTAACCTGCATTGCTGATAAATTTTATCATTTTACATATTTATTACTTTATCCGCTACTCCCATTGTAGATTTCCTATGGGACACAAGCACAATTGTTTTCCTAGCCTTCTCCAGTCCCAGGCTTCTTAAGATCATGCCCTCGTTCAGGCTGTCTATGTTGCTTGTAGGTTCATCCAGCAGAATAATCTTGCTGTTATGCAGAAATGCCCTGGCAATTCCAATTCTCTGTCTTTCCCCTCCTGAAATGTTATCCCCAAGTTCTGAAAGTTCTGTATCATATCCCTTTGGCAGAGACAAAATAAACTCATGTACAGACGCCTTTTTTGCCGCCTCCACCACAGCCTCATGGGAGGCGTGTTCATCAGCTAATTTTATATTATTCTCGATAGTATCATGGAAAAGGAAGGTTTCCTGTGTAATATACGAAATTCCCTGCCTGAGAGAATCCGTCAAAATATGGTTCACATTATCTTTCCCATAAATAATACAGCCGCTGTCTGTTTCGTAAAACCTCATCATTAATTTTAAGAGTGTCGATTTGCCACACCCGCTTTTTCCCAGAATGCCGTGGATTTTTCCCGGCTCAAAGCAGGCATGAAAACCCTTCAGGGCTGCATCCTGCCTGTTATCATACCTAAAGCATACCTCTTCGCAATATACCTTACCTTCCCCCAGCACTGCCCCTCTCTCAATATCCACGACTACAGGCTTCTCCTCCAGAAGATTCAGCACCCGGTTTCCGCTTGCCAGTGTGTGGTTTAAATTATTGGAAAGAGCCGACAAAGCCGCCGTTGGCCCAAAAGAACTCATCATAGCAATCACGGCAGTGACTGCCTGGTAAAATTCCATTTGCCCGCTTTGCACAAAGGTTCCACATAAAATAAGCATAAATATGCCCGCCGCCAGTATTGCACAGTCTGTTGAAATTCTCTGAATATTTTCGGCCCTTTTCAGATTCAGGCTTGTGGCTTCCAGATCTTCTGTCTTTTTCTCCATATCCTTCATCCTGTTTTCTCCTTGCTGGTACTGAAGTAATTCAGCAAGTCCATACAGATTGTCCAGAACAGCCGTGTTCAATCTGCCAAAAGAATCCCTGTACTTTCGCCCACTTGCCTGCCCGCTCCTGCCGTTTATGACAGGTATCACGATCCCTACCAGAAGATAAAAGAACGCTGCCAGTATCCCAGCCGCTGGGTGCTGCCCTCCAATAAAAATAACCATAAAAACAGAAGTAATGGCCGCAATAGCAATAGGCGAGATAGTATGCGCATAAAATACTTCCAAAAGTTCTATATCACTTGTAATAATAGAGATCAGATTTCCTTTTTCACTGCCATCAAGTTTAGCCGGCGCCAGGGCCCTCAGGGCAGCAAATACTTGATGGCGGATCCTTGCCAGCAGCTTAAATGCAATATAGTGGTTTAAAGACTGTTCGGCATATCTGAGTATCCCCCTGGAAACTGCAAAAATAACCAATATCAGCGCTCCACTGCCAAATGTAACGCCACTGGGTTCCCCCAAAAGGGCCAGCATAGAATATCCCCCGAATACAGTAATAAAGGTGGCCGCCAGATTTCCCGCACATCCCATCACTATAGCAATCAGCATGAAACCCAAAAGAGGTTTCACCAACCCAATAAGGCCGGCCATTACCTGTAAGGGACTTCTTGTTTTTTCCTTCGGCTGCATTTACCCCGCCTCCCTTCCAGCATACTTCTCCAGCTCCATCTGGCTGCTGTAAAGCCTTGCATAGGCGCCTCTGTTCTCCATAAGCTCCTCATGGGTTCCTGACTCCCGGATATACCCATCCTCCAGCATGAGAATGCATGATGCCTTTTTTACATTAGCCAGCCTGTGAGAAATCAAAAGGACAGTTTTCGTCTGGGCCAGCTCATGAATTACTTTCATAATCTGGTTCTCACTCTCTGCATCAATATTAGAAGTGGCCTCATCGAAAACATAAATGTCACTGTCATGCAGAATCGCCCGTGCCAATGCCAGCCTTTGTTTCTGCCCTCCGGAAAGGTTGGCTGCCTTCTCCGTTAGTTCCATAGAAAGTCCTCCCTTTTCCAGAATGGCCTCATACAGGTTTACCTTTTCCAGTACAGCATTCATCTCTTCCTCAGTGGCGTCACTCTTTCCCATCCTGAGGTTCTCCATGACAGTGCCCTGGAACAGGTGGCTGTCGTGCCGAATCCTCGTCACCTTACAGAGCAGAGCCTCCTCCCCAATCTGGCGTACACTGAGGCCATCTATTTTAACGTCTCCCTCATAGTGAATATAATCCCCCATTAAAAGGGAGGTCATCGTACTTTTTCCACATCCAGATGTCCCCACTATAGCCGTAAAGCTTCCAGCCGGAGCATCAAAATTAATATGTTTTAGCACAGGCTTTTCCTCTTCATATCCAAAAGTCACATTTTGGAACTGTATACGGCTGCCTTTCACTTCCTTCAAAGTCCCTTTTTCCCTGGCCGGTGCATCCAACAGGCGGAAAATTTTATCTGCAGCCGCATTTCCGTTCATAGCAATGTGAAAAAAAGAACCCAGAAGACGCAGCGGCAAGAAGAATTCTGCTGAAATCATAATAATAAAGAAACATTCCTCCAGGCTTATCCTCCCCTTACCATATTCCAGGACTCCCAGAATGATCCCTGCCGCCGCACCCCCATAGGCCACCAGGTCCATAATACTAATGGAATTCAGCTGCATAATTAAAACCCGCATCGTGATTTTTCTAAACTTTTCTGCCTCTTCATCCATTTTCCGGGCATATCTCTCATCTGCCCGGAAAATTTTCAGTGTGGTCAAACCCTGTAAGTTCTCCAGAAAAGAATCCCCCAGCTCAGTATACGTTCCCCAATACTTATTCAACAGCTTTTTGGCAAATTTCTGTACCGCTACAATAGATAACGGAATCAGCGGCACGCACAACAGCAGGACGCCGGCCACTTTCATATCCATGCTTCCTACAATTACAAAAAGCGTGGCCGGAGCCAGAAGGCTATAGAAAAACTGAGGGATATATTTCCCAAAATATATCTCCAGCTGATCTACACCCTCAGTACTAATCTGTACTACCTCGGACGTGGCAGCTGTCTCCTTATACATACTGCCTAATTCCATCAGCTTCATGTAAATGCGCCCCCTAAGGCGGCGTTTTACTCTTGTAGATGCGAGATATGAAAGCCGGCTGTTGGCTGCAGTCATAATCCCCCTGGCTAAAAGGGCGCCCGCCAATATCAGGAGCATTCTCCATGTGTCCTGCGGTGTAAGCTGTAGATTTTTCATTTTTCCAATATAGGCTGCTGCTGACAGCATCAACACTACATTTGCCATGAGCATGGCCCACTGGGAAAGTGTCATTCCTATTACATATTTCCTGTTATCTGGAAATTCCTTCAATAAGCGTTTATGAAACATGTACCCTTTTCCCCTTTCTGATTCTCTTTAGGTACTTTAGTACATGCCTGGCCAACCCTATACAAAATAAAAGGGCAGACACCTTGTGAATCATGGCTGCCGGTATCATATTTCCCATGGGATGAATAAGAAAACCTGATAGGATCATTATGGCTGTTACAATGTAAAATGCTATATCTTTATACTTCTTCATACTTTGTATTCTTGCTCCTTTTTAATTTTGAGGCCAGAGTCACTTTCATATGCCTTATGGCCGGTACCGGATGGTGGAACAGCATCCTTGGCCCCGCATAGCGCATTACCTGGCGTATCTGCTCCTGCATTTCCCTGGAATAACAATGTACACTGCAGGCGCTGCAAAATGTCTTTGTCTCCATAAAGGGGCATTTCTCAGTCCTCATAAGAGCATACTCCCTTAGCGTTTCACACATACCACACAGCCTGCCCTTTTCAGCCTGATGGTTGCCTCTGCAGTACAGTGAGATCATCTTATCCAGCATGTCCTTTTCCTGCTGTCTTTTTTTCTCTATATCTACATTTTTACTCATCTATCATAATCTCCTCACCCCGGACTGGCGCAGTCTTTATTTTAAATGTAAAATAATAAACGTGGAACAGCGCAACAAGCAGAATTACCACTTTAGCCTGCCATACAGGAACCAGAAGAAAACTGATTGAAAAAATCAGGCAAAGGGTAAGCAGTGTCTTCTTTTTTGCCCCCCTCTCCATCTCCTTCTTATTCACCGCAGGCTCTACATACTTCTTATGTAAAGCAGTGGCCGTATACCACCTGTGAAACCTGTCAGATCCCTTCGCAAAACACACCGCCGCCAGTACTAAAAATGGCGTTGCAGGAAGCAGCGGAAGAGCAATCCCCAGGACACCAAGGCCAATAAACAAAAACCCCAGTACTATAAAAATACTATTTACAATTCTTCTCATGACTACCTCCTTGTTTGAAAATATTCAAAGGGGACTCAAAGGGGACAGACCCTTTTGCAAAAGGGTCTGTCCCCTTTGTCATCCATTTTCAGAATATTCAGTTAAAAAAGCGCTTAGTGGGATTTGCTCTCATTAAGCGCTTAGTCTTATTCTTCAATTTTTATAGATGCTACCTTCTGGTCTTTCAGATACCCGCATCTTTTTAATCCTTCTGACACAACCTTATTCCACTTTCCTTCTGTAAGACGGTAAGTCGTATCATCATCCAATACAATGGTACATGCCTCTTTCTCAGAGCAGTCCTCGGCGCAACGGCAGTCTCTGGAACAATTTACTTTATACATATTTCTGCGGTTAATAGCCCCGATCTCCTCCAGGGCACTAACCATTCTGTAGACAGTGGCGATGCCAATCTTTTCGTCTGCCTCTGCGGCCTTGTAATATATCTCTTTACAACTGGAGCATTCATTTTCCAGTATAATATCAATTAATTTAAGCCGCTGCTTTGTAATTCTGCAGCCATTTTCCCGTAATCTCACGACTATCGTATCTTTAGTGTCCACAATGGCCTCCACAATGCTTACAATCTCCGCCGCATTGGATAGACTTACCATTCTTTTTATCACGTATCATACTTCTTACTACAAGTACAACAACACATAACACAATAGCTCCTACCAGGAATGTTCCCATAAAGCTGCCTCCTTTCAAATTGCTGCCTGCCAAAAAGGCAGGCCTGCTCCGGCCTTACTGATTTTGTTCCAGACCTGCTTTTTATTTCTTACAATTATATAAATGCTAATGTCTGCTTGGAGCCCCTGCCATGCCTTTAACGTTTATTTTCAAGGTCCCGCTTTCCCTATAAGGCCTTACCAGCAGATAAATAAATCCAATTATCAGAATAATTGCTACAACAACTCCGATTCCAAAAGCGCCTGTTGTAATAAATGTACCTATCTGATACACACAAAGTGATACTACATATGCCAATAATGTCTGATATCCAATAGCGAACCAGAACCATTTCGCATTGTTCATCTCTCTTTTAATCGCGCCCATAGCAGCAAAGCATGGTGCACAGAGAAGATTAAATACAAGGAATGAATATGCTGCAACGGCTGTCATGCTGCCTGCCAGGGTTCCCCAAATCTCTTCCCCTTCTTCGGCTACCTCAGCAAATCCATAGAGGATTCCAAATGTACCTACCACATTCTCCTTAGCCACTAATCCTGTGATTGCTGCCACTGCTGACCTCCAGTCACCCCAGCCAAGTGGAATAAATATCCAGCTAATTGCATTGCCTATTGCCGCCAGAATACTATGGTCTAATTCCATGTCATCCAACATTCTGAATTGTCCGTCTATCCATCCAAAGTAAGATGTGAACCAAACAAGTATGGTGGAAAGAAGAATAATAGTACCCGCTTTTTTAATAAAGGACCATCCGCGCTCCCACATACTGCGCAGTACATTGCCCACAGTGGGAAGATGGTATGCAGGAAGCTCCATGACAAAAGGCGCCGGATCTCCCGCAAACATTTTCGTCTTTTTCAAAATAATACCGGAACATATAATTGCCGCTATACCTACAAAGTATGCACTCGGAGCAACCCACCAGGCTCCCTGGAATAAAGCGCCTGCAATCAGGGCAATAATCGGTAATTTTGCTCCACAGGGGATAAAAGTGGTGGTCATAATTGTCATTTTACGGTCACGGTCATTCTCAATTGTACGTGATGCCATAATCCCCGGTACGCCACACCCGCTTCCTATCAGCATAGGAATAAATGATTTTCCAGAAAGGCCAAATTTGCGGAAAATTCTATCCATTATAAATGCAACTCTGGCCATATATCCGCATGACTCAAGAAATGCAAGGAAAATAAACAGTACCAGCATCTGAGGGACAAACCCAAGCACCGCGCCTACTCCGGCCACAATACCATCTAATATAAGTCCCTGAAGCCAATCTGCACACCCCACAGCATTCAGGGCAGATTCTACAAGCACCGGAACCCCCGGGATCTGTAGGCCAAAGAGGCTCCACCCGTCTCCAAATACGCCGTCATTTGCCCAGTCTGTGGCCCAAGTTCCGACTGTTGTGACGGAAATATAATATACAATCACCATCACAATCGCAAAAATGGGGAGTGCAAGAAATCTGTTTGTCACAATCTGGTCAATCTTATCAGAAGTTGAGAGTTTCTTTCTGCTGCCCTTTGTATAACAATCATTTATGATAGAAGAAATATAAACATATCTTTCATTCGTAATAATACTTTCTGTATCATCATCCATTGCTTTTTCTATTGTTTTTATTTCTTCTGTCACATCAGGAACCTGTGTCATCTGGGATTCAATCTTGTCATCTTTCTCCAGAAGCTTAATAGCAAAAAATCTTTTCTGGTTCTCAGGAATGTCACTGCCAAGCTTATTCTCAATGAGATCCAGGGTATCCTCGACCTCCTGCCCAAATTTATGTACTGGCAGAGCTGCATTCTTCTTGTCTGCGGCCTTCACTGCCTTATCAGCAGCCTGCATAACACCCGTTCCTTTAAGGGCCGAAATCTCAACAACCTGGCACCCAAGCTTTTTGCTGAGCTTATCAATATGGATTTTATCGCCATTTTTCTCCACGATGTCCATCATATTTACCGCCATCACAACAGGTATGCCCAACTCCATAAGCTGCGTGGACAAATATAAATTTCTTTCTATATTTGTACCATCCACAATATTTAATATTGCATCTGGTTTTTCATTAATCAAATAATTTCTGGCAACAACTTCCTCCAGGGTGTAGGGAGAAAGCGAATATATGCCCGGAAGGTCCATGATAATAACATCTTTATTCCCTTTCAGCTTCCCTTCCTTTTTCTCCACTGTAACGCCCGGCCAGTTTCCCACAAACTGATTAGATCCGGTCAGTGCATTGAACAATGTTGTTTTTCCGCAGTTTGGATTACCTGCCAATGCAATTTTGATAGCCATTTTTTCTCCTCCTGACAAAACTTCATTCTGCTTTTCTATACTTATTGAACTACTAATGTTCAATAAGGTATACCCAAAGGACACCCCTTAAAGCATGCCCCAAGGGGGCGGGCGGACTGTGTCCGATAAGGTATAATTAAATAACTTCACAACTTGATTGAATACTCAGCGCATCAGCATGAATAATTATTCATGCCCATGGGGTTAGTTAAATCTAACCACCATCCAAAAATATAAAATATCTACTCCACACAAATCATTTCTGCATCTGCTTTCCGGACAGATAACTCATATCCTCTCACAGTCACTTCTACTGGATCTCCAAGGGGCGCCACCTTTCTCACAAAGACATCTACCCCTTTCGTGATTCCCATATCCATAATGCGTCTTCTTACAGGCCCCTCGCCAGTTAACTTAGTTACTTTTACCGTCTCCCCACACGGCACTTCCCTTAAAGTTTTCATCCTGTCTCCTTTCCTATTAGCCAACCATAATTTTATTTGCCATGTCTTTCCCAATGGCAACCCGGGAGTCTTTCACATTCACAATCATATTGCCCCCCGTTACAGAGACAACTGTGACAGTTCCGCCTGTAACAAACCCCAGGTTTTCCAGAAATCTTTTAGTTTCTTCTTTCCCTCCGATTTTACGGATTATGTTTGGTTCACCTTCTCTTACCATTGATAATGGCATCATAGTTCATCTTCTTTCTTTGTATAATGATAATTCTTTTCAATTACATCGTTAGTATATTCTAACTCTTTTTGATTGTCAAGCAGATTCCCAATATTTCTCTCTTAAATTATTGATATTTTTTCTCAATAAAACCATATTATCATTCAGCAGATAAAAGCCGCCTTTTTTACAGGAAATTTGAAAATTAATTAGTTACTTTTATATCGTCATCTGCTATTCTCTGTATGCCGCTTACCTCCATCACAGCGCCAATCATGCAAAAAATACCTAATTGAACATTAGTAGTTCAATAAGTATGCCTATGTACACAAGGACGGTTCCGTCGTCAGCAGTGGGAAAAAGCACTGGCAGGATACCGGTTCAAAAGAATATCAAGATGCGGCTGGAGAACCTTAGGCTCTCCCTAAATGGACCAAATGATGAATCCAATGATATTAGAGATGATTTGACAACACATTAAATGTCATAATACTTGATCTATCATTCGATGTACGCCTGGCACGGATGCCAGTCACAAGGACATTCATATAAAGAGTACATCTACAATAAGTTTTAATGTGCTATACTTAAAAGCGCCATACGGTGAAAACCTTGAAAATCCAGGAGTTTTGGTAAATTGGATTTTCTATAAAATATTTATAATTTATCTCCCCACATTTGCCCTGCTGTATAAATTATGCTATACTATTTACGTAATTTAAAAGTACTGCTTAAAAAGTATGCAGTACTTTTATACTATATTTTAATTCAAAAATCGAGGTGAATACCCATTGAAAACAAACGAATCTGCAGAAAATTATCTGGAGACTATACTGATCCTCAGCAATAGCCAGCCTTCCGTACGTTCTGTGGATATTGCCGAAGAACTTGGCTTCAAAAAGTCCAGTGTCAGTGTAGCCATGAAGAATCTCCGGGAAAAAGAACACATCACAGTATCAGGAGAGGGACATATATTATTGACAGACACAGGGCGCGAAATAGCCGAAATGATTTATGAGCGCCACCAGCTGTTGACAGAATGGTTGGTACGGCTTGGAGTAGATAGAGAGACTGCTGCCCAGGATGCCTGCAAAATCGAACATGTCATCAGCAAAGAAAGTTTTCAGGCCATAAAAGAACACATTAAATAGCACAAGACAAAGCTCATAATCACAAGCCTATTATATTCACAGCTTAAGATGCCCTCCCATTTCCAGAGTATGTATTAGGCACTTGATTCCCTTAGGCATACTGTGTGGCAGATGCCTTAGCCAAAGACCCCGGCGGAGGCATACGGGACTTCAAACTAGCAGCGGTGCAGCATCGGGGATTAGACCCTCCCGGCAGCCGTCAAATGAACATGTAAACATATCCCCTGGGCCCGTTGCCGGGGGAATTTAGAAAGGAGTTTTTACTATGTTAAATGAAAAAGTTTCTACGTTACTAAACACACAGGTTAATAAAGAGTTTTACTCTGCATATCTATACCTGCATTTCGCTAATTTCTATGTGGAGCAGGGATTGAATGGTTTTTCCAACTGGTATCACATCCAGGCCCAGGAGGAACGCGACCATGCAATGCTTTTCCTGCAATATATGCAGAACAACGATACACCTGTAACATTTGAACAAATTGACAAACCAGATGTATTGCTCAGCAATAACATGGCCCCTCTCGAAGAAGGATTAAAGCATGAAAAATATGTGACTGGTTTGATCCACAATATTTATGATGCCGCTTATTCTGTAAAGGATTTCCGTACTATGCAGTTTTTGGACTGGTTTGTCAAAGAACAGGGGGAGGAAGAGACAAGGGCCAAAGACCAGGTTAAGAAGATGGAACTGTTCGGAAGCGACCCAAAGAGCTTATATCTACTGGATCAGGAGATGGCTGGCCGCACATATGCCGCCCCCTCCCTTGTATTATAGAATAGTCGCTGTACATGATTATCCATAATACCCAAATAGCTTGCCCGAGATTAGAGATAGTTTCGCCATTATTAAATATGGAGGTACTCCGCCATGAATTCGAAACCTACAGTTCTTGTAGTAGACGATGTTGAATTAAACAGGGCATTTTTAAATGATATGCTTAAAGATGAATATCATATTATAGAAGCAACAGACGGGCTGCAGGCCGTCAATCTTTTGGAACAATGCAGGCAGCAAATTGATGTAGTTCTATTAGATCTGGTTATGCCGGTAATGGATGGATTTGAGGTATTGGAAATCATGAATCAGAAGCACTGGATAGAAAATATCCCCGTTATTATGATTTCTGCTGCCACCTCCTCCAATTATACGGACCGAAGCTTTGCTCTCGGCGTGGTAGACTATATTAGCCGCCCCTTTGATTCATGTATTATACGGCACCGGATTAAAAATACTATTATGTTTTATTCAAAGCAGCATGCGCTGCAGAAATTGGTCCAGCAGCAGGTACACGAGAAAGAAAAGTATAATTCATTGATGATTGATGCACTCTGCTCCATTGCAGAATTCAGGAATGGAGAATCTATTTCCCATATCAGAAGAGTACGTACCATTACAGAGATCCTTTTAAAGGCATTCATAGAAAAACATCCTGAATATCCTCTGACCAGTTCAGATATCACCGCAATTTCTAATGCTGCCGCCCTGCATGATATTGGGAAAATTGCCATCCCTGAAGAAATCCTCAATAAACCCGGAAGGCTGGACCCTGAAGAATTTGAAACCATGAAGCGGCATTCTGCCATTGGAGCCGATATAATCACACAGATGCATCTAAAGAATCATAAACTGTTGATTCGGTATGCACACGACATATGCCGGTGGCACCACGAAAAATGGGACGGCAAAGGCTACCCGGACGGACTTTCCGGAAATGAGATTCCGCTCTGTGCGCAGGTAGTTTCTCTTGCCGATGTATACGACGTACTTGTAAATAAACGGGTCTACAAACCAGCGTATAGCCATAAAAAAGCTATGCAAATGATTATGGATGGTGAGTGCGGGCAGTTTAATCCTGAACTCTTGAAATGTCTTATAAGCAAAAACAAAATATTAAGTGAAGGATTCATGGAGGATACAGATTCCTACCAGGCGTCCTTTGATGTGGAAGAGATATCAAAAGAACTTATCGGGCAGAAAGCTCCCGAAAGTCCCTCTGACAGGACTATGCTCCTGCTTGAGAGAGAACGGGTAAAATACCAGTTTTTAGCCTCTCTCTCTAATGAAATTCTTTTTGAATACGATACCAAATCAGATGCCCTCACCTTTTCTGAGCAGGGCCACATTGAACTTGGATTAGAGATATTTATTAGTAATGTCAGGCAGCGGAGGGGACAGATACATATACTCAGTGAAAAAGATGCGAAAGATATATGGGAGAAAATATTCAGCACTACTGTAGATAACCCTCTTTTAAAGTTGGAATATCTGGTCAATACACCTTCAGGAGAGCAGCTCTGGTATAAATTTATCATCCGTTCTCTCTGGACAAACGATCTGGAACCTCTGTGCATTGGTTTTATCGGAAAGATGAACAATATCCACCATCAGAAGCTGGAAGCAGACCGTCTGCGAAATCTGGCGGAAAAGGATTCTATGACAGGTTTATATAACAAAGCAACGGCCAGGCGTCTTGTAACCTCTTTACTGTCAGGACTTTCCCTGCAGCAGTCTGCGGCACTCTTGTTTTTTGATTTGGATAATTTTAAACAGGCAAATGATACCCGTGGTCATGCCTTTGGAGACAGCCTGCTTAAGCATGTAGCCGAAATACTCCATACAAATATCCGGCAGGATGATATTGCCGCCAGGCTGGGCGGAGATGAATTTATGGTATTTTTAGGCAGAATTCACAGCCGTGCAGACATAGAGAAAAAGGCGGCTCAGCTCTGCAGCGCCTTAAACAGTACTTTCGAAGGCTATACCTTCTCCGCGAGCATCGGAATTGCTGTCTATGACCAGGATGGGGACAGTTTCGACCTGCTGCTATATCACGCAGATATCGCCTTATATGATGTCAAACGAAACGGGAAAGGGAAATATATGTTTTACCAGGGCGGCGGGGACACCACCATACGTAAACCGTCCTCATAAAGCCACTGGCACTAGTTGGGGGTCTTCATAAATTATTTTTTATATGTTAACAATTCATTCAAAAATGTATCACATTTTTTACACATATAAATCTTATACTATAATTGTTCAAATGATATGAACACTTTTTCATAAACTTTTTCCCCCTTTGAGTCACATATATTGTGGCTCTTTCCTTTTGCCCATTTTCGCGTCTTTTACCGGTTCCCAATAGTATCAGGCATTTACCCCCTCAAAATGTACATTGGCACAGTGTCCTCTAGGTACTGCTCCTGCAAACTTTTCTTTATTGTGTTATACTATGTATAGGCCTGCATACAGGCTTAAGAAGTAATATATAAGGAGCATAAAGAAATGATTGATAAAAACCTAATCCCCGTAGGCGGGTTGAAGCGTGAACCCTTTTCGGGCAGCCACAACGGAATGCGTTATTATTTTAAAATGGATGAAAGTAAGGAGACTTTTACAGTAAGTGTTTATCCTGAACCCTGGTCCTTCGAGAAAACGCCTGACGAAATAAAGAACCATGCCTCCTTCCCCATGACAGATGCTGGCATGGATTCTGCCATGGAATGGCTTCTGGATATGTATGAGAATAATTTAGAAAAGTGGCAGGACTCTGCAAAAAATAGCATGCATACAGTCTATCACAGCCAGTAACCCCTGCTCTTCATTTTACCTTAAGAATTTTTATAATTTCTTCCAATTCTTGTCACAATACATTCACAATTATCTGCTATTCTTAGAATATGAAAAACAGAAGACGGCGGCTGCACTTACAGCAGGTATATGTGGCCGCTGGACTTCGCCTAAAACAGACAATTTCAAATTTATAGATAGATTTTTCCCTTTTCTCAGAGCTGCTGCATATATATGGAGCAGCTCCTTCCTTTTATCTATATAAAGCAAACCTGGCCATTCTGCATTCACTCAACGGCCCCTTTTAGCAATAGATATTTCACTGGATATTTTTTCATAGAAACAGGCAGAATACTGAAATTGTATTCTGCCCCAGTTAAAGTCCAGATACAAGCATACGGTGCATCAAACTAGCAGCGACGCAAGCATCAGGGTATTAGACTCTCCCGGCAGCCGCCAAGGGGACATGTAAACATGTCCCCTTGGCCCGTTGCCCGCGGAAATATAATATCATCCTCAACCCTACCTGATATATCCATTCTGGTAAGCCATTGCCCGGTTAAAGGTATATAATTCTGAGAATGTGGCTTCTATATAAGGTTCCACATAGAAAACCCCTAGGATACCAAATGTGGCTATCTCCAAAATCCTCCACCCGAGAAAAGACAGGTCAAGCACAAAAGCTTCCCATTTCTGGCCCATCATCATCTTCTTACTGATTAAAAATGCTTCCTCCCTGCTCATAGCCGGATTCTCTGCTATAATATATGGTACCATAAGGTACTCATAATATTTAATAATGCCAGGCACCACCAAAAGCAGAGTCCACAGAAATGTAAACAAATCCCTAAGGAACATCACCAGCACAATATTTCCATAATGGCCGCTTCTGAATCCGCAGCCAAGAACCGCAGGATTAGCCGTCTCTGTCTGGTTCAGGATGAAAAACCGGCTCCCCCCTACCATGAGGACATTGCCCACAAAAATATTCAGCAGTATAATCCCCAATCCCAGCACAGCAGAAAATGCACCGAGTATGGCCCACAGCAGAGAATACTCCGAAATATAATATCCATGCCGGGAATTATATCCTCTTAAATTCCTGGAGTTAGAGACACTGACAATTGTTGATACAACAGACATAACCAGTCCAACAATGACAGCGCTCCAGTAATTTCTCTGAAATGCCACCTTTCCCCTCATCTTTAAATCTGCTCTTGTCCACATAGCGTCAACCTCCCAGTATATATAAACTATTCATTAAGTATTTGTTTATTATACTCCCGACGCGCTTTAAATACTACCTTCTTTCGTATTTCTTAAGCTAAAATTAACTTTATATTTAACCGGCTGTTCTTGTCCCGTTACCTCTTTACTGTCTTTTTTTCATATGGAGTCCCTGTCAGAGGCAGCTTTGTCTGGAACTCTCCGCTCCATTTATAGTAGGCGCCTGCTATGGCAGGGGCTGTTGGTATGGATGTAATCTCCCCAATTCCAATTGCACCATATCCCACATCTACCCCAGGCTTTTCTATAATGATAGATTCCAGAGGGGGCACCTTGTCGGCTTTCAATAATCCCAGGGTCCCAAATCTTGATACGGGATATCCTTCTTTGATCTCATACTGCTCTGTCAGGGCATACCCCATCCCCATCACTACCCCGCCCTCAATCTGCCCTTCTACACTGATTGGATTGACAGCCTTTCCCACATCGTGGGCTGCGGCTATGAGCTTCACAGTTCCGTCCTCATTCAGAACACATACCTGTGTTGCAAATCCATACGCCACATGGGATATTGGGTTGGGTACATCACTTCCCATCTTGTCCGTCTTGGCAAGATATTCTCCCAGATACTCCCTGCCCTCCAAATCTGAAATACCAGTCTCCTGTAGTTCTTTTTTCAGTTTCTGCGCCGCCCTCCTGGCGGCTTCACCAGTAATCAGTGTCTGGCGGGATCCTGATGTGGTGCCGGAATCAGGCGAATCTGCAGTACTCGGACGGCAGTACATAATCTGCTCTGCCGGCAGCTTTAGTGTCTCTGAGACAACCTGCGTGAGCACTGTCCCCAATCCCTGCCCAATACAAGATGCACCTGCATGTATCTCCACCTTCCCATCTTTTACCAGCAGGCGGCACCTGCCCCAATCCGGCAGGCCGACGCCCACCCCCGCGTTTTTCATTGCGCAGGCGATTCCTGCATAGGGTTCTCTCTCATAAAGTTCCCTGACAGCCTCCAGTGTCTCTGCCACTCCTGTGGATGCATCCGCCACCTGGCCGTTTGGAAGCACCTGGCCCGGGCGTATGGCGTTTCTATAGCGGATTTCCCAGGGAGAAATGCCAGCCATCTCAGCCAGCAAATCCAGATTCCTCTCCGAACCAAAGCAGGTCTGAGTTACCCCAAACCCACGAAAGGCCCCTGCAGGCGGGTTATTTGTATATACTGCCTTCCCGTCTATGTCAATAACCTGGAAATTATAGGGCCCTGCCGCATGGGTACAGGCTCTTTGCAGTACAGGCCCTCCCAAGGAAGCATACGCGCCTGTATCTGAAACCACAACTGCCTTCATGGCTGTCAGGTACCCATGTTCGTCACAGGCTGTAGTAATATCCATCCACATAGGATGCCGTTTAGGGTGCACCACAATACTCTCCTGGCGGGACAGTTTGACTTTTACAATCCGCTTCGTCAGATATGCCACCAGGGCGGCATGGTGCTGGACACTGACATCTTCTTTCCCCCCGAATCCGCCTCCCACCAGTTTGTTTTCTACAATCACCTTTTCCCGGGGCAGTCCCAGCATAATGCTGCACTCATACTGGGTATCGTAAGTCCCCTGGTCAGTAGAATAAATAAATACGCCATCATTAAAAGGCATGGCCACCGCACACTCCGGCTCCAGGAACGCATGTTCTGTCCAGGGTGTCTCATAATGCCGCGTAACTGTATATTTGGACTGTGCAATCACTGCATCCGCATCCCCTCTTACAAGATGCTCATGGGCCAGAATATTGCCTGAAGCATGGATTTTCGGTGCCTCCTCCTCCATGGCATCAAAAGGACTGAGCACTGGCTCAAGCACCTCATATTCCACTCTCACAAGGCGCTTTGCCTGTTCTAAAACCTCTGCTGTCTCTGCTGCAACAATACAGATGGCATCTCCCAGATAATGGGTCACTTCCCCCACAGGTATCATAGTATCCCAATCCTGCTTCAGGTGTCCGACCTTGATATTTCCCGGTATATCTTCTGCCGTGAATATGCCCACAACCTGATCCAACGCTTTTGCTTCCTCTGTATGTATGGCAAGCACCCTGGCCCTTGGATATTCTGCGCGCACCGCACTTGCGTATATCATCCCCTCCAGATAAATATCATCCGGGTATTCCCCTGTCCCCAGCACCTTCTCCTTTGCGTCAATCCGCTGCAGTTTCATTCCCACAGGGGCAATCCCTGTATGTCCCCCTACATCCAGATTTTCCCGAAATACCCTGGCCGCCAGAAGGACAGCCTCTATGATTTTCTTATATCCCGTACAGCGGCATATATTATTACGTATGGCCCCCACAACCTCCACAGGAGCAGGATCTGGGTTTCTGTCAATCAGTCCCTTCGCACACATAACCATCCCGGGAATGCAAAAACCACACTGTACGGCCCCCGCTGTCCCGAAGGCATAAGCATATACCTCCTTTTCACGGCTGCTCAGTCCCTCTACTGTCACGATAGATTTCCCCTCCATCTTTGAGACCATGGGTATACAGGCTCTTGTAGGTCTCCCATCCACCAGTACAGTACAAGTACCGCAGGCCCCCTGGCTGCATCCGTCCTTTACAGAGGTCAGATGCAGTACGTCCCGCAGAAAACGCATCAGTTTATCATCCCGCCTGGTTTGATAGTCTCTCCCATTTACATGCACTGTGAACATAGGCCGCCATCCTTTCCACAGGACATCCTGCTGCCCTGAAATCTTATTCTATAATATCTGTCCTTAAATCAATATCTTTCAATTCTTCAGGCTGGGTTTCCACCAATCTGCACCTATCCCTAAACCTGGCTATAATTTCCTTCCCACCTTTGTCCCCTGTCAACCCCATAAGATCCGGGAAAAACTCTTTATCCCACAAAACCGGGTTCCCCATTTCCCCCTCGTGGGCCGCACAAATAATATGCCCTCTGTGCAGGGCCGCCTCATTTAATATTTGCTGGATCGTGGAAATATGCACATTCGGTTGGTCACAGACCGAAAAAAGAATCCCTTCTATTTGAGGATAGCATTTAAGACAGGCCTCTATCCCTTTTCGGATGGAATATGAAATCCCCTTCCAAGGCTCCCTGTTCACTACAGTATAAAATCCTCTCTCCTGGGCCGCCTGTATAATTTCATCATAGCCTGTCACAAAGAATACGGGATATGCCTGAAATGCACACATTCTATCCAATGTATGTTCATATAGCTTTTTCCCGGAAACTACGGCACACAGCTTATTTTCACCGAAACGTACACTGCCTCCTGCCGCCAGGACAAGGATTGCATATTTCCCCCTCATGTATCCAAATCGGGACACTGCTTCTAAAACACCGCCCCCCACTGCACGAGCTTTATCAGAAATAGTAAAACAGTGGGATCTTTCACTTCTCACATCAATATCACCTATTTTCAGGTTCTTACTGACTCTGGCTCCCTGCTGCAGCATCCCCCTTACAACACCGCTCATTTGTGCATACACCTCCGCCCCTCCTGTGCGGGCCACTGCCTGTCCTCTTTCCACCCTGTCCCCAATGGCTACCAAAGGTTCCATCTTGCCATCTTCTGCTGCCCTTATCAGTCTCTCTGTTGTATAGCCTCCCACATTTCCAGGCACCCCGGTGTTGGGAATGGCACTGCCTTTATACAGCACACTTCCCAGCGTATGCCCCCGTTTTGTCTCAACCACACAGTGGCAGTCCTCCCCCGCCGTAAATCCCGGACCCACACCGATTACCAAAGGGGCATCTGTAATTCTAGTACCTAAATTTCTCTTAGCCAGGATCGCATCCACCAGGACATCTGGCTTGTAGTTTATGGAAGCCTCCGCCCTTTCGTCCACTAGAATAGGAATATCTCCTTGCTTCTGTACAATCTCTGCCTCTTCTATTGTATGCGCCAACACGCCTGCCATATCCTCCACCGGAGCCGTCTTTTCATACACGGCCCTGGAAAAAGCCGCCATCCGCCGCACTGTAAGCGGCGTCTCTTTTTCTGTCATTAAAAGCTGATGCCCGCTGTGATATAGCCGTGAGGCAATCCCTGTTGCCAAGTCTCCGGCCCCTCTGATCAAAATTCTCATTGCTCTCTCTGCCTTTCTGCCGCTGTCACAGTTAGGTCGCCAAATCCCTTCTCCCAGGCCATCATGCCTATACGCAGGGCACTTTTTTCCCGGGCAGCATTATCCGCCTTATTTAATACAATTTTATATGGAAGGACTGCAGCCGCCCCCTTCCTCCCGGACTGCCTGCTAAGTGCCAGGGCAGCAATATCTCCCTCCTGCAGAATATCCTCTGTTTTTTTCCCAAGCAGCTCTGCTGCTCTGTCCCCGCGGAAACATACTTCAGAAATTCTTTTTCCAATAGCATCCAGTCCATACACATTGAGTACATGGGTTGTCTGGGGCAAGAGTACTGGTTCATGTCCCGCCGGGGCCTTTATCGGAAGGCCCCGGGCGCCATCCGCTTCGATCAGTACCGGGACTCCATATCCCAGCACCCATTCTAAAAATTCCCGAGGCAGAATACCCATTTTACGGACTCTCCTGTTTATATGGCTGCAAGAACCCCCTCCTTTATCCCTCCCTTCCTGGGACATGCCAATCTGGGGTATGCCAATCCAAGCCATGCCATACTGCCCAAGAAGCTTCTTTACCCCCTCGGGGGATGGTGTGAGGAGGAACCAGGGCAGGTTTTCTACCAGCATATGGGTTGTTGTTGTTACAATTACAGGTATCCCCTTACTTTGATATTCCTCTGCCAACGCCCTTATAAGTGTGGTTTTTCCTCCTGCCCCTATTACACTAACCACAGGGGTTTTTATATTTTCTATCTGAAACGATTTCATAAGAGAATCCTGGATGGCCAGGCCGCAGGATTCAAATTTTTTGACTGTATATAGAACTGACAATTCTTTTTACTTACCTCTCCTCCGGATGTATGCCATGCCTAACATAGCATCCTGTGTTTTCTTCTATGATCTGTCCATTTTCTGCCACAAGCCGTCCCCGTAAAAATACTTTTTCAGCCCTTCCCTTTATCCGGGTCCCCTCCATAGGGCAGTAATCAATATTTGCCTGCTGTGCTTCCCTGGTCATAATCCATTCTGTCTCTGGATTCCATACAACGATGTCCGCATCACTCCCAGGGGAGAGCGTCCCTTTCTGGGGATACAGGTGATACAGCTTTGCCGGGTTTTCTGACAAATACTGGCACATTTGTTCCAATGTAATCCTGCCCTCATTGACGCCAAACTGGTATAACAGTGCAGGGCGCTCCTCCCCTCCTGGCATACCACAAGGCGTACAGGAAAAGTCCTCCTTTCCAGCGCTTTTCTGGGCCAGGCTGAAACTGCAGTGGTCTGTGGAAACAGTCTGTATCTGCCCCTCATCCAAAGCCATCCACAGTACTTCCTGGTCACTTTTTGTCCGCAGGGGCGGTGCAATCATATATTTCCTTCCCTCCCCCTCTGGGAGGGCATACAAACTTTCATCCATGACTAGATACTGGGGGCAGGTCTCTACATAAACCGTCTGTCCGCCCTCTCTTGCCCTTAAGATTTCCTCATATCCCTGAGCCGTACTTAAATGTACCACTATGACAGGGGTATCTACACATTTTGCAATCTTCAGCAGCCTGCTTATTGCTTCCGCCTCTGCTTCCGGGGGCCGTGTCCATGGATAGTCCTCCACATTTTTCCTGTTGCCTTTCTGTCTCGCTACTTCCTCCAGGCGGGCATCCAAAATCCCTTTATTCTCACAATGGACGCCGGCAATCCCTCCCAGCTCTTTCAAACATGACAGCACTTCATACATGGTTTTGTCATCTACCATAGTATCATATGTCATATAGAGCTTAAAGGATGAAATCTCATTTTTAACTATCTCCTCCAATTCCCTGCCCACATCCTCATTCCAGTCTGTAAGTGCCAGATGGAATGCATAATCACAGGAGCACTGCCCGTCTGCCTTTCTGTGCCAGTTGGCCAGGGCCTGGGACAGAGATTCTCCTTTATACTGTGTAGCAAAGTCAATAATACAAGTGGTGCCTCCTGCAGCCTCAGCTTTTGTGCCTGTATCGAATTTGTCTGCGGTTACTGTATTGCATACTTCCAGCGCCATATGGGTGTGGGCGTCAATAAACCCCGGGAAGAGCAGTCTCCCACGCACGTCCTCAATGGCCGCGTCTCTAAATGCCAGTTCTTCCCCAACAGCCAGTATCTTTCCCCCTTTTACCAGAATATCCAGCTGTCTTATCCCGCTGCTGCTTACAATCCTGCCGCCTTTAAATAAACGTTTCATATTTAGTTCCCTCTTTCTATTCTCTATGGACTATGGCAAAATATATGGATATTCCTTTACCACAGCTTCTATCAGGCATTTCAGGCCTTCTGGGAGCCGTGTTTCCTCTCCTTTGGTATAACTAAAACGTTCCCCCAGATACCGTACGGCACAGGTCACATTATCTTTGTCAAGTACAGCAAACCCTTGATTTTTGCTTTCCTCCATATCCCGCTCTGATGCAAATACTGTGAATTTATCCAAATAGGGGGCACTGTCATAAGGACAGAAGCTCCTGCAGTTGCCACACTCATTGCACATAGAGTCTATATGGATAATCTGATGTTTTTCCATCCCCGGGACACGGACTGAAATATTTGCACGGTTTGGACAGACTTCCGTACAGTTCTCGCATATTGCAGAGCAGCTCAAGCAGCGCCCTGTCTCTGCCGCCCCCTCCTGTGCCCCTTTTAAGGTTCCCTTTCTCCCATAAATTCGTTCTTCGTTATTATCGCAGCTATAATCATCAGCCAAGTCTCTGCCTACAATGGCCTCCGCGGCTTTCCTCCCATCACGTATCCCCTCTGCCACAGTTGCCGGGCCGCCCAGGCCATCGCCTACTACATAGATTCCAGGCTGGTTTGTCTCACAGGTTTCCTGGTTCACCACTGCCCTGCCCCATTCATTGACATGGATTTTATTTGTTTTATATAAATCCTCCGGAACTCTCTCACCTACTGCGGCAATTACAGTATCTGCAGGTATCCGGCGTATCTCTTCTGTTCCTACGACACCTCTCCTGCCCGATTCATCATACTCCCTAAGCCTCATCACCCTGCAGTCCAGCAGTTTGCCTGAGAACTTTACAGGAGCCAGCAGTTCCAGAATTTCCACTCCGTCTTTCTCCGCCAGAAGCAGTTCTTCATAATCTGCAGGCATATAAGGCTTTGTCCTTCTGTACACAAGAAAAACTTTCTCCACACCAGATATCCTTTTTGCTGCCCTGGCAGTGTCCATGGCAGTATTGCCCCCTCCAATTACCGCCACCTGCCTCCCAATGTCCAGCTTTCCACCTGATTTCTTGTATTTCCTGAGGAAGCAGAGGGCATTCATTGCCTCGCCTTCTTTAAGTTCTAATACTCCTGGTTTATATGCCCCTACTGCAAATATGACTGCTGTATAGCCTTCTTCCTTTAACTTTTCTGCATTTTCAATTTTGGTTCCATACCGTATATCCACTCCCACTGCCTGCAGGATGGCCACATCTTTATCGATTGCATTACCTGGAATCCTGAATTCTGGGATACTATGTCTGACCACACCACCAAGAGAGTCAGACTTTTCAAACAAAGTCACCTCCATGCCGGCCTTTCTCAGGAAATAAGCTGCGGACATACCAGCCGGCCCACCCCCTATAACTGCGGCCCGGCCTTTTTCTGTGATTGGGGCCGGCGTCACTTTTTGCAGCCATGCGCTATACCCCTCTTTGGCTATTTTTAGCTTCACTGCACGGATATGTACTGGTTCCTCATAAAAATTCCGGGTACATTTACCCATACAATTATGGGCACATATTGTACCTGTAATAAATGGCAAAGGATTTTTTTCCGCAATCACCTGCATTGCCTCTACATATCTGCCCTCCCCCGCCAACTGTAAATATGCCGTAATATCCTGATGAATGGGGCATCCCTCTTCACATGGGGCCATAAAACAGTCGAGCAGCGGGACCGTCTGCCTGATCTTACGGGATATATCAGGCCTCCCACCCTTTATATGGCGGGGACTCGTTTGGGCAGCCTCCGCCAAAGCCTTGGCAGCTGTTTCGTTTACCCTCTTAAAGATAACCCCCTCTTCCTCTACTTCTCCTGCTATCTGGGCCATCCTCTCATATCCCCCTGGCTTCAGCAATGTGGTGGCAACAGTAACAGGCCAGATCCCTGCATCTACAATCCCTTTTATGTTATAAAAATCCGCCCCTCCTGAGTAGGAAATCCTAAGCCTCCCTCTAAATTCCTCAGCCAATTTAGCGGCCAGGGAAATTGACAGCGGGTACAAAGGCCTTCCTGACATATACATCTCATCACTGGGCAGTTCATGGTTCTTTACGTCCACTGGAAACGTATTTGTGATTTTGACGCCAAATTCCAGATTTTTCTCCCTGCATACATCCATCAGGCGGGTGAGCATCGGTACAGCATCCTCGTACTGAAGGTCATCCTTAAAATGGTAGTCTCCAAAGGCAACATAATCATACCCCATATCATCCATAGTCTTTCTGGCAAATTCATAGCCCAGCAAGGTAGGATTACATTTTATAAAAGTATGGAACCCCTTTTCCACAATGAGATACATGGCTATCTTTTCAATTTCCTGGGGAGGGCAGCCATGGAGGGTCGAAATTGTGACAGAATTGCATATCTCCCCCTGTATCCCCTCAATATCCTCCTTTGTGATTTTTTCAAACATGGACAGATGCCCTAGAAGATGCTGCCTGCAGTATTGGAATATTTCTGAATTTCCAGCATTTTTCATAGTGTTTAGAAAATGGTCGATCTTTGGAGACTTTATCCCCTCCAAGTCATACCCCACACTTATATTAAACTGAAAGCCATCCATACTGCCCAATCCAAATTCTTTTGCAAGCACCTTGAGCAGGAACCAGGCCTTAATATACTCCTCCATAGCCTGGGAAACATAGAGCTCTGTGGACCACTCACAATTATAACACTCATCCTCAGCCTTAATACAGGGTTTATTTACACAGGCCGCCAGCTGGGCGCCATCCATAACCTGTACCGTCTTTAGTTCAAAAAAACGGCTACCAGTATAATAAGCCGCCACAATATTCTGCGCCAGCTGGGTGTGGGGACCTGCCGCCGCCCCCACCGGAGTTTCCAGCATACGGCCAAAAATAGTCCGGGCAAACTTGGGATCCCCCTTGTAAGGGTGCCGCTCTCCAAACACTGTGCCATACTTTTTATATTCCACCATAATCCAATTTAATAACTGTCCAAAAGATATTGGGGACATAACATCACTCATGTGTGTAACCCTCCTGATTTATCTGAATATTCTGAAAATGGTGATCAATAGGGACAGTCCCTTTTGCAAAAGGGACTGTCCCCTTTTTACTTTATCTCACCCATTAATCCTTCCCCACAGGCCAGCAGCCGCCTGTCTGCAGTCAGCCATCACTTTGGCCACATCAATATGTAAAAGTTCTCTGTCTCTCATAAGCACTTTACCATTTGCCACTGTTGTAACTACATCCCGGCCATTCATTCCAAATAGTATGTGCCCATTGCTGTTGTCAGCCCCCATCGGTGTAAGGGGATCGTAGTCTACAACAATCACATCCCCGGCCGCCCCTTCCTTCAATACTCCCAGCTCACAGTTAAAGCAGCGGGCGGCAATCTGCGCATTCCCTTCAAAGAGCATCTGGGGAACTTCTGACCATGCCGCCGTGGGGTCACAGAGATGATGTTTATGGAGCATATTGGCCGCCTTATAGGATTCCGTCATATCATGTGTATACCCATCTGTGCCCAGTCCTATGAGTATCCCCCTGTGCGCCATTTCCATGGCCGGCGGGCACCCACAGGCATTGCCCATATTGGATTCTGGATTATGCACAACCATTGTATTCGTATCCTTAATTAAATCCATCTCATGGCTATTGATATAAATACAGTGCCCCAATACTGTTTTTTCCCCCAATATCCCGCAATCCATAAGGCGGTCTAATATTCTTTTTCCGTAATGCGCCAGGCAGTGATGCAAATCCTCTATCCCTTCGGCAACATGAATATGGTAACCCACACCTTCCGGTTTATTAGATGCCGCCAGCTCCATTGTTTCATCTGAAACAGTAAACTGTGCGTGCATCCCCATCATACCGGCAATCATACCGCCGCCATCTGCCTGGGCATGTCTGATAAACTCTGCATTTTCCATGACAGATGCCCTGGCTTTCTCTTTTCCATCCCGGTCTGAGACCTCATAACAGAGGCAGGAACGTACCCCCGTCTCTCTGGCAGCTTTTTCGATCTCAAACAGGGAACCCCCTACTGCCCCAAAGCTGGCATGATGGTCAAAAATAGTAGTTACACCATTTTTGATACAGTCAATGTAAGTTGCCATTGCACTCAGATATGTATCTTGAAGTGTCAGTTTTCTGTCAATTGCCCACCACATTCCATCCAATATATCCAGAAACCCCTTCGGATTATATCCTTTGACTGAAAGTCCCCTTGCAAATGCACTGTAAATATGCTCATGTGCATTGATAAAGGCTGGCATAATAACCTTTCCGCCTGTATCTATGTACTCTGCCCCTGGATATGCATCCTTCACCGCATCCAGTCCGCCCACCATCTTTATGATATTCCCTTCAATAGCAACTGCACCCTTTTCTATATATGGATTTGCCTTATCCCTTGTGATTACCCTCCCATTCCCCAAAATCAGCATACCACACCTCTCCTTTTTTCGATATTAATTTTGTATATTCTTTAACAAAATAACCCATATTTTTTCTCACACATATTTTTAACACCCTATGTTGTCTATAGAATATCATCAATATTTGATAATTGCAATACAAATCCTAAAAGTTTTTAAGGCTACCTAATTTTTTTTAAGGAAAAGTATTGCTTTTAAATATTTTTATGCTATGATGAGCTTACAGGCAAAAGTTTTGGGGTAATTTCCCAAACTCATAACGCGAAAGGATTGATGACTTTGAGCCAAAGACTGGAACTCCTCAAACAGATCGCCCACGGCCTGGCCGTACAATTTGGCAGCTCGTGTGAGATCGTTATTCATGATTTAAAGAAGCTAGAGCTGGAAAGCTCCATTGTCTACATTGAAAACGGGCATGTATCCAATAGAAAACTGGGAGACGGGCCATCCAGTGTAGTATTTGAAACCTTAAACAGTGATGCCTCAAAGGTACAAGACCGGCTCTCCTACCTTACCAAGACTGAAGATGGACGCATCTTAAAGTCCAGCACCATGTTCATCAGGGAAGAGGATAATCATATTTCTTATATTTTCTCTCTGAATTATGATATTACCGCGCTGCTCACTGTAGAGTCAGCTATTTCATCTCTGATCCGTACAGAACCCAAAAAGGAAGAGGGCCAAAATACACAGCCACAGACTATTACACATAATGTAAATGAACTGCTTGACACCTTGATAGAGCAGGCCCTGTCTCTTGTGGGCAAGCCAGTGGCCCTGATGAATAAAGATGACAAAGTTACTGTTGTCCAGTATCTGAACAATGCAGGTGCTTTTCTGATTACCAAATCCGGTGACAAAGTTGCCTCCCTTCTGGGGATTTCGAAGTTTACTCTCTACAGCTATATGGACGCCGGCAAAGAATCATGAACATAAAAGGAGGTTTTTACACCATGGAGACAATTAAATGGGCCATAAACCATATGCCTAAAACGGAGGATGCGCAGTTAAAAGTCATGGCTCTTTCAGAAGTCAAAAAAGCCCGGGCCTTTCATGAGAGTTTTCCCCAATACAGCGTGACACCTCTTGTCCGCCTTGGGAACATGGCCTCACGGCTTGGGTTAAAGGATATCTATGTCAAGGATGAATCTTACCGCTTTGGGTTAAATGCATTTAAAGTCCTAGGCGGCTCCTTTGCAGTGGCCCGCTATATAGCGCAAAAAACAGGAAAGGATGTTTCAGAGCTTCCATACAATATCCTCACTTCCCCAAAGTTAAAAGAAGAATTTGGCCAGGCCACCTTTTTTACAGCTACTGACGGAAACCATGGACGGGGTGTTGCCTGGGCCGCAAATAAATTGGGCCAAAAGTCTGTGGTGCTTATGCCAAAGGGGACTACCCCTGCCCGGTTAAATCACATTTTAGCCGAGGGGGCAAAAGCTTCCATTGAAGAATATAATTATGACCAGTGCGTACGTATGGCTGCAGATATGGCCTCCAGGACAGAGAATGGGATCATGGTACAGGATACGGCCTGGGATGGCTACGAGGAAATCCCGGCCTGGATCATGCAGGGATATGGCACCATGGCTGCCGAGGCAGATGACCAGCTCCATGGCATGGACTGCCAACGCCCCACCCATGTATTCATACAGGCCGGCGTCGGCTCTCTTGCAGGCGCAGTTCAAGGGTATTTTGCCAACCGCTATCCTGAAAATCCGCCCAAGGTCATTGTAGTAGAGGCCAGCGCCGCTGCTTGTCTGTACAAAGGGGCCATCCACGGAGACGGCAGTATCCAGATGGTCGGCGGGGATATGGCCACAATCATGGCCGGACTGGCCTGTGGCGAACCCAACACCATCTCCTGGGATATCCTGAAGAACCATGCAGACACATTTATTTCAATTCCTGACTGGGCGGCAGCTAAGGGCATGCGTATGCTGGCGGCACCAATAAAAGGGGATGCGCCCATAACCTCCGGCGAATCAGGGGCAGCTCCTTTTGGGGCATTGGCCTGTATCATGTGTATGGATGAATACCAGGAACTAAAAAAACTCCTGGGGTTAGATGAACAGTCGAAAGTACTTCTCTTCTCCACAGAGGGCAATACCGACCCAGAAAGATATGAGTCAATTGTGTGGGATGGAAATACCTACTAATAAATATCTGACCATTCACAGCTCTTATCTGGGAATCATCATCAACCAGGGACATAAATGATTTGACACAGCCTGGATACCTATAAATAATACATAATTAAAGGAGATATAAAATGGATTTTAGTAAAATCAAAGAAACGGCCCAAAATTACGAGGCGGATATGACAAAATTTCTCCGTGAAATTGTAAGATATCCCGGTGAAAGCTGCGATGAAAAAGCGCATATTGACCGGATTGCAGAGGAAATGAGAAAGCTGGACTTTGACAAGATAGAAATTGATCCACAGGGAAATGTTCTGGGTTTTATGGGGACAGGGGAAAAAATCATCGGCTTTGATGCACATATAGACACCGTGGGAATTGGCAATATTGACAACTGGGATTTTGACCCATATGAAGGCTATGAAAACGATATAGAAATCGGAGGCCGGGGTGTATCTGACCAATGCGGCGGTCTGGTTTCTGCAGTGTATGGCGCCAAAATTATGAAGGATTTAGGCCTTCTCAGTGATAAGTACACTGTCCTAGTAACTGGCACAGTACAGGAGGAGGACTGCGACGGCCTATGCTGGCAATACATTATTAACGAAGACCACATCCGCCCTGAATTTGTTGTCTCCACGGAGCCTACTGATGGAGGCATATACCGCGGCCAGAGAGGACGTATGGAAATCAAGGTAGAAGTCAAAGGAGTTTCCTGCCATGGTTCTGCCCCGGAACGGGGCGATAATGCGATTTACAAGATGGCTGATATTCTCCAGGATGTGCGTTCGCTTAATGAAAATGATGGGGGAAAAGAAAAGGCAGTTAAAGGCCTCGTAAAAATGTTGGATGAAGAATACAATCCCCAGTGGAAGGAGGCCCGTTTTCTCGGAAGAGGGACTATCACGGCATCGGAGATCTTTTTTACATCCCCAAGCCGCTGCGCGGTTGCAGACTCCTGCTCTGTTTCACTGGACCGTCGCATGACAGCCGGCGAGACCTGGGAGAGCTGCCTGGATGAAATACGAGCGCTGCCCAGTGTAAAAAAATATGGCAGTGATGTAAAAGTATCCATGTACAATTACGGCCGCCCTTCCTATACAGGACTGACCTATCCAATCGAATGCTATTTCCCCACATGGGTAATCCCTGAGGACCATCCTGTGACAAGGGCGCTTGAAGAAGCATATAAGGGTCTTTACGGGGATACCCGGATAGGAACCAGTGAAACCAAAGCCATGAGGAAAACCCGTCCCCTTACAGATAAATGGACATTTTCCACAAATGGCGTGTCCATCATGGGACGCAATGGAATTCCCTGTATCGGATTTGGCCCTGGGGCGGAGGCGCAGGCACATGCCCCAAATGAAAAAACATGGAAAGCAGATCTGGTAGTATGTGCGTCTGTATACGCTGTTCTGCCTACACTTTATTGTAAATAAGCGCAAAGGGGTCAGTCCCTTTTGCAAAAGAGACTGACCCCTTTGCCTTCCATTTTCAGAATATTCGCATAATTTAGGAGGACTTTATTCATATGAAAACATTGCAGGATTATATTGATAAGCTGAAATCTCTGAATTTTAAAGGCATGTACAATGGGGATTTTTTTCTGACTTGGGAAAAAACTGATGAGGAACTGGAGGCAGTATTTACCCTCGCTGATGCGCTCCGGCTTATGAGGGAAAACAATATTTCTACGAAAGTTTTCGAGAGCGGCCTTGGTATCTCGCTATTTCGTGACAATTCCACACGTACGCGTTTCTCTTTTGCTTCAGCCTGTAATCTGCTGGGCCTGGAGGTACAGGATCTGGATGAAGGGAAGTCCCAGGTGGCCCACGGCGAGACTGTAAGGGAAACCGCAAATATGATATCCTTTATGGCCGATGTTATCGGCATCCGTGACGATATGTATATTGGCAAAGGAAATGCCTACATGCACGAGGTCGCGGACGCTGTAACCCAGGGAAATAAAGATGGGATCCTAGAGCAAAAGCCAACCCTCGTAAATTTGCAGTGTGACATTGACCATCCAACCCAGGCCATGGCAGACATGCTCCACATGATGCATGAATTCGGAGGCGCCAAAAATCTGAAGGGCAAAAAACTAGCTATGACATGGGCCTACTCTCCTTCCTACGGCAAACCCCTGTCTGTACCCCAGGGGGTTATCGGACTGATGACACGCTTTGGCATGGATGTGGTACTTGCCCATCCCGAAGGTTATGAAGTATTCCCAGAGGTAGAAAACATTGCCGCCAAAAATGCAGAGAAATCCGGCGGTACTTTTAAGAAAACAAATAATATGGCAGAGGCCTTTAAGAATGCGGATATTGTCTATCCCAAAAGCTGGGCGCCCTTTGCGGCCATGGAAAAACGTACAGAGCTCTATGGAGCGGGGGATTTTGACGGCATTAACAAGCTGGAAAAGGAACTTCTCGCCCAAAATGCACAGCACAAAGACTGGGCCTGCACTGAAGATCTGATGGCCTCTACCAAAGCTGGGAAGGCGCTCTATATGCACTGCCTGCCCGCCGATATTTCTGGAGTGAGCTGTAAGGAGGGAGAGGTAGCTGCAAGCGTATTCGACCGATACAGGGATTCTCTTTACAAAGAGGCAAGTTATAAGCCATACATCATAGCCGCCATGATCTTCCTGGCAAAATTTGCCGACCCGGCAGATATTTTAGAAAAACTGCAGAAAAAGGGAACTCCCAGAATTTTCAAATAGCACCATAACGCCCCTGTTTTGTGCCGGCAGTTTTACAGATTCACTCCTCTTTTTAGCCAATGGGATACAGGACTTTCCTGGATCTTATAGCCTGCCCCCTGCAAAATACAAGCCAGAAGTTATCCTTTAGGGTATAGTTTCTTTTAGAAAAAACTGGTATGATAAACTAGAATAAATTTTAGGAGGTATTTGACATGTTAAATTATGTTGAGACAAAAAACGCACCAGCAGCAATCGGACCATATTCACAGGGAATTGTAGTAAACGGCATTGCTTTCTTTTCCGGCCAGATTCCCCTCTCGCCAGAGACCGGGGAAGTGGTAGGCACCACAATCCAGGAGCAGACTGAACAGGTTATGAAAAATATTGCCGGACTTCTGGAAAGCCAGAATGCAGATTTTAAAGATGTAGTTAAAGCTACCTGTTTTTTGGCAGATATGGGGGATTTTGCTGCTTTCAATGAAATATATGCAAAATACTTCGTGGGAAAGCCAGCACGTTCCTGTGTGGCTGTAAAAGAACTGCCGAAAGGAGTTTTGTGTGAAGTAGAGACCATCGCATATATGGGAGGAAAATAATATGGCCAAAAAGCAGCGGATTGTCATCGCACTGGGAGGGAATGCACTGAGCAATACCCTGCCGGAGCAGATGGCGGCCGTAAAGATTACTGCATGTGCCATTGTTGACTTGATTGAGGAGGGCTGTGAGGTCGTGGTTGCCCACGGCAACGGCCCTCAGGTCGGAATGGTAAATAACGCAATGCTTGCCCTTGCCCATGAGGATCTTAAACAGCCCAACACCCCTTTGTCTGTCTGTGTGGCAATGAGCCAGGCGTACATAGGGTATGATTTACAAAATGCTCTCAGGGAGGAGCTTTTAAACCGCAAAATCAAAGATATACCTGTAGCCACCATGATTACACAAGTCCGCGTGGATCCTGATGATCCTGCATTTAAAAACCCCTCAAAGCCTATTGGGCGTTTCATGGATCAAGAGCAGGCAAAGGAGATGGCCGCCCGGTATGACTATATTATGAAAGAAGATGCGGGCCACGGCTACCGCCGTGTTGTGGCCTCCCCCAAACCCCAGGAAATCATCGAGATGGGCACCATCCGCACAATGGTGGACTCTGGACATCTTGTCATTGCCTGCGGAGGAGGCGGAATCCCGGTCGTCCGCCAGGGCAACCATTTACAAGGCGCCAGCGCCGTCATAGACAAGGATTTTGCAAGCTGCCTTCTTGCCAGGGAGCTGGACGCTGACTTTCTGATTATTCTGACTGCTGTTGAGAAAGCCGCTGTGAATTTTGGGACACCCGCTGTAAGATGGCTGGATAACATCTCTGTCAGCCAGGCCAGGCGTTATATAGAAGAAGGCCATTTCGCCCCTGGCTCTATGCTGCCCAAGGTACAGGCCGCCATAGAGTTTGCGGAATCCAAGCCAGGGCGCAAGGCGCTAATCACCTTACTCCAAAAGGCAAAGGAAGGCATACAGGGAACTACAGGCACATGCATCAGCTTAGGCCATGTCTGATGATTTGTTGCGCTTTTTCCTACACTTCACTGCCGCCGTATATAATCCAATGCTTCAAACAGTCTCTTATGCACTATCAGTTTCCACACATATTGCCTTAGTTTACCCAGCCATTCCGGGTAAACTACAGGGCACTTTTACGGCAAATCAATAACAAGCATATTTAAAGACTCTTATTTCCAAGTCTCTGATGCATAGTTTTCTCCACAGCATTCAATATATTTTCATACCCTGTACAGCGGCACAGATGTCCGGACAAAAGTTTTCTCAGTTCATCCCTGGTATAGTGCTTGCCCGATTCCAGGATTTCTACCGCACTCATGATGATGCCGGGAGTACAGAAACCACACTGAACCGCCGCTTCATCCATAAATGCCTGCTGAATGTCTGACAATTCCCCGGCAGGGTCCATCAGGCCCTCCAGTGTCCGTATTTCTCTGCCATCTGCCCAAATGGCCAGATAAATACAGGAATTATAACACTCCCCGTCTATGATTACATTGCAGGCGCCACATTCGCCTACCTCACACCCCTTTTTTACGCTGGTCAGCCGGTAATCATTCCTGAGCATATCTGTGAGGGATGCCCGTACATCCACCATCGTCTCCCGCTTCTTGCCATTGATTGTACACCGTACCAGCTTATACTGCCTTTCACTCATAAACCACACCTCCTGCCAGCAGGACAGATTCCTTCAGCGCCCTGTTTAAGAGCACACCTGCAATATGCTCCCTGAAAGCCTTGCTGGCCCTCCAACTGTCTCTGGGAGTGATATCTTTGAGAACAGCCTTTCCTGCCCTCTCAATGGCCTCCATAGACACTGCCTGCCCCCTGGCCTCTGACTCTGCACATACAGCGCGCAGGGGGACCGGGCCTGCCACACCATAGGCAATCCTAACATCCTCCATATACTTCTTATCTTCCGACAGCTTTACATTAACTGAACACCCAAGAGTGGCAATATCCATTGCATTTCGCATTGCATACTTAATATAATGCCCACGGTATCCGTCATACGACTCCCTAGAAATTAAAATTGCAGTCTGTATTTCCCCGGGCCTTAGGTCTACCTGTCCGGCCCCTACATAGAACTTCTCAATAGGCAGGCGGCGTATTCCTCCGGGGCCAGTCAGCTCCACCACAGCGTCCCAGGCCAGAAGTGTGGACGCAGAATCTGCAGATGTAACACCGTTGCAGGTATTGCCGCCTATTGTGCCTATGTTCCTGATCTGGGGCCCGCCTACCTTATCCACGGCCTCTCCCAATACAGGAATATATTTTTGGATCAGAGGATCCCGGGTAATATGGGAAAAGCTAGTCAATGACCCTATCTTAAGCGTCCCATTCTCTAAAAGCGTAATTCCCCTCAGCTCCTCCAGGCCGAAAATACTTACAAGCTCCACGCCCGCCCTTCTGCCCTCCCGTATCTGGACCAGGACATCGCTGCCCCCGGCAATAATCTGGGCCTGTGGGTGTTCCTCCAGCAGCTGTATCCCATGGGATACACTCTTGGCCTCATATAGTGCTTTTATATCATACATACTTTTCTCCTCCTCCCCCTATATCAGGCCCTCCTCCCTGAAACGCTCAAATAGTATATGAGGAGTCAGGGGAATCTCATTTATCCCTATTCCCACTGCCTGCATAAGTGCATTCCTGACAGCAGGAGCCACAGAACAGACCGGCGGCTCTCCGAGAGCCTTGGTCCCATATGCACTGGTTGGCTCATAATTCTCTATAAACTGCCCTTCCAGATGGGGATGGTCCATAAATGTAGAAAGCTTGTAGTCCAGCAGATTATTGTTCAAAGGCCTGCCGCTCTTCTCATCAAATAACAGACGCTCGGAAAGTCCATAGCCGATTCCCATGCTCATGCCCCCGTGTACCTGCGCAAGAGCAAGAGACGGGTTAATGAGCCTGCCGCAGTCATGGACATTGATAATCTGAGCCAAAGTCACCCTGCACGCTGGTATATCCACCTCTACCTCTGCAAACGTACAGCCGAAAGAATATGCATTAGACTTGGCCTGGTATGTACTCTCCGCCGTCAAATGCCCGTTATGCGCCAGGCTGTACAGCTTTCTGGACGCCAGCTCCTCCAGGCCCATCACGGCCTCCTGGCCCTCCATACGGACAATCATGCCATTGACAATATCCATGCTGCCCTTCGCCTGTCCTGTCAATTCCTGTGCCGCTTCCAGAATACGGGTTTTTAAAAGTTCTGCCGTCTGCTGGATAGAAAATCCTGCCATATATGTCTGCCTGGATGCATAGGCCCCTGTCCCAAAAGGAGTGACGTCCGTGTCCTGCACACTTATCACATGAATCTGCCCAAATGGGATGCCCAGCGTCTCTGCCGCCATCTGGGCAAAGGCTGTATCCGCCCCCTGCCCGATTTCTGTCTCCCCCACCTGCACCTGGACAGATCCATCCTGGTTCAGCACCATCCGGCAGGAAGATGTCTCCAGGGAAATAGGCCAAACCCCTGTATTATACCAAAAAACCGCCATACCAACGCCCTTTTTTATTTCTCCGCTTTGCCCCGCATAATCCTGCAATTTCCGGTCATAGTCTATGTAATCCTTTCCTTTCTCCATACACTGGTGGAAGGTGTCATAATAATTTACATTTTTAGAAAAGTCATCTTTATATCCCTTGGGCATCAAATATTTCCAGCGAAATTCATAGGGGGACATCCCCAGCGCCGATGCCACATCATCTGTATGGCTCTCCACCGCAAACATAGCCTGGGGAATGCCATATCCTCTCATGGCCCCTGACACCGGCTTATTTGTAAATACTGTATAGGCATCAGCTTCCACATTGGGACAGGGATATAGCTGGGGAAATGCGCCCATGCCTTTCGCCGCAATGCTATGCCCATGTGATGCATAGGCCCCCTGGTCAGAAAAACATTCCATTTTACGGGCTGCAAAACTCCCGTCTGGCCTGACATAGGAAATAATATGGGTGCGCACTGCATGGCGGACACGGTTTGAAACAAAAGTTTCTTCCCGCGGCACATCCAGCTTCACCAGTCTCCCTCCCACTGCTTTACTTAAATATGCGCACAACGGCTCATACAGTATATCCTGCTTATTCCCAAATCCGCCCCCTATATAAGGCTTAATGACCCGTACCTGCCCCCAGGGCACGCCCAAGGCCTGGCCTGTCACCCTGCGGCAGATATGAGGGATCTGGGTGGATGAGACAATCACATACCGGCCTTGCTCCATATAGGCATAACAAATAAAGTTTTCGATGTGGCAGTGCTGGACTGTAGGCGTGTCATACCATCCCTCTACTTTAATCAATCCAGGTTCCTGCCTGGCTTTTTCATAATCTCCATTTCTTATGGATGTATGCTTTAAAACATTCCCCGGAAATGTATCGTGTATCTGGGGCGCGCCATCTTCCATAGCTTTTTGTACATCCAGCACCAGGGGCAGCTCTTCATACTCTACCCTTATGGCCTGCAAGGCCCGGGAGGCGGCAACTTCGTCCTCTGCCACCACAGCGGCCACATCATCCCCGTAGAAACGGACATGCTTTGTCAAAAGCAAGCGGTCAGCCACATCCTGATGCTCAGGATCCGTGGACCAGGGGTGCCCTGCAGTCGGAAAATAATTTGCAGGCACGTCAAAGCAAGTCACAATCTTGACCACACCCGGTATTTTTTCTGCCTGTGCGGTAACAATTGATTTGACGATTCCATGGGCCACCGTCGAATGCAGTATTTTGGCAATGTATGCACTCTGATCACAGATATCATCCGTATATTTGGCCCGCCCCGTCACTTTCTCAAAGGCATCAACACGCTTTACACTCTTCCCTATAATCCGATCCCTCTCTGTCATATTCTGCACCCCGCCTTTCAAACATACGCCAGCTTACTGCCATGGAGGCTTTGGCACCCATGCCTTCCCCTTTCAAAAAAGTCTGGCACCCTTTACATACTTTGCATAAATTTCCCGGTCATCTGAAAAATAAACCATACGCTCCAAACGCTTCTTTACATCCATTTCCATAGGTGTCTTTAGTCTGGAATCATCCAGCACAACCGCATCCATCTCATATCCAGGCTCAAAACTTCCCACCTTTCCAAAAAATTCTCCTCCTCCCTTGGTGGACATATAAAATACTTCCTCCACGCCCAGAGGCTTCAGCGAAGCATCCTGAAGCCTCCACCTCAGCTTAGAGGCCTGGATGGCATGTGCCATGGCGGCAAAAATGCTCTCTGTAGATCCCCCCGCCACGTCACTTCCCAGGCCGATATGCAGTCCTGCATCCAAGAACTTCCTTACCGGAGCCACACCGGAGGCAATATTCATATTTGACTCCGGGCAATGAGCCACAAAAACGCCATTTTCCTTCATTCTCTGAATTTCTCTGTCATCCGAATATACACAATGGGCCATCACTGTATGGCAGTCTGCCCCGAATAACCCAAATTTGTCATAAGCATCCCCATAAAATTCAGACCACGGGCACAATTGCTCCACCCATGCAATCTCCCCGGGATTCTCAGATAAATGTGACTGCAAAGGCACCTGATAGCGCGTCTGTATCATTTTTAGCTTTTCCATCAGGGCATCTGTGCAGCTTGGCGTAAAGCGGGGCGTCAGAATGGGTTCTGTATGTTTATATTTCTTATGCCGCACATCCTTAATCCATTCCACCGTCTCAAGGGCCGAATCTTTTGCAGAACCCTCCCTGATATAATCCGGGCAGTTCCGGTCCATATTCACTTTCCCCACCATGGTGGCAAGTCCCGACTCCTCCAGCATATCCATCAGAAGCAGCGTCGCCTCTCTGTGCACTGTGGCAAAAATACAGGCTCTCGTTGTTGCGCTCCCCTTTAAATTTTCCACAAAAATCTTATAGGCCTCCCGGGCATATTCCAAATCTGAAAACCTGGCCTCCTCAGGGAATGTATTTGTCTCAAGCCACTCCAAAAGTTCCATATCCATCCCCAGCCCCCGGTAAGAATACTGAGGGGCATGCACATGGAGATCTGTCAGGCCAGGAATGACCAGCCTGTTTTCATAATCAATGACAGGATACCCGCCAAATGCAAAAGGCAGAGTCTGGTACACCCCTTGTACAAGTCCATTTTCACAGACAATATACCCGTGTTCAATGATTTCCAGCTCCTCTGCACTTTTACTATAGACTATATTTCCTTTTAAAATAAAAATAGATTCATTCATCTTCCTGCGCCTCCTTCTTTACCTTCCAGCAATACAAGTAACTGCAGGGCCTTCACCCTGCAGAAACTTATAGTCAACTATTCCGGTAGTTGGTAGAAACGTCCATCCGATTATGAACCTATATAAGTATCATTGCTATTCAATTATTTTCTTTTTATTATACTACCATTCCTGCTATTATCTGTCAATATAGATTCCAGCCGGTTATACCAAAGGACATCCCATAATTCATGCCCCTTATGGGGCGGGCAGGCTACGCCTTATAAAGAATGCCTTTGGATATAATTTCACTTCCCAAACCCACAGTTAGGGTATGTACAGACAGGGCAGGAGAGGCATAACCCACCTTCCCCAAGGCTAGTAAAATCTTCGCAGGCAAGCCGTTCACCCGCAGCAAGCCTGGGCAATACGAGGTCAAACACCGTCCTTTTTGCATACATTACACAGCCTGGCAGTCCCACAACAGGAATGCCCTTTGCATAGGCCAGCATAAACATGGCCCCTGGCAGGACTGGAGCGCCATAGGTAATTACCTGATCCGACACATTGCGGATAGCCAGGGGAGTCCTGTCATCCGGATCAACACTCATCCCTCCAGTGCATACCACCATATCCACATCTTTGGCGAGCCACTCCTGTATCGCTTTTTCCACCATTTCAGGATCGTCGCTGCATACTGTATGCCCAATTGCCTCGATACCAAATTCCCCCAGCTTTTCCTCCACAACTGGTGTAAACTTATCCTCTATACGCCCATAATATACTTCATTTCCAGTAGTCACAATCCCTGCCCGCCTGCAGATAAATGGCAGAATATCAAAAATAGTTTCCCCTTCACATGCCGCCTGGGCCCGTCCCATTTTTTTCTCTTCTATCACCAGAGGGACCACCCGCATTCCGGCAATCTTATCCCCTTTTTTTACAGGAAAGTCCCCATGCCTCGAAGCAATTACAATTTCTCCCATAGCATTTAGGGACTCCAGCTTGTCCCGGCTAACCTTTAAAAGTCCGTTTATCTGGGCCGTCAGCTCTATTTTCCCTTCTTTCGGCTCTGACGCTTCCATGAAACTGCCCTGGCATACTTGGCGCAGGATCTCCGCCGCCTCATTTTCATGGAGCATCCCTTCCTGGTTCTCCCATACATATAGATTTTCTTTTCCCACAGAGAGCAGGGTTGGGATATCCTCTGCTTTTACCACATGGCCTTTTCTAAAAACCGCATCTTTTGTAACACCGGGTATAATTTGGGTGATATCATGGCAGAGCACGCATCCTTCTGCCTCCTCTGTTTTTATCAGTTTCATAAGTGCCTTGGCCTCCTTTCCGTCAGTCCGCCTGTGATATCGCCTCCAGATCTTTCATCCACAGGGCCACACAAGCATCGCTGGGCATCCTCCAATCCCCTCTTGGGGAAAGCGCCACCGTCCCCACTTTCGGGCCGTCAGGCAGGCAGGAACGTTTAAACTGCTGTGAGAAGAATCTGCGGCAGAAGATTTCAAGCCACTTTAGTATGGCGGCTGTACCATATCTGTCCTCAAATGTTTCTGCGGCGATCCTGTAAATCTTACTTGGCTCATAGCCAAACCGGAGCATATAATATAAAAAGAAATCGTGCAGCTCATAAGGGCCTACTAAATCTTCCGTTATCTGGGCAATGCTGCCCTCTTTCGGAGGAAGCAGTTCTGGACTGACAGGTGTATCCAGCACATCATACAGCACTTCCTGAAGCTCCCTGTCCTTCGCCGTATCTGCAGCATACTTCACCAGATGACGAACCAAGGTCTTAGGCACAGAAGCATTGACACCATACATGGACATATGGTCTCCATTGTAGGTTGCCCATCCCAGAGCCAGCTCAGACATATCCCCGGTGCCAATGACCATACCGTTTTTCTCGTTGGCAATGTCCATCAACACCTGCGTACGCTCCCTTGCCTGGGCATTTTCATAGGTCACATTGTGATCCTCAGGGTCATGCCCTATATCCCTAAAATGCACATTTACGGCATCTGCTATTCTTACTTCTTTTAACTCTGCCCCCACCTGAACGGCCATTTTACAGGCATTCTGGTATGTCCTGTCTGTTGTCCCAAAGCAGGGCATTGTCACTGCAATGATCCTCTTCTTCTCCCATCCAAGCATATCAAATGCCTTTGCAGCCACCAGCAGGGCCAGGGTAGAATCCAGGCCTCCAGAGATCCCTACCACTGCAGTCTTAGCCCGGGTATGGGCAAGACGTTTTTTCAGGCCCATGGCTTGAATGGTAAGAATTTCCTCACACCTTTCCTCTCTCTCTTGTTCATTGTCCGGGACAAAAGGCATTTGGGAAAAGCGCCTCGTAAGCTCTGTTTCCTCCAACTCAATATGAAACGGTATTCTGGGAAGTTTTCTCTCCTCTGGGGCTTTAAAGGTAGTATTTTTTCTTCTCTCTCCTACCAAACGATATATATCAATTTCCGAATAAATAATATTGTTCCTAAAACGCTCTGATTCCTTGAGGACAACTCCATTCTCTGTTATCAGGTTGTGGCCCCCGAACACCAAATCTGTTGTAGACTCTCCCTCTCCTGCATTGGCATATACATACCCTGCAATCAGCCGTGCAGACTGGCCCCGTATCAGATTCCTGCGATATCCATCCTTGCCGATTGTCTCGTCACTGGCAGAACAGTTCACGATCACAGCCGCGCCTTCCATGGCAGCATATATGCTGGGCGGTATAGGGGACCATACATCCTCGCACACCTCAGCGGATACGACCAGTTCTTCCATAGAAGCTGCCTGAAAAAGAATCTGGGGGCCAAATGGAACCCTGTTCCCCTCGAAAAGAATCTCCTGGGCGTTTTGGGGCCCCGGCGTAAAATGGCGCATCTCATAAAACTCTCCATAGTTTGGAAGAAATGTTTTAGTGGTAAACCCAAGCACTTCCCCTCTGTTCAATGCCGCCGCCACATTGTACAGCTTCCCATCCACACTGAGGGGAGTTCCCACAAACACAATCATATCCTTATCTGATGTAAAAGAGGCAATTTTCAGCAATGCATTGCGCGCCTCCCGAAGCAGTACCTCCTGTGAAAACAAGTCCCCGCATGTATACCCTGTGATACATAACTCTGGAAATACTACAATCTTGGCTCCTTCACTTGCTGCCTCCCCCATCGCCCCACATATTTTTTCCGTATTATATGCCACATCCGCCACCCGGATATCTGGCGTGGCCGCAGCTACCTTTACGAATCCCTGTCTCATATCTGACCTCCTTTTTTTATTCCCGCGAGCAACGAGCCAGGCGGACATATTTACATGTCCATTTGGCGGCTGCCGCGAGGGTCTAATACCCAGATGCTTGCATCGGGGTCTTTGACTTTGCTGTCCCCTGTATCTATAGGCTAATGGCTCTTCTCCAGCAATACCTTGAGTTCATCTACAGAATATTGATATGCTGTATTGCAGAAATGACATTTCACCTCAATGTCCTCACCGTCATTGATCATAGACTGTATATCTTTTTTTCCTATACTGATTATCGCTTTTTCAATCCGTTCCTTTGAACAGCTGCAGTTAAACTGTGCTGCAAGAGTATCCGTGACCTCCATATCAAATCCTTTAAGTACCTGGCCCAGCATTTCCTGAGGCGTATGCCCGCCATCCAGCATAGTGGTAACCGGGGGGATTTCCTGTATATTTTCTTCCAGCCTGCCAAGAGCCTCCTCTTCAATAAAAGGCATGACCTGTACGATAAACCCGCCTGCACACCTGACAGTATTATCCTTCTCCATCAGCACACCCAGTCCCACAGAAGAGGGGACCTGCTCAGAGGCGGCAAAATAGTATGTAAGATCTTCTGCAATCTCACCTGTCTTAAGAACTGTCTGGCCGCAATATGGTTCTTTAAGTCCCATATCTTTAATTACATTTAAAAATCCCGCTCCAAGCGCTCCGCCTACATCTAGCTTTCCATTCTTTGGGGGGAGCATCACATCTGGATTGTTGACATATCCCTTCACATTTCCTTTGCTGTCGGCTGTCACTGTCATGCCCCCTATAGGACCTGCACATTTTACCTGCAGAGTCAGCATGTCACTGGGATTTTTCATCATACTCCCCATCATCACTGCCCCTGTCAGAAGCCGTCCCAGGGCAGCCGTCCCAACCGGACTTGTGTTGTGGCGCCTTCTCGCCTCCTCCACCAACTCTGTGGAATCCACTGCAAAGGCGCGGATTTGCGCATTCGCCGCTGTAGCTCTTACTATATAATCTGACATTTCTGTCACTCTCCTTTTCCTGCTATCATATAAATTCTTTCGCTCTTCTCTGACGGGGCATTTTGGGTGAATGCATCAAAGGCTGCCAGAAAACGTAGTCCTGATTGTTTCACCAGCCTTTTCATCTCCACAAAAGTATAGGCCCTCTGATAATGTGTCTCCTCATATTTTCTGTACAGAGGCTCTTCTGCTATATCCTGCTCTTTAATGAACAGGCTCAGCTCATATTCGTTAATCTTCTCTTCCTCATAATAATAATTATCCCAAATAAAGCTGCATTCCTCACGGTTTTCTGCAATTGTGCGCTGTCCTAAAACCTCACGGTATTTATATTCCGTATTGAAATCAAAAATAAAAATTCCGTCTGGATCCAGATAATTGTCTGCCCATTTAAAGACCTGCAGTATCTCTTCTGGTTCTGTAATATAATTCAAAGAATCACAAATACTATAAATCGCCCTCACTGTTCCATATAATTCAAATTCTCTCATATCCTGCTGCAGATAAAGAATATCATGGCCAGAGCGGATCCGCTTGTCTAGGGCAATCTCCAGCATGTCCGCTGAACTGTCCACTCCAATCATATCATACCCGGCCTCTGCCATCAGCTCAGCCATAGTGCCTGTCCCACATCCCAAATCCAGCACAAGGCCTTCCTTTATATGATATTCCTCCAGAAGTCCCCGCAGATACAGGCACCATTCTTCATAAGGGACATTGTCCATAAATGTATCGTACACTTTTGCAAAGCTATTATAAGCTGCAGGCCCGCATGTGGTGTCCTTCATCCTATCCTCTCCCTTCACGGCCCATACAGTATACCACATTTTATTATAAGAAGTCCACCCGGCTGCAAAGGGCATACCTGACAGAATACTTTCTAAAACCGGCGTACAAACAAGCTTTCATCCTCCAGCAATTCTTCTACTGTCCCGAATCCCAATTTCTCCATCAGCTTCATGACATATGGGTTTTCCAGAGGTGTTTTAAAGGCTGCCTCCTGCACATAACCTTCTACATTTTTTCTTCCCTGTTCTCTGTCTAATATGGCCCTGGGGCCTCCCACACAGCCCCCCGCGCATCCCATCCCTTCAAAAAAGTTGGCTGTCACCTCACCTTTCATAAGCCTTGCCAGCAGTTGGCGGCACCCCTGGATGCCGTCGGCCTGTTCTGCTTCTACATGGAACGTCCCATCCTCCTTGAGCTGCCCGGCAGTTATTTTGACAGCCTCACTTACCCCGCCAGTATATGCATACATGCGTCCCGCCCCGGAGGAATGGTCTTTCTCGCTTTCCGGCAATGTTTCGGGGTGGATATGGGCAGCCTCAAAAATATCCTTTACCTCCTGGAAGGTCAGGACATAATCTACTGCATCTGCAATGTCAGGTTCCCTGGCCTCACTCTTTTTTGCCATGCAGGGCCCTACAAACACGGTGACTGCATCTGGATGCAGGCGCTTAACCACCCGCCCACAGGCAACCATTGGGGACACTGCCCCCGGCACATGGGGGAGCAGTTCATTGTATACCTTTCTGATCATAGCGATCCATACAGGGCAACAGCAGCTGGTCAACTGGAAATCTCCCTTCTGGTGTATATGTCTGTTAAATTCCAGGGCTTCTTTCATTGTCAGGATGTCTGCAAACAAAGCCACTTCCACCATCCCCTCAAATCCCAGGGCCTGAAATGCAGCCCTTAATTTTCCTGCCGTTGCCTGTTCCCCAAACTGCCCTAGAAAAGCGGGGGCTACAAGAGCATAAGCTGGGCCCTTCCCTTCACGTACCCTCTTCATAGCGGCCAATATATCCCTGCCGGCTGTCAGTTTTCTATTCTCACATGCCTCCACACACACAGCACAGCCGGTACATTTATCAGGATTGATATGCAGCTTTCCATCTTCCGATTCCTCAATGGCGTCAAAGACACAGCTATTGCTGCAGGCTCTTTCAAAACTGTCTGAACACTCACTGCAGCTCTCTGTATAGATGACCGGGGCATATTTCTCTGGATGGAGCAGGCAGTCCAAATGGCGGGGATCGTATCCTGGAGGGAGCGGTTCATCTAAACAGACCTTTCTGTTAAGTATATCCTTATACAATTCTTCAAAGCTTTTATCCTGCATACCATATCCTCCTTTTAGGCCATGATTTTTTACATGAGCCTTTAATACTATTATTTAAGTATGGACCAAAGGACCATCTGATATGCGCGGCGGCTTCTTTATTTAATTGCTATTCTCCGCAGATGGCATTACTTTCTCCATATTCTTAAATATTTCCGGCTCTTCAGGCAGCGCAGAGGTTCATAACTACAAAAGTATTGGCAGGTATGCCTGAAAAATATTTTTCTTGACATCAATTTCCCTTTGCACTACAATAAGTTGAGAAATAAATAATTATTTCGGTAGGTGAGGCTACCACAGGGATTTGGTTTTTCCTGAGATTGCTGCCGCAGAATTGTGGAGACACAATGAGCTGGTTAGCAGGCTATGTCGTGAAGGCATAACCTAATGCAATTGATATGCCCTGTGATGCTAAAGCTTGAACGATGCACGCATTCAGAGGATTATTATACTCCGTCATTGTTCAGGCAGTGACGGAGTTTTTTATATCCTAAAAAGCAGATCTGATTGAACGGCAAATGTCCAGTCAGGTATATCGAAAAGAAAGGTGGTGAGGTTATGGACGCAGGCGCCAGTTATCATTCGTGGTGTAACCAGATAATCAATACAGATTGGAGATGTAATTATGATGGACAAAATTATATTTACAGATCTTCTCCTGCAGCATCAGTATGTCGCTGCGAGAAGTATTCTGGAAGTTATGAACGAAGTGGACATAGCCTCCCTTCTTTCCGAATTAAATGACAGGGAGCTGGCAATTGCCTTCCGCCTGATTTCTAAAAATAAGGCAGCGGAAGTGTTTGCCAACATGAATAATTCCATGCAGACTTACCTAGTGGAAGTCTTCACAGAAAAAGAATTAAAGGATCTGCTGGATGATCTATATATGGACGATACTGTAGATCTGCTTGAAGAACTGCCCGCTAACCTTGTAACCCGGATTCTGGATACAGTCAGCCAGCCTGAAAGGAACCTGATCAACCTGCTCTTAAACTATCCAGATGACAGTGCAGGCAGTATCATGACAACTGAATATGTGGGACTTAGGAAAACCATGACTGTGGCTGAATCCATGGCCCATATTAAAAGGACAGGGATACATAAGGAAACTATTTACACCTGCTATGTCACAGACAGAAGGAACCTGGCCGGCATCGTGACCGCCAAAGACCTGATGACAGCAGAAGATGATATACTTATTAAAGACATAATGGAAACAGAAATTATATCTGTCAATACCCACACAGACAAGGAGGAAGTTGCACAGCTTTTTACCAAATATGATCTGCTGGCCATTCCCGTGCTTGATGCAGATAACCTCATGGTTGGCATTGTCACTTTTGATGATGCCATGGATGTCATGGTGGAGGAGGCAACCGAGGACATCACAAAGATGGCTGCTATGAGTCCCAGTGAACGCCCGTATTTTGAGACATCTGTATTTGCCCATGCCCGGCACCGTATAACCTGGCTGTTGATCCTGATGTTTTCCGCCACTATTACAGGCACGATTATCACCCGCTACGAGGATGCCTTTTCTGCTGTCCCTCTCCTTGTCTCCTTCATTCCCATGCTTATGGATACAGGGGGAAACTGCGGGTCCCAGAGTTCAACTTTAATTATCCGTGGGATTGCCCTGGATGAAATACATTTTGGGGACATATTTAAGGTCATGTTCAAGGAGTTCAGGGTTTCTCTTATCGTAGGCGTAGTCCTGGCAGCAGCAAATGGCATACGAATTCTGATTATGTACAAAAATACCAGCCTTGCCCTGGTTATCGGACTGTCACTGGCCGTTACAGTCATTTTATCTAAGCTTATCGGCTGTATACTGCCGCTGGCCGCAAAGAAGTTACACCTGGACCCTGCAATTATGGCCTCGCCGCTGATCACCACACTGGTGGATACATGCTCCATCCTGGTATATTTTAACATAGCTACCCGGATATTTACCCTGTGAAAATAAATTCAAGCCAGAAAAAGGAAAATACTTTGCACTTTCCTTTTTCTGGCTGCATTTTGTTACCTGATTACCTTAATCCAACCCTTTGGAGCTTCAATATGGCCCATCTGGATTCCTGTCAGTGTATCATACAATTTCTGTATTGTTGCGCCCATTTTCTCCATTCCGCTTGGGAAACAGATCTCTTTTCCATGATCCACGATTTTCCCTACAGGAGAAATTACAGCCGCCGTACCGCAGAGGCCACATTCAGCAAAATCTTTTACCTCTTCAAAATACACATCCCTCTGCTCTACTTCCATGCCGAGATAGTGCTCTGCCACATAAAGAAGTGAACGCCTTGTAATAGAAGGCAGGATTGTATTCGAATGCGGCGTTACTACTTTATTATCCTTTGTGATAAAAATAAAGTTTGCCCCCCCTGTCTCCTCCACTTTGGTCCTGGTGGCTGAATCCAGGTACATATTCTCATCAAAACCATTTGCATGTGCTGTTACAATAGCATGAAGGCTCATAGCATAATTGAGCCCCGCTTTAATATGCCCTGTCCCGTGGGGTGCTGCCCTGTCAAAATCAGATACGCACAGTGTAAGAGGTTTTGCTCCCCCCTTAAAATATGGCCCCACAGGTGTAGTGAATACCCTGAACTGATATTCATCCGCCGGTTTTACGCCAATAACTGGGTTAATCCCAAACATATATGGCCGGATATACAATGTGGCGCCAGATCCATAAGGGGGGACATAGTCTGCATTCGCCTGTACGACCTGCTCCACAGCCTCCACAAACCTTTCTTCAGGAAACGGCGGCATTTCCAGCCTTTTTGCAGAGTCTGCCATCCTTTGCGCATTCAAGTCTGGCCTAAATGCCACAATATGGCCGTCCTCCGTGGTATATGCCTTCAGTCCTTCAAATATTGTCTGCGCATACTGTAAAACTCCTGCACACTCATTCATGACAATATTCGCATCCCCGGTGAGGGTACCTGCGTCCCACTTTCCATCCTTATAGTTGGACACATATCTCTGTTCCGTCGCAATATAACTAAAACCCAGATTTTCCCAGTCAATATTTTTCTTGTCCATCTGTATCTCCTCCAATCCCCTGCCTTATGGCAGCATGTTTACTATCCTGAGGCCATTATAATACCTAAATCCCCAAAACACAAGAGCGCACTCTGTTTTCGAATCTAAATTAACGAAAAACCTTTTTACCCTGCATATAAGCCAGCCCCCTGGCTTTGCAAACTAGGCCGGACTGTGTCTGCCCCCATATAAGTACAACCAAAATTACCGCTCCATCATGCTGATAGATTCGATCCCTACACTTCCCCCACGGACAACTTCGATGTTTTTGAACTCTTCCTTCATAAGTTTGATAACTGCATCATTTTTTGTGGCGGTCTGCACGAACTCCAGCAGCAGGCTGTCCTTTCCATAGTCAATGACCCTGGCTTTAAAAGTATCTGCAATCTGGAACAGTTCTACTTTATCTTCCTTTGTGCACTTCTTTACTTTTACATATAAGATCTCCTTCATACGTACAAAAATATCCGTAAAGTCAATAACCTTAATAACTTCCACAAGACGGTTCAGCTGCTTCTTAATCTGCTCAAAGGTTTCATCATCACTGACTGTCGCGATTGTCATCCTGGAAACTGTGAGATCCTCCGTGGTTCCCACAGTAAGGCTGTCCAGGTTGTATGACTTTCCAGAAAAAAGGCCGGATATCTTGGACAGGACCCCCACCTGGTTCTCTACATATAATGAAATCCATCTTTTTTTTGTATTATTCTCCATACCCATCCTCCTAGCAATCCATAATCATCTCTTCTAAAGTCCCCCCCGGCTGGATCATTGGATATACCATCTCTTCCGGGTCAATGATAAATTCTATCAATGTTGGAGTCTTTGTATTCTTCTTTGCCTCTTCAAAAGCCGCCCCTATCTCCTCTCTGCGTGTAACCCTGATCCCTTTGGCGCCATAGCTCTCAGAAAGCTTTACAAAATCAGGCGTATAAGGAGGCATTTCTTTTCCTTCTGTACGGCGGGTTAAGGCTCCTGACCTGAGGTTCGTCATACCATATCTTTTGCCATAAAATAATTTCTGCCACTGACGCACCATGCCAAGATAGGTGTTATTAAATACACAGAGTATTAAAGGAAGCTCCTCCAAAACTGCTGTGGCAAGCTCCTGGATATTCATCTGCATGCCTCCGTCACCAGAAATAGCAATAACAGGTGTGTCCGGATTCCCCAACTTCGCCCCTATGGCTCCCGGGAACCCATATCCCATCGTTCCCAGTCCCCCGGACATGATAATCCGCTTTTTATTTGTAATCTCCGTATACTGGGATGCAAACATCTGATGCTGCCCAACGTCTGTCACCACAATGGCCTCCTCGAACTGCTGGTTGATTTCATCAATTATATCTTTTGGCCCCATCTGGGCATGCTTCTTCATCTGAAGCGGGTGCTCTTCTTTCCATGCCTGTATCTGCTCCAGCCACTTGTCAGTGCTGCACGGCTCCACATACTCTGCCATCTTCTGCAGCGCCTCCTTGGCGTCTGCCACAATGGGGATATCTACATGGATATTCCGGGAGATAGAAGCAGTGTCAATATCAATATGCACAATCTGTGCCTTTGGGGCAAATTCATGCAGCTTGCCTGTAATCCGGTCATTAAACCTGGTTCCAATAGAATACAAAAGATCACACTCACTTACCGCCATATTTGCGGCATACGCGCCATGCATCCCCAAATTTCCAATAAATAGCGGGTGGTTGGTAGGGATGGCCCCTCTTCCCATCACAGTTGTGATGACAGGGATGTTTGTTTTCTCAGCCACCTCAGTAAATAGGTCATTTGCCCTGGCAATGTTGACTCCGCCTCCTGCCAAAAACAGGGGACGGCGCGCCTTGTGCAGCATTTTGATAGCTCGTTTGAGCTGTCCAATATGGACGCTCGTATTAGGCTTATATCCCCGTATATTTACTTCAGAAGGATACTCCGGACTTCCCAGTTCCCCCATAACATCTTTTGGCAGGTCGATGAGCACCGGCCCCGGTTTACCTGTTCTTGCTATATAAAAGGCTTCTTTAATAATACGTCCCAAATCCTCCCGGTTGCGCACAGTCACTCCATACTTGGTGATACTCCTTGTTATCCCGACAATATCAACCTCCTGGAAAGCATCGTTACCTATCAGATGCCTCGCCACCTGCCCTGTAAAGCAGACAAGGGGCACACTGTCATAGTTGGCTGTTGCAAGCCCTGTCACCAGATTCGTGGCCCCCGGTCCGCTTGTCACCAGGCAAACGCCCACCTTACCTGTTGTCCTGGCATAGGCATCAGCCGCGTGTACCAATGCCTGCTCATGGCGCGGCAGGATGACCTGAATATCATTCTGCTTATATAGCTCATCACTGATGTCAATCGTACAGGCCCCTGGATAGCCGAACATAATATCAACGCCTTCCTCTTTCAAGGCCTTTACCAATAATTTGTTTCCTGAAATCTGTCTCATACATATACCTCCTTCATACTGGAAACTTCCCCTGAATACAAAAGAAACCCTAAGCTGCGATCAGCTTAGGGCGAATCTTCATCCGTGTTACCACCTAATTTCAGAGAACGATCTCTGCACTCTGCCAGTACGGGATACACTCCGATACTGCCTCCCTGTAACGTAGGAGCCACGTCAGAGCCTACTTAGGCAATCGCCTGTTCGGTCCGCTGCTCAAAGGCTACTTCCATAATCCCTTCACAAGGACTTACACCATCCGTCCTCTCTCTTGGCATCGGGTAATTATGTACTCCTCCTTATCACTGCATTTATCTTACAATTTCGATAAATTTATATTTATTATAGTGTGTGTTTTTAACTTTGTCAATGACGGTTCCTTGATGTTTTTTAAGTATATTTTTAATTTAAGAAACCATATCTGCACTACGCTAAAATATATACGCTTCTTTTGCCCTTGAATATGCTTATTAGATGTAGTTCGCCCGCCCCCATGGGACGTGCATTGAGTTGGCATGTCTTATTAGACAAAGTCTGCCTTACCCTGTCCTATCCATGGAACCAGCGCACGTAATAAGCACTCCCTTTTCACTTCTGTTTGGTCATTTAAAATGAATTAGTTTATAGTTGGCCAATCGTTTGCTGCAAGGCAATGCGTCAGCACTCTTTACAAGACATGGGATAATACGCCCCTTACATATGGCAGAAAAAATCATCAGCAATACAATTTTAACATCAAATGGCGCTTTAATAATAAAGTACGGTGTTTTTTTATTGCTAAGATTTGCCACAGCCATATACGAAACGGAGGTTTAATAAAATGGGACAGATTTATGGATATGTCAGAGTTTCAAGCCTGGGCCAAAACAAGGAACGACAGATTATCGAATGAAAAATTTCGCCTTACTAACGGAAAATGATTTAGCATTCACTATGAAAAGCTAGGCCTTTCAAAAGTACAGCCTGGCAGCAAAAAAATACACTGCCATATAGTACAGAATAAGCAGAACCGCACCTAGTCCCCTTTTTTGCTGACCACTCAGATAATTCCAGCCAAGGATGGTATCTGATGCCAGGAAACAAACACCCCCTAAGCCTAAAAGGATTCCAGAAATACCCCTGCAGCATATGCCCCCGGCCACTGCGCCTGCCGCTACCGCGCAGAGCAGCACAGCATATAGCATTCCCGGGAACAGCAGTCCTTTTAACTTTCTGAGATATTTCTTTAGGGCCAGGAACATTCCGCTATAGAATATGCTAAAGCATACAGCCATAACCTTCCAGGAAATGTTTCCATATAATAAGCTGGCAAGAATACAGATATGGCCCGCCCCAAAAACTGCTACACCCGTGAGAAGCCAGATTTCCAACAGCACATCAGCAGCCATATAACAAAGAATTCCCGCCAGAGTCAGCCATACACTGGCACCGCCATATTCCGCCCCATAAAAACCTGCAAGGACAGCGGGCATCAACGTAGCCAATGCCTTAAAAGCCAGAAACTTTCTTCCGCCCCTTTCTTTTCCCTGAAAATAAACCGTTCCAAAAACTGCTGTCAACAATGCAGCGCCAGCCAGCATATGCCCCTCCCAATATCCGGCCTGGGAGAGTACCTATCTCTCCTTCCGCCTGTATTTAGTGAACCTGTACTCTAAATCAAAGCAGGTCTGTTCCTCGCTTTCCTCTGTCAGTTCCCAGTCTCCATCTGCATCCAGATCAGGAAAATACGTATCCGCCTGGAAAATATGGTCTATTCTAGTAATATATGCGGTATCACAATGGGGAAGAAGCTGCTTATATATGCTCTCCCCTCCGATAACAAAAATCTCATCAGAATCATATTTTTTCAGTTCTTCTAAAAGCTCTTCCTCAGAATGGACAAACACCGCATCTTTCACCTGGTATTCTATATTTGTGGTCAGCACAATATTTGTGCGGTTTTTCAAGGGCAGGCCATTGGGAAAGCTTTCCAGAGTCTTTCTCCCCATGACGACCACCTTCCCTGATGTGGTCTCCCTGAAAAATTTCATGTCTGACGGAATACTCACCAGTAATTTATTTTGAAATCCAATGGCCCAATTCCTGTCTGCCGCTGCTATCATGTTCATTGCTTTTCCTCCTGTCACACCGCGATGGGTATATTTTTTATCTGCGGATGGGTCTCATAATTATCCAGCCTTACATCATCTGTCGTAAATTCATAAAAATCCTTAATTTCAGGATTCAGCCAGAACTGCGGCCCCAAAAGTGGTTCTCTGGATATCAGCTCCTCAACCAACGGAATATGCCTGTCGTAAATATGGGCATCAGCTATCACATGTACAAGCTCTCCAACCCGCATCCCACATACCTGGGCAAACATATGGAGTAAAACCGCATACTGGCAGACATTCCAGTTATTTGCTGCAAGCACATCCTGGGAACGCTGGTTTAAAATCCCGTTCAGCGTCAGCCTGTCGCTGCCATTCTCTTTTGTCACATTAAAAGTCATGCTATATGCACAAGGATAAAGGTTCATCTCATGGAGATCCTGATGCACATAAATATTGGTCATAATCCGCCTGCTATAGGGATTATGCTTCAAATCATACAGCACTCTGTCCACCTGGTCCATCATACCTTCCTTATATTGATGCTTCACCTGCATCTGGTAACCATACGCCTTACCGATAGACCCACTTTCATCTGCCCAGCTGTCCCATATATGGCTGTTCAAATCATGGATATTATTGGACTTCTTCTGCCATATCCACAACATTTCATCCACACAGCTCTTAATTCCTGTGCGGCGCAGCGTCAGCGCCGGAAATTCCTCCGCCAGATTATATCTATTTACAATTCCAAACTTCTTAACCGTATAGGCCGGCGTCCCGTCCTCCCATACAGGCCGAACCTTCTCCCCCGCTGTACTCGTGCCATTGTCTATAATATCCCGGCACATATTAATAAAAACCTTGTCTGCGTAACTCATGAAAACTCCTTTCTATAATGCAAGGGGGTCTGTCCCTTTTGCAAAAGGGACTGTCCCCTTTGCCCTCCATTTTCAGACTATTCTGTTAATTTTATGGGTCTGCGATATTATACAGCATCTTTTCTAATCCTCTCGTCAGTGCCGCCACTTCTTTTTTTGTCATGCCGCGTGTCATCTGCCTGTCCATCTTTTTCCGGTCAGCTTCCATCCGGCGTTGTATGTCATATGCCTTTTCAGTCAAATATATTTTTTTCTTGCGTTTGTCTGTGGCGTTTTGGACACACAGGACGAAGCCTTTCTCATCTAGCCGTTTTAACAATCCTGTCACAGTGGGATTTTTAAGGCTCAGGTGCCGCTCCACATCCCGCTGGCTTACTTCTTCTTTATTTGTATGAAATAAATAGTCCAGCACAGCGCACTGTGATGATGTGATTCCAATGGTCTTAAGCTTCTCATTTAAGTCCTTTTCAAATACATTATTAATCTGCTTCACTATAAATCCAATTGGCTGAACCCGGTTCTCCATATAATGGCCTCCTCTCTTCAGTCCCCCTGCATATACATAGCTTGCTATATACTTTATGCCTATTTATTATATCCTGAAAGGCATCTCTTAATTCTGGTGTGCATACTCCCGTATGATACTGCTGATCTCAATGATATGATCCATGTCTTCAAGTTCTCTGACAGCATCCTTCAGATGATACTCTTTTACGCTTTCTGTCACAATGACCAGCTCCGCCTGATTATCCCTTGCATGTTTCTGAACCACTCTTGCAATACTTACTTTATGGTCGCCAAACACCTGGGCAATACGGGCCAGCACGCCGGGTTGGTTTTCCACCTGCATCCTCAAGAAGAATTTATTCTTTACTTCCCCAAACGCCTTCACTGGAATTTCCCTGTAGCAGGTACAGCTGATACGGCCTGTACACTGGTACTGCAAGTCTCTCGCAACATCAATCATATCCCCCATCACTGCACTGGCTGTAGGAAATTCCCCTGCTCCCCTGCCGTAAAACATAGCATCATCCACCGCATCCCCATGTACGAACACAGCATTAAAGGAGTCCCTCACAGAAGCCAGAGGATGCTCCCGGTTCAGCAGCATAGGGTACACCCCCACCTCAATCCCGCTGTCTGTATTACGGGCAATTCCCAGAAGTTTTATCACACTGTCAAATTCCTTTGCGTAAGCAATATCCTCAGATGTAATTTTTGTAATCCCTTCTGTATAGACATCTCCAAAAACCACTCTGGAATGAAAAGCTATGGATGCCATGATTGCCACTTTTCTGCCTGCGTCAAGACCCTCCACATCGGCCGTAGGATCTGCCTCCGCATACCCCAGCTCTGTGGCCTTCGCCAGAGCATCCTCAAACCCCATATTTTCCTCAAACATTTTCGTCAGTATATAGTTAGTTGTACCATTTACAATTCCAATCACCTCTGAAATCTCATTCCCTGCCAGACATTGTTTAAGTGGGCGTATGATAGGGATCCCTCCCGCTACAGCCGCCTCAAAAAGCAAATCACATCCCCCTTTCTCCGCTGCGTCTAAAAGCTCCCTGCCATATTCAGCCACCAAATCCTTATTGGCCGTGACAACATGCCTTCCTGACTTAAGCGCTTCCAGGATCATTGTACGGGCAGGTTCGATCCCCCCTATTACCTCCACTACTATTTGTATATCATCATCCTCCAAGATTTCTTTCCAGTTGTCCGTCAAAAGAGAGGTATCCACGCCTTCTCTTTTCTTGCTGACATTGCTGACCAAAATCCGGGAAATCTCCATATTGGCACCTATGGTTTTTTCCATCACGTCTTTTCTCATATCCATCAGCTTATAAACGCCCATTCCCACTGTACCAAGTCCAAGAAGGGCCACTTTGATATTCCTTTTCTCCATTGTATCACCTCATAATTAAAATAGCCTTGTTCTCTCCGTTGGGTCATATTATAGCATACCTTATTAGACGAAGTCCACCCGCCCCTTTAGGGGCCTGCATTATGGGGTGCCCTTTGGGTATACCTTATTGGACGAAGTCCACCCGCCCCTTTAGGGCCTGCATTATGGGGTGCCCTTTAGAATACAGAATTTACTATATTATTGATATTTACAGGCCTCCCACATCTTCCATTTCTCCTAATATTGTGCTACAGTACCCTAAGTGGGCAGGTACTAAGCAGAACTCTATGTCCACTGGAAAGGGAATTGTTTCTGAAAAGAAACACAAAGGAGAGTCAAATATGGTTAAAATTCTTATTATTGAGGATGATACAGATATTAATAATATGATATATGAATTTCTGCATAAAAATGGTTTTCAGGCCATCCAGGCTTTTTCTGGCACAGAAGGCCGGCTCCGCCTGCATATGGATGGGGATTACAGTTTGATAATTATGGATCTGATGCTTCCCGGAATTTCCGGCGAGGCATTGCTTTCAGAACTCCGCCGCACAAGCCAGATACCTGTCATTATCTTGTCCGCCAAAAATGCGCTGACCGATAAAGTGGAGCTTCTGGCTGGAGGGGCGGACGACTATTTAACTAAGCCTTTTGAGCTGGAAGAGCTTCTTGCCAGGATCCATGTCCAACTGCGCCATCAGTCTGCAGTCCCTTCCAGCCGCCCCCTCATATACAAACGTTGGAAAATAGATACAGATTCCCGCCGCCTTTTTGTAGATGATATCCCGGTAGAACTTACGGCCCATGAATTTGCCATTATCGAGCTTCTTCTCAGACGGCCTGAAAAGGTGTTTACAAAACAGGAAATTTATGAATCTATCTGGGAACAGGAATACGCCATCGAAGATAAAACAATCAATGTCCATATCAGCAATATCCGTACAAAACTAAAAGACAGCGGCACTTCTGAATATATCCGCACCATCTGGGGAATTGGTTTCAAAATAGGCCATTGAAATCTTTACAGTTTCTTAAACTTTTCTTTGCGATTTCTGGAACCTTGTGCGGGATAATAAATACAGCCTAGACAAAGGAATACAAAAAAACTTTCCTTTGGGGCCAGAAGGAGGATATACTGATTATGAACATAGCAGAGCTGTCTAATGTCTCCAAGGTTTACAAAAAGAAAAGAGCTGTAAGCCATTTAAATATGACAGTAGAAAAAGGAGATATTTTCGGATTTATTGGAAGAAACGGAGCCGGGAAATCCACTACTCTAAAAATGATATGCGGCCTTGCCGCTCCCTCTGAAGGGGAAATCCGCCTCTTTGGAAAACCAGTAACAAATGATACCGCCCGCCGCAGAACCGGCATGCTCATCGAAAATGCCGGGATCTACCCTGGTTTCTGCGCAAAAGAGAATTTAATGCTAAAGGCCCGGTGCTTAGGGATCGTGGATGCTGAACAAAGAGTAAAAGAGTTGTTGTCCTTTACCGGGTTAGAAGATGCAGGGAGTAAAAAGACAAAGCAATTTTCCATGGGCATGAAGCAGAGGCTTGGGATTGCCATGGCGCTGCTTGGAACCCCTGACCTTCTTATACTGGATGAACCTATCAACGGCCTGGATCCCGAGGGAATACAGGAAATCCGCCGGATGCTCTTGCATCTGAATGAGGAGCAGGATATCACTATCATTATAAGCTCCCATATCCTGGGAGAATTAAGCAAGATCGCCACACGCTACGGTATCATAAAAGACGGGCAGATGATCCAGCAGATCCGTTCCGAAGAATTAGAACAAAAATGCCAGAGCTGCCTGGTTGCAAAGGTCGAAGACGCTAAGGCCGCTTCCGTCCTGCTGGAAGAAAAAATGAACCTCACAGATTACGAAGTTCGGCCTGATGGGGAAATCCGTATCTATGCCCCCTGTGAGCCTCAGTTCCTAAACAGCGTATTTGCTGAAAATCAGGTGGCCGTAGGAGAAGTGTACTATCGCCACCAGGATCTGGAGTCCTACTTCCTAAAGCTGATGGGAGGTGATGACAATGACTGATTTACTCCGCATGGATTTCAGGAGAATCATCAAAAGCAAATCCACCTATATATGCTTTCTCGCCCTGCTTGCCACTATCATAATATGTGTGCTGCTTTTAAAGGTTGTTGCAGATCCTCAGCTCCGTACAGCCGCCCAGGGCCAGGGCGTGGCTATCAATGTCAATGAGGATGCGGCTGTAGAAAGCCTCTTTAATATTACTTACACGGATGCATTCTCTTCCACCATATTCCGCGGGGGTATATTCTTTGTTGTTATATCATCCCTCTTATCACTATGGATCTGCACAGACTTTGACAGTGGTTTTGCCAAAAATATTTTTGCCATCAGAGCCTCAAGGTGGAGTTATATCCTCAGCAAATGGGTTGCAATACAGACTGTATCCCTGCTCTATATCACAGCGCTTACAGGTATTTTTCTCCTGGCATGCCAAGCCATGGGCCTGACATTTAAGGAGGCACCTGCCGAGGATTATGTAAAATTTATTTTAATCTATTGGATACTCGGGGGCGCCTACGCGGCAATGCTCACAGTCCTGTCTGTACTGCTGAGAAATAAGGCCGCCTGCATCGCATCAGCCCTGCTGCTCGGAAGCGGTACAGTCCTGACTGCCGTGGATGCTATCCTGACAGCTCTGCGCATAAATGTATATAACTTTTTTGATTATACTCTGTATGGCTGTGTGCAGGATATCATCTTTCCTGTCACCCAGGAGAAATTCACCCTATGCATAGTAATAGGGATAATCTGGCTTATATTCTGGTTGTTTTTATCCATATTCATTATTCATAAAAAAGATATATAGGAGGTTCTTATGACAATTCCATTTCTGGCTGTGATATTGCTTTTTCTGATATGCTCAATTTATCTTGTGAGGATACATCTACAGATAAACAGGTGGGCAAAAGACCTGGAACAGACAGAAGGGGGAAGTAACCTGCGGCTGACCTCCAGCGTTCGCACGCCATGTATGCAGAGCTTATGCCGCGCCTTTAATACAAGACTTTCCAGAGAGCAAAAAACATGTATCCGCCAACAAATGGAAGGGAAAAACCTAAAATATACTATCTCCTGTATATCACATGATATCCGCACTCCGCTCACTGGTGCTTCTGGTTATCTTGAACTAGCCTTAAGCACCAGTGACAAAAAACAGGCTGACCATTATATGGAAATCATCCAGAAAAGGCTGAAAGACCTGGAATCCCTTTTAGAAGAACTTTTCTTATACACAAAACTGACCCAGGCGGAATACACGCTGGATTTAAAACCCGCACAGCCATATCAGGCATTGTGCGGGCAGCTTGCCGCTTACTATGACCGCATTGAGTCTGCGGGATTCGCCCTGGAATTAGAATTCCCCCAGGAAGGACTTACGATAACCGGAAATGACGAAGCGCTCAGGAGAATCTTCTCCAATCTTCTTAAAAACGCACTTCACTATGGAAAAGACACGATATCCATTACACAGCAAGGATACAGCCTGACCTTTGCCAATCCAGTTCCTGACCGCTCTAACATAGATACGCTCCGGCTTTTTGACCGTTTTTATAAAGCAGATACATCCCGCCATGGAAATGGTTCCGGCCTGGGATTATCCATCGTAAAACAGCTCATGGAAAAAATGGGAGGGGGCGTCTCTGCAAGCCTGGACAGCGGGCGCCTAAAAATTACGTTGTCCTTTTCTTGTTATCCACAAAAGGACAGCGGGCAATAAATCCAGCCTCTACATATTCAATATACAGCTCATTTCATGCCACTGGCTGCCTCCCCAGTCAGAGTCAGCAACGCCTCTGTCATAAAACCCCATTTTCTCATACATCTGTATCTTAGATGGAAGGCATGTAAGCAGCAGCATATGCCTGCCTTTTTCCCTCTCTCTGCAGATGTACTGGCATACCAGTTCCCTGGCCAGTCCCTGCATACGGTACTCTGGAAGCACATCCAGGCCAAGCAGCATAATATTTTTTCCATTTGGGTTGTGAAGGCCTGCATCTATAAAAAACTCATCACGGAAAGCATGTTCATCTGTAGAGAGTCCATTGAGAAACCCAGCCATTTGCCCCGTGCCTCTGTGAATTGCACACAAAAATAATTCCGGCGCCTTTTTTGCCCTCTCCAACATCATTTTCTTTGAACATGCCTGGCTGGGAGGAAAGCAGATCCTCTCTATCTCAGCAGCCTGCCCTGCCTCATCTGGACGGATATTCCTAAACTCAAAATTTATATATATCCCGGAATGGGAGATATGCCGGTTTAAGCCTTCAACTGTTTTCTTTTTTACTCTGTCATCCATTATAAATATATCCTTTCTGTGAGCAGCCTCCTGCTATACTGTCATGCAGCCTCTATTGAGCTGGCATCTGGAATGTATTTTTAGCAGATAAAAAAGGTGCTGTCGCATCAATGATTAATAAATCATAGATGCGGCAGCATCTTTTTGCCTTTTTTATACTAAATTGTTCTCGTATTTCATTCTTCCTATAAAAAAGGCAAACTTTAATAGACCTTTTCTGGAAAAAGGTTCATTTTCTGGATTTACTTTTGACCTGTCAAAATCAGGCGTGTTCTTTGAGCGGAAATAAATGCTGACCTGTCCTTTCCCCCTGGATTTTATGGTGAAGTTTATTCATGTTATATCCAATTGCCAACAGGATACTCTGGGCGGTTACATTTGCCTTCCCACGATACAGATATCGTCTGAATCCCATATCCTCTTTGATGTTTGCAAAACTTCCTTCCGCCTGGATGCTTCGGTTCATCCGTAGCTGGGTCCCGTAATCACTGGTGATCCGTTCCAGTGTCTCCCGGCGTTTCTCTTTCATTTTTTTCGAAACATACAGTACTTTCTGGCGGTCTTTCATTGGCGTTTTACAGTTATTCCCCTTTATACATTCGGTTTTGTAAGGACATCCACTGCAGTTGCTGCTCCGATATACGGTAACCGTTCTCCGGTAACCGCTGGCTGTCTTTTCTTTCTTCTCATACTGGGCTGTCAGCGCCTGTCCATTTTTGCAGTAATAACAGTCCGCTTCCTTATCATACTCCATGTTTTCCATACGTCCGATATTCTTCCGATATTTTCGGGTTTTGGAAATCTCATAGTTTTGCGGTTTGATATAGGATAGCTGACCATTCTCTTCCAAAAACAGATAGTTTTCTTCACTTTCATATCCTGCATCCGCTACAATCTCCTGATATTTAAACGGAAGGTAGCATTCCATATCTTTCAAAAACGGGATCAGTGTTCTTGTATCTGTAGGCCGTGCACTGATATCCAGCCATGTGATGTATTCTGAATCCACTCCATGCTGAAGATTATACGCTGGTTTGAGCTGCCCGTTGAGCATCGCATCTTCCTTCATCCGCATAAAAGTCGCATCTGGATCGGTTTTGGAATAACTGTTGCGCTCTCCACAGATATGGAGCTTTTGGTTGTATTCTTTCAGTTTTGCTATGTAACTTTCCAGGGTTTCTAATGATTTCTGAAGGCGAGTTTTTCGTCGTCCGGATCCATAAGAAAAGAGAATCCCCTCCTCCTGCTTGATCCTGTAAAGTTTTTTACGCAGTCTTTTTAAAGTGTGAAGGGAAACGTTCCCATTATGAACAATTCTGAATCCGTAAAGAGTTTCACATTCTTCTACGAGGACAAGGATTTTATCCAAAAGTTTTGCCTGATTTTTCGTAACAGCCTTTCTCCAGACAAAAGTATATTTGTTCGCGACGGATTCGATTTTTGTCCCATCAATAAAGATACTTTTTCCTGAGATTTCTCCAAGGGAATATAAGAATTCCGTTACATCGGCTAATATGTTTTTTGAGCATTGTGCGAAATGAAGAGAAATAAAACGGGCAAAGGTTGCGTGATCAGGTACGGGTTTTCCCTCCAAAAGATACATGAAATTGATATCTCTGCGGCATGCGGTTTCGATATCCCGGCTGGAATAGATTCGGTTCATGCTGGCGTAGACCATGATCTTAAACAGCTGCTTCGGTGTCGCCTGATTTTTCTTTATCTTTCCATAAGTCTGATAAAGATCGCTGAGTTCCATTCCCTCCACAAATGCACTCAGAAGGCGGACCGGATCATCTGCTGGAATCAAAATCTCCACATCCAGCGGAAGTTTGATTTGATAATACAGAGAAGATAGAGTATAATCTTTCTGTAAGATTTTATTTAGTCGCATAAATAAATTTTACACTAAGAGCCAGGCCTTGCATAGACCTGGCTCTTAGTCTTTGTAATAAAAAGTGCTGCCGCACTAATTAGTGCGACAGCTCCTTCCTCCAAAAGAGCGATAGACGGGATTCGAACCCGCGACCCCGACCTTGGCAAGGTCGTACTCTACCAACTGAGCCACTATCGCATATAGTATTTATTTCCTGACCGGAACAATAAATACTATACTATATGTGTCTAAGAATGTCAATACTTTTTTATGATTTTTTCTTCAGCTTTTTTCTTCAGATATTCTCTCTTCAATATGCACTTTTCTATTCCTAAAATATATTGATTTTCTAATTCATAGCACATATCTTTCATTTTACATCTTATAAAGCTGCCGCCTGCTTTTCCAGTATCTCCCTGGCCTCCCTGATCTTTTCCCGGGATGTTTTCCATATAATATACTCATCCCTTTCTGGAAGTCCCATGCTTGCACCCTCTTTTCTATATTTAAGGGCACTGTCTACTTCTATTTTCCCAGACATATGGTAGGAGGTAATCCCTGTGAACGGAACTAATTTTTCTATGGGCCCTGCCCCTATCCCTCCTGCTGCCAGTATTTCTATCCTTCCCCTGCTTTTTTTCTCCAGGCTGGCAAGCAAATCCCTTCCCTCCCAAGCCGTGCCGCACTGGCCGCCTGTGAGTATCGTTTTCATTCCCAGGCTGGCTGCCTGTTCCATGGCCTCCATTGGATCTACACACACATCAAATGCACGGTGGAGGGCCACATCAATCCCATCTGCGGCCTTTATAAGCTCTGCCATTCTGCCTGTATCTAGAGTTCCGTCTGGATTCAGCATCCCGATTACCACACCTTTTGCCCCATACTCCCGGTACATCTGCACTTCCTCTTTTAACTGTTCAAACTCGTATGAGTTATAACAATAATCTCCATACCGGGGCCTGAGCAGCACACGTATATCTATATCTGTATATTTTTTTACCAGCTTAAACAATGCGCTTCCCGGCGTCACCCCGCCAATTACCAAATTACTGCACAGTTCTATTCTGTCTGCCCCTCCCTCCTGTGCCGCAATGGCAGATTCTACACAGTCTGTACACGCTTCTAATACATATTTATCCATACTTTCTCTCCTCTGCCCTATATGAAAGGGCCAGTACTTTTCCATTTTTTCCTTCTGTTCCTGCCGCCTCAGTATATAAACCTCCTAGGATTTTTTGCGTCTCCCTCCCAGTGATACAAACTGCAGGGCAGTTACCGCTAAATGATTATGCCAGGCTCCCCAGACTGATTGTCTGCATAAGGCCAAATTCTGCATCCATCACTAAAATATCCGCATCCATACCTTCTTCCAATCCGCCTTTTTTCTTCAACCCAAATTCCCGGGCCTGATTTACGGAACTCATCCTGACTGCCTCCTCCGGCGCTGCGCCAGTAAATTCCATCATATTTCTAAAAGCCTTATCAAAGGTCAGCACGCTGCCCGCAATGGTGCCATCCTCAAGCCGGGCCGTCCCATCTTTCACATATACTTTCTGCCCTCCAAGCTCACTTAAACCCTCCGGCATCCCTTTGGCACGCATGGAATCTGTAATTAGTTCAATCCCTTCACTTCCCCGTACCCGGTACGCCAGCTTCACCATCTCAGGAACTATATGGATACCATCACAAATTATTTCTGCTTTAACCTGAGGCATCAGCATCCCAAACCCTGTCACACCTGGCTCTCTGTGCTTTAATCCCCTCTGCGCATTATATAAATGTGTGACATGGCTGGCCTGGCTGTGTTCCAGCTCCTGATAGACTGCATTTGAATGCCCGGCGCTCAGTACAACTGCATGTTCCTTGCACCACTGTTCGAACGCAGCATCTGCCTCCTCCGGGGCGTAGGTGACGAGCCGTATCAGGCCACCGCTTAGCTCATTCCATTTCTCTAAAGCCTTCTCATCCGGCTTTTTGATGTAAGAAGAATCCTGTGCCCCCTTAAAGACCTCAGAAATAAAAGGCCCTTCGACATGGATTCCCTGTATAATAGGATTCATCCTTGCGGCGGCGCCAATATTCTCCATGGCCCTCTCAATATTAGCATAAGTCTGTGTCATTGTTGTACAGAAGTACGTAGTAATCCCTTCATTCCTGGCCATTTTATTCACCATGCCGCTGATCTCTTCTGGACTGGCATCCATGCTGTCCATTCCATATCCGCCATGGCTGTGCACATCAATAAATCCTGGAATCAAAATTGTCCCGTCAGACACAATCTCCTGGTCCTCTTCCCTTGCCGTAAATTCCCTCATCTCTCCTACTTCCGCTATCTCCCTGCCAAAACGGATATAGCCGTCAGAGATGACACGTTCCCCTGTATAAATCCTCTTATTTTTCAACAGTTTCATAGTAAAACCTCCTTCTGCCTTATTCTCTATAGCCTGCCCTTACTAGCGCCTAGCGATACATCCTTTTGCAGCATGATACAGAGTTACCCTTATCATACAAGGCCTCCTCAACTGGGGCAACCCTAAAAATGAGGAAAAAGAGGGTGCTGCAAAATCATTTTCTCCTGGCAGGCGTATGCCAGATTTGGGAGTTTAAAAGCCTGCAGCTCCCAAATCCAGTATCCTGCTTTGAAGAAATAAGTATTTCACAACACCCTTCCCTCTTCATTTAGATATGCCAAATCCTATCCCCATATTTTTGCTCCAGGATATTATTGAACTCTCTTCCACCGTCAATATTTGCACTTTTATATACCGGCGGTTCGTACCCTTTTTCCACCATATCCTTCACAGCCTCATAAATTGTCTGCTGTAAAAGCAGGCAGGTGCTGAAAGAAGAAGTCCCGCATACACGTGTATCCAGCCCCTCTATCTCAAGGGCAGCGTCCCCAAACATTGACTGGTTATCCAGGACAACATCTGCAAACTCATAGAGCAATTTTCCTGAGGAATGCCTGGACGTAGAATTTTTGGATACTTCCAGGGCCGTCACAACAATCAGCTTGTTTCCCTTTTTCTTAATATAATCAGCCATTTCTATGGACATAGGGTTTCTCCCTGAATTTGAGATCAATATAATGATGTCATTAGGCTGAATATCTACTGTACGCATCAGAATGGGGGCATTGCCTTCCACACTCTCATACATTCCCTCTGCCTTGTCCTTAATCACCTTGCTTGGAATCAGCCCTCCGGCCCTTCCGCACACCTCGATGGCCCCTGCATAGGAATGGCCGCTGCCAAATGCCTGCAAAATACCGCCGTTCCTAATGGACTCAGAGATTAAACCTGCCGCTTCATGGATATGCTCTCCCTGGGTCTCCTCCAATTTCTCCATTATCTCTTTTGCCTTATCAAAAAATTCTAATCCCATATGCCCTCCTTTATCAGTATCACATTTTTATCCTGAATATTATCCTAAAAATCCTATTGCGTAGAAGATAATGGATGCTGCCATAATAATCAAAACTGCTTTTGTGGATGTCATTTTCTTCTTACCTAACAACAGGTAGATTCCAACAACTACAAGGACAGGCACCAGGCTTGGCATAATCTGATCCAAGATTTCCTGACCTTTCAAAGTTACGTCACCGGATTTGAAATTAGCAGCTATATTCGCCTTAACAACTGTAGGGATCAAGGCGCCCACAACTGTAATACCAAGCAGTGTTGCTGCATGGGTCAGCGCATCCAGTTTATCCTTAGCGGATGTGACCAGCTTCGTACCTTCTTTATAGCCGATTCCAGTTGAAAGATAACGGAGCAGCAAAACTGCAAGGTTTACTATCAGCCAGATAATCACTCCAGTTACATTTCCATTCTGCCCCATATAAGCAGCAATAGATCCAAAAATTGTAGGAAGCAGTACACCAAAAATTGTGTCGCCCACACCAGCAAAGGGGCCCATCAAACCTGTCTTGATACCATTGACAGCTTCCTTTACATCCTTACCGCCAGATTCTTCCGTCGCAATATCGATTCCAAGAATCAATCCGCCCATATGAGGTGTAGTGTTAAAGAACTGCATATGGTTTTTCATCATTTCTTTTAAATCGTCTGACTTCTTATATAATTTCCTCAAGATCGGGAGCATGGCATACAGGTAGCCAATGCCCATCATTTTCTCATAATTCCAGGTAATCTGAGATGCCATGATCCATCTCTTGCTGACTCTCTTAATGTCCTGTTGTGTAATCTTTTCCTGATTAGTCTTCAAATTCTCCATCTAACAATCCCTCCTGAACTGCTTCTGTATTTACCACAGCTACTTTCTGATTTTTCTCCAGATATTGCTTAAATGCTAAAACTGCCATTGCCGCGCCTAAAATTGCCACGCCTACCATAGGGACGCTCAAGTATGCGGCTGCAAAGAATCCGATTAACAGATAAGATATATAACTTTTGACCGGAAGATATCTAAGCAGGATAGCAATACCCACTGCCGGGAGAAGTCCGCCTGCCACTGTCAGGCCGCCCATCAGCCAGTCCGGCATATATTCCACAATAATATTGACAAGATTTTGTCCGAAAATCAGCATCAGGAATACCGGAAGCGCCCTGGAAAGTCCCCAGGAAAGAGAACCCAGCCATGTATTTCTGGCAATCCCTTTAAAATCCATTCTCTCTACTGCAGCTTCCACTCTTTTCGCAAAGAATACATTACAGAATCTTGCCAGGACATCCAGCTGGACCATCAAAAGTCCTACCGGGACAGCCAAGCCGATACCAAAATCCATTCCTTTTCCAGAAGCCACTGCAAATGCTGTACCAATGATAGACCCTGTCATATAATCTGGCATAGAAGATCCGCCGTATGTGCCGACCCCCAGGATCATAAGCTGCAATGTTGCTCCAACAGCCAGGCCCATTTTCATGTCTCCCATGATAATCCCGGCAATCGTCCCAATAAATACAGGATGGTTTACCAGTACTGATGTAGATAAGTTTTCACAAATTGCAAAGAATGCCAATGCTGTCAATGCAATAATTTGCCACATTTGAATTTCCATTCCCTTGTTCCTCCTTTATGCATTTATATAAGATGCAAATCTTTTCTTTTCATCATTAGGCACCATCTGTGCGAAAACGGTGACTCCCTTTTTCTCAGCAGACAGGAGTGTCTGTATTTCCTCATCTGTGCAGTACACCGACTTTTTCACTTGCTTTCTGCCGTCTTTCAGTCCCATGTTGCCTATATTTACTTCTTTTACCTTCACGCCGTAATCTAAAAGTCTTACGATCGAATCGGGGCTGTTTACAATCAAAAAGACTCTCTGTCCCGCATAAATGCCTTCATTCAGTCTTTTTGCAGCATTTTCCACTGTCAGGACGCTTAGTTTGAGCCCTGCCGGCACCGCAGCCTTCAAAGCATCTTTTGCGATTTCGTCCTTGACAATCTCATCTCCAACCACCATAATTCTGGTTGCCCCAAGAGTACGTGTCCAGTAGGTGGCCACCTGCCCATGGATCAGACGTTCATCCAGCCTAAAGTTCACGATTCCGTTGTTTTCTACTGGTTCTGAGGATACAGCCTTTTTTTCTTCCTTTGCTTTTGCTGCATCTGTCTTTATGCCCTCTCCAATAATTGTTTCCTTTGCCTGTTCCATGGCGCTGGCCAGAGTATCTCCCGTATTCAGCGCAATCAGCATACCTAAGCAAAGGCCCGATACAAGGGCAATATTTTTATTTTCATGAATCACTGGCGCAGCGGCGTTGTAAGGAGTCCCTCCTGGTACGTCTGTGATGATTGCCTGGCATTCACCGGCGCCATGTTCCTCCAAGATTTTTTTGTAAGCCTGCTCTACAGATTCCTTTGTCATGTCCTCTGTAAAGGTGACAACATAAAACTGCGGCGCATCTCCTGTAATCATTTCACAGCTCTTTTTACAAGCCTTTGCATATTCTCCATGTGAAGCAAGGATATAATACATACTTCTTCCTCCTCTAGTCCTTTAAAATAAATTCAATCACGGGGACAAGTACATTCGGCCTTTGGACAGGCAATGTGACAAGCAGGGCATTGTCATCGAACTTATCCTTGATATGAATCTCCGTCACCTCTGCATTCAGGTCTTTATGGGATTTTCTCTTGCCTGAAAGTCCCTCATCCTGAATATATTTAATTTCAGAACTGTCATTCAGCAGTCGTGCATACTCTACCTTTCCTCCCAGCTTTTCAATCAAGAGCGTGCGGTATGGCCAGGAAAAGAGGTGGAGATAAAGGCGGTTCCCATTCTGTGTAAATCTTGCGTCAGCAGGCGCCTCATATTCACTCGGGCCACAGTTATAAATTGCCTTTGAATGCAGCCTCATCCATCTGCTGACCTGCCCCAGTACATCTTCTGTCCTTTCATCCCACTCTCCCCGGGCATTGGGCCCGATATTCAAAAGCAGGTTGCCTCCTTTGGACACCGTATCTATCAATAGTTTTGTCACCATCTCTGGTGATTTCCAGTCCAGGTTATCACGGTCATACCCCCAGCTTCCATTGAGAGTCTGGCATGCCTCCCAGACAAGCTGCTTCTTGCCGCTTTCCATCCTCGCATTTCTTTGGTACTGTTCCGGGGTCCCGACCCCTCTGCCAAGGTCAAGGCGGTCGTTCAGGATAATATCTGGCTGCAGGGAAAGAATCATCTTTTCGAGCTCTTCAGATCCCCAGTCTTGTCTGCCTTTTCCTACGGAATCTCCCCAGTCTCTGTTCGCATAGGAAAAATCAAACCACAGATAGTCTATTTTGCCATAACCAGTCAGAAGCTCTCTCACCTGTCCATGCATAAACTTCCTGTACTCCTCCATATTGCCCGGATGGTTCTCAATATATTCTTTATTATTTCTCTCAGGATGGTATCCATCTACCAGAAAATCCGGGTGATACCAGTCGATCAGCGAAAAATAAAGTCCGACTTTCAGCCCTTCTGCCCTGAAAGCCTCCGCATACTCAGCTATCAGGTCCCTTTTAAATGCTGTATTTGTAATCTTATAATCGCTGAGCTGTGTATCCCACAAAGCAAACCCCTCATGATGCTTTGCTGTAAGTACGGCATATTTAAACCCTGCCTCCTTTGCCTTTCTGGCCCAGGCTTTCGCGTCAAACAGATCCGGATTAAAATGGTCAAAATATTTCTTATACCCTTCCCTGCCTATTTGTTCCAGTGTCATTACCCACTCATGTCTGGCCGCTGCCGAAAACAGTCCGAAATGTATAAACAATCCATATCTATCCTGAATGAACCATTCGGGACTGCCGTAGCCTTCCGGCCATTCGTAGTTCATGTCCATCTGCCATGTCTCCCTTCCTGAAAAATCATCATATATCATATTTCGTCTCCTATTATAAACAGATTCATTTTCACACGTATAAAATTTCGCATTTTGGAAACTTCTTTATGCAATCTGCATTTTTTTATTATAAAAATTTTATGCAATTTTAACAGAAATTTATCAGGGCATGCTTGAAAATCACATTTTCAAACACGCCCTGATATGAGTCATGTTATCTATTTTACAGATTTTATAGGGACGATGCACAGCGCTGACGCCGCTACCACAATTACCCCAAATACAAAGATAGAAGCATAATTCTGCCCTGTCAGGTTCAGCAATGCAACTGCGATGAGAGGACAGAGCGCCTGAGGTGTATTCTGCGCGATAGTCAGCACCCCCAAATCTTTCCCTGCATTTTCCCCGCTGTTTGGGAGTACTTCTATAAGAAGCGCATAATCTACGGCAATATAGGTTCCGTACCCTAATCCCATAAACCCGGCATAAAGCAGCATACCCGTTACGCTTGGGATTAACAGGGGCATAACAAGGGCGCAGGCCATAATAGCCGCTGCAAATATCACAAACCGTTTCCTTTTCTTAAAATAATCGGACAGCCAGCCGGAGCAAAGACTGGAAATCAGCAGGCCCACCATCATCACTGCCGACACCCTCCCGATAACATGGTTGGATTCTGCATTGCTCAGTCCTATATAATTCCTCAAAATATAAAGCTGGTACGCAACTGCACCCTGATACCCGATATTCATTAAAAACCTTGCAAAAAATGCCCAGCCAAAATCAGGGTATTCTTTTGGATTCACCCAAAAACCTTTTATAAATTCCTTCAGATTGAAGGGTTCCATCTCCATATCCTTAGACGATGGTTCTGGGTTCGTAAGGCAAAATAGGATGCAGGCTATGGCAATGGCGGCTGCAAAGGCCAGATATCCCATGCCAAGCCGTCCTGCCAGATACCCCGCGATGACTATCCCAAGGGAACCCGCCGCCGTCTGTGCAGCACCTGTAACTCCAGATACTCCCCCTCTTTCTTCCTCCGCAAACCGGTCCGCAATGGTAGTGACCAAAGGCCCGTTCATGGCATTGAGGGAGACAGCCGCCAGGATCCAGAAAACCGTCAGTCCTGCAATCGTAGTCTGAAAAGACATTAGATACAGTCCTGCCGCACCCAGCACGGCTCCCCCCACGATCCATGGGGTCCTCCTTCCAAACCTGCATCTTGTACGGTCAGACAATGCACCTACGATAGGCTGTATAAACATGGCGAACAACATTTCCACTGTCATGACCACCGCCAGATTAGAGGCAGCCCTCTGGGCATCAATGTTAGCCACCTGATTTGGTATAAAAACTGAAATTACCGCGTTATATAGGGCAAATAAGACTGAGAGATTCAACGCAAGGGAAATCATAAGTTTCCAGTTACGTTGTACTTTTACACTACTTTTTACCATATCTTGCCTTCTCCTCCTTTTACAGATTTAAGAAAGCTGGATATTTCTTTTACTCAGAATATCCTGGACTTTTACGACCTGGTTCGTCCTCAGGGACTCTGCCATTGCTTCTACCACAGCCATTGTATGTACACCTTCGCGGATATCCGGAGTCGGAGTCTCCCCTTGGTTCAGGCAGCGTGCAAAATATTCCAGATAATTCTGATACTCTCCTGCATGGTGTGTCTCTCCCTCAAACCGGAAGTAATAGCCATGCTTATCCTGGAAGGTTTTATGTTCCATCCCCTCATGTGAAGAGTGGTCAGGTCCGGCAGATTCTGCGTTGAAGTTGGTATCATATTTCAGCCTGGGATAACCCGCCTGGGATATTCCCTTTGTCCCTCTGATTGTACAGGAAATTGTCTGCTGGACATCTGTATCCAAAGCCGGGGTTGTATAACCGCCTTCCACCACAGCCGAAAGTCCCTGGCCGTTCTTAAGGATAAATGCCAGCATATCTGGCACATTGACTCCGTACTCTTTTGTATTCTCTGTTGTCCTGCCTACCCCGTATACCTCAGTTACATCCCCCAGATACCAAATGGCCAGGTCAATAGAATGCACCATGCACTGATACAGCCATGTAAAATCAGGATTCCTGCACCAATCCCTTGTAAACATCCATCTGTGGTCGCCTATATAATGAGTCTCGATCATAGCAATCTCACCATGTTTCCCTGCCTCATAATCAGCTCTTTGGTGGAGCATTGGCTCAAAATAGCGGGAGCTCTGCCCTACAAACACTTTTTTCCCACTTTTTTTCTGGGCCTCCAGCAAATCAATTGCCGGATCCAGGCTGTCCAGAAGTGGTTTTGTACAGATAACATGCTTTCCCGCCTCAAGGGCCATAATAATGTGCTTTGCATGAAGCTGATCCGGGGTATAGATCCCAATCACATCAATCTCCGGATCTTTCAGCATCTCTTCATAATCTAATGTATATTTATCAAAATGAAATTCTTCACATCTTTGTTTACATAATTCTTCATTTAAATCACATATGTTCCCCAGCCTCCACATATCACTTGTAAGCGCTGCAGACATAATGCTCCTTCCCTCTCCAAGACCAAGTACTCCCAGTGTAAAAATATGATTATCCATTTCCAATGACCTCCTGTATCATCCCGTATTTTCTACCTGCATCCTGGGCGCCCCGCCGGCCTCACCGCCCATGTGCTATACGAAAATACTAACACAGCACTGCCGCCATAACTGCCATAATCATTTTTAAAACTGATACTATTTTATGATTTTTGTACATTTTAGTATTTTTACTGCAAAAATCACCGAAAAATTCATATATACTGCACTAGAGGTGACTTGTTATTTCATTGGTACGACTGCTTTCTATGAAAACAACTTCTTTTTCCGGTATTCCCTGGGAGTCATGCCAGTCTCTTTTAAAAACTGCCGGTTAAAATAAGATAGATTATTAAACCCAGAAGCAAAAGCAATCTCCGACACAGATAGGTCAGAAGATGTAAGAAGCAGCGTGCAGTTATCAATACGTATCTGCTGGATATAATTAAAAGGCCGCATTTTCATTACTTCCCGAAACACGGCCTCGAAATGCGGAATACTGAGCATGGTCCTGGCTGCCAGGACATCCAATGTAATATTTTCTTTAAAATTGTTATGGATATACTCTACAGCAGGCCGGATTTTTTCATAATCCTTCCTGAAAGTTATCTTTCCTGCCTCTAACCCTTCTTCCTGCTCATAATATCTGCATACTCCCACCAGAAACTGTGTTATCTGGGCCTTAATCATGGTCTCCCAGCCTTTATCCTGGGTCTGGTACTCCCTGAGCATACCGTAATAGCATAACAGCAGGCCCTGCCTCTCCTCCTCCCTCAGCCTGACCACATGAGAAAAAGCAGAGCTTCTTTTAAAAAATGGGGCCAGAAATTCCTGCTCATTGGCATGCCCCAGTAAAAGCCTGGCATCAAATACTGTGACAAGGCTCACATAGCCTTTATCAGGTATAATGATATGCCGCTCCAGGTTATTGATAACCACAAAATCACCCTGTTCCACTTCATATTCCTGTTCTTCTATCAGAAACAGGCCGCTCCCAGATTCCACATAATTTAATTCCAGGCAATCATGGCTGTGCACTACCGTCTGATGCTGGGCCCTGAATATCCTTATAGGAATTTGCTGATGAAGCGCTATCTCCTCATGGATTGAATCTTTCGTATGCATAGGCCTACTCCTTATATTTAATAGCAGCCAGCAGAAAATCCCCCTTCTGCCGGCTGCCGTCTGTATAACTCATGGACTACCGGAACATGTCCGGTGATATATTGCTCTCCTCAGAGGGGCCCCCTCCGTCTGGCTTTTCATTAATTTTTTGGATCAGCACAAACATAGCCGAACCTGCAAATGCACATATAACTGTCACGATGCCCATCCTCAGGGGTTCATCAGACAACCATGTAAGCGCCCCGGTGTCTGTCAGTATCAAAGAGATCATATTTACCACAATGTGCAGCACAACCGGCGCTTTAAATGAACCAAATTTCTCATACGTATACCCTAAAAACACACCTAAAACAAATGTATAGATAAATTGTACCATATTCCCATGAGAAATACTAAACAACAGCGCCGCAAGCAAGGCTGCCTTCATGGGACTATTCTGCTCTCTGAACCGCCTGAACAGTATCCCTCTGAACATAAGCTCCTCCGTCACCGGAATAATCACCCCCAGGCAGATATACTGTACGGGCAGGGATGCTGAATAAAAAATCTCAGATACTTCCTGATAGGCACTGCTGGCAAAAGCCAGGTTAGTCATAATAGATAGACAGTTCATCCCCGTACATAATGCCGCCCCCAGAACCACAATCTGAACATACCTCCATGTATCAGCCTTTTTATTCTGTGGGATCTGAAATGATTTCTCTCTTTTTCTGTCCATGAGAAACAAGGTGAGTGTCAGCGGGATGGTACATATTGCCGCTGCTGTCAGGATCTCTACCTGGTACTGCTGAAGTATTGTATACACCTTTTCGGCATTCTGCATGGCTAATTCCATGATTTCATCCTGAGTTAAAGTGCCCGTAATCTTGTTTTCTGCCACGATCTCCCCTATATGGGGGATAATTACAATAATCTCAGCAAAGAACCTTATGACAAACTCTATGCCCCAGTATAGAAGAAGAGGCCCGCAAAGGCGCCAGAACTGCTTCGAATTCGGATTTTTATACATTTAGTATCTCCTTTCCTTTCTTTTGCATCCACGCCCTCATTTCATCCTTACTGCCTTGTGCAGATCCCTGTACCATCTCTGGCTTTCCGCCCCCACGTCCGCCAAACTGCCCATGAAACTCTCGGGCAAGAGGGCGCATATCCACGGTCCTGCTCCCCATTACGTAACGGAAACTTTCAACCCCTGTTTTCTGGAACACAACACAGGCTGCCCTTCCATTTTCTAAAATCAGGTTCATCAGGATCCTTGGCCCATCCCCCTCCAGTTCTTCTTCAAAAAGGCATACAAACTGCTCTGTCTTTGGGATCTCTTGTGCTTTGTACTTAAGCAATATTTTCTGCATCTGTGCAAGCCTGGCCTTCTGCCGTGTATGTTCTTCTTTCAAATGCACCACTGCATCAGCAACCCGGTTCTCCCTGGCACACAATAAAGAGGATATCTGCCTTGTCTGTTCTTCCTTCGTCCTATAATCTGCCAGGGCCCGGTATCCGCAAAGCATCGTTACCCTGGCTCCTCCCTTATACCGCTGGACGTTAGTAAGCTTAATCATCCCTATCTCACCGGTTCTCTTTACATGGGGCGCACAGCAGGCGCACACATCATACCCCGGTATGGTGACGATCCTCACCTGGCCCTCTATCTCGATTTTACTTCTGTATTCCAAGCCAGCCAGCTCACTTTCTGCAGGATAACTTACCAGAACCTCGAGATTGCTGACTGCCGCTTCATTCGCAGCCTGCTCAATCTCCATAAGTACCTCCCGTGTAATCTCCCCGTCAAAATCCATGGTACAGTCCCCGCTGCCCAGATGGAAGCCTACATTATTATATCCCAGCCGTGCATGGACCAGACCCGAGACAATATGCTCCCCTGTATGCTGCTGCATTTTCATAAAACGTGTTCCCCAGTCAATACGCCCTTCTACCTCCGCCCCCACAGGGAGGGGCCCATCTGTCAGATGATAAATAAGGCCACCCCTTTCCCTTGCATCTGACACCAGTACATCCCCGAGCCTCCCTGTATCTGCATACTGTCCCCCGCCCTCGGGAAAAAAGGCGGTTCTGTCAAGAACCACCTCATACCTGTCATCTCTTGGACGGCATAATTCAACTACTGCCGTAAATTCTTTTAAATGGCTATCCACATAGAACAATTTCTCCGTCATATTCTGCCTACATCCTTTCCGGTGCATCGAACCCAAGCAGGCCGATACAAATCTCCAGAATCCTCAAAATCATCTTAAGCAGCGCAATATATCCCTCTCGGCGCGTTTTATCCTCCTCAGCCAGAATTTTTGTCTCATGGTAGAATCTATTAAAAGCATTGGAAAGGTCAAATAAATAAGCACAAATTTTGTGGGGGGCCGTCTCCATATATGCGGTATTGATTACATCATTAAATTTGGCCGTCTCCAGCATTACTGTCTTTTCATATTCACTGCAAGGCGGCTGAACGGCCACTCCCTCAAACTCTCCGCCGTTTTCCTGATATTTATTCAGGATTGATTTAATACGCACCATTGTATATAAAATATAGGGGCCGGTGTTCCCTTCAAATGAAGTAAATCTGTCCACATCAAATATATAATCTTTAGATGCCTGATTCGATAAATCCCCATACTTAATTGCGGCCAAGCCTACTATTTGAGACGTATCCTCAGCTTCTTCCTGGGAAACAGTACGGTTCTCTGTAATCTTCTTATACATCTCCCCGTTAATCTCACTGATCAGCTTCTCCAGCCGCATCACACCGCCATCCCGGGTTTTAAAAGGTTTGCCGTCCTTCCCGTTCATTGTCCCAAAACCTAAGAATTTCAATTCCACTTCCGGGCGCACAATCCCTGTCTTCCTTGCACAGCGGAACACTTGTACAAAGTGCAGCTCCTGGCGCTTATCTGCCAGATAGATGATCTCATCCGGTGAATACAGCTTTTCACGCTCTACGAGTGTTGCCAGGTCTGTCGTGTCATAGAGGGCTGCCCCGTCTGATTTCAGTATCATGCACGGAGGCACTTCCTTCTTGTCCCCTTCCTGGCGCACATCCACCACAAGTGCGCCATCATCGTAGTAAGCATACCCCTCCTTCTTAAGCATATCCACCATGCCGGGAATATACTCCTGTACATCTGCCTCACCTTTCCAGAGATCGAATTCCACCTTAAGTTTCTGATAATTCTTTTTTAAATCCTCCACAGAGATGCCCATAATATGTTTCCAGACCGCACGATAGCCAGGCCGGCCATTCTGCAGCTCAAAAGTCGCCTTAAGTGCTTCCTCACGGTATTTTTCATCCTCCTTCGCCCTGGCACTGGCGGCAGGATAGATTTCCTCCAGTTCTCCGATAGTAAACGGCGCTTCTTTCGGATACTCCCCTTCAAAAGACGCATCAAAATATGGGAGTCCCGGCTGACGGCTTTTAAGTTCAGTAATGATAAGCCCCATCTGGTATCCCCAGTCTCCCAGGTGGATATCCCCAATCACATGATTGCCTTTGAACCGTGCAATACGTTTCACGCTTTCCCCAATAATAGCGGAGCGGAGATGCCCCACATGAAGAGGTTTTGCTACATTCGGGCCGCCGTAATCCACTATGACTGTCCTGGGGTTTTCTTCCCGTTCCACCCCCATCATGCTATCTAAGGCCATATCACAAAGATACTGCGCCAAAAAGCTTTCTCTAGCCTTCAGGTTGATAAACCCCGGGTTTACCGCCTCTGTCATAGAAAAGCAGTTACATCCCTTCAGCTGCTCTGCCACCTCCCCTGCAATCACAGCGGGAGCTTTTTTATATGTCTTGGCAGCCGCCATGGCACCATTGCACTGATACTCACATAAATCCGGGCGGTTAGACAATGTCACCTTTCCAAACGCCTCCTCGTATCCGGCATTCTTAAATGCTTTTTCTACCTCTATTGTAATCAGTTCCAGCAATGTCTTCACTTTAATTCCACTCTCCGTTCTTTTTTTCTTTCATTTGGCTATTTTATCATGTATAATCAGTAAGAGCAAGTGATATTAAGGGAACAAAGGCTGAACATTCCCCATAATATTTGCCCTTACTGGCAGGTGGGAACTTTGTTATCTTATTTACCTATAAATGAAAGGAAATACCCTGATGTAAGTTTTTACATTTCAGGGCAGGTACTATGTATGAAGATTGGATCACACGTCGGAATGAGCGGTAAGGACATGCTGTTGGGTTCCGCAAAAGAAGCGGCCTCCTATGGAGCCAATACTTTTATGTTTTACACTGGCGCGCCTCAGAACACACGGCGCAAAGAGATCAGCGAACTAAATATTGGCCCTGCATGGGAATACATGAAAGAGCACGGCATTGATGAAATCATTGTCCATGCCCCATATATTATTAATCTTGGAAATGCCGTGAAGCCTGAAACTTTTGAACTGGCTGTAGAGTTCCTAGATAAGGAGATACAAAGGACCATAGCCTGCAAAAGCCACATCCTCGTGCTCCACCCCGGCGCCCATGTGGGAGAAGGCACTAAGAGGGGCACCCAGCAGATTATCCAGGGTTTAAATGAAGTTCTGCAAAGCGGCACTGACTGTCTGGTCGCACTGGAAACCATGGCCGGAAAAGGCTCTGAAATCGGACGCTCCTTCGAGGAGCTTGCCTGTATTTATGATGGGGTGACTCACAATGATAAGCTCCGGGTCTGCTTCGATACCTGCCATACAAGTGACAGCGGTTATGATATCATTCATCATTTTGATGATGTCATAGCCAAGTTTGACCGGCTGTTGGGCAAGGAACAGATTGCCCTTTTCCATATCAATGACAGTAAGAATGTGCCTGGTGCGGCCAAAGACAGGCATGCCAATATCGGCTTTGGCCATATTGGCTTTGACGCTCTCCATAATATCGTGCACCACAAAGATTTTGCAGATATACCCAAAATCCTTGAGACGCCGTATATACCATCCCCCACAAAGGAAAAGAAATCCTATGCTCCCTATAAATATGAAATTGAAATGCTGAGAAACGGATGCTTTGACCCCGGGATGCCCGACAGAATTATCAGGGACAATGAAAAGAACGTACTCTAAGTCTTGACATCTCTCTATGTCCATTGTATTATTGTACTATATAGATAATACAGTCAGGAATATAACATAGAAAAAGAGGTGACTGAGATGCCATGGGATTTAGAAAATGACCGTCCGATTTACCTTCAGCTGATGGAACGCATCCAGCATGATATCATCGCCGGGATTTATAAACCTGGAGACAAGCTGCCCTCGGTCCGTGATCTGGCGCTGAATGCTTCCGTAAATCCAAACACAATGCAAAAGGCCCTGTCTGAGCTGGAACGCAGTGGCCTTGTCTACTCACAAAGAACCAGTGGCCGTTTCATAACTGAGGATAAAACCATGCTGCAAAAGATGAGGCTGGAACTGGCCTCCCAGCATATACAGCAGTTTTTTGAAAAGATGAAGCAGCTAGGTTTTCAGGAGGAAGAGACTTTAGAATTAATCCGTGAAGTATTAAAGGGGGACAGTGTAAATGAAACCGATTCTGGAATGTCAGGGATTAACGAAAAAATATAATAACTTCTTTGCCCTCTCTAATCTCAGCCTAACTCTGGAGAGAGGCCAGATTGTGGGACTTTTGGGTCCCAATGGAAGTGGAAAGACCACTTTGATCAAACTCATCAACGGACTTATCACCCCCACTGCCGGCAATGTCATGGTAAACAGCATGGCTCCGGGAGTTGAGACAAAGAGCCGGGTATCCTATCTGCCGGAACGCAGCTATCTGAATGACCATATGCGGGTCAATGAAATATTGGGATATTTTACAGATTTTTATAATGACTTCAGCCTGGAGAGGGCAAAGACCATGCTCCTTGACCTGGACATAGACCCCGGCGCGCGCCTGCACACTCTTTCCAAAGGCACACGTGAGAAAGTACAACTTATCCTTGTCATGAGCCGGGATGCCGAACTTTATATACTGGATGAACCTATCGGGGGAGTGGATCCCGCGGCACGCGACTATATTCTCCAGACTATCCTGACTAACTACAGCGAAAACGCTACTATTTTGCTGTCCACTCATCTGATCACTGATATTGAAAATATTTTAGACCGGGTTTTATTCCTACAGAACGGACAGCTCACCCTCAACGCTTCTGTAGATGAAATCCGGACAGAGCGTGGGAAATCTGTAGATGCATTATTCAGGGAGGTATTCAAATGTTAGGAAAGCTCATCAAATATGATTTCAAATATGGCTGCCGCATTTTTGCCATACTGCACATTATGTTCCTGGGAGCCTGCCTTCTTGGCCGCCTGCTCTATCTGGACAAGATAGACTTCCAGGCCCCTGCCAATGTCCTGGTATCTACATTGTCCATATTCATCAGCGTATTTACCCTCCTGTTCAGCGCAGTCTCTTTTGGGGTAGCAGCGCTTCTGGCTGTCAGGTTCTATAAGAATCTTTTCACGGATGAAGGTTATCTCACATGGACCCTTCCGGCCACCCACGTACAGCAGCTCTGGGCCAAAATTATATCTGGTTCGGCCTGGTATATGCTGAATATCACTATTGCCGCTGCCGGTATCTTGATATTGCTGACTGGCCCCAATGTAAAAGAAGCTTATGCCATGGTGGCCCCGGAGGTCACAGATATGCTTGGGATGCCCTTAAGCACTGCTGCAGTATATCTCCTGGTTTTTTCACTGTTCAGTACCATAAGCAGCGTCATCATGATATATGCAAGTATTGCTATCGGCCAGCTTTTCCCAGGGCACAAGGTTCTCTGTTCCATCATTACGTATTTTATTTTATCCGCAATTATACAGATCATCCTTGTATTTGTGATGCTTGCCCTGAATCTTTTCCCTGGAGGGGAAATGTACGCCCCAAACAGCAGCCGTGCTGTGGGTGGCTATCTGTTTTCAACCTTCAAACTCAGTGGAATCGTGTTCTTTTTCAGCACAATCCTCCTCTACCTGGCCACACACTATATCACAGGCAGGAAGCTGAACCTGAACTGACATAGTTCCCTTCGGGAGGTTTCACCTAAAATACGGCCTGCACAAGAAACATATACAAAATTGTGCCGCCCCCAATACTCAAAAGATTGTTCCGCTTCCACAGATGAAGCAGGACCACCGCCAGCACTGCCGCCGCCTCAGGAATCCCATGAGGCGCTGAAACTATCGGGGTGTCCTTCAGGCAGTATATGACCAGCATGCCGATAACTGCAGGGGTCAGGACCCTGCCCAGATACTCTACTGTCTTGGGGACCGGCCTGCCCTTTGGGAATATCAGGAAGGGCAGAGCCCTGGTTGCAAATGTGGTCAAAGCCACTGCCAGTATGACCAGCAGAGAAGCAGCTGTATTTAGAGGCATGTCCCCACCTCCTTCTCCAGGCGTTTCCTGGATGCAAATAAGATCAGTATACTCAGTATCATCGTGGGGAACACAAAACTCCCGCTCCCGAATATCTGCAGGCATAAAAGAGCGGAACCTGCGCCAATGACAGCCGGCAGCCTGTTCTTCCTTTCCATCCACTGTTCTATAAATATAACTACAAACAGGGCAGTCATTGCAAATTCAATCCCCTCCGCATTAAAGGGAAGTACGCTTTTAAGTATTCCGCCTATGGCAGATCCAATTACCCAGTAGCTTTGGTCCAGCGCAGATATGGCAAACAAAAACTTCTCTTCTTCCACTTCTTTTGGCACCTTTGCCGTACAGAGAAGAGAATATGTCTCATCCGTCAGGCCAAAAATCATATACCATCTCTTTTTCCCTATCTTATTAAATCTTTCCAAAAGAGAAAGCCCATAGAATACATGGCGGATGTTCACCATCAATGTCATGAAAATAACCTGTAAAAAAGAAATTCCCGGCACAAAAAAATTCACCGCCAAATACTGCCCTGAACCTGCATAAACCAGCAGGCTCATCAGCACGGCCCACCAAGCTGAATACCCTTTCTCCGCATACATTACCCCGAATGCAATCCCAATGAACAGATATCCTGTCAATACCGGAATTGTATAAGGGAAAGCTTTTTTAAACGCTGTCCTATACCCTGACATACCTCACTAGTTCCTTTATCTCTTATTATCGCTGTGTAGAATCCCTGTCTCCAGGGCATAAAAAATACACGTCTGGGCGGAGTCGAACCGCCGCACATGCCTCCGGAGGGCATTGCTCTATCCACTGAGCTACAGACGTATAATCTCTGCAATCCTGTATTAGGGCAAAAGCCTTACCAGAATGCCTTATAATTTTAGCACTAATTTCTAAAAATGTAAAGAGGGAATTTTATTGCAAAAGGAGATTTGCAGGCCCCTTAATTTTCTCTGCATTAAAGGCCAGCGGTCCCGCCGGCGGACTGAGATTTTAAGCCTTTTAGCTGGTAATTAGGCCCGTCCAATGTCCACAGATGGCTGGAACAGTGGTCCGGGCCAATCCACCCTGCTTTATTGGATATCCCGGCCTATCTGAAACTGGCCCTTAGTCCTGCAGTAATAATACGCATGGCTGCTCAGCACATCCTCCGGCTCTACCTGTGTCTCATTAATCTCTGCTATCATTTCATCTAACTCAGCCTGCCCTATATCTATAGTCTCAGGCATTATAATCACTTCATGGACACTGCTGGGCAGTATATAAAAATCTTTTCCCAGAATCTCCCCTATCATCTCAAGCAAATATGGATATGCCAGGCAAGATGCACCGTAGCAGCGTATAGGGTTGGTGAGCACATACATGATATCCCCCTTTCCCTCCAACCCTTCTGTAAGAATATCCCCCCCATTCCCACTTGCACTATCCAGCATCTCCTCAATTGCATGGCGCATGGTGAAAAACTCAGCAGGCAGAAGAACGGGCATATTTCTAACGGCATCTTTAATGAGTTCCTCTTTCTCTATCCCCCACATTTGTAAATGACTGTTTGTAATCTGCATAACTGCAGTCCCACACTCATCTGCATCTACAAGAATACAAAATATAAGAGACAAATCCAGAATTTCCACACAAGGCACCTCCTTCAATACCTCTTTGTTCTTTCCACTGTGGACAAGCCGGAATATTACCTTCTCCTTGACGAAATCATACTCCTCAAATTGGCTGGGGTCCCACATTTTACCGCCCCTTGCAGTTTCATGAAAACGAAGGAGTTCCAGCATCAGCCCATCCAGAGATTCCCCTTGCTGGTGGCGTTTATAGGTATCCTCCAGGTAAATGGCCTGTGAGGCCATCATCCCCTGCTCCTCAAACATAATCCCCTGTTTTTTACTGCCATTATTTTTTGTGGCAGTATAAGTACATACCTTTATCCCCTCCTTAACTCTTTTATTTAATTCTTTTTCTAAAGTACACAAAAACTCCTGATATTCCATTAGTTTTCCTTTCTTTCATTGTGTACTCACCAAATAAATTGAGAATATTGACACGACCTGCGTCTAGATAGATATATTGATTTGAATCATATTATGTGACATGATTATATCTGAATATACAATCAAATGCAATCCCCCTGCATGCAAAGAATCGTTGCACTCTAACCCCGCCCAGTAAAAACAAAACAAGTCCCCGCCCGGCGCCTGGTTCCAGGGCCAAAACAGGGACTTCCCCTTTAATCCTAAACACGTGACAGATATTCACCTGTCCTTGTATCAATCTTCAGAACATCTCCCTGCTCCACAAACAATGGAACCATAACAGTAGCGCCAGTCTCCACTGTAGCAGGTTTTGTGGCTCCCTGGGCAGTATCACCCTTGAAACCTGGCTCTGTCTCTGTGATTGCCAGCTCCACGAACAAAGGCGGTTCAACAGAAAATACATTCCCTTTGTGGGAGCAAATTTTTACTGTCTCGTTTTCTTTCACAAATTTAAGCGCATCGCCTACCACATCTTCATTCAAGGCAATCTGGTCATAAGTCTCCACATCCATAAAGTTATAGAGATCGCCGTCCTGATATAAATACTGCATATCTTTTCTGTCAATGTGGGCTTTCGGGAATTTCTCAGTGGGCCTGAACGTCTTTTCAATGACCCCTCCATTTATAATATTCTTCAGCTTTGTCCTGACAAACGCTGCACCTTTACCTGGTTTTACATGCTGAAATTCCAATACTTGATAGATATTTCCCTCAATTTCAACAGTTATTCCATTCTTAAAATCACCTGCTGTAATCATTGTAATCCTCCTTCAAACGTGCATTTCTGCACTTCCCTGTTTTTACACTGCTTATAATTCTATAATAATTCCCAGCATTTTTCAACCTTTTTTAGAACCTCTTTTTTTCTTTTTATAAAAATACAGTACAATTTTCTCCAGATAACGCTTCAGCACAATCTGGATCTCCTCCTTGGGATGAATGGGCCTCACAAGTATATTTCTGATGCCAGTCCTTTTTGCCCCCCATACATCAGTAAATAGCTGATCCCCCACAAAAAGTGTATTCCCACAGTCTGTCCCCATAATCTCCATTGCCTTTTTGTAATTCTTTGTGGAAGGCTTATGGGCGTCAAAAATATAATTTGTCTGTATATCTCTGTTAAACATCTGAACCCGGGGTTCTTTATTATTTGACAGCAGGCAAGACTGAATCCCCAGGCTTTTAAGCCTGGCAAATAGCTTTATGGCCCGTGGGTCGGCAGGGGCGCCATGGGGAACAAGTGTATTATCAATATCAAAAATAACCCCCCTGACCCCCTCCTTATATAACTCTTCAAACGGAATGACATAGACAGACATCTTATAGTCATCCGGGAAAAACCTATCAAACATTATTCTCCCCCCAGCTCCATCAGCCTTGAAATCAATTCCTCGCAGACCTGCAGTATACTCTTATCATCTGTCTGGATCACAATATCTGCTGCCCCCTCGTATCTCTCCCGCCTCTTCTCCATCATACAGGCTATAGATTCCAGGCTGTTGTTATCCTTTAACAGAGGCCTGTCATCACTGCCCTTTACCCGCTCATATACAGTCTGCGGACTGGCAGTCAAAAGTACGACACAGCCATTTTTCTTCATATGGACAATGTTCTCTTCCCTGAGGGCAGCGCCCCCGCCGCAGGAAATAATTACATTCTTATGCATCTCCAACTCTTCCAGAAGCCTTGTCTCCTGCCCTCTGAAATATTCCTCTCCATATGTGGCAAAAATATCTGGGATGCTCATTCCTTCCCGCTCTGCTATCTCCTGATCCATATCTATCATTTTCATTGCGAGCATGGTGCTCATATATTCAGAAACACTTGACTTCCCAGCTCCCATAAACCCAATCAGTACTATGTTCCCTGAAAAGAGCTTCCTGGCCTGGATCCGCTTGCTGTTGCGCACAATGCGCTTGAACACATCATATATCTCTTCCTGATATTTATTCCCATGAAGCCTGCCTCCCAGCCTGCGCTCCTGCTTTTCTTCCTGCATTGGCTGGAGGATAGGCATTCCATACTCTTCTTTATATGCCATTATTTTTTCTATAACGGCGTAACGTTCTACCAAAGCATCAATAATCTTATCATCGCACAAAGCAAGCTGTTCCCGGTACATTTCTAAATCATTCATTATCTGTTTTCCACCTTTTGTATTCAAAATCATTCCCAGAAGCACACCGCCGCCCATATCCTCAGGCTGATGGCTTCCTCCCTAAAGAAATGCCCTTAGGGCCGTATGTTTTATTATAACAATTCTTATCCCTGATATCAACAGCCTATGCCTTTTCATATTACAGGTCTGGTTTTGTCTGTTCCTTAGAATTATTTCTGCACCAGTCCAATATTATTCCTTACTTTTTTGGAGCGCCGCCTTTACATCCCCCTTAAAAAGATTCCATGCCTGTTCATCCTCCACAAAATACTTTGGGCATATTTTACCTGTGACATCATAATGGCGGATAACGTCCTCCTCGTCCAGGCCAAATTTGGTGCAGAGCCAGGCAGTCAATTGTACTAAAGATTTATATGTATCCTCTGTAAACTTCCCGCTCTCGTCTGGATGGCATGTCTCAATGGACACTGTATCATTGTTTCTCTCATTGGACGCATACGCAATCTCCCAGGTGGGCACACATTGAATAATCTCCCCGTCTAACCCCACCACAAAATGGCTGCTCACAGAAGTCTCATGGCTGTCCTTCAGGCCTTCAAAATAATCTCTGTTATTCTGCGCTGTACTTCCAGGATTTGCTGTGTAGTGGACAACAATTCCGGTTATAGGATCTGACTCAATCCCAGGCCTGGAATATTCATTTACATCCAGCAGCTGGACATCAATTTCCGGTTTGGATGCATCCACTTTAATTCCTGTATTCTCTTTATTTCTATATCTATCTGCCACACATGAGTATATCCCCAGAACTACCGTCAAAATAACCAGTACAACAATACCGCCATAGATAAATGATTTCCTGTCTACCTGGATCTTTCTTTTTGTTGATTTACGCAATTTCTTCATCTGTACACCTTCACACACAATCTGATATTTATTTTATCATATTTGCCAGCCGGAAGGTTAAGGTTTTCATAATAATTTTATAAATTTTACGGCTTATCCCTATAACATACTTATTATTCCTCCACACCCCCCTGATATACTAACAGAGGTGCATCCATTAGCAGACAGATTCTAAAACAGCAGGCACTATTCATATTAGAAATAGTACCTGCTGTTCAATCTACATATTTGACCAAGTCTGCCACAACTCTTTTCCGATTCATCATGCCCTCTGCCCCATGACAAACAAGACTTCTAAAAGGGCCCTAAATGTATCATTACCCCTATACTTACAAATACGGCACACACACCCATAATAATCAGAAATAGAGGCCCGAAAAAGCGGAACCATTTTTTATAGGGAATGCCAGCTACCATTAAAATCGCAATCAGGGAGCCATTGGTGGGGTATATAAAATTAGAGAACCCATCTCCAAATTGGCTGGCAAGGCAGGCTACCTGGCGTGTCACATTTCCCATATCTGCAAGAGGTACGATAATAGGGATCGTTATGGCCGCCTGCCCGCTTCCTGAAGGAATTAAGAAATTTATGATTGTCTGCATGACCAGCAGCAGATTTGCCGTCACCAAAGAGGATTTTCCAACAACCAATTTTGAGAGAAAAGAAATAATTGTATCTATCACCATTGCCTCTTCCAGAATATACAAAATGGCCCGGGCAAACAGCATAACCATTGCCGCATAGAACAAATCCTTCATCCCCTCCCCCATCATATCGCAGATTTCATTAATGCCACTGCCATATGCCAGTCCTGTAGCGAACGTCATTGCCACAAAGCAGGCAGCCATCTGGGGGAAGTCAAACCCCATTTGCACAGTACCGTATAATAAAAATAGAAATACAGCCAGAAATGCCACTCCAGCGCGGATCAATGGGGGTGAAAACTTAACCTCTTCTTCCTGTATTGCCTCATATTTGCTATTCATTCCCTTTACGAGGCTTTTGGAGGGATCCTTTTTTATCCTCGATGCATACCGCATTAGATACAAATAACAGACCAGCAGGATTACCACAAAGCAAACTGCCCTGTATCCCAAGGCCGAATAAATAGGCAGTTCAGCCAGTTTATGGGCAATTGCCGTAAACAGAGGATTTGTCATTGCCGCCCCAAATCCAGCGCAGGCCGCCAGCATTACAATCCCGGCGCCAACCATAATATCATACCCCAAGGCCAGCACCAGAGGAATGACCATAGGTATAATCACGACACTAAGCTCCCACATGCTTGTGAAGGCTACCTGAGTGCCAATAGCAGCCATCAGTACAAATGCCACAAGATGAAAACTAGTATGCTTTAACTTATGTGCCAACGACTTAATTGCAGTTTCCAGCAGTCCGATTCTTTTAACCACCCCGAAAGCCCCTCCTGCAAAAAAGAGCATGGCCATCAGGCTGGCAGCATTGTTAAACCCTTGATAAAACGAGAGAAAAAAATCCGATACTCCCACATAATGCTTCTTTACATATTCAAAACTATCCGGGTTCACAATCGTCCGCCCGTCCGATGTAATCCTCTCATATGCGCCGCTGGGAATAATATTTGCTACAAGAGTCGCAATCACCAGAATAACCAATAAGGCAAAAAATGGATTCATCTGTGATTCTTCTTTTTGTTTATTTAACATTCGCCGTTTTACCATATATTTCCCTCCTCCATTCCTTTTGAAACGATACCTTGGAGGGTACCCATAATGTATGCCCCCGTGGGGCATGCTTTATAGGGTGCCCCTGTCAGTAGTTCAATCAGTATAACCTTGCCGGACATTAGACGTTCCACAAGTATTTGTATCTAAAGTCCGATCTTTTGATTTTGGATACTATGGCCAGATATACTACTTTTTATTTTTCATGATCTGCCCCATCAGGTTTAACATTGTCATCGCCGCAACTCTGCTGGTGATGCCGGCGGGATCGTACTGGGGCGCAACCTCTACTAAATCGAACCCTACAATCTCTCCCATTTGGCATATACCTGCGAGCATTTCCGCCACCTCATCATAATACAATCCTCCCGGGGACGGTGAGCCGACTCCTGGGGCAATAGATATATCATATCCATCAATATCTAATGAAATAAAATATTTATCTGCTTTGGGAATCTTTTTTAATACGTTCTGTGCCCCCTCCTTATGTACTTCACTGGCCGGTACCAAAATACTGCCGTATGCCCGGGCGTCCTCAAAGTCCGACCTCTTACTAGATCCCAGTCCTCTCAGTCCGATTTGTATCATCTTTCCAATGTGCTCCATCTCTGACAGCCTTCTCATAGGACTTCCATTCCCATAGTACTGAGGCCCTACGTGATCTGTCCAATCCAGATGTGCATCAAAGTGCACAATACAGATCTCACTGTCCAGGCATGCCAAAGCTCTCCCCACCGGAATCGTGATGGAGTGATCCCCTCCCATAATGGCAGGTATGGCGCCCTTTTGCAGAATCTTCCTGACCGAATCTTCTATATGGCTAAAAGAATATTCTATATCACCGTGGAGAATATCTGCATCCCCACAGTCCACAATACGGATCGGCGCTGCCAGAAGCTGTTCTTCATTCTCTGGGTCATAAAACCCCGCCTCCCCTCTCGCATAATGTGTAGAAACTTCCCTTATCCTCCTGGGGCCAAGCCGTGCCCCTGACAGAAATCCAACCCCAAGGTCATAAGGTACGCCCAGCACGGCAATATCTGCCTCCAACTGCTCCAGGTCAGTACAGATTGGGTATTTAGCAAATGAACAGATTCCAGTGATTGGCTGATTTAATTTTTCCATTTTTTGCCCTCCTTTTTTTAATTTAGTATACAATTTTACATTTTTATGGTATATAATTTAAAAAAGGAAAATCGTGAAAATCAGTACGGAAATAAAGAAAAAGAAGAACATTATATTTTTTAATAAAAGGAGATTTTATGGACAGAACAGATTTACATATTTTAAAAATACTCCAGCAAAATGCCAGGACTACTATTAAGCAAATTAGCAGGGAAGTCAATTTATCCCCGCCTTCCGTCACAGAACGGATACGCCGCCTGGAGGAGGCAGGTGTCCTGCTTGGTTATCATGCCCAAGTCAATCCGCTGAAATTATCGAAAAATTTGATTGTATTTATAGGGGTTGATGTTGTTCCAGAACGCTATGCCACTTTTACAGCCTTCTGCAAATCATCCCCCCTGATTCTGGCGCACCACAGAGTCATTGGTATACATAATGCCATGCTTCTTGCTGCACTGCATGACTCTTCCGAACTGGAAAAACTGATAGATAACCTAAAAAGGTATGGCACTACCAGCTCCTCTATTATTTTATCCACAGTTTTTGACAATAAACCTTTATCTGATATAACAGAAAACCAGCCTGATAATTAGGCTCCCTGTACAACGCTATAATTTTAGGATGAGCAATATAATCCCCCTTAGCCGCCGTAGGATCCGGCACGGAGCGCTCTTTTATTGCATAGGAAATTCTGTTGAATTTCCTATGCAGTCAAAGACCCCGATGCAAGCATACGGGGCATGAAACTGGCAGTAATGCAAGCATCGGGGTATTAGACCCTAGCGGCAGCCTCCAAATGGACATGTAAACATGTCCGCTTGGCCCGTTGAGCGCGGGAATAAAAAGCTCCGCAGTGTGCATACACACTGCGGAGCAAAGTTATATAGCCTTTATTCATCTACACTATAATTGGGGGCCTCTTTTGTAATATGTATATCATGGGGGTGGCTCTCCTTCAGAGATGCTGCCGAGATTTTTACGAACTGTCCTTTTTGTTTCAAATCCTCGATCGTAGGAGTCCCACAGTATCCCATGCCTGACCGTATTCCTCCCATAAGCTGGAACACAGTGTCTTCCACTGTTCCTTTATATGCCACACGGCCTTCCACTCCTTCCGGCACCAGTTTCTTTGCATCTGCCTGAAAATACCTGTCTTTGCTTCCGTTTTCCATTGCTGAAATGGAACCCATACCACGGTATACTTTATATTTTCTTCCTTGATATAATTCAAAGCTTCCTGGACTTTCATCACAGCCAGCAAAAATACTTCCCATCATACAAACATTGGCGCCGGCCGCAATGGCTTTTGTCATATCGCCAGAATATTTAATCCCGCCGTCTGCTATAACTGGAATCCCATATTCTTTCGCCACTTCATAACAATTTATAATAGCCGTAATCTGTGGGACGCCGATCCCGGCAACCACCCGGGTAGTACAGATGGATCCAGGCCCTATCCCCACTTTCACTGCATCCACGCCGGCCTCAATCAATGCTCTCGTGGCCTCCCCCGTGGCCACATTTCCTGCAATCACTTGGAGATCGGGGTATTTTTCCTTGACCATCCGTACAGTACGGAGCACATTGGCAGAATGGCCATGGGCAGAATCCATAACAATCACGTCCACCTTTGCCTCCACCAAAGCCGCCGCCCTTTCAAGGCAGTTAGCCGTGATTCCCACAGCCGCGCCACAGAGCAGCCTTCCCTGGCCATCCTTGGCAGACAGAGGATACTTTATCTGCTTTTCAATATCCTTAATTGTAATCAGTCCCTTTAGATTCCCTTCGTCATCTACAATGGGGAGCTTCTCTTTCCTGGCCTTGGCAAGGATTGTTTTAGCCTCATCCAGCGTGATCCCCTCTTTTGCTGTGATGAGTCCCTCTGAGGTCATAGATTCCTTTATTTTCTTAGAAAAATCTTCCTCAAACTTTAAATCACGGTTTGTAATAATCCCTACCAGTTTCTTTCCCTCTGTAATGGGCACGCCTGAAATACGGAACTTAGCCATTAAATTATTCGCGTCCTCCAGCGTGTGCTCTGGAGATAAATAAAACGGATCTGTGATTACCCCATTTTCAGATCTCTTCACTTTGTCCACTTCTTCAGCCTGCTGCCCGATTGGCATATTTTTATGAATAATACCGATCCCCCCCTGACGGGCCATGGCAATGGCCATACGGTGCTCCGTAACTGTATCCATCCCTGCACTCATCATTGGAATATTCAGTTTAATTTTTTTTGTAAGATTTGTTGACAAATCGACCTGATTTGGAATTACCTCAGAGTATGCCGGCACTAAAAGTACATCATCAAAGGTGATGCCATCCCCGATAACTTTTCCCATGGTTTTGGTTCCTCTCTTTCTCCAACTGTGAATTCAAATATTTTAATTGATATGGTACAAAACTCCGGCTGTATTGTCAAGTAATTACGCTGCAGGACTGTGAATTCAGTATTGATTTATTTTAAACCCCATTATTAAGTTATGCTTATAAGTAGTCCGTTTATATCAATTTTGTAATAAACTCTTACTGAAACAGAAGATATAACAACTCTCCAAAATGATTATCTCTTGGCACAGGCATTCCTGCTATGCAAAAAAGAGGATACGGCAGCCATACTGATTACCGTATCCTCTTTCGTATTAAATTACATCATTCCCATTCCACCTGCGCCGCCTGCTGGCATAGCTGGTGTATCTTCCTTAATTGTAGCAACCACAGACTCTGTAGTCAGCAGTGTAGAAGCCACACTAGTCGCATTCTGCAATGCGCTCCTTGTCACCTTTGCAGGATCCAGGATTCCTTCTTTTACCATATCTACATATTCTTCTTTATAAGCATCGAACCCAACTCCTGGTTCAGCTTCTCTTACTTTATTAATAATAACCGCACCTTCCAGGCCAGCATTTGTTGCTATATGGTACAGAGGTGCCTCCAGGGCTTTCAGAAGGATCTTCGCTCCTGTTTTCTCATCCCCTTCCAGAGAATCAGCAAGGGCAACAACCTCTTTTGCAGCATGGATATATGCGGAACCGCCTCCAGCAATGATGCCTTCCTCTACAGCAGCTCTTGTAGCATTCAGGGCATCTTCCATACGCAGCTTGGCTTCCTTCATCTCTGTCTCTGTGGCAGCCCCTACACGGATAACTGCTACGCCGCCTGCCAGCTTAGCCAGCCTCTCCTGTAACTTTTCTTTATCAAATTCAGATGTTGTCTCTTCAATGGCCTTTTTAATCTGGGAAACTCTGTCCTCAATTGCCTTCTTCTCGCCATATCCATCTACGATTACTGTATTTTCTTTCTGGACTTTAACAGATTTTGCACGTCCTAACTGCTCCATGTTTGCTTCCTTCAGATCCATCCCCAATTCTTCAGAAATCACCTGGCCGCCTGTCAGAATCGCAATATCCTGCAGCATCTCTTTCCTTCTGTCACCATATCCAGGAGCCTTTACAGCCACCACATTAAATACACCGCGCAGCTTATTGACAATCAAAGTTGTGAGGGCTTCTCCTTCAATATCCTCAGCAACAATCAGGAGCCTTGCGCCTGCCTGCATTACCTGCTCAAGGAGAGGAAGAATATCTTGGATATTGGAGATCTTCTTATCTGTAATCAGGATATATGGTTCTTCCAGGTTTGCTTCCATCTTATCCATATCTGTAGCCATATAAGCAGAAATATATCCGCGGTCAAACTGCATACCTTCTACCAGATCCAACTCTGTAAGCATTGTCTTAGACTCTTCGATGGTAATAACTCCGTCGTTGGAAACTTTCTCCATGGCATCTGCCACCATCTGCCCTACAGACTCATCTCCAGATGATACAGCTGCGACTCTGGCAATCTGCTCTTTATCCTTTACTTTGCTGCTCATCTTTGCAATTGCCTCAACGGCAGCATCTGTTGCTTTCTTCATACCCTTGCGCAGTACAATCGGATTCGCGCCTGCTTCCAGGTTTTTCATCCCTTCATGCACCATAGCCTGTGCCAGCACTGTAGCTGTTGTCGTGCCGTCTCCGGCAACATCATTTGTCTTGGAAGCCACTTCTTTTATTAACTGTGCCCCCATGTTCTCAAATCCATCCTCCAGCTCAATCTCTTTCGCGATTGTCACGCCGTCGTTTGTGATAAGCGGTGAACCAAAAGATTTATCCAGTACTACGTTCCTTCCTTTTGGCCCTAATGTCACTCTTACTGTATCAGCCAGCTGGTTTACACCTTTCTCCAATGCTGCCCTGGCTTCTGTCCCGTATTTAATTTCCTTTGCCATGTCTAATCACTCCTCTTTTTATACTTATTCTTTTCAAGCTCTGCCGGAATACTCCTTATCCGGATCCTCTTTACTCAACAACTGCCAAAATATCACTCTGCTTAACGATGATATATTCCTGTCCCTCAAGCTCAACCTCTGTGCCTGCGTATTTGGAGTATATTACTTTATCACCGTTTTTCACCTGCATAACTACTTCTTTACCATCTATATTTCCACCAGGCCCCACTGCAATTACTTCTGCCTCCTGTGGCTTTTCCTTCGCCTGCCCTGGCAGGATAATACCTGACTTTGTAGTTTCTTCTGCTTCTAATTGTTTTAAGACAATCTTGTCACCTAATGGTACTAATTTCATAGTAATTCCTCCTTAATCTTTACTTGTTATTAGCACTCATTTCTTCTGAGTGCTAACCTCATGAATATAAAATAGCACTCTGCTTCCATTTTGTCAACAGAGTTTTTTCAATTTTATATTTAGTTTATAAACACTTTGGCACCTATATGATGCATTATTTCCTCTTCACAGGTTTTTTTACACCTGGCACGCTGTAAAATCCATTTTCAATTTTCATCACAAGCATATTGCCATTCTCAGACTGGTAGCGCTCCTTTATAACTCCATTGCAGTAGAGCAGCTCTTTTTTGGAAGAAATATAGCACTGGTATTTTGCATCCAGTGAAATGGCCGTCATATCCTCCTCTTTAAGCTGTAGGTATATATAATCCTCTTCCAGGTCATACCTGAACACCTGGCAATGATGTGTGGCATCATCAAATATCCCGTCTGTGGAAATCACTTTTTCCATCTGCAAATCTACCCGGTTCCCTTCGTACATATTTCCTGCCTCCTATCTTATGTTCATCACGGTTATACCCCTATGGCTTCCGCCATTTACCATAAAAAGAACCACCGCAAAATGTGAAATTCAACCAGATATGAGGTAAAATGTATTCGGATAACCCCACTGTATCTTGTATGAAAAATCCATTCTGCGGCAGTCCCTTCTCCAATCCATGCCCTTTAACGGACTTTATTTTATTATGGAACCTGCCTACAGCCGCTCCTTCTTAATCCTGTCCAACTCAGTAAACACATAATCATTGAGCACTTTAATATAAGTTCCCTTCATCCCAGAAGAACGGGACTCTATGACGCCAGCGCTTTCAAACTTCCTAAGTGCATTTACGATTACTGACCTGGTAATTCCCACCCTATCTGCAATCTTACTTGCCACAAGTATCCCTTCCGTACCATCCAGCTCCTCAAAGATATGGACAATGGCTTCCAGTTCTGAAAAAGAGAGGGTGCTGATAGCAGACTGCACAATCTGTTCTTTCCTCGTCTCCTCAGCGCTCTCCTCATTCACAGACCGCAGCATCTCAAGTCCCACCACTGCAGTGCCGTACTCACTCAGTATAATATCATCAATCTCATATACTGAATCCTGTTTATAAATGAAAAGTGTCCCAAGCCGCTCCCCTGCTATATCAATAGGTGTAATAATGGCCTGATATCCCTTCACCGCATCCTGCGAAAAGCCAAGGGTTTCTAAATTTACATTCTCCTTCGTAGAAAGTATGCTCAGCAGCCGCTCATTCAACATATTGTCGATATGAGATCCTACAGATTCAGCAATTAATTCCCCTATGCCATCTACCTGGCTGCATTTACTTACCCCCAGAATCTTTCCCTTCTTACTCACTACCAGAACATTCGAATCCAGTATTTCCGTAAGGACAGCACAAATATCATTAAAAACCACCTTGCTGGAATTATTGTTGTGGAGTAATTTGTTGATCTTTCTTGTCTTATCCAATAACTGTACGCTCATAGATTTCCTCCGCATCTAATTGTCTATACAACTCTCTCTAAACGACCCGATATATTTATGCTATCATACAAATCCCGAAATTTCAACGTCATTTCCTCAGTTTTTTTTCAGATTTCGGACATATCCACACTTTTCATCTGCACAAACCAGTTTATTCCCCTTTTCTACCATATAGTTGCCGCACTCTGGACATTTCTCCTTTGACGGCTTTTGCCAGGACATAAACTCACAATCAGGATTATCCTCACAACCGTAATATTTACGTCCCTTCTTTGTTTTCCTGATAACAACCTCTTTGCCACATAGCGGGCAAGGTACCCCTATTTTTTCGAGATACGGCTTTGTATTTTTACATTCAGGAAAACCAGGGCATGCAAGAAACCTGCCATGAGGCCCATACTTGATAACCATATTGCGGCCGCACTCCTCACAGATAACATCTGTCACTTCATCTTCAATCTTTACACTTTCCAACTCCTTCTCAGCGATCTTGACCGCCTCGTCCAGATCTGGATAAAAATTCCTGATCACCTCTTTCCAGGGAACCTTCCCCTCCTCAACCATATCCAAGAGCCCTTCCATATTTGCCGTAAAATTCTCATCTACAATGCTGGGAAATGACTGTTTCATAATATTATTTACAACCTCTCCAATTTCTGTCATGTAGAGGTTTTTAGCTTCCTTGGTCACATAACGCCTGCCCAGAATGATCGAGATCGTGGGCGCATAGGTACTCGGCCTCCCGATTCCCAGCTCTTCCAGAGTTTTTACCAAGGTTGCCTCAGTATAGTGGGCCGGTGGCTGGGTAAAATGCTGTTTCGTATCAAAAGCCTCTTTTTCCAGCCTGGAATCCATGGAAAGTCCATTCACCAGTACGTTGCTCTCTTCTTTTTCTTCCTCAGCTTCTGTGTATACACAGCGGAACCCGTCAAACACAACTTTTGAGGTAGACACCGTAAAACGGTACTCGCCGGCGCCTATCTTGACAGAAATAGTTTCATACTTTGCCGGCTGCATCCTGCTTGCCGCAAAACGTTTCCAAATAAGCTGATACAGACGGAGCTGATCCCTGGAAAGGGAGTCTTTCAATGACGCGGGGGTCCTGGCCAAGTCAGTCGGGCGGATAGCCTCATGGGCATCCTGAATCTTCTGCTCTGCCTTTTTGGCCTTTACACCTGCCGCCACGTAATTATCTCCATAGTTTTCTGCAATATACTGCCTTGCATTGGCATCTGCCTCCTCTGAAATACGGGTGGAGTCTGTACGCAGATACGTGATGACACCAACTGTCCCATTCCCTTTAATATCAATCCCTTCATAGAGCTGCTGTGCAATCCGCATGGTTTTCTGGGTACCGAAGTTCAAGGCCTTGGCAGCTTCCTGCTGCAGGGTGCTGGTTGTAAAGGGCAAAGGGGCCTTACGTATGCGCTCCCCCTTCCTGATATCTGTAATCTTATATTCCTCGTTTTCGATCTCCCGGAGAATCTTTTCCAACTCTTCTTTTGAGCCGATCGTAACTTTCTTTTTGTCCGTCCCATAAAACTTTGCAGTCAGGGGCCGCCTCTCCCCTTTCACCTTTAAAATGGCGTCTAATGACCAGTATTCTTCAGGTATAAACGCATTAATCTCTTCCTCCCGGTCGGCAATCAGACGCAGGGCCACAGACTGGACCCGCCCTGCACTCAGTCCCCTCTTAACCTTTGCCCAGAGCACGGGACTGATCCTATAACCCACGGCCCTGTCCAGGACGCGGCGGGCTTGCTGGGCATCTACCAGGTTCATATCTATATTTCTAGGCGCCTTTAAAGATGCCTTCACTGCATTTTTTGTAATCTCATTAAAAGTGATACGGCGCATTTTCTTTTCATCTAATTTCAGGGCCGTAGCCAGATGCCAGGATATTGCCTCCCCCTCCCGGTCAGGGTCAGTTGCCAGAAAGACTTTATCTGCTTTTTTTGCCTCCTTCCGCAGATTAGCCAGGATATCCCCTTTTCCTCTGATGGTAATATATTTGGGTTCATAATCATGCTCCACATCTATGCCTAGCTGGCTCTTTGGCAGATCCCTTACGTGTCCGTTAGATGCCGCGACTGAATAACTACTCCCCAGAAACTTTTTGATTGTTTTCACCTTGGCAGGTGACTCCACGATAACCAAATAATGCGCCATAAAACTTCATTCCTCCAATTGGCTTGTATGCCTCTCTCTTCTTGCTATTTAATCTTTATATAATAATTCTTAGAAATTTCTTTAATATACCCCTGTATTTCCAAAGAAACCAGGAGTGCTGTCACCTTTTCTGCCGGGAGGGCAGTCTCCTCTAAAAGCTGGCTAATGTTCTTCGGATACAAATCAAGTCGACTATACACCATATTTTCGGGACTTTCAAGCACTTTTTTATTTTTATCCTTTTTTGTGTCCATAGAAATCCAGGAAACCCCAAGCTCCTCCAGCAGCATTTCAGGAGATAAGAGGATACCTGCCCCCTGCCGGATGAGCTGGTTGCACCCTTCACTTAAGCTGCTGTTTATGGGCCCAGGAAGGGCATATACATCGCGCCCCTGTTCCAGCGCCATGTCCGCTGTAATCAAAGAACCACTTTTCTTTCTCGCTTCCATAATTAAGACCACATCTGCCAAGCCGCTGATGATCCGGTTTCTTCTGGGGAAATTTTGAGCCAATGGAGCTGTCCCCGGAGGGAATTCCGACAAAATTCCACCCCCTTGTTCTAAAATATCAACATACAATCCAATATGTTCCCTTGGGTAGCAGACATCTGTGCCGCATCCTAATACTGCAAATGTGTCCCCTTTGGCCATCAGTGCCCCTCTCTGCCCTGCACCGTCGATCCCCCTCGCCAGGCCGCTAATAATTCCAACCCCGTGACGGGCCAGCTCCTCCCCAAAATGTACCGCGTATTTCTCCCCATAAGGCGTACAGTTCCTAGCGCCCACTATAGCAATGGTCTTTCTCTCCCCGGCGGGGAGCCTCCCTTTCACATAAAGTGCATAAGGCGGATCATCTATGTCTGCAAGCCGGCCTGGGAATTCCTGTAAGAACCAGGGGATAAACTTAATTTCCTTTTTATTCAGCTCTTCAAAATCCCTGTCTAAACTGCCAATGTTCCTTGCATGTATGATTGCACCGATCTCTTTTTCACTGAGGATCTTTGATTTCCTTAATCTTGTTTCTTCTATATAATATATACATTTACCCGATCCAAATTCTTTTCTCAATACATATTTTTTCCGGTCAGATAATTGTTTAACACAGGCGAACCAGTACTCATATCGCATCCTCTATCTCCCCCAATATTTTTTATCCATAGTACGATAACCAATAGCCTCCTGGATATGCTCCTCCTGGATCCTGCCAGCGCCTTCCAGGTCCGCAATTGTCCTCGCTGTCTTCAGTATCTTATAGTAGGTCCTTGCTGTCAGTCCCAGCGCCGTAAATGCCTGCTTTAACAGCCTATTCTCTGACGGACCAAGTTCACAGTACATTTCCAATTCTTTTCCACCCAGCATAGAATTTGTAAGAATCTCCGTCCCCCTATATCTTCTGTTCTGAATTTCCCTTGCCATACATACTCTGTCCCTGATTGCTGCTGAACTTTCTCCTGTCCTTTTGCTTAACAGCACTTCATACTTTACTTGGGGCGCCTCCACACAGATATCGATTCTGTCCAAGAATGGCTGGCTTATTCTCCCAAGATAGCTTTGAATCTGCAAGGGCGTGCAGATACATTTGTTCATATCGGGATAACAGCCGCAGGGACAGGGGTTCATGGCGCCTACAAGCATGAAATTGGCGGGATAGGCATATATCCCATGAGTCCGGGTAATCCGTATTTTATGCTCTTCTAAAGGCTGCCTCAACACCTCCAGCACCTCCCTGCGGAACTCAGGGAGTTCGTCTAAAAACAACACGCCGCCATGGGCCAGGCTGATCTCTCCCGGCGATGGGATTAAGCCTCCCCCTACCAATGCGGCCTTAGTCGCCGTGTGATGGACACTTCTAAAGGGCCTCCTTCCAATCAGGGGACTGTCCCCATCCAGCATTCCCATAATACTGTATATCTTCGTTATTTCCATACTTTCCTCTGCTTCCATGGGGGGCAGAATCCCAGGAATCCTCTTGGCAGTCATAGATTTCCCGCTTCCAGGGGGGCCAATCAGCAATAAATTATGGCCCCCGGCAACCGCTACCTCCGCCGCCCTTTTCACCGCTTCCTGGCCCTGGATATCATTAAAATCCAGCTGGGTGCAGGCTGGGGCCTTCCCTGCACAACCCTGCCTCCTCTTCCCTTCCAGGTGTAAGGCGCCTGTCAAAAATGCATATACCTGGCCAAGATTTCTGACCCCGATCACCCCAATGCCGTCCACCAACGCCCCCTCTGCAGCATTCGCTTCTGGAACAAGGCACTTTTGGAATCCCGCGTCTCTTGCCGCCATCACAACAGGCAGGATCCCAGGCACCTTCTGCACACAGCCGTCAAGTCCTAACTCCCCGATTATCAGCATACCCTCCACACTCTGCGCGCTTATAAGCCCCAGAGATATGAGAATTGCCGCTGCAATGGGCAAGTCAAAAGCCGCTCCCCGCTTCTTCACCGTAGCAGGGGAAAGATTAATAACAGTTCTCTTGGCAGGATATTCTAAACCCGAATTACGTATGGCTGTGCGTACCCTTTCTGCAGCCTCCTTTACCTCGGATGATAAATACCCCACCATCTGAAAGGCCGGGAGTCCGTTGCTGACATCCGCTTCCACATGGACAAAGTCCACCTCCAACCCCTGAAGGGATGCAGATATTACTGCGCTGAAACTCATTCACACACTCCTTCCCTATTAAAATGTCTACTGCATATGTCATGTGAATACTGGCCGAAATGGCCGAAAATTGATTTAGCAAAGAAGAATTCTTTGTCTGACAGATACATCATATCCTACCGTTTCAGGTATGTCAATTAGCTTTCACATAAAACGGTTATAAAAATTATGAAAAAATAATAAAGTACCATCCTATAATTCTGCCCTGCTCCTTTGTCCTTCTTTCATGTGGAAAAGCACAATTTTAACAATCCTCACATAGACTATATCAAATGTGCTAAGAGGTGCTGTTCTTGAAATCATTTCCAAATCCCCTCACCCCAGCAGAAGAAAAATACTACATGCAAAAATATACAGAGGGCGACCTTGAGGCAAAACATGTTCTGATCGAACGAAATCTGCGGCTCGTTGCACATGTTATTAAAAAATATCAATATCTGGATGAAGATCCTGAAGATTTGATCTCTATTGGAACTATCGGCCTAATAAAAGCAGTTGTGACCTTTAACCCGGACAAAGGCAACCGTCTTGCAGCCTATGCTTCCAAATGTGTGGAGAACGAAATTTTAATGTACCTTCGGGCCAAGAAGAAAACAAACAAAGAAATTTCCCTATATGAACCTATAGGTACGGACAGAGAAGGGAATGAAATCAAACTCTATGATATCATAGAGACTGATGAGGCAGATGTCCCCGAAAAAATTCATCTCAAAGAAAATATCCAAAAACTTTATGAAAAAGTAGAGACAGAACTTTCCCAACGTGAAAAGTTGGTACTTAAAATGAGATATGGCCTATATAATGGGGAAGAATATACGCAGCGGGAGATTGCCAGACAACTCGGAATCTCTCGCTCCTATGTGTCACGGATTGAGAAAAGCGCCGTAGAAAAACTTAGAGAGTTCTTCTGATCTCCCTATAAACCTAAAAATATACCCTCAGCTTACGAGAAAACATATTTCTTATGCCGCCGGCAGGAACCGAATTTTAATTCAACATGCCGTAACATAATGTCCTCTTGTAAACTAAGGGTATAAGTCCCTCCAGATACCACAGCTTCTCCCATAGGACATGATATCTGGAAGGGATTCTTCAAATCTTTTCAGCCTCCACGGACTTCTTATTTTTTCTTAACATTCTTAAAATAATCCGTATGTACCTGCTTGATTGTCTTGCTTAAGAAGAACAGGCCGATAATATTCGGAATTACCATCATGGAGTTGAAGCAGTCCGCCATATTCCATACAAGGTCAACTTGTGCAAGTGATCCAAGGACCACACAAACTGCAACCAGCACAGAATAAATTTTTACTGCCTTAGGGCCAAATAAATATTTAATATTTGCCTGCCCAAAGAAGTACCAGCCTATAATTGTTGAAAAAGCAAAGAAGAACATACAAATAGCTATAAAAATGTCTCCTCCTTTTCCGTATAAAGTTGAAAAGGCATATTGGCTCAGCTCTGCACCTGTAAGTCCTGTTGGGATAGATTTTGTTGTAATAATAACCAGGGCAGTCAGATTAAGAACCACAAATGTGTCGATAAACACGCCTGTCATTGCCACAAATCCCTGCTCAACCGGATGCTTTACCTTGGCAACTGCATGGGCATGGGGTGTGGATCCCATACCTGCTTCATTAGAAAAGAGTCCCCTCGCAACCCCCTTTGTGAGCGCTAATTTCACTGTGGCGCCTACCGCACCGCCGGTAATTGCAGATGGATTAAATGCACCGACAACAATTGAATAGAATGCATAAGGGATATTTTTATAATTATAAAAGATAACAATCAATGAGCCAATGATATAAAATGCGGCCATAACCGGTACAATCAACTCTGTAACCTTTGCAATTCTCTTCATGCCGCCCATAAATACAAATAAGGCGATGACTGCGACCGCGATTCCCGTAACTACCTGAGGGATACCAAAAGCTGTATAGAAGGATGCAGCTATGGAGTTGGACTGAACTGCATTGCCCATAAATCCAAGGGCAAATATAAGCAGTACCGCAAAGATGCCCGCCAGGATTTTTCCGAATGTCCCCTGGAACGCCGCACGGATATAATATACCGGGCCGCCTGTCACTTCTCCATCTTTTCCGACCTGTTTATATTTTTGTGCCATCAATGCCTCTGCGTAGATCGTTGCCATTCCAAGGAAAGCTGCAACCCACATCCAGAAGATGGCCCCAGGTCCGCCAATGGCTATCGCCGTAGCCGCACCTGCTATATTGCCTGTGCCTACCTGTGCTGCAATGGCCGTTGCAAGCGCCTGAAAAGAGGACATGCCGTCAGCCCCAGCCTCACCTTTCTTGCTGAACAGTCCCCCGAAGGTTCTTCTCATACCTTCTCCGAATCCCCGGACCTGAATGAATCCCAACCGGATCGTAAACCACACGCCACCTCCCAGCAAAGCAATGATCAGAATATAATCTGCCAGATAATGCTGAATTGTCAAAACTATTTCGTTTAATTTATCCACGCTGTATCCTCCTTTATTGATGTTTTGAATAAAATAATTGGATGTATCTATCATAACATTTCTATAATTTTTAATCAATATTTATCAAGTTTTTATATTATCTTTATGTATTTTTCATAAATTTTCTTTTATTTCTTAAATAAGCACAAAAAAAGGAAACAGCAAAATCCTTTATTTTACGCTGTTTCCTCTTCCTTACTAAATCTTTATTTGGTCAAATTGCCAAATTTTTATCAATCTCTTGTCTTCTCAGTATATCATATTTCTCCGGTTTCTCACTGAATCCCACATATAAGACCTGCTTGGGATGGGGCGCACTTTCCTGAGATACACCCTCCTCGTTCAAAATCTTGAGTACTTCTGTCGCTATATTGTCTCCGTTTGGCTTCATGATTTCAATACATTCGCCCACAGAAAATTTATTTTTCTGCTCGATCTTATATAGGCCGTCCTTTTCTCCCTCTATAATACCCAGGTACGTATACTCTTTCACATAAGTATTACTATCATATATCTGCGTTGTCTCATCGGATTTCCCAAAGAAGAACCCTGTCGTAAACTGCCTGTATGTGCAGTTGGAAATCTGGTCCAGATACCAGGGCATGTTCCTTTTGTACAGCTTTGGATCCCTCCTATAATCATCAATCGCTTTTCGGTAGGTCCTGGCCACCGTGGCCACATATAGGGCCGTTTTCATACGTCCTTCTATTTTCAGGCTGTCGATCCCTGCCTCTAAAAGTTCAGGAATATGCCCAATCATACAAAGATCTTTGGAGTTAAAAATATATGTCCCTCTTTCATTCTCATATACAGGCATATATTCCCCCGGCCTAGTCTCCTCCACCACCGCATATTTCCACCTGCAGGGGTGCGTACAAGCGCCTTGGTTTGCATCCCGCCCTGTAAAATAATTGCTGAGCAGGCATCTGCCTGAGTAGGAAATGCACATGGCCCCATGGACAAATGTCTCAATTTCCAGATCCTCAGGAATATGGGCCCTTATCTTTCGGATCTCCTCCATAGAAAGCTCCCTGGCAGTAACGACCCGGCTGGCCCCCTGCCTGTACCAGAAATTATAGGCTCCGTAATTCGTATTATTTGCCTGGGTGCTGATATGCCTTTCAATCTCCGGGCATACTTCCTTTGCTATATCAAACACACCAGGATCTGCTATGATCAATCCGTCCGGCTTAATCACCCTTAGTTCCTGGAAATAGGACTTTACCCCTTCCAGGTCACTGTTATGGGCTATAATATTAGCCGTAACATATACTTTAACCCCATGTGCATGGGCAAATGCAATCCCTTCTTCCATATCCTCCCTGGAAAAATTTTTTGCCTTTGCCCTCAGTCCAAATGCCTCGCCCCCTATATACACCGCATCGGCGCCAAATATCACTGCTGTTTTTAATACCTCCAGGCTGCTGGCCGGAATTAACAGCTCAGGATGTCTCTTCATTTTTATTCTCCTCTATTTTATCCACATCTGTATTAAGATCCAGGCGCCCGGCATCTGCCGGATCCCCTTTTCTTCTTGTACTCACAGCAACCCCATCCCCCAGCGGCAGGATGGCTGTCACCAGGCCTTCTGTGTGCTTCAGCTGATAAAGATATTCTCTCATGCGGCTGTGGATTGTTCTATTCCTGCGCTCCACCGCAAAGCGGGATTCTATAATATCTCCGTCCTGGAGTACATTGTCAGACACCAAGGTTCCTCCGGGGGTTAAAACCCTCATGGCCTCTGGCAGGTAATGGATGTATTGTCCCTTAGCCGCATCCATAAAAATGAAATCATAACTTCCCTGAAGGCCTTTCAGCACTTCCAGGGCATCTCCCTCTATCAGCGTAATCTGCCCTTCCTTCCCAGCCCGGCTGAAATTATTACGGGCAATGGGAATCCTTTTATTATAATTCTCAATCGTTGTTATGGTGCACCCTTCCGGTGCATATTCACTCATCAATAACGCAGAGAAACCTACGGCAGTCCCCACTTCGAGTATGCGCATAGGTTTTTGTATTGTCAAAAGCACTTTAAGAAAGCTCTGCATTTCTTTTCGTATGATCGGCACAAAGGCCTCAAGAGCCTCTCTCTCTATTGCCTCCAATATTCGGCTGTTCTCTGTCTCCATTGAATTGATGAATGTAATAATACGCTCATCTACTATCATACTTATACATCCACATCCATGATAATCGGAATAACCATGGGCCGTCTCTTTGTTTTCTTCCAGATATAGTCGTTCATTGTATCCCGGATCACCAGCTTAATTTTATTCCAGTCTGCATATCTGTTAGAGAGACATTTCTCCAATGCGTCAGACACCACTTTCCGTGCCTCTTCCATCAAACCTTCAGATTCCCGCACATAGACAAATCCCCTGGATACGATATCAGGCCCCGCCAGCAGGCGGTTCGTCCCTTTTTCCAATGTCAGTACTACAATCAGTATTCCATCCTCTGCCAGATGCTGCCTGTCCCTGAGGACAATATTGCCCACATCTCCGACTCCCAACCCATCAACAAGAATTGCCCCTGTGTGGACTTTGTCTACGATCTTGGCCTCCTGTTCACTGATTTCAATTACATCCCCTGACTGAATAATAAAGATATTCTCCTTGGGTATCCCCAATGACTGGGCGATGCCTGCATTGGCCTTCAGATGGCGGTATTCACCGTGGACTGGGATAGCATATTTCGGTTTTACCAGGGAGTAAATCAGCTTCAGTTCTTCCTGGCAGGCATGGCCTGATACGTGGGCATCCTGGAAAATAACATTGGCCCCCTTGGCAGACAATTCATTGATAACACGGGATACCGATTTTTCATTCCCCGGAATCGGATTAGAGCTAAAAATAATTGTATCGTTAGGCTGTATAGTCACCTTGCGGTGTACATCTGCCGCCATCCTGGACAGCGCCGCCATAGACTCTCCCTGGCTTCCGGTTGTAATTAAAACCATCTTCTCAGGGGGATAATTTTTCATCTGGTCGATCTCGATTAATGTATTCTCGGGCACATCCAGATATCCCAGCTCTGACGCCGTAGATATGATGTTCACCATACTCCGGCCTTCCACAACCACTTTACGCCCGTATTTATATGCAGAGTTAATCACCTGCTGTACACGGTCCACATTAGACGCAAATGTGGCAATGATAATCCTGGTATTCTGATGCTCTGCAAATATATGGTCAAAGGTAATCCCCACTGTTCTCTCTGACTGCGTAAAACCTCTGCGCTCTGCATTCGTGCTGTCCGACATCAGGGCAAGCACACCTTTTTTTCCAATCTCTGCAAACCGCTGCAGGTCAATAGCATCTCCAAATACCGGCGTATAGTCTACCTTAAAGTCTCCTGTGTGCACCACAATCCCTGCCGGGGAATAAATTGCCAGTGCCGATGCGTCCTGAATACTGTGGTTTGTCTTAATAAATTCAATTCTGAATTTACCAAGGTTAATCGATTGCCCATGGCGCACTACTTTCCTCTTTGTGCTGCGCAAAAGGTTATGCTCCTTGAGCTTGTTCTCAATAATCCCCATAGTCAGTTTAGTCGTATATATGGGAAGGTTAAGCTCCTTGAGCACATAGGGCAGCGCCCCTATATGGTCTTCGTGGCCATGTGTAATCACAAATCCCTTAACTTTTTGGATATTATCCTTTAAATATGTGACATCTGGTATGACTAAATCAATGCCAAGCATATCATCCTCCGGGAAGGCTAATCCGCAGTCTACTACGATAATACTGTCCTCAAATTCAAAGGCCGTAATATTCATGCCAATCTGCTCTAAACCTCCAAGAGGGATAATTTTTAATTTTCCACTATTCTCTTTTTTCAATAATTTTACACCTCCATGTTTTATGTACCTGTTTTTCGGGCATGAAAAAAACAGCAAGCTTATGCTTACATGATCGCAACATACTGGGACAGATTATTCGCCTTTACGCAGACATTCCTTGCATTGTCCGTAAAATTTCAGCTCATGGTCCAGCACATGAAAACCTGCATCCTCCTCAATATGCTTCTCCAGCTCATCCAGAAGGTCATCCTCAAAAGGAAAGACACTTCCGCATGTCCTGCATATCAAATGATGATGGTTGTGCTTTGTATCACCTTCAAATAAATGTCCGATCTCATATCTGACACATCCATCATCCAAGTTAATGCGGTCCACCAACTGCATTTCAAGGAGAAGCGGCAAAGTGCGGTAGACAGTGGCCAAACCAATTTCAGGGTAATCCGCCCTGATCAGCTCATATATATCTTCTGCTGTCATATGTCTGCCGCTGTGCCCTGCCAACGTCTGCAGCACAAGCAGCCTCTGCTGTGTTACTTTTAATCCCTTTTCTCTTAACTTAACCTTCAGCAGTTCCTGCACTTTTTCCTGTCTCATTGCCATACTCCAATTCATTTACAGCGAACAATTTATTTTAAACATTCTTGTTTTTCCTGCGAAACAATGAGCCAAGCAGACATGCCTGCATTTAGATTTGCTGCTGCAAAAACCAGATGCCTGCACCTACTTAACTGCAAATTTAACGCCCCTTTGCATTACAGCGGGGTATGGGACTTACATTTCAATATCAATATCCTCCAGCAGCTCTTCAAATACTTTAGATACTGCCAGAAGCTCTGTATCATCCTCTACGGCTTCATATATGCTCTCTGTATCGTCATCCGGGCATATGTCCTTCAAAATAAGGCATTCTGCGTCATCTTCTTCTGAGTCTGTCACCAGTATGTATACAGCGCCATTAATCTTTGTCTGCTCCAGCACAAAAAAATCTACTGTCTCACCGGTATCTTCAAAAGTAAACTCAATCTTCTCCATTTAAACTATCCCCTTACTGCAGCCAGCCATCTTCCCTATACCAGCCGGAATATGGCATCCGTAATTATCCCAGTAACAAATCTCCCTGCTTCTCATCCCTTTTCTTACTATTGTACACTGAATCCAAATATCCCTGCAGTATAAATACTGCAGCAATTTTGTCAATATACTGCTTCCTGTTTTCCCGCCTTACGTTGCTTTCAATTAAGGTCCGCTCTGCCTCAACAGTGGTCAGGCGTTCATCCCACATAATTACTTCCAGCCCTGTCCTTTGTATCAGCTTTTCTTTAAACTCGAGAGTTCTCTCTGCACGTTCCCCAATGTCGTTATTCATATGCTTGGGAAATCCAAGCACAATCTTTCCCACCTCATACTGTGAAATCAATTCCTCAATACGGGCCAGAGTCCGGCGGAGCTTGTTCTCCTCTTTTCTCTGGATCGTCTCCACTGCCTGGGCCGTAAGCCCCAGCGCGTCGCTGACGGCAACCCCCACAGTCTTTGTCCCATAATCCAGTCCCATAATCCGCATATTTATTATTCCCACGAATTATGCTGGATATACGCCTTCAAAAGTTCCTCCACCAGTTCATCCCTCTCAACCTTCATCACAAGGCTCCTGGCCCCGTTATAACTTGTAATATAAGTCGGGTCGCCGGACATAATATAGCCGACAATCTGATTCACCGGATTATACCCCTTTTCTTTCAATGCCTTAAACACAATTTCCAGAATATCCTTCGCAGAAATCTGTGGCCCCGGCTCTACCTGAAAGAACTGAGTGTTGCTTAAATCGCTCATTTCTTATCCTCCGTTTGTGTCTCATGTTAAAAAGTGTTGTCCCCATCTACAATAAAAAATCTGGCAGAAAAGCCAAATATCCTATTTACAATTTTAATATAAACCTTGCCAAAATTCAATGAATAATTTGTAAATCACTTTCAATTTGAACTTTTACGATACTATTTTGGAGATTTTCAGTTCCTTCTAGTGCAATTTTCATATATTCCTTTGTATGTCCCACCTGCACCTTCTTTCCGCAAAGCGTTGCCTCCTCCTCAATGAGTACCTCCACCTCTTTCCCAATAAAACCTGCTTCATACCGGCTTCTCTGCCTCTTATTCAGTTCAAGGAGAACCTCGCTTCTGGCAGCCTTCACCGACTCCGGCACCTGCCGTTCCATCTGGGCGGCCTTTGTCCCCTGACGTTTGGAATACTTAAACACATGAGTCTCATAGAATCCCACCTTCTCTATAAATGCCCTTGATTTCTGGAACTCCTCCTCAGTCTCCCCGGGGAACCCTACGATTACATCCGTTGTCAATGCAGGGTTGGCAAAATATTTTCTCAGGAGCTGGCATTTCTCATAATAATCATCGCTGGTATATCTGCGGTTCATCCTATGAAGCGTCGCATCACACCCGCTCTGGAGAGACAGATGAAAATGAGGGCAAAGTTTATCCAGGGTGGCGGCTGTCCTGACAAACTCTTCTGTCATGATTCTGGGTTCCAGGGAACCCAGCCTGATTCTTTTGATGCCTTCCACCTGATGGACGGCCTGGATCAGGGAGAGGAGATCTTCTTTCTGTTCAAAGTCAATCCCATATGAGCTCAGATGGATGCCTGTCAACACAACTTCCTGATAACCATTTTGGGCCAATGCCCTCACCTCGTCTACCACATCCGCCTTGCCCCGGCTCCTGACCCTGCCCCGTGCAAATGGTATAATGCAGTACGAGCAGAATTGGTTGCATCCATCCTGCACCTTAATATAAACTCTCGTATGGCTTCCTGTCCTGGATAGTTTCAGTCCCTCATACTCTTTCTCACATCCAATATCCAGAAGTTCACGCCTGCACCCCTTTGGGACAGCGCTGCCTTCTGCCCCTATTGCAGCCTGCTTTTTAGCCTGGTAATCCTCAAGGACAGACAAAAGCTCCTGTTTTTTATTGTTGCCTATGATAATATCTATACAAGGGTCTGTCTCCTGCTCCTCCTTGCGCGCCTGTACATAGCACCCAGCCGCCACCACAACTGCCTGTGGATTCAGCTTCCTGGCTCTGTGCAGCATCTGCCTGGACTTACGGTCCGCTATATTTGTCACAGTGCAGGTGTTAATGATATAGATATCCGCCCCTTCCATAAACGGAACGATCTCGTACCCTGCATTCTCCAGCATTTCCTGCATGGCTTCCAGCTCATACGCATTTACTTTACAGCCTAAGTTATGCAGTGCAACCTTCTTCATAAATTTATTCTCCTATTCCCTTGATTTTCCTTCTTTGTTCCTTGACTTTTAAACATTCATCTCGTAGAATATACATAGGCAACGGCCGACAAACGTATATTATTAAGGAGGGATTACACAATGAAAACCGTTCAGATTTCTTTAAATTCTATCGACAAAGTAAAATCATTTGTAAATGAAATCACAAAATTTGATAATGATTTTGATTTAGTATCTGGAAGATATGTGATAGATGCCAAATCAATCATGGGCATATTCAGTCTGGATTTATCTAAGCCAATCGAATTGAACATCCACGCTGAAGGAAATGTGACAGACGAAATTCTGAGTGCATTAGATTCATATATCATCAAATAATCGTACATCTAAGCAGGAATAGCTGTCTCACAGGGGGAGGCAGCTTATTTTATTTTCAGTATCTCTGTCGTCTCAATGGCCGATCTCATAAGTTCATCAATCTTCTCTTCTAAATTTTTCTCTGACTTCTCTATCCGTTCCAGATTGGGCTTCGTAACCGGATGCTTAGCCACAAATATAGTACAGCAGTCCTCAAATGGCTGGATCGATGTCTCGTACGTATCAATCTTTTCTGCAATGGCCACAATCTCCCGTTTGTCCAATCCGATCAAAGGCCGGTACACTGGCAGCGTGCACACTGCATTAGTCGCCGCCAGGCTCTGCATAGTCTGGCTGGCCACCTGGCCAATGCTCTCACCGGTAATCAGGCCAAGACATCCATTTTCCTCCGCAAAATGTTCAGCTATTTTCATCATATAACGGCGCATGATGATTGTCAGTTCTTCATGGGGGCACTTTTCGTAAATATAAAGCTGGATGTCCGTAAAATTCACCACATGAAGCTGGATGGGCCCTGCATATTTTGACACAAGCCTGGCCAGTTCAACCACTTTCTCTTTTGCCCGCTGGCTTGTATAGGGCGGTGCATGAAAATAGGTCGCATAAATCCCCACTCCGCGCTTTGACACCATATAGCCTGCCACTGGACTGTCTATCCCTCCTGACAGAAGCAGCATGGCGCTTCCGTTAGTCCCAACAGGCATCCCGCCCGGCCCTGGAATAATTTCTGAATACAGATAAATCTCTTCCCGCACTTCCACATTCAGGCGGATATCCGGGTTGTGGACATCTACTTTCATATCGGGGAATGCATCCAGTATGATCCCGCCAAGCTCACAGTTAATTTCCATAGATGTGAGGGGATACTGCTTCCTGCTTCTTCTCGCTTCCACCTTAAAAGTCTGGTTCCCCTGGGGATACACTTCCCTCATATATGACAGGACATCCTGGGCAAGCTGATCAAACCCATTGTCCTTAACCCGGACAACCGGGCATATTCCCACAATCCCGAATACCCTCTTCAGGCTCTCAATGGTTTCCTCATAATCATACTCGCCCTCACAGTCCACGTATACTCTTCCCTGCGCCTTGTGGACATAAAAACTTCCATCCACTGCCTCCAGGGCAAACCGTATCTGACGCACAAGGGCATCCTCAAATAAATACCTGTTTTTTCCCTTTATCCCAATTTCTCCATACTTAATCAAAAATGAATGAAACTTCATCCTCAGTCTCCTTTGTGTAATCGTTCCCCGGCTTAGCCGGGGACTCACTTTATATGATTATTGTTCATTTTACCGTCTGGTATATTTTCTCAGCATTGGAACACAATTATATAACGTCTCCAGAGTATAGTCAATTTCTTCTTTCGTGGTAAATTCCGACATACTAAATCTCAAGGTAGCATCCAGATATTCCTTCGGCGCCCCAATCCCCTTTAAAACCCCGCTGACTGACGGGTGATTAGAAGCACAGGCTGAACCTGATGACACATAAATCCCTTTTTCCTCCAGCGCGTGGAGCAATACCTCGCTGCGCACGCCTGCAATCCCCACACTTACAATATGGGGGGCGCTGTTCTCATCCGTCATGCCGTGTACAGCCGTATTTTCGATTCCTGCTATACCTTCCAGGAAATATGCTTTTAGTTCCCGCATCAAAGCAGTTTTCACATTCAAATCCTGGTATATCATCTGGGCAGCCAAGCCAAGTCCCGCAATGCCAGGGACATTTTCTGTCCCGGAACGGATATTTTTCTGCTGCTCCCCCCCAAAGACAATCGGTTTAATCTTAACTTTCTCATTGATATATAGAAAGCCGGTCCCTTTAGGGCCGTGGATCTTATGGCCGCTTGCCGTGAGCATATCAATCCCCTGCCGCTTTGGATAGATAAAGTATTTTCCAAAACCTTGGACCGCATCCGTGTGGAATAAAATAGACGGGTTATATTGTTTCACGATCTGGGCGGCCTCATCCACAGGCTGGACGGACCCAACCTCATTGTTCACATACATAATAGATACAAGTATAGTCTCGCTGCAGAGCGCTTCCTCCAGAGCTTTCAGTTTTAAGCGCCCTTTAGCGTCAACCGGCAGATAGCTGACCCGGAACCCTTCCTCTGCCTCCAGATATCTCATAGTATTTAAAACAGCCGGATGTTCGATAGCTGTCGTAATCAAGTGGTTTCCACTGCGCCGGTTCGCCCTGGCGGCCCCGATTAAGGCAAGGTTGTCGCTCTCAGTCCCCCCTGAAGTATAAAATATTTCTTTTGGGTTTACCTTCAGGATTCTGGACAGCCGTTCCTTTGAATCTCTGATATAATGCTCCGCTTCCACGCCTTTTTTGTGCATAGAAGATGGATTGCCATAATCCCGGCACATGACTTTATAAACTAAATCCCCAACTTCAGGATAACATCTGGTTGTCGCTGAATTATCTAAATATACTTCCATCTTAAACTTCCTTTGTCATTTCTTATTATTAAACTATGCCTGTAAAGCGGTGAATGTTCAATCTCTAGCTCTCCAGATGATACATCAGGACAGATAATACTGCCAATCCCGCTGTCTCAGTCCTGAGAATTCTCCTCCCCAAGGTGACAGCCTCTGCCCCCCGGCTGACAGCCGCCCCCACTTCTTCATCCTCGAACCCACCCTCAGGCCCTATGAACACAGCCACTGATTGGCCTGGTTCAAGACCCTGGATAATCCGCCTGGTCTTTTCCATTCCTTCCGCCATCTCATAGGGAATCAACACCACATCTATATCTCCAGCATAGTCCACCGCCTCTTGAAATGACATAACCGGCTTCACCAAAGGCACGGCCTTCCTGCCCGACTGTTTGGCAGCACTGAGGGCAATGGCATTCCACCTTTCGGTCTTTTTCTCCGCCTTTTTCTGGTCCAGCCTCACCACACAGCGCCTTGTGGCCACAGGTATGATCTGGTAAACCCCCAATTCCACCGCTTTCTGTACAATCCATTCCATCTTGTCCCCTTTAGGAAGTCCCTGGAAGAGATAAATCCTGCTCTTAAGTTCTGTCTCTCTCTGGGAAACAGACTCAATATCCAGCAGCACTCTCTCACCGTCGTACTTGCTGATCCTGCAGATATATTCATGTCCCCCTCCGTCGCTGACACCCACCATCTCTCCCGGTTTCATACGGAGCACATTTTTCATATGGTTTACATCCGGCCCATCCATATATATCCCATGTTCCTGTATATTGGCAGGCTCTGTGAAGAAGTGACGCATAAACTAAACTCCTTTACTCTAACTAAATCCCCGCTGTCTCCCAGAGTATATCTGATGAGCAGGCACAATCTGAGACACTTAATTTTTCCTGGCAGTGACAGACACCCACTCCCCCTGGTATGTCACCTCTAAGACTTCCAGTCCGGCTCTCTCAACTGCATCTACAACAGTCTTTTCCTTGTCGTCAATAATACCGCTTGTAATATAAATCCCGCCCTTTTTTATATGTTTTACAATAACAGGCGTGAGTTCTGTCAGCACATCCGCCAATATATTAGCCGCCACAATATCATACTTCTCACACCCCACCTTATGCTGGATCTCTTCATCATCTATAATATTGCCTGCTATGACCTCATACTGATCCGGCCCAATCCCATTCACTTCCATATTTTCATGTGTTGCCTCAATGGCACAAGGATCCAGGTCTGTGCCCACAGAATAAGAGGCCCCAAACTTCAGGGCAAGCATACCTAAAATACCGCTTCCACAGCCCACATCCAAAATCTTTGTCCCAGGGCATGTATATTTTTTAATCTGCCGGATACACAGCTGCGTTGTTTCATGCATGCCTGTCCCAAAAGCAGTTCCTGGATCGATGTGGATGACCAGCCTGTCGGTATCCTCAGGCTTTACTTCCTCCCAGGATGGGATAATCAGAATATCATCCACATAAAACTGATGGAAATACTGTTTCCAGTTATTTACCCAGTCCAAATCTTCAGTCTGTGACTCCTCAATCAGGCACTCTCCCAGATCCACAAAAGCAGACATTTCTTTTAGCTCTCTATTTATATTTTCTAAGACCGCGCTGGCATTTTCTTCTTCCTCCAGATAAAAACTCAGATAAGCCACCCCGTCATCTTCCCCCATATCTGGCAATATATCCACGAACATCTGCTCCTTGTCAGCCTGGGTAAGGGGTACCTTATCTTCGATTTCCACCCCCTGGATCCCCAGATCCATAAGCATGCTGCTTACAATATCTTCTGCCTCTGCTGTAGTTTTCAGCCTAAACTTATTCCATTTCACCTTTCTTATCCTCCTGAAACAATCCTCCCAGCCTTTTCATCACATAGAAATAGGCGGGTATCAAAAATAAGTCCGCTGCTATCCATGCAATGCCATTTCCAAAGCATACCGCCGTATACCCAAATGCAGGCACCAGCACAAAACCGACAATACTTCTTCCAACCATCTCGCATACCCCTGCAAGTATTGCGAACATACTATACCCCATCCCTTGTATAAGAAAACGCAAAATATTGACAAAAGCCAACAGCATATAAAACACTGCATTGACAAGCAGGTACAGGTATATCTGTTCCTGGATGCCGGCCTGGCCGCTGCTTACAAACAGGCGGGCAATGCCCCGCCCCCACAGCAAAGTAATCCCTAATGCCGCTGCTGAATATACAGCGCCGATCATAAGGCAGCTTTTTAACCCTTTTCCAATTCGGTCCAGTTTCTTTGCCCCTACGTTCTGCCCTCCATAAGTCGCCATAGTAGATCCCATGGCGTCATAAGGGCATCCCAACAGCATCTGGATCTTAGATGCGGCCGCTACCGCCGCCACGGCCATGGAACCCAGAGAGTTCACTGCAACTTGCAGGATCACACTGCCAACTGCCGTAATAGAATATTGAAGTCCCATAGGGATGCCGATTGCAAGAAGGGGCCCCACATATCTCCTGTCTAGATTCCAGTCTTCTCTTTTCAGCCTCAGGATTGGGAAATGCTTAACCATATAAAAGAAACACAGAATTCCTGACACAGCCTGTGAAGCTACTGTGGCCCATGCGGCTCCTGCCACCCCCATATTAAAAGCCACAATAAAAATGATATCCAGCACAACATTGAGAACAGAGGATATTGTCAGGAAAACAACCGGCGTCCTGGCATCCCCCAAGGAGCGCATATAGCTGGACAAAAGATTATACAGGTAGGTCGCCGGTATTCCGGCAAAGATAACTACAATATACTGATAAGCGCCCTCTATAATATCCCCAGGAGTATTCATCCAGACCAGCATAGGGCGGCAGAGAAGTACCGTCGCGGCCGCCATGGCCAGTGCAAAGACTAAGGCCAGCAGTCCGCTGTTTCCCACAAAACGTCTCAGTCCCTTTTCATCCTTTGCCCCAAACTTCTGAGCCACTGGAATTGCAAACCCATTGCAGATACCCATACAAAATCCTATCACACAAAAATTAACGGATCCGGTGGCGCCCACAGCCGCAAGGGCTTTGACCCCGAGAAACTGACCGACAATCACTGTATCCGCCATATTATATAGTTGTTGGAATAGAAATCCAAACACCATAGGAAGAGTAAATTCCAGAATTACTTTCATGGGACTCCCCTGAGTCATATCCTTCATCAAAGTTTTTTTCTTTTTTATATGTTCCATTTTCATGCTCCCGCTGTATTTACAGCCAATATCCAACTCATTTTCAGCAATCCAATGTCAACTATATAACTTTTCAGAACCACATGCAAGAAAATTTTTAACTTTTTTTCATGTCCTCCTCTGCACACTCTCCTGCTGTTCCTGTCAGGATTTCCAGTCCATGGGACAGGGAGTTTAAGATATATTCCAGATTCTCCTTAACTGCCTTGGGACTGCCCGGCAGATTAATAATCAGGGTCCTTCCCCTGATCACAGACACTCCCCTAGAAAGCATGGCCCTGGGCGTAATCTGGAGGGATGCATACCTCATAGCCTCTGCAATTCCTGGAGCATTTTTCTGGGCTACAGCCAGTGTCGCCTCAGGAGTACAGTCCCTCTCTGAAAAACCAGTGCCTCCCGTGGTAAGTATCAGGTCCGCCTCCTCTCTGTCACAGATTTCTTTTAATCTATTTTCGATCATTCCCTGCTCATCAGGAAGCAGGTCCGTACTGACCACATCATAGCCGGCGCCCTCCATAATTTCTTTAATTAAAGGGCCGCTTTCATCCATGCGCAGGCCGGCATACCCTTTATCACTCAGCGTAATTACCGCTGTCCTCCAGCTTTCAGGCATAATCATAGTTCCCGCTCTTTCCGCCGCTCTTGCGGCACAAATGAATATCTCCGATTTCCATGGATTTATCCATGGCCTTGCACATATCATAGATTGTCAGCAGAGCTGTACTGACCCCTGTCAGCGCTTCCATCTCCACTCCTGTCTTTCCTGTTACCTTCACTATACAGCGGCATAATACCGCATATTCCTGGGGCAGCAATTGAAAGGTAACTTTGCAATTTGTGAGCGGAAGTATATGGCACATGGGGATCAAGTCTGCAGTCCTCTTAGCTCCCATAACCCCCGCCGTAGCCGCCACTCCCAGTACATCCCCTTTTCCTGCCGTTCCCCTGCATACAGCCTCATAAGCCTTCCTGTGCAGGACTATTTTCCCTGTGGCCTCTGCCTCGCGGATTGTCTCTGCCTTATCAGTCACATCCACCATTCTGGCATTTCCATATTCATCAAAATGTGTCAAATCCATATTTCTGCCCCCTGAACCCTACAGCTATTTATAAAGCCGGCAGCCAGTTAAATCTACGGCATAGCCGCCTATATGCCTTCTTTTACTGTCTTTTATTCTAGCACACCCGCCGGCGGCCTGTAAATCAGGATTTCTCAGTCCTTGCCGATTATTTAACCCAGCGGCAGGTTTCTTGTATAACGATTTTCCTGAGCATCCATATGCACATAATATTGGGAATAACCATGAATAAATTAAAAAGATCCGATACCGTCCAAACAAAATCAAGTGACATAACCGCACCCAAATATACGGCGGCTATATAGAAGATTCTATATGGAATAATCTTTTTACTTCCCCAGAGATACTGCACGGCACACTCCCCATAATAACTCCATCCTATGATTGTGGCAAAGGCAAATAAGACCAGGGAAAGAGACAACATTTTGCTTCCATCTACCGGAAGCTCTGAAAAGGCAATAAAACAAAGGCGGTCCTCTGCAGCGTCTCTATAAAATGCAGGATTCTTCAACATACTGCTCACAATAGCAATTCCTGTAATTGCACACATAACCACTGTGTCCCAGAAAGGCCCTGTCATAGATATAAGTCCCTGCCTGACGGGGGAAAGGGTCCTGGCAGAGGCAGCGGCCATGGGAATTGAGCCTAGTCCTGCCTCATTGGTAAACAGCCCCTTGGATATCCCTGTCCGCATCCCCACCAGGACGGCAGTTCCTGTGATGCCGCCCACAACAGACTGGGAAGAGAACGCAGACTCGACGATCACCTTTACGGTCTCGCCTAAATAGGCCCTGTTTATCCATATGAGGGCCAGGCATCCCCCCAGATAAAATACACTCATCAGCGGCACCAGATATGTACAGACCTTGGCAATCTGCCTGGCTCCCCCAAGCATCACCAGGCCCGCCAGGACAGCCGCCGCCATGCCAGTCACTTGCGGGGGCACTGCATAATTTTCTGTCACTGCCGCATGGATAGAATGCGACTGGACACTGCTGCCCATGCCTAGAGATGCCAGAATTGTGCTTACCGCAAACAAAACTGCCCCGCTTTTTTGGTGCAGTACCTTATCCATCACATACATGGGGCCTCCCACATAAGTGCCATCTCCCCGCACCACCCTATATTTCACTGACAGGAAACACTCAGAATAACAGGTGGCAATGCCGAATACCCCTGTAATCCAGCACCAGAATACTGCCCCAGGCCCCCCTACAGCGATGGCCGCCGATATCCCCACAATATTCCCCGTCCCAATTGTCGCGGCCAGCGCTGTAGAGAGGGCAGAAAAAGGGGAAACACCTTCTCCCTGGCCTTCATCTCTGGAGAAACTCAGCCTAATCCCTTTTGGTATCTTTTTCTGTATAAACCCAAGCCTGAACGTAAAATATAAATGGGTACCCATAAGAACTGCCAGCATCGGCAGTCCCCAAAGGTACCCGTGGACCGATTTTATAAACTGCGCCAATAATTCCATGCCACACGCTCCGCCTACATTCTCCTTCTATGTATATGGCACGATACTGCTCTTTATACTCTCTCCCCAAATGTCCATCATGATCTATGGCCGTACATACGCCGGGCCTTATGTTAAACCCTGCAATGGTTTTTATTTTTCTGCAATCCTGCGGTATTCGGAAGGTGAAACACCAGTCTCCTTTTTAAAAATAGCTGAAAATGTATTTGCCCTCCTGAAGCCGCACTGTCTCGCAACCTCTGATATACTCTCCTCACCATATTCCAGCATGATCTTAGCATAAGAGATTCGCAGCTTAACAAGGTAGCTCAAAGGAGGCTCGCCCATGAACTTTTTAAAGGAGGAGATAAAGTAATTTTTAGATAATCCTGCCATTCCCGCCAGCGTCTCAATATTTAGCTTTTCACGGTAATGCTCATTCATATATGCGGCCACTGAGTAAAGTCCCTGCTGGTACTGCCACTGCTCCTCTTTGCGCATCCTGCTCTTACCAAAGACTGAGCTGACCAGCTCAAGGCAAATCAATTCCATCAGGCTCTGCAGCTTCCTGTCCCGGATTGTCTCAGCCTCTTTCTCTTTCTTTTTACATACTTCTTTAAATAACTTAATGTAAAGGCTCAGCTCCTGGGTTAATTCAGCTTTTCCGTCGAATTCCATCCCTGTATATGGGGTCATGGCTATTATGTCTTCCATATACTTCCTCTCTACCACTATACTGTCATGGGAAACCCCAGATATCCTAAGCTTGGAGGCATGCTCCTCCCCACTTTGGACAGGGTAGATATATCCAGGCTCTCCAAAATATACGGCCCCTTTATACATAAGCATTGGGAGAGGCCCATAGGGAATCAGGAATTCATACGCATCATGTGCGTGGCTGTAAGGCTCTGTTACATGGCCTGCCTCTGCCTGCATCTCCGCGATTGATACATACCTGTAAAAATAATGATTGCAATTGTTATGGATAAATTCTTTTTCTGTGTGATGTGCCATAAATAACTGGTTCATATATTCTTCCATGCTCTCCCTCCTTACTATTCTTTTATATTTTCAGCATACCATAGAACTACTTTATAGTTGTAAAAAAGTTCTTCCAGATATTCAGATTTCATCAATATATTACGATAACCAGCAAAATATACGTTTTACTTCTTTTTCTATTCCCTTCTCTACTTTATAATATATAAAAGATAATCTAATTTTTTAAAAACAGCAAATTTGGTTTTATGGCCGTTTATCTGCCAGGCATTGTGAGGATTCTCCGTATAGATTTTTGGTGCCCCCCCTTGCCCTGCATGTCTCATGCTCCCGGAAAGGCAAGTTTCTGGGAGAAATACATATACGGGAAGTGAGGGGCATGGTTATTATAACTCCATAATAAAAGGAACCGCTGTTCCACGGGCAATCGCCTATGGGACAGCGGTTTCTTTTATTTCTGCTGGCTGTATTTTTTCACTATGGATATTGATCAAAAATGCGTCCATGCCTAAAATACACCGTATTTTATACTATGCACAATCTGATGTTTTCTCAAACTGAGAGTTGTACAGATCTGCATAAAATCCACCTTTTTCTATCAGCGTTCTGTGATCCCCCATTTCCACGATATCCCCGTCTTTCATAACCAATATAAGATCCGCATCCCGTATTGTGGAAAGACGGTGAGCGATAATAAAACTGGTACGCCCTTTCATCAATGTATCCATTGCCTTCTGAATCTGGATCTCTGTCCTAGTGTCAACGGAACTAGTAGCTTCATCTAATATCAGAATCTTTGGGTCGGCCAGAATCGCCCTGGCAATTGTAAGGAGCTGTTTCTGACCCTGGGACACATTGCTGGCCTCTTCATTGAGCTCCATATCATACCCTCCGGGTAATGTCTGCACAAACCGGTGGACCCTGGCTGCTTTGGCGGCCTCTATAACTTCTTCATCCGTGGCATCCAGTTTTCCATAACGGATATTATCCCGGATACTGCCGTGGAACAGCCATGTGTCCTGGAGCACCATTCCGAACATCTCCCTGAGCTCGCTTCTGTTAAAGTCCTTCACATTGTGGCCGTCTATCAATATGGCGCCGTCATTCACATCATAAAAACGCATCAACAGCTTGATCATTGTCGTCTTACCCGCGCCTGTGGGGCCCACAATAGCAATCTTCTGCCCCTCTTTTACTTTGGCGGAAAAGTCATTGATAATAATTTTGTCCTGGCTATAGCCAAAGTGGACATGCTCAAACTCCACATTCCCCTTCAGCCCTTCTACAGAAACCGGGTTCGGCACAGTCTGGTCCTCTTCCTCCTCTTCCAAAAATTCAAACACTCTCTCAGATGCCGCTGCCGTAGACTGCAGCAGGTTTGCAACCTGGGCCACCTGCTGTATAGGCTGGGTGAAATTTCTCACATACTGGATAAAAGACTGAATATCCCCTACCTCTATCACATCTTTGATTGCCAGATAACCACCTAGAATAGCAACTGCAACATAGCCAAGATTTCCAACAAACTGCATGATTGGCATCATCATGCCAGATATAAACTGTGATTTCCACGCAGATTCGTACAGCTTATTATTCGTCTCCTCAAATTCGTTGATCACATCGTCTTCTTTATTGAATACTTTAACAATATTATGGCCTCCATAGACCTCCTCCACCTGCCCGTTGACATTTCCCAGGTATTCCCGCTGCCCGCGGAAATATTTCTGTGAACGCTTCATAATCACCGAGAGCAGCCCCACAGATATAGGCAGTATCAGAAGAGCCACGACTGTCATCAGGGGACTGATGGACAGCATCATCACAAGGACCCCTATTATCGTTGTAACAGAAGTAATCATCTGGGTAGCGCTCTGGTTCAGGCTCTGCCCAAGGGTGTCTATATCATTCGTCACCCTTGACAGCACTTCACCATGAGTCTTTGTATCAAAATAGTTCATTGGCATACGGTTGATTTTCTGGGAAATTTCTTTTCTCAGCCGGTAGGTCATCCGCTGGGATATACCTGTCATAATATACCCCTGTATAAATGAAAACAGTGCACTTATCAGGTAAAGCCCCAGGGTAAAAAGGAGAATCCTTCCAATCTTCCCAAAATCCATTCCACTGCCGCCAGAAACTTTATTCACTAGTCCGTTAAAAATTTCTGTCGTTGCTTTACCGAGTATCTTTGGCCCTACTATATTAAATATAGTTCCGCCTATAGCAAATATAATGACAAACAAAAGCTGGATCTTATATATGCTCATATAACCCATCAGCTTCTTCAGGGTGCCTTTTAAATCCTTAGGCTTCTCTCCAGGCGCCATGCCTCCCATGTTGCCCCGGCCTCCCATGATACGCTTCTCACTCTTACTCATGGCCTTCCTCCTCCTTTCCTTCCATACCAGCCTTTAATTCTGCCTCCGACATCTGGGAGGCTGCAATCTGCTGATATACTTCACAAGTCCTTAAAAGTTCTGCATGAGTTCCTATTCCAGCTACTTTGCCATCATCCAGCACGATAATCTGCTCTGCATGAAGAATCGTACTGATACGCTGGGCCACAATTAAAACTGTGCTTTTTGCGGTCCTTGCTTTCAATGCCTTTCTAAGCGTCACGTCTGTTTTATAATCCAGAGCAGAAAAACTGTCGTCAAAAATAAAAATATCTGGATGTTTCGCTATGGCCCTTGCAATAGAAAGTCTTTGTTTCTGCCCCCCGGAGACGTTGGCCCCTCCCTGGGAAATACCACTTTTATACTTTTTAGGTTTTGTATTTATAAACTCTGTTGCCTGTGCAATTTCTGCTGCTTCTTCCATCTCCTGCTGTGTACCCTCCGGGTTTCCATACATAATATTAGAGGAAATATCCCCGGAAAACAGTATCCCCTTCTGAGGCACATATCCCAGCTTGTTTCTCAGCTCATGCTGTGTAACACTGCGGATATCAAGGCCATCCAGAGTAATGGCGCCTTCTGTCACATCATAGAACCTGGGGATTAGGTTTACCAGCGTAGATTTGCCGCTTCCTGTACTTCCGATGATAGCTGTAGTCTCTCCCGGACGCGCCTCAAATGTAATATCACTTAGGACATCCTCATCTGCCCCTGGATATTTAAAGGACACATGCTCAAACCTCAGCACTCCTTTCGTTTCTTCCGGCAGTCTTTCTGGCTTTTCCGGGTCATGGATCATGGTCTCACTTGTCAGCACTTCATCCACCCGCTCCGCTGACACTGCAGCCCTGGGAAGCATAATAGAAATCATGCAGAGCAGCAGGAAGCTAAAGATAATCTGCATTGTATACTGGATAAATGCCATCATATCGCCTACCTGCATCTGGCCGCTCTCAATTCCATGCGCCCCCGTCCATACAATGAGTACGGAAATCCCATTCATAATCAGCATCATAACTGGCATCATAAACGTCATGGCCCTGTTGACAAATAAATTCGTCCTTGTCAGGTCCTGATTGGCCTTATCAAACCTTTCCTCCTCATGCTTCTCTGTGCTGAATGCCCGTATAACAGAGAGTCCCGTCAGGATTTCTCTTGTCACCAGGTTCAATTTATCTACTAATTTCTGTAGTATTTTAAATTTCGGCATAGCTACCACAAAGAGAAGGATTACAACCAGTGCAATCAAAATAACAGCAAGAGCGATAATCCAGGACATGGAGACATTGGTCTGGAATACTTTATATATGCCCCCCACAGCCATAATCGGTGCATAAAGCACCATCCTCAGCAGCATGACAATCAGTGTCTGGATCTGTTGGATATCATTGGTGCTTCTTGTAATCAAGGATGCTGTTGAGAAATGGTCGAATTCATTATTAGAGAAGCCTACAACTTTCCTGAATACCTGCTGCCTTAAGTCCCGGCCCGCGGATGCGCCCACCCTGGAAGCCGCAAAGCCAACCAGTACACTGGAGAGCATACCTAAAAATGCCAGTGCCAGCATCTTCCCTCCTGTCCTGAGCAGATACCCTGTCTGGATGCTGTCAGTATCTATGTTAAGCCTGCTGTATGCATCTTTAATGTAGAGCGTAGCTGCCTGCTCAACCATGGTTTCCGGCATATCAGACATCTCCTTATTCATGCTGTCTAAGATTTCTGTCCTCTGCTCCTTAGGCACCATTTCAAACAACTCATAAAGATTTGCCCCGTCAATTTCCTTGAGCTGGCCATCAATCTGGGCCTGAAGCTCTTCCTGTTGTTTTTGCGCCATTTCAGGCTGCGCTGCCATGGCAGCTTGCTGCTCTGGGGACATCTGGCTTTTGGCCTCTTCCATCTGCTTATCTGCCTGCTCCTGGATGGCTGCCTTCATGCTGTCTTTCATAGATGTCTCCATCTCTTTTGTTGTGTCGCTTCCTGAGTCAATACCCGTCACAAACAACATCGGTTTTCCCAGGATATCTGACAGTTCCTGAATCCGTCCCTCATCCTGACTTATACTGTCCTTCAGGATATAGACGCTTCCAGTGTAATTATAACCTGTATCTTTGTCTTTTAACTGATATGCATCCAGGATAGACTCTGCACTGCTGCTGTCCACAAAGAGCAGCAGCTTATCCATATCCTCCTGGGTAAGTGCTTTTGGAATAGATTCGTCTATCCCCCCCTGCTGTATCCCCACGTTTACAATGTCCGAGGTGTAGGCAGGCAGAGATAAATCACAATAAGCCTGCACAATGAGAACCGCAAGTATTAAAATCATCGCCTTCCAGTATGTTCCCATATACTTGAATAATTTTTTCATAGCTCCCGTCCTTTCATGTTATAATCCAAGTTGTCACGTATCTGAACCAGCATGCGCCTCAAAAGGAGTTTTTCCTCCTGGCTCATCCCACGAAATATAATATCATCCATTTCCTCTGCCACAGCCTTAATATCCTCCAGACAGGCCTTACCTCTGTCCGTCAGTCCCAGGCGCATAATTCTCTGGTCATTATCGTCTGGTTTCCGTTTGATGTAATCTAGTTTTTCCATCTTCTGTATAGCCGTTGTAATAGAGGAAGGGGTCACATTCAGCTGGCTTGCCAGCTCTCTCTGGGAAAGCTCCCCCATATGGCTTAGTATAAATAGAATTCCCGCCTGCCCTGCTTTCAAATCAAATCTGCCAAACAACATTTTAGCCTGATTCATACTTAAATGTGTAATCTGCGTTATAATCCCGATTGTGGGAATATGATTCATATCACATTTCATAGTTATCTCCTTTCTGCCCAGAGTGTATTTAAATATAGGGGAACCTGGCCGTCCACACCAAGGATAGGCATCTATCAGTACCAATTATCCCACCCGGATCCACAGCCATTAGTTAGATATCTAACGGTTATTTTAGTAGTATTATATAATTAAGTCAATATAAAGCTATATATTTCACAGTTTTTTAATATTTTTGTCCAAATATTAATTAACTATCTAATTATTAAGGCCAACCCCCAAAACAGGCGGCGCGCCCTTTTTGGCGCAGAACTAGCCGTCCCGATGCAGGCATAGGGGGCATCAAACCAGTATCACTGCAAGCATCAGAGTATTGCATCCTGGCAGCAGCCGCCAAATGGATACGTAAGCATGTCCCCTTGGCCCATTGCCTCCAGGTATAAAATTAGGAGGGCAAAAGCACTCTTGCTTTCACCCTCCTGACAGTTAAAGGCCCCGCTGCAAGCAGTGGGAGATTAGACCCTGGCGGCAGCCGCCAAATGGAGATGTAAACATGTCCCTTTGGCTCGTTGCCCGCAGGAATAAACCCGGAGATGTTCAAATATATTCTGCTATTTATAAAATGTATCTTAAATCTATATTTCCAATACAAATTATTTTAACTGAACACATATTTTTTCAGCCTGTCCATGGCCTCCTTTACAAGGGCAAAGGGCAGTGCCAGGTTGACCCGGATACAATACTCTCCGTAAAACGGCCTTCCATCCTGCCATATGACCCCAACCCGGATTCCTTCTTTTAGCACGTCGTCCAACGTCACGCCTTGCTCCGCGCACCAATTTCGGCAATCCAGGAAAAGCATATATGTGCCCTCTGGCTTAGCCAGAGAAACCCCCTGAAAATTTGAGGTTATAAACTCATATGCATAATCTATATTCCCCTTCAGCGTTTGGCACAGCTCATCCACCCATTCCCTGCCCTCGTCTTTGTAGGCTCCAACCAGGGCATGCATAGAAAGAACGTTGCATTTATTATAGTGGGTGGAGGCAGATACCTTCTCCATCCGATCCCGCAGGCACGGATTATAGATTACATGATAAGATCCTGTAAGGCCTGCCAGGTTAAAGGTTTTGGAGGGCGCGTACATACTGACTGTACGGTTTTTCGCATCTTCAGAAACTGTATGCAAAGGTATATGTGTAAATCCAGGCATAGTAAGGTCGGCCCATATCTCATCTGCTATGACAACACATTCATATTTCTGGTAAATCTCCAAAGCCTTTTCCAGCTCCCCCCTCTCCCAGACTCTCCCAGACGGATTATGGGGAGAGCAAAATACAGCACAATGGATGTGGTGCTCCCGAAGTTTCGTCTCCATGTCCTCATAATCCATGCGCCATATCCCCTGGCTGTCCTGTTTCAGGCCGCTGAGTATGATCTTCCTTCCCAGACCTTCTATTGTCTTTGTAAATCCTATATAGGCGGGTGCATGAATCAAGACTGCCTCCCCCGGGGCAGTAAACGCCTGGAGGGCCGAGGCCACTCCGCCCAGCACCCCGTTTTCATATCCTATCTCCTGGCGGGTCATATCTGTCACCCCAAACCTGTCCCTGTGCCAGCGTATAATGCTGTCATAGTATTCATCAGACAGATTAAAATATCCAAAATGGGGATGTGTAAGGCGTTCTCCTACTTCTTTCAGAATTGAAGGGAGGGTAGGGAAATTCATGTCTGCCACCCACATCGGTATTCTGGAAAACTCTTTATCAACCTCTGCTCCTGGTACAGGAATGTCCTCCACGGCAATGGCATCCTGGCCAGTCCTATCCATAATTGTAGTAAAATCATATTTCATTTTTTTCAGTTTCCTTTCATTAAAATTCATGCCCTTTGGGCATATGCTTTCAAAGAAGGACACAATACGCCAGATTTGGGAGCTGCAATATCTGCAGCTCCCAAATCTGTTGTGTGCCGGATAAGCCACTGCCCTTCCGTTTATTTATACCTCACGGGTATATTCTTTCAGCCACTTTCGCTCCTCTGCAGTCAGATGCGGGCCAATCACCTCATACACCTGCCTGTGGTAATCATTTAAATAATCTCTCTCCCGCTTTGTGAGCAATTCTGCATTGATTCCATCCAGGTCAATGGGAGACATCGTGATATTTTCGAAAACCATAAACTGTCCATTTTCATTCTTCTCAGCTTTCTTCACAAGAAGCTGGTTCTCCGTCCTGATTCCGTGGGAACCTTCTATATAAATCCCAGGCTCGTCTGTGATAACCATCCCTTCCTCAAAAGGATGTGTCTCATGCTTTTCCGGGACAATGTACCACCTGAATCCAGTGGGGCCTTCATGGACGCTGAGAATGTATCCGACTCCGTGGCCCGTCCCGCATTTAAAGTCCAGTCCCAAGTCCCATACAGGCTGCCTTGCAAGTATATCCAGGTTATACCCCCTGCATCCGTACAAGAACTTTGCCAGGGATAAATCAATCATAGACCTGACTACTGTTGTATAGTGTGTTTTGAGTTCGTCATCAAGCTCCCCCAACACATAGGTTCTTGTGATATCTGTTGTCCCTTCATAATAATGTCCGCCCGAATCTACCAGCAGCATCCCTTCCTGCTTCAGTTCATAATCCGTCTCGGGTGTTGCCGCATAGTGCATCATAGCTGCATGCTCTTTGTAACCGGCGATGGTTTCAAAACTTAAGTCAATAAATCCTTCCTGCTCCCGTCTGAGCCGCTCTAGCTCATCGGCCGCACTGATTTCAGTAATTTTTGTTTTGCCAACGTTGGTTTTAAGCCAATACATAAACTTTGTGCAGGCAATTCCATCTTTGATGTATGCATTTCTTGTGTTCTTAATTTCCACATCATTTTTCATGGCTTTCATTAATACAGCCGGATTTTCTGCCTCCACTTTTGCAACTTGTAATGGAATACTTTTATAGAGCATATAGTTCATCCTCTCAGGGTCCACCATAACTGTCTCCCCTGCCGGCAGGCCCTTCACATATTCATAGACCTCATTGTATGGATGAACCTCAACCTGTACATTCCCGAATGACTGTTTTATCTCACCATTTAATTTCTTTTCATCCATAAACAAGTATACTTTATCCATTGTGACAGCTGCATACCCCAATATGACCGGTGTATATACCACATCATTCCCTCGGATGTTAAACAGCCATGCCACCTCGTCCAGAGTTGCAATGACATGGATGCTTGCGCCATTCTCCCGCATCACTCCACGGATCCTCTCCAGTTTGGACTCAAAACTTTCTCCTGCATATTTGACATCCAGAAGAAATGCCTTCTCCTCAGACATGGCCGGCCGGCCCTCCCAGATAAGATCAATCAGGTCTTCTGAATCATGAATTTGGATATTCTTTTCTGCAAATGCCTTCTCTAAAGCTTTGCCCTCAACTACAGGGATCACCCTGCCGTCAAAACCTACCGTGCCCCCTGCCGGGACTTCAGCGGCAAGATACTCCTCCACTGTGGGGTATCCCTCCTCATTCATTTTAAATAGCCGGATTGGACTCCCCTTTAACTGTGCCTCAGCCTGTATAAAATACCGGCCGTCAGTCCATAAGCCAGCGTCGCTCTGGGTGATGACAACCGTCCCTGCAGACCCGGTAAATCCTGAAATATAACGTCTGGCCTTAAAATATTCCCCCACATACTCACTCTGATGGAAATCTGCTGAAGGTACGATATAGGCATCAATATTTTTTTCAGCCATTAATTTTCTTAGTTCCGCGACACGTTCAGTAACATTCATTTTAAATTCTTCCTCTCTTCTCAACTCTTATAAACCAGCTCACCGCTCATATAAACTTCTTCCAAATCGTTGACAGCTTTAATATCCTCCGCCACATTTCCCCTTACAATAATCATGTCTGCCTCAAGGCCTGGCTTTAACTGGCCCATAACATCTTCCATGCCCAGCACTTTTGCAGGATTAGAGGTGGCAGTCTCAATGGCCTGGATGGGCGTGATCCCATATTCAACCATCAGCTCCATCTCTCTGTTGATGGGAAGCGGGGGCGCCTCATAGAGCACCATATCACTTCCGGTACATACTGTCACACCAGTGTCATAGAATTTCTTAAAATTATCTTTATACGCATTATAAGCCGGGCCAAAGAATGCCATATCTTTAATTGCTTTTGCGGCGATCCTGTCTGCACTGTCAAATCCTGCCTCCAGTTTCTCCTTACAGAATTCATAGAGCACAGTATATGCTGTAATGGTTGGAACCCAGGCCTGCCCGTTTGCTGCCATCTGCTTTACCTGCTCATATGTAAGAAATGTTCCGTGCTCGATCGTGTCAAAGCCTGCATCAATGGCCATCTGGAGGGCCGGCTGGAGTCCTGCATGTACTGCACACTTTACGCCCACCCGGTGAGACTCATGTACGGCGGCATTTAATTCTTCCTGCGTAAACTCAGGGGTACTTGCCCTGCCGCTTGTCAGTATTTTCACCCAGTCAGCGCCGTCACGGAGCTGTTTCCTGATCTCCTTCCTGATCTCCCACTCTCCGTCCACCTCTTCAATCCCGTCGTCATGCCCATGCCCTCCGGTCATACACATGCCCGCATCAGAGTGGATAATCCTAGGCACCTTCACGTATCCCTTTTCTCCGGCCAGACGCAGCTGCTTTAACAGATTATGGGGTGAAGAAAGATCCCGAACTGTTGTAATCCCCAGGCTCAGCGCAATCTTTGCCTGCTCCTGCGCATAATATGCAATCATATAATCATCAAAATTGTACTGATCTGGCTGGCTGTAGTAATATCCAAAATGTACATGCATATCACAAAGTCCCGGAAGCAGTGTGGCGTCCCCGTATTCCTTTACCTCTTCCCCGGGATATTTCTTTGTCATCTCCGCCTTAGTCCCCACATCCTGGATCTTTCCGTTCTTCCCAACTACGGCTGCTGCATCCTTGATGTGTGTTTTTCCGTCCCCAGTAAGTAAATGCTTTCCACAATAAATCATTTTGCTTTCCATCCTTTCCGGACAATCCTGCCGGAACATCCCCAATGCCAGGCAGGTTTGATGATTGTATGCAACCTTTTGTCCATAATTTAACAATACCATATTTTATACAATATTTCAATCATAGTTAGGGTCTTAGTCTATAGAAAAAGGAGCTTTACAGCTCCTCCCCGCCTGCCTCATTTTTACCAGGTTTTCTCATAGTACGCACGTTCACCCCGTTTACCTCAATATGGTCGTCCACTGCGATAACCAGGCACTGCCTTCCATCAACCACCCGGGTAGTTACCAGGTCCATCCGTTCTGGATTGACTTTAATTACAACATCGGGGGTTTCAATGTTTAACTTCTTTGTCTCAGTAATATTAGCGGCCATCAAAGAGGCCCTCTCTCCTGCTGTCTCCTCGAAATTTTTATCGAACTCTTCCATTTTTTCGGAAGATACTCCGCTCTTTTCAAAAACCTTCCTCACATCTGTCTTGTCCAGGGCAAGAGGCTCCGGCTCTTCCTTGTGCTCTTCTATCATTTCATTGAGAGTCTCATGGATATTTCTGACCGTCTCATAGTCACCATCCTCGCCCAGGGTATCCTCTATGAGCATCTGGAAAGTCTCCTTCTGGCTATCGGCGGACATTGGCATACTGGCTCCCAGCACCTGCTCTATCATATCCTCCTGCAAGTCTGAAGTCTTTTTCGTATAGTAGAGCACTCCGTGGAGATCCATATTCCGGTCTGTGAAAGCCGGGAACAAGAATCCTTTATCCGGGGCATCTACAATCCAATCCCTGATCCGGTCCTGGATCCGGTTATCTTCCGCATTATAACAAAGTCCGGGTTTTGACAGGCTCACCGGGCAGATACTGCAGAGCAGATATTCATATACATTGTCCGACGCGTCAAACATCTCCATTCCGTCAGATGCCTTTCCTGGAATATCATACACCCCATGGATTAAGACGATATAGTAGTTTTCTTCATATATGTAGCTGTCTATAATCTTATCATAAAACTCTTCTAAAAGAACATCATCCTCCAGCCTGCTGCCCTTAAGTTTCATCAAAAATTCCTGGGTTCCCCCGGGCATCTCTGCATCCAGAGGAAATTCCATGCTCAGCATATTACGTCCCACTGTACCCGAAAGAGTCTTTTTAAAAATATCAAAATACTTGAAGGCTTCTTCCTCAGGCAGGGATAGAAAAGCATCTTTTGATTCCATCCTTTTGTTTTTCTCATGATCCACATAGCAGCCGCAAATCCTTGTAATGGCACAATTAGCCGGGGTAAATTGTTTTTTTATTTCTAGTATTTCTTTTTTATTCATTTATCTTCCTTCTTTCTTACATTTATAGATTCTATTATTTTACAACGAATCTTTCTTCCAAAAAAGCATTGATTTCTTTTTTAATCTGTGTTAGAGTACTTCCACATTTAGGAACTTAAGGGAGGGTTTTCCAATGGGTATATCTCAGATTTTACCAGCCTACGCCAAATATGTAACTGCCAATATTCTTGGGATGATAGGACTATCCCTCTATATTCTCGCCGACACCTTCTTCATAGCGCGGGGTATCGGGCCAGACGGCCTGACAGCGCTGAATCTGGCCATCCCTGTCTACAGCTTTATCAATGGACTTGGCCTGATGATAGGGATGGGAGGGGCTACCCGCTATTCCATCTCCAAAGGAAACCACGATACAGACTCTCGAAGGTTCATTTTTTCTCAGGCATTTTGCTTTATGGCTGTACTTGCTGCACTTTTCTTTCTGGGGGGACTGTTCCTGCCCGACCAGCTGTCCGCCCTCTTAGGCGCTGATGAGTCTGTACTGCCCCATACCTCTATATATCTCAGAATCATCTTACTTTTCGCCCCCCTGTTCATGTGCAATAACTTATTGCTGTGCTTTGTGCGCAATGACGGCAGTCCCAGCCTCTCCATGTGTGCCATGCTCACTGGAAGTTTTTCCAATATTATACTGGATTATATTTTTATTTTCCCCCTTCAGTGGGGCATGTTCGGGGCCGCCTTTGCCACAGGTCTGGCTCCGGCCATCAGTATGCTGGTTATTTCTGTCCATTTCTTAAAGAAAAGAAACCAGTTCCGCCTGTATCCCAGTCCCATCCGGCTGCGCCGCCTTATAGATATCTCCGCCCTGGGGGTTTCTTCACTGATCACTGAAGTTTCTTCCGGCGTGGTCATGATTATATTCAATATGCTCATATTAGATATTGGAGGGAACCTGGGCGTTGCGGCCTATGGGATCATCGCCAATATCGCCTTAGTACTGACCTCCATCTATACAGGGATCTCCCAAGGCATCCAACCGATTATCAGCGGCCTCTTCGGCAAAAAAGAAAGCCGGGGCATTCTTGCTGTCCGGCGCCTTGCACTGTGTACTTCCCTCCTGTTTTCCTTAGTCTCTTATCTATGTACTTATTTCTTCGCAGTCCCCATCGTGGATCTGTTCAACAAGGAACATGACCTGAGGCTGGAGGAGATTGCAGTGGATGGCATGCATATATATTTTCTTGCATTTTTCTTTATCGGGATTAATATCATGACTGCCGCGCTCTTAAGCTCCGTTGACAGGCCCCGCTCTGCGTTTATTTTGTCTGCCCTGCGGGGATTCCTCCTGGTAATACCTGCGGCCTTCCTTCTCTGTGCCCTGCTGGGACTTAAGGGCATCTGGCTGACTCTCCCCGTGACGGAGGGTATTGTGGCCCTCGCGGCTATATTTATGAACCGCCGCCTAACCCTGTTTCCTACAGCTTCGTAGTCCATTTAGAGCAGTCCCATACCTTCTGTACAATGTCCTGATAAAACTCTGGTTCGTGGCAGATAAGAAGCAAAGTCCCCCGGTATTCCTTGAGGGCTGCTTTTAATGCCCCTTTGGCGTCTACATCCAGGTGGTTAGTAGGCTCATCGAGCATCAGGACATTTGTTTTTCTATTCATGAGTTTGCACAGGCGCACTTTGGCCTGCTCTCCTCCACTGAGCACTCTCACTTGGCTCTCGATATGTTTTGTAGTCAATCCACATTTTGCCAGTGCAGAACGCACCTCATATTGGGTATAGGAGGGAAATTCATTCCAAATCTCCTCAATGCATGTGGCTCTGTTATCTCCGCCGGCTTCCTGCTCAAAATACCCAATCTCCAGATTTTCTCCCAATTCACAGGATCCTTTAAGTGGTTTAACAAGTCCCAGGATGCTTCTGATCAAGGTAGTCTTTCCGATTCCGTTGGCGCCGGTTAACGCCACCTTTTGCCCTCTCTCCAATGAAATACAAAGGGGCCGTGAAAGGGGTTCCTCGTATCCTACCACCAAATCTTCTGTCTCAAAAATATATTTTCCCGGGGTACGTGCCGGCAGGAAATGAAATTCCGGCTTAGGCCGCTCTGCCGTAAGTTCTATCACTTCCATTTTATCCAGCTTTTTCTGCCGGGACATTGCCATATTTCTGGTAGACACCCTAGCCTTATTTCTGGCCACAAAGTCTTTCAGCTGGCTTATTTCCTGCTGCTGCCTTTTATAAGCAGCCTCAAGCTGTGCCTTTTTCACCTCATAAACCCGCCGGAAATCCTCATAATTCCCTACATATCTGTCCAGTCTCTGGTTCTCCATATGGTAAATAATATTTACTGATTCATCCAGAAAAGGAATGTCATGAGAAATCAGTATAAATGCATTGTCATATTCTGTGAGATACCGCTTCAGCCAGGCAATATGTGCCTCATCCAAATAGTTGGTAGGTTCATCCAACAGAAGAATGTCTGGCTTTTCCAGCAGCAGCTTCCCCAGCAATATCCGGGTCCTCTGGCCTCCGCTTAACTCTGCCACATCCCTGTCAAGTCCCAGCTCCAGCAGTCCCAGCGCGCGTGCCACTTCTTCCACTTTTACGTCAATTACATAAAAATCATGGAGGGTCAATGTATCTTGTATCGTACCTAGCTCATCCATCAGGCATGGCAGTGAATCTTCATCGGCAGCGCCCAGCTGGTCGCAGATCTCATTCATTTTCTCCTCTAATTCATAAAGATAAGCAAATGCCGACTTCAGTACATCCCGGATAGACATCCCCCTCTCAAGCACCGTATGCTGGTCCAGATAGCCTACCCGCACGTCTTTTGCCCATTCAATTTTCCCTTCATCAGGTTTAACTTTCCCAGTCACTATATTAAAAAATGTGGACTTCCCCTCCCCGTTTGCCCCTATCAGCCCGATATGCTCACCCTTTAGCAAACGGAAAGAAACGTCCTCAAAAATTGCCCTGTCCCCAAACCCATGGGACAGATGTTCCACATTTAAAATACTCATAACGCAATAGCTCCTTTATCATTCCTGCAAAATGCATTATCAGTATAACAGTAAAGCCTCCTTGTGTACACCCTGAAAGCATATTAAATTACCTGCTCAAAGGATGCCTGGCTGGAGATAAAATCAAATATCTCTTTTCCGTTTTCCCAAAGCTGGTACCGCACTGGGCAGGCAGGATTCTCCTTAATCATCCGGCTCATCACCCCTCTGTGAGGTGCATGAAGGGCAAACCCCTTTTCCTCTGTCCTGCAGATCCTAAGCATATATTTATCTTGCCTGACCGTCATGACGCCTTTCCCGTAATCTAGGATCCGTCCGCCGCGGTATGTTGCCAGCCTGTATTCCCGGCCTCTGTAGTGGATAGCACAAATACACCCTTTTAGGGGAACCCCAAGAATTGGGACATCAGCCACAGCCGCCATAATGCTATTTTGGCAGGCAGCCCCAAACCCACACTGGCTCCATAAATATGTCCGGGGAAAGGATTCTCCCCAGTCTGACTCGACATACCCATATCCTCCGCTAAATACAGCTTTTTCCCCATTGATTTCCAGGCTGCCTGCCAGACTGTGGGACATACTTAAAATGCCATGGCTGCATTGAAGGAAGGGAAAAAATCTAAAAAATCCCATAATATCCCCATTGATTCCGTGGAATTCCCCAAAACGCAATTTTCCCCTAATCCTGGCTCCCTGGGAATGTCTGCTTCCAGATATAGGCTTTCCGCCTGACAGATCCACAGAAATTCCTTTTTCCGAAAATATATTTCCCCCTATATTTACATAAAAGTGGCTTCTGTTTATTTTGCACGCCTCTATAGGATACTCAAAATTCCATGCACCATGATCCTCAATGACCTGAATAGAGGCAGTCCACCTTCCCCGGGCATCTGCGTGTACAGCGGGAATAAATGCGATTGTCCTGCCTTTACTCTGATGCTTTAAATACCAGCCCTCAAAATAAGGGTAGTGCTTTCCTATGCCATGAAAATATTCTTTATTCATCTCCCTATCCTCTTTCTATACTATTTACCGCTTCAGTACCCTGCATGGAATATCCTCCTGGGAGGGTTCATCCAGCCGCCTGCCCCTGTAATCGAAACGGGAGCCATGGCAAGGGCAGTCCCAGCTTTTCTCTGCATTGTTCCACTTAAGCAGGCAGCCTAAATGTGGGCACCTGGCCGGCACCATATAAACATTTCCCGATGGCTCTTTGTACACTCCGTACTTTCTGCCCTTATATCCAACCACTGCACCTTGCCCTGGATGCAATGGCTTGATTTTGTCTCGTGGTATCCACATTGCCTGCCTGAAAAATCCTGCAGCTGCATATCCTATATTTTCAAAGAAATTTCCTACTGAGGCCGAAATATTAAGCCGTTGGGGAGAAAATACATCTCCATAGGTGCATTCCCTGCCACAAATATAACTGCTGATGATCATAGCCGAAACCATAGATCCTGTCATGCCCCATTTCCCAAATCCAGTTGCCACATACCAATTTGGCCGTATACGGCTGAAACGTCCAATATAAGGGATTCCATCCAGGGACATACAGTCTTGCGCAGACCAGCAGGCGGCTTCCTCACATCCAGGCCAGTACAAATCGGCCATACGCCCTAAATATTCATAAGGACTTTCTGCAGGCTGCTGTCCCGTCCTGCCTCCTCCGCCTCCAAGCAGCAAGTAGTCCCCCATATTCCGAAAGGAAAGTCCATCTCTATCTATCCCATAATACATGCCGTCCAGGGCCTCGGCATTTTTTACAGCCATGACATAGCTTCTCTCCTGGTGCATCCTCATAAAGTAGTAACCCGGCACATTTACAAAAGGATAATGGCATGCAAATACTATATTCTGTGCTTTGACCGTTCCTTTATCTGTCAGCACATGTTTGTTTTTCACATGCTTTACCTTTGTATGTTCATATACCTGCAAATCCTCCGCAATCTTGTAAAGAAATTTTAAAGGATGAAAACAAGCCTGCCCGCTAAACTCTAACACGCCCTTAACCGGAAAGGGGAGTCTGGCTGACTCCTTATATTTTACAGGCAGTCCAAGCCTTCTGGCCGCCTCATACTCCCTGCAAAGCGCCCTTGTATTTTCTGTTGTGTACAGACAGGCCGGGCAGTCCTGCCACTGGCAGTCTATACCATACTTTTCAGCCAGAATTCTGTATCTCTCTATGGCCTCCTGATTCGCCCCTGCATACTGCCCTGCCATCTTACTACCTACACTTTGGAGCAGCCTGTCATAAATCATGCCATGCTGGGAAGTAATCTTTGCTGTCGTATGGCCCGTCTGCCCTCCCCCGATTCTGCCTGCCTCCAGTACCACACAGGACACTCCCGCCTGCTCTAGCATATGGGCTGTCAGGATTCCTGCCATTCCAGCCCCTATCACCACAGTATTCACACTGATATCTCCCGCCAGAGGTTCCCTTTCCCTGGCAGAAGCAGTCATATCCCATAAGGATTTTCTCACCATTTTGCTCACCTCCCAGATAGGATGTGCTGGACTGGGAAAATTATGCAGAATCATGGCCGGAATACATTTTTCAGAATATTCTGAAAATGGATGACAAAAGGGTCAGTCCCTTTTACAAAAGGGACTGACCCCACTATTAACCCCGCACCCCCAGAATTCTTTCTGCATTGGTAATGCGTTCTTCTGTCGGCGGCTCTACTCCCTCCAATGGATACTCCATCCCCAGTTCTTTCCATTTATATGCCCCAAGGGTATGGTATGGGAGTACTTCCACTTTCTCAACATTATTTAATGTTTGGATAAAACGGCTAAGCCTAACCAGATATTCGTCTTTGTCACTTAAACCCGGAACCAGCACATGCCTTATCCATACCGGTTTCTTTATGTCTGACAGGTATTTGGCCATCTCTAAAATATTTGTATTACGGCACCCTGTCAATTCCCGGTGTTTTTCGTTATCAATATGCTTTATATCCAAAAGTATTAAATCTGTATATTTCATCAAGTTCTGAAACTTTCCCCAGAATGGTTCCTCATACGTAAATGGATTTCCACTTGTGTCCAACACTGTATGGATTCCTTCGGCCTTGGCCAAAGCAAAAAACTCTGTCAAAAAATCTATCTGCAGAAGCGGCTCGCCTCCGCTTACAGTAATGCCTCCTTTTGCCCCCCAATAGGCCCGGTATTTTTTCGCCTGGGCAAGCAGCTCTTCCGCCGTATATAGAGAGCCGGCCTTCATATTCCAGGTATCAGGATTATGGCAGAACTGGCACCTCATAGCACAGCCGCCCATAAAAACTAAAAACCGTACTCCGGGGCCGTCTACAGAACCAAAGCTTTCCAGAGAATGAATATACCCTCTCCTATCTTTTTCCTCCGTCATTATTTCCCTCCTAATTCACAGACCGCATGGAAAGGGGAACCCTTATCCCATACCTGGCTATCCGGCAGACATCCACTCCTGTTAAGAGATCATATCTGCCAGGAGAAGGTATACTTAAAGGATCCCCCTACTGCTCTTATCCGCTGTTATATCTCTGCTGCTTTCCCTGATTCCGGCTACATACTTGCATGGCAGGTTCTGGAAATCACATCCATCTGCTGCTCCCGGGTAAGGTCAATAAACTTAACTGCATAGCCAGAAACACGGATCGTAAAGTTTGCGTACTCCTCTTTCTCCGGGTGTTCCATTGCATCAATCAGCTTTTCTTTCCCAAAAACGTTCACATTCAGATGATGGGCCCCCTGATCAAAATAGCCGTCCAGCACATGAGTGAGATTATCAATACGCTCCTGCCCATCATGTCCCAGAGCTCCTGGATTAATTGTCTGGGTATTAGAAATACCGTCCAATGCCTCCTCATAGGGCAGCTTCGCAACAGAATTCAAAGATGCCAGCAAACCATTCTTTTCTGCGCCGTAGGATGGATTCGCTCCTGGCGCCAGCGGCTCCCCTGCCTTTCTTCCATCTGGAAGCGATCCCGTTGCTTTCCCATATACTACATTAGATGTGATTGTCAGGATAGATGTTGTAGGCTCAGAATTTCTATAAGTATGGCATTTCTTTAATTTTCCCATAAATGTTTTCAAAAGCCATACTGCAATCTCGTCGGCCCGGTCATCGTCATTGCCATATCTGGGGAAATCCCCTTCCGTCTCATAGTCCACGGCAAGCCCACTCTCATCGCGGATTACTTTTACCTTAGCATATTTTATAGCGCTCAGTGAGTCAACTACATGAGAAAATCCTGCGATCCCTGTTGCAAAGGTTCTTCTCACATCTGTGTCGATGAGAGCCATCTCTGCAGCCTCATAGTAATACTTGTCATGCATATAATGGATCATATTTAGCGTATCTACATATAATTTGGACAGCCAATCCATCATCTTGTCATATTTGTCCATCACCTCATCAAAGTCCAGATATTCAGAAGTAACTGGTTTATAAGCAGGCCCTACCTGCTCTCCTGTCCTGCTGTCCACACCGCCATTGACTGCATACAGCAGGCATTTTGCTAAATTGGCCCGGGCCCCAAAGAACTGGATTTCCTTACCTGTCTGGGTAGCAGACACACAGCAGCAGATAGAATAATCATCTCCCCAAACCGGGCGCATGACATCATCATTTTCATACTGAATGGAACTTGTGGTAATAGAAATATGTGAGGCATACTTCTTAAATGTCTCTGGCAGGCGGGAGGAATACAGAACTGTAAGGTTCGGTTCTGGAGACGGCCCCATATTCTCAAGGGTGTGAAGGAACCGGAAGTCATTCTTTGTCACCATAGACCGCCCATCCTGTCCCAGTCCAGCTACCTCTAATGTGGCCCAAACGGGATCGCCTGAAAAAAGTTCATTGTAAGAAGGTATTCTAGCAAATTTCACCATCCTGAACTTCATAACAATATGGTCAATCAACTCCTGTGCCTGTTCCTCTGTAAGGATACCCCTATCCATATCTCTCTGGATGTAAATATCCAGGAAAGTAGAAATCCGGCCCACACTCATGGCAGCCCCATTCTGTGTTTTAATTGCCGCCAAGTATCCAAAATACAGCCATTGAACTGCTTCTGCAGCATCTTTTGCTGGTTTTGAGATATCATATCCATAAACAGCTGCCATTTCCTTCATTCCATGGAGCGCTTTCAGCTGGTCGGCCACCTCTTCCCTGAGCCTAAAGTCCGTACCTTTCATCCCATGACGTTCTGTCTCATCGAAATCTTCCATCTTCTTTTCGATTAAATGGTCCACCCCATAAAGTGCCACACGGCGGTAATCTCCCACAATCCTTCCTCTTCCGTAAGTATCTGGAAGTCCTGTAATAATCTTATTATGCCGCGCACGCTTCATCTCAGGTGTATAAATATCAAAAACTCCCTGGTTATGGGTCTTGTGATATTTTGTAAAAATATCGTGCAGTTCTTTGCTGGGTTCATATCCGTAAGTCCTGCATGCCTGCTCCGCCATATTGATTCCGCCATATGGCATGAATGCTCTTTTCAAAGGTTTATCTGTCTGGAGTCCCACTACCTTTTCCAGGTCCTTCATCCCTTCGTCAATATAACCGGGGCCATACGCAGTCAGGCCGGATACAACCTCAGTCTCCATATCCAGGACTCCGCCTTTGGCCCGCTCCTCTTTCTGGAGTTCTTTTAGTCTCCCCCACAATTTCTTTGTAGCCTCAGAAGGTTCTGCCAGGAAACTTTCATTGCCGTCATATACTGTATAATTATTCTGGATAAAGTCCCGGACATTTACATCGTCTTTCCAGAGCCTGCCTTTAAAACCTTCCCATTGTTCATACTGTGCCATTTTATATCATCCTCCTTGTGGTGAAATCAGGTATATCTTTTTTACACGCACAGTATATCATCACATAATAGAAAAAACAAGATTTTAATTGATAATAGATATCATTACTCTCATTGTACCCAATTTTATACAATGCCGTATACTCCAAGGCCACACCTTAGATATTCTAATAGTGCATGACAACAGGGGTATCGGCTGAAATCATACTATACAGGGAGCCTGCCATATCCAGAGGCATATTGATACAGCCGTGGGATCCAATACTCCAATACAGGTCTCCCCCAAACGCAGGCTGCCATGTAGCATCGTGGAAACCTACCCCTCCCCAGGTCACCTGCATCCAGTAGGACACAGGCGTCCTGTATTCCGGCTTTCCTGTTTCCGGCACAATATTCCCCACTAAAGTTGTATCCAGTGACATAAGTAAAATATCATAAACCCCGGCAGGAGTAGAATGTTCATAAGGTTTCCCCGTGACAACCGGAGTCTCCAGCATCACATTCCCCTCAGAAATATACCACATATACTGTGCACTTAAATCCACCTCAATATACGTAGTCCCCCAGTCCTGCTCTCCATGCACAGCCGCTCTCTGCTCATATACAGGTTCCTTTGTGACAGTTTCCCCGGCTTTTATGGAAGCAATCAGGGCTTCCGCCTCTGTAGCTTCATCAATGGCCCAGCCATATGTCCCGCCGCTCACCTCCGCCACTTTCCCCGCAGGGGTTGTCAACGTCCTTGTTTTATTCAGGCTTTCATATTTTGCCGCAAATTCAGCCATATATGCACGCACCATATCCTCCTGAAATACAACATTCATGTTTTCGTCACAAGAAAGCCAAGTGGAGATCAGGCTCTTATCTACCACATCCTTCTGAGGGGGCATATCATATGTGATATTAGCATTACAATATTGGTTCATCACATCACATGCCGCTTTTACTTCACTGGACTCAGAAGTGAACGCAGGCCTCTGGTAGCACCCCTCGTCTTCCAGATCCAAATCTGCCTGAAGATTTTGAACCTTTTCTTTTACTTTAGCCTTCATTTGTTCCTGGTTTACTTTCGTCCCAAGTACTTCCGGCCGTACCACAAACCTGTCGCCGTCAAATTCAGGCCTCGCATTTTCGGGATCTGTTTTCCCTTCGTTTTTGTAACAGTCCAAAGCCTCTATCTTTTGATTCAGCAACACTTCATCTATGTCGACCCCTGTCTTGATTGTAATATTATTTTCCTTCCCGAACATAGACGGCCACAAAAAAGCATTCTGCTTTTCCAGCGCCCCCTTTAGCTCCCCGCTCTTTTTATATCTCATAGAAAGCTCTTTCCCCGCTATGTTCTCTTCCTACCCTTCCTTCGTGCGGATAGTCATCACATATTCCCCCACCTGCTCTTCAAAGTACCCCTCTGCCTCTTTTATCGTTTTCATAGAAAAATTAATCCCGTTTATTTCCGTTCCATAATAAAAGTGTGACATAAAGTAAACAGAAACCGCTAAGTAAATACATAGCAGAGAACCCGCCAGGATCCCCAGTACAAGTATCAGTATTTTTCTGCCTTTCATTGTCAGTGCCCTCCTCATAAGTAATCTATCCCTGCAATTCCCACCTGATTTCCCAGGATATACTTCTATCTTACATTAAATAGACGGATTTTCAAGCATAAAGGACTCATATTTTCATTATTTTATCTAATTGCCTAACGATTTATTTCCATATAAAATAGAAGTATACCCTCCTGCCAAACATATGCATACTTCTAACCCTCATAGTGGGTTTATTTACCAGGCAGATCGTTCTAATGCAGTCCACATTTACTTGAGAACACATCACGGGCACGGCATTTTCTTTTTCTCTGTTCTGCCTCCCTATGAATAAGGCGGGATATAACTACAAAATAATATTTATTATGTTGAAAGGTGATTTTAACTATGCAGATTAGAAAATCAACTCTGGCTGATCTGGACACGATTTTAAAAATGTACGAAGATGCCAGATCATTTATGGCAGTCCACGGCAATCCTTTACAGTGGGGTAATTCCTACCCTCCAAAAGCACTGGTGGCCCAGGATATTGAGGAAGGAAACAGCTATGTCTGCCAGGACAGCGGCAAGATTGCGGCAACTTTTTATTACAGAGAAGGCCGGGATGATACCTATGCAAAAATCTATGAAGGCCAATGGCTGGATGATTCCCCCTATGGAGCCGTACATAGAATCACCTCCAACGGCGCCCTAAAAGGAGCCGCCTCTTTCTGTATCGCCTGGGCACTCAGGCAATGCGGGAACTTAAGGATTGATACCCACAGAGATAATATAGTTATGCAGCACCTGCTGGATAAGAATGGATTTTCATATTGCGGGATTATTTATGTGGCAGACGGGAGCCAGCGGCTGGCCTATCAGAAGAAACTTTTGCAGAATTAAGAATACCTTTTTAAATGTATAAGGACTGATGCCAGATGTATTTTTACATTCTGCATCAGTCCTTTTTCCTGCGCGCCCAGCTCTATTATGCTATTTCCCTTTAAGGCCCCAGAATATTTTTTCTACTGTGGCAGGCAATTCACGGATCTGGACGCCTGTTGCATTCCAGATTGCATTTGTAATAGCAGGCGGGGGCGTATTAATCACAATCTCCCCTATAGATTTTGCTCCAAAGGGGCCTGTCGGTTCATAGCTGCTCTCAAATTCTACCCGGATAGCGCCTACATCCAGGCGGCTCGGAATTTTATACTGCATAAAGGAATTGCTGTAATTCTTTCCCTTTTTACTGTACACAATATCTTCATAGAGAGCCATGCCAATTCCCTGGGCAATCCCTCCTTCTGTCTGTACTCTGGCCAGGTTAGGATTTACAACAGTCCCGCAGTCAACCGCTGCCGCATAATCTATCAGTTCAATCCCTCCAGTCTCTGTATCTATCTCTACCTCTGCAATTCCCGCCATAAAAGGAGGAGGGGAAATAGGGGAGGTGAATGCCTCACTGGCATACAGTGCCTCCTCATTATTGCACATGGCCCGGTTCCCAATATCTGCCCTTGTAATACATTCCCCTGTTTTCAGGTTAATCACTTTGTCTCCGTCAAACTCCACATCCTCTGTATCACATCCCAGATACCTGGCCCCTGCCTGACAGATTTTCCCCCGCAATGTCTCACAGGTTTTCACCACAGCCATCCCTGTCACATAGGTGGTACTTGAAGCATAGGAGCCACAATCATAAGGGGAGGTATCTGTATCGACCCCATGCACCACAATATCCCCCATCTCACAGTCCAGGCATTCTGCAGCCATCTGGGCCAGAATCGTATCACAGCCTGTTCCCATGTCCGTGGCTCCGATCAAAAGGCTGTAAAATCCGTCATCATTGACTTTAAGGCTTACGGAAGCAGTATCCACTGCCGAAATCCCGGAACCCTGCATCGCCATGGCCACGCCGATGCCCCTGACTTTTCCATTCCCCATGTCCCTCCGGGGATATTTACTGTCCCAGCCAATCATCTCTTTGGCGCGTTTCAGGCAGCGGTCCAGGGCACAGCTATTAGCGGTCTCTCCGTAGTAAGCGGGCATCTGCTGGCCTTCCCTTACCATATTTTTCTCCCGGAGCACTGTAGGATCCATACCCAGCTTTCCCGCCAGTTCATTGACAGCCGACTCTACTGCAAAGATTCCCTGGGTTGCCCCATATCCCCGGTATGCCCCGGCAGACATTACATTGGTGTACACAACATCATATACAAACCTAAATGCCTCTGCCCTGCCATACAGAGGAATAGACTTATGCCCCGACAGGCCCACGGTTGTGGGGCCATGTTCCCCGAACGCCCCTGTATTGGACAGCGTATAGACATCGATTCCTTTAATAATCCCTTCACTGTCAGCGCCCACACGTACATGAACTTCCATTTCATGGCGTGGGGAAGAAGCAATAAAGGACTCTTCTCTTGTGTAGATAATCTTAGCCGGCTTGCCTGTCTTCCATGTCACCAGGGCCGGATACACTTCTGCCACCACAGTCTGTTTTGCGCCAAACCCCCCGCCGATTCTCGGTTTTAAAACCCGCACCTTGGACTTTGGTATATCCAGCGCCGTTGCCAGAATGCGCCGTACATGGAAGGGCACCTGTGTAGAAGAAACAATATTCAGCCGGCCATATGTGTCCAGATATGTAAAGGTACGGAACGTCTCCATCATCGCCTGCTGGTTCGCCTTTGTGTGGTAAACCCTGTCAACCACATGGGCACAGGCGGCAAGAACCGACTCAATGTCCCCTGAGGAATCCTCCTCATGGGCACAGAGGTTCCTCTTATTATCTGCGCCTACCGGGCACAGGCTCCTCCAATTATCCTCGGGATGTACAAGAATGGGATTATCCTTAGCTTTCCTGAAATCCAGCACCGGCTCAAGCACCTCGTACTTGACCTTAATCAATTTAAGCGCCCTGTCAACTGCTTCTTTGCTGGAACCCGCCACTACCGCGGCTGCATCCCCTGCAAACCGCATACGCTGATCCAGAATCAGCCTGTCATAAGGACTTGGCTCTGGATACGTCTGCCCTGCCATAGTAAAACGCTTATCAGGGCAGTCTTTATAAGTAAGGACACATTCAATTCCCGGCACTGCCTCAGCCCTGGACACTTGGATATCTTTTATCAGGGCGTGTGCATGGGGACTTCTGAGCACCTTTACGATCAGGCAGTCTGCAGGGGCAAGATCGTCTGTGTAAACGCCCTTCCCTGTCACCAGGGCTTCATAATCTACCTTTGGAACGGGTTGGTTCACAACTCTCATGCCTGCACCTCCTTCTTATGCTGGATATATTTCTCAATGGCACGCAGCTGCCCCATATAGCCTGTGCACCTACATAAATTGCCAGCCAGATAAGCCTTGATCTCTTCTTTGCCTGGACTCTCCAGCTCCCGCATCATGGCTAAGACATTCATAATGAATCCCGGAGAACAAAATCCACATTGTTCCGCCCCTTCATTTGCCAGAAACCTGCCAAACTCTTCCGCTTCCTCCTGTACGCCCTCCAGGGTGGTAATCTCTCTTCCCTCAGCGCTTGCCGCCAGGATGGAACAGGAAAGGCGGGATTTTCCGTCAATCCAGACAGTGCAAAGGCCGCAGTTTGTCGTTTCACAGCCACATTTCACACTATGGCACCCCAACTGGCGCAGTACATCCAGAAGAATTGTGTCTCCTTTTGCCTCAACTGATACTTGTTTCCCATTTAGAATAAATCCCACATCCATTTTACCGCCCCTCCTCTATCATAGAACGCATGGAGCGCAGAATCAAAATCTCTGCCAGTTCTCTGCGGTACTTCGCACTGCCACGCATGTTAGATCCATAATGAAAGCCGCCCGCCGCCTCTGCCGCATACGCCCTCAATTGCTGGTCTGTAATATCTCCGGGAATCTCCCACGGCTTTTCTAATATCTCCGCCTTCATCGGCCTGGCTCCTACGGAAAAATACCAGGTCTCCTTCCCATGGACAGGCCCGGCCACAACTGCACAGGCCAGCACCGGGAAATCTGTCTTTGTCTGCCGGATAGAGGAGTACCGGAGTTTCCTGTCACTCTTACGTATAATAATAGAAACAAGGATATCCTTATCCTTCTTCCGTTTTACAAATTCGGACAGGCGGATGGTCCCACCGTTATATAGTTCCACAAATGTATCCAGGGCCAGCAGGCAGGTCAGCACATCAGAAAACCCGAATCTCCCATAAATACTGCCTCCAACGGTAGCCTGGTTTCTGAACTGCACACCAACAATATGCCTTACCGATTCTGCCACCCCATCCCCATACATCATACGCAGGCCCTCATGAGCCTCCAGCTGCCTCAGAGTACACATAGCGCCTATTCTGAACACATGCTCTGTCTCTTCTATCTGATCCAGGCCCAGTCCAGATAAATCTATCACTGTATTAACCTTGGCATTTCCCAGCCTCATCCACATCATACCGCCCATAACCCTGGCATTTCTGGCCTGATTCAGTTCATAGGCTTCTTCCAGGGAATTGGCTCTCACATATTTATTTATCGTAAGCAAAATGCTTTCTCCTTCCTTTTCTTAAGTATGCCCGGAATATAAGCTATACGCCCTCCCCCAGACGCAGGCTTTCCAAAGATTCTGCAAGTTCTTCCCCGGCATAATCAAACAAATAATTTTTCCCCTCCTGGGTTCCCTGCAAGAACTCGCTCCTAATCTCCCTGAGCATAAGCTCTATCTCTTCCCTCAGCCCATCTGCAGAAACCCTCAGTGCTCCTTGGCCCAGAATAATCACCTGCTCCAGGGCATCTGATGTGGCTACAGTAACACTATACTTCCTGCCTATCCTGCGGACTGTTTTCTCAATATATTGATCCGCTGTCTCGGCCTCCTTTGTATAGACCACATGAATATTGTGATATTTCAACACTTCTCCTGGGTTCCCTTCTACCTTGTATGCATCGAACACAAGGATTACTGTACATTTTTTATATCCTTGGTAATTACATAAAATATCCATCAGTTTATCTCTGGCTGCCTCTATATTCGTATCGGCCAGCTGCTTAAGGTCATCCCACGCAAAAATAATATTATATCCGTCAACCAGAAGGTATTCCTCCTGGCCCTGCTTTCTCCGATCCCCAGTCCCACTTTTCATATTTCCATGCTCCCCATCCCCTGCGGCAGCCTGTACAGTGATTGGATGGGTATTCATATTCTTCTTCACTGGATCTGGAGTCCGCACATAGATGGCGTCCAACTCCTCCTGTGTCAGCTCTATCCTGGATACAGCGGCAGGCTGCCTGGCCTCAGGGCCCTGGCCGTCATACTCTGCACCTGCTAAAGGAAGACTGCTTTCCATATGCATGTATTCCTCTACCTGATCCCACTTTACAACAAATCCTGCCCCGTGGGCACAGAATACCGACCCTGTAGGATTCTCCAGGTCTGACTCTGAATCATATCCCATGATCTCTATAACTTCTTCCTGGTTATGGCAGGGTTCATACCCCTTCAGACTGCAGAACATCCTTCCCTGGCCTCCAGTATAAGAGAGTAATTCGGTCTGATAGCCGCTCATTTCTGATACAGGCGCCCTCCCATTGAGGATAGATAATTCCCCCTCCACAGAAGGCTGCCCAAAACTTCCCTGCATTTTCTGGATATCTGACATCGCTCTGCCTATATTGGCAGAAGGCACTTCCAGACGGAATTCATAATAAGGCTCCAGCACAATACTTTTTGCCTTTTTCAGTCCCTGCCTCACTGCCCGGTAGGTTGCCTGCCTGAAATCTCCGCCCTCCGTATGTTTCAGATGGGCCCTCCCGGAAACCAGTGTGATCTTCATATCCGTGACAGGCGAACCTGTCAGTACCCCTTTGTGTTCTTTTTCCTCCAAATGTGTAAGAATCAGATGCTGCCAGTTTCCATCCAGCATGTCTTCACTGCAGGCAGAGGTAAACTGCAGGCCTGTCCCAGGCTCCCCCGGCTCCAGCAGCAGATGCACCTCCGCATAATGGCGCAGAGGTTCAAAGTGCCCCACGCCTTCCACAGTATTTTGTATGGTTTCTTTATAAACAATATTACCAGGCCCAAACTCTACACGGATTCCAAACCTTTCCCATATGATTTCTTTTAAGATCTCAGTCTGTACCTCTCCCATCAACTGGGCATGTATCTCCCCCAACTTTTCTTCCCACACAATATGAAGCTGCGGCTCTTCCTCCTCCAGCTCCCTTAAATTCCCCAGCATTTTATGTACATCGCATCCTTCCGGCAGCTTAATCTGGTATGTAAGGACAGGCTCCAGCACAAACATATCCGTACTCTTTTCCCCTCCAAGGCCCTGTCCAGGATAGGTGGAGGCAGGCCCTGTCACAGCACAGATTCCCCCTGTCCCAACTTCCCTCACAGATTCATATTTGGCCCCAGAATAAATCCGGATCTCGTTTACCTTTTCCTCAATTCCAGGCAGGATATCCTTTACTTTAAGCATCCCGCCAGTTACCTTTAAATAAGTAAGCCTGATCCCATGCTCGTCCCTGGAAATTTTATATACCTTTGCCTTAAAGGGCCCTCTGCTTAAATCGAATACGCCCTCCTCTGTTTTACAGGCGCCCCCCTCACCCTTTATATAGGATTGATATGGAGTCCAGGTAAACTGCCTCATCCCTTCCAGCAGTTCTTCCACCCCTTCCGCCCGGAGTGCAGAGCCAAAGTAACAGGGGAATATTTTTCTCTCATAAATCCCGCTGGCTACAGATTCCCGGCATATATCCCCTGCCTCTAAATATTCCTCCAGCAGCCTCTCATCACACACTGCCAAGTTCTCCAACCACTCTGCATCCTTATAGTCCACATCCGAGGCTGAAGAAAAATCTATACACCCTTCATCCAGGCGCTTCTTCAGTTCCTTCATTATAGATTCCCGGCATGTTCCCTCCTGATCCATTTTATTAATAAAGAGGAATACCGGAATCCTGTACTGCCGTAAAAGCCTCCACAGAGTCACTGTATGTCCCTGTACACCGTCAGTGCCGCTGATTACAAGCACTGCATAATCCAACACCTGCAGGGTACGTTCCATTTCCGCCGAAAAATCAACGTGCCCGGGAGTATCTAACAAGGTTATTCCCAAATCCTTCCAGGAAAAAACCGCCTGTTTAGAAAATATGGTAATTCCCCGCGCACGCTCCAGCTCATAAGTATCCAGAAACGCATTTTTGTGATCCACCCGGCCGGGACTGCGGATACTCCCGCTTACATAAAGCATACCTTCTGACAATGTAGTTTTTCCTGCATCCACGTGGGCCAGAATGCCTATACATATATGTTTTGACGATTCTTCCTTCAATAGATTTTCTGTATTTTCAGACGTATCTTCCATAGAAAATACCCCTTTCTTTTCTATAATTATGTAAATATAATCATAGCACAGAAATGGACATAAGTCGACAAACCCTTATCTGCAAATCATATATAAAAATTTTTAGCTTCATTCTTGTGGATAAAATAATACCATTCATCACTCAGTATTTAAATAAAATATTCTCCATCTGTTTATGTGATTTGTGCTTAGGTATTTTGATATCCTTATATGTGATAGTAATTTCGGGGATTCCGTTTGCAAATACATTGTTTATCTGTGTTTCAATGCTTATATCTTCCAAAGTTTTATATGCATAGACTAATAAACCGTACATATATGATTTAATACTAATAGTCTTATTTGTATTTATAGAATTAATAGTAAGCTTCGTTTTTAGTATTTCAATTCAAGATTGATTAACTTAGTTCTCCTCCAATAAATGAACAATACTTATCTCGGATTTTCTTTTGTCTTTCATCACTAATTGGTAATACCTTTCCATTAAACAGCTCCAATTTTGTAAATCCCATACATTTTATATAAGTAAAGTTAACCAAATACGATTGATGGATTCTGAGAAAAACCATCTTAGAGTTGCGGAACCACTCCTCCACAACATTTAATTTTCCATAAAACCGATCTATTCTTGTCTCCATTACTAAATGAATAACCCTATTATCACTTTCAAAATACATAATCTCCTTAACTGGCACTCTATATATCTCTTTATTAAATTTGTATTGAAAAAAAATACTATTATCCATTATTTTTTGATATGCTTTTATAAAAGTGCTACAAAACCGTTCCCTATCTACAGGTTTATCTAAGAATCTGAACGGTTGTACCTCAAACAGTTGTTTTAAATAACTGTCATAACTAGACACATATATTAAAATTGTATCCAAATCTTTTTCTCTGATTTTTTTAGCTGCCGATATCCCATTAACTTCTTTCATCCGAATATCCAAATATATCATATCATATTTATTACCCAGTTCTATTGAATTACATAAGGTTTTCCCATCAAAAAAAATGTCTATGTCCATATCTATTTTATACAACGTTTCAATCTCTAATAATAATGCTTCTAGTTCAGCTGCCATATTAACATTGTCATCGCAAACGGCAATTTTAACCATTATAATCACCTAACCATCCCATGTTTCAAATTTTCAATTTTACTACACAATAGAAACATTTTGCTCTATTAAATAATAATCCTCACCTTTTCCTTGTCATTCAACACATTCCATTGGAATACCCCATTAATATTATAGAATAACTTTACTTGGCGCACTGATATACGTTGAAAATGTGCTTTTGCTCGTAACTTTTTATTTTCTCACGATTATAATAGAAAGAATAATACGTTTTTGTTTCAGTTTTTTCTTTCTTAACATATAACCCATATAATGAATTTTTTATGTATATATGTCATTTTATTGACAGGTTTTATTTTATCATATACAGTATATAGGGAGGTTATACGATGGAATATACAATCACAAAATTAGCAAAATTAGCTTGCATAAGTAGTCGGACATTGCGCTATTATGATGAAATAGGGTTATTAAAACCTTTAAATATCAATTCTTCTGGATATCGTATATACGGCGAGAAAGAACTCAAACGTTTACAGCAAATCCTTTTTCTGCGCCAATTTGGACTTGAACTAACTGCGATTTCTCAAATACTAAATTCTGATGGATTTAATATGATTGAAATGTTAAAAAGTCATTTATTATTACTAGAACAGCAAAAAAGAGAAATTGATACTATTATTGAAAATATACATAAAACCATTGAAAACGAGACTAATAACATTCCAATTCAGGATTATGAACGTTTTATAGGATTACAAAAGCGGTTTCGCGAAGGAGATTTTTCAAAATACCAAAATGAATTAGTCCGTTTATATTCAGCACAGCAATTAGATACATACAAAACCAAAACATCATCTATGACATTCTATGAAATATCTGAGATAAATGCTTTGGAAAGATATATTAAATATAATCTAGAAAAAATGATGAAAAATAAAACAGGGGTTCCTTCTCTATTAGCTCATGACACTTTTATCCGCCATAAAGAATGGTTGAGCTATATGCTTTCTCCCCTCACTCCCGAAATATACCTATCGATTGCCGAAAAATATGTTGCTGACACACGTTTCAAAGAATATTATGATATACATACTAATGGCTGTGCTCAGTTACTATTTGATATTATTACATATTATGTTAAAGAATCTATTTATAATTAAAATCATGAATTCACAAAAGGTAAAAGGACTGTAACACTACAGTCCTTTTACCTTTTTTACTTGAACAAATCCGCCTAATTAATCGTCTGTTACCTTAATCCCCATACTCTTTGCAGTTCCTTCTATCATAGACATTGCCGCCTCTAAACTCGCAGCCGTTAAATCTGGCATTTTAATTTCAGCAATGTCTTTTAATTGTGTCTTTGTGATGGTGCCGACAATATCTCTTTTAGTTGTTCCAGAACCTTTACTTATACGGGCTGCTTGCTTTAATAATGATGATGTGGGAGGGGTTTTTAATTGTATAGAATAAGTACAATCTTCATAAATCGTTAATTCCACTGGTATAATTGTTCCTACTTTATCTCTCGTCAAATCATTATATTCTTTACAAAATCCAGCTAAATTAATGCCTGTTGGACCTAACGACGTGCCCACCGGTGGAGCAGGTGTTGCCTTTCCTGCATTTAATTTTAATTTTACTACACGTTTAATTTTTTTTGCCATAACTAATTTCCTTTCTCTTTCCTCAATTTACTTATCCGCTTTTCCAAATCATTAATATATTAATTATTTTCTTTTTTCTGCTTTAATTGAGAAGGCAATTCATTTATCTAAGCATTAGATATAACAGACTTTTACAATTCAACTCTTGGTTTTTATCCTGTCTCTTATATATTAGAATCAGAACTACCTTTTTATATGTCTTTACTGAGAATTACAATAACCGGGTATATTCTTACTCCGATGATAGCACTCCCTGCTCCCCATAATATCTTAATGTTCTGGAATACACTCCTAGTAACTGGCAAATATCCTTATATAAATATACCATACACTGCCACATTCCTATTCATTGTAGTGTTTAGGACAACTCAACTATAAACCTTTACGCTACGTAAATGTCAATAGTGTTTTTATAATTTTATAAAATGTAATAGTTGATTCCCAATTGTAAGGTTAAATTTTTGTAACCGAACTAAATCTTACATGATATTCTGTGTGTGTTATGGATACCTCTATTCTAAAAACTAATTATGTAGTAATTTATGGCAAAGGTAAATTCTCTAAAACTGAAATAAGTCTTATAAATGCAGACATCAGGATATAAACAAAATTTACCTCTTCATTTAACGCTTCTAAATTCTTATTTTTCTCTAAATCCTTTCTTCTAATATATCGTATATCCACCATCAACCATTATATTTTCCCCAGTTATCATCTCATTACGTTCATCACATAAAAAGAGAACGGTTCTCGCTATATCAGATGATCTGGCATATCTATGTAAAGGTATGCGTGGCAAATAATCCATCTTTACAGAATGATTCAATAAAAAATCTTTGCTCTTTTCTGTCAATACGTAAGTCGGTGACACACAGTTAATTAATATATTATATTGAGCCAGTTCTAAAGCTGCTACTTTTGTAAGTCCTACCAGACCAAATTTACTTATGCAATATGGTGTCCTTAAGCCATTAGCTACTACGCCATGTTGTGACCCGATGCTCACGATCCGTCCATTCTTCCTATGTTCGATCATATTCTTCGCAATTCTCTGTGTTAAAAAAAACGTACCCTTTATATTGACATCAATCACATTATCCCAATCTTCTTCATTTATTTCTACTAAAGGCTTAAAAATATTATTCCCAGCACAATTAATTAAGATATCACATGTTTGTTTAACTCTTTGTATATCTTGTACACACATAAGGTCTAACTGCAAAATATCAATTATACCATCTCCTATCTTATCTAAACTACTCTTACTAATAAAAAGTTTCTCCTTTTTATCAGGATGATCACTCAATATCAGATCTGCCCCCCGCAAAAAAAATTCTTCAGCTATAGCAAATGCTATATCACTTGCCGCCCCTGAAATAAAAACTCTTCTTCCCAGAAAATTTCTATTGTTATCCATCATGCCCTACTTTCTCGCTATTACTTCACAATAACCTAATTTTTCCTGTGCTATCTCGACTAAATTCTGAATTTTAGTTGCCAATTTTGCATTTAAGCAGAATAAATATTCATCAGGCTTCCATACATCATATGTTGGTAAGACCTGAGCACTCCAATCCTCTATCTGTACTTCACTAAACCTACTTTCTGAAAGTATTTTTCTGTACTCTTCTATCCCAATATAATTACTCTGGATTAACTCAGCAATTAAATTTTTTTCGGCGGCGCTTAATATCTTATTTATATACCAATCAGTAAACACGAATTTCTTTTTGGGTTTAAGAGAGTTATAGACATTATTTATTACACATTTACGCTCCATATGCATAATACTCTCAATCGCATAAATACCATCAAAAAAAGAAGCTGGGAATTTCATCATACATGCATCCATTCTGTAAAATACTATTTTTCTATGAGATTTTTTCTGATATTCTATACAATCTGCCAGTTGCTTCTCTGATATATTAATTCCTATAACATTACAATTAATTATATTACCAATCTCATATGCAGCATTTCCTGAACCACACCCCACATCAAGTAATATATCGTTCTCCTTTACCTCTAAACTATTTGCTACCTTCTTTATGACTTTTTTCTGTGCTTGAATAATAGTATCATCATTTTTTTCATAATATCCAACATGATAGTCCTTAGTTGAATTTCTTTTCCATATATCATCTACGGAATTATAAAATCGCTCTACTTTCTTCATTTATTTTTCCCTCAAAATCCATAAATTGTATAATAACTAAATTTATATGTATCATTTAAAATTACTTATAATTTCTATAGCATTTAAACCATACATATCCTCTACTCCCCTGTAAATCAAATATGCGAGCAAATATCGATCAATATTTTTAACTCCTATTTTTTTGTTATACAAGTAGAAAAAAATTGTAAATAAACGGGAAGCTAAAAAGTCAAGATTTTCATTCATATATTTTCTAAATAGTAAATTATCATTAATAGTTAAATGAAATTTACTTCTAAGCAAAATATCTGGATTTCCTAAATTAGATTTATTGGGAAATTCTAATTTTCTTACCTCAAAACTTCTAATTGCCTGCATTTTCAATAAGGTTAATTCCTTTTCAATATTTTGCAAAATAGGCTTTTCATTGCCTTCTAAAATCTTTTTGACAATAGGCTTATAGATAGAATATCGTTCTTCAAACACCTCTTTTACTGATTTCATATCTACCCATCTAGTAAAAAATCCATTTACATGTGAAGCGAAGGATAGATATCCTCTTTCTATACAACCATAGTTCCACACAGCTGCTTCAATTAAAATATGTAATGCATGAACTAATTTCTCGGCATATGGTATTAAAACATTTTGTAATGCTATCCCGTTCATTATAAGATAGAAATTCATTAAAAATTTATTTCCTAATACCCCAAAATTATTTTCAGCTTCATTGAATTCACATTCAATAATTGTTCTTCCTAAATTATGTAAGTTAAAATTTTTTTCAAAATATATCACAGCTTCATTTTCGTTTTCAGAGATAACTCTATTAGTAAAAAAAAATTGATTATTTTTTATCCCACTTTCTCTTACTTTTTCTCCAATTCTGTATACTCCCTCATATATTTTAGCTTCATTTTCTTTTAATAATATTGCTTCCATTGTTCATCCTCCATGGTACATTACTTAACATTTTATATACTCCACATCCACTTTCTTTATAAGAGATACCAGTGTAACTGCACCTCCAAATCCCTTAGTAATTTATAATTTAACAATATCATGTCTCAAATCATCTCCATTAATTTATACACAATACTCTTTATCATTTTTTTGTAGATACTGCACCAAAAGTGCAACATATATTTCCTCATAAGGAGTAATTCCCAATCTATTATTATTAACATGAATGTAGTTAAAAATAATAGATAGATATTCACTAGAACAATTTATTAACCTTTTTTGCTGTTCTAATAACATAGATATTTTTAAATCCCATATGTCTTCATCAATATCTCTGTCATATCCCTCTATTTTTTCAAGAACCGATATAACCTTTTCACCTTCTATTACTATTTTATCTTCTAAATTTCTCCTAATTATATTAGACGATATACCGATATAGTCAGACCAAATTTTGATATAGACATTACATATATTTGTTTTATCATACTCTGTTACTAGTCGAATATATTTCATGAAACATATAATTGAATAAAAATATTTGAGCTCCTTAAATTTTCCTCTAGAAACTAGTCGTAAACTCATTTCACTCGATAAAACAAAAATCTTTTCTGAATTCTCAAGTACCAAACCAACTCCATACTTTAGTGTTTCTGGAATATAATTATCTTTTATAATACTTTTATTTACAAATATAGCATCTGGAATCTTTGCTTTTTCCCGCATTGCCAAAACTCGTTGTTGTTTTATAATCTCTTCCTTATCCCAAATTGTTATATTAATTTCTTCTACACTGTTAACTTGATCCTTGATTATTTTCTCAATACAAAACATTACTTCTTCTGGGCAATTAATTCTTAATCGAATATGTGGCCCACCTGACCAATAACGTATGAAAAACCATTCCAAATCATCGTCTATTTTTTTACAATTTTTTATAACTATTCTTAAATAGCTATTAATAAACTCATCCATATCACCATAATAATATATATTCCATTGATACCATTTTCTCATTAGATTCTCCCTATAAATGCCCTGATAATATGACTATATATCTCTGGCTGATCAATTTTAATCCAATGTTTACATTCATCAATATAGTGGCATTCACAACTATTACCAAGCCGCATAATAAAATCTTTTAGAATAGTAATATTTACCATTGTATCCTGCCTGCCAACTAATATTAAACACTTGTGTGATTTTAAATTTTCCACGTACTGCTGCCAAAAAAATGAATAATATTCTTTGCATAAGCGCTCACCTGTAATATAAGAATTTTTATGATATTTTTTGTAATTCCCATCCATACATTTTACATTATTTATTCTACTCATTGTTCCGGAATACATAATAAACGAATTTTTACTTTCGCCAACCTCTTCTTGTAACTCTAGCATAAACTTCTTTAAATCTCTTATAGTAGATATCTTCTTAATTTGTTCCAAATAGTTTTTACTTACTTTATATCCTTTTAATTCAGAAATTAGTTCTAACTGGTATTTAATAATACTTTTATTCGATTCCATTACATCGATTATAGGACTTTCAAAAATAACTTTTTTTACATAGCACCCATATCTTTGCACATATTTCATAGCGCAAAACGATCCGATGCAATGAGTCAGTATATTCCAAGACTTAATATTTAATTTTTTTCTGATTATCTCATAGTCTTCAATAATTTGTTCTATCCCCCACTGCTTCGTTTCCTCTATAGATTCAGAACGCCAAACACCATATTGCTCTGGTGCTATAATAAAAAACTCATTTTTGAAATATTCTTTTTGAAATTCCATTAAATCAATAACACCAATTCCTGGCTTCCCATGAATATAAAGTATAGGTTCTTTTTGGGGATCTCCAAATATTTCTACATATAGCTTATGCCCATTAATTAAATAATATTTTCCCATCATTGCACCTCTATTCAATAAGAAATTCCATTATCCTTCTTCCCTTACAAAAAGTATTATTTATATTGGGAAGTACTTCCTGAAGCATTACATTATGTTCACATTGACTTATTATTTTTATAAATGCTTTTTGATGAAAAAAACTTTTGAAATTAATATATTGTGGCTTTCTTAATTTTGTATTTTTAACTTCATTCATCCATTTTTCAAAATCAGATACTACATATTCTTCTTCAAATGAATCTAACACGCTAGATGCCTTAACAAATACTTCATTATTAATTCCTCTATGTCTCAATACATCTAAATTAGTAAAAAAATCCTCCATACTATCAATATTATTAAATTCCCCTGCTTTTACGCACCATGTTTTTCTGTCAATTATAATATTTTTATAAGATAGTCTAGGGAGAATACTTATATTTGTCTTTCCTTTTTGCTCACATATTACTTTACTCCAAAAAGAGTATTCCACACCATTTGCTCTAGAAAATAGTGATAAGAAAGAGTACATTTGGGGGGCAATCATGGAAAAAAGAAAACCAAGTGGCACTATTTCAATTCTCTTATCACTTTTCTTTTCATATAATCCAATTAAATTATCGTTTAGATTTCTATGAACAACTATGTCATTTAATCGAATTTGCCGCACCCCCACATTGGGGCAAGATCTTGGATATGTAAATTCCGATTTCAAGACATTAGTATGCACATTAATATTTAATCCAAAGATTGCGTTTATATCCATCAAAATAACGCTATTTTTCTTTTCAAATTCTTGATACTGCTTCTCTATATATCGCTTTAATCCTCCCATATTATAATCCTGAAATAAATTTAAATACCTCGAAAAATGTCTATACATTCCAGGCCCCATTTTATTAATTATAAAGCTAACTTTATCATTTTCATGGATAGGTTGTACATACATAGAATATTGACTTTCATTTAATAATTCTTTAGGGATTCTATCGATTAAATTTTTCATCCAGCTCTGGTCAATAGATACCTCCTCCTTTTGTCCAGATTCAATTAATTGGAATAAATAATCATAAATCTCTTGCCTTAATTGATGAATATTATGATATAAATTTGTAGATTTAATTTTCCTCCATAATTCTAATTTATCTTCCTGACAATATTTCTTATAAAAATCAAATATGGATATATATTCACCCTTTTCTTCTTCATAGATCAATTGCAAGGCAATTTTTTGTAATATGCTGTCATCAAAAACTGACATGAATAATTTTATCTCTGAAAAGGTATTATTGTTATTTAAAATAGCCTTCTCTTCAATAGTTAAATCTACATTTTGAAATGCCATATCTTCAAAAACTGGTGTATACTTTTGCATGCCTTCTATCGAAAAGACATTCCATACTCTATCAGTTATTTCTCTGATTTTTATCATTTGTTTTAAAGATAAACTATTTTTATTTTGTATCTCAAGTAATTCGCGAAAAATACTATGGCATTCCCTTGCCACCTTACTTTGCATACATTTTGTAACTTTATATAATCTATTTAAATAATAATAATCTTGGTTTGGTGTCACTAAGTAATTTTGCAGCAAGCCAACATCTACAAGTTGCTTTATTATTTTTAAAACATTTGGTTTAGAAGTATTCCATTTTTCAAAAAATGAGCAACAAATTTCTTTATATGTATAAATGGTCTTTTTTGAATAAAGAGAAACTATATGCTCTACCACAATTCCCATATCAAAAACGTTAATGTTTTCAAATTCTCTAGTCAATTCTAAGCATTCGATATTTCTATTTATTAAATATGCTTTTCCGTTTTGGGATATAAGTGTGCTATTAATTGAAAAATAACTATTTATAAATCCTTCCTCTGTTTGAAGTATTTTATTCTCTATATATTTTAACAAGGAAATATTACATCGAATTGATTTTTTTAAAATGAAATTGTCATTATAATGATTCATTGTCCCTGTACTTCCATATGATACACCAGCAAAACTAGCAAACGGACTTGGTTTATATGCCATACGGCTAATATAATTAGTTAGTGATATCTCAGTATTCTTAAGTTTTCTACTTGTTATTTCCTCCTGCTTTGTATACTCTAGCATTCTATTATATAAATCAAAATTAGCTACCAATAGTCCTTCTATAAACTCGTTATTAACAGTACAGAAACTTTTAATTTTTTTCCTTATACAACGAATTTCATTTTTAAAAATAATATTAAGCTTTTCTTTTTCAAGCTGCATATTATTTTGCATATCAATCCATTCGTTTATTAAGGATCCTATCTCCGATGGTAGTAACTGCAATAATTCATATTTTTTTACTTTTCGTGTACGTCTGTTGTGTATATCCCGCTTTATGTTTATGCATACTTTTTTTATATCTTGATCAGATATCTGTTGAATAAATAAGTATAATTTTTCTGTCAATTCATTCTCCAACAGCTGTAACTCCAATTCTTTTTGCTTATATTTTTTTCTGTATTCTAACGTTTTGAACATCGAGTAAAAATCCAATTCATCTAGTGTAATTCCAGCAATGCGAACCAAAAAAACCTTTCCCTTTTTATTATTCATAATTTCCTTTCTCTCATGAAATTCCGATTCCAATTAGTACTGACTCACTAGTTCCATCAATCTTTATAAAATCTTCTAACTCATAATCAGCGGTTCCGCCATGTGCCGTCGCATCGTAACCTAATGCAGTGGCTGCAAGAGATATATTTTGCACAATTTCCCCACTCTCTATCATTATAAATCTATATGCCCTCTCTCCATATTTAAAAAAGGCTCTATCAAATATAGCTGTAATCACAAAAACTATTGATGCGTGTTCTAACCCTATTGTTGATGTAAATAAGGTTTCTAAATTAATTTTTTCACTTCTCATTGTTTCTAGTTGATGTTTAAAGCTACTATAATGGTATAATCCATGTGGTATTTCTGAATCCACAGATAACATATAAATTTCACAAGGATACAAAGCACCAGCTGAAGGAACACTTCGACGTATATTTTTGCTATCTATAATTCCATAGGCGGCCCAGCATAATGTCGAAATATCATTTAAAGTCAATTTAATGTTATCAGTCTTGGTATTATGTGATTTTCTACGAATAATACAGTTATAAAGAGAATCCTCTATCTTCTCCACCTTTGGTAAACTTATCTTTTCACAAAGCGGATAATTTTTTTCCGAATTACGTATTGCTTGTGAAAATGTCTTATTCATTACTAGGGATGATGCTTGTATAATGCTCTCTTCTGTCAGCACTGTGGATAGCTTAGAATTTATATGGTATTGTTTTGCCAGAGATTGCTTATTACATTTTTTGTTTGCATAATAATTTGCCAATATGCGGACATTTGCTTCATTCATTAATTATCGCCTCCCTATTTACCCGACATAAATATAAATCTTGGATATACATTATAGGTTTCACGCTAGAATCAAACGCACATTTAACACTATATATACCACTTTCAAAATTATCACCGCATAACAAAAAATCTGCTTTAAAATTCTCACCCATATTAAAATAGAGACTTCTAATTACCTGATACTTAGCTTCAATACCATTATTAACTTCTTCTATAGATTTTCCCACATCTACAAGAAAATTCCTTTGTTTTCCTATATCTACTACAGCTATATTTACTATCCAATCATATTTTTTATATGTTGTATAACGTTCAAGTGTAATTTCTTGGTTCTTTATCGCACTTTCAATACATACTTTTTTGGCACTATATATTCCACTTTCTAGATCACAACCAACTGTCCAGAAATAATCTTTATCACAGCGTACTTGCTTTATATACATTTCCTGTGCAAAATATCGAGCCAAATATTGTTCTACCGCTTTATTTTTAGCAGCCTCTGCTGTTTCTCCATACCCAATTATGCCACAGATCTCGGGTGATGCACTTCCTATTGCGGAATAAATAAAAACATCACTTGCATAGTATGTATTCAGCGGTATCAGTTTTTGTATAATACCATATTGTTCATCTACTATTCTTTTATATATTTCCTTCATATTTTCCGCCCACATTCAACCAATTATTACTTTTATATTTTTCTTCTTTAGTTTGACATACTTGACAATTTAAATCCTTTGTAACAGGATGCCATTCTATTTCATCATTATAAAAATCATATTCTAAAATATTATTAATTATCTTTAAAGCGTTCTGATTTTTCTCTTTTCTAATTAAAAACTTTAAAATGTGTAATTGAGCTATCTTTACTCCAGTTTTGATTGTTATATCCGGTATCTTTTGTTGGGAAGCTGGAAAGTAAGAATTTATTTGTCTATATTCTGTATTATTTTGATTTCGTATCATACTTAAATAGATACAATTTAAGCACGGCGTCATATGAGGTATAACTAGTGGCCCCACAGAAATTTTAAATGGTTCCAAACGAATTATAAGAAAAGGAATTTTTTTAATAATTAGTTCAGTATTAAATGACAGCATTGACAACATATTATCCTCACGCCCGACAATAATTCCAAAATTTGCACCCTTTTCTTCTACGATAAAATTATCAGATAATTCTTTTTTTACAAACTCTTTTAAGTCGTAATCACTAAATAAAGTAATTTTCAAATTTTTAATAGCTTTATCTAAATTATTCACATTAAATCTGTATCTTTTTTCAAAGCATGTCCATTCATTACTTCCACTTTCCAAACCACCAATCATCCTAATAAAACAGAAAAACTTATTAAACTCGGTATCTGAATTAAACTTTTCTTGCAAAGCATCCAAATTCATCCTATTATGTTGAATGATATTCCAATACCGTTCTTGAGTATTTACGTCAAGATCACATACTTCAATTAATCGTCCATTAATCTTAAAAAACCCTCGCCCTTCAACATTTTTCCATTGTATATTACTATTTAATACCATATCTTCCTCCTAACTTTTACGGAAACGGGTGCGGAATAATTCTATTCTGCTCCGCTCCAAATATCTTGCCTATTGTATGAAGTCTTTCGATATTTTCAACTCTTCTATTAATATGACCAAATGTCATGGGTAAAAATCCAGGCACAAGTACTTTTACACAATATAGACCTCCCTTTTTTAGTTCCTCAGCCGTTTGATTTATAACAATCGTCTCAAAACCCTGATCTCGTAAAATCCCTACCAATTTTTCAAATACTTTATCTAAAGTGCTAATATTATCAAAGATTGTTTTCGGAATACATTCCCAAAGTAAGCGCAAAATATTAATGCGGTCGGATACAAAATTACTCCAGCCCTTTGCGAGTTGGAGTAATTCACTATAATTCACATGCGATTTTTGATAGATTGGAGTTTTTCACTCCAAGGTGCCAGCTCTGCCAGCTGTTCATCGGTCATATCTTTACTTGGCCGGTGCTCCAGTAAAAATTTAAGATATCCATAAATATTCAGATCGTATGCTTTTGCCATCTCAACCATTGTGTAGACTACCGCACTGGCATTCGCTCCGTCAACGGAATTGCTGAAGAGCCAGTTCTTCCGGCCTACTGCGAATGGACGAATTGCATTCTCACTGAGATTATTGGTAAAGCTGCACCGTCCGTCTTCCAGATAAGTCTCCGCTGTATCACGTCGGTTAAGAACGTAATTCACGGCTTTATCCATCCGGGTATTCCGGACGGGCTTCTGCTGATCGAGCCACGACCAGAAAGCCTCCAGAACGGGTTTTTCCTTCTCGAGACGCAGCTGCTTCCGCTTTTCATAATCACCGGGATACTTTTTGTTAATGGAGTCCTCAATGGCGAACAACCGGTTGCAGTACTGGACGCCCTGCACTGCCGGCTGGCTGTAGTCATACTGTTTTCCTTTGGGAACGGCGTCGATAAAGTATCGACGGATATGCGCCCAACAAGAGCAGCGTCTGATCCTCGGAAGATTGTTGTATCCCTGATATCCATCCGTTTCCAGGTATCCGCTGTAGCCTTCCAGAAACTCCCTTGCATGGCTGCCACTCCTGGTAGGGGAATAGCCATACAGGATGATCGCCGGAAGTCCATCCTCGCCGCTTCGGAACAGCCACATGAACGACTGGGTCTGGGCCTGGCGCCCTTCCTCTTTTAACACCTGGACCCGTGTCTCATCTGCCATTGCAAAACTGCGCTTCAGCAGCTCCCGATGAAAGTAATCATACATCGGCTGGAAATAGTTCTGCGAACAGTAGATGATCCAGTTGGCAAGGGTGGTCCGGCTGATCTGAGCCCCATACTGCTTCCAGTCTTTTTCCTGCCGGTAAAGGGGAAGCCCGTTGGCATACTTCTGGTACATGGTCCATGCAACAGTGGATGCTGAGGCAGGACCTTTCCCAACCAGAGCCGCCGGAACCTGAGACTTTATGATCACAGGCTTTTCCGTATCGCCGAGTCCTTCCTTGCAGGATGGACATCCGTAACTCTGGCTGTAGTATTCGATCACTTTACAGGTGGCAGGAATGAATTCCAGTTCCCGGCGGACATACTCCTCACCGATCAGGACCATCTGTGTGCCGCATACCGGACAGATCTGTTCTTCTTCGGGAAGAGGGATCACTACTTTTTCAACCTTCAGGCCTTTGAAGAGATCCTCGTGGGTTGCCTTCTTTTTACGGGTATGTTCCTTGATCACAGTTTCTACTTCCAGCAGGGATGGATCCTCTTCCACTTCCGCTTCATCGAAAAGGTTCTGTTGTCCCGGAATATCATCGGATCTTTTTTCGCTGGATGAGCCGAAAAGCTTTTTGGTCAGATAATCTACCTGTTCCTGAAGCGCTTTCTCGTGACTGGATTTTTCGTCAATGATAAGACGGAGAGATCGGATCAGTTCAGTCTGTTCGGATACCATTGTTTTCAGTTGTGATACCGTATCTTTCAGCTCTCTGAGCTGGATATCTTTTGCACTGGAAGCCATCGTTTCCCTCCTCGGTTCTGATACCTTTATTATATCAGAAACGGGGCTTTTACTAAAGGAAAATAGCTCCTGAAAAATGCCGAATCTACAGGGGATTTCCGTATTTTTCTGTGCAGGATTTCTGCTAAGATCCAGATGATTTTTTACTCTGCTTTGAGGGCTTTGGGCTGGTCAATATCGATCCCGGACATCAGCCAGTCAAACTCCCGCCAGGAAAGGTTCCGGACTTCCGACTGCTTCCTGGGCCATTGATAGCCGCCGCGGACAGACAGCCGCTTATAGATCAGAACGAAGCCGTCCGGTTCACGGAACAAGGCTTTGATCCTGTCCCGTCTTCTTCCGCAGAAAAGGAAGAGAGCACTGGACGAGGGATCCATCTTAAGCTGGTCCTCGATAACGGCACAGAGTCCGTCAATGGACTTCCGCATATCGGTGTAGCCGCAGACAATGTAGATCTTTTCAAGTCCGGAGATATCCCCTAACATGAGATCTCCTGAATCAGGCGGAATATCCTGGTGAGCAGGACCGGATCTGCATCATTGCTGATGTGGACTGTGATATCCTTCATGGCAACTTCGATCGTATGTGAATTGTCAAGGTGCGAGTTTAGCATCTGTGATGCTGTATGCTGTTCCGGGATGTGATCCGGAACAATGTCAATGGGGACCACGTCCTGTTTCGGGCGGGGAACCGGAGAATGACCATAATTCGCTGCTGGGATCTGATCCGCTGCCGCTTTCCGGCAACGGCTGACCCAGTTGTAAAAGGTGCTTACTGCAATGTCGTTTTCACGGCACCAGTCAGCATCTGTCATGCCGCTCTGGCGGCATTCATTGATAAGCCTGATCTGTTCCGCCATCGGAACACGGGCTTTGCGAGTACCTGCCATAACCTATCCTCCATAATTGTAGTGAAATAGTCTAAATATCTTTCGACTCTACAATTATAGGCAAAACTTGAGGATCAGGAAATCCGCAGGAATATTTGGCGCTTACTTCCCAAACATATCTATTTTCTCTCAAAAGAAATGAGAAATGCTGTTCCATTTTTTTCAGTCCGTAAAGCAAACTATGATCTTCCATAGTTCTTACCAACATAAAATCTGAACTCATTCTCTCCAATTCATCTCTTCTTACTTTAAATTTTTGGTTCAATGCAGGATAAATGTCACATAATTCATGTAACGCATTCATGATTGCTTGTTTCCATGTTATTGCTATTCCTGCAGCACACATAAGATTCATATTACTTTCATCCGATTCTTTCAGACTTTTAGCAACGACAAGCACCAAAGGAATATTTATATCTAATCGCATATCAAACACATGTAGCTCATATGAGAAAAGATATTCAAATTTCAATTTCATCAAAAGAATTTCCTGACTTTTCAGCGCCGCAAAATCTAGCTCTTTCAATGATATTTGGTTATACCATACATTTAAAAAGGCATCTCTCTCTATAACCTCCAGCAAACCACTTAAACTTGCTTCCTTTAACGTCCCACCTACGGCACACCCATTAGATATTTCATATACAAAATTACTATAATCATTATCTCTCAATCGTAATCCATAATAAGCTATCTTTTCTGGAACAAGCCTTACTTTTAAAAACGTTGCAGAAACTCCATATACCCATTTTAATTTTTCTTTTTTATCAAACTTTTTAAATACGCAGTTCAAATTCTCATATTGCTCATCTGTATGCATTCCCAGCTTTAATGGATCAATCGCAATTAACGGATCAATTTCATCATAGCTACTTACTATACATGTCCTCTTCCCCCTCGGCTCTAAACCACAATATCTTTCTAATGCCTCTAAAATTGCTATTGCTCTACTTTTTGAATAATCATTAGTACGCCCTACTCCAACCTCATCTTTTCCCATAATAGACGGTAAATTTGCAACCGCTACAGCAAATGGTGCTTCTACATCATCCAAGACATAATTAATAACCCCGATTTCTTCATCTACATATAATTCCATTAATTTAGGTAATACTTCGTCCAAAGAATATTTTCTAAACTTTTTTTGCTCCTTCTTTAATTCCTCTAAATCCTTATTCGCATTAACTCTATCATCATTTTCAAGACTTCCACAATGTTGGCAAGTTGAAACAGGCAATAATTGTTTTTCCGTAATAACCATCTTATTCTTTTCTATGACCAATATTTTATTTTCAAGTATAGTAATATATTTTTGTATAAACTTCGTAATATACTCATGCACAGCCAATGGTATCTCAAATTCGCTACTGACATTACTTATTGTGGACATGTGCATTAATTCCTTACTATCTTTCTTGGTTGTAATCCACCTTTTAAATAAGCAATTTATACATCCTTTATCATTTTTGTACCTAAAGTTTGATACAAAAATGTAATTAAAAATGCTCCATATATACATATATTTTTGTTTATTATCCAAATTTTTTTCTATTTCATTAAACTCCTCTAAATTTAAACCTTTATAAAATATGATAAGCAAAGAAGAATTATCAAGTGTGCTTAGTTCCTTTTTTGTTACTTTTTTGTATTTTTTTAAGTCATTGTTTCTAATTAAATCATCAACCTCTTTATATTCCCCATAAATATAAATTACATTAATCAATATATTCTCCCTACCTTTGTAATTACATATAGATTATTTTTTTCTATACATTCTTCATATATTTTATTGTTAAAATACTTTGTTATATTTTCATTTTTACACTCTTGAATCATCCAACTATAAAATGGAACTTTACTTATCTTCCGGTTTAAACAACTCATAAATAAACTATTGTAAGCGCATATTATTGCAGATTCAAATGAGAGGCCAATTCCCACTTGATAATTCTTATTCCACTTTATTTGAGCTAAAACTACTCCGGAATTTAGAATTAAAGACGCATATCTTATATTGATACTATGATTAATCAAAATGTTTTCGTAGTATTTTACTCTAGGATTTTTTATAAAAGATATTTTACTTTCCTTAAATGTCAAATCCAGAGGCAATGTTTTATATATTTTCTTTAACACTCCATAAATGGAAATATCTATAGTAACATTATTTTTTTCCTCATCGATTAAAGTACAGACTATTTCTTCATTATCTTTTAACAAATACGAATATTTCTCCTCAAAAAAAGTGATAACAGCATTTTTTTGTGCTTGCAAATGCGTTTCTCCACAAATAGTTAATTTAATCTCATTAATAAAGATATTCCATTTTGATAATCCTATTTGACATAGATTACTCCTATCTAAAATACGTCTGGAGTACCATTTTTCATTGTTCTCAAAATAGTTCAATATACTTCTAGAATCTTCGATATATGGTTTACTTACACTTGATACTTCTATAAGATTATCACTAATTTTTAAAAACTTATTCTCAAAAAACTCACTGTTATTTGATGCCCAAGCCACTGTTTTAAATATTGTTTGAGGAATATCAATTATATTTTCTGCTTCGATTTTAACCTTATACCTATTTAATTCAAAAAACTCCTTAGGATTTTTAACCGGAACAATAATATATGATTGATCTTTTTTACTGATAGCATAGACCTTACTATTCACTAAGCACAACCAAATATGGTCATATATATCTTTCTTTTCTTCTTCCCTTTTAATCCATATATGGTAAAGTTCTGTATTTTTTTCTATCTCAAACTTCATAGAGTCTTCCTTAACTTTTTTGAATCTAGCAAACTTTCTATTTATCATCAACGAAATTACCGCTAGTAATTGCTTTCCATATAGAGTGTTTTGGCACATATTTATATCTATTAAACTTATTTTTCTTCTTTCTAAATAAGCAAAAACCTTTCTAGCTTCTGTGAGTTCTATCTCAAAATATCCTTTATTATTTCTTAAAATTATTTTCTTACCATCTAAAAAAGCATATGTATCTATATTTAAAATAATTTTATTTTCTTTATCCATATTATCTCCTTATTGCAAAAAGACTGCAGATATTTGAAAAGCAATTTGCTTCTTCCAATATCCGCAGCCTCTTGCTACTAATTTCTCCTCAATTAGCTATGTCGTACAGCAGCTACATGTGCAAGTACATGTGGTACAAGAAGCGCCCATAATTTGCTTAGCATCTTCCTCCGTCATGCTTTCCGATACCATCATATCGGATACTTTAAGTTCTTCAATCTCTAATCCTTCAATTGCCTTTTCAAATTCTGACATTGCTGTTCACCTCCTTAAAAATTATATTTATTTAGAAGTAGTTAAACTACATCTAAAACGCATTCATTTTTATAAAACCACTATATCATCCAAATTTATTTTTTATTTACCTTATTAAAGATCATCTTTATTATGTACTAAATAACAAAAGGATTGTTTGAATTACAAATATTACGAACCAAAACTTTTTCATTTTCTATGAATTCAATTGTTTCTTCAACTTTACATTTTTCATTATGTAAAAACACACGTCCGCCATTCAGATCCCCTAAATTCTTCATATTATAAACCCTTACATAACCCAATTTATAAGAAGCGAAATAACCTGTAGTACATTCAGGATCATCAGAAATACAAATTTCTCCAATTATTCCTGGCGCATATGCTACTTTGCTGGCTAATACAATTGCTTCTGCAAAATGATCTTTGGGAGCTGCTATTGGTACTTCACTATCCAGATATGTTGCCCGTATCCCCCTCGTACGATCTTTTTCCAATTTTGTGCCTGTCTTTATCCCTAATAATGTAGCTCCTCTTAATTCATAACTCTCTCTCATACTTTTCCACACCATCTGAGTATTAAAAACACCTATAAAATGCAAAATTTTATTTATATATTTTCTAGCTTCTTCAGTATCATTTGCTTTAATTTCATATACGGGCAATGCATCTATTCTTTTTATAATGTTATCTTCAATTTTTTCAACTTTAATACTTATAAAATCAGCTTTTCCTCTTGTATGCGTTAATGCACGTCTTACTAAAATAGAAAGATTTGATTCTAAATCTTTTTCATTTACTATTTTTTCTGCACCTGATATATGTTTAGACTTATTCTCAATAACCGCACTACTTCTCATTTTTATGCTATACATATTGCCCCTCCTTATATATACATATATACCACTATTTCTTTTATTTTTTTTTAATATGATGAATTTACTCTTTTAAAAGTTGAATTTTATCTTCAAGCCAACGCTAATATTCATCCTCTTTTACTAGATAAAGTTTTAGAGCATTCTACTCTTTGATTTTAATTTTATAAATAAAATCAGGACTTAAAAATTTATATAACAAAAAATGACCTGCTCTTGAAATGTACTTCCAATGCGGGTCATTAACAACTTCTCTATATACTTTATACACATATTTTCCTATCAGTTGTGTTCTCTGTACCTATATTCTCCTTTTCTCTCTTTGTATATATTATACACACATTGATACTATACTGCATTGTAGGAAACCTAAAATCATTCCATATCTGAATACTTGAACTGGAGGATATATCCCCCTTCCGGCAGTACGCCAAACACCATCGGATCCGATGTTACTTTCCCAATGTGAATACCCTCAATGGTCAGTAGAAGCTGATCTCCTGTGCAAGTACCGTATCCTAAATGACTCTTTACAACATCTCATTTCCAACAGTAATTTGAAATGGCGACACCGCTCTGATCCTCACTTCCATTTTTACCAAAACCTAAAATGCCCATTTCGTCAAGCCACTGTATAACTGTATCCGCCGCTCCAAGAACATCTTCGGCTTCTATGGCAAGTTCTGGGACGACCTCCGTCCCCAACGCTGCTCTCCCTTTATTTTCATGTTTTCCCAACCTTCCAGTTCCTTTTGAGATTAAATGCATCCAAATAGTAAAATTAACAGAAAACAGCGCCTGGCGACATATAGTAGACGTAATACTGCCCAAATCTGCCTCTTATATCTGTGTATGCTCAACACTCGAAAGCGCTCCATTGTCATATGCCAAAACACTTTCCTTCAAACGCAGTAAACCATCTTGTACCATACTTTTGGGACAGGCAATATTCATTCTCAGGAAACCCTCACCATTTCGGTAGTTATTTCCATCTGAAAGATAAAGTCCTGTTTCCCTGCGTATGAAATCACAGAATTCTGTGGAGTTTCCCATGATTCTTCTTATGTCCAGCCACAGCAGGTAGGTTGCCTCTGCTGAAAAAACTTTAATCTGTGGAATCTCCGCATGGATATAGTCCTTAGCAAATCTTCTGTTCACCCACAAATATTCCCTTAGCGCATCCAGCCACGGTGCGCCCTGCTCAAAAGCTGCTATTGCCGCATCTATTGCAAATACATTTGGTTCTGCCACTTCGTCCGTATTCAATCCACGGTTTACTTTGTGCCGGATTGCCTCATTTGGAACCATTACAGCGGCTGTCTGCAGTCCAGCCAGATTAAATGCTTTGGTGGGCGCCAGACAAGTTATGCTGTTCAGCCTACATACCTCAGATACCGATGCAAAGGGAATATAACTGCTTCCCGGTTTTGTCAGATCACAATGAACCTCATCGGATATTACAAGTACATGATATTTCTCACACAACTCCCCGATCTTCTTCAATGTCTCTTTATTCCATATCTTCCCAATAGGATTATGGGGATTACATACAATCATAAGGGTAGTTTGGGGATCAGCCAGTTTCATCTCCAAATCTGCAAAATCAATCTGGTATTCCTCTCCATCCAGACGCAATTTATTCTCCAGAATATTCCGTCCGTTATTTACGATAGAATTGAAAAAGATATTATAGACTGGCGTCTGTACTATTATATTTTCACCGGCTGTTGTCATCTTCCGTACAATACTCGAGATTGCCGGCACAACACCGGTGCAGAAAATCAGCCATTCTTTTTCCATCTGGAAATCATGGCGTTTTTTCCACCAGCCGCTGACTGCCCGATACCATTCCTTGGGCACCACTGTATATCCAAAAATGCCATGCTCTGCTCTTTCCTTTATGGCAGATACAATTTCGGGGGCTGTCCTAAAGTCCATGTCTGCCACCCACATGGGCAATTCTCCCTCCAGAACATCCCATTTCATAGAATTTGTTGTTCTCCTGTCCCAAATGGTGTCAAAATCATACGGCATCTCTCATTCCCTCCCTTAATACAATAGACGTATTTTGGGGGTTGACTTTTGTCCGCTCTATAATTAATTCCCCTATATTATCTGCCTGGATCACTCCGGCAGATGGATTCATAACACTGCCAATGTTTCCATTAATCTGTACATCTACAGTTGAATATTCAAAGGCAAGTGTAGTATTCATCAGCCTGCAGTTCTTCATAACAAGATTTTCAATATAACACATCCCCTGCAGACTTTCTACCGTACAGTTGACCAGTGTCAGGTTTTTTGCATTCCACCCCAAATATTCCCCGGAAATAAAAGAATCATAAATGGTTACATTCTCGCTGTTCCAAAAAGCATCTTTGGACAACATTTTTGCATGATGGATTTCCACATTTTTTGCCCCGTCAAAAGGATAATTTCCATTCAGTGTAAAGTCCTGTATTTTCATATCATGGCTGTTCATGGCAAAATAATCACCCTTAGCAGACACCTGTTCCATATATACTGTATTACAGTTCCACAGTGTCTCAGCAGCATTTGGCATTGTTACATTTTTCAGGGTGACTCCCTTTCCCCTTCGAAATGTCTTTGGCGCTTCAATTACAGTATCTTCTACTGTAATATTGTCAGTATACCAGATACCGGCTCTCCCCATTTCAAATAGAGCGCAATCCTTCATATAAATATTTTTACTATACCAAAGCGGATATTTCCACTTGAACATGCTCCCATATAACCGAATGTTACAGCTCTCTTTCAGAGGTGATTCACCATCTGCAAAAATAGTATCCCTGATTTCCAAATCCCTTCCCTGGAAAAGCGCCCTTTCACCGGTTAAGTATTGCTGTATGATTTGCTTCATTGCTATCCATCCTCTCATGCTTTCTTTGATAATATTTTAAAATATTCCGTAGATTTCATCATACTTTTTTCATTCAGTGGGTGACGGGCCCTGTCCTCTTTCCCGGACTCTTTTTATTTCACCTTGTCTATCCTGAGCCTCCCCTTCAGGCTGCTGATATCATCCAGGCCCGAAACAATCTGTCCCAGCTCATACAAATCCCCGTTGGGACTATAGGCATCATAAAACATAACAACATTACCCCATGGAGCATAATAAGCAAGTGTTCCCAGATTCATTTCTGCAATAGGCGTATCCGACACATCCAGCTTCCCAGGGGGATAAAATATCTTTTCATTGGTGCTGAAATCATCCACATCTACTGTCAGCGGTAACTGTTCATATAATGCTGATGCAGCAGGACTGCCGTTTAATTCAAAAACAAGTGTTTCACCACTCTCTGTCTCCACTGAAATTTGTTGGTTCATATTCCCCTTCCCCTCCCTATGCTGCTTCCTATAACCAATATCTGAAATCCACTCAGAAACCCGGTTCTGTGAACTTGTCACTTCCTGGCGGTACACTCCCAGCACATTTTCTTCTACCTCACAGTCCTCTGGCAGGGACTCTTCTATATCCTCTGCGCTTCGGGCGATTCCCCCAGTCCCATGGGTACAAAACAGAACAATCTTTTTTCCAGACAAATCATACTCTTCGATAAAGCTATGGATTGCCATGGGACAGCTGTACCACCAGTTTGGATAACCGATAAACACTGTATCATACTGCGATATATCGTTAATATGGTTTTTTAACCCCGGACGTGCCTCCTCTGTCAATTCATCTGATGCCCGCTCCATACATTGGCCGTAGTCACTGGGATAAGATTCCTCCACCTGAATGGAAAACATATCCCCGCCAACTTCTTCCTGAATCCATGAAGCGATTCTCGCGGCATTGCCAGGCGGTACAAGACTTGCGGAAGCAATGGCATCCATCTCATCATACGCGCCAGAATCCCCCACCGATTCATAATGGTCCAAGGCCGCACTAAGTGCCCCCTCAGGATCCTCTACAACCGTGTTATCTGCCCATGTAAAATAAGCAATCAGAATATTTGCGTCCTCACTTTGCACAAAGGCTCCACTCTCCGAGGCAGCATCCAGATTCTCCTCCAGTGACGTTTTCACTGAGTCAGAAATCTTTACCTGCGGCTGTTCAGACGAAGAACGGCCGGAGCACGCAGCAAGTGTCAAGAGCAAAGAGCATACCAGACATAAAGCCATATATTTCCTCAAATCATGTCCCTCCCTTCCTCCCATTTTTTATTGTTTCGTCACCCCATCTATGCAGGAGATAGCATTCAATGTCCGAGGAAAACCGATCAATGGCAGGCACTGCGTCATAGCCGCAATGAGCATCTCCCGAGTATTCCCCACACTAATATTTGCTTTGGCATGTGCTTTTGCCTGAGGCTCACATCCCCCCAGGCAGCAGATTGCACAGAAGGTAATTAGTTCCCGCATTTTAAGGTCTAATGTTCCTCTAGTATAAAAATCCCCAAAACACCATGCAGACAGGTAATCCTGAATATGCTTTAATTCCTCCGGCGCTGCGCTGCGCATAGCATTAATGTTTTCTTCCCCGAAAATTTTCTGCTGCACGGCAAGTCCTTTTTCCAACCTGCTCTCCTCTGTAACCGTCCCCTGTTTTTCTGTCATATCAGATACACCTGCCTGGCGAAATGCACGGTTCACTTCCACCAGCGCACACCGGACCTTTTCCATTCCAATATAGGGGGCACATTGATATACAGTTTCCTTGATTTCTTCCGAAGCTGCGCCTGACTGTAGTGCAGCCAGTGTATATGCGGCGATAGACGAATACGTCTGGCAGGTAATCAAAGCGGTCAGCATTACCAATAATTTCTGTTTATCTGAAAGGCAGTTTTGTTCCAGTACATCACCACACACAAAATTTCTTGCTATCTCCTGAAATTCGGGATCAGATACACAATCTTCAAAATATTTCCCCTGAAACCATTTTTCATTGTTCTGTTCTGCGTCTATCTTTCTACTCATGTCTTTAATCCTCCTAATATTCTTTCACAAACATAACCTTATCCTGCATTTTGTCCATATGCTCTGACCACTTTTCTTTCGGTACATCCTCAACGGATACAGACACATATTTTTCTTCTATTTTTAACTCTTCTGCCAAAAATTTCTGTACTTTCTGTGCAATTATAAGCTTCGCCCCTTCATCCCGCCCAGGGATCATGGTAATATCCACATGTGGCATTATTTTCCCTCCTTCAAATTGTCTGATTTCGTATTTTGTATCTCAAATAATCCATCCGGTCTAACTGTTTCTCCCGGAAATGAATTTCATCCAAAGCCTTATTTCTTTTTTCCTCTAACATTCTGAGTCTCTCTGTCCCAGAATTTTCATGTTCCAAAAGCAGCCTCATATAAATTTCAATCTCTTCTGTATCAAACCCAATATCATGCAGTGTCATTATCAAGCTAAGTTTTTCCAAATCAGAATCATCGTACTGCCATGTACCCATAACATTTTTCACTGCCCCGCACAATCCCCAGTTTTCATATTCTCTCAGAATTTCAATTGGAATCTTATACTGTCTGCTTGCTTCATCAATGGTCATATCTTCACCTCTTTCCATAAAAAATGTACTGTTATATAGAAAATAGCAAGTGCTTTCTTTACACTTGCTATTTTATACCTCTGACACACGGGTGTCTAATGCCTATATTAAACTTTGAAATATGCCTATTTTGTATTTCTCAAAAATCCCAATTTTTCGTGGTTTATAAATATCCTCTTTTTTCTAATGTATAAAGAATATTTCTTCCCTCATCAGTCCCCTCGATAATTCTTCTGGCCCTGATGCTGTCGCCTATGCTGAGTATTTCCACCTCATTTTTATCAGAAAATATCTCCTGGATTTTCGGAAGCACCGGAGATTTCGATTTCATCCCCAGACAGACAAATCCATAGTCAAAGGGAAGAACCTCTTCCCCTCCAGGCGTGTTTACCAGAAAAGAATCCTCTCGCACTTCTCTCAAGGCAGTTTCCGGCATCTGACGGACCCCGTATTTCTTAAGCAGCGCAAAGGTTCCGGTCTTTGACACCGGATCGATCCCGCTGCCAATTTCGGGAAGCATTTCCACAATAGACACTTCTGCACCTCTCGGGGCGAAAAATTCTGCCACGTCAAGTCCCACCGCTCCGCCGCCAACTATAGCCACTTTCTTTCCTTTCATATTTGAGGGATAATTCTGAATATTCTCAATCATATCCAGAATCGAATACACCCTGCCGCCCTCTTTTCCCAGATTTTCATGCAAACCGGGAATCGGAGGCAAAAGCGGCTCGGAACCTGTGGCATTTACGATAATGTTCGGTTTTAAATTCTGTACAAATCCAGCATCCGCCTCCATATTTGTAAATACAAACAGATTCTTCAGTTTCTCTGCACGGTGGATTAGATACGCCGGAAAATCGGCAAGCCGCTTTTTATCCGGAATCCGGGATATTTCTGTGGCAAGTCCGCCAAGATACGGTTTTTTCTCAATTAAAAATGTGGTGCAGCCTACCTCGGCCGATGTGCAGGCCGCTTCCAGCCCCGCTGTTCCTCCGCCGATCACGACCACATTACACGGTTTACTGATTTTGCTTCTTTTATATCCATCTCCCTGGGTGACAGACGGATTGACCGTACAGCGGATAGGCCTGTTGATGCCAATCCGGTTTCCCGCACAGCCGATATTACACGAAATACATTTGCGGATGTCGCATACATCTCCAAAATCCACCTTATTTACCCATTCCGGATCTGCAATCAGTCCCCGTCCCATTCCGATAATATCCGCGTCTTCCTTTTCCAGAATTGCTTCTGCCACCTTGGGATCCCGGATATTTCCGGTAGTTACGCAGATTTTATGGTATTTGTCCCTGACAGCCTTTGCCATATAGGAACGCCATCCGTCCGGAAAATAATTGGCGTCAATCTGATATTGGATTGAACTGTTCAGTCCGCAGGATACGTCAAATACATCCACTTCTTTTTCAAAATACTGCAGATACTCCAGTGTGTCTTCCAGTGTATTTCCTCCCTCTGCTTTCTCATCCGCGCTGATCCGTACAAAAATTGGAAAAAAAGGCCCCACCTGAGAACGCACCTCTTCCACCACCAGTTTTGCAAACCTGGCCCTGTTTTCGGCGCTTCCGCCATATGCGTCTGTCCTTTTGTTCGTAACTGGAGAAAGGAACTGGCTTAAAAGATACGAATGTCCAGCATGGATCTCCACACAGTCAAATCCCGCAATCTGCGCTCTTTTTGCCGCCTCTCCATATTTTTTCACAATTCTTAGGATCTCTTCTTCCGACAGGGGCCTTGGAATGTCACCGCCTGTTTTCGACGGAATGTCAGAGGCTGAAACGGGCTGCATATTCGTTCTCGCCGACTGGGCGGAAGCACCCGCATGATTGATCTGGATCCCAATGCACACCCCATGCTTATGTACTGTTTCCGTTAATTTAAATAACCGCGGGATAAAGTTATCATGGTCAATTCTAAGCTGCGTCGTTCCGTTGGATCCCTCCGGTGAATCCACGCTGGCATTCTCCACTATAATCAGGCCAGTGCCGCCTTTTGCCCTCTGTTCATAATAATTGATATGCAGAAAACTCATTTCTCCGCTTTCTTCCCCGTAATTTGTGCCCATCGGAGTCATCATAATCCTATTCTTTATGGTCATCCTCCTGATTGTTAGTGGCTCAAAAATCTTTTTATATTTGTTTCTCACAATATCACCTGTTCCCATACAGTCCTGTGTATTTTTTCTATTTTATGCTATCCATTCAGTCCAAACAAAGTTTTACATACACTATCCGTTTTACTTCATAATTTATTTTGTTTATTGGAAAAATTTTTCATAGACTTCCTGCGCAGGCATATCCTCACCTGTGAAAATGTTAAATGCAGCTTCTCCCTGCCGAAGAAGCATTCCAATTCCTCCCAGTACAGTCTTACAACCCTTTTCCATTGCTTCCCTAAGCAGCTTGGTCTCCCTTGGATTGTAAACTGCATCTGCCACCACAAGATCCGGGCGAAATACTGAAAGATCTTGAATCAGGGATTCTTCTTCCATGGGTTTCATCCCTACTTTTGTAGCATTTACCAGAATATGGCTTTTTTGTACTTTTTCGTATAAAACGCGGCTGTCCTCTAACGGATATACTTCTACATCCACCTCTGGAAGCTTCTCACTGATTTTTTTTGCAGTACTTTCAGCATTAGGATAAAACTCATCCCTTCGGTTGAAAATATATATTTTTTTGGCCCCTTCCAGTGCAGACTGCACCTGGATAGCAGTCGCCGCCCCGCCTGCCCCCATAACAGCCATAACCTTATCTTTTACATCTACGCCATGCTCTTTCAGATTTTTCACAAATCCTATGCCATCCGTATTATGGCCGTAAAGCCGTCCGTCTTTTATCACCACTGTGTTGCATGCTCCAATCAGGGCGGCTGCATCTGATAACTCATCTGCAAGCTCTGCTACCCTTGTTTTACACGGCATAGTCACATTAAACCCTCTGCATCCAAGTGCCTTCAGGCTGTCGACTACCTCTTTTGTCTTCGCAAGCTCCACATCAAATGCCAAATAAGCACAATTCATATTCGTTCTGTGAAAACTATAATTATACATCGCCGGTGAACCGGAATGCCCTACCGGTGATCCTATGAGGCAAAAAAGCTCTGTTTTTCCATTTATATCCATATCCTTTCTCCTTTCGTCTGCCCTTTAGATCTTCATAGCCGTATCCAGGGCTTCTTTTGTTGCATCCAGCGCCCTGCGTGCGCGTACGGCATCTCCTATCACATACACCTCTTTGGTAAATTCCTTAATTTCCTGGCTCATTGTATCCAGATTCCGGTACCCCATGGCAAGCACCACGCTGTCCATCTGGTTCACACGGCCTTCGGTTCCATCTTCCAGAAGATAAGATACGCCGTCTTCAAAAAATCCGGTCACTTTTGCACCCGTAATTTCTTCCACCTGATATTCCCGCAGCGCTTTCATCAGAAATTTTCTATGTTCCGGGATTACATCCGCCCCCAGTTCCCTGCGCAGTTCTATTATGGATACCTGATGCCCCAGTTCTCCCAGGAAATCCGCCACTTCACATCCTACCATTCCCCCGCCTACAACCAGCACACGTTTTCCGGGTTTCACATTTCCGTCCAGTACATCTGCTGCATGGATTGCTTTTTCAATTCCCGGAATCGGAAGCACAAGGGGAATGGATCCGGAAGCCAGGATCACAGCATCTGGATTCTCTTCTCTGACAAGATCTGGCGTCACTGTTGTATTCACTTTTATTTTTACACCCTTGGCCCTGCAGTTATTGATATAACTGCAGATCATGGAATTGATGCACCCTTTTCCCGGTGGATAGGCCGCCAGACGCATATTTCCGCCTAACAGTTCCTTTTCTTCATACAGGGTCACATCATGTCCCCTAAGTGCACAGATATATGCCGCATACAGGCCGCCTGGTCCTCCGCCGATCACCATCACCTGTTTTTTGTGTTCCGCCAAAAGAAGTTCCAGCTCTCTGCCCACAAGAGGATTGACCAGGCAGGTGATTGCTTCCCCTTTAAACATATTTGGCACGCAGCCCTGAAGGCATCCGATACACGGCTGCAGCAGCTCCAGTTCCCCGTTTTGTGCCTTTTTGGGAAGCTCCGGGTCTGCAATACTCTGACGTCCGAATGCGACCAGATCTGCTTTTCCCTCCTCTACCATCAGTTCCGCATATTGTGGTTCCGTATACCGTCCAACTGTAATCACCGGAATCTGGACTGCCTGTTTGATTTCTGTCACACAGCTGGAACTAAAACCCTCGTGGATCACGCTGGGCGCCCACATATATTCGTCATGCAGATGAACCGCCCTGGAAACATGCAGGGCATCCACACCGCACTCCTTTTCCAGATAAGCGGCCGCCGCGGCCGCATCCTGGGGTGTCTGGCCCCCCAATATATCATCCGAGCCATTAATCCTGCAGATCACAGCCAGTGTTTTTCCTGTCTTTTCCCGGATATTTTCAACAATCAGACGCGGCAGACGCATACGGTTTTCAAAGCATCCGCCGAATTCATCCTGACGCTTATTTGTTCTTTCAGAAATAAAAGAACTGACAAGATACCCATGGGCACAATGTACTTCCACTGCATCTGCGCCCGCCTTTTTAGCCCTCAGGGCCGCATCCCCGTATGCTTCAATCAGCCGGTACACTTCCTCTGTGGAAATGGCTTCAGGCACTTCTGTTTTCGCAGAAGCCGGAATGGCGCTTGCCGATTTCAGCGGATATCCTGTGACTTTTGAATTTCCCTCCGGCCCTGCATGCTGAAGCTGTATGGAAACCTTCGCTCCTGCCTGATGGCATGCTGCAATCGCCGCCTGAAAACTGCCGATAGTCTCATCGGAAAACAAACATGGTTTCCTGGGGCCCCCTTTTGCCTGTTCATATACAACAGTCGCTTCAAATGTGATCAGGCCAAACCCGCCCTTGGCCCTTGCTCCGTAATATGCGGCAGAACGTTCGCTCAGCCTCCCATCGGTCTCGGCAAAATTATTTCCCATGGGACACATCACAAAACGGTTCGGAATGGTCACTCTTCCAATTTTAACCGGCTGAAACATCGCTTCAAACTTCATATCCTCGCCTCCTCTTCTTTCGTATCACTCAGATAATATTTCCGGCCATGCATGCTCCAGCACTTTTTTTGTATTTTCATAATTGTATGCTGCCGCCTCTGCCACGCCACAAGACAAAATTTTATCGCTGATCACCTCTACGCCAAACGCAAGCGGTTTTACCCCTTTTTCTTTCAGCATCCGGCAGAAGGCCTCCGTATTCCCACATCCCGTCCCCGGCGCCAGCCTGTCGTGCATGGACTCGTCTCTCAACACATTTTGGGCATAGGCTCTCTCATAGACATCATTGATCTGCACAGACACAATCTTCTCTGCCGGAATCCCCTCCAGCACACTGAGTTCAACCGGCTGACAGGCTCTGAGCCAATGCCAGGAATCCAGTATGATTTTTGCATTTTCACAGTTGCTTGCATCTACGATTTCCCAGGCTCTCTTTACGTTGGGAATCCCGCTGTAGGGCATCGGCTCCACTCCGATGATCAGATGTCCGGCTCTTGCACACAGCTCTTTTAACTTCTGTGCAGTATACTCCACGGAATACGCCTCCATCAAACCGCAATTGATATGGGCTACGCCAAATAACTCACACATATGGAAACACATCTGCTCTTTATATTTCTGTTCATAGCTTCTGTTCTCTTCCGCCCACTGGACAATATACTCTACCTCTGTCACACGCATGCCATACTCTTTAAGAATGCCCAAGATCCCACTGTCCGAAAGTCCCTCATTTAAGGCGTCCACATACGTTTCCGCCCTAAGTCCGATCCCCTCAAATCCCGCGTCTTTCGCCGCTTTCACCCTTTCCTCAAATGTACATTTGTCTCCCAGTGTCCAGGAACTGATTGTTATTGGATATTGTTTTGACATGTTTGTTTCCTCCTTTTCCTTTCTCTTTTTATTTATTCTGCACGGCAGAAAGCTTCTGCAGCAGTTCTTCACATATTACGCCAATTCCTTTTCCTGTTGTATCAATCATTAGATCAGCGGCAGCGCTGTATTTATCCTTTCTGCTTTCCATCATGCCGTCAATAAAAGGTATATTCATATTGCCGTTCAGCAGCGGCCTGTCTGTGCCGTCTTTTACACGTTCCAAAATTTCTTCTGGCTTTGCTGTCAGCCAGACCACATACCCATTCTTTTTCATTAGTTCCACATTTTGAGGCCGGAGGGGAACGCCCCCACCGCATGAGATAACCGCATGGTCTTTATTTTGCAGCTCAATTAAAGTATTACTTTCACAATTTCTGAAGTACTCTTCTCCATAGGCGTCAAAAATCTGGCTGATTTTCATACCTTCCTTTTCTTCTATGTATCCATCCATTTCTATGGTTTCCATTGCCAGCATTTTCCCCAGATATGCCGAAACTGTTGATTTTCCAGCTCCCATGAACCCTATTAGAAGGATGTTCCTGTCAAACAGCGCCTTTGCCTGGATTTTTCTGCTATTTTCCATGATTCTTTCAAAAATATGGACAATCTCTTCTCCAAATATTGTTTCCCCTATCTCTTCCTGAACCTGCAGCAGCTGTTTCCTCTCCTGTTCTGGCTGCAGGACCGGCATGCCATGTTTTCTTTTATATTGAATAATTCCTCCAATACATTCCATCCGCGTCTTTAATGCCTGTACGATTTCTCTGTCACAATCACCGATGATTTCCCTAAAGTTTAATAATTCTCTTTCCATTTCTCTCCTGTTATCGTTTCATTTCATTTCCATATCTAATATTCAATACAACAGCAAATAAAACCCCTATACATGTTACCGACATATTAAAAAGCAAAATATTTCTCGGGCCATTAACGCCCCCTGTTTTGGCCAGTACGCCGGCAGCATTTATTACAACATAGTTTGAAACTGAAGATGCAAACATAACCATTGCTGTAATAGTGCCTTTATGTTCTGGATACATTTCATTTGCAGTGGATGTTGTAAGCTGAAGAACTCCCCCTGCTGCAAAAAAACCTATCAGGTAACCTCCTATCAGACAGACCTGAGGAGCTTTTATCATATACATCAGCAGCAGGACCAGCAGCGCTGCCATCGGATACACAACCAGGATACGGATAGGTTTGACCCCTTTATTTACTAAAAGGGAAGTGACTAGTATAGCTGATACAATTCCCACAGAATAAAATGATTGTATGAGCTGGGGATTTGTCATTCCATATAAGACACCCAGCTCTTGGTTGCAGTTCATAAAAATCATGAAGGTAGCCGATGAAGTAAACCCTATGCCGATTAACAGGAGCAATGCCGGAGAAAATCTGATCTTGCTTCTCTTCTCCTTATTTTTTACCGCCCCTCCCCCGCTTGCAGGAAGAGGGAGTATAAAAATTGCAGCAGCATCTATTACTACAAGTCCTGCCGCCATGAAAAACAAAATATGGTACGTCATTCCCATTCTGCTGAAGAAAATGATTAGGATGGGTAGAAGGAACTGCCCAATAGACATTGAAAATTTTGTAAACAGATTAGCCACTGCACCGTTTTCACTGAAAATCTCCATACAGGAAGGGGTGACGCTGGTGTCCAGAAAAGAATTTCCCATTCCGCTGCACATAAGCAGGACATACGCGGCAGCAGTACTTGTTGTAAACGGCAGGCCGGCAAAAAATACTGTAAAGAATGCCATTCCCACCAATGCACTCTTCTTCCTCCCAAACCGGTCAGAAAAAGGGCCTGCTACCGGAAAAGCTATCAGCCTTCCAAGTCCTATCGCCGCAATCACAGTCATAACACTGCTGATTTCGAAAGTTCCGTCTGCCAGCCTTCCTGCCCCCCATGCTGCGGCAAATTCCTGCTTATACTGTCCCACAATGGTAGCAGCGATTCCAAGTATAAAATATGTAATATACAACGCCACTGCCGCAGGGTAATATTTTCTTTGGTTCATATATCCCGTCTCCTTATGATTCAGATTTAAAGAAGTGTTCTTTTATTTCATCCACAGGCATATCCATGCCTGTATAGAGCTTTGCTGCTGCGGCTCCCTGATAGATGAGCATTCCCAATCCATCCGCAATTTGGCTGCCGCTTTCTTCCGCTGCGGCCAGAAGTTTCGTTTTTATGGGATTGTATACACAATCTGTTACCAGCAGACGCTCCCCAAACACCGAGGTATCCTGTATCAAACTCACATCTTTTAGAGGTGCCATGCCTACCCTTGTAGCATTAGTCAGGACATCGCTCTTTTGTATTTTTTCCTGTAAAAGCTCTTGATTGTCCAGATCATATAGAGAAATCCTCTGATTTGGAAACGAATCCTGCAACTTTTGTATTTTCTCCTCTGCTAAGTTCCAGAAACCATCCTTTTTGTTAAAAACATTGATTTCAGCAGCACCGTCCAGCAGCACCTGGACTTGTATTGCCGTTGCAGCGCCTCCGGCCCCGAGAATTGTAATCCTTTTCTCCTGTATATCCATACCATGGCTCTGCAAATTCATCACATACCCCTCTCCGTCTGTAATATAACCTTTGAGGAACCCATTGTCATTCACAATCGTATTGCATGCACCAGATAATTTTACGGCAGGCGAAACCCAGTCAAGATAGGGGATGACAGCCTGCTTGCAGGGCATGGTAATGTTTGCGCCCCTCATTCTAAGTACACGAAATGCTTTGATTGCCTCTTCTGTATCCTCCCGGCTAATATTAAAGGCCAGATACCTCCAGTCAATCTTCCATTTTTTAAAACAGTAATTATACATAGCCGGCGACATAGAGTGTTTCACTGGAGAGCCAAACAAACCCAAAAGTCTTGTTGTACCTGTTATCATTATTTTCCTCCGCCTCATTTTTTTATATATCCTTCTGTTTCTATATTATTAACATGTGAAAAAATTATCAAATGCATTATTTCCCATCAATTAATAGTTTATATCTATCATTTATGATATACTATGTATAAGATATAGCTAAAAAATAAGCGGAGGAGAATTTGTATGAATCTATACCAGCTTCGATATTTTGCACTATTGGCTAGGATTGGCCACTTCCGGAAAACTGCTGAACAGTTATGTATTGCACAGCCAAGCCTCAGCCACTCCATTGCCCTTTTGGAGCAGGAACTAGGTGTTTCTTTATTTGAAAAGCAAGGAAGGCGTTCTGTTCTCACTTCGGAGGGTTTACAATTTTTAACATATGTAGAAAAATCACTGGAAATTCTAGATGAAGGGATCCTGGATATGCAGCATATTGCAATGGGGGAAGGTATTATTGAACTGGGTTTTCTCCGGACTCTGGGAGTAGAATTTATACCGGAAATGGCACGCAGATTTTTAGAGAGCCAGAAGGATAAGAACATCTATTTCAAATTTCACACAGGCATTACTGCGTCTTTGATTGATGGCCTTAAAGATGAAAAATATGATCTTGTATTTTGTACCAAGAGGGAAAGCGAGCCAAATATTGAGTTTTTTCCTGTCTCCCGGCAAGACCTTGTGGTAATTGTCCCTCGAAACCACCCTCTGTCTAAACGTTATACTATAAGCCTGGAAGAATTGGGCCCCTATCCCCAGGTATGCTTTTCTCACTCCTCAGGCCTAAGAAGCATTATAGACAATTTATTTAAAAAGATTCATGTAACACCCCAGGTCGCCTATGAAATAGAGGAGGACATCGTAATTGCCGGCCTTGTGTCAAAAGGTTTTGGCGTGGCAGTAGTGCCCTATATGGCAGATTTGCTCCGGATGGATGTAAAAATTATTCAAATTGCTTCCCCATATTGGGAGCGTAACTTTTATATGGCAACGCTAAAAACCCATCATCTGACACCTGTTGTCCAGAATTTCCATAACTATGTAATCCATCAATATTCAGACAATCTCTAATATCTGCCCCAAACTGCCATGTTTCTATTACAGTGGCCCCTCCTAATAAGTCGCTGAAAGTCAGGTTTAGGTCCTGCTGGCTTCAAAAAAACAAGTACAATGGACAAACTGTATATCATAAAAAATACTGGCCAATTATGGAGAATTTTGTTATAATAATGTATATATGCAGCAGTGGTCGAGTGGCTGATGGCATCTGCCTCGAAAGCAGAAGAGCGGAGACGCTCCGGGGGTTCAAATCCCTCCTGCTGCGCTTATCTGAGAACCAGGTATTTAACCTGGTTCCTTTTCCTTCTGTGGGGACTTCTGTCTCCGGGCATTTTTACTTTCCCATGTCATACCCCCCTGGTTCCTTGACAATCACTCTTTTATTCCTCTATACTACACATAGCAGAGCAGCGTATATTTAAAAAGGATAAAGGAGGCTATTATATATGATCATTAAAGGCGGTACAATCGCAGATCCATCCACCCATTCATCTTACAAGGCAGATATAAAAATCCAGAACGGAAACATCAGCCAGATTGCTGACCAGCTTATCCCCGATAAAGGGGAGGAAGTCATTCCCGCTGAGGGCCTGGTCGTTGCCCCCGGCCTGATTGATTCCCACGTGCACTTCCGGGATCCTGGCTATACTTACAAAGAGACGCTTCATACAGGCGCTCTCTCTGCCGCAAGGGGAGGTTTTACCACTGTCATCTGTATGGCAAATACCTCCCCCGCCGTAGATTCCCCCTCTGTCTTAAAAGATATTCTCTCACGGGCCGATACAGAGAAGATCCGCATATATCAGGCTGCTTCTGTCTCCCGCTCTTTAAAGGGAGCCGAACTTACGGATATGGAGTCTCTGTCCGAGGCAGGGGCCTGTGGGTTTACTGACGACGGGATTCCCATCCGGGATGCCGCCCTTTGCTATCAGGCCATGCAAAAGGCAGCGTCTCTGAATCTGCCGGTAAGCCTGCACGAGGAGGACCCCTCCTTTATCCAGAATAACGGAATCAACCATGGAGAAGTCTCCAGCAGGCTGGGCATTTACGGCTCTCCATCTATAGCGGAAGAATCACTTGTTGCAAGGGACTGTATGCTGGCCCTGCGGGCTAAGGCACATGTTGTAATCCAACATATCAGCTCCCGGTATTCCGTAGAATTGGTACGGGTTTTTAAGGCTTTGGGAGCCAGTATCCATGCCGAGGCAACCCCCCATCATTTTACATTGACAGAGGAGGCAGTGGCAGCACACGGCACGCTGGCCAAAATGAACCCTCCCCTTAGGACAGAGAAAGACCGCCAGGCTATTATCCAGGGACTTGCGGATGGGACTATCGATTTAATATCTACGGATCATGCCCCCCACAGTGCAGCAGAAAAACAAAAACCTTTCACGGAAGCACCAAGCGGGATCATAGGACTGGAAACCTCCCTGAGCCTGGGGATTACTTCCCTGGTGCGCCCGGGCCACCTGACCCTTATACAGCTTTTAGAGAAAATGACAATCAACCCTGCCAGGCTTTATCATCTTCCCTACGGGAAAGTGGCCCCCAGGGAAGCCGCAGACCTTGTTATTTTTTCACCCGATGAACAATGGGTTCCTAATGAATACCAGTCTCTTTCATCAAATACTCCTTTTACGGGAGAACCCCTTTGGGGAAAAGTAAAATATACAATCTGCCGGGGCCAGGTAGTATATGCAGATCATATTTAAAAAATAAGTACCTTCAGCAGGAGGCTAATCTGAGCCTGGCCTGCTGAAGGTACTTTTATATTGTTATATCTATTCACATCTTAAGCATTTTTTTCCTGTGCCAGGAACGAGGCCCCAAGGGCGCCTGCATACCTCCCAAAATCTGTCGTGCGGACAGTGCGCCCAAGTTTTTTACTCAGCGCATCAGTAAAATATACACTATGGCTTAGTCCCCCCGTCAATATAATAATATCCGGCAGGGTTTTCCGCTGAACCAATTGAGAGACTTTTACAGCCACTGAATCTATGACTCCAGCGGCAATGTCCTCCCGCCTTCTGCCTTCGCCTATATAATTAATGATCTCTGACTCTGCAAAAACAGTGCACAAAGAACTTATAGGCAGAACCGTCCCATCTGCCGCCATATGGAACATATCGTCGATTGTAACGCCCAGCCGGTTTGCCATGATTTCCAGAAATTTTCCGGTTCCCGCAGAACATTTATCATTCATGAGGAAATCGTTTACCATTCCCCCTTCTACGAGAATAATTTTTGTATCCTGGCCGCCCACATCAATGACTGCACAGTCACCCCCCGCCAATTCCTTTCCTCCCCTGGCATGGCAAGTGATCTCGGTAATAATATGGTCTGCAAACTCTACTGCCACACGCCCATATCCGGTCGCCACTACTTTTGTATCCTCCGACCTGACATCCACGCTGTTTTCTCTAAGCTTATCCTCTATCGCTTTTGCAGTCTCCTTGCTGCTCCAGCCTGTAGGGAGGACAAAATGCATCTCTTTATCACCTCTGACAACCACCTTGGATGCAGTTGAACCAATATCAATTCCCACATAATTCATAACTGTCAATCTCCTTGCTGCCCAATCTTACCTTTCAAGTTTTATGTATACTCATTAAGCTGCTAATGTTCAATTAGTATAACTTTATCGGGCAAAGTCCACCCGTCCGAAGGACATGTATTAGGGGATGCCCTTTAGGTATACTCTAACAGTACTTATCCCGGTTCGGATTTATGTCTCTCTGGATCTCAACGATATCAAGTATATGAATTTTCTCATCCTCAATACATTTTTGTATCATCGGGATCTCTTCTTTTTTGACAACCAGCGAAATCCCACAGCACTTGCTCGCCTGCCTGGGGGTAGGAGAAATCTGTGATCTCAAACCTGCCTTCTTCAATGCACGGTGGAGCCTCATTCCATTATCATGATTCGGAAACAGAACATAATACTGTATCTCTTTCATTCCAAATCCGCACCTTAATTATTCAGCATTTCTATGAATGCACTGATCCTTGTCCTGAGCTGCTGGGCATCACTGTCTGTATAATCCGTCTCAATTCCAAGTACAGGGATTCCTGCCTCTTTCATGGCCCTCTCTACAAGGTAGCCTTCTGTATCGTAGAGATTACAGAACTTTAGGTTCACATCAATAATTCCATCTACTTTATACTCTCTTGCAAGACGTAGTATATCATCGGTACGCGCATGGTTAGGGGTAAAGCACGCACAATTAATATGCATGTAACGGCTGGCAATGGCTTCAATCTGACCTTCTATTGTCTGCTGCGTCTCGTCCACAAGATTTTCAAAATAGCGTGTACCTGTACACATTTCTTCGCATACGACAGCTCCCCCGCTTGTCTCAATCAAATTATGGAGCTTCCAGTTTGGTATAGCAAGGGGTGTACCAGTCAGCATAATTCTCTTTGTCCCTGCTGGGAAGACGCTAATGCCTTCTTCCACACGCTTGTCCAGTTCGTCACAGAGCTTGTTGGTCATCTCTGCAAACCTAGTAGGATCATCGTAAAATGCGATCTGTGATATCAGCAGCACATCCTTCCCACTGATTGGAATCCTTTCATTCTTTCTAAATTCATAGAGCCTTGAGAGCGCCCTTCTCTTATTATTAATCAATTGAATTGCAGCGGCAAGGCTGTCTTTCGTAACCTGGTTGCCGGTCTCTTTCTCAACTACTCCCTTAAATATATTTATTTCCTCTCCCCAGGCTTTTACGTCCTTTGCCCGCTTCATCTGAGGAAGGTCCATCACATGTACCGGAACATCCTCAGACAGGATCTCCCATGCTTTCTTCTTTCCGTCACAGGTTGTCTCCCCCACATACATGTCCGCAATACGGAAGAATGGACATGTGCGGTCCAGCCTCGCCCCCACAGAAGCTTTGATCAGTGGACATGTATTCGTTGGAAGTACTTTTTCCCCTCCTGGCACCCAGAATTGGGAACCTCCGCAAAGTCCTGTTGCGATTCCATCTGCTGCAAATACAATCTCATCTGGGACATATATACAAAATGTCCCGAATACCTTGCCGCCCTTCTTCTGGTGCTCGATCAGTTCTGCCGGCCTCACCCCGTGGATCTCTGCAACAACAAAGTCATAATAGTCCATAGCCTCAGGCCTGTTCTCCTGGGATAGATATACATCCCCAAATGCCTGGGGGAGTACTTCACACAGTTGGTCATGAGTCTCCAGATCCATCCCTAGTTCTTCCCACATTTTGTGATAATCTGCCATTTTAATTTCCTCCTTACGTATAAAAATGGAAGATAATCTGCACTTTCCGCCAAACTATCTCCCTTTTAATTATGGTACTATTAGAGTATCACTATTTTCTTTTATCAGCAATTCAAGAACCAGATTTCATCATTGATTTTTCCCATAAACCCCTATCATTTATCGTATTTTTCTATATCCATAGGCCTCTCTTAATCTATGCCCAAAAGCTCCCCTTTTGCTTAGGGGCCTGGGGCGGACGGGTTCCTTCCAACAAAACCGGGAAGATGCCTCCCTGACTTTAGATTCCGTCCCTTCGGCAGATTTTTGCTATAGCCTGCAGGCACGTTTCTATTTCCTTTACCGTATTAAATCCGCTGAATGAAAACCGTACAGTACCCTGAGGAAATGTGCCCAAACTTTTATGTGCCTCAGGGGCGCATTGAAGGCCAACCCGCGTCATGATACCGTACTCCTGCTCCAGCTCAAAAGCCAGCAGTGCATTGTCCATTCCCTCAAAGTCAACCGCCACCACTGCCGTACGGCCCTGGCATTCCAACCGGCCAGCCACCTTAGCCTGGGGGATCTCCTTTAGGCCATCTAAAAACCGCATGGTCAACTCCATTTTCTTCTGATGGATAGCTTCAGGCCCCCGCTCCTCCAAGTAAGCCAGGGATGCATGCAGTCCAATTATGCCCGGCAAGTTCATGGTCCCGCTCTCATACTTATCTGGAAGTGTTTCCGGCTGTTCCAGCTTATCAGAACTACTGCCCGTCCCACCCTCGATCACAGGCCTCATGCAATGATCCAGCCTTTCCGTTATAAGAAACCCGCCAATCCCCTGGGGGCCCAGCAATCCCTTATGTCCCGTAAATGCCAAAAAGTCAATGGCACACTTTTTCATATCTATATCCAGGGATCCAGCGCTCTGGGCGGTATCAACTGCAAAAAATATCCCTTTCCTGCGGCATATGGGGCCAATCTCTTCAATGGGAAGAACGGTGCCGCATACATTGGATGCATGAACCATCAGTACAAGCCTGGTATTAGGATGCTTGTGGATTTCTTCCTCCACATCCCGGGGAGTTATAGTCCCCTCATAATCAGCCGGTACCTGAGAATATGTAACCCGATTATCCGCCAGTCCTGCCAGGGGACGCATCACTGCATTATGCTCCATTCCTGACACGATCACATGATCTCCCTTTTTTAACAGGCCCTTAAGCAGGTAATTGACAGAATACGTAATTCCGGGCGTAAAAACAACCTGGCGGGAACTTTCTGCGTGAAACATCCTGGCCAGCATTTCCCTTGTCTCCAGTACTTTATCAGCCACTTCGTAGGCCCCCTCATAGCCGCCCCTGTTAATATTAAAGGCGCCATTCTGGAGAAGGGCGTATACTGCCTCCGCCATCCCCGGCGCCTTCGGAAATGACGTACTTCCATTATCAAAATATATCTGTTCCATCCTGCTTTCCCTCCACTTCCTATGTAATAAAAAACCACCGGATTCCCTGAGAAAAATCAAGGTTTCCGGTGGTTCTAGGTACAGGGGATGAGAGAATCGAACTCCCACCAAAGGTTTTGGAGACCCCTATCATACCATTTGACCAATCCCCTTTACAAAATGACTATTTATCAGTCACTTTGTAATTATACTTAAAACATACAAGAATGTCAAGATATTTTTCTTTTAATTTCTCTCTCCCCTTTGCCGGAAAGCCTCTATCCGCGCACTGCCTCCAGCGCCTTTTCCAGCTGGTTATCAGCCGTTTCATCGGCCGGATCCGCCTCATATTCCACTTCTATATCCGGTGTAATCCCTGTCCCATGAATATTCCGCCCATTGGGGGTAAAGTATTCCTGGGAAGTAATCTTCATGCTCGTTCCATCCTCCAGATCCATCAAAAATTGTACAACCCCTTTTCCATAACTTGTAGTCCCAACCAGCTGCCCTACGCCATAGTCTTGGATTGCGCCGGCAAAAACCTCCGAAGCACTTGCGCTGCTGCCATTAATCAGCACAGCCAAAGGTTTTTGAAATGTATGGTCCTCCTCATTTACTTCTTCCTCCACATTACCATCCCTATCCTTCGTAGAAACGATAACTCCTTTAGGGAGCAGAAGCCTTAACATATCTGTAACTGTATCCAGATCCCCACCAGGATTCCCCCTCAGGTCAATGACCAGGCCTTGCATCCCATTGGCTTCCAGATCGTCAAGAGCCGTCTTAAACTGTTCATATGTCACTGTCTCAAATTCTGAAACACGAATATAGCCGATCTGCCCTTCTTTCATTTCATATGACACTGTTTGGGCTTCAATCTCGGCCCGGACCGCTGTACAGGACACCTCTTCACCTTCATCTCCCCTGTAGACGTGAAGTGTCACTTCAGTCCCCTCTTCCCCTTTAACCCAGGATACAACCTCATTGAGGTCTTCACTGCCTATTTCACGGTCATCTACCTGGTACAAAATATCGCCGACCTTTAATCCCGCCTTCTCCGCCGGTGAATCCTCATACATTTCCGAGATAGTTATAATGCCAGTGTCCAAATCTTGTGTGAGGGAGGCGCCAATTCCGGAAAACTCCCCCGAAATGCTCTCCATTAGCTCCTTAGTCTGCTCCTCATTATAATACTCTGTGTATGGGTCTCCCAACCCACTCACATACCCTGCGTAAATACCATCAAGAAGAGCCTCTTTATCTATATCATCCTGGTAAAGATAGTCGCTGTCTATTATATCAGATAATACTTTCAGTTTACTCTCTGCCTCACTGAAAGAAACAGCCGAGGCCGAACCATCCGTATCCCTCTTTCCATACACAGCCCTCCATCCCAAGGAAACAATAACTGAAATTAATAACATAATAAGGGCGCCAAGAAGTGCCCCCTTTATAAAACTCTTTTTATTCTCCATATTTAACCAACCTTTTGGATTATTATAGTCAGGGTGCACTGAAAAATTCAATGCACCCTGAAATCATAAAAACTTTTATCTATTCTACAGATACGCCTGTGGATCCACTGGTGAATCATTTAGTTCCACTTGAAAATGCAGATGGGCCCCAAAGGAATTCCCAGTATTTCCCACATAACCAATCTGCTGGCCCTTTGATACTGTCTGGCCCGCACTTACACAGATGGCCGAATGATGCATATACTTAGTCACAAAACCATTGCCATGGTTGATGACTACCCAGTTACCTGCGCTGTCGCTCCATCCTGCGATGACCACCGTCCCTGCATCTGCAGCATATGTAGGCGTCCCCTCCCCGGCAGCCAAATCCAGGCCGTTATGGAAAGAACTGTCAAAATCTCTGTAACCAAAAGTACTGGAAACCGATGCTCCCGGACAAGGGTTTGTAAACTGGCCATTTCCAGTGACAACTGTATTTTCACTGCTGGGAGGCACATATGTATCTCCCGCACTCCCACTGCTGGCTGCCTGCTGCGCGGCCTCCTCTGCCGCTTTACGCGCTGCTTCGGCTGCCGCCTGCTGCTGAAGCTGTTTCTGCCTCTCAGCCTCGGCCTGCTCAATTAGTTTCTTCAAAGTGGCTGCATTGTCGCCAATTTCCTTCTCAAGATTGGAAATCTGCAGCTTTTTATCTTCAAGCAGCGTATTAACCTCATTTTGTTTTGTAATCAGTTCATCCTGCAGCTCTGTGAGTACAGAATATTCTTCCTGGAGCGCAGCCTCTTTGTCCTCCACATCCTTGACTACATTCTGGAACTCAGTAAGCATATCTCTATCATATGCAGAAATCTGAGAAACATACTCAGCTTTATTCAGGAAGTCACCAATATTTTCGCTGGATATCAGTATTTCAATCAATTGGGAATTTCCATTCTCGTACATGAACTTTATTCTTTTCTTCATGCTCTCATACTGATTATTTTCATCCACCTTGGCTTTGACAAGCTCATCCTCTGCCTTTTGTATCTCTTCCTGTTTTTTCTCCAGCTTATTCTGTGTCTCGTTCATCTCATCCACAATTGAATTAAGCTGTGATACAAGAGAATCCTTCTCCTTCTGGGCACTATTCTTCTTAGACTCCAGATCATCTGCTTTTTTCTGGGCTTCCTCCACAGTCGTTGCACTGACATGAAGCACCATGCCTGCACTCAAAGCCACAACCAGGACTGCACTGAGTAACCCTTTCTTTCGTCTATTGTTCATAAGCGCCCCCTATACCTTCAGATGTTTACGCACTGTAAAGTAGCTGCCTATGAAACCGATCCCCACACCCAGCAGAATTCCAATTGGAAGTAAATACCGGTAAACACTTGTGACCGGGAGGAAATCAATAATGTTGTTCAAAATTTTAAACTTAGTCAGCACATATTCTACGGCTTTCCCGTAAAGCACATACAACAATGCCAGAGGTATAATGGCGCCAAATATCCCCATAATCAGGCCCTCTATGACAAAGGGCGACCGCACCACGAAGTCCTTTGCACCGATATACTTCATAATCGCAATCTCCTCTTTCCGCACCGTAATGCCCATGGTTACAGTATTACTGATCAGGAAAATAGATACGCCAAACAAGATCGCGATAATCGCAATAGATACATATCCTACCAGCACATTCACACTAGAAAGCGTATTGGCAACCACATCTGATTTATTTACCTTGCGCACGCCATCCAGGCCTTTTGCAAACTTTACAAGATCCTGCTGTGTGGAAGCCAAAGACTTACTCCTGACTGAAAGGCTTGCCCCATCATCCTCAATGGTTTTCATATACACCTCGTAATGATCTGAGCCAGCCAGGGGGTTGTCATTCTTAAATCCATCAGCGAGTTCCTCATTATCACTAAAATATTCTTTTTTAAATTTATCCCAGGCATCGTCAGCCGAAACATAATTCACCTCCGACACATCATCCCGGCTCTGCAAAGACTCGCCAATATCATCAACCTGCCGCTGTGTCACATCGTCATCGAAAAAGACTGTGATAGCCACACCCTCCTCTGCTGTCTTAACTATATACTGAAAATTCAGCAGTATAGAAAAGAACAGGCCAAACAGGAAAATACAAGCTGACATGGTTGCAACAGATGCAATTGAAAACATCTTGTTTCTTCCAATATTCTTAACCCCTTGTTTCCCTACATATCCTAACGTACTAATTTTCATCTATATACCCACCTTTTTGTTCATCACTGACGATAACGCCCTGTTTCATCGTTATAACGCGTTCATTCATCTCATTTACGATTTCCTGGTTGTGAGTAACAACCAATACTGTTGTCCCTCTCTCATTCGCTTCCTTCAACAAACTCATTATCTCCCATGAATTTGTTGGATCCAGGTTACCAGTCGGCTCGTCGGCCAACAAAATTGCAGGTTCATTTACAATCGCTCTTGCAATCGCCACGCGCTGCTGCTCTCCCCCTGACAGCTCTTTGGGAAATGACTTATACTTCTGGGCCAGTCCCACAAGAGAAAGCGCCGCGGGTACCTTCCTTTTTATAACACGGGTGGAAGTCTCTGTCACCCGCAGTGCAAATGCGATATTTTCATAAATATTCCGGTCTTTCAGCAGACGGAAATCCTGGAAAACCACTCCCAGTCCTCTCCTGTACTTTGCAATGTGACGATGTCTCATTCTGTTCAAATTCTGCCCATTGACTATGATAGTCCCGTCTGTCGGATCTAATTCCTTCATGATCAGGCGGATTAAAGTAGACTTTCCTGAACCGCTGTCCCCTACAATGAAAACGAACTCCCCCTGTTCGATCTTCACCGTTACACCATTCAAGGCAGCATTGCCCTTTGAGTACTCCTTCGTAACATTTTTTAATTCAATCATATGTTCCTCCTAATTATTTATACCATGATTCGCAGCATAAGCTGCGAACCCGCCCATTAGGGCATGTATTATGGGTACCCTTTAGTATTCCAGTGATTCCATATATTTCATATATTTCACCACCATCAAGGCGATCTTAAATGTAATAGCATCTTCAAATACACGCAGATCTAACCCTGTACTCTTCTGCAGCTTATCCAACCGGTATACCAGGGTATTCCTATGGATATACAGCTGCCTGGACGTTTCTGATACATTCAGACTGTTTTCAAAAAATTTATTGATTGTCGTCAATGTCTCCTCATCAAAATCGTCCGGAGATTTCCCCTCAAATATTTCCTTTATAAACATCTTGCACAGTGGTATCGGCAGTTGGTAAATCAAACGTCCTATGCCCAGCGTACTGTAAGCTACAATATCTTTCTCATCAAAGAATATCTTCCCCACATCCAGTGCTAATTTAGCCTCTTTATAAGATTTGGAGACTTCCTTTATATCATTGACAACCGTACCGTATGCAATATGGATATGCTCTTCCCCGCTGTCATTCTTCAGAATCTCCAGCATATCCCTGGCCATCTTCTCGAGCTCTTTTCCTCCGTCTTTGTCGGAAAGCTCCTTTACAACGATGATATTCCTCTCATCAACGGCGGTTATAAAATCCTTTGACTTCCCTCCCAGAAGGTTCCTCACATTGTCCAACGCCACACTATCTTTTTCATGAGATGTTTCAATAATAAAGATAACACGTTTTACTTCTGTGTCAATATGTAATTTTTTAGCTCTGTTGTAAATATCCACTAACAGAAGGTTGTCCAACAGGAGGTTTTTGATAAAATTATCCTTATCAAATCTTTCTTTATAGGCAATGAGAAGACTCTGCACCTGAAAGGCTGCAATCTTGCCCACCATATATACATCCTCGCTCTCACCCCCGGCAAGCAGCACATACTCCAGCTGCTGCTCATCAAAGATCTTAAAAAACTGACACCCCTGGATTACCTGGCTGTCAGCAGGAGATTCCACAAAAGATAAAACAGAACTCTCGTAATCTTTCATGTCGTCAAATGTTGCAGCAAGCACCTTACCTTCTGTATCCAGCACGCAAAAATCAATTCTGGAAATACCCTTCAAGCCTTCGATCGTGTTTTGCAGTATCTGATTTGAAATCATACTTTATCTCCTCCGCTCATTTCCATGTGCATTTTTCACAAAATTCTTATTCAAAAAAAATGCGGACACACATATACAAACTCTATATTAATGCATAACGTCAAAAAAATAAAGAGGAAATCCACAATATTTATGCATTTCCTCATATTTTTAACAAAAAATTTATATTTTATGCCTATACATAGTTCACAAATTTTATTCCACTGGAAAAAATCCTTCCCCCATAACTTCCCTTGCGTCACTGACAATAATGAACGCATTCTCATCTATTTTCCCGACCAGTTCCTTAAGATGTACCAGTTCTTTTTTCGTGACAACGCAGAATAGCAGGCACCGGTCCTTCCTCGTATACATGCCCTTTGCGTATATCCCGGTAAGTCCCCTGTCAATCTCATGCATAATTACCTCAGAGACCTCTTCATACTTATCCGTAATAATATAGGCCGCCTTTGCAAACTTTAATCCCTCTATAATGGCATCTGCAATCCGGTTCACCACCACAATAGTAATGATCGCATACAATGCACGTTCAAGTCCAAATATATAACCTCCTGCAATCACAATGGCGGCATCAATGACCATCATAATACGGGCCACAGAAAAATGCCTCAGATAATTCTGGATAATCGCGCCAACCATATCTGTCCCCCCAGTGGTGGCCCTGGCAGAAAACACAATTCCCATGCCCACTCCCTGAAGCGCGCCGCCAAACAGGGCTGCCAGCAATAAATTGTCTTTTATAAATGAAAACTCTGGCAGGGCACCCAGCCACACAGAGACCATGGCCGTGGCAAATAGGGTCTTTCCAATGAATCCCTTTCCCTTCACTTTCAGTGCGGCCAGAAAAACCGGCACATTCAGGACGATATTAGTCATCCAAAGAGGTATCCCGCCTTTAACCAACCCTTCAGTGAGGCTTTTTATGATAATTGCAAGTCCTGAAAACCCTCCTACTACCAAGCTGTTCGGCTCATAAATACATTTTATGGCAAATGAAACAATCCCTGTGCCTACAGCAATGTAAATATACTGCATGTATACAGATTTCTCCCGATACCTGCCCATGGGTTAAATCTCCTTTTTTTGTTTTCCAACTTGGTAGCGAAACACACGTTTCAGAAAGAACCTGCGGACGCCCCCTTTGTTTTTCTTATTGTAGTTGACAATCATTGCTTTCCCGCACCCCAGCCATACTCTTGCATTGAGCAGGGCGCTGCTGCGCACAATAAACTCTTCCTGCTGCGGTGAAGGCAGTACAGAAAGTATACAGTCTGTCTCTGCCCCGTTTACATCATTAATAATATCTTCCTCTGACCTTCCATTATCTGCAAGAATGCCCTGTCCCACAATCCCTATATTCCTGCCATACTTCCCCATCACCCCTGTGAGGGTCGTAAGCTCCTGCTCTGACTGTGCGATGAGGAATACCCTCTTACGGTTTCTTTGAAGATATTTGAGGAACATCTTCAGAAACACCTCATTGGCCACGTCCCTGAGCAGGTTCCTGTCTGTTATCTCAGCTGCTTCCAGTATCTCTATTTCCCCTGGAAGCACCATATCCATGGCTTTCGTGTTTTCTTTCCACTCAGGATTATCCTGTCCCTGCATAAGCATATCCAGCGTAACAACTTCTATCGTATTGATAGATTCACTCTGCATATACTGCATAGCGGCCTGCATGGCGGCCTTTGCCGTGAACCCGTCAATTTCCACATCAAAGATATTAATCTTTTCTTCCATTCACATCACCTGTGCTTCTTCTCCCCAGTCGTACAATTGTATCAAAAAATGTCAGATATTTCAACTCTTTCGCTTTCTTTTTGTAATCATCCCTCCAATTCTTCCTGTTTCCTTGGATGATAAAGAACGCCACCCCTGTTCCATTACCTTATCCAGAAGTCCCAATTCCTCTGCAATTTCATATTTCAGTTTTTCCTCTGGTTCCAGATTTTTCAGATCAATTGGCTTTGCTTTTTTTTCTGACATAATTATACCTGCCTTCCTTTTTTTGTAAAAGTATTGCCTGAAAACAAGAATACATTCAATGTACTCCGAGAAAACTCCAGACAAATTAGATATACACCTCCATTTCCATAACAAAAAAGCCGGGACCAGAAGCCTTCCCTGTACCTGCGGGCCGTCCTTGCATATCCCCGCATATAAACAGTAAAAGTCCTAATACCGGCTTTAACAGCTGCTTTTTTATTAGATTCTTATGAGGCTACCTCTCATCTGGTATGATCACCGCTGCAATAAAGTAGGCCACAATCCCTGTGCCTGTGCAGCCGAACAGTACAAAGGCCAGGCGTATGATTGTGGGGTCCACATTAAAATACTCGCCAATCCCTCCACACACGCCACATAGCATTCGGTTTCCACGTGAACGGTATAATCTTTTATCTGACATGTTTCTCCTCCTTACTCTTTCTTTTATATTATTCCTCACCGAAATTTATATTTATTGTCCCAATACCACATTTAATATCCATCTCTCCCGCAGCACTATTATCTACATAGCTTTCTCCTGAAAAACCGCTGTAGTCTCTGTTTCCTACAGAAACAGCCCCTATCCCACAATTAACTTTATAATTATAATTCTCTTCGCTCCCCACAACATCCCAGTTGACCTCGCCGATACCGCAATCTATATCTGCCGTACTCCTTGCCTCCCCTTTAAGGGTCAGTATTCCGGTACCGCATTCCACCTCCAATTCTTCTGACTCAAAACTAGTAATGTCCGCTGTGCCCGTGCCCACGCTGATCTTCAGATTATTGGCCAGGATATTGTCTGCGGACAGTTCACCTGCCCCTATACCCATAGACACCTCTTCAAACTGAGTGCCCGCCGGCACTTTAATTAAAAGCCGCCCTGCATTATTTTTCCCAATCTGTTTCCAGAGTCCTTTATCCGTATAATTTATCTCCAATTTACCATCTTCCTGCTTACAGATCAGCCTATCCTGCAGCTTACTGCTTATATCGCTTGCATCTACTTCCACGCTGTCCCCCTCATACTCCTCCAATATGACAGTGAGATAGGTCAGCTCTGCTTCAAGCTCATGTATATCCCTATATTTGGTTATGTCCTCCGGATTTTTGCCCGATTGCCCACCGCCATCCTCAGATGCTGCCAAATGCTCCATCTCTTCACTGTTATATCCAGTACTGAAAAATCTGCCTGATTCATATACTCTGTTTATTTCTGTAAGGCTGCCTCCCATCCCCACGCCGATAATGCATAGAATAATCCCCACTCCAGCAGCAGACGCACACACTGCCCAGAAAATCTTCCATCCTTTTTTCATGGTCTATGACACCACCTTTCTGTGAAACGGCCATCTGCATATATTCACAAGGATCCGGAACATGGCAGGCCATATAACCATGCAGAGCTTGACAGACGCCACAGTGGCAATCAGGCCAATCACAAATATAATCAGCCCAGACCCACTTGTCAGCAGGGCCACCGGCAGAGCCACTAAAAGCTTGCACAACCCCAGGACAAAAATACTGATCCCCACAACCATCAAAGCAACCGCTCCAATGACAAAGCCTGCAAATAACCCAAACGCTGCGCAGACAATGCCCAAGACAGCACATAGGATTCCAATTGCAGCCGGTATCGCAAATGGGACAGCTGCCAGGACAATTAAAATAACCAGAAGAATCTTCAGCATCCTGCTCGTTCTGGGCGGTTCACTGCTTCCATACTCCTCATAGGAATCCCCCCCGTTCGCTTTCTTGGCCTCCGGGTCCCTATAAGTATATCCGCTTTCTGCTTTTTTATATGCATAGCCACGGCGGGCGGGATTCTCCTTCTTCTCGAACCTTGCATCTCTGTATCCATTCTCCGTAAACTCACCACTGTCATTGCTGCCGCCCTTTAAATCTGCCCAAATAGTGGATGCAACCTTTTCTGGACTGCCCAGCTCACGGATGACTTGTTCCTCATTCTCACTGCCCGCATCCTCAAAATAGTCTGTATAGTACTGGAGTGCCTCGCCTCTTTCATCTGCCGGAATCCCTGCAAGCAATCCTTCAAGTTTCTCCATAAATTCCTTTCGGTTCATGCGGTCACACCTCCCTCAAAAATCTCATTTATCTTCTTCGAATAGTTCTTCCACTCTACCCTGTACAGATTCAACTGTGCCATCCCTTTCTCTGTCACCTTATAGTATCTTCTGTTCCGGCCGTCAAACTGCCTGTCATATACTTCCAGGCATTCGTCTTTCTGGAGCCGCCTGAGGACAGGATATAATGTAGATTCCGACACATCAATTGCCCTGCGGACATCCTGGGTAATCTTGTAACCATAGGTTCCTTCGTTCTCCACAGACACAACCGCAAGTACTATTGCATCCAGCAGAGCTGCTCCGGTATTGAACACCATATTACCACTCCTTTTTATAATATTATGAAACCATCAATATTATGATACTGTTAATATTACAGAATACTTAATATTATTTATTTTTCTATATTATATATCAAATAGTATTAGATGTCAATTATGATTTTAGTTTTTATCCTCTATTTTTTGAGGCCTATAGCCTATAACAGAACGGTTATGACACGCCTCCTGATAAAAATATAATGTACGTACTTCTTATACAGAAACCAGTAGATAAAGCTTTCCCGCCGCCCCTGTCAAATCTGGTTAAAATACACAAGCACAGCAAAAACATGCAGTATAATGAATATAGGTATTCCTGCCCTAAACAGCCTTTTCTTTGTCTTATGATGAAAAATCCTCATCCCTGCCGCCGCTCCTATGGAACCACCTGCAGCGGCCAGAAGCATGAGGGTTTTCTCAGAAATTCTCCACAGCTGTTTCCTGGCTCTGTGTTTATCCTCCCCGAAAGCCAGAAATGTAATAAAATTTATTATTAGAATATAACTTAATATATACATATCTTTCATTAATTCTCCGCCGCGTCCTTTCCTCCCGCCGATGCCCCTAGTAACAGTATCGCGCCATCCCCCCTGCGAATAACGCTGGTAGGGGATATGCAAGGCACTTTTATTTTCTGCCTGATTATACATATATCTCTTCTTCCAGAGTAAACGAATAAATAATTTTTTCTTTTACCTTTTTCCCAGTGAGCTGTTCCATTGCCTGTGCATAATAATCTAACTGAGCATGGTACTTCTCTTTCAGTTCAGAGGCAAAACGGACCTTATCCGTCTTGTAATCCAACACGGTCAGTTCCCCATCTTCTTCGAAATATGCATCAATAATTCCCTGTACTAAAATCATTTCATTCAGATTTTCTTCTACATAGATTTCCTTCGCATCTACTCCCAGCACAAAAGGCTGCTCCTTGCCAAGCAGTCCCTTTACAGCAGCCAGATGCATCCTTGTCCCGCTTGGGCTATGCAGAAACTTCAATATATCCCGGGCCTGGATACACTCTGCCATATCTGCCGATAGTTTTCTATCCTGTAAAAACTGGTTTATCTCCTGGATCAGCGATGCCTCGTCATATTTTTTAGAAAAGTCTAAAATCTCCAACAGTTTATGGTAGGCGCTTCCCCTTGATGCCCCTGTCAGTTTATTTTCCTCTTTTATAAATGACGGGATCAGAGGTACGACCTCTGGTTCTGCATATAGTTCTTCACTGTCACCATCCTGCAGATAGGCTCTTTTCTTAAGCTCTGAGACCGTGAATTTCAGCTTGAGCCTGCCCTCCTGCATATAGGGGTATGAATACTCCAACTGACCTGCCAGCCTGTCCCGGAGAGCCTCATGGTATACCTGCCCTGTATCCCAGTGCTCCAGCACATCCCTTGCCAGGCTCTCCCCCCTTCTCTCTATTTCAGCATATTCTGATGCCTCACGGCGCCCCACAACGAAAAATTCCATGGGAACGCTCCCGGATAAACCGGGCAGAAGGGGCATAATCCAATCCAGATAGCGCCTGGCGCCTGAAAGTACATACATAGGGAGAGGCATACTCTTTGAGGTACAGATCCGCCCTGCCTTGCCTCTGCCCTGTACCATACTTTTAATCTGCTCCGCCGCCTCTCCTGCCCCAGGCAGGGCCGCCGTCATAATTAGCTTCTCTTTCGCTCTTGTCAGGGCAACATAGAGGACACGCAGCTCTTCCCCAAGATTCTCCCTGATCATTTCTTCCTGTATAACCTTTTTTAGGATGGTAGGTATCTTTGTCCGCCTTTCAAGATCAACGGCATCTATGCCAATCCCCCAATCTGGATGGATCACTATACTGCCGGCAGTATCCTGCATATTGAACTTTTTCCCCATGCCAGCCACAAATACAATAGGAAATTCCAGTCCCTTGCTTTTATGGATTGTCATAATACGGACTGTATCTGACTGTTCATCCTCTACATCAGCCTCCCCGTAATCCACGTCATACTTCTGGAGCTGTTCGATATAACGCACAAAATTAAACAGTCCTTTGTAGCTTGTACTTTCAAAAGCAGAAGCTTTTTCCACCAGCATTTCCAGGTTTGCCATTCTCTGCGTGCCTCCCGGCATAGAATACATATAAACCCCATACCCTGTGTTTTCAATAATATCCCACAGAAGCTCATGGATAGCCGTATACGGTACTTTCCGCCTATATTGCCTGTATGTGCCCAGAAATTTTATAAGTAAATCTTTTGTCTCTCCCTCTAAATCCACGCTTTCAGAATACTGAACCACCGCCTCAAAAAATGGCAGTCCTGGGAACGCATTTCTGATATTTGCCATCTGCCCGGCATTTAAGCCTGCCAGGGGAGACGCAAGGACTGCTGCCAGGGGAAGCTCTTGCCTGAAATTGTCCAGGATTTTAAGGTAGTCCAACAGAATACTGATCTCATATGTCTCAAAGTATCCCTCCTTGCTTCCTGTATAGGCTGGTATCCCTTCCTCGGCAAGCACCTCTGCAAATACATCCGCCCATCCCTTTACACTCCTTGTCAATATTACAATATCACTGTAGCGGGGAGTCCGGCAGCTTCCTGTAGCCTTATCCACCACCTTTCCCGTCCTCATAAGTTCCTTAATACGCCAGGCCACGGCCTGTGCCTCCTGCTCCCTGTCTGTTCCCTCCCATGGCTTGCCAATCTGTGTTCCTTCCTCCTCTTCACCCACATTCTCCGATGTGTCTACAAGCAAAAGTTCTGTAAAGTTGAAGGACTTCCCCCGGGCATCTGTCTGCGGTTCATAAGCAGCCCCCGGATACAGTGCAGCCTGTTCGTCATAACAAATGCCTCCCAGAGGCTTCTGCATAATATGTTCAAATATAAAGTTTATACTCTCCAACACCTCTGTTCTGCTTCTGAAATTTTTGTGAAGGTCAATCCGCTGTGTTTTACTGTCCTCCTGGCTGTAACTGTCATATTTCTCCATAAACAGTTCAGGCCTGGAGAGCCGGAACCGGTAAATACTCTGCTTGACATCGCCTACCATAAAAATATTATTCCTGTCCCTGCTCACTGTAGATACACTGGTCAGTATTGCTTCCTGAATCAGGTTGCTGTCCTGGTATTCGTCAATCATAACCTCCACGAACTGCTCCTGGTACTCTGCGGCTACAATAGATGGAACCAGCCTCCCCTCCTCCTCATGGGTCAGTATCTTTAACGCGAACTGCTCCATATCGCCGAAATCAATCATATTGCGGTCCTGCTTTTTCTCTGAGAATAACCTGGAAAACTTCCCCACAAGCCCAGTCAGTGCTTCTATTGTTTCTCTGGAATCATTCATATCCTTCCACATTTCTTCAGGTTCCTCAAAAAAACAGGCTGCTATTGTGTCCTTCAGCATCTTTTTAGCCTTCTCCCTCAGGCCCTTTACCTGTTCTTTCTTTTCTGGGTCTACAGACTCGTCCTTCTTTGCCGATAGGCGTTTCCACGTGATCTGACGGACAGATTGATATATATCATCAAAGGACTCTGCCTTAAGTGCAGCCATAACAGCCTCCTTGTCTGATGCAAGCATATCTGCATACATGTAAGGGCCGTCCGACAGTTCACATATCCCCGCCCCCTCCTCCAGGACGGCCAGAATATCCTCCATTTTAAGCCGGGCCAGCTCCTTTACACGGCTGGCACATTCTGATTCCTCTGGATTGCCTGGGTCTATGTAGTATGCCTCCCCACAGGCCTCAAGCCACTTTTCAGGCTGGGGATAACTTCTGGAATAGTCGTAAAGGCTTAAAATAAGCTCTTCTATTTTTTTATCGTTCCGGCCACGCCCAAACTTTTCTACGAATGCAAGAAATACAGGCTCCCCTTCCCTGTAACACTCTTCCAGCAATTCATCCAGCACATCCTGGCGCAGCAGCTTCAGCTCGCCTTCCTCTGCAATACGAAAGCCTGGGTCCAGATCCAGCACATGAAAATGCTCCCGTATTACAGACAGGCAAAAACTATGTATAGTCGTAATAGGCGCATTGTGTATCAGAGTAGACTGTCTCTGCAGATGCACATCTCCAGGCCGCCTCTCAAGGGCATCCTCAATTGCAGCTCTGATACGTTCCTTCATCTCCGCTGCCGCAGCCTCTGTAAAAGTTACAATTAAAAGCCTGTCCACGTCCACAGGCTTGTCACGGTCTGTAAGCATACGGATAATACGCTCTACCAACACGGCCGTCTTGCCTGAGCCTGCTGCTGCCGAGACAAGGATATTTCTTTCCCTTAGTTCAATCACCTTTTGCTGTTCCTCAGTCCACTGCATCCGTATCTTCTCCCCCTGTTTCTTTTATTTTTCTCATCAGCCCAACCACTTCTTCCCTGGTGAGCTTTACCAAGCTCTTATAGCTATACCCGTCAAGCCTGGGGTCAAAACCACATATATCTCTGTATGCACAGTAATCACATCCTGTCTGCCCGTTCAGTTCATAGGGTGCAGCCTGCACCTGTCCATCTGTAATCTGTTCCCCCAGTTCTTTTTCTTTTTCCCTCGTGTAGGCGAGAAAACTGTCAAAATCATCTGGTTCAAGGGTTTTCGAATAACGGCTCAGGCTTCCATCTTTATTTCTCCCCACTGGTATCAGATTAGAAGTGCCAGTTAAATCTCTTTCCAGATGGCTGATAATCTGCTCATCCCCATTGACCAGTCCATCCAGCTTAAGCTCTCTGAGCAGCTTTTCCTTAAGCAGGGCATCATCCTTTTCCTTCTCTACAATTGGATCCTGCATCCGATAATAAAAAATACCGGCAGGAACGATATCTTTGCCCGGATGCTTCTTTTTCTCTATCTCCATGGCTGCATTGAGATAGACTGGCAGCTGGAGCTGAAGGCCATAGTAAAACGCGGTTATATCAAAGGCCTTTGCCCCCGTTTTATAGTCTGTAACTTTCACATAAACCTGACGTCCATCCTCGCACAGGTCGATTCTGTCAATTTTTCCCCTTCCAAACTCGATCTCGTAGCCTCCCGGGACAAAATCTCCTTTCCTTAATTGCTCGGTAAGGGCCCAGACAGAACGGTGGATCAGCTTCTTAATGCGGGTGATCATATACTCATTGCGGGCATTGCTGTAAAGCACCGTGTTTCCATAATCCAGAATACTTTCCTCCACGCTCTGCTCAATCAGGCCATCCCTCTCTTCCTCTGTGAGCATCGGCCACGTTGTTTTACAGGCGTCGGCCTTTCTGGCAAACCTCTCCATAGATTGATGTGCAATGTTCCCTAAATCCATGGCCTCAAACTGATATTGTTCTCTGTCCGACAGCTTAAGTCCATAGGTCAGGAAATGGGCATATGCGCATGCCGCAAACCGCTCCAGCCTGGTAACACTAAACCGCCCCCCCTCCCCATATAAGGCAGTTGCAGTTTCCTTCGTCAGGCGGTCCGCCTCCTTTTTAAAAAATGCGGCTTCCAGCATCCGTCCAGTATCCCCTGCTTCTGGATTCTTAGCATACCACGTGTAGAGTTCTTTCCATTCGGTGGAAAGCCCCCCAGCCTTATTTTGTATACCCTGTATTAAATACTCCATCCCTGTTTTTGCCGTCAGCTCACGCTCTGCCAGTGCCTGTTCTTCCTCCTCCACAATCTTAAGAGCCGGGAACAGCTTTCTGATATCCTGGATAAGATAAGCCGGGCGCAGCGTTTTTCCATCCCCTGAAACCTTGCAGAATGATAAAGATAAATATTCTGTAGGCTTTGTCAGGTTCATATATAAATAGAATTTCTGTATATAAGTCTTTTCCTTTGCCCCTGGGGAAAGAGACAATTTCCTCTGTTTAAACTGCTCCCTGTCCCTCTCTGACAATAACCCGCCCTGCCCCAGCTTTCCCGGAAGCAGCGTATCATTTGCCCCCACAAAAAAGAGCGCCTTAATATCCTTCAGCCGTGTCCTTTCCACATCCCCGATAACTACCTGGTCCAAGCTGGGCGGAATTACCCCCACTTTCGCCTCCTCCAGGCCGGCGTCCAGCAGGTCACAGTATTCCCTGAGAGAAATTTTCTCATCTCCTAAAAGCTCTGCAAACTTGTCAAACAGTTCTATAACAATCCTGTAGACCTGGGCGTACTCTTTTGCCAGGGCAAGCTCGCCGGTTTCCATAAATGTATCTTCCATCTCTTTGAGCCGGATTTGGCAATTCTGTCCTTCCAGATATTCATAGACAGCTTCCGTAATATCCCGTACAGTCTTACTGCGCTGTCTCAAAATATACATGAGAGAATCCACACCTTCCACGAACCGTACCCTATATCCGTTTAATGTCTCCAGCTCCTTTAAACCTGTTTCCCTTGTCTGCCTCACCCAGGCCCTCTGCCAGTTTTTATACCCCTTTATCCCCAGCGCCAGCACATAGTTTTCCATACAGTCTGTTTCTTCCGCCGTAAAGTCCGTCATCTGAGTCCTCAAAAAACGGAACACGCTCTCGTAGGAAAAATTCTGTTCTGCCATAACCAGAAGGCTGCGCAGATATTCTACAAAAGCATTTTGGAGGATGCTTTTTTTATGGTCCATAAAAGCTGGTATCCCACAATTTTCAAAAGCCTTTTCCAGGTGCGCGGCATATACGTTCAGGTCACTGGCTATGACCCCAATATCTCTGTAGCGAAGTCCCTTCTCCCTGACAAGGAAACGGACCCGTAAGGCAACCGCCTCTGCCTCCTTCTTTGGATTTCTGGCCACATGTATGGTAAGTCTGTCCTGGTCCTTAGTATACTGGTTCCTGGAATATCTAAACAGCTCCTCTTCCAGAAAGCCTAGAACGGCATTATCCCGGAATCTATAGGAAGGCTTTTGATATAACATGACCGCATCCTCCAGGCCAGCCTTACATTCACCGGCAGTCTTTATCAGGCCGGAGAGCATCTGCTTGCTTAGGCCAAATAACTGGTAGGGATGCCTGTATACATACGGATCCTCCCTTCTGTCCATAACTGCAGTGACAAAAACCTTGCTGCACACTTTCATCAGTTCGCCCAGTAGCTTATTCTGCACAGGCGTAAAACCTGTAAATCCGTCCAGTGCCACCACACTCTTTTTTAAAAGGCCGGAACGTGGCACCGCGTCGCTCAGCACATCCAGAAGTTCCTCCTTTGTAATATATTTGTCCGCAAGATATTTCTCAAACCCTTCATATATCTTGCGTATATCTTCCAGTTTATAATATAAGTAGCTTCCCGCCCCCAACTCTCCCATCAATTGATCCAGCTCATCAAACCCTATCCCATATTGGGTGAACTCAGAAATTACAGATTTTACCTCACTGATATATCCCTGCTTCTTCAGATTCCCCCCCAGTACTTTTAAATCCTGCCCATAGTTTCCCGCAATCTTCCTCAGAATCAGGTTTTTCCCCTCATCATCCAGGACATGCTTTGCATCCCCCCCTGTTTCCTCAAAGATACGGTGTGCAAGACGGCCAAAACTCAGCACATCAATATTCATGATCCCACGTCTTGGATGCATAGCACATAAATCCTTCTGCGTCTGCATGGTAAACTGCTCAGGCACAATGACCAGATAATTCATGCCGGGATTTTCCATAGATTCCTTTATGATTTTTTGATACAGATAATAAGATTTCCCTGCCCCTGAATTTCCCAAAATAAATTGTAGTGACATATAAGCCTCCATTTAAAATCTATATTCTGCCTGCTTACCTTAACCCCATGAAAAAAATGAGGGCTGCTTTTGGCAGGCTTTTTGAAACTATTTTTTAATTCTAACACATTTTTCATAGATTAGCATTTTTTCGTACTTTAGAATAACCCTATGGAATTTATTCCTGCACTGGAATATACCTTATTGAACATTAGTAGTTCAATAAGTATTCCTTATTGAATATTAGTAGTTCAATAAGTATTCCTTATTGAATATTAGTAGTTCAATAAGTATTCCTTATTGAATATTAGTAGTTCAATAAGCATACCCAAAGGGCATGGATTAAGGGGTGCCCTCTGGGCATACTTTTTCAAATTAATTTAGAAAAATTCCTGGCGTTACATAATTGACATAGGGCCATGCATCTGTTACCATATCAGCAGACAAGTCTAAAGCATCCCCTTAAGGATGTATCCTTTTTAGATCAAAGATTGGAGATGAAAGAATGAAGAATTTTTCCTGTTAATTTTACATGCACAGCAAATTACTGGCAAAAGCAAAGGACATTGTACACTTATATTGTCCGTTTTTTGTTGTGCAGGCACAGGAAAGTTCATTCATCTTCTTCTCGTAACGTGGCATGGTGTCTTCTATAATCATGTGGGCATTGTATATACCATTATTTAATGTTACAGAGGCCGCAGGAATCAACTTTCCTGCGGCCTTTTTATAATATGGGCAGATACGGTCTGCCTGTCCCGTTAAAATCAGGAGGTACATTTATGTCAAGAATACAAATATCCAACCTAACATTTTCCTATGACAGCAGCTTTGACTATATATTCCAGGACGTCTCCTTCCAGATAGATACAGACTGGAAGCTTGGCTTTATCGGCAGAAATGGCCGGGGCAAAACTACCTTTCTAAATCTGCTTATGGACAAATACGAGTATAGGGGAGCCATCCATTCCAATGTATGCTTTGAATACTTCCCATATCCTGTGGATACACCTAATGAAATCACACTTTCTATAGTAGAAAGAATATCACCCCAGGCAGAAGACTGGCAGATATTCAGAGAATTAAACTTGTTAGGCACTGATCCCGGGGTACTTTACCGTCCTTTTCGGACACTCAGCAATGGCGAGCAGACAAAGACTCTGCTTGCAGCCCTCTTTCTCAGGGACAATGCATTTCTGTTAATTGACGAACCCACCAATCATCTGGATGAACATGCCAGAAAACTAGTAGCTGAATATCTGCTCTCTAAAAAAGGATTTATCCTGGTTTCCCACGACCGGTTCTTTCTGGATAAGTGTGTTGACCATATACTTTCAATAAACAAGGCGAATATAGAGCTCCAAAAGGGAAACTTCACTTCCTGGTATGAGAATAAAAAGGCGCTAGACAAAATGGAAGAAGAACGCAGCATCCAATTAAAGGGAGAGATCCGCCGGCTTAAAGAATCCTCCCGGCAGAACGCGGCATGGTCCAACAAAATTGAAAAAACTAAGACCGGAACCCGTGTTGGCGGACTTAAGCCGGACAGAGGGCATATTGGACATCAGGCAGCCAAAATGATGAAACGTGCAAAATCCATCCAGAACAGAGAAGAACATGCACTTTGCGAAAAGGAAAAGCTGCTTAAAAATATTGAGACGGCTGAGAACCTGAAACTAAACTCCCTGCCCTGGCACTCAAGCCTGCTTTTATCCGCAGATAATATCAGCATCTCCTATGGGGATATATCCGTATGCCAAAATATCAGCTTTTCTGTACACAAGGGGGACCGTATATGCCTGAAAGGAAAAAATGGCTGCGGAAAGACCAGTCTGATGAGGCTTTTGCTGGGAGACCCCGTTCCTCACAAAGGTTCCTTCTATATAGGAACTGGTATCAAAATATCCTATATCCCTCAAGATACCACCTGGATGCAGGGTACTTTGACTGAGTTTTCCAGGACCTATGGGTTAAATGAAAGTACTTTTAAGACAGTACTTAGAAAATTAGGGATCGAACGGATACAGTTTGAGAAACCCATCCAAAATTTCAGCCAGGGGCAGAAAAAGAAAGTACTTTTAGCGAAAAGTCTCTGCGAACCTGCCCACCTGTTTTTCTGGGATGAACCCTTAAATTTTATAGATGTATTCTCCCGCATGCAGATAGAGGCACTTCTTACAGAATATGCCCCGGCCATGATCTTCATAGAGCATGACAAAGCCTTTCAGGAAAGGATTGCAACCCACACTATAACCTTCTAAATTCAGCACAAACAACGCCTGGGCGCCTGAGTATAAAAGCAGGACACTTTCAGATATATTCATAGGGCGGATTGCCGCCCATATTATACCTGAAAATGTCCTGCTTAAAACACCCTGCCGTACAGTCCTGTATACCCGCCAGAAATTGGCGCAAAATAGGCAATGCCTACTCAAACATGGAGATCACTTCACTTTTTGGCTTTGCCCCCATATCTCTTTTTACTGCCTCCCCTCCTTTAAATACCATAAATGTAGGGATGCTCATAACCTTATATTTCTGGGCAATTTCCATTTCTTCATCAATATTTAACTTTCCTACCTTCACATCTTCCTTCTCTGCAGCAATCTCCTCTACCACCGGAGCCATCATTTTACACGGGCCGCACCAATCTGCATAAAAATCAACCAGTACTGGTTTATCTGAATGAATCACTTCCTGCTCAAAATTTTCTGTTGTAAGTTTGACAACTGACATTTTATTTCCTCCTTTGATTCTATATAATATTGTTTATTCCCGCGGGCAACGAACCCGGCGGACATGTTTACATATCCATCTGCCGGCTGCCGCAGGGGTCTAATCCCCCGATGCCTGCATCGTGGTCTTTGACTTCTCTGTCACTGGTTATAGTATACCACATATCCAGTATTTTTCTGTGACAAAATCACAAAACAATCTATATTATACTTTACCCAGCTTCACAGCATCTAATACCTCCACATGGCCTCTGGTGAGCCTCACCAGTCCGTCAGTCTGGAACTGCTTTAAAAGTCTTGTTACAACTTCCCTTGCTGTCCCAATGTCCCTTGCCAGGGCATCATGGGTAATAGTGAGATTATCTGTCCCGCCCAGTGCCCTGTGCTCCAAAATCGAATCTGCCAGGCGGGAGGCCACATTGGAAAATACATACTGATTGAACAGCCACATAATATCTGAAAACCTTTCTGATATCATCTCCAGAGTATAATCTTTTACCTTTGCATTTTTGTCACTAATCTCTTTATAAAGTATTTTAGGTATTGTACATATGACTGAATCCTCTTCTATCTCCATATCCAGCTCTATATCCAAACCTCTCATCATACATGCTGCGCTTAATATACTTACATCGCCGCCCAGCAGGCGGAACAAAGTAATCTCTCCCCCTGCCGGGGAAGTCACAAAAACTCTTGCCTGGCCCTTTCTGATAATCTGGACCCCGGCACATTCCCGCCCTCCATAATGAAGCACACTGCCCTTCTCATAGGAGCTTTCCATCACCTGTAATGCTAACCTGTTCTTTTCTTCCTCTGTAAGGTCATTCCAAAAAGGAAGGGTATTTTTCAATAACTCTTTCATTTTACGCCCTGTCTGTACCTCCTTTCATTCAATAGCAATCACTGTTCATAGGCAGCCACAATTTCTCTCACCTTATCGGTCACATAATTGCTCCCGCCTTTCTCCTTCACATCTTCCACCATGCCTGCTGCCACAATTGGCTTCTCTATATCCTCTGTTGTCTCACATATAAACCAGCCTCTCTCTATGCCAGCCGTATCATCCTGGCTTTCCTTGATCTCCGCAGTCCCCGTCTTTCCCAACATGGTGATCCCTTCAATCCTGGCGCCTGCCCCCGTGCCCGAGGGGTTTTCAATGACCTGTATCAGATCATTTTTCACAGTCTCCGCGGTCTGGGGGGAAATAACCTGCTTTTTCCACATTACCGGCTGTGGTGACTCTTGGTAAATAAGCGTAGGCTGTACCATATCCCCACTATTTACAAACATGGTGTACATAGAGAGCATATGGACAGGATTCACAAGAAGCTGGCCCTGGCCATAACCTGTATCTGCCAGCTGGATATCAGAATCTATATTGTCATCATCATCATAAGTAGAGACTGCCAACTCCAGTTCAAACGGAATCTCCTCCTCAAAACCCATAGTCTTAAATTTCTGGATCAGATCATCCTGCCCTATATCCAAAGCTGCCCTTGCAAAATATATATTGTCAGAGTAGACAAGGGCATTTTCCAAATTCACTGTCTCCCCATAATCAGTCAGCGTGGTGACAAAATAATCTCCCCAGCTTCCATCCTTCTGCCATTTCAGTCCCACATACCCCATGTTAGCTTCCGGATCCAGTTTTCCACTCTCAAGTCCTATAGCAGCAGTCACAGCCTTAAAAGTAGAGCCGGGAACCCATGTGTTGTAAAAACGGTTCATCAGCGGCTTATTTTCATCATTGCTCAGTTCATTCCACCGCTTATCAGACATTCCCATGACAAACTCATTGGGGTCAAACCCAGGAGTGCTCACCAGGGCAAGTACTTCTCCTGTCTTTGGATTCATGGCCGCCGCCACACCAGGGTCTGATGCGAACTGTTCATAAGCCTTGTTCTGCACATCCGCATCCACCGTAAGCTGGATATCCTTTCCGTTTTGTGCCGGCAAAAGAGCCACTGTTTCTATATTTACGCCATCCGCATCCACAATATTAATGCTATATCCATCAATGGCCCTCAGCTCTTCCTCATATGCCAGTTCAAGTCCAGATTTACCTATAACACTATTCTCATGGTATCCTTTTCCTTCCAGTTCCTCCAAATCCTCCGCTGTGACAGACTGTACATAGCCTGTAAGATGTCCGGCCGCCGCCCCAAAGGGATACACCCTTTCCTCCTGGTCATTGATCATGATGCCAGGAATTTTCAGCAGCTCCTCCTCCACATCTGTACTGTTCTTTGCCACAGCCTTCAGTGGGACAAAGGAATCCTCCTGTACATAGGAGGCGTCCAGCCTCTGCCGTATCTCGTCCTCCGTCATATCCAGAATCTCTCCTGCTTTTCGAATAGCCCCGTCTGCATCCTCCCCCAGCTTCCCCGGAACTATCCCTACCTCTGAGACTAACCCCTGCCCGGCCAGCATCTGCCCATTCCTGTCCAATATGGAACCCCGCACTGCTGATTCCGTATTAATCTGTATTTTATATTCATTTTTTAAGGCTGGAAAAATCAAGGTGGAATCCCACACAATACAGTACTGCCCATCTTCTTTTACCAGCTGCATTTTATTGTCAAAAGTTATCTTCCCAGCCAATGTATCCATATCTGATGTATAAGTCAATGATACGCGCTTTTTGCCGTCCTGGTATTTCGGCTCCCCTTTTGCCTGGACTTTTATATTGGCTGCACGGATGCCTTCATAAATATTCTGGTTTCGGTTAATAAAATCCTCCTGGGATACACTCTGCTTCGTCCCTGCATCCAGCATGTTATACATATCTTCATACTCTCCCTTTTCTAAAAGGGAAAAATACTGCTTAAGGCTGTCCTCCGGCGCCGGGCGCATCTTCAGTATCGTCCGCACTGAAAATGCCCCTATGGCTGCAAGTACGATGAGCACAGCCAGAACTACGGGCAAAACCCATTTAAACTTTTTGCCGCCCTGACGGCCTTTTTGTTTTTTATATTCTTTTCTGGATGGCATAAAAATCCCCCCTTCTTTATATATGCAAACTGACTGCTGATTACATGCATTATACTTTCTCATTCATACTCAGGCTTGGTAAGATAAATGATAAAGTACAACTTGCTGCTTTTAATATTACATATGTAGTTTTTATCTGTCAATCCCTCATTTATCTTGTATAGCTGCATTGGACTGACTGTGGGTATTGGAAAAACCGATAACATTGCATCCAATGCTACCGGTTCCCTGTCATCCGTTCTTCCGCCTGATTCTGCCTAAGCCTCATCGATGGCCTTGCCGATATCATGGCGCATATATTTATTTTCAAACTTGACCCAGTCTGTGGCGGCATAAGCGTTTGCCCTGGCCTCTTTCAGATCCTGCCCTTTTGCAGTGACGCCCAGCACACGCCCTCCATTTGTCACAATCTGGCCATCTTTAAATGCTGTCCCGGCATGAAAGCAGTAGTATCCATCCTGTTTATCAAACTCCTCAAGCCCTGATATGGGAAAACCTTTCTGATACTGAACCGGATATCCCTGCGAGGCCAATACCACACAGACTGCAGCATTATCCTCGAACTGCAGGTCTATCTCGTCTAAGGTACCGTCAATACAGGCTTCTATTACTTCAATCAGGTCATTCTTCATCCGGGGCAGAACCACTTGTGCCTCTGGATCCCCAAACCGCGCATTATATTCCAACACCTTTGGCCCGTCTTTGGTGAGCATCAGCCCAAAGAATATTACGCCTTTAAATTCTCTTCCTTCTGCAGCCATGGCATCCACTGTAGCTTGGTAAACATATTTGCTGCAGAACTCCTCCACCTCTTTTGTGTAAAACGGACTGGGTGAGAAAGTACCCATCCCGCCTGTATTAAGTCCTGTATCCCCGTCCCCGGCGCGCTTATGGTCCTGGGCCGATGTCATGGTTTTTATGGTCTTTCCATCTACAAATGAAAGCACAGATACTTCCCGTCCAGTCATAAACTCTTCAATAACCATCTCATTTCCTGCAGAGCCGAATTTTTTATCCAACATAATGGTTTTTACCCCATCCCTGGCTTCTTCCAGTGTGTTACAGATTAACACTCCTTTTCCCAGGGCAAGGCCGTCAGCCTTCAGTACAATAGGAAACGAAACATTTTCCAGATAGGCAAGGGCCGCATCCGGATCCGTAAAATTTTCATAAGCTGCTGTAGGAATATGGTATTTTTTCATCAGATCCTTGGAAAATGCCTTTGACCCTTCCAAAATAGCGGCATTCTTCCTAGGTCCAAATGTGCGTATTCCAGCCGCCTCCATCTCGTCTACAAGGCCGCCCACAAGAGGATCATCCATCCCAACAATAACAAGGTCAATTTCCTTCTCCCGGGCAAATGCAACCAGGCGGCCAAATTCCATGGCCCCTATATCCACGCACTCTGCATATGCTGCTATGCCGGCGTTTCCCGGCGCACAGTACATCTTTTCTACTTTGACACTTTTTGCAGCACTTGCCGCAATGGCATGTTCTCTTCCGCCGCTCCCAACAATCAATACTTTCATGGCCGCCTCCTCTATTTCGCAATCACTGTCTTCCCATCTGTCACTGTCACCTTCCCATTGGCAATCAAATCAATAGCCTGGGGAAGTATCTTCCACTCAGCCTGTTCCATCACCCTGCGCTGCAGGCACTCAGGCGTGTCCCCCTGCTCCACGTCCACGGCTTTCTGCAGGATAATGGGGCCAGTATCCGTCCCTTCATCTACAAAATGTACAGTGGCCCCCGCCACGCGCACGCCTCTCGCCAGCGCCGCTTCATGGACTTTCAGCCCATAATAGCCTTTTCCACAAAAGGACGGAATCAGGGAAGGGTGGATATTGATCATCCGGTTTCGATATTTCTCAATCATCACCGGAGGGATGACGACCAAAAAGCCGGCCAGTACAATCAAATCGGGAGTATACATATCCACTGCCTTAAGAAGCCTATCATTAAATGCTTCCCTGGAGCTAAAATCCCTGGGCGAGACACAGCAGCAGGGAATCTGGTTTTTAGCCGCCCGCTCCAATGCATAGGCATTCTTATTGTTGCTGATAACCCCTGCAATCTCTGTATTAGTAATCGTACGATTCTTTACACCGTCAATGACTGCCTGCAGATTCGTTCCCCCGCCTGAAACAAGAACGACTATTTTTAGCATAGAGTAACTCCTTTTTCTCCGTCTTCAATACGCCCAACAATATAAGGTGACTCTCCCGCAGCCTTTACCGCTTCAAGAGTTGTCTCCACATCCGCCTTATCCACGGCCAGAATCATGCCCAGTCCCATATTAAAAGTATTGTACATCATCTTTTCTTCAATATTCCCGTCCACGGACAGCATTCTGAAAATAGGAGGTATGGGATAGCTGTCCTTTTCGATTACAGCATGTGTGCCATCTCTGAGCATACGGGGCACATTCTCATAAAAACCACCGCCTGTAATATGGCTGCATGCCTTGATTGTGACGCCTGCATCTTTTATGCCGCGAAGAGCGCTGACATATATTTTTGTGGGGGCCAGAAGCGCCTCTCCCAATGTACATCTCAGGCTGTCATAATATGTATCCAGCGCCTCACGCTTCATATTAAATACTTTCCTGACAAGTGAAAAGCCGTTGCTGTGGACCCCGGAAGACGCCATGCCAATCAGTACATCCCCCGCTTTTAAATCCTTACCTGTAATTAAGTCCTTCTCATCCACCACTCCCACAGCAAAACCTGCCAGGTCATACTCGTCCTCTGGATAAAAACCTGGCATCTCTGCTGTCTCTCCGCCTATCAGCGCCGCATAAGACTGCTTACACCCTTTGGCCACGCCGCTTACAATCGTAGCTATCTTCTCTGGCTCATTCTTCCCACATGCAATATAATCCAGGAAAAACAGAGGTTCTCCCCCTGCACAGGCAATATCATTTACACACATTGCAACACAGTCAATCCCTATGGTATCATGCTTGTCCAAAATAAAAGCCAGCTTCAGCTTAGTGCCTACCCCATCCGTCCCTGATACCAGCGTAGGCTTTTCCATATTTTTAAATTTCTCTATAGAAAAGGCCCCTGAAAACCCGCCCAGGTTTGTCAGCACCTCCGGCCGCATAGTCTCCCTGACATGCTTTTTCATAAGCTCCACCGACCTGTAGCCGGCCTCAATATCAACACCTGCATTCTTATAATCCATTCCTCTGCTCCCATCTGCCTGTTATGCGTTTAAATATGCTTCGTATCCAATTTCCTTAAGCTTTGCTGCCTTGCCCTGGACAGTCTCCTTCATCTCTTTTGAGTAGGCCTTGAGCTTCTCTAAGAGGCCAGGATCTGACACAGCAAGAATTTTAGCTGCAAGAATAGCCGCATTCATGCCGCCGTCAATGGCCACTGTGGCAACCGGAATCCCCGGGGGCATCTGTACAATAGAATACAGCGCGTCTTCCCCTGCCAGATTCTTTCCCGACATGGGAACCCCCACCACTGGCATGGGAAATAATGCTGCGCACATCCCCGGCAAATGAGCCGCCATGCCTGCGCCTGCAATAATTACTTTGATCCCCTTTCCCTCTGCCGCCTTTGCCCAATCGAAAAATACATCCGGCTCCCGGTGGGCGGAGATAATTGTCATCTCATACTCAATGTCCAGCTTTTCCAGCATGGCTGCAGCCTTACTCATGACCTTCAGGTCAGAGTCACTTCCCATTACAATTCCTACTTTTGGCATTTCTGTACCACCTTCCATTCTTCCTGCAGACAGCAGCTGACGCCTCTGCAATATTCAGTATTATCATACGTATCTAGTCCAGAAAGGGGGCGTTTAATGCTTCTGTTCCCTTCAGGACAAACCTTCCATCTTTCAATAGTATAATATTTTTTCCTTCTTTTGTCACTACACTTATTTCTTCTAACTCTTCATAAGGTATGGTAATATCTGTATGGCATTGGAAGTACGCCTTTGAGACATCCTCCCTGCGAAGCAGTGATATGGAATTATCTTTGGCTATAATTTCTTTCCCATTGGGGTTGTAGACACGGATATCCTCACTCCAGCTGTAGCAAGTATCCCCTACTGCAAAATGAGGGCCCATTTTTTCTGCAATCAATATAGGCATTTTATCCTCAATGCCATACTTCTTTGCCGCCACGTATGCTGTCGTGTTCGTCCCCACAGCAAATTCTCCAAGGGGAAGGGACTTATGGCTGTGCAATATATTCTCATAAATATATTTTTTGTTCTCCTCTTCCTCCTCAAAATTAGAACACATATACTCTTCAATCATCCCGTCCTTGAAAGTAATTTTAAGATTTTTATATAAAAGCTCATTCAGATATACTTTGCTGACATGGAGTATGCCGTTTGTCCCTTCCAGCACCGGCGAGGTAAACACTTCCCCCACAGGGATATTTACATCTGCCACACAGTTTTCAAAGATAGTTTCCTTTTCTGGATCCTGAAGTGTATGCAGCTGTACCCTAAGATCTGTTTCATTTCCATTCCTCCCCAAAATATGCACATACTCTCCCTGGTCAAGGGCGTCGATCATCATCTGCTGCACCCTTTCATAGAGAGCCGCGTCCAATGTATTGATACGGATCACTTCATCAAATATGGCCGGATAGTCCTCCCCTATTTCCGGTATTGGGTATGCTACTATGGTAAAGCTGCGCTCCTCCCCTTTGATATACTGGTTCGTAATCTGTCCGGATTTGCTGTCATATAGAAGTGACAAACCACGCTGCTCCTCCGTATAGGTAACGGCTTCCGGCTTTGCCTCAGGAGAAAAAGGAGTCTCGCCGAAGATCTCCATCACAGCGGGCCCTGCAAACATGGCGGCCTGGTCTTTATGCTTTTCATATACATTTTTCAGGACATCCAATTTGCGCTCAATATACCCCTTGTCCATAAACAAAGCCTGATCCAACCTGTGATCATATTCATACTGCTTATTTGCAATGGCGCCGCAATAACCTATCTTATACTGCTCTTTCTTTGTGATTACACTGGAAGAGGCCCTGTAGATAACCGGAGAAAGTCCCATTTTACGGAAATTCTGGATCGCCAATCTCACAACCTTCTCAAAACCAAGGCTGTACCGGATATTAACCACTGTTTTTTTGGACAGATCCTTGCCAGTATTTATAAACCCTATCCGGTATCCCTCTGTATATACATCGGCCATCTTCTGAAGCGTCTCTATGGGAAGCGTCCGCAGGTGCCTTGCCGTCTCCAGCTCATTCTCTGTAATATACTCTCCAAACCGGTATAGATATCGGTCGTCCTCTAAATCCATTTCCTGTATGATTTCTGCAGCAAAGGAATATTTAGGGTAAAGCTGTTCTTCGATCCGGTCAGCCAGGAATACATCACAGTAATCGCTTGCATACCAGTACACGATATCCTTCAACACCTTATACTCTGGCTCTGATTCAGCCTCAAAGCAATTGTAAATTTCAATAAACAGCTCCTGAAGGATCGTTATATAGTCCAGCCGGTCCTCAAAGGTATAAGCAATGCCGCCTCTTATTTCTGTATACAAAAAGCTCAATAGCTGCCCTGGCTTTCTCCCGAAAGCCTCCACGGCCCTGGCTGGATTGGCAAAGCTGTCCCTATACTGCGGCCCCAGAATATCTCTATATAACCCCCTGTTGATATTTTGCATTTCCCCAATGCCCATCTCATCCCACTGCCCGCTAACTAGCTTGTCCCTGACTGCTGAAAGCTCCAGAAGAAAAGACGCTGTCTCCCGGAAAAAAGGCCGGTACTTTTCCCCAGCCGTCTCCTCCTTTAATACCTGCCTAATCCTATCTATGGAAAGATTATACCTCTCAGCATACTGCCTGTTTTTCTCTGTCTGCCAATCATTCTCTGTCATTTACATCAGACCTCCCACAAAAATCGATATGAGCCCAAGCAGGATAAGAATATTTCCCGCTATCCCCAATTTACAAGTTATATACCGCTTTTCTCTCTCCCGCATCCCTTTAACAGAGGCCCGTATCCCAAAGATCGCCAGAACCATGGATACGATTCCCAGTCCTCCTATAAAACTAAATGTATTCCCCTTCATGACAAATGCAATTAAAATACATATAAGAAGAAGAGAAAGGGACAGGCCTGCATATATAAGAGAATGTACTCCCATACGGGAATGCTTCTGCTTTGCCTGTCCGTATTTTCTGGAACCTCTTTTTTTACGGCCGTGTTCTTTTTCACGCTGCTTCTCCTTAGCATCTTTTCTGCCTGCCATAGTGTCTTCTCCTTATCATATTGCAGATTACGAATAAAATATACCCCAAAACACCCCCGACTGTATTAAGAAGGAGGTCATCCACATCAAAACTGCCCACCTTTGTGAACAATTGGAATATTTCAACACAGAAGCTCAGGCTAAAACTATAAAATAATGTCATGAAAAAACCCCTGGCCCTGCTTGCCATAGAGATGAAAAATCCATAAGGCATAAAAATCAAAATATTTCCGAATAAATTAGTGAATACCGCGAAGGCTCCCAATTCTTCCCGGTATTCAATAAATCTCTTTATTTCTTTAAACAACACCAAATTATACCGGTACTCAGAAGAAATACCAGTCCTCCCATACCAATCCGAAAAAATCAGGAAATACAAAAGGAAGAAGATATAAAGGACAAACAATACCTTCCCCATGGCACGGAATTTTTTTACTTGCTTATGGCTCAAATTCATACCCCTTTTTACTCACTGCACTCTCCCGGTTAAAATGTGATTCCATTTTTATTCTTCAGCAGGCGGGCGCCGTTTACAATCGTAATCACGCCTGCCGCCACGCCCGTCACAACAAGGAGAATCCCCAGGACAATATTACCAGTCCCCGCGCTAAGCATCGTCTTATAAGCCTTTTCCATACAAAATCCCTCCTATTTCACACCATATTTTTCATAATATGCATCTATTGCCTTCTTTAACGTGTCGTCAATAACAATTTTTCCTTTGTATGGTCTGTTATACAGATGCTCTACAACTTCCGCCATTGTTACAATTGCCGTTGTCTCCAATCCGTAGGCCTGTTGTATCTCTTCCAGCGCACTTTTACTGCCCTGTCCCCGTTCCATCCGGTCCACCGATACAACAAGGCCAATAGGAGAGACATCTCCCTGGGCTTTTATAATCGGCAGCGTTTCCTGGATGGAAGTACCCGCAGTGGTCACATCCTCGATTATGACAACTTTGTCTTTGTCCTGTATGGGACTCCCCAGCAGAATCCCCTTATCTCCGTGGTCTTTAACTTCTTTTCTGTTGGAACAGTATCTGATATCCTTCCCGTATAGTTCACTGATTGCCATGGTCGCAGCCACTGTCAGGGGGATCCCCTTATATGCCGGCCCGAACAATATGTCAAAATCAAATCCAAACTTCTGTTCTATGGCCTTGGCATAATATTCCCCCAATTTTCTTAGCTGTGCTCCTGTGCGGTAAAAGCCTGTGTTTACAAAAAACGGGGTGTTCCTTCCGCTCTTAGTAACAAAATCTCCAAACTTTAATACCTGGCAGTCTATCATAAATTCGATAAACTCTTCTTTGTATGCTTCCATCTCTTCTTAACCCTCCATATCTGCAGGCTTTTCCAAACCCTTACTTTGTATTTCTCACTGTACTTCTATTTAAGTTCTTTATCCTTACCTGTCAGGAAATTCTTCCATGGCCCGCTCCTCTCTTGGCAAAACCAGGAAAATAACTTTTCAATCTTTTCAATTTTACCACAGTTTTGGGTGTATTTCAATCAAAGATAGTCCCCTGATATTCCATAAAAACGGGGGCGCCGACAGTACTATTATACTGCCGGCACCCCCGCAAATCAACGGTGGGCCTGAAACTCTTTTTCTAAACTTTTACGCTCAAAGGCATGTATTACGAATCTTGGATTGCTTTATAAATCAGCTCCGCCGCCTCCTTTTGATCCTCCGCATTCATAATACCGCCCCCCACAATAATATTATCTGGCCTTTCCTTCACTATATCTCTAATTGCGGCAAGATGTATCCCTCCTGAGATGGATGTTTTTGCCGTTTTTACACATTTCTTTAATTTTTTTAAATCATCCAGCGGCGCGGCCACAGAGGTGCGAAGGTCATAAGATGTATGTACGCCAATATAATCTACCCCAAGGGCATCTATTTCTGCGGCCCGTCCTGAAATATCGCTGACACAAATTAAATCTACAAAAGACTGTCCGCCATATTCCTTTGCAATGTCCGCGACTCCTTTGATTGTATTGTCTGCCGCTGCCCCCAGCACTGTCACAATATCGGCGCCAGCATCCAGTACAATCTGGGCCAGAGGGGCGCCTCCGTCCATAAGCTTGATATCTGACAGTAATATTAGGTCAGGATATTCCTTCCTAAGTTCTCTGACGGCTCTCGCCCCCTCACTGATCATCAGTCCTGTCCCCAGCTCTGCCACATCTATATAAGGAGAAATTTTCTCCAGGACTTTAAGTGCTGTATATACGTCATTACAATCTAGCGCAGCCTGCAGTGTTATTTTATTCAGCTTTGGCATCTTCTAACTCCCCCTTCCAACCATAACCCCTTTTATGCTTAGATGCATCCCATATTCTTCGAAGCAGATAAATAATATCTATATTTCTTTTCATAAATCTCCTTTTTATTTTGATCTGGATAAATAGTTTGCTCCACATGTACGCAGTGTCCGACAGCGGCCTGATAGTCTGCATATTCCCCCAAGGCGATCTGTGAGGCAATGGCAAGCCCACACCCGCCAATATCTTCCCTGCCTACGATTTCTACCGGCATCTGCAGAATATCCGCGAACATCTGCACCCAGGTTTTTGAAGCCGTAATCCCTCCCGCCAGCCTGACCGCCTTTGTATTCCTCTTATTTCTTAGGAGCCTGTCTATATGCCATTTATGGGTAAAAATAATCCCCTCATAGCAGGACAGCAGCATCTCCGGCCTGCCATCCGCCGGCGTCAGCCCGACCCACGCCCCCCTGCTTCTGCTGTTCATTGCAGATCCATATAAAAATGGGAGAAAACATACTTCCATCTCAGCGCCGGTATGTTTCTGGACAATTTTATCCAGGTAAGAATAAATCTCATTTCCCATTGACTTCTTTTCCTCTTTAAACAATGTGTCAATCACCCATTCCATTGTCCCTGTAGATGTATTGGATCCCTCTTCAATATAATAGTACCCTGGGATACAGAAATAGGAATTCATCAGCACACTGTGGTCACGGACGGGTTCCTTTGAAATATATGCATTGACCCCACATGTGCCTGCAATCACGCCAATCCGGTCTTCTGTCACCAAACCCATGCCAACAGCACTGGCATCTACATCAAACATGCCTGCAATTACCTTAGTCCCCGGCAGGCATCCCAGCTTTTTTGCCGCATCCGCCGTAACTGAACCACATATATCTGCAGCATGATACAGTCTGGGAAGCTTGCCATATATTTCTTCGATTCCAAGCATACGGAAAATTTCAGGTTCATATTCCCCCGTATTCAGATTCATATAGCTATTCCCGGATTGATTACAGTAATCAGAAACCACACAATCTGTCATTTTATAGACAAGAAAATCTTTCATGGAAAAAACCCACTGTATTTTCTGATAGTTTTCAGGCTCCTCTTCTTTGAGCCATCTTAAAATAGAAACTGGGTGAGAAGCAAAAAGGCCCTGATATGTATATTGGTAAATTTTCTCCGGGATCCCCTCCTCCTCCCACTTCTTTACAACCTCCCACGCCCTGCTGTCCGCGGAGGTAACTGCATTGCGGACCGGCCGTCCTTCTTCATCTACGATATACAGACCTTTCCCCTGCCCAGCTATTGCAATACTTTGAATTCTCTCAGCCCCAACCTGGCTGTTTTTAATCAGCCTGGCAACACAGCTGCAGTTCAAGTCCCACAAAGATTCCGGATCCAGCTCTACCTTTCCGTCCCTTAATACATTGATAGTATTCCTGACCTTTTCACACCAGATCTGATTTCCCTCTATATCAAATAATGAGGCTTTTATAAAGGTACCTCCATTGTCGATCCCAATAAAATATTTTTTCATATCCACCCCTCTTTTTTCTAGTACCGCATATTTTTTTCCTCAAAGTATTTTTTAAATTCCAGCATTGCTTTCTCCGGCTCATATTCATATGGCGCAAAAACCTCACATCCAAAATGGCCTTTAAATCCAGCTTCGTCTAATACCGACAGCGCGTGGCCTAAGTCGAGCACGCCGTCATCCGGTACCCGGTGCTCATATCTTCCCGGTGTAAGCTCTGCACAGTTATGGAAATGCACATGGCATATCCTGTCAATTCCCAGCTTCCCAACGGCCCCTTCCACAGTCTCGCCAATATAAAATAAACAGGATAGGTCAATCATACCTGTCAAGGCCTTAGAGCCTACTTCCTCCATCATTTGAATCTGCTTCTCTGTAGAAGAGAGGATAGAAGAACACGCCGGGGCAGATTCTAAGATAATTTTCACTCCATAGCTTTCTGCAATCCCTGCCAGATATCCCATAGTTTCTACACCTCTGTCCCATGCTTCTTCCTGATCCTCATCAAAATGGCACCAGCCAGGAAAAAACAGGCAGTAAGGGGATTCAAATTCATTGGCTGCCTGCAATCCTTTTACATAGTGGTCAATAGAGCGGGCCCTTGTATGAATATTGGAGGAAATTGCATTTACCGGGTATGTACAGTTTTCAGGGCATAGGTTAATAACCTGCAGATGGCGTTCTCTTAACATCCGCGCCACAGCCTTAATATCATGGCATGTCACATCCCCCAAATAAAAATGTGGATATGCCCCATAAAATTCAATATTATGCGCGCCAATCCTCTCTAAGGAGTCCAGCGTATATTTTAGTGAGTATTTAAAATACGGAAAATTTGTATAAGCGACCTGATTCCATGTTAGATTTTTCATAAATAATTCCCTTTCTCCGTCTCAGTTTTACGTTCATAAGCGCTCCTTGCCTGTTATCATACAGCAGGCCTCATCCTTTGACCGATCCCGCAACCCCGTTTACAAATGATTTCTGCAGGCTCAGGAAAATAAAAATTGTTGGCAGCGTGCAGCAAGTCACACACAACAGGATGGCCCCATAATCCATCTTATATCCGGTCATCAAGTATGCCAGCATAATGGGCATAGTAAATTCATCATCTTTAATCAGTACAATATTGGGCCACAAATAGGCATTCCAGGCGTTCATAAACGTAATAGTCATACCCGTGGCATAAGTGGGTTTCATAATAGGTACATACATTTTCAAAAAAATCTGCAGTTCATTTAACCCCTCAATCCTCGCAGACTGTATTATCTCTTTTGGAAAAGAACCCGTATTCTGCCTGAACAAGAAAATCAGAAACGGTGTTGACAAGGTTGGCAGAATACATGCCCACATTGTGTTCAGCATCCCAACACTTGAAAACATCCTGTACAGAGGGATTACAATTGATATCATTGGAACCATCATGCCTACCAATACAAACCGCATAACTAAATCCTTTTTCTTATCCCTGTATATTTCAAATCCATATCCCGCCATTGAGCATATGATAAGAGAAATAATCGTCAAAACCGCCGCATTCCTAAAAGAATGCCATAGCGCCCCCGGCAAGTTATATTTGTCTGCAATTGTATGGATGTTCTGTAAAAGCGCAGTTCCTGGCAGCAGCCTCCCCTTTAATATGTCCGCCCCTGTATTTGTCGCCGATACCAACATCCAGAAAATTGGGAATATTGAAAATAGGCATAATATAGTCAGCATTACGTATGTAAAGCCTCTCCTTATTCTTTTAGTCATCAGAATCCCCCACTTTCATCTGTATAATGACCAGCACTGCAATGACGACCATCAAAGTAAAACCAATAGCACATGCGTATCCGAAATTTGGCACTGATTTGAAGGCAGCCTCATAAATGTACTGGGAAATAGAAATTGTTGCATTACCGGGCCCGCCTGCCGTTAGATTATATGGTTCGTCAAATAATTGAAGGTTCCCATTGGTAGCCATGATAACTGTAAGCAATAGCACTGGTTTTAAAAGAGGGACCGTAATATACCTGAATGCCTGCACCGGCGACGCGCCGTCAATCTGGGCCGCTTCATAGAGGCTCTGGTCTATATTCGTCAATCCTGTCACATAAAAAATCATATTATATCCCACCCAGCGCCAGATCAAAGATAGAATCAAAACCACCTTAGCCCAGAATGCATCCCCCAAAAAGTTTATCGCCTGGTCAATAACTCCTATTTTTAATAAAAGATCATTGATAATTCCATTCGTAGCAAACATCAGCTTAAAAACAATTGCATATGCAACTAAGCTCATTGTACAAGGCAAGAATAAAAGCGTCCTGAATACTGGTTTAAAGCGGAGCCTGCTGCTATTTAAAACTGCTGCCAGAAACAACGCCATTCCCAGCATAATGGGCACCTGCCATAGGGCAAATATGAATGTGTTTATAATTGCTTTCTTCAGTTTAGGATCTAAGAACATCCTCTTATAGTTTGCCACGCCCGCCCAGCTCATCCCCTCCCCTATCCCACTTTGGAATGAAGATACAAAGGATTGTATAATCGGATAAAACATAAATATAATTATTAAGATGACTGCAGGAGCCAGGAATAGCCAGCCTGCCCTGCTATGCTTTTGGCTTAAGGTCATTTTCTTTTTCATAAAGTCTACCCCTCCCAGCGTAAGGATACCCCCAAAGACAGAGGGCATCCTTATGTTCTATGGCAATGCCAGGAGTTTGCTTCTGCTGTTTCACGCCTGTACTAATTACTCATTGCAAACTCCAAATTGCTCTGTGCATCCTGCATTTCTGTATCAATATCAGAACCATTTACAACATTTACCACAGCATTGATCAGCGCATCCTGGGCATCCATATAATATGGGCTAGAATTCAGGGCAGGCGCGCCATCCACAAGCTCCGCCACGTCGCTGAAAAAAGTCTCCCCAAAATAATCATTATCCACATTACGATACAATTCACTGTTTAATACTGGTTTATATGTTGTAAGATAGCCTGCAAAGTCAGCCAGGTAGTCCCAGTAGTCCTGGGCGCCGTCCCCACACAGTTCATAGGAGAGAAAGTCAGCCAGCTCCTCTGTATTTTCTCCGGCATGCCTCGTAATAACCCAGCTCGCTCCGCCGGAATTGGTCATATGGGTTGCCCCATCGATATTCAGCGCAGGCATATCTGTCACAGCCCAGACCCCCTTCTGGTCAGGGGCATTGGATATATTCCCGTTTATCCACATACCATTGACCACGCCGCCCCCTGTCCCCTCGTTTAAACAGGAGTTGTACTCATCCCAGGATCCCGCAATGTACATTGTCTTGCTGTCTACCAATTCCTTTGTTATTTCCAATGTCATCTTCATAATGTCATTGTCTATATCAGCATTTCCATCTTTGTCAAAGAACTGGCCGCCGCTGGATGTATAAATCTGCTTTGGCACAAAGCAGGATGTGGCATCGTCCAGGAGCAGATAGTGCCCTGTCCTGTCATAGACGTCCGCCCCTATTTTTATGACTTCATCCCAAGTGACATTTGTCAGGTCATCCAGCGTATACCCCGCCTCTTCCAGATAATCCGTCCTGTACATTGCGATTGAGGCCCCGCTGTCCATAGGCAGGGCATAATGTTTCCCTCCAACAGTGTATAACGACTTCTTTGACTCAACCAGCTCCTCCCATGGGATATCATAATCTGTCAAGTCGGCCAGCATACCAGGATATGATGTTACAAACTGGGCCACCGCTGTATCCTCCATGAGCAGGAAATCCGGCAGTGAGTCCCAATCCTCAGATCCTCCTATTGTCACCAGCTTATTTCTGGAATCTTCATTGACAACTGTGACGACATCTAGTTTTATATTTCCTCCGGTGGCCTCATTATACCGATTTGCCGCTTCCTGGATTGCTTCTACGTTTGCGTCCCATGCCCACACAGTATATGCGTCATCTGCCCCTGTCCCACTAGATTCTTTTGTCTCTCCGCCGCTGCCCTGCTCCGCTGAATCTGCCGATGCACACCCCGGTATCCCAATGACCATCATAGATGCCAGTAAAACTGCCAACACTCTCTTTTTCATTGAACTTCCTCCTTTTAGTTTTTCTTTCTTTTTCGTGGTACCGTTCCCATAACCAAATACTATCAGTTCATCATTATTTTTTCAATATTAATTTTTACTAAATAAAATAAATTATTTTTAGTCATTATAACTAATTTTTTTATTTATTTTACATTTTATATATACTTTTTTCTCAATATATTGTAAACTATTTTTAGTATAAAAAAGTTCCTTCTATTTTGTGGGAACGGTTCTACAATCGGAGGTATTTTATATGACAATCAAAGATATTGCCCAGCTTGCCGGTGTGTCAAAGTCCACTGTATCAAGAGTACTCAACAACGCCTCAAACGTCGAAGAGGCGACACGAGAAATTGTGCTGAAGGTTATGGAAGAAAATAATTATATCCCCTCTGCCACGGCCAGGAGCTTGTCACGGCAGGAAACTACCTTTATCGGCGTGATCCTCCCTGATCTGGATAACTCCTTTTTTGGGCAGATCGTACAGGGCATCAATCATACTTTGGCAGAAACTGAATATACTATGCTTTTTTGCTGTACAGACAACAATGCAGCCAGAGAACTAAAGGCTCTGAATCTTTTAAACCAGCAGAAAATATGTGGTCTCCTGATTAGTTCTTCCGTGAATTACTGCGACACAACCACTGGGGGACTTATCAAAAAGGCTCTCACTGATATTAATGCCCCCATAGTGCTCATAGACCGTTCCATCCCCAATACGCCTTGGGACGGCGTGTATTCTGACAACATAAATGGCGGATATATTGCAGCTTCTTCCCTGATCACAAAAGGGTATCAGCATATAGGGGCATTTGTCAGTGATACAAAGCTGCTAATAGGCCAGGAGAGGCTCCTCGGGTTCACACGCGCCATGCAGGAGCACCATCTGGCAATTACAGACGACTACATCTACACCCAGGAGTCTCCTGCTTCATTATTAGAAATATATGAGTATACCTGCCGCCTTATTGATTCAGGAAAACTTCCTGAGGCAATCTTTTTAAGCAATTCTATTATTGCCAATGGTTTCTATAAGGCATTATTTTATAAAGGGGTAAAACCTGGGGAGGATATTGAATGTGTGGGGTTTGATTACAGTGAAGCATTAGATATCATGCATATTCCATATAACTATTTAGAAAGAAATTCCAGATTATTTGGCCAGACTGCCGCTCAGATGTTATTGGATTCATTTCAATATAAAAATAAAGGGAAACACGTCCGGCGTGAACATATTATCCCGGCCACCCTCCATGAGTAAAAAGGGCTGCTATATATAATGTCTGCGGCAGACAAGAGGTATAAAATCACCCTTCCGTTATAAATTGGCTTGAACGGCCTCATTATAACGGAAGGGTGATTTTTTGATATAACCAGCACCGCGCACCCGCATAGTGAGTGATTGATTTTTCACACGCTTCGCGGGCCCAACAGGGCCATGCCCCATAATGCAGGAGGACTTGCAAGCTCCAATATGGACTTACAAATCCTCCCTTTCTCGCTAAAGGCTATTTTACAATTCCAACCATGTCCCGTACATTCTCAATATGCCGCTCTTCCATGTACCGCCCAATACCTTCTACAATTTCCATTGTGGCAGCCGGATTATAGAAGTTAGCCGTACCCACAGAAACAGCGGAGGCTCCGGCAAGGATAAACTCGACAGCATCCTCATATGAAGCGATGCCTCCCATCCCAATGACGGGGATGCTCACGGCATTTGAGGCCTGATATACCATCCTAAGGGCGATAGGCTTCACAGCAGGGCCAGATACCCCTCCAGTCTTATTGGCAAGTGCAAAAGCCTGCCTGTGAATGTCAATCTTCATGCCCGTCAGCGTATTAATCAGGGAAAGCACATCGGCGCCGCCTGCCTCTGCCGCCCGTGCTGTCTCTGTGATATCTGTCACATTAGGACTAAGCTTCATAATCACAGGCTGTTTCGCACGTTTTTTTATCTCTTCTGTAATTGCCTCCACAGCTTTTGGATTTTGTCCAAAGGCAATGCCGCCTTCCTTTACATTAGGGCAGGAAATATTAATTTCCAGCATATCTACAGGCTCATCCGCCAGACGTTCCACCACCTCACAATATTCTTCCGTTGTTTTCCCACAGACATTCACAATAATTTTTGTGTCATATTCCCTCAGGAATGGAATGTCACGGCTGCAGAACACATCTATCCCCGGATTCTGCAATCCGATGGCATTCATCATGCCGCCGTGAGTCTCTGCTATTCTTGGCGTGGGATTACCAGGCCAGGGTACATTGGCAACTCCTTTCGTCACTATTGCGCCAAGGCGGTTTAAATCTACAAATTCGCTGTACTCTTGGCCAGATCCAAAAGTACCTGAGGCTGTCATCACAGGATTTTTTAATTCCACCCCTGCCAGATTTACTGTCATATTCATCAGATCACCACCTCCGAAGCCAAGAATACCGGGCCATCCTTGCAAATGCGCTTATTGTTCACATGGCTGTGCCCATCTATCTCCTTTGACTGGCAGACGCAGGCTAGGCACGCCCCAATTCCACAGGCCATCCTCTCCTCCATAGATATATAACATGGAATCCGTTTTTCTTCCCCAAACTGCTTTATTGCCCGCAGCATTGGTGTAGGGCCGCAGGCAAATATCACGTCGGCCTCCAGGCCTTTTGCCTCAATGGCATCCATCACATTCCCCAGGGTACCCGCGCTTCCATCCTCAGTGGCAATAAAAAGACTGCCCTGCCTGCCCAGCTCCTCAGCCAAAAACTGCTGGTCCTTATACCCCATGACAAGCAGATTTTGTCCCTCAAGCTGCTTAGCCAACTCCAGCATTGGAGGAATGCCAATGCCGCCTCCAATCAAAAGTGCCCTTTTGCCCTCTGCCTCCCGGAGGGGAAACCCGTTTCCCAGAGGCCCTAATATGTCAATCATATCCCCTTTTTTCAGGACAGAAAACTGCTCTGTACCAGTATTCCTCCCTGTCACACGATATACTATACGCAGCGCCCCATTCTTTCTGTCGATCTCACACAAACTGATGGGGCGTGGTAAAAGTTTGCCCCCATCTGCTGTATACATTGAGATAAATTGTCCTGGAACCGCCTTTGCCGCAGCGGACTCTGCCCGTATCCACATGCTGTAAATATTTGTTGCAATACATTCCTGGGAAAGAATAACCGCAGATTCTTTATGTCTCTTGGACATGCTCCTTCTCCTCTCTGAAATTATTTTTGGGCCAGCGCATTGTTGATATCCTCTGCCATGGCTTTCACGGCCGCCCTGGATGCATCCCCAAAATTCTCGGGCCCAAATGCCCCATAAGCCTCCTGCTTATATGCTGCAATAATCCCTCTTGAAGAATTTACAACCGCACCCAGGCCATCCTCATTGAAGAAATGTACCAAATCCTTTCCCTGGCCGCCCTGGGCCCCATAACCTGGCACAAGAATATAGGTTTTCGGCATAATCTTCCTGAGTGCTTTCCCCATTTCTGGATAAGTGGCACCTACAACGGCACCTATGTAACTATAGTCATCTCCCATACACTGGGCGCCCCACTGTGCCACCTTCTCGCCCACCAGCTCATAGAGGGGCCTGCCATCAATCAGCCGGTCCTGGAATTCCCCACTGGAGGGATTGGATGTCTTAACAAGAATGAATAACCCTTTCTTCTCCTCCCTGCAGACATCGATAAATGGATTGACGCCATCAGAGCCAAGATAGGGATTCACTGTGGCAAAGTCCTCATCAAAAGGAAGGTACTCCCTGCCTCCTATCTTTACTCTGCCCAGATGGCCCACTGCATAGGCTGCAGAAGTAGAACCAATATCCCCACGTTTTATATCTCCAATAACAACCAGATCCTTTTGCTTGCAATAATCAACTGTCTTTTTGAAGGCTGCCATCCCCGGCACGCCAAACTGCTCATACATAGCGATCTGAGGCTTGACTGCAGGAATTAAATCGTAGGTCTTGTCCACAATTTCCTTGTTAAACTGCCAGATTGCCTCTGCGGCCCCCTCCAGAGTCTCGCCAAATTCCCCAAAAGCCTTCTTTTGTATATGCTCAGGAATATAGCTGAGCATAGGATCCAGTCCTACGACGATAGGCGCGCCTGTTTTTTTTATCTTGCCAACCAACTTGTTAATCATAAAAACCTCCCAAATTATCTGAATATTCTGAAAACGGTGAGCAAAGGGGACAGTCCCTTTTGCAAAAGGGACTGTCCCCTTTGCTCACCGCAATCCTCATATACTTATTTTTATCATATCATACCCCACACTCTAAATCCACTGTATCTCTTTATCCCACGGCCTCAGACATGGAATTTCTTATGCATCTCCTCCCTGAATTCTTTTCCTCTGAACATAACCAAAGCTGCCAGCAATAAAAAGCAAATAAGGATACACAATATACTCAATTTCTGAAATTTCACTACCCCGGCCAGAAGCAGGGCCAAGGGCATAAGGATGCCGTATCCGCCTGCCATGACAAGGTAAATCATATATTCACGGGCGGTATACTTCTGAACCTTGGCGATAATCAGCATGGAAATAGGTATTGTAATTCCAACCGACGGCAGCACAAAATCTACTGACCAGCCATGCCATCCTGTAAAGACATCCCAGAGTATACAGCATATGGTTACAATAATCAGCTGCCACATGGCATTTTTTAGAAGATTGTACCTTTTCACAAAGCCTATGGCCGAGGCCAGCCACATACTCCCTATTCCAGCCGCGGTAAACAATGTCCACCTGACGGATGGATGAAAGCTAAAATCCGCGGCAGCACAGGCCACCGCCGCTGCCAGGCAGAGAAACGTAAAGATTTTAAATACCCGCATCTCCATCTCTCCTGGCACATTGGGTTCTGGATACTGTGTCCCAGCTTCTTCAGAAGAAATTCCCTGCTCTTTGAGTATTTTGAAAAAATTCCTCTGGATATTATCTGTATCAAACCTGGAAGTAAACCCAAGTGACAGCGTATCCTGGAAGGAACACATACAGAGCTCCATTTTAGGCGTACTAGTAAATACCCCAAAACGTTCAATATACGGTATATATTCTTCCGGCATCGTTACAGCGCTCATATTAGAAAATATAGCTGTCACATCTTTTTCTGCATATCTGGCTCCTGCCCTAATACACAGATTTTTCAGTTCCAGAGGGGCCAGCCTGAGTATGGGATGCATCTCTAATGCAATCAGCTCATTCATGTGCTCGGCAACTCTCTCCGTGGCCAATTCCCTGGAAAAATACTGCTTCACATGTTCCAGGACAGACTCAAAACTATCCTCCTGCCCGCCAAAATAATATCCCGGCTCTATCCAGTTAAAAAAATTCAGCATAGAATCCGATGGGAAAAATTTTCTTAAATTTACTGGCACCATTAAAACAACTGGATACTTTTCCTGTCTCTTGGACATTTCTCTGTGTATCGCCAGCAGGTAAACAGCAGTTAAAAATACTGTCATGGACACCCCCAGTTCCCTGGAGCGGGCAAGTACCTCCCTGACAGATACAGTCCTCTCCTGAACCTGGAGTTTGCCCGTCTCTCTCCTTGGTTTATGAAGCTGGAACGCCCTGGGTTTTTTCTCCTTCTTTCTCTTTACCTCTGAATAATATTTAGAAAAACTGTCGTTTTCCTGATCCTGCACCGTGATTCCTTCATCCAAAAGGACTATGTCCTTAAGTCCCTCCTTGCCATGTACAATATAGAGATAATTTTTCACCAGCTCCCGCAGAAACTCTGTGGCTCCAGTTCCGTCTGTCAGCGCATGGAATACTTCAAAATTAATCTTCCTGCCAAAGTAGGTCACTTCAAACAAAAGATCCTTCTTATCGCGCACGTATAAATTACTGCAAGGTTCCTTATATTCTTCCCGGACCCTGGGCCTAATCCTGCTCTTTTCCAGATAATGCCAGAATAATCCCTTTCTCATGACAGACAAAAAAACCGGATATGTGGCTAACGTCCGCTCCAGCGCTTCCTGCAGCTTGTCCTCCTCCACCTCTTCTTTCAGCACACAGTAAAACCGGAACACCCGGGTATCCTTCTTATTACTGGTAGCTGAAAACAACTTCGCCGCGTTATCCAGTTTTCTCCAATATGCCCTTTTCTCCTGCACCCCTATACCTCCTGTGATGTAGTATTTTTGAGAAAACGATTAATAAAATCAAAACTTTCCTGCACATGGAAATTCTTAATACCTAAAGCAAAGTATCCATGCAGCGCATCCTGTATCCTGCGTATCTCCACCCGGTTCCCGGCCTGCTTAAGCCGCAGTGCATATGCTTCCCCCTCATCGCGCAGAGGGTCAAATTCTGCCGTTATCACCAGCGTATCCGGCTGGCCGGATACATCCTTTGCTAATATGGGGGCAAAATATGGGTTAAGTTTGTCCTCCTCACTGCCCGCATAAAGTTCTATATAGTCGCGCATCTTGCCTGCCGTAAGCAAATAATCTGTCCCATTTTCTCTCACCGAGGGAAACGGGGATTCTTCTGTATAATCACTATTCACGGCCGGATAAATAAGTATTTGCCGTCTTGGCATAAATTCTCCTCTGTCCCTGGCCATGAGCGACAGCGCCGCTGCCAGGTTCCCGCCCGCACTGTCCCCGATCAGAGTAATATCTTCTGGTTCCACATTCAGTATAAACCGATTTGTAAAAATTGCCCTGGCCACTGCATAGCAGTCCTCTAAACCCACAGGGAACTTATTTTCCGGGGCCAGCCTATAATCTACAGATACAACTACATGCTCTGTGGCATTTGCCAGCCTTGCACATATACGTTCATAGTTATCTACGCTCTCCGTCACCCATCCGCCGCCATGGATAAAAAGCATCACCCTGCGCTGATCTGGGCCCATGCCTTTAAATGCTTTTTCATTTGGGAAAAATATTCTGGTTGGCACCTCAAAGTCCTCATTATAGATTTTATAATCTATAGTTTTATAAAAAATCTTCATAGGGTCAAGCCGTTTTAAGTCTGCCAGATGCCTGGAAGCCTCTACTTCAATGCCGTCAAATGAAAGTGCCTTTAAAATCTTCCTTGCTGTGTGATTAATCGCCATCTATATCTCCATTCTAAATGCTGTATCTGCACTGTTTTCTAAGGCCAGACTCCAGCCAGCCATATTTGTTCCATGCTCCCCCTGCCATATCTTTTAATATTCTACCATTAAGCTGAAAAATGCGCAAACCCAAACCTGGATTTACGCATCCTACTTCCATTTATAACATTTAATTTTCCTTAAAAACCACAAGAGGCCCTGAGCCGGAGCTTTTTCAGATGAAATGCATATACATCAAAGGTCACAGTTCCCCCGCTTCCTGAAAACCCCCATTCCAAGGGCTCCCGGCCCAGTATGGCATCCAATGCTCAGGGTAAGGGGACTGTGCATAATCTTAACTCCCGGAAATGAGGACTTAAGCTTATTCTTCCAGAATTCCGCTGTCTCCTCCTCCATAAGGGTGTTCGCAAATCCGAACTGCAGCTCCCCCTTATCGTAGAGTGGTTTAAACCGCCCGGAAACATCCTTTTCAAGGGCATGTATCATTGTCTTGAATGCAGCTTTCATCCCTCTTACTTTGGCATAGGCATCCAGCTTATCTCCTTGTATAGTAAGAATCGGCTTTATATTCAGCACACTCCCAATAGCCGCCCCCGCCGCTGTGACCCTCCCTCCCCTTTTTAAATATTCCAAAGTATCTACTGCAATATAAATTACAGCATCTAAGGCCTCCTGTTCCAGGACAGCCTTTATCTGACTCCCGCTCATGCCCTGCCTGGCCATAGACTGTGCATCCATGGCTGACTGTGCCAAGGTAAGAGAGATACGGTGGTTGTCCACAACATGGACACGGCCTTTATATTCTTTTGCAAATCCCATAGCGCTCGCGCAGGAATTACTGAGGCCGCTGGACATAGGTATATAGACCACTTCCTTGAATACTTCAAGCAGTTTCTCCCACATATCCATCACATCTCCCGGGGAAGGCTGGGAAGACGTTACGTCCGCGCCCTCAGCCTGCAATTTATAAAAAGTCCCGGCCTGAATATCCACACCTTCAAAGTACGTCCTGCCGTCAATCAATATCGGCATAGGAATAATATAAATCCCCAGCTCTTTTCCTGCTTCGGGGAGAATCCCACAATTACTGTCTGTCATAACTGCAACATCCGGCATCATATTATATTTCTCCTTTTCGCCCATCGGGGTTATTCTGTCATTGCAAAATAACTTAACACATTGACCGTTATTTTTACATGTGTTAAAATTATAGCAAATCATATATTTTATAACAATTTACAATATTTTATTTTTGTAAGTTATTTATACAGATCGGAGAAATTGTAAAATCATATGGAAGACAAACGTGTCCGTAAAACAAAAAAGAATTTAAAGGCGACTCTTATCAGCATGTTATCTGATATGCCCTTTGAACAAATATCTATTACAGAACTCTATATGCGTGCAGATACTAGCCGTATTACCTTTTATGCCCACTACAATGATAAATACGCCCTGGCTGATGATATTTTCCAGGATATGATACAGGCCGGCACTTCTATTTATGAAAACATGCAGTCTGAAAATAATCCCGGCAAAAATGTGGTCACAAGCTACTGTAATGTACTGGACAGCATTTTAAAACTCTACTATGAAAACTTTGATTTTTTTCGCCACACTGTCCCTGACAAGAATCCCTATCTGGCATTTTCTTTCTATAATTATATACTTGCCACCGTTGAGATGCACACAAATAAAGAGAGCAAAGTACTTAAACTGAAATACTCTGCCAAAAAGATTGCCGGCTTTATCTGTTATGGTATGGCAGGATTTATCAATGAGAGCCACTCTGATAACACCCCTCTGGATGTAATACACGCGGAGGCCAAAGAACTCCTTGGCAATGTATTGAGATCTGATATCCTTCTCCACTGAACATACCTCAATTCACATGGAAAGCTGCAGCCAGACCCCTAGTAAATTCAGAAGTCCGATGGAAGCATCGGCGTATTAAACCCTCGCGGCAGTCACCAACCGGACATATAAGCATGCCCGCTTAGTTTTTTGCCCGCGGGAATAAAGTAAGGAGAAAAGACCAATGACACAAGATAAAATCAAAATTCTTGCCTTTGAAGTACGGAACGATGAAGAAAAAATATTCAGAGAAGCCGCCCAGTCACTTTCAGCAGATGTCACTTTGCTTACAGATATCCTGGATGAGAATACAGTACAGAAATGCCATGGGTATACCGGCGTAACAATCCTCGGCATGAGCCGGATTAACAGAAAGCTTCTCCAGCAGCTGAAACAGGCGGGCGTCCGCTATTTGTCCACACGGACAATTGGATATAACCACATTGATATTGCTGCAGCCAAAGAGATGGGCATACGGATCTCTAACGCAGAGTATGCGCCAGAGAGCGTAGCCGATTTCACGATTATGCTGATGCTCCTTGTGCTCCGCAAATATAAGCCTGCAGTATACCGGCAAAATGTAAATGACTATTCTCTGGACGGCCTGCGGGGAAGGACATTAAAAAGCCTGACCGTTGGCGTAGTGGGAGCAGGCCAGATTGGGCAGGCTGTTATCCGCTCCTTAAGCGGCTTTGGCTGCCACATCCTGGCATACAACCGCTCTCCCCGCCGGAACGCTGAAGTATATGCAGATTTTGTTTCCCTGGAGGATCTCTATGCGCTAAGTGATATTATCACCTTCCATCTTCCCTTGACAGACGCCACAAAATATATGGTTAATGAGAAATCTCTCCAGGCCATGAAGGACGGCGTAATTCTAATAAATACGGCCCGCGGGGAGCTTATGGACCGCAGGGCGCTGATCCATGGGGTTGAGTCCCAAAAAATAGGGGCATTAGCCTTGGATGTTTTTGAGGATGAACGTTCCATTTATCACGAAAGCCGGATTAACGATATCATTGCAAACCGGGATATGGCCTATCTGCGGCAGTTCCCCAATGTAGCCATGACACAGCATATGGCCTTTTATACTGAATCTGCCATAGCAGAAATGGTCAGCTGTGGAATACAGGGGATCGTAGAAATGCATACGGCAGGCCACTGGAAAAAGGAACTATAAGCCTGCACCTGCCTGGCCTTATTATTTCCAGACAATATGCCCCTTCCCCCTGGGGGCCGTCCTTCTGTAGGACACAGCAGGATACCCCAGAAGCATACAGCAGGAAGCTGTCTTATCCTCCATGCCAAGCCATTCTTTTAATTGGGTACTGCTATTTACTATCCGCATCAGATAACCGCTGTATAAAACCCCCAGTCCCTCAGCCACTGCCATATTCTCAATATTGGCTGCTGCAAGTCCTCCATCCAATGGGTTGTCTGACGCAATCGCCAAAAAAGCCGGCGCATGAAAGAAAAGAGAATCATCACAGGGATCTTTCTTCCAATTCTCATAGAAACGGCCAAATATTCTTGCATATGCCGGCGCATTTTTATGCAGCTGTGCCACTACTTCCGGCATCTGCCCCCACAAAAGTTCCCTGAACTCTTCCAGAGTATTCTGGACAAAAATAAAAGTACAGTCCTGCATGTTCCTTGCAGTAGCCGTATAACGGCCGGCCTCCAACACACGTCCTGCCTTGTCTCTCTCAATCTTATCCTGCCTGTAATTACGGATACTCCTCCTGAACTTGACAGCATGCAGCAAATTTTCAGGTTCAACATGGAACGTCTGTGGATTATACTCCTCCACACCTTCCATATCATACTCTGGAATTGAAACTGCCTTTACAGGACATAATGCCACACAGTGGCCACACTGCATACACTCCCTTATAATAGATGCTTTATTGTCTGCCATGCGTATGGCCTTGCCAAAACAGTCTCTGGCACAGGCGCCACAGCCAACACATCGTTCCTGATTTATCTCTACCATAATGACTTTCCCTTTCTTCGCCTTCAAGCGGCGGCACAAACAGTAAAAAATCTCCTATAAGTCCTTTGTTATATTAAAAATATGTATTTTTTGGAAGAAACTGCTACTAAATCTCCTATTTACTGGACATACTATATATACACGGCCGTCTGGACAGCTATACTTGTAAACCTGCCCACTAAAAGACTGCCGGGTAAAATGTCTGTGAAAGGAGAAAGATATTATCATGAAAGCTACCATTGACAGAGACGGGTGTATCGGATGTGGACTCTGTGCTGGAACCTGTCCAGAAATATTTAGTATGGCCGATGACGGCCTGGCGGAGGTTACTGCTGAAATTACATCTGATACAGAAAGTACTGCGCAGGAAGCCGCAGATAACTGCCCGGTAAGTGTAATCCATGTAGAGTAAATCCCACGCCTTCAAGCCTTCCATAATCCCCAATTTACAAAACACCCCACAGGACATGGGGAATATACTCCAGGTTTACTTTCTACAATACCCATCCTACGGTGCAACTAGTATGCCCCCAATCTCTCGTGTGCCTGACTGTCCACATTAACAGTGTGTTCCATCCAAATTATCGTCCGCATCCTACTGCGCTGATTAAATCCAGATGAAACACACTGCTAAATGGGGCAGGCGGCTGCCCCGTTATTTTCAATTATCTAAGACATAACAGCCAGCTTACCTATACCAGACATTTTAAGCCTGTTGTTTTCTGTCCGTCCATCTCTCAAACTCATTTACTGGCAGCGGCTTAGAATATACATATCCCTGAATCATATCACAATTTACCCGGCGCAGATATTCCACTTGCCAGAGTTCCTCAATCCCCTCTGCCACAGTTTTAACGTGGAGCTTTGCAGCCAGTTCAATCAGACAGGAAATCACATCCTTTGCCTTTTTTCTGGACATATCCAGGAAAAACCGCCTGTCTAATTTCAGAACATCCACATCAAACTCTTTCAAAAGTCCCAATGAAGAAAATCCAGAGCCGAAATCATCCAGTGAGCACTTAAACCCTAATTTATGCATTTGGCTAATGCCTTCTTTTACTATATTAATCTGTTTGTCATCAAAAAAGGTGGACTCCGTCAGCTCTAATTCAATGATCCCCTCAGGAATGTTGTATTTCCGAGCAACCTTGGCAAAAGGTTCCAAATATCCCTCATGCTGGAAATGCTGCCTGGACAGGTTGACTGAAATCGGAACCAATTCCCGCCCCCTGTTCCTCCAGTCATCAATAAGCCTGCATACAGATTCAAACATATACAAATCTAAGCGGCATATTTTGCCGTTCTTTTCAAACAACGGAATAAAATCGGAAGGGAAAATCATCCCCTTCTGAGGATGAACCCAGCGCACAAGCGCCTCTGCCCCTGCCACCATACTATCCTTCGTACTAATCTTAGGCTGCAGATAAACCTGGAAATCATTGTTCTTCAGAGACTCCTCAAACAAAGCGTTGAGCTCCTGCTCTTTCTTGATCTTCTCTGCGAATATATCATCGTAAAAAATACATTTTTCACAGCTTTCATTTTCCATGCTCTGATATGCAATTCTCGTCCGGTCCTGAAGAATCGTTATTTCCTGTCCAGGATCATTAATAATGCATGCCCCCTGCTGGAAAACAACTGGGAATGGGGATACGTCCGTATTGCGGAAAGCATTTACTTCTTTAATAATCTGATTCAGCCTTGTCTGGATCATGACCGGCTCACACTCTTTCATACATAAAAAGAAATGATCTGACTCACTCCGGGCCACAAACTCATTATCCTTTACATTTATGTAATGCCGGATCACTTCATAGATGTAAGAAAGCATATGATTTCCTCCATCTATGCCAAACATTTCATTCACCAGCTTGAACCCCTTCACATCCAGCATAACGATTGTATAGCTAAAGGGTTTCATGGACTGGGAGGCCTCCCGGTATTTCAGCTGGAAAGCTGCATTATTCATCCCTCCCGTCACGTCATCGAGAAAAGCAAAATGCTCCAGCCTCCTGCGGCTCTCATTGAATAAGTGAAATACCATTATTATAAATGCAAGGAACACCAGGGACATGAATCCTAAAATCAGATAGAATCGTAAAATGTATGCCTCTGACCCTCCTGATATGAGGTCATTGGGAATAATCGTAAGTAAAAACCAGTCATTCACACCAAGCGAATTGTAGGACAGGAATAAGTCCTCCTGGGTGCTGGAGGCAAACTCCAGAACGCCCTCCTTCCCCTCCTCCATATTCTCGCCCATGTTCTCTATCTCTAAAGCCAGTTCCCCATCTTGGTCACTCTTAAACAAATCATCTAACTGAAGAAAGGGTTTCAGGTCGCTGGGGGAAAGTACAACTTGGCCGCTGCTGTCAATAATACAGCTTAAGGTACGTCCATCAAAGCTTTTGGAGTCGATCATCTCCTGCATACTCTCCTTACTGCGTATGCCCACAATTACATCTGAGACTTCATCCTGTACATATACTGGGACAGAATAAAAGATCTCCTGGCCGCCCAGATAACTTGTACAGACTTCTCCCTCAAAAGAGGCCTGCACGCTGGGCAAATCGCACAGTATGTCATGCTTTACAGATGAATCTGGGTTGGAGGATACCCCGCCCCCTTCTCTGTCTATCTGTATCACAGAATCAAAATCCAAGATCCGCGCTTTTCTTTCTAAAAACTCCTGCAGGTTCTGGCCTTCCTGGAAGCTTCTGATCTGTCCAACTGAATCTGCAATCATTAACAGAGAATCTATATTAAACTGAATTGAATCATGTATAGTCCCTGTCATCTGCGATGTCTTATCATTCAAATACTCCTGGGTCCTGCGGTTCAATGCATCTTTCAGCCCTAATGCATTCCAGACTGAAACCAGTAGCGCCACAATAATTATACCAGAAATAAAAATAATCTGGATTCCTCTCACAATAAAAGGTCCCCGATAGTCAGAAACCAAACCATCTTCCTTTCTCATCCATCCTATTCTCCTATACGAAGTATCAAAAAGTATATACCGCTCAGTATTATTTTAGTACAATCCAATCAAAAATACAAACATCACATATATTAAGTTATGTTTTTTTATGCCTTACTGAACTGCTAATATCCAATAAGATATATATTCAGACTAGTTGTCCTTAATTTCATATGTCCCATAGACTTTCCCTAAAACTTTCCCAATGCAGCGAAACCGGTCATCTTTTGCCACTTCAATTTCAGGATCCATAACATTGAGCGCCCTAAGACGTATAGAGTCTCCATCTTTACACAGGACTCTGATATAACACACGTCATTCAGAGAGAAAATCCCCATCTCATTATGTCTGACCTTGCCCCCCTTTACAGCTATCACATCATATTTTTGAAATATAGGCTCATAACGGTCAATCTGTATCTGCAGGCAGAAATCCGTCTCCCCCGGCAGATACATTTTAGGAATCCTTATAGTCTGGGCCATATCCTGCAAAATAAATCCAGTATTGTTGACCCTGCTCCCAGGCTGCCAACAAGGCAGCGTTGTCCAGTCTTCAGCCTGTATACGCATATATTCTTCATCTATGATCATTCTTACTAGACGCTTGCCATTTTTCGTCAAATACCTATATTTTGCCACAGCTTCCTTCTCTTCCTCGGAAAGTTCATTGCCATATATCCTGCGGATCGTATTATTTGACAAGTAGTCCTGGTATAGGTAGTTCGCATCTACTTCAAGAGCAATAATCAAGGAGATAAGTATATCTGGCTTAGGATAGCTCACTCCATTCTCATAATTTGCTATAGCTGAGGGTGTGACATGGACCATTTCGGCAAGCTTATTCCTAGAAAGATCCATCTCCACACGGCGTTTGCGCAATCTTCCACCAATGGCCATATAAAGCCTCCTTCCCACTTTTATATTACCAAGTTTACTACAAATTTCTTTGAAATTCAACATATTTTACAAGAAATTTGTAAAATTAGATTGACTTTTATCCCTACATATCGTAGACTGATAACGTTATGTTGAGTAATAATATATTTGGGGTATGGAGGAAGCATGGACAAGAAACTTCAAATTATTCAATTAATTAAAAAGGCGAACCAAGCGCAGCTTAAATGTATTTATGAATTTATAAAAGCGCTGCTCGGCAATGTTTAACCAGAAGGCCTTTTGGAAATAAGAGCGTCAACTAATTTCTGCAGAGCACCCCATTCACCTTCCGTGAGTTCGCTCAATGTAAGTATGAACTGTTTCTTAAACGAAGCCGGATCCTCACACAGCAGCCGCCCAAACCATTGGGATAATTTTACATCAGGGTTTGTCTCTACATACATCTCCCCTTTTCCAGTTCTAAGCCACGTTTCATCTACGTTAAATTCCCGGCATAAGGATATAAGTATTGCATCAATCGGAACCCTCACACTTGTCTCATAAGTGGCAATAGTATTTCTGGAAACCCCAATACGCTTTGCGAATTCTTGCTGGGTCATACCGGCATTCTTTCTGATAAGCTTTATACGATCTTTCAATTTTTTATAATCCTTTCTGGTTTATTGAATACTGCTTGAAACGGGAACCAGCGACATTTGCCTTTTCAATTCCCTGCATATATGGAGGGAATACGCCTATATTTTTGTATAAACATAAGGCTTATGGCTTATTGGTCCCGCGATCATTTCTCATAGTAAATTAAAACTTGTACATTGTCAACAAAAAGTTATTGACAATTGTTGTATATAGACATATAATAGTTGCATTGTGAGTTATACTTAGTTAGAGACCCCGATGCACGCGTACGGGGCGTCAAACTAGCAGTGATGCAGGCAACGGGGTATTAGATCCTCGCAGCAGCCGCCAAACGGACAAGTGAACATATCCGTTAGCTGGTTACTTGTGGGAATAAAATAAATATAGCCTGATATCGTGATCAATAAAGGAAAGAGAGGAAAAAATGATGAAGAAGGATGTAGTTGACACACTACTATGCATCGGGATTCCCGCTAGTATCAAGGGATTTACCTACATTTGCGATGCTATGGAGATATTTGACACCGATTCCTACTATACAGATGGGAAGGTCTGTGCACTTTATCATGAAATTGCCCGCCGGAGAGATACAACATCCTCCCGCGTAGAGCGCGCAATGCGACGTGCATTTGAAATAGCAATCACAAAAGGAGACCCAAAAAAGGTCGAAAAGTATTTGGATACTGTAAATACACAAAATTCCAATTTACTCAGGACACTCTATATCAGAATAAAACAGGAGGAAACCCCCGCCCTCACCCCGAGATATCTCTGCGGTGTTGAGAATTGCGATATAAAAAAACAGGTTTACCAGGAGATGCTTATCTGGTTTTCCAAGGAGCTGGAATATGCCCTCGAAAAATTATCGGCTGCCAGAAAGTAAACCTCCTGCAGAATGTCTGATGAATCATGTACCTTGCTGATTGTCACAATTATCGGTATGTTCCAGCCAAACTATGGGCATAGCGGTTAGGCTGCCACAGAGATTTAGTTTGGCTAAAACACACTGTCAGGCAGGACAGTCAGATGGGTACAGCGTATTATGGCGCAGTCTCTCCTACTGAATACTCCATCCAGTTTCTAAATCATAAAAAACATTCAGGCTGTCCTGATATCTGCCATCTGAGGTTCCCCCCATTACTACGCAGATATATGTTGTGTTGTTAATCACAGCCGCCGATACAAGTCCACTTCCTGCATTTGCACTATTTCCTGTTTTTATACCAATTGCCGGGGAATAATAATATGTACTTTTAGGATTTATCAGTTCATTTGTATTTGTGAATGTCATATTTTTTCCATTTTCAAAAGTTTCTCTGACACTGTAAATACCTGAAATTTCAATATTCCCACCCTCTTTTATATAACTTTCTCCTGGAAAACAGTAAAAAACTGCTGCAAAATGAACATCATCACTGGAATGGCATGCCCCGTCAATGGGCACCATCCTATATGAAAATTCAATTTACAGCAGTTTATGTATTCTTGTCCAGATTTCCGTCTGCCTATTCTACCACAAGTTTTTATATATCTCTACTACATCAGCTTTTCTGGGAACACGGGGATTTGTCACTGTACACCCATCTGCCAGCGCCGCATCTGCCATCTGGTCAATAGCTGCAAAATACTCTTCCTCCGAAATCTTTTCCATCTGAGAAATCGACAATGGGATATCCATTTCCTTTAGCATAAACTGTACCCAGTTCACAAGAGATCTGACGGTCATAATCTTATTATAACTGCTCAACCCCAATAACTGGGCTACTGTGGAATATCTCTTAACAGCCGGAAGATACTCTGAACGGCTCTTACTGTGTTTATTTATGTCACTGTTGAACTCAATAATATGCGGAAGCAGCATTGCATTGGCCCGCCCATGGGGTATATGGAACCTGGCCCCAAGCTGATGGGCCATCCCATGGTTCAGTCCTAATGACGCTGAATTAAAAGCCAGGCCTGCCAAGCAGGAAGCTGAATGCATTTTCTGTCTTGCATGTGTATCGTTGCCGTCCAGATATGCCCTGAGAAGGAACACACCACATATCTCTATAGCTTTCTCGGCAAGTGCAGTGGAAAAATCATTTCTATTTGTACTTACACAGGCCTCCAAAGCATGGGTGAACACATCCATCCCTGTATCTGCCGTAATAGCAGGAGGGACGCTTTTTACCAATTCAGCATCCAATATAGCCTCATTCGGAGTCAATTTTTCTGACACCAGAGGATATTTCATTTGTTCCGCCGGATCAGACACAACTGCAAACGAAGTTACCTCTGAACCTGTTCCGCTTGTCGTGGGAATTGCTATTAAACCCACATCACCATAATTATCTACACGGAGTGCAAACTCACGGATAGATTTAGATGAATCTATAGCTGAACCTCCCCCAACTGCCACAATAGCATCGGGCCTATACTCCAGCATCTTTTTAACGCCCTCACTGATCTTCTCAATGGGAGGGTCCGGCACAACATCCTTAAAAATATCATACTGAATCTTTCCCTTCTTCAGGGGATCCAGAATCAGATTAATCATATTACTCTGTGCCATAAACGGGTCAGTAATGACCAGTACTTTATTATACGGAATCTCAGTCAGGCGGTCTAAGGCCTGATCTCCAAAATAAATTTTTGTCTTTATATCAAAGCTCTTCATAGTGCTTTCCTCTATTCTGGATAGATACACTCTATCCCTAATTCTTTAAATACCTGCAGCCACTTTGACGGAGGTCTTTTATCTGTAACAACTGTTGTAATATCTTCAGGCATTCCCACAACTGTAAAAGCTGTTTTCCCCAATTTACTGCTGTCCACGGCTAATATCTTCTCCTTTGCCGAATCCAGCATTGTTTTCTTATTATTGGCGAGAAGTTCGTCAGAATCTGTAATTCCAGATGAAAGGTCAAATCCTTTACAGGATATTACAGCTTTATCCACATGATAGGAACGCAGCATTTTGTCAGTCTGGGGCCCCACAAGGGCAAAAGAACCGCCTCTTGATACGCCTCCGGTGGAAAGTACAGTCAAATCTGGCACATCAAACAGCTCCACAATAATTTCTATTGAGTTAGTAATCAATGTCAGATTTTTTTTCCCTTTCAGTGCTTTGGCAACATATACAGCCGTGGAACTTGCATCTAGCATAACACTTTCGCCGTCATGAATCCTGGACGCTATGGCCTCAGCGATGTACTGTTTGCCAATCACATTATGATTTTTCCGAATATTAAAGGGCAAATCTATATTTATACTTTCATTGATAACCGCACCGCCATAGCTTTTGATGGCAAAGCCATCATTTACAAGCTTTTCCAGATCTCTGCGTATGGTCTCCTCCGACACTTCGTAAATCTGGCTCAGTTCACTTACCACCACACGCCGTTCAGCCTGCAGCCTTTCTAATATTTCATTCCGTCTCTCTATCGCAAGCATCGCATCGCCTCCCGGTCACTTTATGTCAGTCGTAAATCCCTACAATATTGCCCTGCGTATCTGTTCATCTGGATGTGCGATCACAGACGAATCCAAATACATACCTTCCACTGCAGCGGCTGATTTTGCCCGTTCAATGGCCGCCTCCACTGCAGCGATCTCACCTGTGAGCATCAAATATGATTTACCGCACATTCCCCGGGCAATCCTAAGCTCAATCAAATCCACAATTGCTGTTTTAGCCGCCTCATCGGCCGCAACAATTATAGATGTGGCATCATATGTTTCCATAATGCCAAGGGCAGAAACTGCTTCGATTCCTGTGGTGCCATAAATAGCAGGAAATATTGACTCGTGAGGATTTCCCAGTATAAAACTGTTAATCAGGTGCTTTCCATACACGGTCCGGGATACTTCAACGGCAGCGTTTACAGCGCTTAAGTCCCCTGATATAATCACAATATATTTTCCAGGACAGACTGTCTGTGCCTCTATAATTGTCACTGCGGAAGTCTTGACCATGGCATCTGCTGCTACCACGCCTGCTGAAACAGTCTTATATTCTACCATTCCAATTGCCTTGCTCATTTACCTGCACGTCCTTCCTGCTTTTCTATTATGATGTATTTCTCACTTACCTCCGTAACCGTCCCACTGATACTCGCGTGGATCCCCACGCTCAATCCCGTGCCTGGTTTAGCAATCATCTGCCCCTTTTCTACCTCATCGCCTATGCTGGCAATAGCCAGGGCCGGCGCTCCAATATGCTGGCTTAAAAGGACTTTTACTCTTTTCACGGAAACAGGCTCCTCGTCCAAGGGCGCTTCCCTGTCATATCTATCCAGATCTAAGCGTGCCATAAGACGCTGCATAGGGACTTTCCGGTACTCCCTCTCCTTGCCCGCTGCTTCCGGCACTACATCCTGGGGCGGCTTTATCCCATTAGCTTTAAGTCCTGCCTTATACTCAGCCATCAGGCTGCGGGGTGACAATCCCTGCATACAGGAATACATCTCACATAGGCCGCAGGAAGAGCAGAACATTGTATTGATAAATATGTCTGGCTTCTGTATGTCCTTACAAGTAGCCGCACGCATAAATAAATGAGGTTCAATAGGATGTCCCAGGAGATGTCTGGGGCACAAATCTGTACACATAGTACACTGACAGCAGCATGCTGCCGCACGTTTCAGGTCTATGGATGCCTTTCGCATTTTCCTTTGGATAATCAAATGCTCCTCCGGCAAAACAAGAACTGCATTGGTAGTCTTGGTTACGGGCCAAAGGCCGCCGCCAATGAACCCCATCATAGGGCCGCCAATAAAGTATGCCGGGTTTTCCACTGTAATGCCGCCTGCCATCTGCACAGTCTCGTCAATGGAAGTCCCTAGGGGGACACGCACCGTTACTGGAGCCTTTACTTCCCCAACAACGGACACCAGTTTATCTGTAACCGGAGCTTCCTGACTGACTGCCCTATATATATTATAAACCGTTTCTACATTAAATACAGCCACGCCACTTTCAATTGGAAGTCCTCCGGGCCTGACTACTTTTCCGGTCACTTCATAAATCAGTACAACTTCATCCCCGGCAGGATACACTTCCTCTAAAAGTCCAAGCCTGACCCCTGGATAATCTCCGATTACATCCTCCAGTGCTTCAATGGTTTTCTTATAAGCTTTCTTAATGCCGATAATGATATCCCTGGCTTCCACAGCCTGGCCAATCATATGAAATGTACGGACAATTTCCCTGGCATATTTTTCCAGGAGCTGCCTATGTAACCTCAATAATGGTTCACACTCTGCACAATTGAGAATGATAGTATCTGCGCGCTTGTCTAGCTTTGCATAGGTTGGAAATCCTGCACCACCTGCACCAACAATGCCACTTTGCTGCAATAGGCTGCTCAATTCTTTTATTTCCATCATCCCACTACTCCAGTCCTGTACCATCGTCAATAATTCCTACAATGGCAGCGTCAACAGGCACATCAGGCATGCCAGAGCCAATCCGTGCCGCACTTCCCTGCGCCACTAGCACATACTCCCCTATGCCCGCTCCAATTTTATCAATGGCAATAAGCTGTTTTGCCCCAGTCTGCATATGCTCCAGGACGTCTACAATCATAAATTTATTGCCGACTAAATTCTCGCATTTGCGTGTTGATACAACACTTCCCTTTACTTTTCCTATCAGCATAATCTTCTCCTCCTGCAGCTAAGTCTCATTCCGCCCAAAATCTGTGGATTTTCCCTCCTGGGCACAGATACGGGGCATTCTATTAGCCAGCCTTTTCTATGGCAGCTCTGGAGGCCGCCAAAAAAGAAGGGTGTACCGGCTCTTTGCCTGCCGGTACACTGCCCTTATTTAATAATCCTGACTGTATCTCCCGTAACAATCTTCGCCGCATTTGCCTCATCAGTATCTATATGCATTTCGAGGGTAAAGCTGTCATCCACACGGATCTGCACATGGTTAAATACAGTACCTCTTTCATTATCTGCCTTGACAGATACTGTATCGCCATCATGGACTCCGGCTGCCATTGCGTCCTTGGGAGACATGTGGATATGCCTCTTTGCAATAATACAGCCTTCATCCAAATAAATCGCGCCTTTAGGCCCAACCACCGCAATCGCAGCTGAACCAGCAACATTTCCGGATTCTCTGATGGGAGCCTTTACGCCAAGGCGTATAGCGTCTGTAGCAGAAATCTCTACTTGTGACTTACTTCTTACTGGTCCTAAGATCCTAACATTTTCTATGGCCCTTAACTTCAGGCCTACGATTGTAACTAGCTCATTGGAAGCATACTGGCCGCCCATCAGTTCCTTTTTCCTGGTCAGCTGATAGCCTTCCCCGAATAAAGCTTCCACATGCTCCTGTGTCAGATGGACATGTCTTGCGGATACGCCGATTGGCACCATATATCCTGTATCATCTGATGATTTTTGCCTCTCCACTGCTTCCAGAACCATTTTTGTTATCATTGCTACATTACTGTTATCCATATCAATTCTCCTCATCAAATATTTACAAGAGCTGCCTCAAAATGTCCCATGCCACAGAGCCGCACAAATTGGCGGAACCATATCTCTGCATCACTTCCCATTTTGGGGCAGCGCCCTGTAAAATGTCAGCTGAAAGTTATTATTTCACTGCCGGAAGAATTTTCTCAACATCTGTATGTGGCCTTGGGATTACATGTGTAGCTACTAATTCTCCAAGCCTTCCTGCCGCTTCTGCGCCTGATTCAACTGCAGATTTTACTGCTCCCACATCTCCGCGGACCATAACTGTTACAAGGCCGGAACCAATCTTCTCTGTCCCTACTAACACAACGTTTGCAGCCTTAAGCATTGTATCTGCTGCTTCAATTGATGCTACCAGACCTCTTGTTTCTACCATTCCTAATGCTTCCTGTGACATTCTTTTTTCCTCCTTTAATTGAATCTTATCTTCTACCTGCTCCGCCTGCTGCGCCGTCTGCTTTACCCGTTGGATGGTCTTGGCCGGCGCTTTTGCTGTAGTGGTTTTCTTAGTGGATGCAGCTTTTGCAGCTCCGCCTGTCTTTTTTGCAGTGCTCTTTGCCGCACCGGAAGATTTCGCCGTGCCCTTCTGGACTGCTCCTGCGGCTTTCTCTTCGCCTGTTGGTTTATTTTCTTCCGCCATCTGACTGCCTCCTAGCTTATACGGTTTGCGCTGTTATTGATTAGCTTGATGACCTCTTCATGGGGACTTGCTATCACCACATGCGCTACGGGTTCTTTAATTCCATTTGCTGCAGCAGTTTCAATGGCTTGCGTTACAGCAGACACATCTCCGCGGATGATAATTGTAACAAGTCTTCCACCTAACTTTTTCTCCCAGGTAACAAGCTGTACCTCTGCTGTTTTACACATAATATCTATGGCCACCACTGCCGCTGTTACACTAGGGATTTCAAAAAATCCATATGCCTGTCCCATGAGACTGCTCCTTTACTTCTCCTATACTGTAGGAAGAATTTTCTCCACATCATCATGTGGCCTTGGAATTACATGTGTGGCAACCAGCTCGCCCAGCCTTCCTGCCGCGTCTGCCCCTGTTTCAACTGCAGCCTTAACAGCTCCAACGTCCCCACGGACCATAACTGTTACAAGGCCAGAACCAATCTTCTCTGTCCCTACCAATGTAACCTCAGCTGCCTTTGTCATTGCATCAGCCGCCTCAATTGCAGCCGTAAGTCCTCTTGTCTCTACCATTCCTAATGCCTGTTGTGCCATTTTATTCTCCTCCTACACTTCTTCTATAAATATTTTATTTGGTTTACCTTTATCTAAACCGCTCAGCTTCAGCATCTTCTCCGTATCCACTGTGGGCCTTGCAATCTCATATTCAGCCACCACTCCAGCCAGTGACTCTGCCTTTGCCTTTGCAGCTTCCAGCGCTGCACTGACATCGGACACACTGCCTCTGAACTTAACCATTACAATCAGTGGAACAGGTAATTCATCCGCATTTGCCGGTTTATTCTTATCAAAAGTCTCAAGGCTGACATTCCCCGCTTTACAGCCTGCATCTGCTGCCGCAAATGCGGTGGCCAACCCGAACACTTCCAACATCCCTACTGCTTCTCCCATATCAATTCTCCTTCTTGGGATTGCTGCTATTTATTAATTATCGCTATTTTCAGGCCTTCCATTTTCAGATTTGTCTGATGTGCCTCATTAATCTGCTCCAGCGGATACTCATGTGTGATGAGGTCGTCCATGGGAAGTCCGATTGCCTTTGCCCGCTTGAGGAAATCAAATGTTGTGGCATAATCTCTCAGAGTATATACCCAGGATCCAACCAAGGTGATTTCTTTAGAGCAAAGGTCAAAGTGAGGATTAATAGTTGCATCCCCGCCATTGATAAAGAATCCAAGCTCACATAAGCCGCCGCCGTTTCTGATAAATTTATAAATATTGGCGTGTGCCACCGGAGATCCTGTACACTGGAACGCAAAGTCTGCCGGATATCCGCCAAATGCTTCTTCCACTCCTGCCGCAAGGGCCTCTATGCCTTTATGGTCTTTAAAGTTAACAGACTTCTCAGCGCCCATTCTTTTCGCAAAATCAAGACGCTTCTGCTCCCCGTCAACTGCCACAATATTCTCGATTCCCATCGTACGCAGAATGGCAATACAGATCAAACCGATAGGCCCGCATCCCTGTACAACGACACGGCTGTTAAATCTCAGAATACCTGTTGTCTTGGCTCTTTCTACTGCGTGGATTAATACAGCACATGGCTCAATAAGGATTCTTGATTTCAGGTCTAAATCGCTTACATTAAACACTGTAGAACCTTCACGGATCAAGATATAGTCAGAAAACCATCCATTCAGATGTATATCATCATCAGGAAGAAGGCCATATACATCAGCGCCTCCCACATTCTGTTTGTTCAAATCGAACATTGTAATATCCGGGTTGTCTTTAAAGATCATACAAGTAACCACTTTGTCACCGACTTTCAGTGATTTTCCTGCACTGTCAACCTTGACATTTTTACCCATCTTTACGATCTCGCCAGTTCCTTCATGGCCGAGAACAACTGGAATCAGGCTAAATGGGTCTCTTTTGAACTCGTGTGCATCTGTACCGCACACACCGCACCCCTCTACCTTTACAAGGATATCCCCATCCCCAACTGGCGGCATCGGATATTCCTTGATATCATAGTGTTCCAGCGCTGTCAGCATTGCAACATGGGCAGTGTTCGGAATCGCCTGGCCTGCTGCGCCTGCTGCAGGAGCAACCTTCTTATCCAGCATACTTTCCAGTACCTGCTTTACAACTGCCTCTACATTTGCAGAATTCATTTCCATTTTCTTTCCTCCTGTCTTAGCGAATACATAGGCTGTCTGTCATAACACAGCGTCTTCTCTTTGTAAATGTGCTTGGGCTCGTAAGTCCCTCGCCTGTCCTGCTTGCAATAGTAAAGGTACAAAAGCCTTCTCCACCAAATCCCAGTGCCGCATAGGAAGGCCCATTTTTTACAAGAATCGCTGTATCGATCGCTTTTGCATATTTTGTTATATTGTCTACGTGCTTGGAATGTATATGTGCGGAATGTCTGTTGCCATGCTCCAGCCATACAGCCTGCTCTACCGCATCATCAAAATCCTTGGCCCTGACCACGCCGAGAATCGGCATCATCAGTTCTTCTGCAATTAGCGGATGTTCCTTAGGGCCTTCAAATGTAATACATCTGATGTTATCTGGAACTGTAACACCAATCATCCCAAGAAGAGTCTTGGCATCTCTGCCTACGCACTTCCTGTTCAGCCTTCCATCCTTCAGCACTACCGCCGTCAGTGCATCCTGCTCTTCCTTTGAAGCCAGATAACAGCCTTGTTCAGAAACCATATAGTGCATCAGTTCATCCACTATAGAATCAACTGCCACGATTTCCTTTTCAGCAATACACGGAAGGTTATTATCAAAGGTACACCCATTCACAATATCCTCCGCTGCCTTGCGGATATCTGCAGTTTCATCCACCAGCGCAGGAGGATTGCCCGCACCGGCCCCTATCCCTCTTTTTCCAGAGGAAAGTACTGCTGTAACTACTCCCGGCCCGCCTGTCGCCGCAATCAGATGGATGTCCTTATGCTTCATCATAATGCTGCTGGTCTCCATTGTAGGCTTTTCCACAGTACATGCAATATTATCTGGTCCACCGGCCTCTAAAGAAGCCTCATTGAGCAGATTCACCGCGTATATAGATGTTTTAATGGCTGCCGGATGTGGGTTGAATACAACTGTATTTCCCCCTGCCAGCATACCAATTGTATTGCAGAGAACTGTCTCACTGGGATTTGTACACGGGGTAATCGCCCCAATAACACCAAAGGGCCCCATCTCTATCAGTGTCAGCCCCCTGTCCCCGGACCATGCGGTAGTCGTGATATCTTCTGTCCCGGGAGTCTTTTCAGCTACAAGCTGATGTTTCAAAATCTTATGGCCCACATTGCCCATGCCAGTTTCCTGTACGCCCATACGTGCAAGGATTTCTGCATGCTCCATAATTTTAGTCCTGATAATGGATATGATTTTTTCTCTCTGGTCCATAGACATTCTGCATACAATCTTCTGGGCTTTCTTAGCTGCCTCGATTGCTTCATTCATATCAGAAAATACGCCATGGCTTTCGGATACACTAGAAGCGATCTGCATCTTGGCCATAACTTCCTGCACAATGTCCTGCACCATCTGTTCATTTACAGACACGCTAATACCTCCTTGAAAACTTCTTTGCCATAAGCTGCGATTGCAGTATCTTCCTCTGCTGATCCACCGCTCACGCCTAAGGCACCGATTATTTGACCATCTGCTTCCAGCGGTTCTCCACCTCCGAATATTACGATCTTCCCATTATTCGTATACTGGATCCCGTACAGGGACTGTCCCGGCTGGCTTAAATGGCTCAGCGCTTCCGTTGACATCTTGAGGCTCGCCGAAGTAAATGTCTTATTAACTGCAATATCAAAACTGGCTATGTAGGCCCCATCCATACTCTGGACTGCAACCGGACGCCCCGCCTGGTCTGATACGGCGACCACTGCACGAACGCCCATCTCGGCAGCCTTCGCCCTGACCTTCTCTATCAGGGCATTGGCGGCTTCCAATGTCATCTTATGCTTGCTGCATTTACATACATGTCCTTTTTCTGGATGAGAGCTATTTTCTTTCATCTGTTCCAGTACCGCCCTCACAGCGTTGGAAATATCCTGTTCATTCATAGCAGTCCTCATTTCTGTCAATACTTACAGTCCAAGCTGCTCCATTACTTTCTTTGTGATAGAAGCTACTAAATCAGCGTCATTTGCTTCAGCCGCCGGCGCTTCAGCACTGCAGCCGCCCCCACAGCTATGGCAGCTTGGCTTGCCTGCCTTAGCATTTGGACACAGGTTCGCAGGATGCTTGCCCTTCAGTCCCATCTTCCTTCTGATTTCATATAATTTTTCCACCTGCTCCTTGTTCAGTTCCTGTGGCCCTCCGACCATCTCTGACTGATACAGCAGACGTGCATAGAACTCCAGTGATTCCATCTTGTGATATGCATTCAGCAGGGTATCTGAATAAGCAAGTGCCCCATGGTTCTCCAGGAGTACAGCGTCAAAATACTGAAGGTGCTCTGAAACTGCATCTGGGATTTCTACTGTAGAAGGTGTGCCATATTTTGCAATCGGAACACATCCAAGTGCAATAACAGCCTCTGGCATGATTGGCTGTGTAAGAGGAATACCTGCAATAGCAAATGTTGTGGCATATAACGGATGGGCATGTACTACTGAATTAACGTCCGGCCTTTCTTTGTACACACGCATATGCATCTTAATCTCTGAAGATGGCCTGAATCCTTTGTTTGCCTGGATAACATTTCCTTCCGCATCTACTTTACAAATGTATTCTGGTGTCATAAACCCTTTGCTGACACCTGTCGGTGTACATAAAAATTCATTGTCATTCAATTTTACGGAAAAGTTACCGTCATTTGCCGCAACCATCCCACGGTTATAGACTCTTTTACCGATTTCACACATTTCTTTTTTGATTTCGTATTCGTTTTGCATCCTATTTTCCTCCTTGGATTCTTAAAACAAACTTTTGTTTCATGTTGTTTATAACTCGATGTTACCACACAACCCCACATCAGTCAACTTGTTTTAATGTTGTTTTTGTTGTTCTTTCAGGCTTTCTTCCACTTTCTTCCATTTCCCAGGGAAGTACATCCCCTTCTTCCTTTAAATACTCCAATATTTCTGGAATACCTTCGTAGTTTTTGGAATCTACATAGAAGATTTTTTTGCAGCCCGCAAGCCTGAGCCACCGCTCTGCACGTCCTACATCCGCCTTTTGATCATGGATTTTTGTGACAATCCCTATGACTTCACGGTTACACATTGCAGTGCAGCAGGGGGGATACAGCGAATAGGGCTCTGTGGCTGACAAAAGCAGGCCCACCACATCCGCCTCATAAGCATACAGCGCGAGGGCATATCCAAGATGCTTTGTCTGCGCATATTCCCCGGGAGTGTCTATGATAACATCAAAATTATTTACATACTGCGTTTTATGGTACTGGATTTTTTCACCTTTCAGGGCCTGTGTCAGCGTTGTCTTTCCACATTCGCTGCGGCCCATCAATACAATCTTCTTCATAAGATCAAGTCCTTGTAATCTCACATACTGAAAAACCCATCTTTTCCTTTACATAATCCAGAACCGCCCGAATAGAAGCCTCTGTTTCTGATATTGTCCCAGTCACAATCAGCGTGCCGCTGAAGCGGTCTACAAAGCCAAGTTCAATACCCGCCGCCTTAATCGCAATATCTGCCGCAATGATAGCTGTCTCCGCAGGACTGATTGTCAGCACCCCAATAGCAGATTTGCTGTATTCTACTCTTGGGTCAAGTCCCAGCTTTTCGTACAAAGTAATATCTGGACTGGCAATCAGATGGGCAATTGTAATCTCCTTACCAGGAACCAGCTCCTGTACAATTCTCTCTGGCGCCTGTTCATAACTCATCCTCTCCTAACCTCCTATCTGACATTCTACTCCAGAAGCCTGTTCTGCCGTGTGCAGCAGCCTCTCCATCAGTTCATTGGACGGCGGCAGGACATCTCCCATCAGATATTCTCTGCCTAACCCTGCATATTTATCCTGTCCAAGCCTGTGATATGGCAAAAGGTGCAGCCTCTTTACATTTCCCAGCTTCCCCGTATACTCTGCTATGTCCCGGATCTCTGCTTCTGTATCATTAAAGCCAGGAATGACCGGAATGCGGATACTGAGTTCCGTCATACCGGATTTTGCAATTTTCATAGCATTTTCCAGCATTAACTCGTTAGAACGCCCTGTATACTCCTTATGCTTTTGAGGATTCATATGTTTAATATCTAATAAGTACTGATCCAGGTTAGGGAGAATTTTATCAATCACCTCATAGTCAGCACACCCCATGCTCTCCATAGCCGTGCTGATCCCGGCCTCCTTAGCAGCTTCAAGAAGGGCTGCGGCAAAGACTGGCTGGCAGAGGCTTTCTCCCCCTGATAATGTGAGGCCGCCTTTGGTACGCCTATAATATGGACGGTCTTTTTCTACTGTTTCCATCACTTCAGCCACAGTCACATCCCGCCCTATCACCTTGGGTTCTCCCTGCACCAGCATTGTCTCTATCCCATATCTTTGGGATTCGGGATTACAGCACCAGCGGCATCTCAGCACACAGCCTTTCAGAAAAACGATCGTCCGTATGCCATTCCCGTCATGGATTGAATATCGCTGTATATCAAAGATACGGCCTGTTACTTTCAAAAAGTCCTTCATGCTGCCTTTCCTTTCTCCGATTAGAACCCCTGCTCTGTCCTTCGTATGATGTCGTCCTGAAGTGACTTGGATAATGTTGTAAACAGTGCGCTGTAACCTGCAACCCTTACAACCAGGTGCTTATACTGCTCTGGGTGCTTCTGGGCGTCCAAAAGCGTCTCTCTGCTCACTACATTAAACTGCATGTGGCTTCCTTTCTGGTCAAAATAAGAACGGATAAGTCCCACAAAATTCTCAAGGCCGCTTCTCCCACTCAGGGCAGAGGGGTGGAACTTCTGATTAAAAAGTGTACCATTCGATGCAATATAATGATCCAGCCTTGAAACAGAGTTTGCCGCTGCCGTGGGCCCATTTATATCCTTCCCTGCAGAGGGGGACACACCGTCCGCAACAGGGGTATGGGCCAGACGCCCGTCTGGCGTGGCTCCAGTCTGAGCGCCCAGGGGGACATTGGCCGATACCGGATAAAGGCCTGCCTGGAAAATCCCCCCCCGGGGATTCTTATAGTTCTGTAACGGCTTTGTATATGTATAAGCCACATCCCTTGCAAATGCATCTACCTCTGCTATATCATTGCCGAACTTCGGAACCTCATCTATCAGCTTCAGAATCCTTTCGCCCTTCTCCTTAACCTCAGGTGCTTCTGAAATAGCGGCTATGCTCTTTAATATCGCAGCTATTTCCCGCTCCCCTACAGCTTGTCCAGCAGACTTCATTCCTGCTGCCACGTCTGCTGCCATGGATACCATATCTTCCTCTGCAAGGCCTTTGCCATAGTTGAGGGCCAACATATCCTTCAGCTCCTTCATGCTGATTTTCTTCTCATCATAAACCAGCTTCTTCACTGCATACAGGGCATCTGCCATATTTGCAACGCCAAATCCCTGAGGGCCTGTAAAGTTATAGACAGCCCCGCCTTCCTGTACACTCTTTCCTCTCTTCATACAGTCATCTACCATAGAAGACAAGAAGGGAAGCGGGCACCGTTCTGCATGTGCCATATCGATGGCATTATCCGCGTTCACCAGAAGTTTAATCGCATAATCCATCTGGATCTTATAAGCCTGGTAGAATTCTTCAAAGGTACGCATATCTTCTACTTTGCCTGTTTTGGGCCCGACCTGGCTGCCTTTATCCATCCCATTGCCAAACACAAGTTCCAGAGGACGGCACATGTTGAAAAATGCAGCATCATGCCAGCCTTCCGTTTTCCCCGCTTTCTGCGGCTCCACACAGCCGATGATATTATAATCTCTTGCATCTTCCAACGTAAGCCCCCTGCTGATCAGAGAAGGGATAATCACCTCATCGTTGTAGTATGCAGGCAGGCCAATACCTGTGCGGGTCAGCTCAGCCGCTTTCACCAAGAATTCATGGGGCGTGCCGTTCCATACTCTGACAGACAAGGACGGCTGGGGCAGGAATACGTGCATAGATGCCTGAATGCTCATGAATGACAGATCGTTTGTCACATCAATCCCGTCTTTATTCTGGCCGCCCGCAATCAGGTTCTGGAACAGGCTGTATCCTGCAAACCCTTCCGCAGACGCAGCGTCTCGGCATTTATTTAAGTCATTGAGCTTCACCCAGATACAGTCCATCAGTTCCTGGGCGAATCCTCTTGTGATCTTGCCAGCTTCTAAATCCTTCTTATAATAAGGATACATATACTGGTCAAACCTTCCAGGAGAAATAGAATGGCCGCTGGATTCAATCTGCAGAAGCTGCTGCACAAACCAGAAAGACTGACAAGCTTCGTAGAATCCCGACGCTCCCTTCTCCGGCACATTCGCACAATTCTGGGCAATCCCAAGCAGTTCCTTCTTCCTTGCGGTATCTGTGCATTGTTCAGCCTCTTTAAGGGCCAGCCTGGCGTACCGCCTTGCATATGTAATCACCGCATCACAGCTGATGATAACAGCTTCCAGGAATCTGGATCTTTTCTGATAATCTCCATCTGCCAGACATAAAGATGCCATCTCCGCCTCGGCCTTTTGCCTGATGCCCGCGAATCCAATCTCCAGCACCTCGCCATACTTTACAGTGACATGTCCCACGCCATTATAAAAATAATTGCCAGGGGTAAACATATTATGCTCCATGGCAAGCAATGTCTCCGGTTCCATGTAGGCCGTGGCAAGCTCACTGGTTGTTTTCCCTTTCCAGTATGCGTTAGCCTCTTTCAGTTCTGCCTTCGTCTTATCTGAAATATAAAACGGGTCGGCACTTCTCTTTTCCACTGTATCAAACTCTTCTTCCAGCCACTCATAGGAAAACTCTGGATATGTCTGGCATCCCCGGGGGGCAATCGTCGTGCTTCCGACAATCAACTCTAAATCCCGTATGACAATCGGTATATTTTCTAAAATATGCCTGAAAGCCTTTGCCCTACGTATAATCATAGGCTCATTCTCAGTCTGCTTATAAGACTCGGTAATCAAAACCGCCCTGGCAGATTCTATCTCCGGCATCTTAGCATACAAATTCTCAACAAGCTTAGAAATCCGCTCCGACTTTGGGATATCGCTGCTGTCATAAGTGTATAATCCCATCCTTCTTTTTCTCCTTTCTGAAAAATATCTTCTTTAAAGTATAAATCAATATCAACTTTGCGAAAATACCTATCTTTCACCCAGTTGTTTCTATTATAGTATAAGACTATATATAAGTCAACGAGAACCAACACTTTTATTCTGATTTTCATATGTGAACTCAACACAAACCAACATGTTTTTTGTTGTTTTTATTGGTATTAATCTTTCTATATCTCATTTTTTGTTGACAAACTTCCCATAATCTATCATACTGTAACTAAAGGGTGCCCTGCACCTATATAATTTCATTTTTAGAAAGGCTTAGATTATGTCTTTTTTTGAATTTGACGTACATACACACACCATAGCCAGCGGGCATGGCTCCACTGCCACTATAACAGACATGGCAAAGGCAGCTGTATCGAAACATCTAAAAATGCTGGGGATCTCCGACCATGGCCCCGCAACAATCGGAGGCGGCAGGCCTTCTTATTTCCGCAGTCTTTCCCGCGCCCCACGTAAGCGTCTGGGGATAGAAATACTTTACGGCGCGGAGGCAAATATATTAGATAACAATGGAACCTTGGACTTAGAGGACAGTATTCTGGAGAAACTTGACTACACCATCGCCAGTGTCCACAAACCTGTGAAGAAGCCTGGTACAATCGAAGAGAATACTGCCGCCTACATTAGAGCAATGGAAAATCCAAACGTCCGGATCCTGGGGCACTGTGATGACACTAAATATCCCGTAGACTATCTGCAGTTAGTCCGGGCCGCCATGAAATATAATGTGCTCATTGAAATCAATGACAGCTCCCTCCGGCCTGACGGCTACCGGGGTGATACACGATTTAATGACCTGATGATATTAAATCTCTGTAAGCATTTCCACTATCCGGTTATTTTCGGCAGTGACAGCCACGGCCCTTCCCATGCAGGGGATTTTACATCCGCCTCCGCACTGGCCGCACTGGCACAGATGCCGGAATCACTTATCATAAATTATTCTCTGAAAGCCTTTCATTGTTTTCTTGAAAGGTCATCCAGCGGGAATCGCAGCCTATAAGCAAAAAGTCTTGCGTTCCCGTTTCCTGCTGTTCTGGAAAATCCTGCCGGAACAAATTCCCTATGGTTCACAATCAGCGCATCTAAAGACAGGCCAAGGGCCTGGCTGAACGCATAAAAATTGTCAAGAGACGGAAGTGTCCTCCCGCAGAACCAGCTATATACAGACTGGGGGGACCCCAGTCCAAGCCACGTTAAAAGCTGCCGGACAGAAATTTTTTTATAATAGCAGATGAACTTAAGCCACCGTCCTGTCTTTTCCATACTAATACTGGGATATTCTTTTTCTTCCATATCTTTCACACTGCCTCCTTGAATATTATTGTTGTTCATATGGATATACATGCCCCAAGCAAGCACCCCAATAGGCTTTAAGGTATATTACAGTCTTTCTGCCCCGGCACCAGTTTCCCATGAATTCTAATATCAGCATAGCATAAACTACCCTGTTTTATCTACCTGCTGCTCTGTCAATCAGTTTATACTATAATGACAGGCCGCCTAATATTCTGTACACTCTTATGTATATAGTACTGTAAATCATCCGGGAATGTATTGGGCAGGTGCATATCCGTCCATTCATCTTCCCTGCAATATTGTATTTTTATACGAAGGAGAACTTACATGAATATCTGTCTCCCCTATAAGTTATCCTCTGAGGCCATCCAAAAAGAAGCCCGGCTTTTGCATCTAACCCCCCTCCAATTCTGTGAGCTAATGGAAATTCCTTTTTCTCCAGAACGCACCCTTCCCCGCCAGGGACTGCAAAAGCCTCCTCTCCCTCAAAACCACAGCAGAATATATGGCCCGCCTCCCCAGAAAACCCAAGGGCAGTATACAAGGGAGGACTATATACTATACCCTGCCTCCAAGATCCCCCAGCTCATTGATGGTTATCTTGTATATAACGATTCCGTTCCCTCGATCCACCAGTCTGTTGTCACCGATCTTTTATACCAGATGCTGGTATATTTAGAAAACACAGGCCTTCCCTTTAAGGTGATCTCTACTCCTGTAAGCCTGTATCTTCCAGATGACATTCAAACCGCCATCCGGCCTGATATCGCTTTGATCAGACACCCCGGCAAAATTTTAAAGAACAGTGTCAGTACCCTCCCCTGTTTTATAGCGGAAGTGCTTTCTCCGTCCACACATTGTCTGGATTGTCTTCTGAAGTTTCACAAATACTATAAAGCCAATATTCCAGAATACTGGATTATTGACACAGATACTCGGCTTATATATACGCTTCACTCTACTTCCAGACAGGCCCCCGCCGGCCGGATCTTCCGCTTCCTGGATCATATCCCTGTCCCCGGATGTCCGGGACTTTCCCTGACCTTGAAAGACTTTTCCTGAGCATATACAAAGACAAAATTTAGTCTTTCTGCAAAGAGCAAAACCCCCCGTCCCAATGCCTTCTTAACATTGGGACGGGGGGTTCTCCAAAATATCCAAAAATTACAGCTATCTGCTAAGCTCTTTTTGCAAGAACCTCTTTCTCATATCTTTTAATTTCTTCAAACCACGCTTCTCTCTCTGGCACATGGTTGATCTCACAGAAATAATTCCAAACATCCCCAAACGGATAACACTTCAGCTCTTCCTGCATAACCATAAGTTCAGTAAATTGTTGTGTGTCCTGAAGCTCTTTTAATTTCTCGATGGGACTCAGCATTGCGCACAGCAGGGCTTTCTGCATATTTCTCATCCCCACTACCCACGCAGAGATTCTGTTGATGCTGGCATCAAAGAAGTCCAGGCCAATGATCACTCTGTTTAGGGCATCGTTTCTGACAATCTCTTTCGCGATTTCCTTTGTCTCATCATCAAGCAGGACTACATGGTCACTATCCCAACGGATAGGCCTGGTCACATGGAGTGCAATTTTATCGTTAAACAGCAGCATAGACGAAATCTTATCGGATACCACTTCTGTGGGATGATAATGTCCATTATCCATCAGAGGCACGATGCCTTTATTCATTACATAATTCATTGTAAACTCAGCCGACCCGGCAGTATAAGCCTCCAGGCCAATGCCAAATACTTTTGATTCCAGGCACACAAGCACCTTTTCTTTATCATAGTCAATTCCAAGAATTTGATCCAGAGAGTCCTTATAGCGCGCCCTCGGCCCAAGCCTGTCCGCCGGAATATCCTTAAAGCCGTCAGGGATCCAAATATTCATCAGGCAAGGTGTCCCCAGCTCTTCCGCAAAATACTGTGAAATGCGGATACATGCTTTGCCGTGTTCAATCCAGAATTTACGGATTTCCTCGTTTGGACTTGTAAGTGTATATTCGTCTGCCTTAGGATGGGAGAAATATGTAGGGTTAAAATCCAGTCCAAGCCCCCGCTCCTTTGCGAACTCAACCCATTTCTTAAAATGCTTTGGCTCTAACTTATCCCTGTCAACCCACTCGCCTTCCTCAAAAATAGCATAGCTTGCATGGACATTAATCCGGTGTGTCCCTGGTATCAGCTTTAAAGCCTCGTCAATATCAGCCATCAATTCCTCTGGTGTCCTGGCCTTGCCCGGATAATTACCTGTAGCCTGTATGCCGCCTGTAAGCTCCCCCTCACTGTCAAAACCGCCTACATCATCACCCTGCCAGCAATGCATAGAGATAGGCACAGACTTAAGTGTCTCCAGAACCTTATCCGTGTCCACGCCCACCTTGGCGTACATTTCTTTCGCTGACTCATATCTTTCTTTCGTTGTCATCATAAAACCCTCCTTATTTTTCAAAGGGGTCTGACCCCTTTGCCTTCCATTTTCAGAATTGTTTATCATTTCTGCCTCACTGCATACTTATATGCCGCAAAATAACCCCTAAGTATATTCCACAATATCAAATGAACTCCCCACACAGGCCCTGGCCTCGGAAAGATCTGCAAACACTCCGTCCTGGAGCATCTGTACAATAATGTTTCCAATGGCTGTAGCTTCTGTAGGTCCTGCAGACACTTTTTTCCCCGTATATTTTGCAGTCAGTTCATTTAAATATCCTGCATTGGCGCCCCCGCCCACCACATATATAGTATCATAGGTATTTCCTGTAATGGCTTCTATCTCTTTGACCGTATCGCCATAGCATTTTGCCAGGCTGTTGTAAATTACAGCGGCAATCTCCCCCACTGTCCCAGGAACCGGCTGGTTTGTGTTTTTGCAAAAATCCTGCACAGCTTTAATCATGCTTTTGGGGGCCAGGAAACAGTCATTGTTACAGTCAACAATAGATGGGATTTTCTCTTCTGAGGCCATGCTGCATATTTCTGCAAAGGATAGATCCTCCTCGAACTCCTTCTTAACAGACTGGATCATCCAAAGTCCCATAATATTTTTCAAATAGCGGAACCTGTGGTCATATCCTCCCTCATTGGTAAAATTAGCCTTCATGCTCTCCATAGAGCAGTCGGCCTCCTTCCGCTCAATTCCCATGAGGGACCATGTGCCTGAACTTATGTAAATCGCATGGTCATCATTCGTAGGGACCGCCAGCACTGCTGACCCTGTATCGTGTGTGGCCGGAAGCACTACCGTACAGTCAAACCCTACCTCCTGCTGGATTTCTTTACTGAAATTCCCCACCACTGTCCCGGGCATAGAAACGGGTTGGAAAATATCGGCGTTATATCCCAGCAATTTAATCATCTCATAATCCCAGTCATTAGTTTTAGGGTCAATAAGCTGACCGGTTGTGGCATTTGTATACTCCATTTTCTTTACCCCCGTCAAGAGGAAATGGAAATAATCTGGAATCATCAATATGGCCTTGGCCTGTTCCAGATACTCAGGAGTGTTCTCCTTCACTGCCATCAACTGATAAATAGTATTAAATATCTGCTTCTGAATCCCAGTCCTTGCATATAAATCTTCCGGCGTGATTTTCTCGTATACCTTTTTGTCCATATCCACTGTACGGCTGTCACGGTAGCCTACTGTATCTCCAAGCAAAGCGTCATTTTCATCCAGCAGGGCAAAATCTACTCCCCATGTATCTATACCCATAGACACAGGAATCTTGCCAATCTCTTTGCATTTTTTCAGGCCGTTTATAATCTCTCCCAGGAGCCTCTTTGTATCCCAGCATAACGTACCGTCCTTATTATCCATCCCATTGGAAAAGCGGTATACCTCCTGAAGCTGCATTTTCCCTTCCGCCATAGACGCCAGCATATGCCGGCCACTAGACGCACCAATATCAACAGCCAAATAATACTTATCCATTCCGCGCCTCCTTTGTACTTTCAAATCTAAACTGATTATATGCCTTGGGCAAACAAAATAAAAGGACGCTATTTATTTTAAATCAGGACCTTATTTGCAGAAATGCCCTCTTTTGGTATTTGCCGCTGCCTTTCCCTGTATTCTTTTGGGCTCACCCCATATTTCTCTTTAAACTTCCGGTAAAAATAGCTGGTATTATCATAACCCACAGCCTCAATAATATCGGCAACAGGCAGCGTACTGCTGGTCAGCAAGTATACTGCCTGATTCATCCTTCTTGTTTGCAGCAGCTCCTTATACGTTTTTCCCGTCCGCTTTTTAATTTCTCTGCTCAGCCAATACACATCATACCCCATAATGTCAGCCAATTCAGACAGGCTCCCATTCTTATAGTGCTCTTCCACATAGCTTAAGACACCCCCTGCCAGTTCTTTGTCAAACTGGCTGCTGCCTGTCTCCATCTTGTCCATATGGTTGAGGAGCTGCAGAAGGAGGAGTCCCATTGTTATTTGATTGCAGCTGCGTTTATTTGATAAGTCGTAAAAAATTGTCCAGACCATATTTTCCACTAAATTCTGAATTGGGAGAATCTCTGCCACATGAAAATAAAGATAAGAGGTTCTGTCATTCTTCCCGCAAAGAGTCCCCACAAGGAACTCTTTGAGCATATTATCTTCTGCTCCCATCATAGAAAAGGCCATATTAAAGAATTCAGGAAGAATAATAAAATTTACTGCAATATCTGCCTTTTGGGCCGGAAAAATCTCCTGCATGGCATTCTGATTTAAAAAGAGCAAATCTCCCTGCCCCAGTACAACCTTGTTCCCATCCACTATATGGGTGGTAGAGCCCTGGCACATATAGATAACCTCCACATAATTGTGGCGGTGCTTCGGAAAATAGACAAAACGGGTATGGGGCCTTACCTGAATCAATTTTCCTCTCTTTAAAAGCTTGTCGCAGTCAACGACTAGTTCATCCCGCTCTGTATATAGATGGGGATCGATGCCGCTTTCGCCGTCTAATATTTTCTGCTCCTCTTCTGTAATTACAGATAATGACTTCAATAATTCAGGATGCATATGCCCACCTATTTCATGCCTGCAATCTCTTTTGCTAGTTCCATATATTCCTCAGCGCTCCTGCTGCTCTTCTTATATGCCATTACCGGCGCATTGTTATCCTGAGACCACTCAACATTGCTGTCTACCCGGATATATGTATCAAAGACCTTCACGCCTTCAAGCTGCCTCAACGTTTCCCGCGTCTGTTTAAAATAACTTTTTCTTGTATCTACCTTTGTAATTACAATGCCGCCTATTTTAAGCTCAGGGGCAATCTGCTTAACCTCTTCCAAAAACTCAAACATATTCCCCAGTCCGAAAAGTCCCCATGGCGTTGATTCCACGGGGATCACCACCTCATCTGACGCGCAGAGTATGTTCATAACCCAGCCTCCCAGAGTCGGGGGCGCATCAATCAGTATATAATCATACTTCCCAGATTCCTTTATTTTGGACAGACACTTTTTCAATATATATTCTCTCTGCCACTTCGTGAAAAGCTCATACTCTATGGAGCTCATCAGTGTGGAAGAGGGAATCAGGTCCAATCCATCATAAGGGGAACATACAATATAATCTGTCAGGTCAGCCTGGCTTTTAATCCCCTCATACAAATTCCTGCTGCTTCGGGCAAATCCCAATACTTTATCTTCATCAAAAAGGGAAAGCGAAAGGTTCAGCTGCATATCACCGTCCACCAACAGTACTTTCTTTTTAAGCTGTGTCAGTCCATATCCAATATTGGAGCAGGTAGTTGATTTCCCACTCCCCCCTTTATTATTCGCAAAACATATTACTCTTGTCTTTCCCATCATCACGCCTCCATATTCACTGACCCGGATCCAGGCTTTTCTCAATCCGCCTGCTTTCTTTCTGCCCAGGAGTGTGTTTTATCTGTCACTTTTATATGCAAGTATATCACGGTTCACAGTTTTGTAAAACTCCGCTTTCAGCTCTTCATAGCTAAGTCCCGTCCTTGCCATCAGCCACATTGCCTTTGTAATTGTAGCCTCCAGTGTCATATCATAGGTTTCCAGAAGGTCAAAGTCCTGCTTCACTCTTTTCCCCACCTCGTACACCATCATGTCACTGCCTTCCTTCACCACCTGGGTGGCCACAATGGCAAGCTTCCCGCCTGCCCCGCAGCCTTTCATGATCTCATAAAATTTATCTACCAAATATTCCGGGATGCCGCCTACCCCAAAACTCTCGATCACAATACATTTATACCTGTCAAATAAAAAAGAGAGCACATCCGGGTCCAATCCCGGTGTAAGCTTTAATACGTAGATGCTTTCGTCCATATCGTGGTAAAACTGTACCTGGCCTCTATATTCCTGTGGGGGGATGTAGCGGATAACTCTCTGTTCCCTTATAACGGCCGGATAAGGGAAATTAATACTGGAAAATGCATTATAACTCTTTGCCCGTTCCTTTTTTGCCCTTGTCCCTACGATTACCTTACCATCAAACACAATATTTACATCCCTGGAGTCCTGGTCTGACGCATAGATAAAACTATCCAGCAGGTTCATTCTTGCATCCGTATTTTCCATATCTATTGGTCTCTGCGCCCCGGTTATAACAATAGGCTTATGTGAATTCTGTATCATATAGGAAAGTGCGGCAGCAGTGTATGCCAGCGTATCAGTGCCGTGGCAAACGACAAATCCATCATAATCTGCATAATTTTTTTCAATGGCGCGGCTGATCATGCCCCAGTATACGGGAGTCATATTTGTGCTGTCCACATTACACACTTGTGTTGTGTGGATATCGCACACCCTGGCCGCATCTGGAATATATCCCAATAGTTCTTCTGGCGTGATAGCAGGCGCCAGGCCGTTCTCAGTATGCCTGCAGGCGATGGTTCCGCCTGTCCCCAGCATCAATATCCGTTTCTTCATATTACCTCCCTCCCCTTGTCCCATTCCATGGAAGCCGGCCCCTCTCCAAAATTCTTTTCAATCAGCAAACAATACTCCTGGTATGCTGAGAATCCCTGGAATTCTTCTTCCAGGACATCCCTTATCCCCTTATAATACCAGCCAATGGCTTCCTTGTTATTCATACGGAACCGCTTCCAAAAGCTTTCACCGGCCACAGGGTAATCTCTGTCAATGTCTCTCATATTTGAGAGTTTATCGGCAAGTCCGATCATTTTCACTTCCAGGGATGCAGTTTTTAAATGCTGGATTGTAGCGCCCTTTCTCTCTACCCACGACCTGGACTTGTCCTCACTCTCCTGTGCTACCATCCAGGCTACCCGCTCTCCAAACTCTGTCTTGAGCAACTCCTCTGTCACGTCTGCACAATCTTCAATTGTATCATGCAGGACCGCCGCACAAATAACTTCCTCGTCCTTTGTCATTGTTGCAACAATGTCAGCCACCTCTACCGGGTGCACAATATATGGACGCTTTGTGCCTTTACGGAATTGTCCATGATGTGCCTTGGCCGCAAATTCAAGGGCTTTATCAACCATACTTTATGTTCCTCCTCAATGCTTTTTAGAGTTCCATGTATAAGGAAATCATATCATAAGCAACATAGAATCACAACCAAAAAGGGACAGGCCTTATCCTATGCCCCTTTGGGGCCGTTCACAGCTTCGCCGTGAATTAAGGTATACCGCTAGGGCACCCCTTATCCTATGCCCCTTTGGGGCCTGTTCACAGCTTCGCTGTGAATTAAGGTATACCGCTAGGGCACCCCTTATCCTACGCCCCTTTGGGGCCTGTTCACAGCTTCGCTGTGAATTAAGGTATACAAATTTTTGCAGATGGGGTATAATATCAGGAGAATTATGCAAAGGAGCTGTTTCTCTTATGGACAGGAAATCTGTGCTTATTACCGGAGCTTCCAGGGGGATCGGAAAGGCCTGTGCCCTGGCATTCTCCGCCCTCGGGTATCACGTATATATAAATTGTAGGCAATCTGCTGGAAGTTTAAACCAAACCAGGGATGAAATCTGTTCCATGGGCGGCATATGTACCGCTCTTATGGGGGATGTGGGAAATCCTCTGGAAGTCTCAGAGATTTTCCGCCGGATAGAAACCGAGGTGACTGGCCTGGATGTCCTGGTCAACAATGCCGGCATTTCTTATATCGGCCTTCTCACGGACATGGACAATGCAGATTGGGAAAGAGTCATTTCCTCCAATTTATCCTCTGTATTTTACTGTTCCCGGGCCGCCATTCCATATATGGTTTCTCAGAAACGCGGAAAAATCATTAATATCTCTTCCATGTGGGGAACTTCAGGGGCATCCTGCGAAGCCGCCTATTCCGCCTCAAAGGCTGGAGTCAACGGCCTGACTAAGGCCCTGGCAAAGGAGCTGGCCCCAAGCAATATCCAGGTCAACGCAATTGCCTGCGGCGTGATTGATACTGCCATGAACTCCCAGCTCTCTGCTAAGGAGCGCCAGGCGCTCACAGAGGAGATTCCTGCCGGACGTTTTGGCACAGCAGAGGAAACGGCGGACCTGGTGGCAGCGCTGGCTGAAGGGCATGGTTACTTAACTGGGCAGATTATTGGCCTGGATGGGGGGTTTTTATAATTCCCCTATAGGATTAGGGTTTCAAAAACACCTTTGGCGCCACACTCATACCATATACTGTCAATACAGGCAAGCCTGTATATCATGTCTGGTATAGAGCGGGTGAGGCGCACCCTTTTGCTCCCCCAATCCCTATAGCAATCCAAGGCACAAGTCAAAGACCCCGATGCAAGCATACGGGGCAGCAAACTAGCAGCAATGCAAGCATCGGAGTATTAGACCCTCCCAGCAGCCGCTAAATGGACATGTAAACATGTCCGCTTGGCTCGTTGCTCGCCAGAATAAAGGAGACTTATCATGTTAAAAGTAAAAGACATTGAAAATATTCCCATGAATTGTTCCATGACGGAATTTGTAGGCACCACAGTTCTTGATACAATCGGACTCGTTATCCCCGGGACTGCCCCTGCGCTCCTGGAACAGATGAAGCTTCCCAAGCCTTTTAAAAGCCTTGGACTGCTGAGTTCCCGCACGGGGGCGGCCGGGCAGATCAATGCTGTGGACGAGGCAGTTAAATCTACAAACACCGAAGTCCTCTCTATTGAGCTTCCCAGAGACACAAAAGGGTGGGGCGGCCACGGCAACTTTATCATCCTGGGAGGGGAGAATGTCTCGGATGTCAGAAGAGCCGTAGAAATGGCTCTCGAATATACTGATAAATATGCAGGAGAACTCTACATAAGTGAAGCAGGGCACCTGGAATTCACCTATTCTGCAAATGCGGGGCAGGCTCTCCATATGGCTTTTGACACGCCCCTGGGAAGGCCTTTCGGGTTCTTCTGTGGTTCCCCGGCTGCCATCGGACTGGTCATGGCGGATCTGGCCCTCAAATCCTCCCCTGTTGAGATCGTAAAATATATGACTCCCACAAGAGGTACCAGCCATTCCAACGAGGTCATTGCCGCAGTCACCGGCGATGCCAGTGCTGTAAAAAATGCCGTCCTTACTGCTAGGGATGTGGGACTTAAGCTTTTAGTTTCACTGGGAAGTTACCCGGAAACGCCTGCCAGGCCGTATCTGATTTAAAGATACGGCCTGGCTGCACAGCAACGTTTTATATCTTTCCATAGATTTCCTTCGTAACATATGCCTTTACAGAAATCCCCTCAGGTACATAGTTTTCCTCCAGAAGTTGGCCATTTTTCCGTATCAGCTGTACTTTAGGGGCCTGTTCAAAGGGGTAGACTCTTTCAATATATATCTGTTCCCTGCGCAAAATCTCCAGCAGTTTTTCCTTTAGTTCATCTAACCCCTGCCCTGTTTTAGCAGATACCAGGACAGAATAGTCCGCCTGGAAATCCCGGAAGCTTCTTTTATCAGAAATACGATCCTGTTTATTAAAAAGCGTAATAATCGGCTTGCCCTCAATCTTAAGTTGACGGAGGGTTTCATATACAACATACATCTGGGTGTCCATCTGAGGGTTTGACCCATCGACGACATGAAGAATAATATCCGCATATCTCGCCTCCTCCAATGTGCTTTTAAAGGCTTCGATCAAATGGTGGGGCAACTTGTGTATAAACCCTACCGTATCTGTCAGCAGTATTTCCTGCTGCTTATTGAGCTTCAGCAAGCGTGTTGTCGTGTCGAGGGTGGAAAACAACATTTCATCTTCCAAAATCCCCGCCCCTGTAAGGGCATTTTCTATACTGCTCTTCCCTGCAGATGTATATCCTACAAGTGCGGCAATCTTTAAATTGGATTCCTTTTTTTGCGCCCGCAGCAGCGCCCTGTGCTGTTCGACCTCGCGCAGCTCTTTTTTCAGCCTGCTGATCCTTTCTCTGATCAGCCGCCTGTCAGTTTCCAGCTTCTTTTCTCCCGGACCCCTGGTTCCAATGCCTCCGCCCAGACGGGACAGAGAATTTCCAAGTCCTGTAAGGCGGGAGGCGCGGTATTTCAGCTGGGCCAATTCCACCTGGATTTTGCCCTCACTGCTTACGGCCCTGGCTGCAAATATATCCAATATCAATAAAGTTCTGTCGGCTACCTTACACGAAAGCTCCTTCTCCAAATTATATAGCTGGACAGAAGTCAGCTCATCATCGCAGATAATTCCATCCGCCCCGGTTTCCCAAAGCTGATTTTTAAGCTCCGTAACTTTTCCTTTTCCTATATAAGTTGCCGGATGTACAGCCTCCCGCCTCTGTATCATCCTGCCGGCCACCTGCACTCCTGCCGTCCGTGCCAATTCTGACAGTTCGTCTAAGGATTCTTCTATTTTCTCTTCCTCATTCCACTGTATCCCGACCAGCAGCATTTTCTCCGTCTTTTCTCCTGTTTCAAATATTGCCATAGCATGTCCTCACATTCCTCTTTACTTTATATCTGCCAATATATCCATACCCAATGGCATCCTATTTTAATCTGATAATAAAAATGGGTACCGGAGGATTATTTTTTCTGTTATAAAAGCTGTTCACAATAACCAGCCACTTTTTTGTATCCAGGCCTTTTAACCAGGCCAGAATTGCCTCTTTCTCCCGAAACCCAGAATCGCCCCCGCTATATACGCATAAGCTCATGACCCCGTCAGGTTTAAGCAGCAAAAGGCCGGCCTCCAGGGCAGCGATGCTTGTCTCAGGCTCTGTGGAAATGGCATGGTCGCCGCCGGGCAGATAGCCAAAATTAAAAACGATGGCAGATACACCCGTTTCAACGTAATCTCCCATCTTTTCGTGTCCGTCCTGAATCAGGACGGCCCTGCCCTCATATCCATTTTCATTAAGCCGCCGTCCCGTTGCCGCAATCGCCTCAGGCTGAATATCAAATGCATATACCTTGCCCTCAGTCCCTGCCAGGCTACACAAAAATTCCGTGTCCACGCCATTACCCGCTGTTGCGTCCACACAGATGTCCCCCTCCTCAATATACATCTCCAGAAAACGATGGCAGTATTCTGTGATCTGATAGCTATACTTCATATCATCTACTCCTTTGGCAATATCCCTAAAAACTACCTTGTACGTAAAAACGCCGCCTCCCTCTGGGCCTCACTGTCATCTGGGTATTGTGCAATATACTCTTCTATCTTTGCCTTGGCGCTGGCCCAATCCAGCTTCTTTTCATAACAGACAATTTCGTTATACTTCATTTCCTGCAATACTTCAGCATAAGGAACCTCTTCTCCCTCCTCAGGTTCTGTATAGGATGAGGCCGCCGCGATCCCCTGTTCAAATGCCTGGAGGGCGCCGTCATAATCTTCCAAATGCATAGAGCAAATCCCCATTAAATTATAAGTTGTGGGAGCTGCCTCGCCCCCATTATCCAGCGCCTTCTGAAAGGCTTCCTTAGCCTGCTGATATTCCTGCTGTTCATAATAAACCAGGCCTAACCCGCGGTATCCCTCTGCGGCGTCCTCCTCTGCATCCAAAGATTTTTCAAAGGAAGCTGCTGCATCTGTATACGCCCCTTCCTCAAGGAAAGCTGTCCCCTCTTCTATATAATTGACTGGTTTCTGGCATCCTGTCAAAAAACAGGCTGCCAGAATTGCAAGCATAATCCCCTTTTTCATATATGTCCCCTTACTCCGGATATTTTAGTACCCAGAAAGAATTCAAAATATTAATCAGCATCACAACCATATCCGCAATAATTGCATTTTGCATTGTTACATAGCCAAGAGCTGCCAGGAATAGCAGAATAACCTTCATCCCGATAGCAAACACGAGATTCTGCTTGACAGCCCGTATCGTCCCTCTGGCTATTTTAACAGCATTAACAATCTTAGAAAGTTCATCCTCCATCAATATTACATCAGCCGCCTCCAGCGCCGCATCCGCTCCCAATCCTCCCATGGCAATCCCTATATCAGCCAGGGCTAAAACTGGGGCGTCGTTGATGCCATCCCCTACAAAAGCCAGCTTCTCATCCTCCATCTGGCTCTCCATGAACTCTTTCACCTGCTCCACCTTCTCTTCAGGCATCAGGTTTGCATAGACATACCCTATCCCAAGCTGCTTGGCAACTGAATCTGCTACCCTCTGGTTATCACCTGTGAGCATGACCGCCTCCAGCTGATGCCGCTGCATCCATCGGATTGTTTTCTTAACATCACTGCGTATGGAATCAGCAATCAGAACATACCCTTCATACTGTCCATTTACCGCCACATGGACTGCAGTCCCAATCTCACTGACCGGCTGGTAGAAAATTCCCTGCTGATCCATAAACTTAGAATTTCCGATCAGCGTCTCCTGCCCATCTATACGCGCACAGACACCGAAGCCTGGATATTCCGTCACGTCTGTGACCTTGCCTGTATCCACCGCTCTGCCGTATGCCTCACGCAGGGATACGGCTATGGGATGGTTAGAGTGGATTTCACCATAAACTGTTGTTTCCAGAAGCGCCTCCTCACTCATATATGTGGGCTGTATATCCTTTACCCGAAAGATTCCCTCCGTCAATGTCCCCGTTTTATCAAAGACAAATGTTTCTGTATGTGAAAGAGATTCCAGGACATTACTGCCCTTAATCAGGACACCCTGCCTGGACGCTGCCCCTATCCCTCCCAGAAACGCCAGCGGGACCGATACCAGCAGTCCGCATGGACAGGCCGCAACCAGAAAGATTAATCCCCGGTACATCCAGATATTTTGATTATCTCCGGGCAGGATCATGGGCGGGAGCATCATCACCAGTACACCGAGCAAAGTCACTGCCGGAGTATAAAACCTAGTAAACCGGGCCGCAAAATTTTCACTGCCAGCCTTTTTGTTGCCGGCATTTTCCACAAGCTCTATAATTCTGGAGGCAGTGGAGTCCTCATATATCTTAGATACCCTTGCCTCCAGGACACCGCTTATATTGATACTTCCGCTGTAAAGCCTCTCCCCTGGCATGGCCTCCCGGGGAACAGATTCCCCCGTCAGCGCTTTTGTATCTACCATACTGTTTCCCAGCGTCACCACTGCATCTACTGGTATTTTCTCCCCAGGCTTGATTATAATAATCTGTCCGGGATGGAGTTCTTTGGGGTGTACTTTCTCTTCACCATACCTTAATTTACGGTTCGCATACTCCGGCCGAATATCCATAAATTTGGCAATGGATTTTTTTGTCCTTGTCATGGAGATGACTTCAACTGTCCTTCCAAACTGAAAAAACAGCATCGCCCCCACAGCTTCCACATATCTTCCTATGACAAAAGCTCCTATGGTAGCCAAAAGCATAAGTAAATTTTCATCAAAAATATAAAATTTCCTAAGATTCTTCAGCATGTCCCAGAATATTCCAAGGGACATAACTAAATATGGCAATAAAAATACAATAAGCCGGGCCCTGCCATATACATCCCATTGTCTGACCGAAAACATTGCAAAAAGATATAGCAGCAGGCCTGCCCCCATTTCGATAAATTTGAGCTTCACTTCCTTCGCCATCTCGGCCCCCTCTTTTCATCCGTCATCTCACTATTCCCGGATATGCTCCATCCCCTGGTTCATGATTGTCTTAATATGACTGTCCGCCAGAGAATAAAATACTGTTTTTCCCTCCCGGCGGTTCGTAACCAGCTTCATCTGTTTCAGCACTCTGAGCTGATGCGATATAGCCGACTGTGTCATGTTCAGGGACTGGGCCAGGTCACATACGCACATCTCACTCTGGAACAGGACATACAAAATCTTTATCCTGGTCAAGTCTCCGAATACCTTAAAAAAATCGGCCAGGTCTTTTAACTCACCTGAAGCAGGCATATGGCTCTGCACTTCTTGCGCAACGCCCTCGTGCACATGCCTGAAATCACAGTGCTCTACTTCTATCTTTTCCATATATTGCTTCTCCCTTCATATGAACAGCCATTCATTTCATTATACGTAAAATGTTCCTCAAGGTCAAGCAATGCACACGCCTATGGCCCTATCCCTACATTCACTCCGGCCTCTGGATTCCTGAAACTGCAAACACACGTGCCAGGGTGGTACAAAGCAGCTGCATGTCCACTGGCTTTGCCACATGTGCATTCATGCCTGCCTCCAATGATGCCTGTACATCCTCGGCAAAGGCATTGGCCGTCATGGCTATAATAGGGATTTTAGAGGCGTCACCCCTGTCCAGCTCCCGGATCCCCCTGGCGGCCTCAAAACCATTCATAACCGGCATCTGGATATCCATAAAGATCACGTCATATGTGCCCGGAGCTGCATTCTGAAACTCCTGCACTGCCAAATACCCGTTTTCTTTTACAACGGACTTTGCCCCATGCATCTGCAGCAGTTCACAGAGGATTTCAGAATTAATCGCATTGTCCTCTGCAATAAGGACATGCAGTCCATTTAAAATATCTACTGCTGCCGTGTCATTTCCGCCAGAAACACTGGACGCCGCCTCGGCAGTATCCTCTGGTATTTCGCATTCCAGTTCCACCCAGAAAGTAGTTCCTTCGCGCACCTGGCTATCCACCCGGATTGTGCCCCCCATCAGGTCTATCAACCCTTTCGTGATGCTAAGGCCTAATCCTGTCCCTTCTACCTTTGCAACACTGCTGCTGCGGGTAAACGGCTCAAAGAGATGGCTCTGAAACTCCTCTGTCATTCCAATGCCTGTGTCCCTGACCATGAACCGATAGCGTACTGTGCCAGACTCCTTCTGGGGCTGTATCTCTTCCCCGAAGAATTCCACACTGCCCCCTTCAGGGGTAAACTTAAAGGCATTGCTCAGCAAATTGATAAAAATCTGATTGATACGCAGCGCATCTCCCAGAAAATAAGGATTCTCAAGCCTGCCCGTATGGAATTTAAGCTTTAACCCGGAGCTTCTGGCCTGAACCTCCATAATAGAATAGAGCTGCCCCATCATCTCTTCCATAGAATTCTGCATATTATTCAGGCAGATTTTAGACTGCTCTATCTGGCTCATATCTAATATATCATTAATCAAGCTCAGTAAATGTCTGGAGGAAGCTGCTATCTTCTGCAGATATTCTGCGGTTCTCTCCTTGTCATCCAAATGGGCTGCTGCCAGGCTTGTCATCCCCATAATAGCATTCATGGGAGTCCGTATATCATGGCTCATGGATGCCAGGAAGTCGCTTTTTGCCCTATTTGCCTTTTCGGCCAGATCCAAAGCCTTTTCAAGGGCATTTTGGGACTTTCTTTCTGCCACAAGTACATCTGTCATATCTGCCCGTACCAGGCAGATTGTTTTATGGCCCTCATCCCCCCACAGAACATTCACTTGTTTAAACAGCAGGGTATCCTCTTGTTTAAAGGAAAATACAAAATCATACCCTGCAGGGGATTCTTCCAAGCGTGCCAGCATCGTATCCAGCCTTAGCTGCCTTATAGTTTCATCTCTGCCCCCGGATCCATAATAGGCAGTGAAGCCTCCTATCCATCGGTCATAATCAGCAACAATATACGGCATATCATTATTCAGCACAGTCTCCCGTGTATGCATTGTAAAAGACCTACTGTCTACATCAATAACCCCTGCAAGTTCAAAAGTATAGGCTATCATATTTAGAAGCCTCTGCTGCTCCCTTACAAAATCTGTAATATCTGTCCGCGCAAGGCAGACACGGCCCAGGCGCAAATCAATAGCAGCCACTGTAAGGCTTTTAGTCTGGACATTGCCATTCTTCCCTACAACAGAATAAGAAAAAGAATATGTATTGTTTCTGGCGAGCTGTTCCATAATGTATTTAGGGTCCAGCATATTAGAGACACGCTCTCTGTCCCGGGGAACCACTTCTTGAGATAATAAAACACGGACTCTTTCTGAATAGGTCCTGTTATATTTCACCGGATCCTCCGGTACGATACTACTTACCAATGAGCTTTTATCATGCAGCAAATCTATATCTGCCACTAAATCATAGCTGACAACGGACAGCTGCTGCAAAATCCTGTCAGAAATAGTCTGCTCTGTAATATCTGTTACTGTCAGAATCCCCGTAATGTCCCCTGTGTCCGGCGTCTCCACCAGGTTCACCTTAAACTGCACATAGCGTCCGGCCTCCTCTTTCGGAAGCTGTACATAGCAGCATAAAAGAAGCTCTGTTTCTCCCCTCTCAAAAGCAGCAATCGACGGCGCATTAAGATACGTTTCCAAAAACCGCTTCTTCTCCTGCTCATCTGTAATTAAACTGGCGATTCCTGTAAAAAAGTTATCACGGACTGATCCAAAGGTTTCCAGAAGATTAGAATCTGTATGGTCAATAATCTCCAGAATCCTGTCGCGTGTAATATTACAGTGCCCTAAAATCAGTGTGTTCGGGCCGGGAGTCAGGTAGTGCTGTAAGATCAGTTCCCTGTATTGCTGCCTCAGCTGCTCCTGCCCCTCCCTCTCTTTTGTAATATCATTATAATCCACATAAACCCTGGTATCCTGGCCCTCGCTTTGTATCACGGAAAATATAGCCTTTACCCATATATATTCCTCTGTCCCACCCTTTCTCAGACGGTATGTCATTTCATAGCGGGACTGGCCCTTTGCAATACATTTATTTAAATTTTCCCTAAGATATTCTCTGTCATCCGGGTGGACGCCGGATACGGCGTCTCTGCGGTACATTTCCCACGCTTCTTTAGGAGTCATATGTACCATCTCTGCAAACCCATCCGAAAGAAACTCTGGCGTCATGGCTCCGCTGGCGTCATGGCGCACTACCGCCACACCACCGGGAAGATGCTTAAGCACTGTCTGAAAATATTTGTCCAGCTTTTCCTTTTCCTTCTGCAGCAGCACATCCTCCGTAACGTCCCTTACATATTTCACATAGACTGGCACTCCGCTCCAGTCCGTCTCCCAAAACCGTGTACTGTAGAACTTCCCCCTGTCCTCAAAGGACATTAGGTGGGATACCCCATCTGGGGCATGGCTTTTCAGCGTGCAAAATGAACAGGGTTTATCTTTACCATGAAGAACAGAATAGCACTTTCCCCCGATGCCTTTTCCCTCCTTCCAGAAAATCCCCTTCGATTCATTGGCATAGAGCAGATTATAATTCTCTTTATCAATCACATATATCTCATCTACTGTCTCATTGACAATACTTTGAAACAACTTAGCTTCAGACGATACTCCTGTAACTACCGCATAAAACTGGGGTTCTTCCGACACAAACTCTATGCCTCTGCCGTTAAGGTGGCACCAGCTTAGGCTTCCGTCTTTATTCTGCATTCTACAGTGGATATCCAGAACCCCTCCATTCTCCAGCACATTCTCCACGGCGGCAGTCACCCACGGGCGGTCCATCTCACAGACTATATTTAAAGCATTATCTTGTACAATACTCTCAAATTCCCTTTGCTCCACCCCCAGGAGGGCCAACATCCCATCAGAGAAAAAATCAGAGACAAACCGCCCGCCTTCTATATGGCAGCTGATGACTCCTCCCTGAATCATATGAATTACAGACTGAAGTTTCGTTCTGGCATCAGCCAGTTCCCCATCCTTAGTCTCCATAATATTCTGACTGTTCTCAACCATAACCTGCATCCTTTCCGCTGCCGCGTGCCAATTATTACATATCCCTTTCTGGTTTACAAAGGAGTATGCACCCATATGTATCATATTTTATCATAAACAATGGCTGTCTACAAGTTACAGGATTTATATAGGAGAAAGGGCCGCAAAGGGATCTCCATTTGTATGTATATAACAGATTAGGAGCCGCGAAACCCGCGGCTCCCAAATGCAGCGCCCTCTTATTATCTGTCCCAACTTTTTAATAATATGTCTACAGTTTTTTGTATAATATTCTTACAGAATTTAAGATACACAACATCGCTACTCCTGTATCTGCAAATACTGCCATCCACATATTGGCAAGTCCAGCCAGGCCCAAGGCCATCACAAGGAATTTAACAACAAGGGCGAATATAACATTCTGCTTTGCAATAACTCCTGTGCTTCTGGCAATATTTAATGACTGCGGGATCGCCTCCATGGAGGAAGTCATAAACACAACATCTGCCGCCTCTATAGCTGCATCTGCGCCGCTTCCCATTGCAGCTCCCACGTCTGCCCCGGCAAGTACCGGTGCATCATTAATACCATCCCCAACAAACATTACGCTGCCATGCCTAGAGCGGATCTTCTGCAGTTCCTGAACCTTATCTTCCGGCAGAAGCCTGGCGTGTATTTCATCAATCCCGGTCTCCCTGCCCACATTCTCCGCACTCTTTCGTGAGTCGCCTGTCAGCATAGCTGTAACAATACCCAGCCGTTTCAGGGCTTTGATTGCAGCCTTTGCCTCACTCTTTATTGTATCTGCAATAACCAGGCGGCCTGCATAAGAGCCATGGACTGCCAGAAGCACTTCTGTGCCGTATAAGGTATCTTCTCCCTCAGGTAACTTCACTCCAAAACTCTCTAGTAATTTCCTATTACCACAGAGTACAGTTCCCTCCTCCAGCTCAGCTTTAACACCTTTCCCGGAAATTTCTTCCACAAAGGAGGGCCGCACTATTTGTATGTTCCGTTCCTTAGCAGCTGTTACTATACTGTTTGCAATTGGATGTGTAGAAGCCATTTCGCAGCTGGCGGCTATTTTTAAAAGTTTTTCGCCGTCCATACCTTCAGAAGGAAGAATATCCTGAACCACAAAGTTTCCTTCTGTAATTGTCCCTGTTTTATCCATGACAATAGATTTGACGCCCTGCATTGCCTCTATTGCAACACCGCCTTTAAATAAAATCCCTTTCTTAGATCCAGAACCGATCCCTGAGAAAAATGCCAGAGGCACGCTCAACACCAGTGCACATGGACAGCTGATTACAAGAAATGTGAGGGCCGTATATACCCAATAATTCCAATCTCCCGTAATAATAGAAGGTATAATGGCCGTTGCCGCTGCCAAAATTACCACAAACGGTGTATACACTCTTGAGAATCTTGTAATAAACCTATCAATTTTGGGTTTGCTTGCCGCTGCGTTTTCTACAGAATCCAGAATCCTCGTAACCATAGAGTCTTCCAGCGCCTTATCCACACGTATCTTCAGAAGCCCTGACGTGTTCACACATCCAGATGTCACTGTATCTCCTGATTTGGCTGCTACCGGGACAGGCTCTCCAGTCACAGGAGATGTGTCAATCCTGCTTTCTCCTTCCACAATAGTCCCATCTAAAGGTATCCTATCGCCTGGCCGTACAAGAACTATGTCACCTGGCCGGGCCTCTTCGGCCGGAATCACCTGTATATCTTTCCCCTGTACCTTATTTACTATTTCAGGGCGCATATCCACGGCGTCCATAATCTGGCTGCGGCTTCTTGCCACTGCAATTTCCTCAAAAAGCTCGCCGACCCGGTAGAACAACATGACTCCCACGGCCTCTGGAAACTCCTTGATTACAAATGCTCCCAATGTAGCAATACTCATAAGAAAATTCTCGTCAAATACCTGGCCCTTTGTCAAATTTCTGGCCGCGCTTAAAAGAACGCCTCTCCCCAGTATCAAATACCCAACAACATATAGGGCGGCAGAGAGATACACATTGACCGGCTCAGCCAATTTTCCCCCTGCAAAAAAAACAGCCCCTGCCACAATTTCATAAATATCTTTTTTATTTTCACTGATCTTCCCAGGCTGGCTCTGTCCTTTGACCGCAGGCCTATTCTTTCTTTTAGATACCTGCACTTCACTTTCAATTGAGGAACAGATTTCCTGGAATACAGGCAGCAATTCTTCCTTTGTGTTTGTCACCACCTGAAGCTGCTTGGTGGCAAAAATAATATTTGCAAAATCAACCTGGGGAAGTTCCTGTATCTTTCTCTCCATCTTAGCGGCACAGTTTGCGCACCCTAAGTTCTCCAAAATATATACCTGCTTCTCAGCAGTGTCAAAAGCATGGTCTACTTCTCTTCTCTCAACCGGCTCATGGGTATGGCCTTCATGGCCGTGATGATGGCCGCAGCCGCACTCCCCATCGTGGTCATGCTCCTCATGGCTATGCTCATGGCCGCAGCCGCACTCTCCATCATGGTCATGCTCCTCATGGCTATGCTCATGGCCGCAGCCGCACTCCCCATCGTGGTCATGCTCCTCGTGGCTATGCTCATGGCCGCAGCCGCACTCCCCATCGTGGTCATGCTCCTCATGGCTATGCTCATGGCCGCAGCCGCACTCCTCATCGTGAGGATGCTCCTCATGGCCATGGCCCTCATGTATATGGCCACATGAAGTATGTTTTAAATCTACCTTTCTATTTAATGCTTGTTGTGCCATAATAATACCTCCATTCCGATATATGAATAACTGTTCATATGTTCATATAACCATATTTCTTTTCACTTGTCAATAGTTTTAAAATAATTTCTTCCAATTTTTAAATAATATTCTTCTGTATAATAACTATCTATTTTTGTAATATAAAAGGGGAGAAATGCATCTCCTCCAGAGCATACATTTCTCCCCTTTTATAATATGTTTTATGATCCCCGTCATTGGAATGGGGCCTTTGTTTTGTCAATCCAGATGAAATACAGGTTCCAAGTCAGTAGATACCGGACTATTGTCTGGGTTTGTCTCCATTATATCTGCCATAAAATCCCACCACTTACGGTTGATTGCAGTATCCGCCCCTTTTGCCCACAGTTCCTCATCTTCAATTTCAATATAGCCAAATAAAATCAGCGTCTCACGGTCCAGGTATATGCTATAGTTCCTTCCGCCATGCTCATGAATCATATCCTGCATCTCTGGCCATAATTCATTGTGCCTCTTTTCGTATTCTGCCTCCATCCCAGGGTACAATTTCATCTTAAATCCTTTTCTAATCATTTTCACTTTCCTCCTGACACTGTTCTAATATATCTGTAAACATTTTATTTGCAAAATGCAAATCTTTTTTCCATTCTGGATTTCCTGTGTGCCAAAATTCCGTCACATACTTTCTGACCCCTAATTCCCAGGCCTTATCAGCGGCAGACTTAAAATCCACATGCCCTGTCCCATAGGGAATCTCCCGGAATTTTCCCGGAAGGGTCTCTTTCATATGCATGGCCACAATTTTACCTCTTCCCAGTTCCAAGTCTTCCAACACATCATTTTCATATGTTTTAGCTGCATTGGTTATGTTTCCAATATCTGGATATACATTCAAATACGGCGAACCCACTAAGGCCACATATTTCATTGCCTTTTCCACTGTGTTCATAAAATCATTTTCCATAGTCTCAAACCCCATCACAACACCAGCCGCCGCCGCCATCTCAGATGCTTTTTTCAGATTTTTAAGAAATCGTTTCTTTGTATCATAAGTTGAATCCTCATAATATACATCATATCCAGCCAGCTGGATAATACGAATCCCCAGATCCTCTGCCAGCCTGATTGCCTTTTCCATAATCTCCATACCCCGTGCGGCAGTATCAGGGTTACTGCTGCCAAGAGGATATTTCCGATGGCCGCTTAGGCACATAGTGCGGATGGGCATTCCTGTCTTAATCATCAAGTGCTGCAATTTAAGACGTTCTTCTCCGGCCATATTTAACCGGGATAGTTTTGCATCGGTCTCATCGATACTGATTTCTACAAAATCATAGCCAGCCTCTTTTGCGGCCAATAATTTTTCCTCCCATGCCAGGTCAGAAGGCATTGCTTTCTCATAGACCCCGAGCGTATACTTTTTTTTCATGTGGTCCAGGCTCCTTTATATTCTTCTCATTTTTATTAACTCCCCTGCCTAGTAAAACTAATATATGGCAGGAACTAATTATTTGCTGTACTAATTCTCAAAACAGTCCCAAACACTGCCCAGGCTTTCTATCACACGCCGGTACGTTTGGTATTTCTTTTGGTAGATCTCCTTATATTCCTTCCGTGGGTATATAGTCTTAGTAATATGAACAGTTCTCTTAATTCCATCCTCATAGCCATCATAGATCCCTACTGCAATCCCTGCCGCTATTGCAGCTCCCTGGGCCCCCAGCTCTTTATCCTCAATTACATCTACGGGAATCTGTAATGTATCTGCAAAAATCTGCACCCATACATCTGAATTCGCGGCCCCGCCGGATAGCCGGATGGTCTCAGGCACATTTCTATTCTGCAGCAATTTATTGACATGCGTCATATGTGAGAATACGATGCCCTCGTATACTGCACGCAGCATATGCTTTTTATCATGGTAGGCCGTCAGTCCAATAAAAGTCCCCTTCGCCAGTGCATCCTCATTAGACCCATTTAAAAATGGAAGGAAGATAATATTATTGTCTTGCGGCTCAATTGATGATACCCATTCATTTGTTAAATCATAGACAGATCCGCCTTTTCCCTTCATTGCTGTTTTCTCATAACTCATCAGGTTCCGTATGAACCACTCCATATTGCCAGCTGAAGTAGGACTGCTCTCTTCGATAAGATAATAACCGGGAATACAGAACATGGAATTAAGGGAAACTGTTCCATTTAATACAGGTTCTCTGGCAATAAACTCATTAATGCTCCATGTGCCCGCTATCATGCACATCTTTTCCTCATCCGACAGGCCGGAGGCGATGCCGCAGGCATTCACGTCAAACATCCCGGGCGCCACAGGTGTCCCTTCAGGGAGCAAGGTCATCTCACTGGCCTCCTTAGTGACACAGCCGCATAAATCTGCCGCATACTTTAAGGGCGGCAATTTATCATAGATTTCTTCCAGTCCCATGTATGCCAGTAATTCTTTGTCATAATCCCCCGTAGACAAATTAATCAGATTGCATCCAGAAAAGTCTGTATATTCCGCATATGCCTCGCCTGTCATACAATAACGCACATAATCCTTCACTGCAAATATATACTTAGTTTTCTCAAGCACATCTGGCCGGTGGTCTTTCATCCAGGCAAGTATGCTGACTGGCTGGCATGCCAGAATTTCCTGAAAAGTTTTACCATAGACTTTCTTAGCTGTCCCATCCTCTTTCCATCTCTTCACGTAGGCCCACGCCCTGGCATCTGTAGATATAATACCATTGTACGCCGGATTTCCATCCTTCCCCACAAGATAGAGTCCTTTACCGTGTCCCGAATAGGAAACCCCTGCTATATCCCCAGGGTTAATCCCACTTTCTTCAATGGCCTGCCGCACTGCCTGTGCATTGACCTGCCACAACTCTCCCATGTCCCGCTCTGTATAGCCAGGCTTTGGCGTGATTGTCACAGTAGGGACGCTGGAGACTGAAATCTGTTTCCCGTTCTCATCGAAAAGGGCTGCTTTAGAAAATGTCCCTCCATTATCAATTCCCATCAAATATTTCATCATTTTCTCTATAACAAATCAGCCTTAGGTGATTGTCATATCTCCTCCTATATTTTTCATTATTATATCATTTTATAGTGTATTTTGGAATAAATACCAACCCATTTCCCGCAAAAACCCTTTGGTATATAAATACAGGGGAGAAAATTCCCTGCCTGGAATTTACTCCCCTGTGTGTGACTAAAAAACAATCATTTTTCTGTTATTTTTTACAGAACATCAATCCACTCAGCCATGTTATTCTTTTCGAAAATAAATGGCGTTCCAGCGAGGACTGCTGTCCCATCTCCGCTTTCATATGCATCAAAAGAAGTGGCCTCATAGTCACGAAATGCATCCATTTCAAAAGAAGTTCCCACACTTCCGTCGAATCCATCATTAACTGCTGCATATGTAGCTGCCCCAGAAACTGCGCCAAGGTGAATAACATCCCACAGCATCATATATGGGCAAACAGACTCAAATGCATCATCATCTGCTGATGTAGGCATAAAGGACTGCATTTCTGAAGGAAGTCCAAGACCTGTCAGTTTGATTTCACTGTTTGCAGATTTCAGGGCCTGCCCTGCCGCTGCAATACCTACAGTTGTAGGAGAGATAATACAGTCCACAGAATTCTCTGCGATAAACGCCTGTGCCTGTGTTGTAGACTCTGTGAGGTCGTCATTGCCATATTTTTTATCCAGCTCTGCACTTACTTTTCCTGCATAAAAGTCTTTTGCCAGCTCTGTTTCCATAGCTGCGATCCAGGAATTCTGTACTGGCGTATCAATAGATGCAGACAGGACGCCCAATTTGATCTCATCTCCTGAATATTTTCCAAGCTCTGTCTTTACAGTTTCTTCCATCTTGCCGTCCCCTGGATAATCAACGCCAAGTGTAATCAGTACTGCCGCCTGTACAAGGTAAGAACCAATATCCTGTGTTTCAGCCTGATTTACATGGCAAATGCGATACTCCGGATTTGCCTCTGAGTCAACTGATACAATAGGGATTCCAGCTTCTTTTGCTTTTTTAAACACTTCATCATAACCTGCATCACCATTTGTAGAAATTGTGATAGACGCTACTTTCTGTGTAATCAGCTCATCCAGCATCTGAACCTGGGCTGCAACAGTTGTCTCTGCGGGACTCTTATAAGCAGTTTTCTCTCCCTTGCCCTCCAAATATTCCGCAAACCCCTCATACATCAGGTCGCCAAAAGAATTGCCTGTGGATTTGAACATAAAGACATGTGTCCCTTCCATATCCCCAGAGTCTCCGCCCCCATCTGTTGTGGCAGCCGCATCACTGCCATCTGTTCCAGCATCCGTACTTGTTGTTGTGCTGCACCCAACTAATGATGCCAGCATCATCACACTCATCCCCAGCGCAGCCAGTCTTTTCCAATTTTTCATGCTACTTCCTCCTTTTTTTAATTATATAAACAGCTTTCTGCTGCTTATAACAAACGAGTACCTTATATAAGATTATTTTGCCGCAAAACGCTCTTTTGCCTTCCTTTCATCTTCCCTCTGCTCTGCAAGCCATATATTAGACTGTTCCCTGCATTTCTTCTGAAGGGAGGCAATTTTTTCTTCACATTTTCTGACTTTCTCGTTCCTGTCAGCATCGTTTAATGAAGAGTCTTTTTTTGTACCTGCGATTGTATTTCTCAGGGCCTTTACTTCCTCTGCAGTCCTGTTGTTAAGTGCCTCAACATTCTTATTGCCTTTATATACAAATTTCAATTTTAAATTTGCTATAAGCTGCCTGTTCACATTCGGAATCAATACTGCAATAATCAGAATAAAGCCAGTTACAATTTTTCTTGAGTTTGCATCTACTTCCAGCAGGCCCAGGGTGTAAGTCAGAAATGCCATAATCAGTGTAGCAATGATCGGCCCATATACTTTCCCTTTACCGCCGTTAGTAGATACCCCGCCCAATACACAAATTGCAATTGCAGTCATCTCATATCCTGTGCCCATGGTGGAAGATACGCTGCCGCCCATCCGCCCCACGAAAAAGATAGAGGCAATCCCGCACATAATCCCCATAATGACAAACACCATTAATTTTGTTTTCCTCACATCAATTCCAGAATACTCCGCACATGTGGAATTATTACCGATAATATACAGCTGGCGCCCGAATTTGGATTTATGGAGAAGGAATACAAACCCTGCTCCCATTACCAGAAAAAGAAGCAATGCCAATGGAATGCCTGCTATATTTGTCCATGCAATCACTGTATAAAATGAAGGAAACTGTTTCAGCACATTTACGTCCAGAATTATTTTAACAATCCCCCTAAATAACATCGATGTAGCAATGGTCACAATGACTGCAGGCATCCCTACATATGCCACAAAAAACCCATTAAATGCACCGCACAATGCCCCTGCTGCAATTCCTGCAATCACGCCCACAAAAGCCGGAAGTCCCGCCTGGCAGCAAAGTCCTGTTGCCATGGATGCAAATATCATAGTCGCTGCCACAGATACATCAATATCCCCGAGCATCAATATCAGTATCATCCCAAGCACAAGTGGGCACACATCCATACCTGACTGGATAATCGCCTGGATTGTCCCCTGTGAGAAATAAAGGTTCGTCCTGCTGGCCATCAGCACCAAATTTATTAAAATTAAAATATACAGCAGAACCATTTCCCAGCTCACTAAAAATTTGGATAATTTAAATCCCTGTTTTACCGTCAAATCTCTTACAGGCGCTGTATTTGTATTCTTTTCACCACTCATCAGATTAAAGCACTCCTTTCTTTCAGTGCTCTCTTTTCAGCAGAGCGTTCCGTAAATATGTTAAGTGCAACCGCCGCAATAATGATTGCCCCCTGAATTGCATCTGACCATACGCTCAGGCCGGGAAGCAGGCTGATAAAATATGTAATAACCGCCATCATAAGGAAACCAATAATTACACCGTCAACCTTCCCTTTTCCTCCAGTGATGCTGACTCCTCCGAGAATACAGATCGCGATGGCAGTCAGCTCATATGAATCACCAATGCTATAACTACAGGTTGCATAATTTGCTGTATAGAGCATGCCTGAAAGGCCCGCAAGCATTCCGCAGAGCGTCATTGCAAGGAATACCACACGCTCTTCCTTGATACCTGCTACCTGGGAGGACTCCCGGTTTGTCCCGATTGCATAAATTCTTCTTCCCCTGGCTGTATAACCAAGGAATAAGATGGCCAGTGCAAACACAATAATCAGAATCCAAAGTATAGATGGGATCCCCAATATCTTCTTAGTGGCAAATGCCTGGTACCCCTCTGTAAACTGATGCGGAAACCACCACTGCCCGCCGCTGAACAAGAAAGAAAATCCACGGAAAATATACATTGTGCCCAATGTTGCAATCATGGGGACCATCTTAAAATATCCTACTAAAAGTCCGTTAAAGGCACCGCACAGCGCGCCAATCAGCAGGGCAAGTAAAAGCCATAGGATTCCCGGGACATCCGGATTTTCGGCCATCAGGCGGCAGCATACAACCCCCGTCAGCGACAGTGTGGCCCCAATTGAAATATCAATACCTGCAGTAATAATTACCATCATTTCACCGATCGCAAGCAGTCCATATACTGCATTGTTTTGCAGCATGTTCAAAATAGAATTCAGCGAATACATAGATGGAGTAATAACTGCCGCAATAGCCAGAAGGACGATCAGGCCTAGAACCAGGCCAAAATTTCTGTTCTCCGCTATCTTAGAAACTGGTGATTTATTTTTTCCTGTTGAACCCATTTTCAACTCTCCCTCCCATCATCCTGCTTTAGAGATGCTTCCAGAATCATTTCCTGTGTCGTCCCTTCCACATCAAATTGCCCGGCCACACGCCCATTTCTCATGACAACGATTCGGTCTGCCATGCCGAGGACTTCCGGCATCTCAGAGGATACCATGATGATTGCATAACCGTTAGCCGTCAGCTCATTCATAATTTCATATATCGAGTATTTGGCGCCTACATCAATACCTTTTGTAGGCTCGTCTAAAATCAGAACTTTCAAGTCACAGTTCAAAAGTTTCGCAAATACTACCTTCTGCTGGTTCCCGCCTGAAAGAGAAGATGGAGGGGCGCTGATATCCTTTGCCTTCAGCTGGATTTTCTGGCATAGCTCAATGGCCTTTTTCTCCTCAGCGCCTACATCCAGCCTTCCCCCTTTCACAAATTTCCCCATATCTGCCGATGACACATTCTGATAAATGGGAAGCTCATTAATCAGTCCCTGGGTCTGCCTGTCCTCTGGAAGCAGGCCGATGCCCAGCTTCAGGGCATCAATAGGACTGTGAATCTTTACTGTCTTTCCCTCTAACTCTATGGAGCCGCTGTCCGGAGTCATAATACCAAATATATTCTGGCAGACTTCCGTACGCCCTGCCCCAACTAGTCCTGTCAGGGCCAGAATTTCACCCCTTCTGACGTCAAAGGAAACTTCTTTAAAATAACCTTCCTTGGAAATATGATTGACTTTCATAACAACATCGCCAATTTCCGCAGTTTTCTGCGGATACATCTGGGTGAGCTCACGTCCTACCATGGCCGCAATCAGCTTCTGGTTAGAAATCTTATCCACGTCCCACGCACCTATGTATTTAGAATCCCGGAACACTGTGACCCGGGTAGCCAGGCGGTACATATCTTCAAATTTATGTGTGATGAAGATAATAGAAACCCCTTCATCCCGAAGGCGTTCTGTAATCTGATACAGCTCCTCGCATTCCCTTCGTGAGAGGGATGCTGTGGGTTCATCCATAATCAAAATCCTGGCATCTCTGGATAAGGCCTTGGCAATCTCCACCAACTGCTGCTGTGCAACAGAAAGTGTGCTCATTGGTTTGGTGACATCAATATTTTTACTAAGAGGTTCAATCAGTTCCTTTGCACGCTTTGTCATCAATTTCCAGTTATAAATCCCCAGCTTATTTTTTATTTCCTGTCCCATAAAAATATTCTCTGTCACAGATAAATCAGGAAATGCCGTAACATGCTGATAAATTGCTGCGATTCCCAACTTTGCAGAATCTTCCGTTGAACGCAGTGTCACCTTCTCACTTTCCAGCAGCATCATGCCGCTGTCCGGCTGGTGCACGCCTGTGATTACTTTTATGAAAGTTGACTTACCGGCCCCATTCTCGCCCATCAGGGCGTGAATCTCACCTCTTTTCAACTGAAAATGTACACCATCCAGGGCAGTCACGCCGCCGAAGGTTTTCACCACATCTTTCAGCTCCAAGATATATTCACTCATCTTGCTGTTTCCCCTTTCTCCTTTTTGATTCTGTTTTGTCTTGTGAACCAACCTGTCCTTGCCATAAATATATCTCTTCTTTTTTTCATCATTCAATATCAAAAATTGTTATTTCGTTATCTTTTTTTGTTATTTTTACCAATTTGTCATTTTTTGAAGTTCATGCTATAATTTTTTTGTTACTTTTATGTGATTTTCTCAATAAAATATGGAAAATAGAAGCTGTCAATATAGACAGACAACTTTCTACATTTTATTTCCCTTTTATTCAACTTTACGATATTAAGGAGCCTCGCCATGCAGACACCAAAAAGAACTTACCCAGGAGAATACCGGACTGCTGCTTTACCGTCCAAATCCCTGGGTGAATCTTTCCCCTTTGTTGTAAAAGAATGCGGTTACTGCCAGGAACGCAAATTTATCCAGGGAAAGCAAAATAGTTATAATGAATATCTTCTCCTATATACAATTGAGGGGACCGCAAGATATAGCAAAACTCAGCAGACCCAATATATACAGCCAGACTCTGTTGTCACAACAGCCTGCAATACAGTGCTGACATTTACCAGAGTCACCAGGGAATGGCGCTTTTATTATTTTATTATCTCCGGCAGCCATGCAAAATTGTTCTACAATCTAATAAGGACCCAGAACAATATTATCCTCAGCAATCCTTTCACAAATGTGTTAGATTCTTTCATGGATTTATATGATATAGCCTGCGGCAGGGCAGAAAAGAAGAATGAGACCTGGGAATATCTACACATGTCCCAGCTGATTTATTCCATTTTTACTTCGTTATACGACCTTACATATGATATCAATCGGATTAAAGAACTGACGCCTGCACAGGAAAATGAAGTAAATACTGTATTAAAATACATTTCTCAAAATTATAAAGATGACCTCAGTATTGATAAGATTTGTAATAAGATAGGATTTTCAAAATATTATTTCTGTAAACTATTCAAGCAGCAGATGGGGACAACCATCCATCAGTATGTCAATGAATTTCGGGTTAATAAGGCGAAAGAACTGTTAGCCTATTCCAAGCTGTCCATCACATCCATTGCAGGCCAGGTTGGCTTCAAAACTACGTTGACTTTTTTAAGGGCATTTGAAAAGTCTGTCCATATGACTCCCAGTGAATACCGGGATTACTATTAGTACTGCGAACCCTCTATGTCTGGGCATACCCTATATAAAGAATAATAAAACCTCTCTTCAGGAATCAATGCCGCTAAACGCTGATTCCTGCAGAGAGGTTCAAAATCCTGATTATAGCTATTTCTTTATTTTTGACCTAAAAAATGCATCCCCCGCTGCGCCTTCTTGCTGCCTATCACATTTTCTACAATTTCTTCTAGTTTATCACTGTCAGTTCCTGATGAGGCGGCATTTTCCAGACATGCCTGGATAGCATCATTCAGGGACAGCATCTTATCATCTAACTCTGCGACCATCTGTGCGCATTCCCGTAACTCCCTGCTGATATAATCCGGTGCATTCCCCTCGAACTTATAATAAATCTTATGCTCAAGGCTTGCCCAGAAATCCATGGCTATGGTCCGGATCTGTATCTCTACTTTAGTGTTCACTACGCTGTCAGACAGAAAAATGGGAACAGATACCAGCATGTGGTAACTTTTATAACCGCTGTCTTTAGGATTGCGGATGTAGTCTTTAATCGAGATCACCTTCAAGTCACTCTGGTTGCCGATCATCTCAGCCAGACGGTAAATGTCTGAAGTAAACGAACAAATAAGCCTGACCCCGGCGATATCATTGATATACTTTACCATGTTCTTAATGGATGTCTCATGCCCATATCTTTTGAGTTTCTTTACTATACTCTCCGGTGTCTTGATACGTGTCTTGATATGTTCGATTGGATTATACTTATGTACATGCTGGAACTCATCATTCAAAATTTCAAGCTTTGTCCCAACCTCTTTTAAAGCTGCATTATATAAGAAAATAACTGTCTTCCAGCTATCCACATCCTCGTAATTCTCGATAGCATCATGCATCTGTAGCTCTCCTCTCAATTCGGAAACTCCCCCTTTCCCAATCACCGATATTATATCACAGCTTAAGTCAGATGTCAGCCAGTTCATGGTTTTTTTAGAAATCCCCTTCTCTAATCCTCCCCCTGGCGTTTTAAGTATAAGCGGCCTATGAAGGCCTATAAATCCAGCCTCATATCGCCATATTTAATCCACTTTCTCTTCCTCATAAATTCAGAAATCCCGAATGCCAGAACTGCCGGCAAAAATATCTGTATAACAAGAATCTTGGCCAATACTACCATATGAGGCTCCGCCTGTACCATCACCTGCCATGTCATAATGGGCCCTACCAGTCCCGCCGTGCCCATGCCTGATCCTGTGGCATTTCCCGTCATATGCAGAAGCATGGTCCCTACAGGGCCCAGTACAGCACTGGATAATATAGCCGGAATCCAGATAACTGGTTTACGCACAATATTAGGTACCTGCAGCATAGATGTACCAATTCCCTGGGCAAGAAGGCCTCCAATTTTATTTTCACGGAAACTGGCCACTGCAAAACCTACCATATTACAGCAGCAGCCTATGGTCGCAGCTCCAGCTGCCAACCCCGAAAGATTCAAAATAATACCAAGAGCTGCGGAGCTGATGGGTAAAGTCAAAACCATCCCCATCAGGACTGATACTACAATCCCCATAAGAAAGGGCTGCTGCTCCGTCCCCCAATTAATCAGAGAACCCAGCCAATTCATAAACTGGGAAATGGGAGGTCCCACAAATATCCCTGCCGCCGCCCCAGTTCCAATGGAAACAAGAGGGGTCAATATAATATCCATCTTTGTTTTTCCAGAAATCAGCAGGCCAAACTCAATTGCTATGTAGGAGGCGACAAAGGCCCCTAAGGGTTCACCTGGGCCTGCAAATATAATGGTTCCATCCTGCAGGACCTCTCCTGCCAGTATCTTAGCAGCAAATGCGCCCACCATGCCTGCTGTGGCTGCGGATACTACAACCAGCTGGCTGCCTTCAAACCTGCGGGCAACTCCTGCCCCTATGCCTGCCCCCGTCATAGCCGCCGCCACCTTGCCTATTACAAATACAATGTTCCCAGTGGTACCTCCCATAAATGTACCAATCTGCTGGATAATCGTCCCTATGATTAAGGTCGCAAAAAGTCCCTGGGCCATCCCTGATAATCCATCGATAAATATCCGGTCCAACAATTTCTTCATGATTCCCTCTCCTGTGCAAAGTAATCTCCTGCCAGCGCCCTAAATCCCTTTAGCGCTCCCGCCTCTTCATGTCCGCTTATTCTACCACATCTTGTCTGAAATGTCATCATCCTGGGGGATTCTTGGGGCAGTAAAAGAAAAACACCTTGCCGGACAAATCCCCGCAAGGTGTATCTTTTCCAATCCTGTTATTCCTCAACAAAAGCTTCTTTTCCCATCCCGCAGATAGGGCATACCCAATCCTCCGGAAGATCTTCAAATGCTGTCCCTGGTGCAATCCCATTATCAGGATCGCCTACTTCCGGATCATATACATATCCGCATGGCTCACATACATATTTCTTCATGATAAGCTTCCTCCTTTTCAAAATTGCAGTGAAGATTTCAATAAAAGTATTTCTTACATCTCTGCTTTTATACAACTATAAACCATCTCTGCCGAAAAATAAACAAAAATTTTCTAAAATATGGACATTTACATCTCTTTCTGGGAATGCTATACTAAAAATTATTCTAAAGAAAAAGAGGTTGGGCCATGTTTCGTCTATGGGGCAAAGAATTTAAGGACAATAAAATGATTCGGGATACGGTTATCTGCGATAACACCAAAGATACACGTACCCATAAAATATTCAATGCATTAGATGCCATATGTTATGACTTTGATTTAAGCAAACCTATATGGCTTGACTCTACAATCGCTGATTTCAAAAAGCATGCCAAAGCCAGATTCTATCAGGACAATTTTGTAGACTCCATTGATTTTGATTATCTGGAGATACACATTATTGAAGAAGACTCAGACTAATCGTTCCTGATTGCCGCAAGGGGACTCAGTTTCATCGCCCTGAGCGCGGGAAAATACCCTGCCGCCATGCCTACAAAAACGGCAAAGGCCATTGAGGCAAGGACAAGCCACACTGGTATATAAGAAATATTTCCATCTAACCCCATGGCACTGCCATTCCCTGTCAATATATTTATGGCAAAGGACATCAAAAAACTGAGTATATTTCCTAAGACTCCCCCAATAAATCCAATAAATGCAGCTTCCATAAGAAACATCTGTTTAATATTTTTCAGGCTGCAGCCCAGAACTTTTATAACTCCTATTTCTTTCGTCCTTTCATAAATAGACATCATCATTGTATTTGTAATCCCTATGGCCGCAACAAAGAGTGATACTGCACCAATCCCCCCCAGAACTGCCTGTATCATGGCAAACTGTTTCTTCATGCTCTCCATATATTCCGCATTTGTCGTTACCTGGAATCCCATATTCCTGATTTCTGCCGATAATGTATCCACATCATCTATATTCTCTGCCTGGACTGACGCTGATGTATAGACAAACTGCCTGTAGGGTTTACCAGATTTTGTACTGGGTTGTCCGGGTATTACTCTTCCTTTGAACTCCTTTTTTAGCATATCCTGCAGCTTATTGATATCACAGTACACATAATAATAATTGGCATTGTAGGAATCCACATCACCTTCTACAACACCGCTGGCACTGACCACATACTTCTTAGGAGGCTGATTTGCCGTCTGCCCTTTTGTTCCATTCCCGTCAGTATCTGACTGTCCTATAGTATTTTCCTGGCTCTGAAAATATCCATCCTGGTCTAATATCAAAAACATTTGGTCGTTGGCCATATCTATGTCAGGCAGAACTCCTGTTTCCCAGTACCCCTTGCCTGTCGTCTTTTCATAGAATGACTGTATCACCCCATTGCCAAACACAAGCTCCAGGTTGGGACTGTCAGGATCTGGCAGCCTTCCCCCAGCCGCCAGTTTTATGTTCTGTTCTTTCAGAGCCTCCTGGGTCATCCCCCTAACCTGCAGATAACCGATATATTTACCCTTCAGGGCCACTGCACTGACATCCAGCACAGGGTAGGCGCTTTTAACATGATCCAGTGAAGCCAGCTGCTTAAGCACATCATCCGTAATATACTTATCTGCTTCCTCCTGATCCCCTCCATAAGAGCTATACATGCCCCCTTCTGTCTGCTTCCCGATAACAGTCAGGCTGGTCATCCCCCCTGACTGCTCAATCTCTCGGTACATGGACTGCTGCATTCCAAGTCCCAGTGATATCATGACTACAATGGATGCAGTTCCAATTATTACGCCCAGGATGGTCAGGAACGTCCGCAATTTTCTGCGTCTGAGGTTGCCGCTACTCATCCTCAGTAAATCGATCCACCTCATCCAACAAGTCCTCCTCTTCTACAGACTTCAGCTTTTTCTTTCTTCTTCTGATAATTATGACAATTATAATTGCCGCCGCCAGGATTACTGCGCCAATTATGGCAGGCAAGACAGGAAATCCTTTCTCCTCAGGCATCTCTGCGATTTGGGACATGTCCACAGGAGTCTGTTCCGGTGTAATCTCCAGTGCAAATTCTTTCTCCACTGTGGATGTCTTGCCAGCTTCATCCTCATAGGAAACAACCATCTTACACTTCTTGTCTCCAGACATCTCTTTCGTAGCCGTAACAATTCCATCAATGGAGCCTGTGGCCCCCGAGTCAACATTTCCAACGAATACTTCTTTAGAGTCGATGCCATCCCCCTGGAACTTTGCCTTGACATTGTACAATTTAATACGTCCTGTATTATAAAGGCTGCATGTAATGTTCGCCTCCTCGCCCACTGCAATTGTCTCCGGCGCGATCTCCAGATCGCTGAACTCGAATCTGGCCGCCTGCTTGACCGGAATTGCCAGGCTGGAGGAACTTTCGTATTGAGTCGCACTGGCGTCCTCATACTTCATAGACATTGCTATACTGTACGGCTTTTGAACCAGGTCAGCCCTGGCATTAAGGGCAATGGAAATATCCCTTGTCTCTCCAGCCGGTATGCTGTCCAAATAAATAGAGCTGGAACCCGATGACGGCAAAAATGCCGGCGCCTCTGCAGCCGCCTCCGTGCCTGAGGAAGGCGCCTGAAGATCAAAAAGCATATTAGATACAGCCGTCCTGGCAGATGTGTTTTTCAGATGTACAATCAATGTAAAATCACTGCCAGCATTCACAGCCTGTGGGTCTGTGCTAAATCCTGTTACAATCACTCTGGGGACAGGATGATTTCCGCTATCTGCCGTCTCTCCCCCTCCGCCTGTGATGACCGGGTCACTGTTTAAAATCTCACCCCCAGCCATCATAAGTTCTTCTTCCCCGGATGCTTGTTCCGGCTGGGAAGTATCATCCGGCGCTGGCGTCTGTTCCGGCTCTGTCTCTTGCTCCTGTGGTTTAGCTTTCGTCTTAACAAAGACATACTTGCTAGTCTCATATTGATTGGCCCCATCATCCCATGTTATTTGAAATGAAAGCCTGTAGGATTTAGTCTCCACATCGGAACGCACAGCCAGTCCCTCCCATTTTGCAGAAACATTCTGCCCTGCAGGGATATCCCCAACCTGGCATTCATTGTTCATATTAGCAATGTCAAATGGCCATGTATCTGCGTTGTCCAGAATTGGCGTTACTTTCACATTCTTTGCATCTGCGCTTCCCTGGTTCTCCAGGTTCAGCTCCAGAGCCTGTTCTGTCTGTCCCGCTTCATATTCAGGTGTTGACTGTCCTTTTCCTACAGAAATGGAGATTGCAGGTATAGGCCTTGATTCTTCGGCCCGGACTGCTGTAGGCAATATGAGGGCCGCTGCCATGGCAAGGCCCACGGCTGTTTTCATTATGCTCCTAAATGGTTTCATGTTCCTTTTCCTCCCTCTTTTTCCGGTTATCCTCGATTTTGACTATTTCTCCGTCTATAATGTGAAATACCCTGTCAGCATAGGCCGCCAAATGATCATCATGGGTTACCATAACAAGGGTTTTCTTCTGTTGGCGTACCACTTCCTGCATCAGCCTCATAACCTCTTCGGATGTATGGGAATCCAGATTCCCGGTAGGCTCATCTGCAAATATAATTTTAGGATTTACAACAAGGGCCCTGGCCACCCCCACTCTCTGCTGCTGGCCTCCTGACATCTGGTTAGGCAGATGCTTTTTATGCTTCTTAAGATTTACCAGATCCAGCATTTTATCTGCTTTCTTCATCCTGCTCGTCCTCGCTTCACCGCGGAAACTAAGCGGCAGCGCTACATTTTCAACAGCATTTAATGTCCCAATCAAATGGAACGACTGAAAAATGAACCCCACATTTTCACGTCTGAACTTCACTAGTCCATCCTCATTCAGTGTCTCCATGTGCTGGCCGCTGATAATAATCTCCCCTTTGGTCGGCTTTTCCAGGCCGGCAAGCATATTTAAAAGTGTGGATTTACCTGAACCAGAGGTTCCAACAATCGCGCAGAATTCCCCGGCATATACTGTAAAATCCACACCGTTCAGTGCCCGTACCACGGACTCCCCTACGCGGTACAGCTTGTATAAATTCTTGACCTCAATAACCTTTTCCACGGCCCCCTCCTTCTTCACAAGATTTTCTTTACATGATACCTCCAAAAACAAAATATTTTCCTGCATAAATTGTTAAGAAAATCTTAATTTTATGGCATAGCCAGGAGACTTTATTCGATCTCCCAATCCACTGGTTCTCCCCCATGCTCCTGAAGAAACCTATTTGTCTGGCTAAAAGGCCTGCTCCCGAAAAATCCCCGGAATGCCGAGAGAGGACTGGGGTGCGGCGCCTGCAATATCAAGTGCTGGGGATTATGCAGCATGGCTTTCTTTCTCTGCGCCGGACTGCCCCATAAAATAAATACAATAGGGCGATCCTGTCTGTCCAATGCCTTGATTGCGGCATCAGTAAATTGTTCCCATCCAATATCACGATGGGAATTGGCCTGATGCGCCCTAACTGTCAGTACAGTATTGAGCATCAAGACGCCTTGGCTGGCCCATTTGGTCAGACATCCATGGTCTGGTATTTTTACGCCAAGGTCATCATGAAGCTCCTGATAAATATTTACCAGCGACGGCGGCACCTCAACCCCCTTCTGCACAGAAAAACAGAGTCCATGTGCCTGCCCATTATTGTGGTACGGATCCTGCCCTAAGATCACCACCTTGACTTTATCAAGGGGAGTCAGATGAAATGCATTAAAAATATCATTTGCAGGGGGGAAAATTTTCCTTGTCCTATACTCCTGATTAACAGTCTCAAATAATTTTTTATAATAAGGTTTCTTAAACTCGTCCTTTAATGCCTCATACCAGCCGCCACTTATACCTGCCATAGATATCTACTCCTATTCTGTTATATTTTCTTCTGTAATCCGGACGGATACCCCTTCCCTTTGAAGGTATCTCTTTACCTCTCTGATTTCCAGCTCCTTATAGTGGAACAAAGACGCTGCCAATGCCGCGTCCGCCTGTCCATCTGTGAGGGCCTCCTTAAAATGCTCAAGCCTGCCTGCGCCGCCTGAAGCAATAACAGGTATGGAGACCGCCTGTGCTATAGTACGGGTCAATTCCAGGTCATATCCAGACTTTGTCCCATCACAGTCCATGCTCGTCAGTAAAATCTCACCTGCCCCCAGGCTCTCCACTTTCTTTGCCCATTCAACGGCATCTGCCCCCACATCAATGCGGCCGCCATTTTTATATATATTCCACCCGCTGCCATCTTCCCGTTTTCTGGCGTCAATGGCAACCACCACACACTGGCTTCCGAATTTCTTGGATGCTTCATAGATTAGCTCTGGCGTATTAATTGCAGATGAATTAATAGATATTTTATCCGCCCCCGCCCTTAAAAGTGCCCTGAAATCCTCCACTGTCCGAATCCCGCCTCCTACAGTAAATGGGATAAATACACATTGGGCAACCTTTTGCACCATATCCGCCACAGTCTCCCTGGCATCAGAAGATGCAGTAATATCCAGGAATACAAGCTCATCCGCACCTGCTTTATCATACGCCCTGGCAATTTCAACTGGATCTCCCGCATCCCTGAGATTCACAAAATTAACCCCTTTGACAACTCTCCCCCCATGTACATCCAGGCAAGGAATAATTCTCTTTGTAAACATACTCTGCCCCTCCTAACTCAATTGTACAAAATTTTTCAAAATTGCCAGTCCCGTCCCACTGCTCTTCTCTGGGTGGAACTGACACGCAAATACATTCTCTTTTTCTACTGAGGCGTGGATATGCACCCCATACTCTGTTGAAGCTTTCACAATGCCCTCATCCCGGGCCCTTAGATAATAAGAATGCACAAAATAAACGTGGGACTGCTCGGCAATTCCCTGATACAGCCGCCCGTTATTTTCAAGATGCAGGGAATTCCACCCCATATGCGGTATTTTCATTCCCTCCATCTCTGGTATTTTCACGATTTCTCCCTCCAGGATTCCCAGTCCTTCCACACCAGGAGCCTCGTCACTTCTCTCAAAAAGAAGCTGGAGTCCCAGGCAGATCCCGAGAAAGGGCGTCCCTCTTAAAGCCACCCGGCGTATAACTTCAAAAAGCCCTCTCCTATGTATATTCTCCATGGCGTCGCCAAAGGCGCCTACCCCGGGAAGTACCACCTTGTCTGCCGCCAGTATCTGCTCCTGATCCCCGGTTATCATAACATCCTGTCCCAGAAAGCGCAGAGCTTTTTCCACACTTCTAATGTTGCCCGCATCATAATCAATAATTGCTATCATAATTCAAACTCCTTCTTCCTATTTTCCAGTCCCATCCTTGCCCAGCCTGAATATAGGCCGGACTGTGCCCTCTTGTACAGCAAATAAAACCAAAGGGGCGGGCAGGATCCGTCCAGTAAATATATATGATTATTGATTTATATTCACTGTATTAGGTATACAATAAGGCATACATAATACCGACTGTTGCCAGTTGGCACGATGTATGCCTTGATACAAGCTATTTTACTGCATTTTCTGCCTTTTTTCAAGATTTTTCGCCGGATGCCTCTGCATCCAGGTCAAACCAGAATGCCACGCCATTTTCAAAGTTATTTACGCCGTATTTCTGATGAAAAGACTCCATAATGGCCTTCACAATAGACAAGCCAATGCCATTCCCCCCGTACTTACGGGTATGGGCTTTGTCCACTTTATAAAATTTATCCCAGAGTTTCTCCAAATCTTCTTCCGGTATTGGCCTGCCACTGTTAAATACTGTGACCCTCACCGTGCCTCCGTTGGAAATGACCCGGATCTCTATTCTTTTCTCGTTCTGCACATGGTGGATCGCATTGGTCAGGTAATTACGTATGACCTGTTCAGTTTTAAACTCATCTGCCCAAACATAAACGGCTTCATCCGCAATAAAATCGACCGATGCCTCCGCTTGTTGGATCAAGATCTCACAGCTTGCCAGAACTCCTCTTATAAGGCTGACCACATCAAACCGCGCCACATCCAGCTCCTGCGCACCAAATTCTAACTGGTTCAAAATAAGCAGGTTCTTGACCATCTGGTTCATTTTAACTGCCTCATCAATAATCACATCACAGTAAAATTCCCGGCTTTCAGGGTCATCATTAACTCCTTCTTTCAATCCTTCCGCATATCCCTGGATTAAGGCTATAGGAGTTTTTAATTCATGGGACACATTTCCCAGGAACTCACTGCGCATGTTTTCACTTTTTTCCTTCTGCTCAATATCTTCTTTAAGGCGGTTATTTGCACTCTTCAGCTCGGAGATAGTCTGCTCCAGCCTGCCCGACATAATATTGAAATTTTTTCCCAAAATCCCAATTTCATTATTGCCGCCGCTTGTATATTTTACGTCAAAGTCCAAATCAGCCATTCGCTGGGACAATGCCGCCAGTTCCATAATAGGTTCCGTTATACGCCTTGAAAAATACCATACAAGAACCCCTCCAAGCAGAACAGCCAAAACCCCCAGATAAACCAGAAATTTATTGGCAAGGCCGGCGCTTTCCCTGATACTCTCCAGAGGACTTCTCATCACAAATATAGATTGGTCTGAAAAATTTCCCCACATTTCCAGATACTCTGTCTGATTCATAAAATCCTTCGTCTTATAAATCTTATAAGAATCTGTACTTTTCAGCATTTTCCCATTATCCTGGTTTTTGTCAAATATATACGAAAGCAGTTTAAAATATAGGGGATTGTCATCATCCCTCACCGTAGAAAACATGATACTCCCATCAGTCTGTACGACAATGGCCGAAATATTTGCCTTTTCCAGCTGCCGCTCCAGTCTGTTGATCACTGTCTCCTCGCCGATCTGAGATGACTGAATAGCTTTATTTATGGATGTAAATGTACTTGTCAGGTCTGCCTGCTTGTGGATCGCATAATACTGCTCAAGAAACCCCGAATTAACAATAAACATCAGCACAAGTATAAAGACAATCAATCCCACAAAAACAACCATCATCTGACGTCTTATAGAATTCTTCATACATCTGCCTCAAATTTATAACCCATTCCCCAGATAGTTTTTATATACTCACCTTTATCTCCCAGTTTGCTTCTGAGTTTTTTAACATGGGTATCAATTGTCCGGGCGTCCCCAAAATAATCGTAATTCCATACATTATTTAATATCTTTTCCCGGGAAAGGGCGATGCCCTGATTTTCCACAAAATACGTCAGCAGTTCAAACTCTTTGTAGCTTAAGTCAATAGGACTTTCCCCAATTTTCACAATATGTGCTGCCTTGTCGATAATAATGCCGCCTGCATCTATCACATCCCCCGCCTCAGTCCCTCTCGTCCTGCGCAGTATGGCTTCCACTCTGGCCACTAGAATCTTCGGGCTAAAAGGTTTTGATATATATTCATCGACTCCAAGTTCAAACCCCTGCAGCTCATCCCGCTCCTCTGAACGCGCCGTCAACATGATAATGGGTACTTTGGAATGCTCTCTGATCTCCCTGCATACCTGCCATCCATCCATATTGGGCATCATAACATCTAAGATAACAAGTGCAATATCTTTATCCTGATAAAATAAATCCATGGCTTCCATCCCATCTGCAGCTTCCAGGACAACATACCCTTCTCTGGCCAGGAAATCCTTTACCAGTTTACGCATTCTGCCCTCATCGTCTACAACTAAAACTTTTGTCTTATCCATCACTTCCATCTCCTATCTGCTTCCCCGTGCCCTTACAGGCCTGCTAAAAATCTGTCTCTGTAAAATATAAGCATCATACATTTATTTCCACTCTGTTTAATTGTGGTTTTCAGTGTCTATAAGGGCCTTTTAACCTTATTTTTGTATCATATCAGGTAAGTATGTCCTTTGTGTGAATATCCACAAAACTGGCCCGGCTGCCGCCGGGCCATCCTGCTCTAAGCCTTATATGTCCCCTACTCCACACTTTTTAAGGATTCAATCATATTAATTCTTTTCAGCTTAAAGTACATAACTCCATTTACAAATAATGAAAAAGCCACTGTGATAAGAAAACTATATACATAACTGCTCAAATCAATATTTCTTCCAAACATGGCTGAATCTATTTCCACTGTAACAATAATAAACTGATGCAGAATCCTTCCCAAAACCATTCCCACGGCAGCCCCTACAAAAGTCAGGATTATATTCTCACGGTATACATAAGAGGATACCTCGCTATCATAAAAACCTAGCACTTTTAATGTAGCTAATTCACGCTGCCGTTCCGTAATATTGATATTATTCAGATTGTACAACACCACAAATGCAAGCATCCCTGCTGAAATGACAAGAACTACAATAACGATATTCAGGCTCCCCAGCATATCATTGAGCTGCTCTTCCACATCATCTGTATAGCTGATGCTCAGAGCGCCCTTTGTTGTCAGGACTTCTTCACCCACCTGCTGAAGCCCGTCCTCCTGGCCTTCCTTCATCTGATAGTAAACCGCATTATAATCCGGCTCCCGGCCAAACAGTTCCTTATAAAACTGGGGGGACATATAAAGATAGTGCCCCATATAATTCTCGCAGATATCTACAATCTTTACTTGAATATCTCCTTTAATATCATCCTGGACGGTTATACTGTCACCCACTTTAACATCCAGCATTTTCGCCGCCTTTTCTGTCAAAATGGCGCCGCTATTGCCGAGTGTATACTGTTCCTTTGTGATACGGTCCTGAAAGACAATAAAATCTTCAAAGTCCTTTACGGTTTCTGGAACGTTCAGATAAACTTCCCTCTTATTCTTTCCATTTTTTATGTCAATTTGCTGGAGCATATTCTTTGCTGTCCCCAGAACCCGGCTGTCATCTGCCAGCCTGTCATATGTCTCTTGTTTTTGCTCATCTGTGGCGTCCTCATCCAGGATTACATTCCCATCATAGAGCTGAATCTCCTCATATTGAAGAAAACCTATGTCAAAAATAGAATCTTTCAGTCCGAACCCGACCATAAGCAGTGCCATACAGCCGCCAATCCCAAAGACTGTCATAAAAAACCGCTTTTTATACCGGATAAGATTCCTCACTGTTGCTTTCCAGATAAAACTTAGTTTACGCCAAATAAAAGGAAACTTTTCTATTATTACCCTCTTACCTTGTTTTGGTGCGGGGGGCCGCATCAACTCTGCAGCCTGCTCCCTGAGCTCCTTAAAACAGGAAAAAATAGTTGCGGCCATTGTACATGCAAGCGCCGCCAAAGACGCAGCCAATGCATAATATATATTATATGGCACAAGGACGGTATCCATATGCTGATACATGATGCCATATGCTGTAATAATAATATACGGAAGTATTTTCTCCCCAATCAAAACCCCAAAAACACTGCCGCTGACCGTTGCCAAAAAGGCATATCCCAAATATTTTCCCGCAATGGAATGCCGTTCATAACCTAACGCCTTAAAGGTCCCTATAAGTGTCCTCTGCTCTTCCACCATCCTAGTCATAGTAGTCAGGCTGATAAGGGCCGCTACAAGGAAAAATAAGACAGGGAAAACCTCGCCGATAGCTTTCATCCGGTCGGCATTCTCACCATATCCCGTATATTCAGGCAAAGTGCTCCTGTCTTCAACATACCATTTGGCATGTTCTATTTTACTGATATCGTCCTCGGCGTCCTGGATCTTTTTTTCTCCATCTGCTATCTTAGTGTCCGCCTCTGCCTTCGCCTCATCATACTTTGCCTGGGCATCGTTTAGCTCCTGCTCCTTCACAGCAATTTCATTCTGTGCTGCTGTCAGTTCAGCCTCCCCCTGTTCTACCTGGGTCCATCCATCGTTGATCTGCAGCTGCCCCTCAGCCAGCTGATTCTTTGCAGCTTCTACTTGTGCCTGTGCGGCCTCTATCTGGGCCTCCCCTTCCTGAATCCCGGCATACATGGCCTGAAGTGTCATCTTATCCGCCATCTGGCTGGAAACAAGTGCATTATACTGCTCTTTTGTCTTGTTTAGTTCATCAATCTTAGCATTCAAGACTGAAATCTGCTGATTCAGATCCTCATATGCCTGATCTATTTCTGTCTGCTTTTGATTTAACAGGCTTCTGGAGTCTTCCATCTGCGCCAATCCATCTGCCACCTCGGACCGGCCATTATCCAGCTGGGCCCTTCCATCGTCCAGCTGGGCCTTTGCATCATCTAATTCGTCTCCTGCTTCCTTCTTCGCCTTTGCAAGTTCTTCTTTAGCGTCATTTAGCTTCTCTTTTGCCTCGCCTACGACTTCCTGGTACCTGGCTTCCTCACGCTCCTCTTGGATTTTCTCCACCGCATCTATGGCCTTTTCCACCTTATTGTCATATTCGTCAGTAAAAGCTGTAAGGCCAGAGGCCCCTGTGACAGATGCATATATCTCAGTATATACATCCATATCAAAACTCTCTTCAGGCACATACACAAAACCACTCACAGTACCTGTCCCAATCGTACTGCTGCCCCGCCCAAAGGAAATGTAACAAGGACTGCTGGCACTGCCTGTTATTGTATAGGTGTCCACCTTCAACGTATCAAAAATATCGTCTTCTGTCCCCGATATAAAGGTAATCTGGTCACCAACCTCATATCCATTGGAGTCCAAAAAATCCACATCTACAAGGCATTCATTTTTTGCCTTTGGCATCCTCCCTTCTTCCACATCCACCTGGTTCATTGTGGGAAGGAGAGAGGAAATATGTACTACCTCTTTACTGTCATCTACCCTGCACATGGCATCCACAGAATATCCCGGCTCTGCCCTTTCAATACCTTCCACTTGGCCAACGGCCTCCAGGTCATCCTCCGTAAGTCCAAGTGTGCTGATTACTTTGATGTCCATTAAATTTCTCTGGTCAAAATACCGGTCTCCCGAAAGTCTCATATCCGGCTCTGCAGAACGGATACCCGAAAAAAATGCAACACCTATAGCAACTATAAAAAATATGGATAGAAACCGCCCCATGCTTCTGCGGATTTCCATATAAAAGTCTTTTCTCAATGCTTTTCTGCCCATACACATACCTACCATTCAATTTTATCAATTGACATCGGATTCTCATTCTTTTCCATAAAGGATACCTTTCCATTTTTAATACGGATCAGGCGGTCCGCCATAGGTGCGAGCGCAGAATTATGGGTAATTACAATTACTGTCATGCCTCTTTCCCGGCACATATCCTGCAGTATTTTTAAAATAGCCTTTCCTGTGCTATAATCCAAGGCGCCTGTGGGTTCATCACAGAGAAGTAATTTAGGATTTTTGGCCAGGGCCCTGGCAATTGACACCCTCTGCTGTTCCCCGCCGGAAAGCTGGGCCGGGAAATTATCCAGCCTATCCCCAAGTCCCACATCCTCCAGTACCTCTTTTGCATCTAGTGGCTCCCTGCAGATCTGCAGTGCCAGCTCAACATTTTCAAGGGCAGTTAAATTAGGGACCAGATTATAAAACTGAAACACAAAGCCAATATCATCCCTGCGGTAGCCAGTAAGCTGCCTGGCATTATAATCCGTAATATTTGCTCCATCTACGGTAATCTTGCCGCCTGTTGCCGTGTCCATTCCGCCAAGTATATTTAAAACAGTGGTTTTCCCCGCGCCGCTTGGCCCAACTATCACAACAAACTCACCTTTATCTATGGCAAAATCAATCCCATCTACAGCACGTATCTCAACTTCACCCATTTTATAAATCTTTGTAATGCCCTCTAATTTCACGAAATCCTTCATACTAATCTCCATTCCGCTGCCTTTCAAATGACAGCATAAATAGTAATGAAAGCACACTTCCTTTCATACTATATTTTCTCATTGGTTTGCCAGCTTCACAGCTCTTCTGAATAAAATAAGTCCGATGAGGAACATCACCGAAAGGGCACTTACACCGATGTTGACATTTCCCGTAATCTGGCTGAGTATAGATACAAAGGCCGTACCTATAATAGAAGCCCCTTTGCCGCAGATATCATAGATCCCAAAGTATTCCCCTGATTTTTCAGCAGGGATTATTCTGGCAAAATAAGAGCGGGACAATGCCTGGATGGTTCCCTGGAACATCCCAACCAGTACGGCCAGAATCCAAAAGTCCAACTGTGTGTCCAATCCATACGCGTAAAGTGCAATACCCAGGTATGCAGCAATACAGATTGTAATAATCGCCGTAGAGGAAACCCTTTTAGACAGCCTGCTAAAAATAAGGACACAGGGGAATGCTACAATCTGTGTGAGGAGCAGGGCCAGCAAAAGTCCTGTACTATCCAGTCCCAGCGCCTGCCCATAGGCAGTTGCCATATCAATGACTGTATATACCCCGTCTATATAAAAGAAAAAGGCAATCAAGAACATAAAAATATGCTTTTCCTTCATCAGCTCTTTAAGTGTATGCCCTAAACGTATAAAGCTTTTCTTAACCACCTGTCCAGATGTCTCAGCAAAATATTTCTGCCTGTATGATTTTAGAAGCGGCACTGCCGATAACAGCCACCAGGCTGCCGTAATCAGAAAAGCAATTACCATAGAAGTCTGCATATGAATGCCCAGGCTTCCTGCCCCCAGCACAACTCCAAGACTTGCTACAAAGGGGATGCAGCTTCCGATATATCCCCACGCAAATCCCTGTGAAGACACCACGTCCATTCTCTCTGGTTCTGTTACGTCTGTCAGCATGGCATCATAAAAAATCAAGCTGGCTGAATATCCTGTCTTTGCCAAAATAAACACGCCAAGGAACCAAATCCAGGAGGAGAGAAATCCCAGGAGGATACAGCCTGCAACCCCAACCCCCAGAAACACGGAAAAGATTACTTTTTTATAATTCTTTGTATCTGCCACTGCACCAAGTGTAGGACCCAAGATAGCAACTAATAATGTGCATATAGACGTGGCATACCCCCAATAGGCCAAATAATCAACGGATGATATTCCTGCATTATCTGCAAGGTAATTAAAATAAATCGGAAAAATAGTCGCTACCAGCATGGTAAATGCCGAGTTCCCCACATCATAAAGTACCCATTTCTTTTCCAGCTCCGTCATCTTGAATTTCACCACTTAACCTCCCCTATCTTTTACAACCTTTTCTTTATCCCATTCCTCAATAAAAAGACGATCCTCTTAGCCTGTCCAGGCTCATACTACAGGGGCAGCGCCTCCCAATTCTCACCTGCGCCGAAAGTCTCATGGAAGCGTACCGGAAGCTCCCCATCCTGAAACAATACTTTCTGAAATTTTATAATCAAATCTACTGCCAGAGGCACAGCACCCGCATACAGCTTCTTCAGCAAAAGACAATACTTCTGGCACTGTGGGTTCGCCTGCTCACTCATGACCATGCCGTACATAGAGTCGTACGTTCTGCTGACCTTCATGGCCGCTGCTAAAACTTTCCTCTTAGCCTGTCCAGGGGCGAGAAGCAGCCTATGGCAGATAATCATAGAAACCAAACTCTTTTTTATAATCTCAGCAGATACATCCTGGAAAAACGGGGCAATTACCTCCGCATTACCTATCGTTGGGTGGATATGTCTTGTACCCAGATATGTGAGGGGATTGATATGATCCTCTGTCAAAAGGTATCTGTCAAACTCCATCTCAATTTCAGCGTGGCTCAGCTTACTTACCTGAATCATCTTCTCTATATATTTATGGCACTCACTGTCCAGTGCAAAATGACATATAAATCCATAAATATATGCCCTTGCAGCCGCAGAATCCTCATCGGCCTTAATGATTTCGGCGGCACGCCTGAAAAACTCATCCCCTGTCCTGTCATGCATCTCATATCCCTGCTGGTTCACCGGATTTTTTGAAAGTGGGTTATAATAAAATAAAATATCTGGGCCATGGAGGCCAATGTCAAATAACTCTCTGTTATTCTCTATAGCCGCCCCCACTCTTTTCGGAAGCGTAGTGATAACATCTTTCCCAAATCTATAATGTGCGTATGTTGTTGGCATATTGGAACCTCTCTTCTCCTGTTTTCAAAATTCAAATACATAATCTTAATGAAGGCCATATGAACCTTAAATATATATTATCACAAAAATCTGCTAAAGAAACCAGTATATATTAGAAAAATCTGTGTAAAATCTTAAATATATATGAACTTTTCTATATGCCTTGACTTTAAGAAGCCTTTTCTATAAAATATATCATACGGTTTATAGAAGGTGAAAAGTAGCACAGCAATATTTAGCCTTTAGCCGCTGTTTTTATTTTCGGGCTTGTACTGGTTTCGACAGGGGTCTTGAAGATGGAGAAGCTATCCGCAGGCAGATGCGTCAAATCGCAAACTTAAAATTAAACGCTAACGATAATTTCGAATTAGCTGCAGCCTAATTGCTGCATGTCAGCCTCGGGGCACCCGCACTTTGAGAGTCTGGCACCGACTATGCGGGAAACGATACCGGCAAAGCTTTGAGCCGGCAGGCGTAATATGAAGCTACTGAACCTGCAGGGGTGTTAGTTCCCGTGCAGCGGAGGGAATGAATAAGAACTGACTATGATAGTAGAAGTACATGGGATAGGCTTTTGGACGCGGGTTCGATTCCCGCCAGGTCCATTGGAATACATTTCTTAATCCTGGCTGCAGCATACCGCCAGGGGGAGCGTCCAGATGGGCAGGAGCATTGGGTAAACACAATTTAAAATATCCTGATTTGCTGAGAAACAGAGGTTTATCCTCTGTTTTTTATTGGATTCATCAACAGATTTTATTTCCCATCTAAAGTTATACGGGAAGCCAAATATCCGATGCAGACATGTGGGGCATCAAACTAGCAGCGATGCCGGCATCGGAATAGTAGGCCCTTGCGGCAGCCACCAACTGGCCATGTAAGCATGAGCGCATAGCTCGTCGCCCGTGGGAATAAAAGAACCTCCGGGCAATACAAAATAAATATGCAGGATATAAATTATTTATGGACCATTGCAGCAGTAATCAAAACCTAAACCTGATTGTAGAAAGGAAAAGAATAATGAGATATAAAAATATTATTTTTGATTTTGGCAACGTTCTTGCTAAATTTGATGCACAGCAGGTAATTGAAAAATTCTGTCCTGCGCCGGAAGATTTTCCTATTATAAAGGAAGCTGTATTTTATGACTGGGATTCCCTGGATAAAGGTATTATCGATTATGATACTTATATGGACACGGCTGCCTTAAAAGTACCGGAAAGGCTCCGTCCTTCTATATACAGGCTTTCCCGAGATTGGTGCAGACTTTTAACACCTATCTACCGCACATGGGACTTTATCTATGAATTAAAAAAGAGGGGATACTCTATCTATCTCCTCTCTAATGCCTCCTCCTATTTTGCAGAACAATCCGATCACTATAAAATATTGAAAGAATTTGATGGTATTGTATTCTCCGGCCCCCTTAAAATGATGAAGCCTGAATTAGATATATATAAATATTTATTTGCCGCTTACTCCCTGAAGCCTGAAGAATGCTTTTTCCTCGACGATAAAGAAGAGAACATTGCTGCCGGCAGGCAGCTTGGTATGGACGGACTGGTCTTTACAGAAAATATTCAGGAAGTAAAACATGCCCTTGGAATATAAATATACCTTATCGGACGCAGTCCGCCCGCCCCTCTGGGGGCCTGCTTTATGGGATGCCCTTTGGGTATACCTTATCGGACGCAGTCCGCCTGCCAATAAACAGAGGCTTTTAGCCGCAATTTAGATGTACATGCTAATCCTGCATATATTTATGCAGCAGCGTTATAAATGTTTTTAAATCCTCAGCAGGTATCTGCCCTGGCGCCGATGCCTGGCCAACTGTCCCAAATGTCAATGCGGACCCAAAAATCTCCCCGCAGAGTCGGCTGACAATGCCCTGGGAGTCCATAGACATGGTAATTACCGGGATCTTGGCATAGGCCGAATACATCCTCTCTGTAGCCGATAAGAGTGTAAGCACATCCCTCTGATTCTGGGGCATTACCGCAATTTTGGCAATGTCTGCCCCCATATCCTGCATTTTGCACAGTCTTAATACAATTTCATCCTCGGCAGGGGTTTTTTGAAAATCATGGTTAGATGCAATCACCTTTACTCCCTTGTCCTGCACCATTTTCACCAGTGCCTGTACTGTCTTTTTCCCTTTCCCTTCTGGCATAAATGCCTCTATATCCAGCAGATCCACACAGCCAGTTTCTGCGGCCATTTCATTCACTACCTGGTACTCCTCCTGGCTGATATCCTTTTCTCCGCCCTCTCCCATAGTGCGGAAGGTAAAAAGAAGAGGCCGTTCACCTAAGATATATCGTATCTTCTGTATTATTCTTTTAGCTTTTTTTAAGTCCAAAATATCCTCATACCAGTCTGCCCGCCACTCGGCAATATCTGCATGGCTTAGGCTCACAGCCTGCGCCGCCCTCAATATTTCTGATTCATTAGCGGCCGCTATTGGCGCACAGATTTTCGGCAGTCCCCCGCCTATTTCAATTTTTCTAACCCTCACTGGCCCCATACTAATACTCCTATCCCAGATTTCTTACCTTAAAGTCTCTCTGCGCTTCACGCTTCTGATCCTTTTTGGCTATATCATCCCGCTTATCATATAGCTTCTTCCCTTTTGCAAGCCCTATTTCTACTTTTACAAGACTTCCGCTGAAGTAAATCTTCAGGGGGACGACCGTATTTCCTTTCTCCTTCATTTTCCCAAAAATCTTATTAATTTCATTCTTATGCAAAAGCAGCTTCCGTACCCGGAGGGGGTCCTTATTAAAAATATTTCCTTTCTCATAGGGACTGATATGCATTCCATAAATAAACATCTCACTGTTCTCAATCCTGATAAACGCCTCTTTGATGCTGCACTTTCCCATACGCAGTGATTTCACCTCTGTACCGTGAAGTACAATTCCGGCCTCATATTTCTCTAAAATAAAATAATCATGATATGCTTTCTTATTGTTGGCAATCAGCTTGCCCTCTGTTTTAGCCATAGCATTTTCCTCTTTCCTAAATGTTCTATCCCCTTAAAAGTGACCGCCATATTTAGCCCGCATGTATATGATAGATTTTTTAATTTCCACCCACATTTATCAGTCATCATACTCCCGTACATCTTCGCAAAACGCAAAATCAATTGTTCTTTGGAGCCGGTCAGCTCCTATTACACGGATACAGACTTTCTGGCCAAGTTTATATACATTTCTTGTGCGTTCACCGATTAATTCATATTGCTCCTCCCAATATTCATAATGGTCATCCTGCATATTCGCCACATGGACTAAGCCTTCAATTGTATTAGGGAGTTCAACGTACGCACCCCATTTGGTAATTCCTGAGATGACTCCCTCGTATTCATCCCCTATATGCCCCTGCATATATTCTACCTTCTTCAGTTTTATAGTCTCCCTTTCCGCTTCCTCTGCACAGCGCTCCCTGTCGCTGGACTTAAGGGCCGTCTCGGGAAGAATTTTTTCATAATGGCTGATTCTTTCGGCATTCATCCTTCCTCTGATATTATCCTTGATAATACGGTGGATCTGTAAATCTGGATATCTTCTTATAGGAGATGTAAAATGAGTATAATACTTGGCAGCCAGGCCAAAGTGTCCTGTGTTTTCCGGTGTATATCTTGCCCGTTTCATTGAACGGAGGGCAAGGCGGCTGATTAGCGGCTCTTCTGGTGTGCCTTCCACCTTCCCTAACAACTTCTGTACCTCCTTTGGCCTCACTTCATTATTTCCTACATGTATATGATAACCGAAATTATTGATGAATGTACTTAATTTTTTTATTTTTTCCTCATCCGGCTGTTCATGGGTACGGTAGAGGAAAGGAAGCTCACGCCAGTAATATTCCTCAGCCACAGTTTCATTTGCCAGCAACATAAAATCCTCGATAATTTTAGTAGCCGTATTCCTCTCATATGACATAACATCAACAGGATGCCCTTTTTTATCCAGGATTATTTTTGTCTCTGGAAAATCAAAATCTATAGATCCCCTTCTCCGCCTATTCTCACGCAGTATGCCAGATAACTCAGACATCTGCTCAAGCATTGGAATAAACTCCTGGCAGCGCCTCCTCTCCTCCGGATCTTCTTTATCGAGAATCAAGGACACATTTGTATAGCTCATTCTCTCATCTACACGGATCACTGTCTCAGCAATTTCATGGTCAATGACCTCGCCTTTGCTGTTTATTGTCATAATGCAGCTCAAAGCCAGCCTGTCCTCACCAGCATTTAAAGAACATATTCCATTCGAAAGGCTATGGGGAAGCATTGGGATTACACGGTCTGCCAAATATACACTGGTGCCTCTTTTCAATGCCTCTCTGTCAAGCGCACTTCGCTCCTGCACATAATTTGCCACATCTGCGATATGGACGCCCAGGCAGTAGCTTCCGTTCTTTTTTGTCAAGGACACTGCATCGTCTAAATCTTTTGCATCCTCACCGTCAATAGTTACCATCTGCCATTTCCGTAGATCCAGCCTGCCTTCCATATCAGCCTGGGTAACCTCCTTGCCCACCCGCTCTGCCTGGTTCATAACTTTATCAGGAAATTCTACCGGAAGGTCATAGCCTTTCACAATAGACATAATATCTGTGCCGGGATCATTGACATGCCCTATAATTTCAACTATTTTCCCTTCAGGCTTTGAGTCCTGGTTTCCATAGGATGTCAGTTCCACAACCACTTTATGCCCTGTTATGGCGCCTTTTTCCTTTCCTGAGGGAATATAAATATCATTGAGCACACGCTGATTGTCAGGACGCACAAAACCAAAATTTTTACTCTTCTCATACAATCCCACTACTTTTGTTGTGCCATGTGATAAAATCCGTACGATCTTTCCCTCCTTATGCCTGCCCTCTGTGGATTTTATGACAATAAATTCCACCTTATCCCCCTGGAACGCACCATTTATATTCTCGTCAGAAATAAATACGTCTTCCGCGTCCTCCTGAATAACAAACCCAAAACCTCTGGCATTCGCCTGAAAAGTTCCTGTCAGCCTGTCAGCCTGCCCCTTAGCGTACTTGCCCTTTTTTGATACATAAATTTTGCCGTCTTCTACCAGGGAGTCCAGTACTGCCTTCAGCTCCCCTCTCTGATCCCTCGGTATCTGAAGAATAATGGCAATCTCCTTTATCTTCATTGGTACATATAAATCGTCACACATAAAATCATAGATGACCTTTTTTCTTCTCTCAAATGACTGCTCCATCTCCCCACCTGCTTTCCATACAGAACTTCTTTACAATATCATAAAAAAATCCATATATCAAAAATTTTTCACTATATGAAAAAAACACTCTATAAATGTATAGAGTGTTCAATCATCTTATCCTCTTAGTTAAATACACCCAGATTCAAAACCAGTGCCAAAACCAAAAATAAAATAGCCAGAAACTTCGTGGACTTCACAAGAGCCCCTTCCATAGAACGTCCCTTGTTCTGCCCCCAGTAACTGTCAGCCGCCCCACTAATCGTCCCCAACCCTGCTGACTTTCCTTCCTGAAGAAGAATAATCGCAGACAATGCAATACAATCTATAACAAATATAATCGTCAAAACAATTTTCAAAATATCCATCAATCTACACCTCCTGCGTATAAACCACAGTTATCTTAACACAGTTGCGGACATTTTGCAATAACTTTCTAAATATATAGAACTTAGGTACAGGTCTGATTTTAATTAGGGACGTAGCCTAATTAAAAAGGTTACGTCCTCAACTGCTCTTCTATCCGCAGCAACTGATTATATTTTGCCACTCTCTCAGTCCGGCAGGGTGCACCGGTTTTAATCTGCCCGGTATTAAATGCCACTGCGATGTCTGCAATTGTAGTATCTTCTGTTTCTCCCGACCTATGTGAGATAACAGCCTGGTATCCTGCCTTCTGTGCCATTTCTATTGCTTCTATTGCCTCTGTAAGTGTCCCGATTTGGTTTACTTTTACGAGTATGGCATTGGCCACATTATGCTCAATCCCTTTTTGGAGCCTGTCTACATTTGTTACAAATAAATCGTCCCCTACGAGCTGGATATCGCTTCCAAGCCGGGTTGTGATCAGTTCCCAGCCATCCCAGTCCTCTTCATCCAGAGGATCTTCTATAGAGCGGATGGGGAATTCCAGTGTCAGGTCTTCATAATATTCTATTAGCTCTTCTGCCGAGCGGGTGATTTTTTGTCCCTGCATTTTGCTTTCACCTGGGAATACATATTTTTTAGTATCCTTATTGTAGAGCTCAGATGCGGCAATATCCAATGCTATCGCAATATCCTTTCCCATCTTATATCCTGCTTTTTCTACCGCCTGTTTTAAAAACCGGAGAGCTTCCTTGGCATCCGGCAGGTCTGGCGCAAATCCGCCTTCGTCTCCCACCGCTGTATTTAATCCATTCTCTTTTAGCAGCTTTTTTAATGACTGATATATTTCAGCACATATTCGCAGTCCTTCTTTAAAGTTTTCCGCCCCTACCGGCATAATCATAAACTCCTGAATGTCCAGTGTATTATCGGCGTGTGCTCCGCCATTCATAATATTCATCATCGGCACAGGAAGTTTCCGGGCATTCACCCCTCCCAGATATCTGTACAGCGGAACCTTCAGCGCGTTTGCAGCTGCCTTTGCGGCTGCCATGGACACACCAAGCAATGCATTTGCCCCAAGATTTTTTTTATTTTTACTGCCATCAGTCTTAATCAATATATGGTCCAGCGCGGCCTGGTCAAACACATTTAATCCAATCACCGCCCGGGCCAGCTGATCATTGACATGCTCGACAGCACGCTCTACCCCTTTTCCTCCATATCTTTCCTCTCCATCGCGAAGTTCTACTGCCTCATACATCCCTGTGGACGCCCCGGAAGGTACCGCTGCACGTCCTACAGTATCTTCTCCTACAAGAACCTCCACCTCAATGGTCGGATTTCCCCTGGAATCTATTATTTCTCTTGCGTATACATCTCGTATCGGTAAATATTCATACATGGAATCACTCCTCCTTACGAAGCATATTATGTACCAATTAGAATATTATGATACACATTTGTATTTGGAATCCATACTATTTCCCCTACTCTTCCTCTTTTACTCTTATTTTTGCCGTTTTAGTTTTTGGCCTCTATACATTGACTTTTACGATTCCCAGCGTTACAATGCGGATAGAATTGAGAAAACATCAATTTTAGCATGTGTTAAAGAGGGGAAAATATAAATATGAAAAGTAAATTCAAACATTTTTTATTATTGACTGGCAGCACTCTTATTATGGCTGTGGGAACATACTATTTTAAATTTGCAAATAATTTTACCTTCGGAGGCATAACAGGCCTTGCAGTCCTTGTGGCTAAGACAGGCCTCATGTCCGCCAGTGACTTTACATTTATCATGAATATGATACTTCTGCTCATTGGCTTTCTTATATTAGGCCGTAAATTCACCGCCAAAACTGCATACTGCAGTATTTTACTTTCTATCACCCTGTCTGTCCTGGAGCGTATATATCCAATGTCCCATCCCCTCACAGATCAGCCCATGCTTGAACTTTGTTTCGCCATTGCCCTCCCCTCTCTTGGATCTGCGGTGCTGTTCAATATTGGTTCCTCCAGCGGAGGCACAGATATCATAGCCATGATCTTAAAAAAATATTCCAGCTTTGACATAGGACGCGCACTACTCCTCACAGACATCCTGATCACAATAGCGGGCTGCTTTGTTTTCGATATTAAAACCGGGCTCTACTCTTTCCTGGGACTGGCAATCCGCTCCTTTATGATTGACACCTTTATAGAAAGCTTTAATCTTTCAAAATATTTTAATGTAGTATGTGACACACCAGAACCAATCTGCGACTTTATTGTAAATACCTTGCACCGCAGCGCCACAGTCTGTTCCGCCCAAGGCGCCTTTTCTGGAAACGATAAATACATTGTATTTACAGCCCTAAATCGTCCCCAGGCCATCAAACTGCGTAATTTTATCAAGGAAAACGAACCGGAAGCATTTATTTTGATATCCAATACAAGTGAAATTATTGGAAAGGGGTTCCATTCCATATAAAACATTTATTAGATAGGAGACTTTATGAAACATCTTGTAATTGCTGAAAAACCATCTGTTGCACGTGATATTGCACGTGTCCTGCACTGTACAAACAGAAATACATCTTATATAGAAGGAACTAACTATATTGTTACATGGGCGTTAGGCCACCTAGTCACATTAGCTGACCCTGAACAATATGGAGAGCAATATAAATCATGGGATATAAATTCTCTCCCCATACTTCCAAAGGAATGGAAACTTAATATCATAAAGCAGACCAGCAAGCAATTCCATGCCATAAAAGGCCTAATTTATAGAAAGGATGTCTCAGATATTATCATCGCCACCGATGCAGGCCGGGAAGGGGAACTTGTAGCACGCTGGATTCTGGATAAAGCATCCAACCAAAAGCCACTTAAACGCCTCTGGATATCTTCTGTCACAGACAAAGCCATCAAGGACGGTTTTGCCTCTCTTAAATCCGGGGAAGATTACAAAAATTTATACCATGCCGCCGTTGCCAGAGCTCAGTCTGATTGGCTTGTAGGGATAAATGCAACCCGCGCCCTTACTTGTAAATATAATGCACAGCTTTCCTGCGGCCGCGTCCAGACACCGACTCTTTCTATGATTGCCGCCCGGGAAGAGGAAATACACAATTTTAAACCCAAGACCTACTATGGTCTGAAAGCATTAGCTGGAGGAATTACATTTACATGGGTTGATGAAAAATCAGGTTCATCCAGAACATTTGACCTGGAAAAAATCCAAAGCCGGATGGCACACTGTAGAGGTCCTCTGGATATTGTGGAACTGCGCAAAAAGACCAAAAAAACCACCGCCCCTTCTCTCTATGACCTGACGGCCTTACAGAGAGAAGCGAATCAAAAATTTGGTTTTTCTGCAAAGGAGACACTGAATATCATGCAGCGCCTGTATGAAAACCACAAGGTTTTAACCTATCCCCGCACAGACTCCCGTTTTATTACGACAGATATTGTACCAACCTTGAAGGAAAGGCTCAACGCCTGTGCAATAGGCCCCTACAGCAAGCTGGCCGGCCGCCTCAGCAGGCATCCAGTTAAAGCCAGCAAATCCTTTGTAAATAACTCGAAGGTCACTGACCACCATGCTATAATTCCTACAGAACAGTTTGTCCAGCTTAACAATATGACCTCTGATGAACGTAAAATATATGATATGGTAGTACGAAGATTTATCGCCGTTCTCCTGCCGCCTTGTGAATATGAGGAGACATTTATTAAAGGCCAGATTGGAAGTGAAATATTTTCTGCCGGCGGTAATATTATGAAACTGTCTGGATGGCGGGAAATTTATGATTCTGAATACGGGGAGACAGATGAAGAGCATGGAGATATGGATATAGCTTTTATGAAACAGGCTCTTCCAACTGTAAAAAAGGGTGATAGACTCACAGTTAGCAACTTGTCCCTTACCGAAGGTAAAACAAAACCTCCCGCCTATTTTACAGAAGGCACTCTCATCGCTGCAATGGAAAACCCTATAAAATATATGTCCCAAAGAGATAAGACCTTAGAAAAGACATTGGGGGAAACAGGTGGTTTGGGAACAGTGGCCACCCGGGCAGATATTATAGAGAAATTATTTAATAGTTTTCTTATGGAAAAACATGGGAGCCAGATTTATATTACCGCTAAAGGAAAACAGCTGCTTAAACTAGTCCCCCAGGAGCTGAAAAGTCCCGAACTGACTGCTGATTGGGAGCTCCGCCTGAAGGGCATTTCCCGCGGCCAGGAATCCAGCCAGCGCTTTCTCAAAGAAATAGAAAATTATACTAAATCTTTGATTCAGGAGATCCAGGCTGCTGACGGAAAATTCCGGCATGATAATCTAACACGCACAAAATGTCCAGAATGTGGGAAATATATGCTGGAGGTCAACGGCAAACATGGGAAGCTGCTTGTGTGCCAGGACAGAGAGTGCGGGCATAGGGAGATGGTCTCCCGCCATACCAACGCCCGCTGCCCCATATGCCACAAGAAAATGGAACTGGTAGGCAAAGGGGATGGACAACGCTTCGTCTGCACCTGCGGCCATAAGGAAAAGCTCAGCTCTTTCCAGGAGCGGCGCAGCAAGGAGGGCCGGGGCGCCAGCAAAAAGGATGTCAGTAACTATATGAAAAAACTGGCTAAGGAAGCAAAGGAGCCTGTCAACAACACATTTGCCGACGCATTCTCTAAATTAGATATCAAGCTTTAGCTTTTATATATATTACCCACAATTTACAGACAGCTCTTCAGGTCAAATACCCTGATGCAAGTATATGGGGCATGGAACTGGCAGCGATGCAGGCATGGAGATATTCCCCCTCCCTCGCGGCAGACGCCAGACGGACATATAAACATGTCCCCTTGTCCCGTTGCCGCGGGAATAAACAAAGCAGCAGACTGACAGATGTACAATGCGCTAAGGCCGGGTTCTCTGCCCAGGGTTACTTTCACGCCTTTACTGTACAATAATTGATTTGTGCTCAAATCACCTGTCACTCTGCTGCTTTACAATTTCAAATTGCTGATAAATTTTATTTATCTCCAAAGATATCTAGCATCAACAAACCTTCCCGTCACTCATGCCCTTACCATGGCTGTATAGAACCCCATTTATGATTTAATGGAAAAAATGATCTCCGATCTGAATTCCATAGTCTCCATTCCCAAAATATAGACAATCACCAATTGGGTTTACTCCGGCCAAAGCATCAGCTGCCGCCTGCATTGCGGTATCTGTATAACCGCCGCTTGCCAACACACTATCCAGCCACCCCGACATCGCAGGGCCAAACTGGCCTGACTGGTAGATTACTTCCGCTATACTGTTGGGATATACTCCACTGCGCACACGGTTCATAATCACTGCGCCTACAGCAACCTGGCCTTCGTAAGGCTGATTTCCTGCCTCACAAAAAATAATGGCTGCCAGCAGCTCCTGCTCTCCAGCTCCAGCCTGCATCGCCGGGGACGTCGTAGTTTCCTGCACTTGTGCTTCTTCTGCTGCAGCTGCTTCAGCCTCAGCAATCCTCTGTGCCTCCTCCTCCGCCCTTTGGGCCTCTTCGGCAGCTATTCTTGCCTCTTCTTCCTGTCTCTTCTTTTCCTCCTCAATTTTTTTCTGTTGTTCATCATAGGCTGCTTTTGCTTTCTCAGCCGCCTGTTTTATCTCTTTTTGCTCTGAAACTGGTATAATGGTCATTGTTTCAATCAGCATCGTACTTTTATCATTTTTATCTGTAGTAGTAATTGTTACAGCCTGTGGCCTTTCAGATGCAGCCTGTGTAGTGAATCCTGCTGTAAAGACTGTACACACTGCCACTGATGACAAGACCGTTATGAACTTTTTACCTTGTAACATTTACCTCTACCTCCTGATTTATTGCGGTACATTCACGTAATCGTAATATAAATGTAATAAATTATATCCTCTTCTTTTCAAATATATTACAGATATTACGTTTTTGTTACAAGGTGCATTTTAATATAAAAATTTAGGTTTGTCAACTTTTTTATTTCGTCATTTAATTTACTTCTCATCTACAAAATTTGCATATAGCTTTATATGCGCCAATTCTTCTATAAATTTTAACAATATTCTGACAATGGATAGCAAAAGGGACAGTCCCTTTTGCAAAGGGGACTGTCCCCAATTTAACGCCTGCTCTTTCCGCTAAATTCCACAGCTATAATCTTGATGACTGCAACTGCCGATGCCATTTTTTCATTAATTTTAAATGCCTTCCCGGTCTGGCATTTCATAAGTATTTCAAGAGCTTTTATCTTTTCCTGTAGTTCTTCAACCAGTTCTGCCCTGCCCTTTCCTACAATACTGGCAAACTTAAATCCATATTCGCATGCGGTCTGCCCGTCAATAAGCTCATGCCCGCAATCCATCTCAAACGCAACCCTGGGATTTTCCCGCAGTAAATCTATCTTTTTTCCTTTCTGGGCTGCATGAAGGTAAAACACAAGTTTGTCCTGTTCATATGTATATCCAAAATTCATAGGCAGAAGGTAAATTTCCTCCCCATCGTGCATTGCAACACGAATGACCTTACACTCATTTAGGATATACAATAGATCTTCCCTTGCTTCTATCTCACGGTCTTTTCTCCGCATTTCTCCCATATAGTTTCTCCTCCTATACTATTTAACTCTCGTTATTATATCATAACAGCATTCGAATTCACAGCTAGGACTGTAATCCCCCCAAAAGCTTTGGACTAACTTGGGGCCTATCCTGCCATGCTGCCAAACTGAATATTTGAAAGTTAAAAGCAGGATGCTTCTATCTCATCCTGAAGATAGGACTTATTTTCTTATATATTAAAAATACAATACTAGATACTAACACACCTTTCAGTAAATTAAACGGAGCTACCGCAAATATTACAAAAGTAGACAAACTTGTAATATTTTTATTCAGCGCTGTACCCATCTCCACAAGTGAGTCAATTGGCATACCAAATGCTGTCGCATACACTGGCAACAATATATAAGCATTTAACAGGCAGCCCAGGATTGTCATAACCACTGTGCCTGCTGCCATCCCTATAATTGCTCCTTTTCTTGTTTTATTCCTTCTATAAATGATACCTGCGGGAACACAGAGTGCGCATCCTATTAAAAAATTAGCCGTCTCTCCTACTCCCGCTGTAATCGTCCCATTAATAACAAGGTTTAATAGAATCTTTACAAGCTCTATAGCAGCGCCTGCCAACGGCCCCATGACAAAACAGCCAATTAAAACTGGAACTTCACTAAAATCAATCTCGTAAAAGGCCGGCGCAAAGGGCAGGGGGATCTCAAACAACATCAAAACTATAGCAATGGCTGAAAGCATTCCAATCTGCACCACTGTCCGAATCCCCATCTTAGGCTGTGATTTTGATACTACATGTGTTTCTGTGCTCATAATTACTTCTCTCCTTTGATTAAAATTTTGGATTGAAAAGAAAGAACATCTTCCAGAGCTTCATGTCAGCAGTAAAGAGACTATGTATCACACCGCATCCAAATTAAACTGCCCTTGTGCCATGGCACATACAAGGTTCAGCCTGTCTGTTAAGGCATTTTTCGTCTTATAAGATCCATTTGTAAGACAGAAAAAATCCCCGGACAGAAATATCCGGGGACTCGTAATACACATTCTCATGGCATAAACTTCTTCTCTCATCCAGACTTTACTGTCGGTACTGGAATTTCACCAGTTCAGCCACTGCCAAAAGCAGCAGGTCGCGGACTATACCGCCGGTTGGGACTTGCACCCGACCCCGAAGAATTCATTCTATTCTGGGAATTATTATAACCCATTATCTTCTACGGCACAAGTATTTTTTATCCTTTTTTCATCCACCTTTTTCAGCGCTTAATGGCATCCCAGAAGCTGTGCCCATCTATTTCACTTGGAAGTCCAAATATGTCCAATATGGTCTTGCCTATGTCTGAAAAACTATTTCTTGTTCCCAGGTTTATTCCCCCGCGGACTATCTTTCCATATGCCAGAAAAGGAATATATTCTCTCGTATGGTCTGTGCCTGGGAATCCCGGGTCACACCCGTGGTCAGCCGTAATCATCACAATGTCCCCGTCCCCCATATTGCCCATAAATTTTGTTAAGCCTATGTCAAACTCCGCAGCGGCCTGCGCATATCCGTCAATATCATTTCTATGTCCATAGACCATATCAAAATCCACAAGATTTAAAAAACATAATCCCTGAAAATCTATATTCTGTATTTCAAGTAATTTATCTATCCCCTCAGCATTACATTTTGTGGGATTACTGCTGGTAATCCCCCGGCCCGCAAAAATATCAAATATTTTGCCTATACTTATTACATCCTTTCCACTATCTTTGAGCACATCCAGCATGGTTTTCCTTGGAGGGGCCAGTGCAAAATCATGTCTATTTGCAGTTCTGTGAAAGTCCGGATAAGTCCCGTTAAAAGGCCTGGCGATCACGCGCCCTACATTGTGCTTTCCAACTAAAATTCTTCTCGCTATTTTACAATACTCATACAAATCTTCCAGAGGTACAACCTCCTCATGTGCAGCTATTTGGAACACACTGTCAGCTGATGTATAGACAATAAGCTTCCCTGTTTCTATATGCTCTTTCCCATAATCTCTGATTACTTCTGTTCCCGAATAGGGCAAATTACATAAAATCTCCCGGCCCGTCTGCCTCGTTAATTCTGATAAAATTTCTTTGGGGAATCCTGCTGGATATATTGGAAATGGTTTATCAGAGACGATTCCGGAAATTTCCCAGTGCCCTGCAGTGGTATCTTTTCCCTTGGATTTTTCCCTTAGCCGTCCATACGCCCCCAAAGGCAGTCCTATCTTCGCTCCACATTCTACCTGGTCAATATTAAATAAACCTAATTTCTGCATCTGAGGCACTCTAAAGTAATCAGATTTTGCAATAGTATTTAACGTGTTACTCCCCACATCACCATAGACATCTGCGTCTGGCTCATATCCAATGCCAAAACTATCCAATACAATCAAAAATACTCTCTTACCCACAAAATCTCCTCCTATATGGAAGCTGTAACAATATTGATCTGCACAGATCCAGCTTTTCCCTCTATAAATTTCCCAGCGTTATCATATACACTCTAGTATCAAATTATAGCATTTATTACCTTTTGTCAATTTTTCTATTATATTTTCCAAATACTTTAAACGCAGTAAAACAAGGCATATAGAGTATTTACAACTATTTTACCTTGACTTATACTTAAGTACAGGGAGGTGCCATATGAGAATCTTAATCGCAGAAGACGAAAAAAACTTAAACCGCCTGATAACGTCCAGGCTGGAAGAAGAGCACTACAGTGTGGATTCTTGCTTTGACGGGAAGGAGGCTTTAGATTATCTGGCAAGTGCAGAATACGATGCCGCTATACTCGATATTATGATGCCCCTGATGGATGGCCTTGAAGTTTTAAGGCACATTCGGAAACAGGGTCTTACTACCCCTGTCCTTATGCTCACTGCCAGAGATGGGATTGAGGACAGAGTGCAGGGTCTGGACGCAGGGGCCAACGACTATCTTGTAAAACCATTTGCTTTCGAAGAGCTTCTGGCCCGCATACGGGTCCTGCTCAGAAAACCCCAGGATATCCCCACAGCCTGCTGCCGTCTGGACAACTTAGAAGTGCATTTAGATACCCATAAGGTACTTCGGGGCGGACAGGAAATAACACTCTCAGGAAAAGAATTTGCCCTTTTAAGATATATGATACAAAATACTGGCGTGGTGCTGTCCAGAGAAAAAATGGAACAGCATCTTTGGAACTATGACTATGCAGGAGGCTCTAACGTCATAGACGTCTACATCCGCTATCTGCGCAGGAAGATAGACGAAGGTTTTGATACTAAATTAATACATACCGTGAGAGGATCGGGGTATGTACTGAAGGTAAAAGAATGAATAAATTATCACTAAAAATAAAATTAACTGGCCTGTACTCATTTTTCATGATTCTGCTGACCTGTACAGCATTGGCAATTTTATTTTCACTGAGCAGCCGGGAAGTTCTTTTCTCCGTACAGACGGCACTGAAAAAACAGGTGCATGACAGCGTCGAAGATATTAGCTATAAGGAGGGGCGCCTGCACGTAGATTCAGATTTTTATGACCTGGAGGAAAGCATATACCTGTCCTTGTACAGTTCTGCCTCAGATTTTCTTTTTGGAAAAATTCCATATGGGTTTGATTCTGCCCCGGCTTTTGAAGATGGTATGCTGCAGACTGTGAGCCAGGGCGGGGTTAAATGGTACGTATATGACCTCTATTTAACAACTGATGAATCTGAATCCGTTTATATCCGAGGCATCACTTCAGTCACAAAGGCTGAGTCTAATTTTCAGATTACAAGAAGGTTCGCATTAATCCTGCTTCCACTTTTAACTGCTGTCACTGTAATTATCCTTTACCGGCTTACAAGGAGGACCCTCCTCCCTGTAAAAAGAATTACAGATACTGTCCGCCAGATTCAGGCGGGGGAAGACCTGACTAAAAGAACTATGCTCTCCGCCGGCAAAAATCATGGAAGAGATGAAATTTATCAGCTGGCCCAGACTTTTGATGAAATGCTTGCACAGCTGGAAGACTCCTTTAACAGAGAGAAACAATTTACTTCCGATGTGTCTCATGAGCTTAGAACCCCGGTCAGCGTCATACTGGCCCAATGCGAGGATCTCCTTCATGACCAATCTTTGTCTGAAGGCCAGCGTGAAAAAATTCTGCTGCTACAAAAGAAATCCACTGAAATATCCTCCATGATATCCCAGCTTCTTTTTTTATCACGTGCAGCACAAAATCGCCAGAAACCAGAAAAGGAATATCTGAACCTTAGTGAGCTGACACAAATATGTATAGAGGAACACCGGCTTCTATCTCAGGAAAAACAAATAGAAATCTACACGGACATAGTATCTGATATTTATGGATGGGTGGACGAAACATTATATATACGCTTGCTGGACAACCTGATGTCTAACGCAGTGTACTACAACAAACCCGGAGGCACTGTGTATATAGGCCTTTCTATTTCCCAAGGTATACTTTCAGGTTATGTTAAAGATAATGGCATCGGGATATCGGCAGAAGATATTCCTCATATCTGGGAACGCTTCTACAGAGCCGATACTGCCCGTTCCTCTGAAGGACACTCAGGTTTGGGGTTATCTATGGTAAAATGGATAGTAGAAGTCCATGGCGGGAAAATCTCTGCGGAAAGCGCCCTGGGGGTGGGAACCATATTTCGTTTTTCTTTTCCTGTGTCAGAGATAAAAGGAGAGGGGCCTGTATCAGACTGAAGAGATATGGCTCCATAGTCCTGCCGATGCAGAGTATACTTTCTGGCTGCCTTCAGCCGGGCAGAAACTATGCCCGGCTGTTTTTGCTTAAGAAGAAATAAATTTGAAATAAGCATAGACAATGAAAAAGTGTGTATTTTTTGATGCAGACAGCACAATATTGGACATTAAGAAGGACATTGCCCCTGATGTAAGGCCAGCAATACAGGCATTAATCTTCAACGGCCATCCGGTATTTTTATGTACTGGCAGAAGCCGCGCTTATATTCCCAATGACATTGAATTTGTGACAAAAGGCTGTTCCAAAGGCCTTGCTGTCTGGGTCATGTGTGCCGTCCTGGGGATAGCTAAAAAAGATACTGTGGTTTTAGGGACAGCAACAAAGATCTGTCCATATTTGAGGTCGTAAATACTAAAGTGGCTATGTAAGGAGCCTCCTCAGAACTTGTGAAAACCCCAGATTATATTACCGATACCATGGAAAATGCGGGGATAACTAAAGGACTGCATGATCTAGGACTAATATAGTATTCCAAAATATAACCAGAACTAAAACAAGTATATATACTCAAATTGTAAACCAAAATTCATTTTATGTTGACAATTTGTTTTTTCTCTATTATACTGACAGAGTATCCAAATTAACAATACACGAAAGGACTCTGAACCATGGAAAATACTTCCTCCTCCAAGAAACCATTTTTCTCCACCCAAAAACTTACACTGACTGCTGTCATGACCGCGGTGATATGTGTACTTGGCCCTTTCTCTATCCCGCTGCCGTTTAGTCCTGTTCCACTTACTTTTACAAATCTGGCCATCTATATCAGCGTTTTTGTACTTGGTATGAAATCAGGAACCATAAGCTATATAATTTATCTGCTGCTCGGCGCTGTGGGACTCCCTATCTTTTCTGGCTTTTCAGGTGGATTTGCAAAACTTGCAGGGCCAACGGGGGGATATCTGGTAGGTTTTTTGTTTCTCGCCGTTATCACTGGATTTTTCATCGAACATTTTCATGGCCGCCTTTTCCCTTCCATTCTGGGTATGGTTATCGGGGCAGCTGTATGTTACTTTTTCGGTACCATCTGGCTGGCATGGCAGATGGAGATTGGTTTTATCCCTGCCCTGACAGTTGGAGTGGTTCCCTATCTCCCAGGAGATATTATAAAAATTGCCATTGCCTCTATATTAGGCCCTAAACTCAGGTCTGCTGTCCGGCATATTTAATATACCAGTCTAAGGGTAATCCGGCCTAAATAGCAGGGAGACGGACAACAGTCCAGTAACTACCATCCATCTCCCTGTGAATATTAGGCCTTAAAAACCAAAATTCTAATCCATTTCTTAATTGTAATCTACGAATATTTCTTTACATAGTGGAGCAGCCATTCTTTCTATCCCTCAATTTTCTATATTCTTTATAAATCTCCTCCTTTGTAGCCAGATACTCGGAAAATGCGCTGGCGCTTCCAGCGGCAACCCCCATATAGAAAGCATGCTCATAATTTTTTTCACTAAGCCATCCGGCCATAAATCCGGCCGCCATCGAATCCCCCGCGCCAACCGTATTCACTGCCTTCCCCTTTGGAGCCCCAGCCTTTATGATACTTCCATCCCCTGCTGCCAGCACTGCCCCTTGGGCGCCCATAGACACAAGGACATTCACTGCCCCCATTTCCTGTAACTTTCTGGCATAGGGAACCACATCCTCCCTTGACTTTATTTCCACATGAAAGATCCCCTCTAATTCATGATGATTTGGCTTTATTAAAAAAGGATGGCAGGACAGCGTACTTGTCAGGAGCCCACCTTCTGCATCCACAATAAACAGAATACCCCTGTTTCTCAACTGCTCCATAATGTGGAGATAAATATTACTGGGAACAGAAGGCGGGATACTGCCAGATAAAAATAGTACATCCCCCTCAGACAATTCATTCAATTTTTGGCAGAGCTTTTCGATTTCCATCTGCGTAACCTGGGGGCCCTGTCCATTTATCTCAGTCCCCTCAGCCGACTTAAGTTTTATATTGATTCTTGACATTCCTTGTTCAAGTTCGATAAAGTCTGTCCCGATTCCCAGGTTTTCTGCCCTTCTCCGTATCTCTTGGCCGATAGTTCCGCCAATATACCCGACAGCCTTACTTTCAATCCCAAGGTTATTAAGTACCTGAGAGACATTCAGTCCTTTTCCGCCTGGAAGCATCATCTCAGATTCTGTCCTATTTGTCACGCCCAATTTAAAATCTGTTACCGCCACTATATAATCCAAGGCCGGATTTAATGTAACCGTATAAACCATAATATCTCTCCTCCCTGTCCTTTCCTTATTCTTCATGGCAGCCTTGCTTCTGGCCATATAGCCAGTTTCTAAGCAAATCTCGGCAACTGCCATAGCATCCTCAATACATTCCTTGAAAAAAGGATGCATCCCTCGGAACAAAGCATAGCCTAAAAACCGGCTTTCCGTTCACACTCCGAGGGCATGCAGCCTTTATCTGACAAGATACTTATAACTCCTATATTCCCCGCATGGTCAATTGAATCCTCTTCTTTTTTAAATCTACACTCATAACCTTAACATCTACAATATCCCCAACACTGACTGCTTCCAATGGATGTTTAATATATCTGTCAGTTATTTGCGATATATGCACAAGTCCATCCTGGTGCACTCCAATATCTACAAAAACCCCAAAATCTATTACGTTGCGGACGGTTCCTTTTAGAACCATACCCTCCTGTAAATCTTTCATATCGAGTACATCTGTACGTAGAATCGGCCTTGGCATCTCATCCCGGGGATCACGGGCCGGCTTTTCTAATTCTTTCACAATATCTTTAAGTGTAATTTCGCCAATCCCTAACTCCTGAGCCAGTTTTTTATAGTCTTTAATGGTGAGAGATAATCCTAATAGTTTGCCTTTGTGTATATCCTCCGGCTTAAATCCCTGCCTATCCAGAAGCCTTTCAGCCGCCTCATAGGATTCGGGATGCACGCCCGTAGCATCCAGGGGATTCTTTCCCTCCATAATACGCATAAAACCGGCGCACTGTTCAAAAGCCTTTGGGCCTAGCTTTGCCACCTTCATCAATTCTTTCCTGTCAGAGAACCGTCCATTTTCCTCCCTATACCCAACTATGTTTTTAGCAATGGCAGAGCTGATTCCTGAAATATAAGACAGCAGCGGAGCTGATGCAGTATTTAAATCCACCCCTACTTTATTTACACAGTCCTCTACCACCGCGTTTAAAGATTCTCCCAGCTTTTTCTGATTCATATCATGCTGATACTGGCCCACGCCAATTGATTTAGGATCAATCTTTACAAGTTCTGCAAGGGGATCCTGCAGACGCCTTGCAATAGAAGCAGCACTCCTCTGGCCCACGTCAAACTTTGGAAATTCCTCTGTGGCCAATTTACTGGCAGAGTATACAGAGGCGCCTGCCTCATTTACAATCACATATTGTACTTTGTCGGGGATCTCCTTGAGCAGCTCCACAATAAACTGCTCTGATTCTCTGGACGCTGTCCCATTTCCAAGGGAAATGAGAGTAATATGATATTTTGTTATAATCTTTTTTAAAAGTTCTTTGGACGCCTTTATTTTTTGCGGCGTGGTAGGCGCTGTTGGATAGATCACTGTAGTCCCAAGCACTTTGCCTGTTGCATCCACAACTGCAAGCTTGCATCCTGTGCGGAAGGCAGGATCCCACCCCAGAACCACCTGGCCCGCAATAGGAGGCTGCATCAAAAGCTGATGAAGATTCTTACCAAATACTTCAATCGCACCATCCTCCGCCCTTTCGGTGAGCTCGTTTCTGATTTCCCGCTCAATAGCAGGTGCAATCAATCTCTTATAACTATCCTCCACTGCCTCTTTTAAGGCAGGTGTCGTATATACATTTTCACCCCGTATAGTCTGCTTCTCCAGATACTGGACAATCTCCTCCTCAGGAGCCTCAATCTTTACATGCAGGATTTTCTCCTTCTCCCCCCGGTTAAGCGCCAATATTCGATGGCCTGCCAGCTTTGTGATGGGTTCCTCAAATTCATAATACATCTCATACACTGACTCAGCCTGAGGATCTTTGGCAGAGGATATAAGATTCCCTTTCTGTACTGTATGTTTCCGGATCCAGCTTCTATAATCCGCCTCATCAGAAATGGCCTCCGCTATAATATCTTTTGCCCCGTCGATGGCCTCCTTCTCGCTGTTCACGCCCAGGTCTTCTGCTATATATTTGCCAGCCTCTTCCTCAAGAGGAACACTTGCCTGCTGCATGGTTATGAAGGCTGCCAGTGGTTCCAATCCCTTTTCCTTCGCAATTGTTGCCCTGGTGCGGCGTTTGGGCCGGTAGGGCCTGTATAAATCCTCAACAACTACCAGCGTCTCTGCAGCCAAAATCTGTGCCTTCAGCTCTTCTGTCAGCTTTCCCTGTTCATCAATACTTGCCAGTACCTGCTGTTTTTTTTCTTCTAGGTTGCGTAAATATATTAAACGCTCGTGGAGCCTGCGCAGCTGTTCATCGTTTAATGAGCCTGTAGCCTCTTTTCTATATCTCGAAATAAAGGGAATGGTGTTGCCTTCATCAATTAATTTTACAGCAGCCTCTACCTGCCAATACTTTACCTCTAATTCCTCTGTCAGTTTCTGATTAATATCCATATAAAATGTACCTCGCTTTTACTTCTGCCAGTTTTCCCGGGGCCTGAAAGATATCCATGAGCCACCAGAAAAACTATTATGGTTTTAACGTTTTTTATTATACAGGAAACACTAACTGCTTTACAACAATTTTAGTTAAATCCCATTCTCCAGATTTTTAGATACAAATCTTCCAGGAACCGTTCCTCTTAAAGTTTCCTTTATCATTGGCCCAAATAATTAGGGATTTTCATCTGCCTTTCTATGTTACATTTTATTTTACCTATGGTACTGCTCTTTTATAATTGTTAGTGCAAAAGCAACACAAAATTGTTATACTGTAAAAAATAGTATTTGGGTTTTCTTTGCCGGAAAGTATTAGATTGTGAACCTCATTGGCAAGAGTGACTGGCTCTGCTGCTTCGTGGGAATGAGGACAGTAATAGAGTGTCTATATATGGATGCTATAATATTTCTATACAAAGCGACAAATTCTGATTGATCGGGCAAAGCGAGGGATGCTTCTTGAACATAAGTTCAAGAAGATGGACGCATAGACAATCCCGAATTTAGCGGGGAGAAAAATGAAAAAGAAATTATCTGAAATGAGTTTGGAAGAATTATGGAAGCTATTTCCTATCCATTTGACAGAGTATCAGCCTTGTTGGCAAGAATGGTACACTGATGAAGAAAACTTTTTAAAAAACAGAATTCCTAGAATAGAGAGAATAAGTCATATAGGAAGTACAGCGGTTAGTTCTATTTTTGCAAAACCAATTATTGATATTCTCGTGGAAATTTCAAAAGATTATAAGTTGTCTGACTATAAAGAAGTGATTATGAAAAGTGGCTATATTTGCATGTCCGAAACTTCTGATAGAATTTCTTTTAACAAGGGATATACAGAAAAAGGATTTGCCGAGAAGGTATTTCACCTACACCTAAGATATATTGGGGATAATGATGAATTATACTTTAGAGATTATCTCATTGAGCATACCAATATTGCTATTGAGTACGGGAGAATAAAATTAAAGTTATGGAAAAAATATGAATTTAATAGAGATGGTTATACAAATTCTAAAACAGGTTTCATTCAAAAATATACCGAAAAAGCAAAGCTGAAATATGGAGATAGATACTAATAAATCCCGGGATCGTGTAGGTTTGGGATATTCTCAGCAGGCTACAGTATATAAGTATGCTGGATGAAACTACATAGGGGATTAGCTACATGGAAAGAATCTTAGAGTATCATATTAAAGAAACTGAACAGAATTTACGTATAGAACAGTACTTAAAAAGGAAAGGGTACTCCAGGCAAAATCTCACAGACTTAAAAAAGATGCCCCAAAGTATTCTCGTAAACAAAAAAGAGTATCATTTGAAACAAACACTGAAGACCAATGATTTGCTCAGAATACATATAAAGGAAACAGATTCATCGAAACACATTGTACCTACTTACCTGCCCCTTGATATTTTGTATGAGGACGAAGATATCATCATTATAAATAAGCCTTCAGGACTTCCTATCCACCCTTCAATGAACAATTATACATATTCCCTGGCAAATGGCCTTGCCTGGTATTTTCAACGCCAGAATAAAGCCTTTATTTTCAGGTGTACTAACCGGCTGGATAGGGATACTTCTGGATTAACAGTTATAGCCAAGCACATGCTTAGCTCGAACATCCTCTCCTCTATGACTGCTAAAAGAGAAATGCACAGAGAATATCTTGCCGTAGTAAGGGGACATCCCACGCCACCCTCAGGTACAATCTGTGCGCCTCTTTCAAGGAAGCCAGGATCCATCATCGAGCGTATCGTGGATTTTGAAAATGGCGAGTCTGCAGTAACACATTATCAAACAGTCAAAGAAAAAAATGGCCACTCGCTGCTCTCACTCCATCTTGAGACAGGACGCACACATCAGATACGTATCCACTTAAAATATCTCGGTTTTCCCCTGGTAGGCGACTATCTGTATAACCCGGATATGGAATATATCACGCGACAGGCGCTCCATTGCCACTGTCTTGCATTTAACCATCCTATTACGGGAAAGAAACTCAGCTTTTCAATACCTATGCCCAATGACATGGCAAAAATTTTACAATAACCATAAACGCCCCGTTTAAGGCTAAGCAGCAGAAAACCGTAAGATTATCTTGACAACTTCATCCTTCAGGAGTATATTTTAGATAGACACTCGTTCTGAATAGGATGGGTTTCTATTCAATACGCAGGTTAGCTGTACCTAACCTTCTAAATGGGAGGTGCATGGACTGAAAAAGAACAGTAAAAAGCCGGAGGTCAGACGGCAGGAACTCATTGACGTTGCGTCTGCTCTTTTCGCTGAAAAAGGATATGAAGCCGTTTCTGTCCGGGATATTCTGAACGTGGTGGATGGCGCGCCGGGGATGTTCTATTACTATTTCAAATCAAAGCAGGATATTTATATTGCTGCTATGGAGCAATACATTGCCCAGCAGTTGGAACGGAAATGCAAAATCATTGAGGATGAAACAGTTTCCTTTGATGATAAGCTGCCTATCTTCCGCAGCATAGTAGAGGAAGGTATACAAGGATATATGGAACGCTTCGCACCTCAAGCGGACACTTCTATTTCCGATACATCCTATAAGCTCTATGATTTAGTTCATATGCTCAGCCGCATGGTAATCCCGTACTCTAAATTCATTTTACAAGGGATAGAGGAAAAACGGATCAACAATCGTTTTCATATTATGGAGGAAAATGCGGAAGCCTTTGCAACCTTTGTGCTATACGGCGCATGGGGGATGATCTACAACAGTAAGTTTACCGGCAGCGGTGGCTCCTATGATTTGGAGAACATATTGAAAATCACTGACCAACTATTTTATTGACCTTAAAACAAATTCATATAAGACAAACACAACGGAAATGTTCCAAAAGGGGCATTTCCGTTGTGGCGTTTTAGGGGTACAGAACGAATTCGGTCTGTAAAAAGGAAAGTGAAGTTTGTAGTTTGGAAGCAAACTTCCAAATCTACTTGGGTGACGCAGTAGATGTGTCAGTAAGGAGGAAATGATGAAGCAGAATGAAATCCCATGGGATGCCTCTATGCCATCCTGCAAAAAAGAGGAAAAGCCGAAGCAGGGTATTCCCCGGCTGCTGGAAATCTCCGGCGAAAAGAATACCCCTTTTGCAGCCAGTGTTCTATTCTCTATACTCGGGACACTGTGCCAACTGATACCGTTCCTGTCCATCTATCAAGTGATGGCGGAACTTTTGTACCATACGGCCACCGGCTCAGCCCTGGATACGGACTTAATGATCCGCCAGGCGCTCTATGGTCTGGCCGGACTAATTGCAGGGTATATACTTGCCTATACAGGCGGTATGATGGCGCATACCTATGCCTACCGTGTTATCTGCGGTGTCCGTTTGAAAGTAGCGGAACATATTGGAAAGCTCCCCATGGGTTATGTTACAAATAATTCTATTGGAAAAACAAAGCAGGTTTTGGATGGGGATGTGGAGCAGATTGAAACCTTTCTGGCCCATCAACTGCCGGATTTTGTAAGCACCATTGTCATGCTGCTTGCTATGTTTATTACCATGTTTTCACAAAATATCTATCTTGCGCTGGCCTGCCTGATCCCGATTGTGGCTGGATTTGCCTGTCAGTTTGCCGTGATGGTTAAAATTCTGAAAAGCGGAGGATTAAAAGAAAACCTTGACGCACTGGAAAAAATCAGTTCTTCTTCAATCCAGTATGTTCAGGGTATGCCGTCTGTCAAAATCTTCGGACAGACTGTAAAATCCTTTCGGAAGTTTTATGATGATATTATTAACTATCGGGATTTTACCACCAAAATGACCGAGGTAATTCGGCCTGGTTATGTCCTTTTTCGGATGTTCGTGCTCTCCGTAGCAACCTTTATTGTACCCATCGGACTCTGCCTGTTCCAGAAAACCCCTGGTGATATAGCGTTTGTGGTAACTTTCCTGTTTTTCCTGATTTTAGGCCCCGCAGCCGCCACACCTACACTGAAATTACGCAGCTTTTCCGAAAGCATGAATGTCATAGCAGAGGGTGTGAAGCGTGTGGATAAAGTATTGAACGAAAAGCCGCTGCCAGAACCGGCACAAAGCAAAGTCCCTGTCGGTTATGATATTGCTTTCCATGATGTTTGCTTTTCTTACGAAGCAGAGGGACGAAAAGTCCTTGACAATATTTCCTTTACCGCCAGGCAGGGAGAAATCACGGCACTCGTTGGCCCATCCGGTGCGGGAAAATCTACGATTGCCGAACTAATCCCCCGTTTTTGGGATGTAACGGGTGGCAGCATTGAAATTGGTGGTGTGGATATTCGGGATATGTCTGTCCATGACCTGATGGAACAGATGGCGTTTGTCTTTCAGGAGAGCTTTTTGTTCTCGGACACGATTGAGGGCAATATAGCTTTGGGAAAACCAGGCGCTACAAAAGAACAGGTAGAACGGGCCGCAAAGGTGGCCAGGTGCCACGATTTTATCATGGCGCTTCCCAATGGCTATCGGACGAAAATTGGTGATGGCGGCGTCTATCTGTCCGGCGGGGAGCAGCAGCGTATTTCTATTGCAAGAGCCATTCTAAAAAATGCCCCAATCCTGATTTTGGACGAAGCCAGCGCTTATGCAGACGCTGAGAATGAACATGAAATGCAGATCGCTTTACGTTCTCTGATAAAGAGCAAAACGGTCATTATGATTGCACACCGGCTGACAACCATCTGCAACGCCAACCAGATTTTAGTTGTGGACGGAGGGCAGATCAAAGAGCATGGTACTCACGAGGAATTGATGAAAATCCGTGGCTTATACGCCACTATGTGGAATGCTGGCGTTTACTCAGCTACATGGAGCATCCGCACTGGAAACCCTCAGAAGAATACCATGATACCATCCGGCAAAAATGAGGAAAGGAGGCCGTGACAGAATGAAACGGTTATTAAACACAATTACCTGTAATGAACCCAAACGGCTGATTAAGCCGGTATTTTGGAACGCACTGGCAAATCTGTCTAACCTGTTGCCGTTTGTGTGCCTGTCGTATATTATCAGCCAGATTTATGCGTATTTTATTAGCAGTACACTGAACCGCACTTCTCTTTGGACCGCATGGGCCATCATGCTTGCCTGTTTTGTCCTTACATGGATTTTTGAAAATATTGCCTGCAAATTGACTTACCGGGACGGCTTCATGGCATCTGCCGATGGCAGGATTAAACTGGCCGAACATATCCGCCGGTTGCCGCTGGGTTTTCTTAGGCGCAAAAATTCCGGCGAAATTGGAAATACCATGATGAATGATTTTTCCCGTACCGAGTCTGCTATGACCCACATTCTGCCACAGATCATCAGCGGTGCTATTATGGCCCTTATTGCTTCCGTTGTCCTTCTGATTATGGACCCACGCATGGGCCTTGCCATGTTTGCGGGTTTCCCCATAGCACTCCTTATTATGTTTGGGATGCGGGGACTGGAGCGCCGATTGGATACACAGCTATCACAGGCAAGGGTCAATCAGGCTGGAAAGCTCCAGGAATATCTGTATGGGATGCGGATTATCAAATCCTACAATATGCAGGGTGAAAACTTTGAAAAGCTGAAAAAGGCTTGTATGGACTACCGGGATGCCTGCATTAAGGTGGAGGGAGGTATCGGGCCCATGAATTTGGTTGCAGCAGCCTTTCTTCGCAGCGGCTTATCACTTATGACGGTGGTGGGTGTGTTCCTTGTGACTGGCGGCACATTGACGGTGCCGGACTTTGCTTTATTCCTGCTGGTGGGAACCCGTGTATTTGATCCGCTGTCTGTTGCCATTATGAATTACTCAGAACTGATGATGTGCAGTATGTCGGGAGAGAGGATTTGCACCCTGCTGGATAATCCGAAAATGTCAGGCAGCGGTGAAGCACCAAAAGGACACGAAATCTGTTTGGACCATGTGTGTTTTGGCTACAAGGTAAATTGCTCCAAAGAGACAAAAGAAAGCGGTCTGGGACGCAAGGTAAATGGCAGCATAATAGCAAGAGAGGGTGGCCTGGACTGTGGGGGAAATGAAGTTTTGCATGACATAAGTGCCCGGCTGGAGCCGGGAACTATAACCGCCATTGTGGGGCCGTCCGGTTCCGGTAAGAGTACTATGCTGAAGCTGATCGCCCGTTTTTATGACCCATCATCCGGCAAGGTACTTTTCGGTGGAAAAGATGAAAGAGATATTGAGCCTGAAAAACTGATGAAAAATATTTCTATGGTCTTTCAGGATGTGTATCTGTTCCAAGACAGTGTGGCAAATAACATCCGTTATGGAAAAGAGAACGCCACACAGGAAGAAATCGTAAATGCTGCCCGCCTGGCCAACTGCTATGACTTCATTATGCAGATGCCTGATAGTTTTGACACTATGATTGGCGAGGGCGGTTCTACGCTTTCCGGCGGCGAAAAACAGAGAATATCTATTGCAAGAGCTATCCTGAAAGATGCGCCTGTTGTCCTGCTTGACGAGGCGACTTCATCTCTTGACCCTGAAAATGAGACGGAAATCCAGCAGGCAATCAGCCGTCTTGTGTATGGGCGTACTGTTGTTGTGATTGCTCACCGGCTGAAAACAGTTACAGGGGCAGATACGATCCTTGTGCTGGATCAGGGCCGGATTGTTGAACAGGGAACTCATAAACAGCTTCTTGCCCAAAATGGTCTGTATGCAAAGCTATGGAATTTGCAGACTTCCACCGAGGGTTGGAAGGTCTAAGCTACACTCAGCCCTTCGCGGCAGCCGCCGGAAGGGCATATAAATATATCCGCCTGGCTCCTTTGCTTATGAGAAAAAAAGGCTGGAAGCAGGCTATATGGCCATGTTGAAAGAGTGCCATCCCATGACCCTTTCCGGTGGACAAAAACAGCGTGTGGCGATTGGATCCGCTGTGTTTTTCGAATAGCGGCAGCGGAGGCGCTGCTGCCAACAATCTCCTCATTTTGCTTCTGGAAGAACAAGATTTTATGGCGGGATTTCAGACCAAGCTGCCAGCCGATCTACACCGGCACAGTAATTTGACCATTTGCAGAAATCTTCGCTAAGTTCATAATTGTCTATGCGTCCATCTTCTTGAACTTATGTTCAAGAAGCATCCCTCGCTTCGCTCGGTCAATTCATATTTTAAATACTTCCTGTAATTAAATAAACAATTTATCAAACCATACTGTCATTTCCTATCATTTATAAACTGCATATTCTCAACTTCAAGCTACATAGTAGAGATCTCTATATAATTCATTTCCTTTTTCTATAATTTCACCAATTTCTTTTTCCGAAACACCCAGCTCATCACCCAGCTTGCCCATGTCTGAAAAATCACTTTCCTTAAATGCAGACGTACTTCCTATTATTTGATTACCGGCTTTAGAAACTACAGAAGCTGAAAAATCATTGTTATCACTCCATATAATTTTCACATAGGTATCTTTAAGGTCAATATTACAATACACGTTACTTACATAAAAATGTAAAGAAAAATCCAAAATGCCTGGCATAGATTGATTTGGTACACTATACACAACCCCATCCTTATAATTCATAGAATAAGATCCCTCTTTATTTTTATAGAAATGGTTCTCTTTTAACTGTTCTGCAAAGTTTCCCTCTAATTTATTTTTTGTATTGAAATATATCCACGAGTAAATCGCAAAGCTCCCAAGCAGCAGTACAAAAATAATAGCTATTGCCATCAGTGCCCTTGCATATTTTTTAGTACTCTTCAGTTCATTATCGAACGTTTTGACCATAACCAGATCCTCCTTCAATAAAATGTCCAGGGAAATATTAAAACTATCACTCATCTGTACTATTGTTTCCAAAGCTGGATAACTTTTTGAATTTTCCCAATTAGAGATTGTCTGTCTGGAAACATGAAACATCTCCGCCAGATCTTCCTGGGACAGATGTGCCTCCTTTCTTATTTTTTGAATATTACCTCCAAGTGTCATGATAGTCCCCCCTTCTTTTACTGAAATTCTATTAAAGAAAATAAATCTTGTCTATCAAAGTCTCTTTGCATTTATAGAATCCCTGTGCAAATATTCTTTGCATACCATAATTTCAAAGATTTTAACTCATACTTTTCTCATTATAGTACCATCCTATAAGCAATACAACAAATAGAATAACTTAACGACACTCCACCCACAGTGTTGTATGCAAAATATTAGTAATACTAAAAATACTGCGATTGTTTTTAAAAACTTAGTCTTTCACTATACAGTGTCCAGAGGTGTTCAAACTTTTGAAAGCAAAAAAATAAGAGAAACGCTGTAAATCCAACGTTTCTCCCAATTCTTACAAATGCCGCAGACCGGAATCGAACCGGTACGGGTATCACTACCCACGGGATTTTAAGTCCCGGGCGTCTGCCAGTTCCGCCACTGCGGCATATATGGGACCTATAGGGCTCGAACCTATGACCCTCTGCTTGTAAGGCAGATGCTCTCCCAGCTGAGCTAAGATCCCATAATATTAAATTGTTCATCAAAAAAGTGATTGGCTTTATTGATGAAAACGACCCAGAAGAGACTCGAACTCTCGACCTCCGCCGTGACAGGGCGGCGCTCTAACCAACTGAGCCACTGGGCCTTACAAAAAAGTGGACCTTCGGGGACTCGAACCCAGGACCGATCGGTTATGAGCCGATTGCTCTAACCAACTGAGCTAAAGGTCCACGCTTATGTCCCTATGAGGAACAAAGCCGATGATCGGACTCGAACCGATAACCTGCTGATTACAAATCAGCTGCTCTGCCAATTGAGCCACATCGGCATATTTAGTTTTCCGGGTAGCTGATTTATAATCAACACCCTGTCTACTATCAAAATAATCAATTATACTTTATTAAACATTAGCAGTTCAATAGGTATAAATAATTGAATTGTATCAATATAAGTGACTCCTACGGGAATCGAACCCGTGTTACCGCCGTGAAAGGGCGATGTCTTAACCGCTTGACCAAGGAGCCATATATGTTATAACCTTTTGTAGACCGTAAGTAGGGCTTACGGTCTACAAGCTCCCCGAGTTGGGTTCGAACCAACGACCCTTCGGTTAACAGCCGAATGCTCTACCACTGAGCTATCGAGGAATATTAACTATAACTGTGTACCTTAAAAACTGCATACAAAGTAACGCACACCCTTCCCTACTGCCTTCCTTGGTTATGCCCTCGACCTATTAGTAGCAGCCAGCTCCATGTGTTGCCACACTTCCACCCCTGCCCTATCTACCTCGTCGTCTTCAAGGGGTCTTACCAACTTTGCGTCATGGGACATCTTATCTTGGGGGGGGCTTCACGCTTAGATGCCTTCAGCGTTTATCCCTTCCCGGCTTGGCTGCCCTGCTATGCCCTTGGCAGGGCAACAGGTGCACCAGCGGCCAGTCCATCCCGGTCCTCTCGTACTAAGGACAGCTCCCCTCAGATATCCTACGCCCGCGCCGGATAGGGACCGAACTGTCTCACGACGTTCTGAACCCAGCTCGCGTACCGCTTTAATGGGCGAACAGCCCAACCCTTGGGACCTACTCCAGCCCCAGGATGCGATGAGCCGACATCGAGGTGCCAAACCACTCCGTCGATGTGAACTCTTGGGAGTGATAAGCCTGTTATCCCCAGGGTAGCTTTTATCCGTTGAGCGATGGCAATCCCACTTTATACCACCGGATCACTAAGTCCTACTTTCGTACCTGCCCCACCCGTCGGTGTCGCAGTCAAGCCCCCTTATGCCTTTGCACTCTGCGGATGGTTTCCAACCATCCTGAGGGGACCTTTGAGCGCCTCCGATACCCTTTCGGAGGCGACCGCCCCAGTCAAACTCCCCGCCTGGCATTGTCCCCCAGCCGGTTCACGGCTGTTGGTTAGAAACCCAATACTGCAAGGGTGGTATCCCAACAATGGCTCCCCTGCGGCTGGCGCCGCAGGCTCTTCGCCTCCCACCTATCCTGTACATGCAATACCGGATCCCAGTGCCAAGCTGGAGTAAAGCTCCATGGGGTCTTTCCGTCCTGGCGCGGGTAACCAGCATCTTCACTGGTATTTCAATTTCACCGGGTGCATTGTTGAGACAGTGCCCAAATCATTACGCCTTTCGTGCGGGTCGGAACTTACCCGACAAGGAATTTCGCTACCTTAGGACCGTTATAGTTACGGCCGCCGTTTACTGGGGCTTAAGTTCAAAGCTTCGCTTGCGCTAACCTCTCCCCTTAACCTTCCAGCACCGGGCAGGCGTCAGCCCATATACCTCACCTTGCGGTTTTGCATAGACCTGTGTTTTTGCTAAACAGTTGCTTGGGCCAATTCTCTGCGGCCTGGGCCTCCCCAGGCACCCCTTCTCCCTAAGTTACGGGGCCATTTTGCCGAGTTCCTTAACAATGCTTCTCCCGTCGGCCTTAGGATCCTCTCCTCATCCACCTGTGTCGGTTTACGGTACGGGCATGCCATGAGCCATAGCGGCTTTTCTTGGCAGCCGGCCTGCACGCTTCGCTACTCTCTCTTCGCTCCGCCTCACGCCTTTGGCTTGCGCGCCGGTTTTTCCTTGCGCGCGCCTCCTGCGCTTGCCCCGGGTTCTCCTCCCCCGGGTCGTGCCCCGCCGCCTGCGTCCCCACAGTTCTGTCATGGCATGGTACAGGAATTTCTGCCTGTTGTCCATCGGCTACGCCTCCCGGCCTCGCCTTAGGCCCCGACTTACCCAGGGCAGATCAGCTTTACCCTGGAATCCTTGGATATTCGGCCGGAAGGATTCCCACCTTCCTCTCGCTACTCATTCCGGCATTCTCCCTTCTTAACGCTCCACCAACCCTTCCGGCCTGGCTTCGCCGCCTTAAGAATGCTCCCCTACCGGCTGAATCTCTTCAGCCCCTGGGCTTCGGCAGTGTGTTTGAGCCCCGGACATTTTCGGCGCAGGGCCTCTCGGCTAGTGAGCTATTACGCACTCTTTTAATGCATGGCTGCTTCTGAGCCAACATCCTAGCTGTCTTCGAAACCCCACATCCTTTCCCACTTAACACACATTTTGGGGCCTTAGCCGCAGGTCTGGGCTCTTTCCCTCTTGACTGCCCAACTTATCTCGGGCAGTCTGACTCCCTGGCACCGTCTACGCGGCATTCGGAGTTTGATATTCTTCGGTAAGCTTTGACGCCCCCTAGGAAATTCAGTGCTCTACCTCCGCAAGACTTGCCTGGGGCTAGCCCTAAAGCTATTTCGGGGAGAACCAGCTATCTCCGGGTTCGATTGGAATTTCTCCCCTATCCACGCCTCATCCCCACCCTTTTCAACGGATGTGGGTTCGGCCCTCCACCGCCTTTTACGGCGGCTTCAGCCTGGGCATGGATAGATCACCCGGTTTCGGGTCTGCGTCGGCCGACTCTGGCGCCCTATTCAGGCTCGGTTTCCCTTCGGCTCCGCGCTCCTCGCGCTTAACCTCGCCAGCCGCCGCAACTCGCCGGACCGTTCTACAAAAAGTACGCGGTCGCGCCTCCTGTGCGCTCCCACAGCTTGTAGACATATGGTTTCAGGTTCTCTTTCACTCCCCTCCCGGGGTCCTTTTCACCTTTCCTTCACAGTACTATGCGCTATCGGTCACTAAGTAGTATTTAGCCTTACGGGGTGGTCCCCGCTCATTCCCACAGGGTTCCTCGTGTCCCGTGGTACTCTGGATCCCGCCTTGCCGGCCTGCTTTTCGCTTACGGGGCCTTCACCCTCTCTGGCTGGCTTTCCCAAAGCCATTCTGCTAAGCTCGTCGGTCATCTTTGCGGTCCGAACCCCGGAGCGCTCGCGCCCCGGTTTGGGCTCTTCCCATTTCGCTCGCCGCTACTCTGGGAATCACTGTTGTTTTCTCTTCCTCCGGCTACTTAGATGTTTCAGTTCGCCGGGTTCCCTTCCCTGGCTTATGGATTGGGCCAGGGATACTGGGGGGCTCCCCCAGTGGGTTTCCCCTTTCAGACACCTCCGGATCGCAGGGTATTTGCCCCTCCCCGGAGCTTTTCGCAGCTTATCGCGTCTTTCATCGGCTCTTAGTGCCTAGGCATCCGCCATATGCCCTTATCAGCATAACCACCCCCGCCGTGGGACTCCCACGGCCACTCATGCCTAGCGTGGCATGGGTTGGCATTAGGTCAATTTTTTTTACGCCTGTTTTCTTCAGGACTCCCATGCCCCTTCGGGCATGGCCTCGGATGTCTTGATATCTTCTTTGTCTATCTTCTCTTACTTTGTATGCAGTTTTCAAGGTACACATTTGATTCTTTCCAGAATCAAATGGAGAATACGAGAGTCGAACTCGTGACCTCCTGCTTGCAAGGCAGGCGCTCTCCCAACTGAGCTAATCCCCCATGACATATAACATTTTTTAATTGATATGGGCTTAAGTGGACTCGAACCACCGACCTCACGCTTATCAGGCGTGCGCTCTAACCGGCTGAGCTATAAGCCCATATTCTTTTTTAATTTGGCGGCCACCTGCTCTCCCACACCGTCGCCAGTGCAGTACCATCGGCCGCTTGGGCCTTAACCATCGTGTTCGGGATGGGTACGGGTGTTGCCCCCAAGCGCATCGCCGCCAAAATGCCTCGTTATTAAGCTTCCTCCTTGCCTTGCCCCCCGCTTGACCCGGCACTGCCCCGCCAAACGCTCCGCTTAATAACTGAACAATAGACAACGGCCCTCTACTTCTCTCGTCCTTAGAAAGGAGGTGATCCAGCCGCACCTTCCGATACGGCTACCTTGTTACGACTTCACCCCAGTTACCGGCCCCGCCTTCGGCAGCTCCCCCCTTCCGGTTGGGTCACTGACTTCGGGCGTTGCCAACTCCCATGGTGTGACGGGCGGTGTGTACAAGACCCGGGAACGTATTCACCGCGGCATTCTGATCCGCGATTACTAGCGATTCCAGCTTCATGTAGCCGGGTTGCAGGCTACAATCCGAACTGGGACGTTATTTTTGGGGTTTGCTCCGCCTCGCGGCCTCGCCTCCCTTTGTTTACGCCATTGTAGCACGTGTGTAGCCCTGCCCATAAGGGGCATGATGATTTGACGTCATCCCCACCTTCCTCCAGGTTCTCCCTGGCAGTCCCCCTAGAGTGCCCACCTTTTTTGTGCTGGCTACTAAGGGTAAGGGTTGCGCTCGTTGCGGGACTTAACCCAACATCTCACGACACGAGCTGACGACAACCATGCACCACCTGTCTCGGATGCTCCGAAGAGAAGGCGACATTGCTCGCCGGCCATCCGGATGTCAAGGGCAGGTAAGGTTCTTCGCGTTGCTTCGAATTAAACCACATGCTCCACCGCTTGTGCGGGTCCCCGTCAATTCCTTTGAGTTTCATTCTTGCGAACGTACTCCCCAGGTGGACTACTTATTGCGTTGGCTGCGGCACCGGGCAGCTTTGCTCCCCGACACCTAGTAGTCATCGTTTACGGCGTGGACTACCAGGGTATCTAATCCTGTTTGCTCCCCACGCTTTCGAGCCTCAACGTCAGTTACCGTCCAGTAAGCCGCCTTCGCCACTGGTGTTCCTCCTAATATCTACGCATTTCACCGCTACACTAGGAATTCCGCTTACCTCTCCGGCACTCCAGGCCCGCAGTTTCCAATGCACTCCCGGGGTTGGGCCCCGGGTTTTCACATCAGACTTGCTGGCCCGTCTACGCTCCCTTTACACCCAGTAAATCCGGATAACGCTTGCCCCCTACGTATTACCGCGGCTGCTGGCACGTAGTTAGCCGGGGCTTCTTAGTCAGGTACCGTCATTTTCTTCCCTGCTGATAGAAGTTTACGTACCGAAATACTTCATCCTTCACGCGGCGTCGCTGCATCAGGGTTCCCCCCATTGTGCAATATTCCCCACTGCTGCCTCCCGTAGGAGTTTGGGCCGTGTCTCAGTCCCAATGTGGCCGTCCGCCCTCTCAGGCCGGCTACTGATCGTCGCCTTGGTGGGCCGTTGCCCCGCCAACTAGCTAATCAGACGCGGGCCCATCCCATACCACCGGAGTTTTTGCCGCTGCGGCATGCGCCGCCGCGGCCTTATGCGGTATTAGCAGCCATTTCTGGCTGTTATCCCCCGGTATGGGGCAGGTTGCCCACGCGTTACTCACCCGTCCGCCGCTAAGACACCGCGCCCTTCCCCCGTGGGTTCCGTGCGCGGCGCTCCGCTCGACTTGCATGTGTTAAGCACGCCGCCAGCGTTCATCCTGAGCCAGGATCAAACTCTCGTTATAAGCGTCTGCATCCAGTCCAGAATTAACTCCAGCTAATTCTTTCCCGTTTACTTTTCCCACTGGGCCTCCCCAGTGGTGGGTGCATCTCTCGATGCTGTCCTTCTGAATTTCTCTCTTCTGAAATTTTCAAGGTCTGTTGTCTATTGTTCAGTTATCAAGGTCCCTGCCTTGCCCACAGCCTTTGCCGCAGGCAGCTGCTATATAATATCACAGGCTTTGTCCTCTGTCAAGAACTTTTTTAGTTCCCTTCCAAGCCCCTGGCTGCCTCCCGCGAGTCAGCTTTGATATATTAGCATTTTTCATATCATTTTGTCAAGACTATTTCCAAATTTTTTTACATTTTTTTCATCTTGATTTAACACAATCTGATATGACGTCCCATCTTCTTATTCTATACACTTCTTAATTAGATGGAACTAGCGGAGAAGGAGGGATTTGAACCCTCGCGCCGCTATTAACGACCTACTCCCTTTCCAGGGGAGCCCCTTCGGCCAGCTTGGGTACTTCTCCAAAATGTTCGCTATTTAATATACACGAAACCATTGTTCTTGTCTAGTACTTTTTTGCCTTTTTTTAATTTTCTTCTTTTTAAATTAAATTTCATAATTTTCTGACATTTTTTAACATATCCCCAGGGTGTCCTTTGAAATGCACTTTATCCTCTGCCTCCCTTTTAAGACATAGTTTGATTGTATTCTCTGATGTACCCAAAGGGCACCTCTTAATTCATGTCCTTCAGACGGGTGGACTCCAGGCATATCTTATTGAACATTAGCAGTTCAATAAGTATATCTTTTTGAACATTAGCAGTTTAATCAGTATAGACTTTTGAACATTAGCAGTTTAATCAGTATAGACTTTTGAACATTAGTAGTTTAATCAGTATAGACTTATTGAATATTAGCGGTTTAATAAGTACATAAAAAAAGACTTATTACTAAGTCTCTTTTTAAAGCGGAGAGGGTGGGATTCGAACCCACGCGCCCTTTCGGACAAACGGTTTTCAAGACCGCCTCGTTATGACCACTTCGATACCTCTCCATTCACTTATAAAACTGTCCCGCTAAAGATAAATAAACTGCATAAGGTAAAATATATCTTATGATATGTTTAAAAGCATCTTTAAATATATTCTGTAAGGAATACACTACACGTAGCAAAGTGTAAGATACTTTATCTCATGCGACAGATAATATATTACCATAGGTCATAAATAGATGTCAATATTTTTTTATTTTCTTTTTCTATTCTTTCCTTCTAAGAAACACTTCTGCTATCTCCAAATCCTCAGGAGTTGTGATTTTAATATTTTCATAGGAACCCAGAACCAATTTTACCGGATATTTAAGCATGTGCTCCACTACCATAGCATCATCTGTCACATTGATATATGGTTCCCCCATCTGCAAAGAATATGCCTTTTTTATAAGTTGGTTATCGAACACCTGTGGAGTCTGTACCATCCAAAGATTTCTTCTGTCTGGCGTTCTTTTAGCCATACCATCCTTATCCGATATTTTTATGGTATCCTTTACTGGCATACCGACCACACATGCTTTATACCGTTTTACTTCTGACAGGGCCCTCTCTATAATTGTTCCATCCACAAGCGGACGGGCTCCGTCATGTATAAAGGTATACCCTTCCCCGCCAACTTCCTGCAGTCCATTCCACACCGAGTGGTAGCGCTCTTTACCGCCAGCTATAATCTTTTTCACCTTCGCAATCCCATATTTATTGATCACTTCACTTTTACAGAATGCTTCCTCTCCAGCTCCAACCACCAAATAAATTTCATCAATTAAAGGTGAATCCTGAAATGCTTTAAGAGAATAGTAAAGTACTGGTTTCCCTTTTAACATCAGGTACTGCTTTTGTATCTTTGCACCCATCCGTTTTCCTTTGCCTGCTGCCAGCACTATCGCCGTACAACAAATCTTTCCCATAGGCCCATTCTCCCTTACCGCTCTCCTAGTTTTAAATTGGGAACTGCATTTAGATCCCACCCGTGGCGTATGCCAGCCAGATATTCATAGTAGGCTGCCGTCCCAATCATTGCAGCATTATCGGTACAATATACAGGAGAAGGAAAATAAAATCGGATGCCGCGCATATTACACTCCTTCTCCATCCGTCCCCTCAACGCTGTGTTGGATGCCACACCCCCGGCGATAGCAAATCTGCCCATGCCATACTCCTCCACAGCTTTCATAGACTTTTCCGCTAAAACGTCTACCACTGCACTTTGGAACGATGCCGCAATATCTGCTGGTTCAAATGTTTCCCCCTTCATTTTGCTGCCGTTAATATGATTCAAAACTGCTGACTTCAGACCGCTAAAGCTAAAATCATAAGGCGCTCCTTGGATATTTGGTTTAGGAAATTTAATCGCCTCTGGATTCCCTTCCTTCGCTATTCTGTCGATTTTAGGCCCTCCGGGATATCCCAACCCAATGGCCCTTGCAACTTTATCATAAGCCTCACCGGCAGCATCATCCCTGGTGCGCCCTAGTATCTCATATTGGCCGTAACCTTTTACATAAACCAGATGAGTATGGCCGCCGGAAACTACCAGGCATAAGAACGGCGGCTCCAAATCTGGGTTCTCAATATAGTTGGCAGAAATATGTCCCTCTATATGATGTACCCCCACCAAAGGAAGATTTTTTGCATACGCTATTGCCTTTGCTTCTGCCACCCCGACAAGCAGGGCACCTACAAGTCCAGGGCCATATGTAACCCCAACTGCATCTATATCATCCAGGGTTACTCCCGCCTTTTCCAGCGCTTCCTCTATGACCTGATTAATTTTTTCGATATGCTTTCTGGAGGCAATCTCAGGTACAACCCCCCCATATAATTTATGGAGTTCTATCTGTGACGAAATTATATTCGAACGTACATCCCGTCCATTATGAATAACCGCTGCTGCTGTCTCATCACAGGAGCTTTCAATTGCCAATATATTAATGTCTCTGATTTCTCTCATAACAGCCTCTTTCTATTCAAACGCCAAATAAGCCGACATCCCATCTCTGCCAGCTTTTGCCCCAGGAAAAATCTCGCGGACTGCATCCATATAATCATCAGGCCTGGTGAGAGACGGACTATAATGTGTCAGCCATAATTCATGTACTTTTGCATCCTCTGCCAGCCGGGCCGCTTCATAAAATGTCATATGCTTATATTCTTTAGCCTTCCCGGCTTTCTCAGCCTCTCCATACATACCTTCACATATAAACAGATCAGATCCCTCTGCATTCTTGCGTATAGATTCCACGGGCCGTGTATCTGTTGTATACGTAAGCTTAATCCCCTTCCTTGGCGGACCTAGAACCATTTCCGGCAGCAATATCCTCCCCTCATATTCCAGAACTTCCCCCTTTTGCAGACGGCTCCAATACTGCCTCGGAATCTTCTGCTCCTCAGCCCGGACTGCATCGAACTTTCCCGCCCTGTCAATCTCCAAGGTGTAGCCATAGCACAAGACATTATGGTTTACCTTAAATGCTTTAAGGCGGTATCCATTCATTTCAAAAGTTTGTTCTGCACCTTCTATCTCTAAAAATCTAAGGGGAAAAGGAAGCTCTGGCGCAATCACCCTTAATGCATTCACTACCCTCTCCAATCCTCTTGGCCCAATCAGAGTAAGGGGTTCCCTGCGTTCTGCATTTCCCATAGTCAACAACAGGCCAGGAAGCCCACTGATATGGTCCCCGTGAAAGTGGGTAAAACAAATAACGTCTATGGGTTTAAAACTCCACCCTTTCTCTTTTATGGCTATCTGGGTTCCTTCGCCGCAATCTATCAGCAGGCTGCTGCCATTGAATCTTGTCATCATGGCAGTCAGCCACCGATACGGAAGCGGCATCATTCCGCCGCTCCCCAACAAACAAACATCTAACATATCATCCCTCTATTTCTGCCGGTATCTTAAACCCGGAGAGCATTTCATCGTAGCAGTCCTCGCACAAATCAAAAGAATGCCTCTCTCCATCTTTATTGGAAAAATATCCCCAAGTGAAATCTGTGCTAAAAACACCTGTTTCTGCCCTTCCATTTACAACCGGTATTTCTCTTCCACATTTATTACAAATAATTTTATAAATCTCTTTTGTCTCTTTTATTTGATACTGGCGCATACAAATTCCTCCCATGTCGTACATATTTGACTTTTGTTACGCCTTCATTATATCGGCTTAAGGCCTTATTTCCTAGTGGGAAGTGCTTCCTCATTTACAAGCTGTCTCCCAGTCCGGTATCCGCAAACCTTATCTTTCAGTCTCCCTGCTCATAAGCACTGCATTTTCTGCAGGGTCTGAATAAAACTTTCTGCGTATACCGTCAGGCACGAACCCCTCCCGCATATAAAAGGCCCGCGCTTCCTTATTGCTTTGACGTACGTCTAAAAGAATTTTTTTAATTTTCTGCTCTTTACAGCGCTTATACACCCCCTGCATCAGAGCATGCCCCACTCCCTGCCCCCTCTGATCCTGGGCCACTGCAAAACGGCTTATTTCTGCCTCACCTGCAGCTTCATATGCGAGACTATACCCTACAATTTGGCTTCCCTTTTCAGCCGCCATACAGATTGCACATGGCTGTCTCATTGTATCAAGTATACTTTTCTCACTCCAGGCATCTGTAAATATCCTGTACTCCAGCTCAGCCACTGCGGCTGCATCTTCCGGCCTCATTTTTCTCACAGAAACCCCTTCCTTTTTTTCCTTTTCGGCACGCTCCCTCTCTGCCTGGGATACACGTAGATACTCTGGCTTATGTTCCACCGCAGATTCAAATTTCCCCATTTTATAATAATGAATTCCCAGCGCGCCTACTGCTGCCGCCCTCTGTCTGCTCATATAAGAAGGAGCAAAGGAATATGGCGTGTTTAAGCAATTTTCAATTATCTCTGCATATACTGGTACACCGTCCCCCAAAAACACTACACGTTTTCCATAGGCATTCAAGTGCCGGATTAATTCCTCAATGGATACGGCCATCTGCATTTTTATAACCTGAAAGACCGGCCATATCCTTTTTATACCGTCCTTTATGCCAGCTCTCCACGAAAAAGTATATAATCCCGTATAGACCTGGTTTCTCCTGGCGTCCATAATAGGACAAATAATATCCTCACACCCAAAAACCTGATAGGCAAGTCCATCTACCGTGGGAACATTGATAATTGGTTTATTTAAAGCAAGCCCTAACCCTTTTGCGGTTGCAGAACCTATCCTAAGTCCTGTGAAAGAACCCGGGCCGCCTGCAACTGCAATTGCATCAAGAGAAACTAAATCAAGTTCTATCATCTTGGCCATTTCCTGAATCATAGGCAGCAGTGTCTGAGAATGTGTCTTTTTATAATTAATCGTGTAATCCGCCAGCACCCTGTCCTCCTCCACGACTGCAACAGCTGCTGTCAAACCAGAACTGTCAATTGCCAATATACGCATATACTGCCTCCTATTCCTATTTAAATTCCTTTTACTTCAGCATTCAGGCCCACAGACCATGGATGCCCACAAACTCCGCTATATGACACTTCTGTTCTTCCATATAGAACATTTAGCGCCTCAGACATAAAACAAACAGGCATCAAGGGGCCAGCACCTGTCTGCCCCCTGATTAATGAACTTACAACTCTTCTATTGTTATCTTCCGGTATTCAAACCCCTGCTCCAAATCTTTTTCAATTAAAATTTCTGTCCGCTTATGGGGAAGAATATCATCTATCAGGCAGGCCCATTCAATCAGTGAAACACCCTCTCCCATAATATAATCCTCATAGCCAATTTCCCACATTTCCTCGGGGTCGCCTATGCGGTATACATCAAAATGATAGAATGGCAGACGTCCTTCCTCATACACCTGTACAATCGTAAAAGTCGGACTATTCACTGTCTCCTCTATTCCCAGGCCTTTTGCAAACCCCTGAGTAAATACGGTCTTCCCAACCCCCAGATCACCATCCAGGGTATAGACCTGCCCAGGCCTGGCCATTGCCCCCAGTCGTACCCCCAGCAGGAAGGTTTGTTCAGGATCCTTTGTTTCTATCAGCATTCTCTTCCCCTCCATGTCTGTAGATATCCATAAAAATATGGCAGCCGTCCGTCAATTTACCTGACGGATACGTACCTTGCCAGGAGGCATATGGGTAGAAATCATGCGGACAACGGCGGAAAATTGCTCACCCAGCTGCTCTTTTGGAAAAATAACTGCCCGCCTATTGTCCATATATAAAACCAATGCACTTCCTACTGAAACCGCTCTCTGAAAATCCCCCCAGGCATTTATCTCCTCCCTCTTGCCCTGGATTACTTTAACCCCTTTATCACTTAGCTCATAATAAAGCGGCTTTTTAAATACCGATCCAGCTTGTATGCGGCGTTTGGCCCGCATCCACAGCATAACCGGAGGGTAAAAAACTAAAAGCAAAAATAGCAAAAAGAAAATAACAGCGCTCTGAAGGATCCCCCCTTCAGCCTGCCTTATACCCATCAGCAATGCCACTGCGCCGAACACTACGCTCATAATACCTGTCAAATGTGTATAGTTATGCTGGAGCATAAAACTGTACATTGCTTTTGCTGTCATATTTATTTCAAATCTAACTGGCATAGCTTCACTTGCCCTTCCTTTAGTGATGGAATAGCCGCAGGCCAGTAAACGCCATTGCCATCTGATATTTATTACAAGAGGCAATCACATTGTCATCTCTCACTGACCCGCCAGGCTGGGCAACATACTGAACACCACTCTTATGGGCACGCTCTATATTATCGCCGAAGGGGAAGAAAGCGTCAGATCCCAAGGACACTCCCTCAAGCCTGTCCAGCCATTCTCTCTTCTCTTCCCTCGTAAAAACTTCTGGCTTCTCTATAAATATATGTTCCCACGTACCCTCGGCAAGCACATCCATATATTCCTCTCCGATATACAGATCAATCGCATTATCCCTGTCTGCACGGCCAATCCCTTCCTTAAACTTAAGTCCTAGAACTTTAGGGCACTGGCGTAACCACCAATTATCCGCTTTTTGCCCCGCGAGCCTTGTGCAGTGTATACGTGACTGCTGTCCTGCCCCAATACCGATGGCCTGTCCATCCTTTACATAACACACAGAATTAGACTGTGTATACTTTAAAGTAATCATAGAGATGGCAAGGTCAATCTTTGCTGCATCCGGAATATTTTTATTCTCTGTCACAACATTGGCAAAAAAATCGTCAGTAATCTCAAGCTCATTTCTTCCCTGTTCAAATGTAATCCCAAATACATCTTTATGTTCCAGCGCCTCAGGCACATAATCAGCATCAATCTGAAGAATATTATAATTCCCCTTTTTCTTCTGTTTCAGAATTTCAAGTGCTTCCGGGGTATAACCCGGAGCGATCACCCCATCTGATACCTCCCGCTTGATCAAAGTGGCAGTATCCGTATCACATACGTCTGATAAAGCAATAAAATCACCGAAAGAGGACATTCTGTCAGCCCCTCTTGCTCTTGCATAGGCGCATGCAAGCGGGGAAAGCTCTCCTAAGTCATCCACCCAGTAGATCTTGGACAATGTCTCATTCAGGGGAAGGCCTACTGCTGCCCCAGCCGGGGAAACATGTTTAAAAGAAGCCGCAGCCGCAATCTTCACAGCTCGCTTTAATTCTGACACAAGCTGCCAGCCATTAAACGCATCCAAAAAATTAATATATCCCGGATGGCCGTTTAATACCTGCACAGGCAGGTCACTGCCATCCCGCATGAAAATTCTGGCCGGCTTCTGATTTGGGTTACAGCCATACTTCAGTTCTAATTCTTTCATTTGTCCTGTGCTCCTTATTGATTTTTATTTACAATTCTAGTCTCATATTTCCCTGTGGCAATATCTATATAACGCACAAACAGAGATACTTTGTTGTCCTCATTCAAGCTTTCCCATAATAATTCTGTAAATTCATCTATATCACCATTCACAGCAATTAGTTTAGGTTCTCCCTCAAAACTGGGAAGTGGATCTGCATCATGCATGTATGTATGTATAAAATGACCTTCACCTGCCCCAGGAGTTTCATAGGCAAATGTATATCTGCAGCAACCCTCAGGGTTCCCCTCCCGGCTTTTTAAAATAGACATTGCATAATTATATTCCCCGTTCTCCACATGCATAATTCCAGAAATACGCGGAGTATAATTAGGGGCATCCGGCTCAAACTCCCTTGACCGCAGGCTTTGTTCGAATGTCATTTGTCTGTCCATTCCTTCGTATATGGTGTCTGTCTGATCCCCATTTGTCACAATTGTCTTATTTCCAAGAACACGTACAGGTGCATAGATAATCAGGCTTGGGTCTGTCAATTTGGACGCATCAAATGCCTGTGTCCTAATCCCTTCCCCATCCTCTGCAAAAATACGGTTTCGGCTATTCTGGCTTCTACCCATAATAAAATAGGCGGCTACAGCTTTCTTACCGTCTTTGCTCTTCCCGAGTATGATTCCCCTTCCTGGATATGAGTTTTCTTTCAATTCCTTTTCCACTGACAACATTTCCATAAGATGGCTCTCCTTATATACCTGTTTTTTTCATCCAGCTTTATTATACCTTTCGGGCAGAGGAAGTTCAATAACTAAGCCGATATTTTTCTCATATGCACCTTACTAATACGGTTCCCTTTCATCTCCTCAATCGTAAATTTTACGTCTCCTGATTCAATGGTTTCCTTGCTTTCTTTACCTGGAATATATCCCAACTGCTCAATCAGATATCCCGACAAGGTGTCATAATTCTCTGTTTTAAGTTTTAGTCCAAATTCCTCATTCAGATCTTCTATCAGCAGTCCCCCGTCTAAAAGATACTCCCCGTCCCCCAGGGGCACAATTTCCTGAACTATAGCTTCATATTCCTCATTAATCTCACCCATAATCTCCTCTACAAGATCTTCCACAGTAGCAATTCCAGAAAAACCCCCATATTCGTCGATCAGCACTGCCATATGCCGCCTGGATCTCTGGAGCTCTCTAAACAATTCATCTGCATCCTTTGTATCCGGCACAAAAAACGGCTTTTTCAGAAGTTTTCTGATATCCAGCTCTTCCCACCCGTTCTTCCTGACCTCTATCATAACATCTTTAATATGCAAAATTCCAATTATGTTATCAATGCTTCCCTCGTAAACCGGAATTCTGGAATGTCTGGACTCTAGGATCTCATCGGCGAGCGTAGCAAAGGGTTCCTCCGCATCCAGCACGTATACTTCCCGCCGTGGAACCATCACTTCTCTGGCGGTCCTATCGTTGAAAGAAAAAACAGAGTTTATCATTTCGCGCTCTTCGTCATCAAATATACCATTCTCATTCCCCGCTTTAAGCAATGCCTTGATTTCTTCCTCTGTCACAGCCTCCTCCTGGTCCTCTGTCTTTAATCTCAGGAGCCTTAAAACCATCTTTGTCGATACAGAAAGTAATTTGATAAATGGAGAGAGCACTTTGGATATATAGTGGATCGGCATTACTGTGACCATGCAAAATGCTTCCGCCTTTTGCAGTGCGATTCTTTTCGGCACTAGTTCTCCAAACACAAGATTGAAAAACATTAAAATTAATGTCACTCCATTCCCGGCAATAGCCGTACTATATGGTATATGCACACTGTCCAGCCATTTTGACAGCACTGGAGCAATCCCTGCCGCGGCAGAGGCACTGGAATAAAATCCTGCAAATGTAATCGCTACCTGAATTGTCGAAAGAAATTTCGTAGAATCCTCAAAGAGGCCTTGGATCACGGAGGCTCTTTTATTACCTTCCTCAGCCATGCTCCGTATCCTGTTCTTATTTACAGAAACTACGGCCATCTCTGCTCCGGCAAAAAAAGCGTTCATGAGAGTGAAAAATACTAAGAGTAGCAGCTGAAATAAAATTGTGTTCCCGTCAGGGTCTGAATCCATGATTAAAATATTCCTCCTAAAAAATAATTTTAGGTGAAGTATAACATGAAGGCTTGAATATATCAAGAGTAAAATCCCCATAGTTCCTTTCTGCACGGCCACGCTATCTTCTTGCTGTATCCGTTCCATCCTACTATTGGTAAAGTTTAAATTGAATTATGGCATATTATAAAATCAAATTTCCTGCCCTTAATCTCCTATTGATTTTTTAATAAACAAACTAAACTTTCATGCTATATTAATAGATAAAAAAGGAACAACCGCCCAAAGTGGTTTGACCAATGTAGAATGTAGAAATACCACCCTGACACCTGCCAAAGTTTCAAGGGTGGTTTTTCTATGCGTAACTAATGACTAATCAAAATATAAAGAACCCCTTGAAAACACTACATTTTCAAGGGGTCTATTAATTCTCTTATAATAGTTCTTATTATCTCTTGCTGAACTGTGGTGCCCTACGCGCTGCCTTAAGGCCATATTTCTTACGTTCTTTCATACGTGGATCACGTGTAAGGTATCCTGCTGATTTCAGCACAGGCCTATAGTCTGCGTCTGCTTCCAGAAGTGCCCTTGAGATGCCATGACGGATTGCTCCTGCCTGTCCTGTATATCCGCCGCCGTGTACATTGACAAGCACATCAAACTTATCAACGGTACCGGTAGCAACAAGCGGCTGGCGTACAACAACTTTCAATGTCTCCAGTCCAAGATACTCGTCAATGTCTCTTTTATTTATAGTGATTTTACCTGTCCCAGGTACAAGGTATACTCTTGCGATAGATTTTTTTCTTCTTCCTGTTCCGTAATATTTTGCGTTAGCCACTGTAATGTCCTCCTTTCAACCTTTCCTTTAAAATGTCAATACTTCTGGCTTCTGAGCCTGCTGTTTGTGCTCCGGCCCAGCATATACATGAAGTTTCTTAATCATTGCCCTTCCCAAAGGTCCTTTTGGAAGCATTCCCTTTACAGCCAACTCAATCGCCTTCTCCGGCTTCTTGTTCATCAGCTCTGCCAACGTAGTCTCTTTCATTCCTCCTACATATTCAGAGTGGTTATAATATATCTTCTGCTGCATTTTCTTGCCTGTAACTTTTACCTTTTCTGCATTTATAACTACAATATAATCACCTGTATCAATGTGCGGTGTAAATTCCGGCTTATTCTTCCCTCTCAGAACTTTTGCAACCTCTGAAGAAAGGCGTCCTAAAGTGCATCCCTCAGCGTCAACCACATACCATTTTCTTTCAATCTTGTCTGGGTTAGCCATATAAGTTTTCATGGGTATTCCTCCTATAAATAATCATCATATAACTTTCTTTTCTTTTATATGAAATCAGCGCACTCCGGGGCTTTGGTGTATGCTGTTTCTCCTTATGTCATGCTGTACTATTATAGTATGCCAAGGATTCCCTGTCAACATTTTTTTGACTTTTCGCGGATTTTAAATATCTATTCCAGAAAACATTGCCTAAAGTGAAGATTCCCCTCACAGTCCAGCTCCACAATCATATAACTCCCCTTACGCCCTTCCTGGCGGGGATATGACAAGCTGCCAGGGTTGAGGACAACAATGTCTTCCTCTTTATCAAGGTATGGTCTATGTGTATGCCCAAACATAACCACATCCGCCCTGCGCGCACGGCCCTCCTCCTTAATATGTTCTGGATCTAAAGACACATAATAGCCATGCCCATGGGTGATAAATATTCTGTATTTCCCAATATAAAACTCTTCTTCTTTAGGCAATTCTGAAAAAAAATCATTATTTCCACGGACAATATGTTTTTCACAATCAAATACCGCATTGAGATAATCTTCCCCGCCCTCTACATCTCCAAGATGCACAAGCATATCAATGTCCTGGTTCTGTTCTAAAATTTTATCCAAATTTCTATGATTCCCATGTGTATCGCTTATGACTAATACTTTCATAGTATGTTTCCTGTATCCTATTCTTTGTATTTCTTTTCCATAATTTTTTTCATTTTACGCAATCCTACCCCTCGGTGGCTAAGCTCATTTTTCTTTTCTGGATCCATCTGCCCCGTCGTACATCCAATCTCTGGAACATAAAAAATGGGGTCATACCCAAAACCGTTATCCCCAATTATCTCATGTCCAATTATACCTTCTATGGTGCCCCGCACTGTTTCAGATGTCCCGTCTGGAAAAACAGCGGCAATTGCACATACAAACCGCGCGGTTCGCTTTTCATCCGGGACTCCTTCGAGCCGGTCAAGTAAAATCCTGTTCTTTATATCATACGAAGTATCTTCCCCTGCAAACCTGGCAGAATAAATACCCGGAGCCTTATCAAGATAATCAATTTCAAGGCCAGAGTCATCCGCCAATATAATATCCCCTGGCAGCAGCCTAGAAACAGCTTCTGCTTTTATCAAGGCATTTTCCTCGAAAGTCATGCCGTTTTCCTCTATATTAATGTCAATCCCTACTTCTTTCATTGAATAAACAGGAAGTCCCAGATCCTCGAGAATCATCTGTATTTCTTTCATTTTGTCCTGGTTCCCTGTTGCAAAAATTATCCTTTTTTTCATTACTGTCCTTTCTACTTCTTTGGCTTTGGCGGTTTCGGCCCCATGAATTGATAGAAATATGTTTTAATCATACCATTATAGATCTTCCTGTTTCGGTCTGCTTTTCTGCCAAAATATTTCTCTGCTTCCTCAAAGGAGGTGATCATATAGGCAGACCAGCTATCAAGATTTCGGAAACTTTCACCAAATTCTTTATAAAGCCTGGGCAAAGCCTGCTTATCTTCCAGCCGCTCGCCATACGGTGGATTCGTTATAATAAATCCATATTTCTTCGGATGCCTTAAATCTTTCACCTCACGCTTTTGAAAATGGATCATGTGGCCTACACCTGCATCGTCTGCGTTTTGCCTGGCCGCTTTCAAAACTTCACTGTCAATATCATATCCCTGTATATCTACATCCACAGTATCGTCAACCAAAGAGTTTGCCTCATCTACCGCCTCATACCAAAAACGCTTTTCTATTACTTTACTCCAATCCTCTGCCAGAAAAGAACGGTTCATTCCCGGAGCCATATTGGCAGCCATCATTGCAGCCTCAATCAAAAATGTCCCACTTCCGCAAAACGGATCCACCAGGATTCGGTCTGCCTTCCAGGGAGTCAGCATAATTAGTGACGCGGCAAGGGTTTCCGTCAGAGGGGCGCGGCCTGAAAGCTGCCTGTATCCTCGTTTGTGCAAAGAAACGCCTGATGTATCAATTCCAACCGTAACAATATCTTTCATTAAAAATACACGGACAGGGAATGACGCCCCCGTCTCCTCAAACCATTTAATATGATAATGCACCTTTAACCGCTCAACCATAGCCTTTTTCATAATAGACTGTATGTCAGACGGACTAAACAGCCGGCTCTTTACTGAAGCGGCCTTGGCCACCCAGAACTTCCCGTCCCTGGGTATATACTCTTCCCATGGTATCTCTTTAGTTGCCTCAAAAAGCTCGTCAAAAGATTCCGCCCTAAAACGTCCCACTTTTATTAGAATCCTCTCCGCACTGCGCAGAAAGATATTGGCTCTGCATATTGCCCCTGCATCTCCATAAAAAGTCACCCTGCCATCCTCTACCTGTGCAATTTCATACCCCAGTTCGAGAATCTCTCTCTTCAGCACAGACTCAAGGCCAAAGTGGCAGGGAGCTATTAACTCGATTTTATTCATAAATACCTCCGATCATCAGGCTTATTTATGTAATTTTACTATAAATTTAGGACGTAGTAAAGTTGAACTTTACTACGTCCTAAATTGACATCAGACGTGTACCAAAATGATATTTGACCTGTACTTTTTTAAACAGGCACTATTTAGTAGTTATTGCTCTCATTACTGGAGTTCATATTTTTATTGCTGTTTTTGCTGTTTGTTGTATTCTTGTTAGAATTCTTGTTCTTGCTCTGTTCATCGGATACGGATGAATATGAGTTAGTATTTGTGTTTTTTGATGCGTTGTTTGTGTTATTATTCTTTGCCATGAGTATTCCTCCTGAGATAAATTTATTTGGTACACTCATATTATTTCTTTGTGTTACGCATTTTATTCATTTTAAAGAAGGTAATAATTTATTAGTTGCAATTTAAGCAGTATATAACTCTGTAAAATAGATACAGTAAATCCTGTTTCTTTTTTATAGAAAATTAATTTACATTATTTTTATGGAAATAATCAAACCTTTATCTTACACTGCAGTTACAAAATGCTTTCTATAGACTCTCAGGATTTCGGAATTTATAGTACTCTGCAAGGCATAGTTATTGATTAAGGAAGTTTTTACGCAAAGTAAAAGACCGATGGGGGAGCCACCGGTCTTTTGAGGGGAGTATAAATAATTAATAAGGGGTTGTAGAAAGTAACCTTTCTACAAGACTTAGTATAATATAAGAAACTGGAAAAAGCAAGCAAAAAAGTAAAAAAATCTTAAATAATTTATGTTAGAATCTGTAATGGCCCGGCCAATTCACTTTCACCCCTTCGCAATCCCCTTGTCTTTAAATGAATTATGTACTCACCGCATCTCTGCACAGCATATAGTACTATTGCCAATAACATTGCCCATATATACACCAACATAATAATAGTTATATAAAACTATACTCTTAACATATTCTAGGTTAGCCTTAACCCAACTCCATAGGGCCTAAATACCCGAATAATGTGATACTGTATACAGGGCCGCACTATACTGTCACGGCCGCCTGTTTCCCAAAAAGCGAGCTATTATAACAACAAGAAATAAAGGTATAAGTAAGGGCGCCAGAATACTTATCAAGCCTGAGATAATGGCAAAAATCACCATGATTACCATAATAACGGCCAATATAAGCAGAAACCTTCTCCACAATTTTCCAATTCCTGATATATGAGGCTGCTGGTTCTCCCTCCGGCCTCTCTCCCCTTCTTCATATTTACTTCTACCTGCACTGCCTTCCCGATATACAGTAGACTGATCCGTGCCATTCAGGGCATCAATGACTGTTCTGGCAATAACCCATGGATCCCCCAGTTCCTCCAGTACTTCTGCCTCTTCTTTCCCCTTCTGTATTTCTTCCGATATATATTGCCTATAATACTCTACATTGTCCTGTACCGCATTTCCCGTCAGGTCATTCTCCAAGGCCCTGCGCAATTCGTCTAGAAATTCCTTCTGTGTCATACCATGCTCCTTTCCAGATCTTATATCTGTTCCGTCTTTATTAACATCCCTTAAGATGTTTTCCTTTATCCTTATTACTGGTTATATCCTGCCAGGACAAATTTAATATATTATTATAAATACTTTCTGCTGCTCCTTGCATCATCTATATAAAACCTGACATGTATGCCACGACCTACTTAAGGGCCTCTCCATGCATCTCCGAAGGAAACTGTCCCCATGCCCTTACAGATAAGCAGATACTAATTATCTGGCAAGATGCTATTTTTATAATAATGCCTGTTGCTCCTCGTGTAAAGTGCAGCAATGAAAAGAACCTGGACTTAGAATAACATAATCTAACATTCTTTCCAAGGGTACTGTTCTTAAACATACTTATAATTTCCTAAAACATTTTCTTACTTTTCTAAAGAAGTTGAGCATAAAGAGGCGGATATGATTTTCTAAAAAGAATATCACATCCGCTTCATTATACCTAAGAAGGTATTCCTTAATATATTCCCTATAGGGACGGGTACTTCCCAGCCAACTGGACATGCCCAAAAGGCGCCCAAAAAGTCAGATGCCCCGATGCAGGCATCAGGATATTTGACCCTCGCGGCGGCCGTCAAATGGGCATATAAACACGTCCCCTTAGCTCATTGCCTGCGGGAATAAATATTCTCTATTGAGCCAATTCTTTCAGCAATTCCACAAGATACTGCCACATATGGGAAATAGATTCTTTTGACACCTTCTCCTTTGTAGAGTGAACATCATATAGGTTAGGCCCTGTTGAAATAATATCCATCCCTGGTTTTTTACTGTCCCAATACCCACATTCCAGGCCAGCATGTATTGCTGCAACTTCTGCTTTCTTGTGGAACATTTTTTCGTAGAGGGCAGTCGCTGTATCCCGCAGCGGTGATTCTTTCCGATACTGCCATCCCGGATAATCACTCTCAAAAATACATGTATCACAATTCTCATCTGCAATAATCTGTATTTTATCCCTCAATAAATATTTTTGTGATTCCACAGAACTTCTAAGAGACATCAGAAGTGTCAGCTTCCCGTCCTCTAAAGTCAATGACCCCATATTCATTGACGTCTCAATCAGTCCGTCAATTGCAAAAGAATAACCAGCCACACCATAGGGAATCAGCATCAAGCTGTTCATAATTCCATTTTGGTACTTCTTTGTATAAACTTCACTGCCCTCAGCAGCCTGCCCCTCTGTCACTTCCAGAAAAACAGAGTCTGTGTACTGCAATTCTGCCTGAAACACTTTTTCCGCTTTTACAATCTCTTCTTTTACTGCCTCCAGATCCTCGGGCCTAACGCAAAGGCACATACTGCCGTTATTTGCAATAGCATTTGCTTTTCCTGGCGCGTCCAGGCTGCTTATACGTACCTGAGAATCTTTCAGGAAATACATAAGTCTTCCAAGAAGCACTATTGAATTGCCAAGTCCCATCCCAATATTAATTCCTGAATGGCCGCCTGCCAATCCCTTTAACGTTACCCTGACAGGTATCCATTTTTCATGCAGTATTTCTGTTTCCAGGTTCCAGATCATTCTGCACCTTAAACCGCCTGCACAGCTTGTATAAAACACTCCCTCTTCCTCAGAATCCAGATTAATAAAACGTGTTCCTTTCAAAGAAGAAATGTCAATAGTATCCGCCCCGATTAACCCTACCTCCTCCTTTACTGTAAAAATAATCTCCAGGTCAGGATGCACGATATCATCACTGTCAAGCAGAGCCAGGCAGTATGCAATTGCAATTCCGTTGTCTGATCCCAGCGAAGTTCCCTCTGCGAAATAATACTCATCATCCTCTTTAACTTCAATTCCGTTTTCATATACGTGGGTACTGCCATCCTCTTTTACATATACCATATCCAGATGTCCCTGCAAAATGACTGCCTCACTGCCTGCACCTGCTGTGGCCGGTTTCCGTATAATCATATTATTATACATATCCCTGTTTACATCCAATCCCCGCTCTCGGGCAAACTCTACGATATAATCACTGATAGCTTTCTCATCCCCGGATGCCCTTGGTATAGAACAGACTTTTTTAAAATATGAAATTACCTTGCTTTCATCTATCACAACTAATTACCTCCCGCTACACTCATTATTCAGGGTAGGGCACACTTCTGCAAAGTACCCGTCCGATTTTCACATTTAGAGTATCCCTATATAAACATTTTTATAAGACTTGAGAAGAAACTGTACAGGCCATCCCCAGCTATGAGGCCCGCATCACGGCAGTTCATAAATTCGTCTCCGACAATCTTCCTAAAAATAACTGCAACAATAACGCCGATTCCATAGATTGGATTATTAATTAACAGGCCTGTCGCCAATAGGACGCCAAACATATATTTTCTTCCAATTATCTGTATAATTGCCCCAGGGATTGCCCAAATCATAAGTTCTTTTAAAAGAGCCATATTGCTTCCCATCTCAGCAGTTGTTGCAAACACCACGCTTGTGGCAGGAATCAAGCCGTCTTTGAGAGTCATATCGGCAAAGAAAATCACTACAATAATCCCTATTACAACCCCCAGCATTTCTATATATACTTGCTGCTTCCTTCCATAGACTTCATACTCAGGATTCTTACTTTTCCCCCTGATGATCCATCCCGTTTTCAGATCATACCCCATATCAGCAAAACATGGGCCTACAGAGCTGATATAACCTGTCAGGACTGCTACAGCAATTGGAGAAAATCCCATTAAAACGCCCATTGTCATAAAGATTGTGGTAACTGCAAATCCCGGAAACCATCCTGAATACATGGCTGCTTTTCCAATAATAATCATAGAAGCTACAGATGCAAACGCAGTCCACAGTACCCACAAAACCATCTTAACAGGTGACATTCCTGTAAAAATGCCGCAGATAACACCTACAAACACACCTCCGGCCACGTGAGTCAGAAGAGCTCCGATCAAAGTCCCCTTTGTTTTATTCGCAGAAACTGTCAGGCCCTCCTCAGCCTCCTGCCTTGCAGCTTGAGCACCTTTCTTTTTAGAAGAACTCTGATAAATTGAAACAACCGACTGTACCAGCGCAATCAAACCCGCGCCTACCATAAATCCTTGCGGGATGTTAGTCGCCCCTAGGTCAAATCCTGTAAGTGGAGCAGCATATCCACGGATTAACAGTCCAATCCCCAGGGCCAGCATAGAAACAATATTCGCAATAAACACAATACCTACTGCCCCTACAGGAAGCTTAAAAATACTTCCCACAATACCCACTACGATTCCCTGGATTACACGCTTTGCCTTATCTCCGCCTTCATCCCCTGCTTCCAAAACCTCGGCTGTAGCTACCCCTGGCGCCCACGCCTCCTTTGCAGGAAAAAGCTGTGAATCAAATAAAGAACCTACCGTATAAACAGAAATAACCGTACCAAAAATACATCCGATTGCCATAGGCATGATCGCTTTCGTCTCTCCCATGACAAACAGAATCGCAACTGCCACAAAAGCACAATTTGCAGCCGAAAACCCCGCGCCGGATACAATCGTCTGTATATAGTTCTGCCGCTCCAGACTTTTAAATTTACCGAACAATGTCATCGGTATCTTTGATATCAGCATTGCAAATACAGCGCCTAATATAGATGTATTGGCGGATACGCCGACCTTCCCCATTATCTGCATACAGATAATCCCCGATAAAACAGCTAGAATTGAGCCAAAAATAATTGTGCCCAGTTCATAAAAACGGATTTTTTCAAATTTAGGCTGTCCTGCCTTGGATTCGCTCTCTCTCATTTCACATACTGTCTCCTTTTCCTAAAATAAAAATCATACTTAAATTTTTACTGTGGCAGAGGCCCTCTGAACACTTTTCTATAAATGGGAACAAAATTTCCTATTATATAAAAAGGGCGCCCGCATTCAGGATTGCCGGGCACCCTTATTCTTATTTTTTAATAGCCTGCAACACCCATCCGTTTACAGATGTCTGCCAGTTCCGGATCCACATATTTACCGTTTTCCTCAATCGCAACTCCATCAAGTATAATAGATGGCTTGGATACAACACCGTCTGTATGGGATGCAGCCGTCCAGTAGCTTCCGCGGATCATTTTGCCCTGGCTTCCAATGCCAAATTCCATACATCCAAAAATTCTTTCATCCTCCACAATGCGTCCTGTAGCCTTTGAAACTCCCGGATTAAATCCTAATGAATAATGTGCAAGGCGGAACATATTGGGGTCATCAAATGAATGCAGCCATGCGCTGAACCTATCAGCATCCTTGCCGCCCTCAATCTTAGTAACTCTCCCGTTCTCCAAGGTTAATTCTACGTTCCCAGACAAAATCCCCATATCCGTGGGGGGGAAAATCGCAGCATCAAATACCAGCTTTCCATTGATTGTCTCTTCAATCGGACACCAGCTAATCTGTCCGCACATCATAAACGGATATCCCTTGAATGTAGCAAGCTGGCCTGAATGACGAACCGGCCTGCCCTCATTCTTTGCTGTGAGATAGGTTCCATTATCATCCTTGATAATAATTTCATTGCCGGCCTCCATCTTAGCCTTCAGCGCCTCACCAAGTTCTACAACTCTGGCCACATCTACCTTTCCAATGCAATTTACAATCATCGTAACATCCATGCCTGTAAGGTTGATATAACGGCATCCAAAATCAATTGCCTTTCTCCATGATTCACAGAGCATTATAGAAGAATAAGACAGCTCAATCCATACGTCTGCCACTGCCACTGCATTGCCGAGAGGTGCAATCGGCTCTGCATAAGCCTTTTCATTAGTTGGCACGTAAACCAGAACCGGATTAGCTCCTACAATATATGCTGCATTCATAATTGCATCCAGAACTCTTTTATCTGTAGAGGTGTCTCCTGTAACAACAACATTCTCACCTGGTTCCACCAGCATAACCTCTTTCACAAGTTTGTAGGCTGCTTTGCTCACCTCATAAGATAAGTAATCGGGGGCCATCTCAATTCCAATTGGGTATTCCATAATTCTTTCCTCCTCTTTCTTTATAAATCTCTATTCATAATCTGCAATCCCCAGTTTTTTGCAGTATGAAATGCATGTTTCTTCCTTGTATACACCATCTTCTTCCAGTATTTCTCCATCCAGAATAATCGTTGGTTTAGAAATCACCCCGTCTGTATGTGACGCGGCATCCCAGAAAGCTCCCATTAAACTGGCCCCCTGGCTTCCGATGCCGAATTCTATACATCCAAAAATTCTCTCATCCTCTACAATTCTGCCTGTAGCTTTTCGCACACCCGGATTAAATCCAATAGAATAATGAGCCAGGCGGTACATATTGGGATCATCGAAGGATGCCAGCCATTTCTCAAATATCTGAGCCTGAGCTCCCCCCGTTATTTCTGTCACCCGTCCTTCCTTAAGTTTAAGCCTGACAGGTTCCTTTAATAACCCAATTTCACTTGGCGGAAATAGTGCAGCGTCAAAAACTAATGTTCCTTCTATCGTCTCCTCCACCGGGCACCAGCTCACCTGTCCGCCCAACATAACCGGATACCCCTTCTTAGTGGCAGGCTGCCCTGAATGCTTTACTTTTCTTCCCCTGTTATAAGCTTTTAAGTCAGTTCCATTTGCATCTTTAACAATAATTTCATTGGAGGACTGGACTTTTTTTGTCAGATACTCTCCGAATTCAACCAGTACGTCATATCTTACTTTACCTATGGTATTAGCCAGCATAATCGTATCCATACCACACAAGCAAGTATACCTGGCTCCATTTGCTATTGCTTTTTGAAAACACGGAGAATGCATAACACAATAGTAAGCAAACTCAATCCATACGTCTGCCGCTGCCACCGCATTGGCTATGGGCAGATAAGGTTCTTCAAATGCCCTCCCTGTAGTTGGGTATTTAATCAGGACAGGATTTGCGCCGATGGTATAAGCTGCCCCCATCACCGCCTCCACTACTCTCATATCTGTAGAAGTGTCTGCTGTAATTACAACTGACTCTTCTGGCTTTATGAGCATGACATCTCTCACCAGTTTCATTGCGGCCCTCTGTACTTCATAAGATAAATAAGAGCCTGTCATCTCTATGCCAATAGGATATTCCATATTCATCACTCCATTTCTATTCAAACATGCCCTCTGTAAACTTATCTGGAGCTGATTTAGACTTAATCTTCATAGCGATATAATAAACCACGCCCGTTATAAGTAATGACTGTAAAGGCGGAATTCCAATGACAACTACGTATGTAGTCACATAACCCACTGCCGTACCAACTACCATTGCAATTGTTGCCATAAAATTCCATCCAAGTTTGTCTTCCCATTTTTCCTTCCGTACAAAGAAATCCACAAACATAACCCCAGCGATGGCGGGATAGAGCAATGCTGCCAGGCTCAGCAGATCCTGAAAATGATCTAGGATTCCCCACAGGGAGAGAATGATTGACAATACTGTTCCCACCAGTGTTACTGTGGCCCTTCCTTTATTCGATGTAACATTTAAAATATTTGAAAAAGAAAGTCCCATCGTATAGTTATTTACAAGCTGACTAGTCCAGGAAGCAAGCCACAGGACTATGAACCCCCATACTGGGAATCCCAAATTCTGCATAACTGCCACGATATCTGCGGTACCGTTTCCCGCCGCCATAATAGCTCCAATAAACACAAGGGGGATACCGATAGCTACGATCCCCAAAGGTATCAGTATATTATCCCTCCAAGTAGGTTTCGCATATCTGGTGTAGTCCGCTGCGATTACAAACTGGGACACATTCATGCCAAGAAGCATTGTCACTCCGGCTGCAAAAGTAAGATCTCCGGTTCCCTGGTAACTCATTATGCCAGACCACCCCACATTCTTCAATGCCAGGTAGATACCAGCCACACATAAAATCAACCCGCAGGGCACTGCCAGATAATCAGTCCATTTCATTGATGCATACCCAATAATAGATGGTAAGGCGAATAAAAAGCCTACTATTATAGTGACGATCGCCCAGGCAACCCTATTAGACGTGTAGTCAATCCCAAGAATTACACAGAGCGCATTTCCAGTAACAGATGTCTGTATGGCCCACCACCCCATGCTGATCACGCCAATCACTAGAGCAATGATAAACTTAGCCTGTTTGTCCCCGAATCCCTGACGTGCAATAACTGATGAAGAAAGTCCTGTTTTCGCCCCTATGTAGCCACTTAATGTATTTCCTACCCATGTAAGTATCAAAAAGGTAAACAATACAACTGGAACCATGCCCTTAAGGCCAAATGCACCAATTAATGTTGCGCCAATCATTAGTATGGGAACACAAAACTCCAGTCCCCCAAAAATCACAGCCGGTGTTATCCAACTCTGCCGCTGTTCCAGCGGAACTGGAGTCATTGGCTCATCTACAATTACAGTTTTCTCCGAATTCTTTTCCTTTGCCATGATGTCCCTCCTTCTACTCCCATTCAATATTCTGGAAGATCCTGTACGTTAAATTAATTTGTTATAAACATCATATCTTTTCATATTTCTCCATGGAATCGCTTCCCTGGCTTCCTTTAGCTTCTTCTTCTCCAACACCACTCTTGCATATGCCTCACCTAGTGTCTCCATTCTGAGGAGCACTGTCCCATCCGGGTTTGAAACCGTTGTATTTCCACAATATTCCATATCCCCGCATGCCCTGTTAAGTGCGACCGTATATACTTGATTCTCCGCCGCTCTCATTTTACTGCAGGTAGAAAACAAGTCTTCCCAGCCTGCCCCCCATGCGCTGGGATAAAGGATCACATCTGCATCCAGTTTTTGGGCAAGGGGCGTAGAGAGTTCAGGAAATCCATAATCTGCACAGATCAGCATCCCAATATTCCACCCTTTAAAAGGAACCGTTACCAGCTTATCTCCTTTTTCAAAAAAATCATTCTCTGTAGCCCAGAGATGAATTTTGCGGTATTCTCCCAGTAACCTGCCTTCTTCGTTCCATAGACAGGCTACATCATAGTGACGCTTCCCTTCTGCAATCTGTATTCCCGCCAGAATAGCAATATGATATTCTGCCGCCAGTTCCGAAAAAAATTCAGCTTCTCTATCTGATGATGCCGCCCTTTCAAAATTATATCCGCTGATACACAACTCAGGAAAACAAAGTAAATCAATATCGTCCTCTGCATAGCGTTTTACAAACTCTCTGGCTTTCCTACAGTTCTCATCTACCATTCCTTCACGGACAGACATCTGCACAATTCCGAGCTTCAGCATATTTTACTTCCCTCCTTTCATCTTACTGATTTCTTAAAGACTTTTATTTCCCTTGATAATACCACAGTTTTCTTATAAAATAAAATCATATTATTTTATGGCATAATAAGTTCCAATTATATAGGAAATTGCCAGATAATTCCCAGAAAGGATTTGTGGTGAAATGTTAGATTTAAAATTAGATACTTTTCTTATATTGTGCGAAACAAGAAACTATACTCAAACGGCCAGCCGGCTCAATATTACGCAGCCGGCAGTCACTCAGCATATCAAATATCTTGAAAATTATTACCAGGCCAAACTTCTGTATTATGACGAGAAACGCCGCCTGCATTTAACAAGCCAGGGTAAACTCCTTCAGTCATATGCACAGACAATCAAGTCTGATTCCCAAATCCTGGAAAGACTGCTTAAGTCACCGCCTGAACAGCCGGAAGAATTAAAGCTAGGTACTCTGACTACTACAGGAGAATCTCTTGTCCCCCACATTATAGCGGAATATTTAAAAAAATACCCCAACAAGAAGGTGAGTATGTACTTAGGGGAGGCCGATGCACTGCTCCAACAGTTAAAATCAGGACGGATTCAGCTCTGCATTATTGACTCTTACTGCTCCCCCCAGGAATATGAGAGCAGGGAGCTCTTTGAAACCAATACTATATGTGTCTGTTCACCTCAGCATCCTCTGGCAGGACAGACAGTCAACTTTGAAGATTTGAATAAGTACCGCCTTATTTTCCGTGAAAATGATACAAACTCCCACCGTAACCTAATGCATATACTTCATGCACATAATCAGGATATAGACAGTTTCCAGTCCTATGTTGAAGTAGGGACAATCAATACCGTACAGAAGATGGTTATGGAGAATATAGGCATCTCTTTTATCTATGGTTTTGTAGTCCAGGAAAATCTATATAACGGTTCCCTCAGCCAGATACATATCCGTAACTTTTCTTCTCATTCTATGTTTAATTTTGTCTGGATGAAGGATAGTTTTTTTACCCCGGCTAACCTGAAGGTTCTGGAAATATGTAAAGAGGTGATCAATTCCCCCTTTTTTTGTGGGAGTTCTAACCCCGATTCTAAATAACCGCGCCTTAGGGCGCCCCTTAATATATGTCCTTCACACAGGCGGACTCCGCCCAATAAGGCAAACCAGCTCTCCAGGAAACTCTGAAGAGCTGGCCGCTTATTGTTCGCTTCTAGTTTAAGACCTCTTTTTACCAAGCTGCAAAGTAGATGTAAAGAAACTATAAATCGCAGAGCCTGCAATTGCGCCCGCTCCGAGGATATAAAGGATACTTTGCCCTTCCTCCCCTTTCGTTTTTACAACAATTATTCTGATAATTAGGGCAGCAATAACTGTGATGCCCGTGATCGTACTTCCCACAAGAAGGCCTGTGGCAAAAAGAACACCCAGCTGCTTTTTCGCCCCTCCGACAAATTGAAGGATAGCGCCTGGTATGGCAAAGATAATCAGCCATTTTGCAATCTCCGGACTAGAACCCGCATCAATAGTTGTCACAAACGTACGGGCCACGGGAGCCATAAGATCCTGCTGAAAATATGTATTCCACATAACCAGCACTACAGCAAAAGCTACAAAGAATGACATTGTTTCTGCCATAAACTGTTGCTTTCTTCCAATACGTTCAAACTCTGGATCCGCCCCTCTTCCGCGGAGTATGTAGCCACATTTAAGATCGTACGCCATATCTGAAAATGCAGGGCCCGTAGCTGCTGTATAGCCTGCCAGAATCCCCAGGGGCAGCCTGGGGAACCCCATCATCATTCCCACCAGAAGGAAAATAAGAGCTGTGGCAAATCCCGGGAACCAGCCGGAATGCATTGCGGACATCCCCACGATCAATTCAGATGCAATCGCTGAAAATGCCGCATATATCACCCATATAATGAGCTGCGGCACTGACATCTGCGTATACAGGCCCGCCACAACTGCAAGTCCTATGGCGACAACCACATATGCGATATAGCCTTTCACAAGGGCGCCTCTCATATCTGAAATGCTGCTCGTAAACCTCCCCGCCACACTGCTCTTTCCGTCATCCTTTTTGAAAAGCATCACTCCCACCTGGATCAGCGCTACAAGGCCAGCGCCGATCATAATGCCATGGGGCACATAATACTGGTTGACAGGGAATCCCTGGTCTGTACTGACTCCTATGACAAGCGCACCTACTCCAAAGGCTCCCAGCGCCCACATGTCTCCGATCCAGGTTACTCCCAGAAGATCCGTCGGTATGCCAAAAGCCTTCCCTACAGCGCCAATCCCCATTCCTACAATGAGGAGCATAGCTTTCTTTCCCTTGTTGACCACTGCGAGAATTGTTTCTGCCGCAGCAATCCCTGGCGGCCACGGTTCCTCCGCCGGAAACATAGGTGTATCAAAAGTCTTATACAAAATGGTGGCATCGATAATTGTCGCCAGCAATACACCCACCAGCATAGGGACAACCAGACCCGGATCACCCATCAGATAAGGGATCCCTATGGGCAGTATCAAACTGTTGGCAGCCGAGAATGTCGCCCCTGAAATTGCTGTCTGGACAAGATTCTGGGCATGGATATTTCTGTACTTCTTAAATATTCCAATTGGGATTCTGGAAAGGATAATTGCAAATAATGCACCTACAATAGATGTATTTGTGCTGATTCCTATCCTTACAATTAGCTCAAGTCCAATAATTGCTCCCAAAACTGACAAAATAATATTTAATATTAATATAGACGGACTAAATGCTGATGGATGCTCTGGAGTTCTATTTGTCTGTCCACTCATTTTAACACCTCCCTAATATCATATTAATGTAACTGGACACCTAAAAGTTCACTGACAATCCGGGCCGGGCAGGTTCTGCACAGCAATACCGGCTTACCGGTAATTGAATCCACTAGATTTTTCGCCTTTTTCGTAAATCCGATGCAATCCATGACAATCAAATCTGCCGCCATGTCCTTTGACTTTTGAGCGGCCCCCTCCCCCTCCGACATATCCCCATACGGATTTGCCAAGATAGGTGTCACTTCTTTCATAATGGGTTCCCACTGCTCGTATGCCTGCTGCACCTGTTGTTCGTCTGGAGTAATTACTATATCTTCTCCCAATATAGGCATAATGCCGGGAATCACACCCACCCGCGGCGACTGCCCTATGGTAACTGCTCCAATTTTTTTCATCAACCCGCCTCCTTGCTCTAATTTATTTCTCCTTCAGACAACGTTGCATTTTATACAAAAAGGGGCCTATCTCAATATGTTAAGATAAGCCTCCCTGTTGTATACTTTTATTCATTTATTGAAATAATTTTATCATAAAGACAGCGACAAGACAAAATCATATTATCTTATGCCTCTATAAGTTTAACTTATACCCCCTCTATAACTCCCCCTATATACCCTCCCTCAAAGCACGGCCTCCCAAGCGGCATACGGCCCGGCCCTCCTTTGCATCCAGCAGGAGGCTGGTATCGGTGCCAGAGACATCATATACTCTTATGATACCGGACAGTTCTTCTTCTCCAGGCCATAATCTCAGAAAAACGTCGGGGAAACGGCCCAGTAATTCCGGCTGATACAGCCTTGTTTTACTGTTTTCATTGATAGCTCCGTAATACACATCTGCCTCCACCAGATCCTGGAACATATGGCTCCCGTATGACAACTCCGGCCGATATCCAGCCTTACTGTAAGCCACCTCACAGATTGCAGTAAACTGGCTGATATCTGCATATACAACAGGTACTCCTAATTCTGGAGACGAGGTACCGATCCTCCCCGGAACCAGCAGCATCAGCTTCTTATCCAACTCCTCATAGAACTGGTTAATCCTGCTTATCATCCTGCCCACATCAGGCTTTCTCGCATAAGGATATTCATAGTATGCCTGTGGGTCAACCCATACAATACAGTCCAATACCTCCTTTTTTGACCTGCGCATGGATGTCCTGCGCACGTCAAACAGAATTTCTGTGTCTATACCCTCCGGAATCTCTATTTGTTCAGACGGCGCAACCTGCAGGGGGCGGCACTGGAGAAGGTTCACCTTCCACCCGCCCTCTTCCATTCCCTTCACTGCAAATTCCACGTCAACAGGACGTTCGTATTCTTCTTCCAGCATCTTTAGTATTTTTCTCATCATACGGATAAACTCATTTTTATCTACAAGTCCCTGGCAATCTGCAAAATACACTTTTCTGTACTGCCGCCTCTGTGACAGCATATACTCTGCTTCCGTATCCCTGCTTAAAACAAGCTTCCTCTGCCCCTCTGCCATTCCTGGAATGACCCTATCCAGAAGCTTCGTCACAAGCTTATTTTCTGAAAAATCTAAAACATCCACCTGTCTCTGGGAAAACTTGTGCCGCTCAGCAATGGTGGTCCTAATATTGGCCTGCGCTCGGTCTAACCCCACAAGTCTGGGATAATCCCCGGGAGTACGCTCAACTGCCCGGGTGCCCAGGCCCATAACCATACGCAGCATGCCAGCATCAGGATTCATATGCTCCATCCATTTATAGGGATTATAGGAACATCCCATACCTGCAGCCACAGGAAAATATAATTCTCCATACCGTTGTCCCTCAACCTTCTGTACCAGCAGTGCCATCTGCTCATCCACATCAAAGAGTTTTCTTCTTCTCCTATATTCTATCGCAGAGGGATTCATTGTACTTGCATACACCTGCCTTACGGCATCCTCAAACTCGCTGAGCCGCTCTTCCTCCGATCCCTGGTTCATACAAAAGATTGATTCATATTTTCCAGAAAAAGCATTGCCATATCCATCTTCAAGAAAACTGCTGGATCTTACAATTACTGGAGTAGCGCCATAATGCCTTAGTATCCTTCTCATCTCATCCCGTATATTATCTGGGAAAGCGCCATTCCTAAGTCTTTTTTTCAGTTCCTCTACTTTAGCAAAATGTTCTTTTTCTTTTCTCTGCTGCTCTCTGAGCTGTGCACAATGGTTTAGCTCCAAATATGTACAAAACACATCTGAACCAATAAAAAATGAATTATGAGGTTCTATATATTCTTTAAACTCGGGCAAGCGTACTGCGATTAGTTTCCTTGCCACAAGAAGGCCGCAAGCTTTTCCCCCTATGAGCCCTTCGCCGATTCTCCTCTCCCTCACCTTCCTGAAATCTTCCAGGGTAAAATGCTTTAATATTAACCTCTCCATACGGGACTCTGTGGTCATAAGGCTATTACATATCCTCTTCTTTTCCTCCTCTGTAACCGCTTCCCTGTTAAGAAGCTCTTCCCAATTGTACATACTCTGCCTCCCCCTTTCTAAATCATCTCAGGCAACGCCAGTTTCATAAATTCTGTCATGCTTTTTGTAAGATACTTATTTTTCCTAAAATATAAATAAACCTCCCTGACAGCCTCAGGGTCATCTATTTTATAATAAATTATTTGCCCGTCAGGAGGCAGGCTCTTGACAACTGTATCGCTCACAAAAGAGGCGCCCATGCCGTATTCCGTAAGATGATAAGTGGTCAGAAGCTGATTTAGTTTTAATGAATAATTCAACTGTACTTCCGCCCTGCGGCAGATAGCCTCCACTCTTTCCCTTGTATCATTATGGGCGCGGAGTACTACAAATGGCTCTGTTTTAAACTTCCACAGGGGAACCCCCGGAAATGCAGGCTCCAAGTGTACATTGCCCCGGATGTCCTCCACGCTGAGCTGATATTTAACTGCTTTTTTGTTGCTCTCAAAAGAAGCCGGAACAGCCAACAGAAGATGTTCTTCCATAAAAAATCTTCTTTCATAAACCGCTTCATCTAAAAGATAATTATCGATAATAATGTCCAGTTCCCCTGCAAACAGTTTTTGTTCCAGCAAAGGTGTGTGGCCTTCAAACAAACTAACCTTTACATGGGGATATCTCTCCCTGAATTTTGCAATGATAGGCGGAAAAATAAAGGAAGAAAACAGATAAGACCCTCCCACTGAAAGATGCCCCGTCCTTAGCTCATGTAAGTTGCCCACATAATATGCAAACTCATCCTCCAGATCCATAATCCTCTCAGCAGTTTTGATATACCGCTTCCCACAATCCGTCAGCTGAATTGGCGTGGTGCTGCGGTCGAACAATGGCATTCCTACTTTGCTCTCCACCTTTTTTATCATAGCACTCAGAGCTGGCTGGGATATATATAAATTCTCAGCGGCCTTTGAAAAGCTCCTTTCTTTATACACTTCATATACATAATTCATACCGCTGAACATAGCGTCCCTCCAGCCTTATAATTATTTGGTTATAATCACTATACAAATATAAATATTTGATTCTATTCTATGATATTTCTATAATAAAGGCAAGAAAAAGAAATATCCAAACAAGGAGGACATCATGAAACCAATCACAGATTATTCTGACGAGGCCCTGCGCTCTTTACTGAGAGAACTCCAGGTTCAGTATAAAGAAGCACAGGCCCAAAATCTGAAGCTGAACATGGCCAGAGGTAAGCCGGCAGCATCGCAGCTCGATCTTAGCGCCCCTCTTCTTAGGACTATGGAGAACTATACATTGGCCGACGGTACAGATGCCAGAAACTACGGAATACTAGAGGGTATTATTGAGTGCAGAACGCTATTTGGAGATCTGCTCGGGATAGACCCAGAGCAGATCATCATAGGCGGAAATGCCAGTCTTAATCTTATGTTCGACACAATCAGCTTTTTGTGCCTGTTCGGAACCGGAGGATGTGAACCCTGGCTATACCATAAGCATAATGATACCCCTGTCAAATTCCTCTGTCCTGTCCCAGGATATGACCGGCACTTTACCATATGCGAAGAGCTAGGGATCGAAATGATCCCTGTTCCTCTCAATGAGGACGGTCCGGATATGGATACTGTAAAAAAACTGGTAAAAGAAGATCCCCTCATAAAAGGAATCTGGTGTGTTCCACTACACTCCAATCCCCAGGGCGTATGCTATAGTGACCAAATTGTCGAGGAACTTGCGGCAATGGAAACTGCCGCTGATGATTTCCGCATTTTCTGGGACAATGCCTATGGCGTCCACCATATTTATGAGGAGGTGCCGTTAAAAGATATTTTAACAGAGTGCGCAAAAGCCGGGAATCCTGACAGGCCTTACTATTTTTTCTCTACCTCTAAAATAAGTTTTCCCGGATCCGGTATCGCCCTAGTTGCTTCCAGCACAGCAAACATTACAGAATTCAAGAAACACATGTCTGCACAGACTATAGGGCATGACAAACTAAATCAGCTGCGCCATGTGCAGTTCTTCAAAACGCCGGAAAACATACGGAACCACATGAAAAAACTAGCCGATGAAATCCGGCCAAAATTTGATATTGTGCTGAGCAAACTGGGTGACAGCCTAAAAGGCAGCGGACTTGCATCTTGGAGCAATCCCAAAGGAGGATACTTTATATCACTGGACACCCTTTCCGGGTGTGCCGCCCGTACCGTACAGCTTGCCAGGGAAGCGGGCGTTACCCTGACTGGCGCGGGAGCCACCTATCCATATGGAAAAGACCCAAAAGACAGCAATATCCGCATAGCGCCTACATACCCTGTCACTGCCGAACTGGAAAAAGCAATGGATATTTTTATAATATGTGTTAAAATCGCAGGAATTGAAAAGATTTTAGGATAAACCTTTATCCGCCAACCGCCAAATTTATGCCAAACAAAATTGTAAAGGAGAATCATTATGAGACAGGAATATAACCCTTATGATAACGTACTAAAAGTTGTAAAGGAAGCCGCTGATATTTTAGGCTATACAGACAGTGATATTGAAGCCATTAAATTTCCAGAAAGGGAATTAAAAGTTGCAGTCCCTGTGCGGATGGATGACGGAACCACACATGTATTCGAAGGATACCGTATCCAGCATTCCACATCAAGAGGCCCTGCAAAGGGGGGCATCCGTTTCCATCCTGCTGTAAACCTGGATGAAGTAAAGGCTCTTGCAGCATGGATGACCTTCAAGTGCGCTGTTGTCAACATCCCTTATGGCGGCGGTAAAGGCGGCGTAGTCTGTGACCCTAATCAATTATCAGAAAATGAGATACGTGCCATTACAAGAAGATTTACGGCAGCAATTGCCCCCTTAATCGGGCCGGACCAGGATATCCCAGCTCCTGATGTGGGAACAAACGCAGCTGTTATGGGGTGGATGATGGATACATACAGTATGTTGAAAGGACACTGCGTACATGGTGTTGTAACAGGAAAGCCTATCGAACTAGGAGGCGCCTTAGGCCGTAATGAGGCGACTGGACGCGGCGTTATGTTTACAACCAAAAACATCCTCAAGAAACTTGGACTGGACACAAATGGGACTACAGTTGCCATTCAGGGAATGGGAAATGTGGGAAGCATCACAGCTAAGCTGCTTTATAAGGAAGGCATGAAAATTGTTGCTGTCAGCGACGTATCCGGCGCTATCTACAAGCCAGAAGGACTGAATATCCCGGCTATTTTAGAATATTTATCCAAAAACCGTAAAAATCTTCTTGAAAATTACGAGGAGGATGGGATCACCCGCATCTCTAACAGCAAACTTCTGGAGCTAGATGTAAAAGTACTTGTACCAGCAGCCCTGGAAAATCAGATTAATGCAGACAATGCAGATCATATAAAAGCCGAGATTATTGTAGAAGCGGCCAACGGGCCTATTGCTGCGGAAGCCGACCCTACTTTAAATGCTAAGGGAATTATAGTAGTGCCCGATATTCTGGCTAACGCCGGCGGTGTTGTCGTTTCCTATTTTGAATGGGTACAAAATATTCAATCCGTAAGCTGGACAGAAGAATCTGTCAATGAAAAACTCAAAAACATTATGGATCCCGCATTTGAAGCAGTATGGAATATTGCGCAGCAAGAGCATACCACCCTGCGCACAGGCGCATACCTTATCGCAGTAAAACGAGTTGTAGATGCCAAAAAGGCAAGGGCAATCTGGCCATAAAGCACGAAAGTAAGAACGCCTCCCGGCCAACAGAAAGGAACTTTCCAGCAGACGCCTGCAGTATATTTATTGAAAAATCTAAATATAATTACTTTGACTAAAAACGGACTGCCACTAAATGAAGATTCTGCAAGATTTAAATTTAATCTATGTGTCTTACATAGTCATCTTGTATAGAAATTCATTTTAGGGCAGTCCCTGTTTATATACCAAGGCTATTCAAAACAGCTGCATTTCTGTCTTATGTTCATATTTTGTTCATTTATCATTTAAAAATCTTTCATTTTCTACTCATTCTTTCTTCATTTCTGACACATATACTATAGGTATCAAATAAATAATATTTATTATATATTAGCTATTTGATATTACACTCGCCAACAGATGCAATACTATTTGAATAAACTTTTTCATAATACGTGCCGGGAACTGCAAAAGCAGTTACCCGGCATCCTCCCTTTTATAGGTTCTTTATTTCTTTTATTCTAACTCAAATGCCCCTGTATATAGTTGATAATACTTTCCTTTTTCTTCCAACAGCATATCATGTGTCCCACGTTCAATAATTCTTCCTTGCTCCAGCACCATAATCACATCTGAATTACGCACTGTGGAAAGCCGGTGGGCGATTACAAATACAGTCCTGCCTTCCATAAGCGCATCCATTCCCCTTTGGACAATTGCTTCTGTACGTGTATCAATAGAAGAAGTGGCCTCATCCAAAATCATAACCGGAGGATCTGCAACTGCAGCACGGGCTATTGCGATTAGCTGCCGCTGTCCCTGGGAGAGATTAGCTCCATTTTCTGTGAGCATGGTATTATATCCGTCTGGAAGACGTGTTATAAAATCATGGGCCCCAGCCAGTTTAGCTGCGGAAATACATTCATCCTCTGTGGCATCCAGTTTTCCATATCTGATATTGCTCATCACAGTTCCTGTAAAAAGATTTGTCTCCTGGAGGACGATTCCCAGAGAACGCCGGAGGTCTGCCTTTTTAATTTTATTAATATTAATACCATCGTAGCGTATTTTTCCATCTGCAATATCGTAAAAACGGTTAATCAGATTCGTAATTGTCGTCTTTCCTGCACCTGTGGCGCCAACAAAGGCAATCTTCTGCCCCGGCTCTGCATATAGCGTAATATTATGAAGTACTGTTTTGTTCTCCTCATAGCCGAAATCCACATCATACATCCTGACATCTCCTGTAACCCTTGTATAGGTGACTGTCCCATCTGACTTGTGGGGATGCTTCCAAGCCCATACCCCCGTACGTTCCTTGCACTCCGTTAATTCCCCATTGGCCTCTTTGGCATTCACCAGTGTGACATATCCGTTATCTTCTTCGGCTTTTTCATCAATCAGGCTAAAAATCCGTTCTGCTCCTGCAAGTCCCATTACCACCGCATTCACCTGATTTGATACTTGGCTGATATTCCCACAAAACTGTTTTGTCATATTCAAAAATGGCACTACTATACTAATACCAATTGCCATTCCTGAAAGACTGATATTGGGCGCACCTGCCAGCATCAGAATTCCCCCTGCCAATGCCACAACCACATAGAGCACATTCCCGATATTGCCTAGAATTGGCATGAGCATATTTGCATATTTATTCGCATTCTGTGCATCTTCAAACAGAGCATCATTAATCTTGTCAAATGCCTCTTCACATTCCCTTTCATGGCAAAACACCTGGACAACCTTCTGTCCATTCATTATTTCTTCCACATACCCTTCTGTCCTGCCAATAGCCATCTGCTGCCTGATGAAGTACTTAGCGGAATTACCTCCCACCTTTTTCGTCACCACCAGCATAAAAATAACGCCCACTATAACTACTAAGGCCATCCAGACACTGAAATATATCATAATAAAAAATATAGTCAGCACAGTTACTGCGGATATCAAAAGCTGAGGGATACTCTGAGATACCATCTGCCGCAATGTATCTATATCGTTAGTATAATAACTCATAATATCACCATGGTTATGAGTATCAAAATATTTTACCGGCAAATCCTGCATTCCATTGAACATTTTGCCTCTGAGCTTTTTTAAAAATCCCTGCGTAATGACAGCCATCATCTGGGTATAGGTAAATGCAAAGATCAGGGACAGGATATAAAAAATTAATAGTATTCCCACATAAAAAGTAACCCTGCCTGCAACTGATTCCCAGTCCCCACTTCTCCAGCTCTCCTCAACAATAGCTATGACATTTTGCATAAAAATTGCCGGAATAGAACTCACTGCGGCACTGAAAATAATACAGACAATTACGACTGGCATTTTTACCGGATAAAACTCAAACAGTGTCTTAATCAAACGTCCGGCAGTCCCCTTTTTCATTTTATTCTGTCTGCTGTTATTCATTGTCATCACCTGCCTTATTTTGGGAAGTATATACTTCTTTATAGATATCATTCTCTCTCAAAAGCTGCTCATGTGTGCCAATTGCATCTATTGTACCTTTATCCATGACAATAATCCTGTCTGCATCTTCCACCGATGACGTACGCTGTGCAATAATAATCTTTGTTGTATCCGGTATATATTCCCGGAATGCCTTTCGGATTAATGCATCTGTTTTTGTATCCACTGCACTGGTAGAATCATCCAGGATCAGAATCTTAGGTTTTTTTAGAAGTGCCCTGGCAATACAGAGCCGTTGTTTCTGCCCGCCGGACACATTCGTGCCGCCCTGCTCGATATGTGTGTCATATCCTGCCGGAAATTGCATAATAAATTCGTCTGCCTGGGCCAGTTTACATGCCTCTACTAATTCCTCGTCTGAAGCCTCTTTGTTGCCCCAGCGCAGATTCTCCTTGATAGTACCTGAAAATAATATATTTTTCTGAAGCACTACAGAGACCTGGTTCCGCAGCGCCTCAAGATCATACTTCTTTACATCAAGCCCCCCAACCCTGACAACGCCTTCTGTGGCATCGTACAGCCTGGAAATCAGTTGGATTAAGGAGGATTTGGAAGAACCTGTGCCACCGATAATGCCAATCGTTTCCCCAGACTTAATATGCAGGTCAATATCTGCCAGGGCCATCTTCTCCGCTTTTTCTGAATATTTAAAGTTGACATTGTCAAAATCAACAGAGCCATCCTTTACTTCATAAATTGGATTCTCAGGATTATGTATGGCGCTTTCCTCTTTTAATACTTCCACAATACGCTTTGATGACTCACTGGCCATTGTAATCATAACAAACACCATGGAAATCATCATCAGGCTCATTAAAATCTGAAAGCTGTAGGTCAGAAGAGCCGAAAATTGCCCTACATCCAAATCCACGCCTCGGGATGTAATGATTGTATATGACCCAAAATACAAAACAAAAATCATAACTGAATAGATGCAAAACTGCATAAGCGGGTTGTTGACGGCCAGAATCCTCTCAGCCTTTGTAAAATCCATACGTATATCCTCTGCAGCCGCCTCAAATTTTTCTTTTTCATACTCTTCACGTACATAGGATTTGACAACACGCATTCCCTTGATATTTTCCTGGATGGAGTTATTCAGCTTATCATACTTTTTAAATACCTTTTTAAACAGCGGCATAACTAATTTTATAATGACGGCCAACCCGATCCCCAGTATGGGAACCATAACCACAAAAATCCATGCCATTTTCCCTCCCATTATAAACGCCATTGTAAATGAGAAAATAAGCATAAGCGGACAGCGGATAGCAATACGTATAATCATCATATATGCCATCTGAAGATTTGTCACATCTGTGGTAAGCCTTGTCACCAGGGAGGATGTGGAAAACTTATCAATATTCTTAAAGGAATACGTCTGTATTTTATAAAACATATCTTTTCTCACATTTCGTGCAAACCCACAAGAGGCCGTAGCACACGTAGATCCTGCCAACGCCCCGAACAAGAGGGAAAGCGCCGCCATTAAAATCAGCAGAACTCCATACCTGACAATTACCATAAATTCACACCCTGCCTTAATTTGATTTACAAGCTGTGCGATAATAAAAGGAATAATGCACTCCAGGACCACCTCCAGTGATACAAAAATCGGTGTCAGTATTGATGTCCTTTTATATTCTCTGATACATTTTGTAAGTTCTTTTACCATTGCCTATTTCATACCTCCTCTGTCAGCCCATTTTTTTACCAGTTTCTCAAGCAAAGTAAACAACTGCTCTTTCTCTTCATCCGTCAAGCCTTCAAACAGCTCCTTCGCCATGCAGGCATATTCCTCTTTGTATCTGACTGCCGTTTTTCTCCCTTCTTCTGTCAGACGCAATTCTACCTGGCGTTTATCCTCATCGCTTTTCATCCTGGCAATAAAACCTTCTGCCTCGATTTTTGCCAAAATCTCGCTTAATGAAGCTGATTTTATATCCATAATTCTCTGAAGCTCTCTCTGCGTCATGTTCCCAAACCTTAGCAGAGTCGTCAATATCCTTTTCTGCCCTGTCTTTTCTCCCGCCTGAAAGTATAAATAACGGCCGCAAATTCTAAGGCTGGTAATTAACCCCAGTTCCAACATGTTGTCAACTTTTTCTTCCATTCTCCCTCACCTGTTTAAAATAATAACTGATAAATGAACTTAAATTCAGGTACCTAAAACATTAGGTACCTTGCATTAGACATTATAGCATAATTTTTTTAAATTGCAAGGTACCTAATAATTTTTTTCATTCGTCCAGGGGTACTATCACTTTCGCCTCCATTGATATTTAAAATTTTTTCCCCCGTATTTTCCACTTAGTTTTTGATAAATCATTTTGTACCTGTTTTATATTCTCATATTTTCTTTTTGGATTTTCTCCCAGACATTTTAAGATAATTCTCAATAAAAGATACTCTTCGAGTTTATTAAGTGAGATAAGAGACTCTGTATGAGCCAGCATGAATTGTATTGTCTTTCCCAGTCCATAAAGATCAGGGGCAGATTTAGAACTTTCCCGCATATGGATAACAGGCCTGACAAAATGCTCCCGCATGGCGGGCCTCTGCATATTCCGTATAACAAATGCATTGCTTGATGCATTTAAATCCAAAAGCAGTATTTTATCATCAGATGTCACAAGTATACTGTACGGATTTAGGAAGCGGTAACACTGGCCATTCCTGCATCGGCTATACTTTTCCAACTCGGCAGCCATTTTTGTAAACCAGCCAAATAGCTGCTCTTTCGTAATTTGGGAAGCATCCTGTATCCGATGTATCAGCAGCCGCCCTGCAAGGCAGTCCATAACTATACGGCAGCGCCCTCCATGCTCAATAAATTTAATAACTTCATAATTTTCTTCTGTGATCTATAACACTCCTTTCTATTCTTTAATTATACCTTTGTCTGAAACGCCCATCAGAACTGATGCCGGAATACAAATTGAAATGATAGTGAAACCCTGTCAGAATACTTGTATTTTACTTGATTTATATACAAAATGCAAGCACTTTATGCGCCTGCATTCTGTATAGTATATCTGTTTATTTCCCGTTCTCTAAAAACACTTTTCTCGTGATAAAATTATAGACCATGACCACACCGGTAGCTCCAATTTTGGAGAGCATATAAAATATATGCAGCTTGTCCACAGCCACCCACATTATAAACTGATTTATGCCCAGTCCAATAACACTGAGTATAATGAATACCATAAAATCTTGTGTTTGGCTTCTGTCATCCGTCACATTGAATACCCAATGAACACTCAAAAGATAATTAAAAATAACAGATACAGAAAATGATACCGCGCTGGATATAAGGTAATTAACACCAAACGCCTCTGTCAGCAGGACCATAATGCCATAGTCAATAACAAATGCGCTTCCTCCAACAACAGCAAACCTAACAATTTGCTGCCAGAGGCTTGTATTTTTCTTATTGTCCATAAGCTCTTTATAACTCCTCCAGCTTATTGAGGGCAGCTTCTACAACCTTATCCATGTCATAATATCTGTAGTCCCCCAGCCGGCCTCCAAACACCACATTCCCCTCCCCTGCTGCCAGGGATTTATATTTTTCAAACAAAGCATTATTCTTCTCGTCATTTACAGGGTAATAGGGTTCCATTCCTACCTTCCACTCGGTGGAATACTCCCTTGATATTACTGTCTTTTCCTGTTGGCCAAATTCAAAATGTTTATGCTCGATAATTCTCGTATACGGCACTTCCCTCTCTGTATAATTCACTACTGCATTCCCCTGGTAGTTGCTTAAGTCCAAAACCTCTGTCTCAAAACGGACGGAGCGGTACTCCAATGCCCCCAACCTATATCCAAAATACTCGTCAATCATACCTGTAAATATAACGTTCTTTGCAATGTCCGGAAATGCCTTCCTGAACTCAAAGAAATCTACCTCCGTCCTAACTTCTATACCTTCCAGCATCCTCTCAATAATCTGAGTATAGCCGCCTATAGGAATGCCCTGATATCTGTCATTAAAATAATTATTATCATACGTAAAACGGAAAGGCAGCCTTTTAATGATAAAGGCTGGAAGGTCTTTGCAGTCTCTTCCCCACTGCTTCTCTGTATACCCCTTAATCAGCTTCTCATACACGTCGCGCCCTCCCAGGGAAAGCGCCTGTTCTTCCAGGTTCATGGGGTTTGTTATTCCTGTCTTTGCAACCTGTCTGTCAATCATATCCCTGGCTTCCTGGGGTGTCTTTATACCCCACATTTTACTAAAAGTATTCATATTAAAGGGAAGATTATACAGTTCATCTTTATAAATAGCAATCGGAGAATTGATATAGTGATTAAACTCCGTAAACTGGTTCATATATTCCCAAATCTTTTTGTTGGATGTATGGAAAATATGCGCCCCATACTTATGCACATGGATTCCCTCAATATCCTCACAATATATATTGCCTGCAATATGGCTGCGCCTGTCTATTACTAGACATTTTTTCCCTTTCTTTTTCAGTTCATATGCCATTACGGCCCCGTACAGTCCTGCACCGACAATTAAATAGTCAAATTGATGCATCTTTTCTCCTCCCCAATATATGTGTCTTTCATACAATATCTGCACCCTTGGTACTATTGTCATATTATACCATCATAAAATCATTCTGTATATAGACTGGTTAAAAAATGCACTTTTATACATTTTGCCGTACTTATTGGATGCCTTAGCATATCTCTCCATGCGGGTATGAATTTAAAAGGAACTCTCAAGTATGTATTTTTATAATAATTATGCAATTTTACCGATTTTCTCATTTTTTCATTTACAAATTATACAAAATGCACTAAACTATTATTATGAGTCGTTTTCTACATGGAAAACATTATAGATTATACACCATTCTGCATATAAATATGCGTATATGCCAAGGGTGTGAATAGGGGGCATCTTTAGATATATATTTTGCGGATGCCCTTTAGGTTATATTCATGAATGATGGAGGTAAGATATATGAAAGGAAACGTTATTGTTGGACAATCAGGAGGCCCTACAGCCGCAATCAACTCAAGCCTTGCAGGTGTATACCGCACCGCCAAGGACCGCGGGGCCTGCAAGGTCTATGGAATGCTGCACGGAATTCAGGGGCTCCTTCAGGAGCGCTATATCGATTTATCTGAATTTATAACAACCGAGTTAGATGCAGAACTATTAAAAAGAACACCAGCTGCGTTTCTCGGTTCCTGCCGTTATAAACTGCCGGAGATCCACGAAGACGGGGAGGTCTACAAGAAAATTTTCAGTATTCTGGATAAGCTGAATATTGAGGCTTTCATCTATATTGGCGGTAATGACTCCATGGATACTATCAAAAAGCTGTCTGATTATGCAATTGTAACCGGGCACCATACCCGCTTTGTAGGCTGTCCTAAAACAATTGACAATGACCTTGCCCTGACAGACCACACGCCGGGATTTGGAAGTGCTGCTAAATATATAGGCACATCTGTAAAAGAGATTATCCGCGACAGCTTCTGTCTGGAATATTCCAAGGGCCTTGTCTCAGTTGTAGAAATCATGGGAAGGAACGCCGGATGGCTTACCGGCGCAGCCGCTCTGGCGAGGGGCGAGGACTGTTCAGGCCCTGATTTAATCTACCTGCCTGAACTCCCCTTTGATATTGAAAAATTTCGCGACAAAGTAGAAAATCTGCTTACCCAGAAGCCTTCCGTAGTAGTTGCTGTATCCGAAGGTATCCGGCTTCCAGATGGACGTTATGTTTGTGAATTGGGGCAAAGTATAGATTTCGTCGATGCATTCGGCCATAAGCAGCTTTCCGGCACCGCCAACTACCTGGCAAGCTATATTGCCGGTGAAATCGGCAGTAAAACACGGGCCATAGAGCTTAGCAGCCTCCAGCGCTCTGCATCTCACTGTGCATCCCGGGTAGATATCCTCGAAGCATATCAGGTGGGCGGCGCCGCCGTCAAAGCTGCAGATGAGGGTGATTCAGGTAAAATGGTTGTAATTCAGCGGCTTTCCGATGATCCATACCAGAGCGGGACTGAAGTCAAGGATGTCCATAAGATTGCCAATGATGAAAAACTTGTCCCGAGAGAATGGGTAAATGAAGATGGTTCCTACGTGACTGATGAATTTATCAATTATGTACGCCCTCTAATTCAGGGCGATGTCTCCCCCGTTATGGTGGATGGGATTCCACGCCATCTGTTCAGGCCGTTTTAGGATTTTGAGCAATTCAGATATTCTAAGGGATGTCTCACATAAACATAAGGCATCCCTTAATTTATGTCCCACAGTCAGAAGGTCTCTGTCCGGCGATGTATTTCCAGACTGACGGCCACCAATACCACCACTCTATAGATCCATATTTTGTTTTATAGAAATAGGCATTTTTCTCCAAAACTTCTTGACAAATCTTTTAATATATTATATACTCAATTTTGCTGTGAAGTGAGTTTTTCAGTATGTGCGCGTAGCTCAGCTGGATAGAGCGTCTGGCTACGGACCAGAAGGTCGGGAGTTCGAATCTTCTCGCGCACGTTTGATGGAAAGCTGCCAGGACATCTCCTGGCAGCTTTTTGTATTTTATTTATTCACTTTCACATCGGCGGGGAACCCAATCCCCCGCCGATTTATCCCACCTCTGCAGCCTTGTAAATCTTCACAAATCTGCGGTTATCCCTGGCTATTCCTGAACTTCTCTGCCTGGGCGCTAATCAATTCCTGATCCTGAAAATAATTTATCCTCATTGCTTCCTTTACATCCCGTAAAGTTCCCTCAGCAACACTCTTTGCTTTCTCGCTCCCCTTTTGCAAAATCTCATATACATAAGGAATGTCTTTCTGATATTCTTTCCTCCTGTTCCTGATAGGCTCCAGTTCAGCCTGAAGCACATTGTTTAAGAAGCGTTTTACTTTCATATCGCCCAGGCCCCCTCTCTGGTAATGCTCCTTGAGCTCATCCAGGTTTGTATAATCTGGAAGAAATTCCCCAAAGTATTCCTGTCTGCAGAAAGCATCTAAATAAGTAAAAACTGTATTCCCTTCCAATTTTCCAGGATCCTCAACCCGTATATGGGTAGGGTCTGTAAACATACTAAATACCTTCTGCTTGATTTCAGGCGGCTCCTCGGAAAGGTAAATACAATTGTTCAAGGACTTACTCATTTTAGCTTTCCCATCTGTCCCTGGAAGCCGCAGGCACGCGGTATTATCTGGAAGAAGGATATCGGGTTCTACAAGGGTCTCCCCATATACTGAATTAAACTTTCTCACAATCTCCTTTGTCTGCTCTAGCATCGGAAGCTGATCCTCCCCCACCGGTACTGTGGTGGCTTTAAACGCAGTAATATCAGCCGCCTGGCTGATGGGATAAGTAAAGAACCCAACCGGTATGCTGGCCTCAAAATTCCTCATCTGGATCTCTGCTTTTACGGTAGGGTTTCTCTGTAATCTGGAAACTGTTACCAAATTCATATAATAGAACGATAATTCGCAGAGCTGTGGAATCTGTGACTGGATAAACATTGTAGACTTGCCGGGATCTAAGCCACATGCCAGGTAATCTAAGGCCACCTCAATAATATTCTGCCTGACCTTCTCAGGATTATCTGCATTATCCGTCAATGCCTGTGCATCTGCTATCATTATAAATATATCATCATAGTCCCCTGTATTCTGCAGCTCAACCCTTCTTTTTAAAGAGCCTACATAATGCCCCACATGCAGCCTTCCGGTAGGACGGTCTCCTGTCAACATGATCTTTCCCATATCTGTTTTGTTTCCTCCTAAATACATTTGTCATAATCTCTTCACATTATAGCACCATTACAGGCACTTTGGCTACATACTATATTCCAAAAAAAGAAGTCCTGTTCAAACCGGACTTCTTTTATAATACCATGCTATACAGGAATTCTCCTGCCAGATACATTTATTATTTTCCCCAAAATGCTGCCTGTTTTGCAAGTTTAAATACTTTTTTCCTCTCTGACTCATAAACAAACTGATAAAGTATATATGCCATTAAAACCGCAGCCATGACATCAATTACTGAATGCTGTTTCAAGAACATCGTGGCAAGTATAATCAAACCTGACAGTATATACGCGCTCCAGCTAATTATAGGGTGCTTTTTTAAAGCCTCACTGTGAAAAATCGCTATACAGGCACCAATAGAATTAAATACATGCAGGCTTGGCAGTACATTGGTCGGCGTATCCGTCTTATAGAGCGCCCTTACCATGTCAACAAATATGTTATCCCTTTCAAAATATACGGGCCTTAGGTTCAGTCCGTTGGGAATAAGGGTAGAAATTATCAGAAAAATAGTCATTCCAGCAAACATTAGCTTTGCCAGCTTATAGAACCCCTCTACATCCGTGAAGAAAAAATACAAGAACGTAGCAATAATAAAAACAAACCATAATAAATATGGGACAATAAAATATTCTATAAAAGGTATCTTATCATCTATTACTGAATGAATAACATGATAATTCGTGGTGACATGTTTTTCCAAATAAACAAACCACGGCATATAAACCAGAATATATGCAAATACCCAGGCATGTTTGTATTTTCTAATTAGTCCTGATAACCTCTTTCTTAAGTCCATATTCGACGCTCCCTTTATGAATCCCCTCTAACTTGCCCCGATTATAACATGAATTCCTAGCAACAACAATAATCTTCATAAAACCTTAACAAAATCTTTTGAAATCCATCTGTCACTGTTTTTGCTCAAATATGTACATATCATATTCTTTCTTTGCCGCCGCCATCTCTTCCGCGGTACGTATGGTCCAGGCTGCCACAGGAGCATGATACAGCCTGTGTACTATTCTCAAACTCAAATTCTGGCTGTCCCTAAGCTTATAAGAAATAAAATCAGGCCTGCACCAACAGTTACTTAAAAGATGTTGGACACAGAACCTCAATAAATAATTTGGTGAATTACTGCTTTTCGTCAGGTTTGAGGACAGCTGTCCTCTGAGTATTTGCGGACAATACATTTTTAACCACCTTAAAACAAGGCAGTTGAAAGACTGTACCAGATAGGGGCCGTTATATCTTCTGAGTTCTTTCTCCAGATAAGAGCAAATTTCTGTATTTTTTGTAGGCAGTTTCACCTCAATAAGCAGTGGCACCCGTCCATTTACATAATCTAGTACATCAGATAAAAGAGGGATCTTTTCAGAGGTATGATTCAGGTAACACCCTTTTAAGTCCTCATATGCCATTTCCTCTATATTCCCTTCACATCCACAAACTCTCTTTAGTGTATCGTCGTGGAATACAATCAATTTTTTATCACATGTCATATGGACGTCAAGCTCTATCCCGACCCCCTTCTTCACTGCATTTTTAAAGGCGGCCAAAGAATTTTCCGGGATCCCTTTTTTCATATTATAAAGTCCCCTGTGCGCCCACTTTGTCCCCAAAAATAATTTCATACGTTTATGGGTGGACATACGCGGCATAATCATAAATAAATATAAAAGCACCAGCATTACTGCTATAATTCCCAGTAAATACATATTCCCATCCCCCATACCTTGCTATTTACCGTCATCTCTCTGTAAAACCGTACTGTCCAAATATTTTCCGAGGGAACGCCTCATATTCCCTTCGAAATCTGTTTTCCCCTCCCGCAGGCACCACTCAAATACATTGCCTATTACAATCATCCTGATATCTGTGGTAAATTCCTCAATTTCCACTCCCAACTCTATAGCATTCTCTCTTACAGCCCGCTCAATATATGTCTGTACTGTAACGATGGGATATGGGCGCTCTGTACGGATTGCAGGATTCAGCGCCTGGTTCTTTGTATCATAATAGCCTGAAATAAATTCTACACCAAGCTCACGGCAATACTCTACGTAATTGAGGTACACATATATAATCGCCTGCTTCGCCTCATCACAGTCCGCAGGCAGATCAAGGAGATCCGGGTTGATGCTTGGCTGATCCTCTATATAATATGAAAGCAGGTCATCCTTTGTCTTAAAATGATGATAAAAGCTTCCATTTGAAACGCCTGCTTCTTCACATATATTCTTAATAGAAAGTTCTTCATACCCCTCTTTCTGGAGTATCCGCTTTGCGGCCTGAAAAATCTTTTCCTTAGTCTCCCTTGACTTTTGCTGCTGTCTTGATAATGCTGTTCTTCCATCCATAAACTGTCCGCTCCTTCTGACAGATAACTGTCCTGCTTGAGTATAGCATAAATAATTACCCGTTTCAAGAAAACAGAGTAAGCTCTAACTTCTACTCCGAAGCTAGGCTACAAAATAGCTGCAGGCCAACGTATACCCAGAAGCACACCCTGTATCCTGCCTTCCAGGCCGCTGCAGATCAATGTATCAGTTTTTTGTATGCTTCGAAGGCAGATGGAATAGGGTATTTTTTCTCAATTTCATCGCACCTGGCAAAAATCATATTTTCACTGCAGTTTCTTTCCAGCTCATCGACCTTGATTTCATATCCTGTCATGTGCCACTCCACATGGCTGAATACATGCTTAGCCTCCCCTGCCTTATGTATATGAATCGGAAACAAACCTATAGAACGGCAATACTCAAGGATTTGTTTACGGTTTAAATGCCCTTCTAAATTGGGCAGCTCATACAAGCCTGCCAGAAGTCCTGTTTCTGGCCTCTTTTTAATAGCAAATGTATCCCCGTCCCTGAAAATCAATACAGTCCTCTTCTCAATTCTCCTCCCCTTTGCTTTTGACCTGACCGGAAGTTGATTTTGGATACCTTTTGCCCTAGCCATACATAATTCTTCCAGAGGGCATTCCCCACATTTGGGAACACCTCCCGGCACGCAGACCAGCGCTCCAAGCTCTATAAGTCCCTGGTTAAAATCTGCCGCCTCATTATCAGGAATGGCCTCTTCAACCTGTTTCTCAATATCCCCCCTTACACTGGCCTTCATAATATCATCCGCCCTGGCAAGAAGCCTGGCCACGACCCGAAGCACATTGCCATCCACTGCTGCCCTTGGAAGCCCATAAGCAAAGGAACTGATGGCCCCCGCAGTATAACTGCCAATTCCGGTTAGTCCCCGGATGTCTTCGTAATCCTCTGGGAACACTCCTCCATACTCTTCCATAATCTGACGGGCGGCTTTCTGCATATTCCGTACCCGGTTATAATATCCAAGGCCCTCCCACAATTTAAGCAGCCTGTCCTCAGAAACCTCTGCCAATTCCCTGACAGACGGAAGTTCTTTTAAGAATCTTTCATAATATGGCTTGACAGCTTCCACCCTCGTCTGCTGAAGCATAATCTCTGACACCCATACTCTATAAGCGCTGATATGGCGCCTCCACGGAAGATCTCTCTTGTTCTTCCTATACCACTCTGTCAGAGGCCCGGCGGCCTTTTTTAGCACCGGGTTTCCCAGCACTATATCTACCGGTTCATCCAGGACAATACTATCTGGCTCTACTATGCAGTCATAAGCCAGAATATTGACCCCCGCACTATGTGCCTGTTTAAGAGCTTCTCCGAACTCAGGGTGGGTATCTATATTGGGAGTAAAATACCGTACCCCCTTCATCTGTATAACAAAGATTATATATGCCTCGTATCCATCTTTTACCGCCCTGCACAGCTCTTCTACATGTTTTACCGCACGCTCACTTGGCGCATCCGGAAACCTGACCTCCCCCCCTTCTTCCAGAGTAACCCCTTTGACCTCAATAAACGCCTTTCGCCCTCCATGCTCTACATAAAGGTCAAAACGCGAATTCCCATAAACCGTTTCAGGCTTCACGTACACACTGCCCCCAAACAATCCCCCCTCCTGTATCCATTCCTGTACGACCCGATTTGGTATTTGGGAGTCCATATTCACAAGCCTTTCGCCTTTTTCTACGGCTATTAAATCCCACTGTGTCTTTCTCTGAGGATTATCGCTCTTCTGGAGATACACAGAAACTCCCGGCCTTAAAAGTTCTGCGCAGCGGCCTGTATTTTTAACATGGACGGTCTCTGTCCCCTCCCCTATACGGACATGGGCGATAAACCTGTTTGGCCTCTCCACAAACACTGCCTTTTCTATTCTCTCATATCTCATTTGTCTTTTTACTTCCCTTGTCTATATTTTCTCCAGCTATAGGCACTTAACAGCTGTTCTATGGATATCAGTGTATCATGGAACAAATGTTTTGTAAAAGTAAATCTATGGGAATGGCTCATTAAGTCTCATTAAAATAAGATAACCCATAGGACATTTTTAATAAATGTACTATGAGTTATCCTATAACAGAACTATCCAGAAAAACAGACATCCTTCATCTCTGCTTCCTGACATATCTCTTTATTCCTGCAAACAATGGGGCAATCGGATATGTAAGCACGTCCGATTGGCCAAAGCCAATAACTGAACCCCTCTATCTTATAAGATTTTAGAAAGAAATTCCTGTAGCCTTGGTTCAGAAGGATTATCAAAGAAATCTTTCGGTGTTCCCTGTTCTTTTATTTTCCCTTCATCCATAAAGATGACTCTGGTAGCAACCTCTTTGGCAAATCCCATCTCATGTGTCACGACAACCATTGTCATGCCATCATTGGCCAGCTTTTTCATCAGCTCAAGCACTTCCCCTACCATTTCTGGATCCAGCGCAGATGTAGGCTCGTCAAAAAGCATTACGTCTGGATCCATCGCCAGAGAACGCACAATCGCTATACGCTGCTTCTGCCCTCCTGACAGATGAGATGGATATGCATTAGCCTTACTTTCAAGCCCTACCAGCTTCAAAAGCTCCATGGCCCTCTTTTCTGCTTCTTCCTTGCTCTTTTTTAAAAGCTTCACCGGGGCAAGAGTAATATTTTCCAGTATGGTCTTATGTGGAAACAGGTTAAAATGCTGAAATACCATTCCCATTCTCTGACGGTGCTGGTCTATATCTGTTTCCTTGCCCGTTATATCAGTTCCCTCAAAATAAATATGCCCTCTGGTAGGTATTTCCAGTAAATTCAGGGAACGCAGAAACGTAGACTTCCCGGAACCTGAGGGCCCTACTATAACCACAACCTCCCCTCTGTGGATTTCCTCAGAAACCCCATCCAGGGCATGGAGCTTATTGTTAAAAACCTTATATAACCCTTCTACCTTGATTAATACATCTCCACTAGTGGTCACTGTTCCTCAGCCTCCTCTCCAGCATATTTACAAGTTTTGTAAATATCATCACCATGACAAGATAAATCAGCGCCACGGCAATGAGGGGCATAAATGCATCATATGTGCGGCTTCTTATAATATCCCCGCCCTTAGTCAGGTCCTGAAGGGCAATATAGCCTGATACAGACGTTTCTTTTAGCAGCACAATAAACTCATTTCCAAGGGCCGGCAGCACATTTTTAAACGCCTGGGGCATTACAATATAAATCATTGTCTGTACATAATTGAATCCAAGGCTGCGGCCCGCCTCAAACTGCCCATTATCAACAGACATAATCCCGGAACGGAATATCTCAGCAACATAAGCGCCTGAGTTCAGTCCAAAAGCCATAATAGCCACCACCACTTTACTTATATCGGAACTGCCGAATATAACAAAATATATAATAAGAAGCTGTACGACTACCGGCGTCCCACGGATAACTGTCAGATAAATTTTACACAGTACATTGAGTATTTTCAGCCTTCCCGTCTTATCATAAGTGGAGCGCACAATGGCCACAAGAAACCCGATTACTATACCGATTATCACTGCAAAAAATGTCACCTGCAGTGTAACGCCGAGGCCGTCTAAAATATATTTCCAACGGTCGTCTTCTATAAAATTTGCATTAAATTTCCCCTGCAATGTCTGCAACATACCCTTATCCTCTTTTATTCTTCACTATCGGCACTGATATATTTGGCCACGATCTCGTCCAACTTTCCTGATTCTTTCAGATTCGCCAATGCCTCGTTGATTTTGTCTTTCAGTTCATCATTCCCTTTTGCCACTGCGATGGCATACTCTTCCTCTGTAAAAGCTTCGTCCAGTATCTTTAACCCTTCGGCCTCTTTCACAAACTCTTTTGCCGGTTCCCCGTCAATGACAACCGCGTCAATTTTCCCCTGCTGCAAGGCCTGTACAGCTTCAAATCCCTTATTGTAACGCTCTACTGTAGCGTCCTCGATATCGTCTGCGTAAATGTCCCCCGTAGTGCCAAGCTGCACACCGATCTTTTTACCGGCCAGGCCGTCCGGCCCTGCTATATCACTGTCCTCTGTCACAATAATAACCTGTGTTGCAGTGGCATATGTATCGGTGAAATCAACATTTTCAAGGCGGTCCTCTGTCACAGTCATGCCTGCCGCCCCAATATCTGCTTTCCCACTGGACACTGCAGCGATTATAGAATCAAATGCCATATCTTCAATTTTTAAAGTCATCCCCATCTCTTCTGCCACTGCTGATGCAATATCTGCATCGATACCTACAACATCATCCCCTTCATAAAACTCATAAGGCGGGAACTCTGCATTTGTGGCCATCACTAAAGTATCCTGTCCTGAGTCCTCCTTTTCCTTGGAACCACAGGCAGCCATAGAAATCACACAGACAGATGCCAGCATCAAACTTAAAACTTTCTTTTTCATCTTCCATAATCCTCCCAAAATCTCATTGACATTGCATAATAATACACATTATTTCTATATTTTATCATGTTTTCCTAAAAAAACAACCCTGATATGAAAAAGCTGCTGTAAAATATAATGATTCAATAAGATACCTTCTGTTTACCCATAGGGTTATCTTATTTAAAACATTTATTTTACAGCAGCCTTTGCTGCCCCTTAAAAGTCCCCGCACTGCAGGCATGTATCTGCCGCAGCTTCCGTCCTAGATAGGTTCTTCTGCCTGCCTTTGCTTTCAGCTTCCTGACTCTCTGGCCTACCCCAAAAGCGCAGTCATCCCAAAATAGAGCAGAACCAGGATTCCCAAGACGATTCTATAATACCCAAACACTTTAAAATCATGATTTTTTATATACTGCATTAAAAATTTAATAGCAAATATGGATACTGCAAATGAAACCACACATCCCAAAAGCAGCAGGAATATCTCGGTTCCTGTAAAATGAAAGCCAAATTTTACAATCTTTAAAAAGCTTGCCCCAAACATTACCGGGATTGCAAGAAAGAATGTAAACTCAGCCGCCACGCCTCTGGCAGCGCCAATCAGCAAGCCGCCGATGATCGTGGCTCCCGACCGGGACGTCCCTGGTATCAATGCCAGAACCTGAAATCCCCCAATAATGAGCACCATGGGGATAGTCAGGTCGGAGAGCCGTTTTACTGCCGGTTTCGTATGCTCGTGTCGTTTTTCGATAATGATAAACAGCACACCGTAAATAATAAGAGTAATAGCAACTACTATATAATTCATAAAATGCTTGTCGATAAAATCATCAAACAATAGGCCTATAATAGCTGCTGGGACAGAGGCAATCAATACCTTCACCCAGAGCTGGAAGGTCAGCATCTTTTGTTTATTTGTTTTCGTATTCGAAAAGGGGTTCAGTTTATGGAAATAAATTACTACCACAGCTAAAATAGCCCCCAGCTGAATAACAACATTAAACATGGATATAAAATCATCGCTCATCTTGAGCTTGATAAACTCCTCCACCAAAATAAGATGGCCGGTACTGCTGATTGGCAGCCATTCAGTAATTCCTTCCACAACCCCAAGTATAAATACTTTTAACGCCTCTAACATGTCTTTCCTCCTCTTAGGACAAATTGTTCTATGGCCCTGGCAACCCCCTGCTCCTCATTTGACACTGTAATATAGTCTGCCGCTGCCTTAGTTTTTTCATCAGCATTTGCCATAGCAACGCCAAATCCGACTTCTCTGAGCATATCCACATCATTATCCCCGTCGCCGCAGGCCATAATTTCCGCTCTCTCAATTCCAAGCATTTTCCCCAGTTCTATGAGTGCAGTCCCTTTATTTACCCCTTCATCATTAATCTCTATATTATATCCGAGTGAACCAACCAGGGTAATGCCCCCCTGTCTCTCCAACTCTTCCCAGGCCTTTCTCCGCTCTTCCATATCCCCAAAAACCGCCTGTATCTTATCCAGGTCACGGTTTTTCTGAATGACTAATTCCAAAATATCTCCCACGGCCTTGCGGGTAGTCCGCACATACTCCCACATAAATGGATTTGGATGATAATGCCCTATATGATTCAGCTTATCTCCCTCTGCATATCCCTGCCCTCCAAAGAATACCTCTTGTAATGTATCATACTTTCTCAAGGTTTCCAATGCTTTCTTTGCTTTTTCCAGAGGAAGAGGCCGTTGGGCCAGTATTTTGTTCTCCCTGATGTCTAAAATGGCTGCCCCATTTGCAGTAACGGCATACCGAAACCCAGGATAGAACCTTAACTCTTCAGGTATCCCATTAAACGGCCTCCCCGTAGCCACCAAAACCTGAATCCCTTTTTTCACAGCCTCGTCAAGGATCCTTTTTGTATAAGGAAGTAGTTCCTTTTTATTATTCAAAAGAGTGCCGTCCAGGTCTAACCCTATCATCTTTATCTGTTGTTCCATACGCAGTTATTTCCTCACACTTCTATAAAATAATGATGTCAGGGCAAAAAGGCGTTTTGGCCCTGGTATCATAAAATTTTTATAATTTATTCTACCAGAGTTTGCTTAATAAAGCAATTTATAGTATAATGGTCAGGCAAAACAAATATGAAAGGAACAGGAATTTATGAAATTTCGCTCAAAAGGCAGGGGACAGGCACTCATTACATTCGTATGTTCTCTTGCATTAATACTTTCCATTATTCCAGTCCAGGCTGAGGATAAGAAGAGTCTTGAAAATAAAACCTCAAACCTGCAGAAGCAGCTTAATGGAATTAACGAGGATCTGCTTGCTATAAGCAACGAAATCACAGAAACCGAAATGCAGGTAGAAATTACAAACAGTGAGATACAAAGAACCAAGGACTCCCTGGCAGAAGCCCAGGCCAATGAATCACGTCAATATGAGGATATGAAATCCCGTATTAAGTATATGTATGAAACTGGCAACGCAACACTGCTGGACATGCTGTTTTCAGCCGATGATATGTCTGATTTCCTGAATAAAGCTGACTTTATACAGAATATCAGCGATTATGACCGGGATATGCTGATGGAACTTCAGGATACACGCCAGAAGATAGCCGATCAGAAGCAAACCCTGGAGGATCAGCAGGCCTCCCTGACAAATCTCCAACAGGATCTGGAGGGCAGGCAGGCTGCGCTGTCCCAGAAAGCCCAGGAGACGTCAACTGACCTTGCCGCTTTTAACGCACAGCTTGAACAATTGCGTGCTGAAGAGGCTGCAAGGCTGGCAGCAGAAGCTGCCGCTGCCGCCGCTGCTGCTGAAGCTGCCGCCAATGTTTCCTCTGGCAATACTGGTAACAATACATCCTCTGACAGTTCTCCAAATACTCCTGCACCTACACCAGGAAGCGGATATGATGACACCGTTGTCAACGGTGGCGCTTCGGAAGTCGCAGGCAGTGATTTAGATGTGTTTGCTGCTATCCTGGACTGCGAGGCCATGTATGATTATGATTCTATGCTTGCAGTGGCCACAGTAATCATGAACCGTGTACAGAGTCCTCTGTTCCCCAATTCTATCACGGAAGTCGTATATGCCGGCGGTCAGTTTGAACCGGTATGGACAGGCCGGTTAGATGCGGTGCTCGCAAGCGGCGCCAGCGATTTAGCGTATACTGTCGCACAGGATGCCATTAATGGTGCCCGCCTTGCGGCCGTGTCAGATTGTTATTATTTTCTATATGCAGGGGCAACAGACCGGCCTGGCGTAAATATAGGCAATAATTTATTTTTCCAAAGCTGGTAGATATCTTTATACAGATATATACCCCAAAAGTATGAACTAAGATCCACTTTTAGGACATAAAGAACCGGAGGGAAGAACTATACGCTCTTCTCTCCGGTTCTTTTTTATATTACTCTTTCTTTTTCAACAAACTGCAGATAAATTAATCTTACTGATAATCAATAACATCAATCCACCTAAGCAGGAAATCTCTCTCCAATGTATTATTCTTCGTAAGCTGTGCCGCTGCTACTATAGGGAGCCATTGCTGTACGTATTGTCTCGCCGTATCACTTTTTTTGCAGAATACATCCATATACAGATCTGCTGTCCCCTGATCTTTCAATGCAAACAGAAGGTAGGTCATAGCTGCATCTGCACTGGCATTTCCCTGCGATGCATGGGCCCAGTCCACCACCGTCATTTTGCCGTTCTTCCCTACGATCACATTACTCGGGTTAAAATCCCCATGGCAAATCTTTGTATGTTTCGGCATACTCTCAAGCCTTGTAAGAAGCTCATACCTTGTGGTGGCATCCACATCCTTAAGGCTATTAATCTGGCGTGCCAGCTTATCCTTCAGCTTATTTAGAAGCGGTGCGCTTTTCCCATGTATGGTCATCTGAAGATCTACAAAATCTGCCATATATTTCTCAAGGTTCCCTTTGTCAGACTCCATCATGTCTTCTAAAGTCTTGCCCTCCTTGTAGTCTATAACAAGGGCCCATTTTCCGTTAATCTGCCTTACCTCTTTCACCCGGGGGATATCCAGTCCCGACTCTTCTACCCTTGCTGTATTAAGCGCTTCATTGAATATGTCTGATTTTGGATGTGTGGCGGCAAATACTTTTACTATACTGTCGTCATATTTGTACACTTCTTTGTAGGGACGCTTTACAATTAACCTGCTTTCTTCCAGCTTCATAATCCAATACCTCCTGTCTGGTTTGATGCCGTTTTATTAAGTTGAACCAATTATACAACAATTCCCAGGACAATGTAAGTCCTGGGAATTAATTTTGTATATTTTTTAACTATTTTTTTGCCATCATAAATATTGTTAATTATTTACCATAGTAGCATTTCAAATAAATTTCTTTTATCTCCTTAAACAGTGGGTATCTTGGATTAGCTCCTGTACACTGGTCGTTGAATGCCTGTTCAACCATGTCATCCAGGGTATCGAGGAAGTATTTTTCATCAATGCCATAGTCTTTGATTGATTTTTTGATACCGATTTTTTCTTTTAAATCTTCCAGCTTAACCAGCAGGTTTTCAAATACTTCCTGGTCATCTTTTCCCGCACATCCCGCAAACCGGCCTAATTCAGCGTATCTGGCAAGGGCATGTGGGTACTGGTACTGTGAAAACGTCCCCATCTTTGTCGGAACTTCAGCCGAATTATACTTCATAACCTCTGTCAGCAGCACAGCATTAGCCACTCCGTGAGGAAGGTGGTGGAAAGCTCCCAGCTTATGCGCCATAGAATGGTTAAGACCAAGGAAAGCATTCGCAAATGCCATACCTGCCATGCAAGATGCGTTTGCCATCATCTCACGTGCCTTCGGGTCACTGGCCCCATTCTCATATGCAGAAGGCAGATAGTCAAATACCATTTTTACTGCTTTCATAGCCAGGCCGTCGGTGTAATCTGTTGCCATGATAGACACGTAGGCCTCAATTGCATGTGTCATGACATCAATACCAGAAGCGCTGGTCAGGCCTTTCGGCTGTGTCATCATATTATCCACGTCCACAATCGCCATGTTCGGAAGCAGCTCATAATCTGCCAGAGGCCATTTTACTCCTGTGTCTGCATCTGTAATAATTGCAAATGGCGTTACCTCTGACCCCGTTCCTGAAGAAGTCGGAATTGCCACAAAATAAGCTTTTTCTCCCATTTTAGGGAAGGTAAATACTCTCTTACGGATATCCATAAAATCCATAGCCATATCTTCAAAGTTAGCTTCTGGATGCTCATACATCACCCACATAATTTTAGCGGCATCCATGGCAGATCCGCCGCCAAGTGCGATGATTGTATCTGGCTCAAAGGAACGCATCATATCTGCCCCCTTCTGGGCACACTGGAGAGTCGGATCAGGAGCCACCTCATAAAAGCATGTATGTTGGATTCCCATTTCATCTAATTTTTCTTCAATAGGAGTTACATACCCATTCTTATACAAAAAGCTGTCAGTAACAATAAATGCTTTCATTTTATGCATAATTGTCCCCAGCTCATCTAACGCAACTGGCATACAGCCTTTTTTGAAATAAACCTTTTCAGGTGTCCGGAACCACAGCATATTTTCTCTCCTCTCAGCGACAGTCTTTATATTCAGCAGATGCTTCACCCCTACATTCTCAGATACGGAGTTGCCCCCCCAGGAACCACAGCCCAGGGTCAGGGACGGAGCCAGCTTAAAGTTATAAAGGTCACCGATGCCGCCGTGGGAAGACGGTGTATTAATCAGAATACGGCAGGTTTTCATAGCCTGTGCATGTTTTGCAATCTTGTCAGACTCAGCAGGATGCACATAGAGAGATGCTGTATGCCCATATCCCCCGTCAGCAACAAGCTGCTCTGCCTTAGCAAGAGCCTCTTCAAATGTCCCTGCCTTGTACATTGCAAGCACAGGAGATAGCTTCTCATGGGCAAATTCCTCTGAAATATCGACAGACTCTACTTCCCCAATTAATATTTTTGTATCCTCTGGAACATCCACTCCCGCCATCTTTGCGATCTCGTATGCCGATTTCCCAGGTATCTTGCTGTTGAGCGCACCATTAATGATAATCGTCTTGCGCACTTTATCTAGCTCTGCACCTTTTTTCAGGAAATAGCAGCCCCGGTATGCGAACTCCCTCTTAACTTCCTCGTAAATACTATTCAATACGGTAACTGACTGCTCAGAAGCACAGATCATACCATTATCAAATGTTTTAGAATGGATAATTGAATTTACCGCCAGCTTAATATCTGCAGTATCATCTATAATAACAGGTGTATTCCCGGCTCCAACGCCCAATGCCGGCTTTCCCGATGAGTAGGCCGCCTTTACCATTCCCGGGCCTCCGGTTGCAAGGATAATATCCGCGTCCTTCATAACCGCGTTTGTCAGATCCAGGGAAGGCACGTCAATCCACCCGATAATCCCTTCCGGCGCCCCAGCCTTTACCGCGGCATCCAAAACAACCTTTGCCGCTGCAATCGTACATGCCTTTGCGGCCGGATGGGGACTAATAATAATAGCATTTCTTGTTTTCAGGCAAAGCAATGTTTTGAAGATTGCTGTGGATGTAGGATTCGTTGTGGGGATAACCGCTGCAACCAATCCGATAGGTTCTGCTATCTTCCTGATGCCGAATGCTGCGTCTTCTTCTATAACTCCACATGTCTTTGTATTCTTATATGCATTATAAATGTATTCTGCTGCATAATGATTCTTAATAACCTTATCCTCTGCAATGCCCCTCTGTGTTTCTTCTACGGCCATTTTTGCCAGAGGAATACGTTGTTTATTGGCTGCCATCGCCGCCTCATAGAAGATTTTATCAACCTGTTCCTGTGTAAAGGATGCAAATACTTTCTGCGCTTCACGCATTGCTTTCATTTTTGCTTCAAGTGTTTCTACACTGTCAACAATTTCCGGTACCACTGCCTGATCCTTCTTTGCCATTACAATTTTCCTCCCGTAATTGAATAGTTTTCTTAACTACAGGTTTTAGTATATACCGTCGTTAAATATTTGTCAATCCCGTATTTGATAAATATTTAACGTTATTTATTTAACGCTTATTGTCTATTTTGCACAACTGCTAACATAAGATCAAATCTTATATGGGTATATAAACATTACGGAAGGTATTTTTCTGTAAGGAGTATGTATCTTTTCTAATGTAGAACTATACCGTGCCGCCAGGGTACTCATTACATAAAAGCCTGTATGGGGGTTCGTCCTCCTCGATATCAGGAAAACGCCCCATTTTTTCATAAAACCTGTTATCCGTATTATCGTCATTGCACATTGATACTTCTCCGATCAGTACGTCCCCGGTTCCCTCCTTTACGGCGAAATCGTGATACTGATGGGGCCAGAGAGTCACACTTTCTCCAGGTTTTAATTCAATCTTCGTGCCTGCTTTTACATAATATGAGCGCCCATCACTATTCACCAGCACGTCCTGATTGGACAGTCCCCCCTCACCGTCATCTTCATACAAGCCGATTATCAATACCCCACCTCCACGGTTAATGATATCCTCTGATTTTTTCCAGTGGAAATGCATGGGTGATGTCTGTCCTTCTTTGAGCATCAGCAGTTTTTCCGCATAGACTTTCTTATATTTGGGATTATTCTGGTTCCCATTGCGGAGTGTAATCAGTGCAAACCCGACCTTATCAAAATTGCCAAGTCCATAATCTGTAATGTCCCATCCCAGCATGTTATCACGGATCTCGTCATATTCGGGGCCTTTTTCTTTCCAGTCCTGCGCAGTCCAGCTGCAGAAAGGGGGGAGTTTAAATCCCTGTTTATTTACAAGCTGTTCCATTTCTTTGATACACTGATTAATTTTTGACCGTTTCACTCTATTGCCCTCCTTTATAATGTTTGTATAAGTCCAAAACCTCCCTGTAACTGCGCATTCCATCGCTTCCGCCAACCGCTGACAGGGAGCAGGCCGCACAGGCAGTCCCCAGTTCCATGGCCTTTTGAAGGCTCTGTCCTTGATAGGCGCCGTACAGCACTCCGCAGCAATATGCATCCCCTGCACCTGTGGTTCCCTTTATATATCCCTTTGGCAGATGCAGGCTCTCCACTTTCACGGTCTGCCCCGTCTCGCAATCCAACCCATAACTACATCCAGAAGAATGGACCACGGCCCATTTAGATACTCCCAGATCTTTTAGGATACGCAGTGCCTCCGGTATATTCTCCTCCATATCTACATTTTCACCTGTTAATCGTACTCCTGTTGTGCTTTCTGCCTCCAGTTCATTAATAATACAGAAGTCTGTATACTTAAGAGCTGCCGATACGATTCCCCTTGCCCTCTCGCTATCCTCCGAGACTACGTCTATGGAAGTTCTCATCCCTCTCTTCTGTGCTTCACATAAAATTCTGGCCGCATGGGTCCCGTATTCCTCATCTGCTGCATCTGCTTTTTTCATCAGCAGCAGATATTCCAGCTGAAAAATATCCGCATCCACCGCCTGCCAGTCAATACAGTTCTCTTCATATATGTCACTGGCTGCGGGAAGATAAAAGAATGTCCTTTGCTTACTGTCAAGGGGTTCGATTACCATGGTCATGGATGTGGCCTCTGATTGGATTACATTGGACATGTCTATATTGGGGAAACGTCCCAGGGCCTGTTTTGCAAACTTTCCATTTGCATCATTGCCCAGAAGCGCACTCACCTTGACCTGGAGATTGGGATCTAGCTTGGCCAGATCCTGGATCAGATTCCCCGATCCGCCAACCCCTTTCTTTATGTCCCTTATATTTGTGAGCCTGCCGATTCCAGGGTAGGTGTCTGTCATATAATACACATCTACAATCAGGGAGCCTGCAACTGTTATTCCTTTTGTCCCCATATACCCCCTCCTATATCTCCAGGCTGAATATCTGTATTGCCTCTTTTACATTCTCCCTCATCGCTTCAACAGCAATTAGGGGAATATCGTGGAAGAAAATATTGTCTCCATTTCCACATCTATCCATAGCTTCTTTTACTGCTTTCCCCCCTGCCAATGTCATATATGTATAATAATTGATTTTCCTGATCCCATTTCTGATCGCCGTCTGGAATTCATCTTTACTCAGGCCGGACCCCCCATGCATAACGAATGGCACATCAATTTTCTCTTTAATTCTGCTGATTCTGTCTAAATCCAGGACTGGTTTCTGCACATACACCCCGTGGGCAGTCCCAAATGCAATGGCAAGCACATCTACCCCTGTCTGCTTAACAAAATCTCTGGCCATATCTGGATCTGTATAGATATCATCAGTCCCCTGAAAGTTTTCTGCCAGGCTCTTTGTTCCCTCCGCCCCTCTGTTTCCCGTTTCTGAGGACAAAATATGCCCCAGCTCAGCCTCCACAGTCACACCAATGCTGTGGGCGAGACGTACTGTTTCTGCAGTCTGCCTGATATTCTCTTGATAGTCACTTCCAGATGCGTCGATCATGACCGATGTAAAGCCAAGCCTCATAGCCTTCATACAGCTCTCAACCGAGGAACCGTGGTCCAAATGGACACAAACAGGGACAGACGCCCTCCTAGCAAAATCAAGCATAATGGGAGCGGCAATTTCCATAGCTAAAAAAGGACTGTGTACTTCTGCATAATTCAGGATTACACCCTTTTTTGTCTCCTCCGCAGCCTGTATGATGGCCATAGCCGATTCAAGGTTTGCTACATTAAATGCCCCCGCCGCATAACCTTTCTGATTCGCTTCCTGTATGATCTCATTTAAGTTTACCAGCATAATTTTTGTCCCTTGCCCTTTCTATTATATTCTATTTCTTTTTATTTCTTATATAATCTATAAATACTGCCAGCAAAATAACAACACCTTTCACCACATACTGCCAAAATGAATTGACATTCATTAGATTTAAACCATTATTAAGTACGCCGATAATCAAGCCGCCTATGATGGTGCCCCCGATCTTACCGCTTCCTCCGGCCATGGACGTGCCGCCCACGACAACAGCGGCTATAGCGTCCATTTCCGCCCCGTCCCCGGCAGTAGGCTGCCCAGAGTACATACGTGAGGCCAGGACTACACCTGCCAATCCTGCCATTAACCCGGAAAAAGTATGTACGAGAAATTTTACTTTTGCCACAGATATACCTGAAAACTCCGCCGCCTGCGCATTACCGCCGACTGCGTACATATGCCGTCCAAGCTTAGTTTTATTCATTATAATAGCAGTGATAATTAATACCACAATTAGAATCACGACCGGTGTAGGTATGGGGCCGATATACCCTGCCCCTATAAACTGCCATGACTTTGTGACTACACGTACAGGAGAGCCTCCTGTATATACGTACGCCAATCCTTTCGCTATATTCATCGTGGCCAATGTCACGATAAAAGGCGGAATTGTGGTGCTGCAGATTACAAATCCATTAAACATGCCGAACAGCAGCGCCACAGCCAGGCCAAGCAAAATAGCAATAGGAATAGGCAGATTATATCTGGCCACACCGCCTGCTGCCACACACCCTGAAAGGGCAATAATAGATCCAACGGAAAGGTCGATCCCTCCCAAAATAATAACCATTGTCATGCCGCATGCCAGATATAAATTTGTAGAAATCTGCCTGAGCACATTAAACACGTTTTTAGACGTGGCAAAAGAACTTCCTGTCTTTGGGTTTAACGCCAAAAAAATACACAATACTAAAAATGCCACTATAATTCCAAGATTATCTTTTAAATATATCTTCACTGCTTTTCCATATCTGGATGATGCAGCCACCTGTTTATTCTCCTGTTTCATGCTTCCTTCCTCCTCATTATTCTGCTGCCAGCTGCATAATACTTTCCTGTGTAACCTCGTTATGATTTAAGCAGCCCTTTACCTTTCCTCCGGCCATTACATAAATTCTGTCACTCATGTTAATAATTTCCGGCAGCTCTGAAGAAATCATAATAATAGACATACCATCCTTTACCAGTTCATTCATAATAGAATAGATTTCCGCTTTTGCCCCTACATCCACCCCTCTTGTAGGTTCATCCAATATAAGTATGTCAGGATGCGTTGCCAGCCACCGTCCTATGATGACCTTTTGCTGGTTTCCTCCAGAGAGATTCGCAATTCTCTGATCTTGGGAAGGTGTTTTCGTGGACATCAGATCAATATACTTTTGTGTAATTTCTTCTTCTTTCTTCCCATCCACAAAAATACCCTTTATAAACTGCCCCAGTACCTCAATTGTAGAATTATAACGTACGCTCTGCACATGATATAACCCCTCCAGCTTCCGATCCTCCGGAACCAGGGCAATCCCTTGCTTCATGGCATGTACGGGGGATAGTATTTTTACTTCTCTGCCACTTAAATATATTTTTCCTGTATAGTTTTTCGTCAGTCCGAACAGGCATTTCATCACCTCACTTCTGCCCGCCCCTACCAGGCCGGCAAACCCCAGGATTTCCCCCCGCCTTAGCTCAAAACTGGCTCCCTGTACCATCTTTCCGTCTGAGATATCCTCACACTTTAAAATAACTTCCTCTGCATGGCTGTAGTCTCTTGTATAATATTTATCTAGCTCCCTGCCGACCATCATAGCAATCAGATGGTCTTTGTCCGTATCCTTCACTACTTCGGTCCCCACATAGGTCCCATCTCTCATTACAGTTACACGGTCGCATATTTCCTCCAGCTCGCTCATTTTATGGGAAATATATATAATTCCCACGCCTTTTGCAGTCAATGTCCTCATAGTCTCAAATAGGAATGCTACTTCTCTGTCAGAAATAGAAGATGTGGGTTCGTCCATGACAAGGATTTTAGAGTTAAACGAAATTGCCTTCACAATCTCAACCATTTGCTGCTGTGCGATTGTCAGGTCTTTGACCAACCGGTCTGCCTCAAAATGCATATCGTATGCATCAAGCAATTCCTGTGTATCTTTATTCATTCTGGCTTTATCTACGAAACCTGCCCTTCTTGGCTCCCTCCCCAAAAAAATATTTTCAGCTACTGTCATATAGGGAACCAAAACCAGCTCCTGGTGGATGATAGCCACACCATTTTTCTGCGCATCCAATACATTGTGAATCTGTACCTTCTGCCCTTCTATCCGGATCTCACCGTTATCTGCTGAATAAATACCTCCCAGGACTTTAATCAATGTAGATTTCCCTGCGCCATTCTCCCCCAGAAGTGCATGTACCTCGCCAGACTTTAATTCAAAGTTAATATCCTTTAATGCATAAACCCCCGGAAACTGTTTATGTATACTCTTCATCTCTAATAATACTGTTTCGCTCAAGATTTCACCTGCTTCCTTTTATTTTCCGATTCTAATAGGCTGCAAGCCAGGCTGCTATATGAAAGGGACACCCCATTCTCCCCTGAGAACCAGGTGTCCCTCCCTTTTTTCGCCTAAAACAAGTTAATAATTGATATGCCTGGCTAGTTCTTGCAATTAGTAAAATACCCTAACCCATTTTATATATTGTAAACTACCATTCTAGTTAAATCAGGGCAGAACATAATACTAAACATAACAGCCATATAGGGCAGTAAATTATATACACTCTCAATGGCTACTGCCAGTCATCCGTGCCGTACTCGTCAACATTATCTTCTGTGATTAAGAATGTCTCAACAGGATATCTCTCATCTACTTCTTCGCCATCCATAATTTTGTACATAATCTCTACGGATGTTTTCGCAATATTAATCGGTGACTGTGCTCCAGTCCCTTCTATCAGAGATTCCCCGGAAGCCAGCTCTGCTTTAATATCGGGAGATCCATCCACGCCGTATATCATACAATCTTTTACCCCTGCCGCATTAGCCGCTGCCAGCGCGCCTAGGGCCGTAGGGTCATTCCCCCCGAAGATTGCCACTACATCAGGATTGGCCTGAAGCAGATCCTCTGCAATCCCCATAGCCTGCTCCAGATTTCCCTTTGCATCCTGCTGAGCTACAATATTAAACCCTTTATCCTTGATTGCATCCAGGAAGCCATTTGTCCTGTCAACAACTGAATTCATGGTAGGTGAATCTAATACAATAATGTCTCCTCCGTCAGGACACTTCTCGACCAGATCCTCCCCGCATACTTTCCCTGCATTGTAATTATCAGAGCCCGCATAGGATGCAACATAACTCATGTCCGCCACCTCTGTGTCGAAGTTTACAATTGGGATATCCGCTTCTTTCAGTGCGTCCAAGGCCGGAAGGATACCTTCTGCCTCTGCAGGGTTTAAAAACATTGCGTCAATGTCCTGGGAGATCAGGTCTTCAATCTGCTGAATCTGGAGAGATACATCATTGGCAGGATCCACAGAAATCAGCTCGTCTCCGTTCTTCTCGACTTCCTCCCTGATGGTTTTTTCCAATGTTACAAAGAATGGATTTGTCCCATCCATACACGTGTAACCGAACTTCAGGCCTCCCTCTTTTTCACCATCCGTGCCCTCAGCATTTGTGTCTGCCGTATTGTCCTCAGCCGGCTCTCCATTGCTACATCCAAGCAGCATAGTCCCCACCATAGCTGCGCACAACAATACACTGAGTACTTTCTTTTTCATACTGTTCCTCCTTTAAACACTTGTTTTTGTTGTATTAATAGTACCAAATACAGCTTTTTTGTCACCTGCATTTTGTCACAACTTTTTCATGACATTTGTAATATTTATATATGACAAAAAGCTATTGCGCCCGCAATAGCTTCTTTAACATATATATCTCCATATAATCCCACAGCCAAACAGTGAGGATACCCTCTATTATTCTATCGGTTCAAAAATGCATCCAGCTTTCTCTGGGATATCTTCAGTGTGACTTCCATATTCCCTTCATCCTTTAATATATCCTCTACCTGGCTGTCTGCCAATACCATTGCTTCCTCATACTTTGAGAACTTAGGCTCTGCCACACCCTGGTCAATGACTGCACTTAAAACTTGGTTATCTATCACTCTTTCATCTACATCCATATCTCGCTTCAAAATATATTCTGCTTCATTAGAATCTGTGACTGTCTTTAAAGCTGACGTACCAGAAGAATATTGATAAACTTTCATCTGCATTCTGTTATCATTGGTAAATAATTTTAACAGCTCCCACGACAGCCGTTCACTTTTCGTGCTCCTGCTTACCCCCATCAGCAGAGTACTGACCCTGGATATGTTTTCCCCGTTTGGGCCTGCCGGCATTGTGATACAATCCCACTGAAAATTTGTATATTTCTTAATTTTATATGGATATGTCTTATATGTCCTGTACTCAGCAAAAGACAGGGGCATAAACGCAATATTTCCCGCGTCAAAGTCATCCTGGGTCACATTCTCCCCCTCATTTAACTCTTCCAGCTTTTTAATAAATTTTACAGACTCAACCACAGGCGCCTCCGACATATAGGATTTCTTTCCATCGCTGCTGAAAATCCTTCCTCCATTGGCATAGACTGCGTCCTCCCATGTATAATTATATGTGCCGAACTGATCTGGTAACCCATCGCCATCTTTGTCCTTAGTCACATTGCGGGCTATCTCATACAAATCATCCCAAGTCCAGTCCATATCTGGTACATGATAGCCTTCCTCCTCCAACAGTGTCTTATTGACAAACATCAAAGTAGGGACAACCTCGTACGGCAGTGCATATTGGATCCCATCTGCCTTCCCCATATCATACGGAGCTTCGTAATACTGCCCCTCGCTCATCATATCATCCTGCTCAATCAGGGAATCCAAATCTTTCATTGCGCCGATGGAAACGAACTTTTCAAAATCATCTGGGAGCACCATAAAAACATCAGGCACATCCCCTGTCAATACCTTTTGTGCCAGCCACTCTGAATAGTCCGATTTCCTGATTCCGCTTGTATAATGTACCTTGGTCCCCGGATGTTCTTCCTCAAATTTCTTGATAATATCATCTACAATCACATATGTATTGGGGTTAGATACATCCCAGCTACTTCCTACAAATATACCTAGCTCTATAATCCGGGCAGGCTTTCTGCCTCCCAATATCAGCCATGCCAGGCAAATTACTGCAGCTGCCAGTATAAAGGCTATAGCCGCCCCCGCTTTCTTTCGTTTCATCCAGAACCCTCCTGTCATTCTCCCTTATTCTGCGTCTGAATGGCCCATATTGCAAGCTGTGTCCGGTCTCTTAGCTCCAACTTATTTAAGATGATGCTCAGATAATTACGTATAGTCCCCTGGGACAATTTCAGCGTATCTGCTATTTCTTTATTTGAAGAACCCTTTCCCACCTCACGGATAATTTTCCATTCTGTGTTAGTCAGGCTGTCTGTATTAGGGGAATCTGACAGAATAGTGCAGTCGGCCTGCGCCATTTTTGAAAATAACTGTACTACTTTTGTTGTAATATCTGGATTTATCATAGCCTGACCTCTGTAAACCGTACGTATGGCATCAGTCAGCCCATCCATAGACACACCCTTTAGCAAATACCCGCTGGCCCCAAATTTCAATGCATTGTAAACAAATTCATCATCATCAAAGGTTGTCAATATAATGATTTTAATCTCAGGATGGTTTTCTTTTAAGATTTTAGTACATTGAACTCCATCCATTTTGGGCATACGGATATCCATAAGAATAACATCTGGTTTGTCTTTTCTTACACTTCTTATGACCTCTAATCCATTTGCCACAGCCTCTGTCACACGTATATCCCCTTTGCTGTTCAATACAATCTCCAGGCTCTGCCTGATTAACTCCTGGTCATCCGCTATCAGTACCTTAATCATATTCTTCCCCCCATCTGATAGGTATAACTGCCTCTACGTTGAATCCCTCTTCACCGGAAAAACTAATCTTCCCATTGAGCATGCTGACCCGCTCCTGCATATGTTTTAAGCCAAATCCTTTTTTGGGATTTATGCATCCCTTACCATTATCCCTGATAGATAAATCTACATTCCCCATTTCCTGCTTCATAACTATGTATATTTCATCTGCTTCTCCATGCCGTATTGAATTCGTAACGCTCTCCTGGATAATTCTAAATATAATATTCTCCTCATCCTCGTCAAATCTCAGCCTGGTTATCTCACATTGAAATTCAATTTTAGCTTTTGTTATCAATCTGAATTCTTCCAGCATCTTCTCAATTGCACTGTTAAGGCTAAAACGTTCCAGGGCGTCCGGCCTGAGTTCATTCACTGACCTGCGCACCTCACTTATCCCTGTCCTTGCAGCGTTTGACAGGACATTCAGCTGCTGCTTCGTCACAGCCGGATCAATATCGATGGTCGTAATGCAGGCATCAAGTCCGGCCGATATCCCTGTCAGCGTATGGCCAAGTGTGTCGTGTATCTCTCTTGCCAAACGGTTCCGTTCCTTTGTCTGTCCCATCTTTTCCTTTAAATCTGCATATTGCTTCAATTCATTGTTGGCAGAATGTAATTCTTCATTTGTATCTGTAAGCTTCTTATAGAGCAGATTGACTTCCTCAATAATCCCTTTTTGATTCTGGATTACTTTGACGCAAAAGGCAATGAAAAAAATAATATTTACTGATAAAAGCAGATTGAATACTCCCAAATAGTACTGGCTGCTTCTGGCATCAAAATACTGCATATAGCTTTTCACCGAAAAAAGCTCGTATTTCATAGAAAGAAATTGAAAATCCGTACTGCCATATACAAAAAGTGCAAGCGCCAGCAAGAAGTATTTTCCTCTGTCATTTACGTAATAAAGTACATTGGCAAAAAACCAGAGTACAATACCATTATAATTAAAATTCAAAACATACATAATACCTATGCATACTACAAAATCAGCCGCCAATGTCCCATAAATAAAACGGCTTTTGTCTGGAAAGGCCCATTCCCTCAGCGCAAATGTAAAAATCAGAAGGACCATTAAGAATATTGCTAATCCTGCTGTATTCCCGGGATTCAGCGGAACTCTCTCTACACTCTCCAAAAACGTCCTCGCCTCATTATATATGCAAATTCTGTCCGTTACATTTATGATAAGCAAAAGAATAAAGCTGATTATGAGCATATTAATCAACAGCATACTGCCTTTAAAGAAAATCATCTTTTTGTTTTCCATATCATTGCCACCCTGCAATATCAAAACTATCCAGATTCTCCTTAGTAATTAATTCCACTGGAACTACAATATCTTTCTCCACCTCTCTGCCCTCCAGATAATCATAAGCTGTCTCTGCTGCCTTTCTTCCAATTTCATTTGGAAACTGGGCGCTGCTGCCTTCCAGATACCCTTCCTTAATCATCCTTTTGGCATCCGGTGACCCGTCAATTCCATATATGAGGACATCTCTCCCTACACGCTGCTGCTGCAGCGCCGCCAGTGCCCCCAGGGCGGAAGGGTCATTCCCTCCCAGAACTACATCAAATTCTATATCCCGCTCTATGATACTGTTCATAACTTCCATTGCCATCTCAAGCTCTGCAGTTGTATTTCTGTGTATCACCACATGGTAGGACGAATGCCCCTGGATCGTATCTAAAAATCCCTGGACTCTCTGGTTAGTGGACTTAATTCCTGTATGATTGATGATAACAATTTTAGCACTGTCCCTTTTCTTCATCATATCTTTGGCTATCTGTACCCCTGCATTATAATTATCAGACACAATCCCTGACACTGCCAGATCCATATCATAGATATGGGTGTCAATATTAAATACAGGCACTCCAGCAGCCTTACAGGCCTCCAAGGCTGGAACCACTTCCTTCCAGTCCACAGGGTTCACAAAAATTGCCGCTGCCCCTTCGTCCAGAAATTCCTGGATCTGTTCATTTTGTTTTTCCTGATTCTGAGAGGGATCCCGTGTTATTAAAACATCCCCATTGGCCTCCACAATCTCCTGTATATTCCCATTTAACGCTTCAAAATAGGGATTATCCATTGTCATATAGGTGGCTCCGAACTTAAGCGGTTCATGGCTTGGGTTATCTCCTGCATTCTCCCCTTCTCTCCCACATCCAGCCAACATCATAAACAGAAACATAACGCTCAACACTGATAATACTCTTTTCATGTACTGTTCCCAGCCTTTCAGATAAATTCTGTCCCCACCACTTCCATATACTTCCATTTTTATTATTATCCCAAAAACTAATTTAAGTGTCAACATACAGCAATTCCTTTGTATGTAATGCTATTGTAGCTCAATGTAAAGGGGGTGATCATTCCTCCAAGGGGCAGGCCAGATAAAAACAAAAGGCCCCGATGTAAGCATGGGGCATCAAACTAGCAGCGATGCAAGTATCGGGGTATTAGGCCCTCGCTGCAGCCGCCAACTGGATAGTAGGCATGTCTGCCTGGATCCTTGCAAGGGAGAATAAAGAAGGCAGAATCTGATATTTTTCAGATTCTGCCTTCATCCATTTCACTGTCTCTATCATAATTCCCATAAGGGTATACTTATTGGGCATTACTAGTTCAATAAGTATGAATTAAAGGGGCGCCTTTAACCATGCTCACTAAACAAGTTCAATGAGAACCTCCATAGCCGCATCCCCTTTACGCTGGCCAATTTTTACAATTCTTGTATAACCACCCTTGCGGTCTGCATATTTAGGAGCAATTTCAGAAAATAACTTATCAGGTAAATCAACCTTTTTTGTATTTCTCTTTCTCCCTGCCCCTTTAGTTGGTACTTCTGTTACAGGATAGAGTACTTTCAGCATCTCCCTTCTTGCGTGGAGCCTGCTGGGCATATCCTTTTTAATCTTCTTCTCAACTTCATCATATACCGTAACTCTCTTGCCATCAACAACTTCTTTTACTCTTTTACCGTCTTTATCTTTACGGGCAACTTTTGCTTTGACAGTTACTTCCTCAAAATTATCCTTCTCTCTCACTGCCATAGCTACTAATTTCTCTGCTACTTTACGGATTTCTTTAGCTTTTGCCTCTGTAGTGACAATCTTACCGTGGTTCAGCAATGCAGTTACTTGATTTCTAATTAGGGCTTTTCTTTGGCTGGATGTCCTGCCAAGTTTTCTGTATTTTGCCATTGTTCTAATCCTCCATTTTCCACATTTGGTTATGCATCTTCGGACTTATTAATCAAATGCTCCCGCCACACTCTTCGGATTTACTGGCAGGATAATTCAAATAATAATCTATTATATAAGGCTAATGATTATTCATCGCCCTGATTCAGCTCAAGATCCAGTTCTTTGAGCTTCGCCAGTACTTCTTCCAGAGACTTACGCCCAAGATTACGGACTTTCATCATATCCTCAGGGGTCTTGTTAGTAAGTTCCTCCACTGTATTAATACCAGCTCTCTTTAAACAGTTGTATGAACGGACGGACAACTCCAGTTCATCAATGCTCATCTCCAGAACCTTTTCTTTCTCGTCATCTTCTTTCTCAATCATGACTTCAGCAGCCTGTGCAACCTCTGACAAATCAATAAACAGCTTGAGATGTTCACTGAGCACTTTGGCAGCAAGGCTGACAGCCTCATCTGGAAGCAAAGTTCCCTTTGTCCATACATCTAATGTAAGTTTATCATAATCAGTAATCTGGCCGACACGTGTGTTTTCAACAGTTAGATTCACACGCTCAACCGGTGTATAAATAGAATCAATTGGTATTACGCCAATCGGTAAGTCTTCGTTTTTGTTTTTGTCTGCGCTTACGTATCCTCTGCCCTTTGTGATGGTAAGCTCCATGTACAGCTTGCTGTCCTTACCGCCGCTTAATGTAGCAATAACCTGATCAGGATTCATAATCTCGATATCGGAATCCGCCTGGATGTCAGCACCTGTTACAACGCCTTCACCTTCAAATTCGATATATGCAGTCTTTACTTCGTCTGATTCAGATGTATTCTTGATTGCCAATGCTTTTAAATTCATGATAATCTCGGTAACATCTTCTTTTACACCTGGTATGGAACTGAACTCATGCAGAACCCCGTCAATCTTAACAGAACTGATGGCAGCTCCCGGAAGAGAAGAAAGCATAATTCTTCTCAGGGAGTTCCCCAGCGTTGTCCCATATCCTCTCTCCAGAGGCTCCACAACAAATCTTCCATATTTTTTATCTTCTGAAATTTCTGTAATTTCAATATTAGGTTTATTAAAATCAAACACTACACAGACCCTCCTTATGGGTTAAAATATGTTGAGGGGGTACGATATTAAATGCCAAGCTTAAAAATTTTAATCCCATAAAGAATTATTTAGAATACAACTCGACGATTAACATCTCATCAACTGGAACATCAATTGCCTCTCTGGAGGGAAGTTCTTTTACTGTGCCTTTCAGGTTCTCTGCGTCTACTTCCAGCCAGTCAGGGATCATGTTTCCACCTGTCATCTCCAGGATATCTTTATATCTCTGGCTTCCTTTGTGCTTCTCTTTGATTTCAACAGTATCACCAGCTTTAATCAGGTAAGATGGGATTTTTACCTGTTTTCCATTTACAAGGACATGCTTATGGCCAACAATCTGCCTTGCCTCTTTTCTTGTCCTTGCAAATCCCATACGGAACATAATATTGTCCAGTCTGGATTCCAGGAGAACCATCAGGTTCTCACCTGTCATTCCTTCCATCTGTTTTGCCTTTGCATAATAATTTCTGAAAGGCTTCTCCAGCACGCCGTAAATAAACTTAGCTTTCTGCTTCTCGCGCAGCTGAAGGCCATATTCGCTCATTTTTCTATTGGCTCTTTTTAACTGTCTGTTAGATTTTTTGTTAATTCCTAAATAGATTGGGTCCATACCTAATGAACGGCATCTTTTAAGAACTGGAACTCTATTTACTGCCATTATTCGCTTCCTCCTAAAATATAAGACGGATCCTCTAAGCATAAAACCTGCCCCTTCAGCTGGCTTTGCCAGTCCGACCTATCCCGCAGTGTACCTGCCGGATAATGAGAAATCCGTATTCGTTTTATAATCGTATCTGCAAGATCACAATCCACTATACTCTTCTGCGCTTTGGCGGACGGCATCCATTATGTGGCACCGGCGTTACGTCTTTGATGCTTGTAACATCAATACCGCATGCCTGAAGTGCGCGGATGGCTGCCTCCCTGCCTGATCCTGGACCCTTTACAAAAACATCTACTGTTTTAAGACCATATATTAATGCTGCCTTTGCTGCTGTCTCTGCTGCCATCTGTGCTGCATATGGAGTAGATTTCCTTGAACCTCTAAAACCCAGACCGCCTGCACTTGCCCATGAAAGAGCATTTCCCTGTGTATCTGTTAATGTCACTATGGTGTTATTAAAAGATGACTGGATGTGTGCTTGTCCCCGTTCAACGTTTTTCTTGACACGTTTTTTTGTCACTTTTTTGGTAACTTTCTTAGCCATTTAAACTAACCTACTTTCTTGAATTCTTGTTATTTTTTCTTATTCGCTACAGTTCTCTTTGGACCTTTGCAAGTTCTTGCATTAGTCTTGGTCTTTTGGCCGCGCACCGGAAGGCCTTTTCTGTGGCGGATTCCACGATAACAGCCGATTTCTTTCAGTCTCTTAATATTCAGCTGGATCTCTCTTCTGAGATCACCTTCTACTACCTGTGTCTCATCAATCACTTCGCTGATTTTCTTTACTTCTTCACTTGTCAGATCTCTTACGCGGGTATCAGGGTTTACTCCTGCCGCTGCTAAGATACGGCCTGCACTTACTCTTCCAATTCCATAAATATAAGTCAAGCCAATTTCTACACGTTTGTCTCTTGGTAAGTCTACACCTGCAATACGAGCCATGTGTCTTTCCTCCATTTCAAATCTGTTTTCATATTGTCCCTAACTGGGATGTTCCTCAGGCTGCCAGAAAGGTGCTTCTGCCATCATCCAAACATCCAGGCCTGCACTAAAAACTGTGCATACCCTTTCCCGGCACGGGAATCCCCGTAAATGACAGCCGGGTATTATAAGCAATATACAAAAGACCACGAACCCTGCGGTACCTGCCATTGCAGCATAATGTAGCCCTACTGTATATTAAACAGCCCCACACACTTCCTAGTGTGTCGCGCTGTCAGCCGCCTAATTAATCCACAAACTTTGACTTCTGGAAATTATCCCTGTCTTTGTTTGTGCTTCGGATTTTCACAGATTACTCTGATGCTTCCTTTTCTTTTAATAATTTTGCATTTTTCACAGATTGGTTTTACTGATGATCTAACCTTCATGTCAAATCCTCCTTCCATCCTTTGCTTTGCTGTATGTCACAACCATTTTTGGGCACACCTATCCAAAAATGGCCATTTCATAGTATAACACTTTATTTCTCCTAAAGTCAATACTTTTTTTACTTATCTCTCCAGACAATTCTCCCCTTACTGAGATCATATGGGGACATCTCCAATGTCACTTTATCTCCCGGCAATATTTTAATAAAATTCATACGTAATTTCCCGCTGATATGGGCCAGCACGATATGTCCATTCTCCAGCTCCACCTTAAACATTGCGTTTGGCAGTTTCTCGGCCACGACTCCTTCAATTTCAATCACGTCAGTTTTTGACATACTTAATCCTCCTGCATGTTCGGCTCTCCGCTATTCCTCTTCTCACCCAAACATAAATACTCACTTATTACATTTCTGATTGCTTCATCATCTGAGGCAGGCTGAGAAATATTCCTCCTAATGGCCTGCAGATGTTTTCTGTTCTTCTTTTTGCCCCGGCAGACAGGTCTTTTCACGCCGTCTGCCAGATATATATATTCAGCATTGACATCAATTATAACATATATACAGCCTTTATCACGCCCAGCCTTAGACTTGACAAGCATTCCTGGTTTAAACAGCATATACTATTCTCCCAGAATCTTTACGATTTCCCCAAACACATCATCAATATCGATTGTACCGTCTACCTCTTTGAGAATGCCTGCCCCTGTGTAGTAATCAATAAGAGGCTGTGTCTGTTCATGGTAAACACCGAGTCGTTTTAAGACTGTTTCCGGTTTGTCATCATCTCTGAGTATCAATCCGCCCCCACAATTGTCGCATACGCCTTCCATCTTAGTAGGCGCATACTCTAAGTGATAAGTGGCGCCACATTCTACACATGCCCTTCTTCCTGACATACGGCTGACTATATTTTCATCAGGTACTTCCACATTAACAGCGTAGTCCACTTTCTGTCCCAAAGCAGCAAGTGCTTTATCCAACGCTTCTGCCTGGGGAATAGTTCTGGGGAATCCATCCAGTACGTATCCTTCTGCACAGTCGTCCTGATTCACCCTGTCCACGACAAGATCCACCACCAGCTCATCAGGCACAAGCAGTCCCTGATCCATATAAGTCTTTGCCTTCTGCCCTAACTCTGTGCCGTTTTTAATATTTGCCCTAAAGATATCCCCCGTTGAAATATGGGGAATCTTGTATTTCTCCGCAATTTTTTTTGCCTGTGTACCTTTGCCTGCCCCTGGAGCTCCTAACATAATAATCTTCATACCTGTCCCTCCATTCCTACCGCCGCCTGCTTCACCCTCACAGCGATAAATATCCATATAGCATTTTAACTCGCCAGCCCCATCCCTGCCGGATAAAGCATGAGCGAGCTAAATAGTTTCAGGAAAATCCCCCGCAGCAAGCCACAGAGGATTCACCCCGCGAGCACTCACTTGCCAGATATGCTCCGGCCCGCAGGCTTCGCACCATTTAATAGCCAAGGAAACTATTTTTCATCGAATTTCCTCTATTATTTAAAAATCCTGTGTAATTGCGAACCAGCATCTGGGCTTCAATCTTCTTAATTGTTTCTAAGACAACACCTACGATAATAATCAGGGATGTCCCGCCAAAAGATACGTTTGCATTAAATACGCCATTAAAAAAGAAGGGAATTACCTGTACAATCACAAGGCCACAGGCACCTATAAAGATAATATAATTTAATATCTTCTGCAGGTATTCAACAGTCGGCTTCCCTGGGCGGATCCCCGGGATAAATCCTCCGTTCTTTTTCATGTTATTTGCAATTTCAAGTGGATTAAATGTAATGGATGTATAAAAATATGCAAACAAAATGGTAAGTGCAATATATACAATCAGACCTAATGAATAAACCAAGTTGTCTGGCCTGCACCAATTATTTGAATTCATTGCCCTCAGAATCTGGCTTCCAATGCCGCTGCCCTCTCCCTTTCCAAGAAAAGAGGCAATCACAATGGGTGTCTGCATCAATGATGATGCAAAAATAACTGGTATAACACCTGACGTATTTACCTTCAGAGGGATATGAGTGGACTGCCCGCCATAAGTTTTTCTTCCCTGAACCTTTTTGGAATACTGAACTGCAATCTTCCTCTCACCACCCTGCAGGATGATAACGAATACAATTACAACAAGCAGGACAGCAATTATGACAATCGCCGCCAATCCGCCTTTTGCAAGTGTCTTACCTTTTACGAATAACGTATAAAGGTTAAAAAAGTCATCTGGCACACGGGAAATGATATTGATAAGCAGGACTATAGAAATGCCGTTTCCCACTCCCTTTTCTGTAATACGCTCGCCGATCCACATCAGGAATGCAGATCCGGCTGTAAGTGTACATACTACAACAGCAGCATTTACAAAATTATATTCTACCAGGAGTCCTTGCCTTCCAAATCCTACTGCCATAGCAGTAGATTCTACAAGGGCAAGTACAACTGTGACATAACGTGTAATTGCTGCAATCTTTTTTCTGCCGTCTTCTCCTTCTTTCTGCATCTCCTCCAGCTTTGGTATGGCAATAGTCAGAAGCTGCATAATGATAGAAGAAGTGATGTATGGCGTAATGCTCAGTGCAAATACTGACATCTGGGTAAAGGAACCACCGGTAAATGCATCAAAAAAATTGAATGCATCACCGGTCTGGTTCGCAAAAAAATTCTGTATATAGGTTGGATCCACACCTGGAGTCGGCAGCTGGGAACCAAGTCTGACAACGATCAGCATTAAAAAAGTATAGAAAAGTCTCTTTCGAATATCCTCTATCTGAAATGCTTTCCGTACTGTTTTTAGCATTAGATCACCTCTGCTTTTCCACCAAGGGCCTCAATCTTTTCAGCAGCTTTTGCACTAAATGCATTTGCTTGAACAGTAAGCTTCTTAGTTAACTCTCCATTTCCAAGAATTTTCACTCCATCTTTCGGGTTTTTAACAATGCCCTGCTCCATCAATGTCTCCACTGAAACTGTCATGCCATCTTCAAATACCTCTAAAGCATCTACATTAATACCTATGATTTCTTTGGAATTCCTGCATGTAAACCCTCTCTTTGGTATTCTCCTGTATAAAGGCATCTGACCGCCTTCAAAGCCTGGCCTTGTAGCGCCTGAACGGGCCTTCTGCCCCTTATGGCCTTTACCGGCTGTCTTGCCATTTCCAGAACCATGTCCGCGGCCCCTTCTGAATTTATCATTCTGCTTAGAACCGTCTGCCGGTCTCAAGTTTGATAAGTCCATGATATTACCTCCTTATCTTTTTTATTTACGCTTCTTCTTCAACCTTCACTAAATGTCTAACCTGCTGTACCATGCCTCTGGTTGCTGCATTATCCGGCAGCACAACCGTCTTATTAAGTTTCCTGAGTCCAAGGGCCTTAACAGTCCTCCTATGCTTTGGCACAGCTCCGATTGTAGACTTTACCAGTGTAACTTTTAAATTTGCCATTATATTTTACCTCCTACACGATAGAATAGTCCTCTTTCCTCTGTGCGGCAGAGTATACCTCTGCCTGCATGTACGGCAGAGCCGCTCCTATCTTCCTAGCCTACGATCTCTTCTACTGATTTGCCTCTAAGTTTCGCAACTTCTTCCGGAGTCTTAATCTCTTTAAGTCCCTCAATTGTAGCTAAAACTACATTCTGCTTATTATTGGATCCAAGAGATTTTGTACGGATATTTTTGATTCCTGCCATCTCGATGACCGCACGGGCCGGGCCTCCGGCAATAACACCTGTACCTTCCGGAGCTTTCTTCAGCAGTACGGAAGCACTTCCAAACTTTCCAATAGTATCATGTGTTACACTCTCACTGTCATCCATTGCAACAGTGATTAACTTTTTCATCGCATCTTCTTTCCCTTTACGGATCGCTTCTGGAATTTCAGCAGCCTTTCCTAAACCTGCACCAACATGGCCCTTACCATCGCCGACAACTACTAAAGCTGTGAATCTGAAGTTACGACCACCTTTAACAACCTTGGTAACACGTTTGATTGATACCACTTTTTCTGTTAATTCCATCTGACTAGCATCAATACGTTCCTGTTTCATATGTGTTCTCCCTTCCTAGAAATTCAACCCAGCTTCTCTGGCTGCGTCTGCTAATGCTTTAACTTTTCCCTGATATATAAAGCCGCCTCTGTCAAAGACAACATCTGTAATACCCTTTTCCTTCGCCTTGCCTGCAATTACTTTTCCTAAATATGCTGCGGCGTCAACATTGTTGGTCTTTTCTAATTCTGCTTTCACATCTTTTTGAAGAGTGGAAGCTGCAACCAGAGTATTTCCAACTGTATCATCAATAATCTGTGCATACATATGATTATTACTTCTAAACACAGCCAAACGTGGCCTCTCAGCAGTACCGCTGAAACGGTTACGTAATTTCATGTGTTTTTTTCTACGAACTTCGCTTCTTGATTTCTTACTAACCATTTTCACACTCTCCTTATTTATTTCTTACCAGTCTTACCAACCTTGCGTCTGATAACCTCGTCAGCATACTTAATTCCTTTGCCCTTATATGGCTCCGGTCTTCTCTTGTCTCTGATTTCAGCTGCGTATTGGCCTACTTTTTCTTTATCAATACCTTTTACAGTAATTTTATTCTGACCCTCCAGAACAGTCTCAACGCCTTCTGGATCAATCATCTCAACTGGATGGGAGTATCCCAAGCTTAATGTCAGCTTATTTCCGGATTTCGCAGCTCTGTAACCAACACCGTTGACCTCCAGAACTTTTTGATATCCCTCTGTCACACCAACAACCATGTTGTTGATTAATGTTCTTGTAAGTCCATGCAAAGACTTCATTTTCTTTAAATCATTTGGCCTTGTAACGGTAATTTCTTCGCCGTCTTTCTTGATTTCCATCTCAACCGGAAGCTCTTTTTTAAGAGTCCCCTTTGGCCCTGTTACAGTCACTACGTTATTTTCTGCAATGTCCACAGTTACACCTGCTGGAATTGCGATTGGCAGTCTTCCTATACGTGACATACCTTACCTCCTATAACTTAAATTTTCGGAGAAGCAGCTCAAGGCTTCTCTGTTTTCAGTTGCTTTTCAGGTGTCCTTCTCTTTGGGATCATCCCCCTTACTAAAGCTAAAGAACGCCCTTTTGCCAGGCTCTGTATTTTCCCGGAGGGTACAAGTACCTACCAGATAAAGCAGAGTACTTCGCCGCCCACGCCGAGCTTTCTTGCCTCTTTGTCTGTGACAACACCTTTATTTGTAGAAATAATAGCTGTTCCGAGTCCCCCCAGTACTTTGGGAATATCTTCTGTGTTGGCATAGACGCGGAGTCCAGGCTTGGAAATTCTCTTGAGACCTGAAATAACTTTTTCGTTCTTATCTGCACCATATTTTAAAGTGATATGGATTGTCTTGAAATTTCCATCTTCTACAATATCATATTTTGTGATATATCCTTCGTTGAAGAGGATTTCTGCAATCGCAACCTTCATCTTAGATGCAGGAACATCAACTGTATCATGTTTAGCAGTATTTGCGTTACGGATTCTCGTAAGCATATCTGCAATTGGATCACTCATAGTCATTGATTATTGACCTCCTTATTTCTTTATCGGTTAAACGCTGGTCCTATCCAGGATGTTCTTCCTCCTCTGTCGGAAGAACGGCTGATTTTCCATGCGTAATACACACACTAAGAATTCTTTTTGGTTGTTCTTCCTCCCCTGTCGGAAGAACGGCTGATTTTCTATGTGTGTATAATACACACACTGAGAATTCTTTTTGGTTGTTCTTCCTCCTCTGTCGGAAGAACGGCTGATTTTCTATGTGTAATACACACACTGAGAATTCTTTTTGGTTGTTCTTCCTCCTCTGTCGGAAGAACGGCTGATTTTCTATGTGTAATACACACACTAAGAATTCTTTTTGGTTGTTCTTCCTCCTCTGTCGGAAGAACGGCTGATTTTCTATGTGTGTATAATACACACACTGAGAAAATCATGCCTACCAGCTTGCTTTTCTCACGCCTGGGATTTGTCCTTTATATGCCAGTTCACGGAAGCAAATACGGCAGATCCCATACTTTCTTAAATATGCATGTGGACGTCCGCAGATTCTGCAGCGGCTGTATTCTCTTGTTGAAAATTTAGCTTTGCGCTGCTGTTTGATTTTCATTGATGTCTTTGCCATGAATTTCCCTCCTTTACTTAGTGAATGGCATATTGAACTGTGTCAATAATTCACGGGCTTCTTCGTCAGTTTTGGCTGTTGTAACAAAAATCACATCCATACCTCTGACTTTATCTACTTTATCGTACTCAATTTCAGGGAAAATAAGTTGTTCTTTGATACCAAGAGCATAGTTTCCTCTCCCATCGAATGCATTTGGATTCACCCCTCTGAAGTCACGTACACGGGGCAATGCCAGGTTGATCAGGCGATCCATAAACTCGTACATTCTTTCGCCTCTCAGGGTAACTTTACATCCAATAGCCATGCCCTCTCTGATCTTAAAGTTAGCAACTGAATTCTTAGCTCTTGTGAGAACTGCTTTTTGTCCTGAAATCTTCTCAAGATCTGCAACTGCTGACTCCAAAATCTTCGCATTATCTTTTGCCTCGCCCACACCCATGTTAATGACAACTTTGTGGATCTTCGGCACTTCCATAATATTTTTATATCCAAACTTTTTGATCATTGCATCAACGATCTCATTCTGGTATTGTTCTTTCAGTCTACTCAAAGCCCTGGGCCTCCTTCCTCGAATTAATCAATTACGTCGCCTGTTGATTTAGCAAAACGCACCTTTTTGTCTCCATCCATCTTGAAGCCGATTCTTGTTGTTTTGCCTTTATGGACATACATTACATTTGAAATGTCGATCGGGCCTTCCTGATGGATAATACCGCCATTCTGATTGGCAGCACTCGGTTTTGTGTGCTTTGTCAGCATGTTGACGCCTTCAACCAGAACTTTTCTGTCTTTTTTATTTACAGCAATAACTTTGCCTTCTTTGTCTTTATCCTTACCGGTAATTACTCTGACTGTATCACCCTTTTTAATCTTCATAGTTGACATCTAAAGCACCTCCCTACAGTACTTCCGGAGCTAAAGAAACTATTTTCATAAAATGTTTCTCTCGAAGCTCTCTGGCTACTGGTCCAAAAATACGTGTTCCACGTGGGTTCAAATCGTCTTTTATAATTACAGCAGCATTTTCATCGAATCTGATATAGGAACCATCCTTGCGGCGTGCACCCTTCACAGTACGGACAACCACGGCTTTTACAACATCACCCTTTTTCACAACGCCGCCTGGTGTTGCATCTTTAACAGTTGCAACGATCACATCTCCGATATTGGCATATCTTCTTGTAGAGCCGCCAAGTACACGGATACACAGTAACTCTTTAGCGCCTGTGTTGTCTGCTACTTTAAGTCTGCTTTCTTGTTGTATCATGCAGGTAAACCTCCTTCAATATTGCGAACAGATTATTTCGCTTTTTCCATAATTTCCACAAGTCTCCATCTCTTATCCTTGGACAGAGGCCTTGTTTCCATAACTTTTACTTTATCTCCAACGTTGCACTCATTCTTTTCATCATGAGCCTTCAATTTATAAGTTCTTTTTACGATTTTCTTATAAAGCGGATGCTTAACGTGGTCTTCAACGGCAACAACGATTGTTTTGTCCATTTTGTCACTTACAACCTTGCCTGTACGGGTTTTTCTAAGATTTCTTTCTTCCACAGTTGCTACTCCTTTCAAATTGTTGTAATAAGGAAATTTTCTTCACTAAGCCGGACAGTGCCTGCCAGGTTTGAAAACACCTCTAGGCTAAATCGTGAAAACCTCACTACGCCCTTTGAGCCTCAGTAATCAAAGTCTGAATACGCGCAATATTCTTTCTTACTTCTTTGATTCTGCTAGTATTATCTAACTGATTAGTTGCATTCTGGAATCTCAGGTTGAAAAGCTCCTTTTTAGCAGCTACTAATTCTTCATTTAATTCCTCTACAGATTTCCCTCTTAATTCTTGTACAAATGTATTAATTTTCACTGTTATCACCGCCTTCTAATTCTGCGCGAGAAACGATTTTGCATTTGCAAGGTAACTTGTGCATTGCAAGACGAAGTGCCTCTCTGGCTATTTCTTCTGGTACTCCTGCAATCTCGAACATTACACGGCCTGGCTTTACTACTGCTACCCAGTACTCTAATGCTCCTTTTCCTTTACCCATACGAGTCTCTGCTGGTTTTGCTGTTACAGGTTTGTCTGGAAAGATTTTAATCCAAACTTTACCGCCACGCTTGATATAACGTGTCATAGCAACACGGGCTGCCTCGATCTGGTTAGAACGGATCCAGCATGGTTCTGCTGCAACGATACCGTACTCACCATATGAAATCGTGTTACCCCTCAAAGCTTTACCTTTCATGGTACCACGGAATTGTTTACGACGTTTTACTCTTTTTGGCATTAACATTATTTATCGCTCCCTTCCTTATCTGCTTTAGTCGGAAGAACTTCGCCTTTGTAAATCCAAACCTTTACACCGACTTTTCCGTAAGTTGTGTCAGCTTCTGCGAATCCATAATCAATGTCAGCTCTCAGTGTCTGAAGAGGAATTGTGCCCTCACTGTAAAACTCTGTACGGGCCATATCAGCACCGCCAAGACGCCCTGAAACAGATGTCTTTACACCGAGTGCCCCGGACTTCATTGTCCTTGACATGCAGGACTTCATAGCACGCCTGAATGAAATACGGTTTTCAAGCTGCTGGGCAATATTCTCTGCAACCAGCTGTGCATCCTTATCAGGTCTTTTAATTTCCTTAATATCTACAATCAGCTTCTTTGTTGTATATTGAGCTAACTCTGCCTTTACCTTCTCAATCTCAGAACCGCCTTTACCGATTACAACACCAGGTTTAGCTGTATAGATAATAATCTTAACACGGTCAGATGCCCTCTCAATCTCAATTCTGGAAACACCTGCGCTGTATAATTTCTTTTTAAGGAATTTTCTGATTTCATGGTCTTCTACGAGGTTGTCTGCAAAATCTTTTTCTGCATACCATTTTGAATCCCAGTCTTTGATAATGCCGACTCTTAAACCATGAGGATTAACTTTCTGTCCCATTATTGCCCTCCTTATCTTTCATTAAGCACGATTGTGATGTGGCTCATTCTCTTTTCGATCCTATAAGCTCTTCCCTGTGCTCTTGGCCTAATTCTCTTCATTGTCGGTCCCTTATTTGCATAACACTCTTCAATATAAAGATTCTCGACATTCATACCATTGTTGTTTTCAGCATTAGCAATCGCTGATTTTAATAATTTCTCAATCACACTTGATGCATATCTTGGATTATAAGCCAATATACCAAGCGCCGTCTGTACATCTTTGCCTCTGATGGCATCTAATACAAAACAAGCTTTTTGAACTGACACTCTGGCGTAAGAAATTTTAGCTGACGGCCTAGTGTCTTTCTGCTCATTTCTTTCTCTCTTAATTTGGGATCTATGTCCTTTTGCCATGGATGAACCCTCCTTCCGAATATATTAATAATTATCTAACCCTTGACTTCTTCTCGTCTTTGCCATGTCCTCTATATGTCCTTGTTGCCACGAACTCTCCCAGCTTATGCCCAACCATATCCTCTGTCACATATACAGGTACATGTTTTCTTCCGTCATGGACAGCAAATGTGTGTCCAACAAATGACGGGAAGATTGTAGAACGACGTGACCATGTCTTAACAACTGTTTTATCACCTGCAGCGTTCATAGCATCTACTTTTTTCAGTAAGCTTTTGTCTGCAAATGGTCCTTTTTTAAGTGAGCGACCCATAGGTTCTAACCTCCTTATATACTGAATTATTTTATTGCTTTGCCATCTCTTCTTCTTACAATCAGCTTATTGGAAGACTTATTCTTTTTACGTGTCTTCAGGCCAAGTGCTGGTTTACCCCATGGTGTACACGGTCCTGGACGTCCGATACCAGTCTTACCTTCACCACCACCATGTGGATGGTCATTGGGGTTCATAACAGAACCACGTACTGTAGGCCTGATGCCCATGTGGCGCTTGCGCCCTGCTTTACCTATATTGATCAAATTGTGCTCGCCATTTCCCACAACGCCGATTGAAGCCCTGCAGATAATTGGAACCATTCTCATCTCACCTGAAGGAAGTCTGAGTGTAGCGTATTTTCCTTCTTTCGCCATCAACTGTGCGCTGTTTCCTGCTGAACGCACAAGCTGTCCGCCTTTTCCAGGATATAACTCAATGTTATGGACCTGTGTACCAACAGGGATCGCTGACAACGGCAGGCAGTTACCTGTCTTAACTTCTGCTTCCGGCCCGTTCATAACCTTCATTCCGTCTTTTAAGCCTGCCGGGGCAAGAATATATGCCTTTTCTCCATCTGCGTAGCAGATCAATGCAATATTAGCTGTCCTGTTCGGATCATATTCAATTCCAATTACAGTTGCTGGAATCCCATCTTTCTTTCTCTTAAAATCAATAATTCTATATTTTCTTTTTGCTCCGCCTCCGCGGTGTCTCACTGTAATTTTACCCTGATTATTTCGGCCGGCTGTTCTGCTCTTTGAAGCCAGCAGTGATTTCTCTGGAGTTGTTTTTGTAATCTCCGAAAAATCAGAACCAGTCATCTGCCTTCTGGAAGGTGTATATGGGTTATAAGTTTTAATTCCCATTACTTTCTCTCCTTTCGTCTACCCGTTTATTTGTCATCACGCTTATATGCGTATATTCTGAGCACTCAGTGAGGCCTTTCACGTGCTTCGTGAAATGTACCCCAGCCTGCTTTGCAAGGACTGCCCTAAGCTTAATGGCTGTCGTGTTTCCTCTGTGCTCCCCTGCCTTTCTACAGGCCTTCAAAAATCTCAATATCAGCGCTTTCCGCCGTGAGCTGGACAATCGCTTTCTTTGTTTTTGCTGTTTTCCCATAAGTCATGCCACGTCTTTTTGTCTTGCCTGACATATTCATTGTGTTGACTTTCTTCACTTTTGTCCCTGGGAACATTTTTTCAACAGCTTCTTTTACCTGATTCTTTGTAACCTCTGGGTGAACAAGGAATGTGTATTTCTTATCCGCCATCAGTGCCATTGATTTCTCGGTAACAACTGGTTTAAGGATTACATCATAATATTGAATGTTAGCCATTATGCGTACACCTCCTCAATAGTTGCAACAACAGCCTTAGTAGCAATTACTGTGTTGTATTTTAAAATATCATATACGTTAATCGTATTTGTGTGGGCAGTCTTGACGCCAGGAATATTACGCGCTGAAATCTCAACGTTCTTGTTCTCATCCTCAAGGACCACCAAAGCTTTATTGATATTCAGGTTATTCAGTACTGCCTGGAACTTTTTAGTTTTGATTTCATCAAATTTCAGTTCATCGATCACGATAAACTTTTTATCTTCTACTCTGGAAGTAAGAGCTGACTTCAATGCCGCTCTCTTTTCTTTTTTGTTCATCTTAAAAGAATAATCCCTTGGTACCGGGGCAAATACAACTCCGCCGCCTGTCCACTGTGGAGCTCTTGTTGAACCCTGCCGTGCATGGCCTGTTCCCTTCTGTCTCCATGGTTTTCTTCCGCCTCCGGAAACTTCTGAACGGGTCTTTGCCTTCTGTGTTCCCTGACGTTTGTTTGCAAGCTGGTTTACAACAGCCATGTGTACGAGATGCTCATTAATCTCAACACCAAACACAGCATCGTTCAAATCGATTGTACCAACTTCTTTACCTTCGATATTATAAACAGATACATTTGCCATCTGTGTGTTCCTCCTTTCTGGGTTCGCCAGATTAGTTTGCAGACTTTACAGTTTCTTTAATTGTCACAAGACACTTCCTTGGTCCTGGCACTGAGCCTTTTACCAAAAGCAGATTGTTTTCAGCATCTACTCTGACAACCTCAAGATTCTGAACTGTAATTTGCTTGTTACCCATCTGGCCAGGCATCTTTTTGCCCTTAAATACTTTACTTGGATCAGATGCCGCACCGTTAGAACCAGCATGACGATGGAACTTTGAACCATGTGTCATTGGCCCTCTGCTCTGGTTGTGGCGCTTAATCGCACCCTGGAAGCCTTTCCCTTTTGAAACAGCAGTCGCATCAATCTTATCTCCTGCCTCAAAGATGTCTGCCTTTATTTCCTGAGCCAATGCATATTCCTCTGCATTCTCAAATTTAAATTCTTTTACATACCTTTTGCCAGAAACCCCAGCCTTATCGAAATGGCCTTTCTCAGCTTTGGTCACGCCGTGTCTGTGGGCAATCTCTTTCTTACCACTTTTATCTTTTGTGATAATCTTGTCTTTCTTGTCAACAAACCCGACCTGAACTGCATTATAACCATCATTTTCCACTGTCTTAACCTGTGTTACCACACATGGTCCGGCCTGAAGTACAGTTACCGGAGTCAGCACTCCATCTTCGCTGAAGATTTGAGTCATTCCGACTTTTGTAGCTAAAATAGCTTTCTTCATTATAAATACCTCCTGTGATTTACAGCGGAGCGCATAGTGCGCTCATCCTAAACTTTAGGAATACTGTTTACTTATTTTTCATTTTGATATCAATATAGACACCTGCCGGCATTTCCAACCTAGATAATGCATCCACAGTTTTCTGTGTGGGTGTTATGATATCGATCAGCCTCTTATGAGTTCTCTGCTCGAACTGCTCTCTGGAATCTTTATACTTGTGTACGGCCCTTAAAATTGTAACAACCTCCTTCTTAGTCGGAAGTGGCACCGGTCCGCTCACTTGTGATCCATTCTTTTTTACAGTTTCGATGATTTTCTTAGCAGATGCATCAACCAACTGGTGATCATATGCTTTCAATGTGATTCTCATTACTTGACTTGCCATAAAAAAAGTCGCCTCCTTTTCGTACTATTAACCTCAGTACGACAAGCGGTGACTGTACACTCTCCCGTGTGTGTCGTGAGAAACTCACACGTTGTTTCTCGTCATAAGCACTCCTCAGCTGTCTTTTGGCTGGTTACATGCCAGTTACCGCTATTGGCTTTCATCTTTTAAAGCTCTAATTTGCGGTCATACATTTAACGAGTTACCATTGTGATTCGTACAGTGACTTGTCGCCAGTTTCCTAACTTGACATTCGCTCCACGGAAAACCTGCCAGTATATGTTTTACACTAAACAGCAACCTCTCGCTTCATCGCTATCATGCCACAGCTTTATTAGTATAGCGGATTCACCTCTATATTTCAAGAGCTTTTTCCGAATAATTGTATTTTTTCCAGAACAATTTTTCTTTTTTCCCCTGAAAATACATTGCAGGACACCCTTTAATTTACATAAACGATACCCAGGAGACATCTTAATACAGATGCCTCCTGGGTATTCTCTATTTAATAAATAAACAACTGCACCCAGTACTGTGTTCCATCTTGCCCCTGATAATGCCCTACTCCTATCTTCTCATACGAATCCTGCATGATATTCTCTCTGTGTCCCTGGCTGTTCATCCAGCTGTTCATCACTTCTTCCGGGGATCTTTGGCCAGCTGCTATATTTTCACCTGCTCCGCTATACGAAATACCATATTCACCCAAAACTGTAAAGCATGATGAACCGTCAGGACGGGTGTGTGAAAACAATGCTTCTAATTCCTTTGCCCTAGCCATCGCCGCTTTTTCCAGCTCCGCATCATACTTCAGCGCAGAACGGTTTTCTTTAGCCCGCTCCTGATTAACAATCTCGATCACTTTTGAGGCGGCTTCATTTCCGCTGTTGTTTCCTTGATTGTTGTCCTCAGTTTTCTCCCGGAAATAGTTCTCTGTACTTCCTGGCGGGTTGCCCCCCTTTGGAACAAGCTGGATCTCTATGCCCTCGAGGCGTTTAGCATATCCCGCTGTGCCTGCCGGCTCTCCATTGTGGGCCCATCCCATCCAACCGAAGGTCTGTGCATGGACACGGTAATATATATCATATTGGGCGGCCATATCACCTGTCAGTTCTATTTGTATGGCCTCCAAACGCTTTGCCTGGCCGCTTGTCCCGCTCATAGCTCCATTGCTTACCCAGTCCTGCCAGCCATAGGTCTGTACATGCGTTTTATAACGGACATCTCCTGAAAACTCCGGATCCACAAGCCGAATCTCTATACCTTCCAGGCGCTTTGCCTGGCCGCTTGTCCCGCTCACGGCTCCATCCTGCTTCCACCCCTGCCAGCCATAGGTCTGCACATGGGTTTGGTATTGTATCAACGGATGTCTGTATGCCCCTTCCGCACTGCCAGGAGCAGCTCCGCCTTTTGCTACCAACCTGATTTCTATACCTTCCAAGCGTTTAGCATATCCCGATGAACCGGCATATCCGCCATTTTTGGCCCAACCCATCCAGCCAAAGGTTTGTGCATGAACACGGTAATATACATCATATTTTTCTGCCATACTGCCTGTCAGTTCTATTTGTATGGCCTCCAGGCGTTTCGCTTCACCACTTGTGCCGCTCATATCTCCGTCACTTACCCAATCCTGCCAGCCATAGGTCTGTACATGAGTTCTGTATCGAATCCCGTCTTGATTTCCCAGTTTAATCTTGATTCCTTCCAGACGTTTTGCCTCGCCGCTCGTTCCGCTCATAGCGCCGTCATTTACCCAATCCTGCCAGCCATAGGTCTGTACATGGGTTTGGTAAGTAACACTTATATTTGGATCCTCTGCTGGTTCCAAACTGCCTGAATCGTCGGCAGGAGCAATAGTTCCTTCTCCGCCTTCTGACGCATCCGAAACTTGTCCTGCCACATCTTCTGGCATCGTATTTAAACTCGCTTCCTCTGCAGCGTCTCCTTGGCTCTGCTTCTCTTCACCTGTACCTGCATCACTCTCCAAGTTCCCGGCCTCTTCAGCATGAGACTCTGACTCCTGTTGCTGTGGTTCACTTAGTATTTGCTCATCTCCCAAGACCTCCTCTGCCTGGACTGCTTCTGGTTCGCCAATGCTTGGCGCAAGGCTGGCTTCCTCTGCCAAGGCACCCAAAGACATTGACCACACCATAACTGACGCCACGAGGACAGCAACATACTTCTTCATTTTCATAGATAGACCCCCTTCTTTCTTTAGTACAGCAGAATAGTACTACTGATATATTTTTATTATACCTTATTAGACATTAATAGTCCAATAAGTATAACCTTATGGGACGGAATCTTTGGGTATACGTATATAAATCCATATATCTTTCTTTAATTTCCATTTTCTTTCATTTATCTGCCTTTTTTCTTAAAATATTTTTTAAAGAAAAGCCAAAAATATACTTTTCCCATTGACATTAACGTGGTAAAGTGATATAGTGTGTTCATCTTAAAGTCAATAGCTAAAAAAGAGCATTCCAATCGAGGGCAGATTTTTCTAAAATTAGCTATTTGTCAATAAGAAATGCAAACCACTTATGGTTGCTGTTGCAGTTATGCTGCTGCCGATTGTTTCCCCCAAGAACGTTCTTGCAGCAGTAAACTCCAATTAATATATACATCCTCATTGTAGGACATTCCCCAGATTTGTATATAATACAAACTGCAAGGCAACGAGGAAAAACCTCTCAATGACATACCAAAAGCGAAAGGCACGACTGCGGTCGTGCCTTTCGCTTTTTATTAAACCAGATTTATGCCACAAAATATATTTCTCGAGACAGCTTATAAAAGACATTCTACGCTCCTTCTTCTATACGTGTCCCCATCCACAATAGATATTGGCAGCATCGCCTTAAACAATACTTCTCCCAGGTTCATTTTTTCTCTGCCATAAGTCACTGCCTCATTTTCAGTTTGAGCATAGCGGCAACTGTCTTGGCATCTAAAGCAGTGACATTATTTTCTCCTACCACGCAGGTCTCAATGCCTTCCTCGCTTTTATTAATGTCTTTGATGCCCGACAGGTATTTATTTTCTACTACAAAGCCGCCATTTTTCCCGCTGAACTTCAGGCCCGTAACTGGGATCCCGCGAATTCCCAGCTGTTCACACATATTCGCATAGTCCACGTCGCTGTTCCCCCATCCATCTGATGAGAGAATCACCCCGTCGGCACGCATACATTCTGCCATGACAGCAGCTCTGGTACCCACTAACATTTTATCTTCGTTCTCATCTGGAGTCCCAACAATAAGCACGCCTAATAGGTCAATATCTTCATCTGATGAAACCACATCCAGTAACGGGTCTCTGAAATGGTGTAGTGTCGTCTCCTTGGTTGAAGGTCCTATCCCCATATCTGCCCCTCCTTTTTTCATTCACTGCATTGCCCTAAGTATGCCATCCCGATATTCATTAGGGGTAAGCAGCACAGGCATATTACCCATGTCAATAATAGAACGTCCTCCTTCTACACCAGAAGGCTCCTTAGGAAAAAGCCATGTATCATACATAGCCCCCTGTCCTGCTACCTGTTTTATAATAAGTACTTTTTTCTTGCCGGGACGCACTATATCATGATATTCATGCCGCTCGGCACAAAGATCCCCTTTCAATTTCTTAAGCCGCTCTCTGTATATGCCCACAAACTTGTCGCAGGCACGATGGGCAGCCAAAGGCCCTGGCCTTTCTTGTCCCATCCCTGCTTTCAGGATAACATCGAAGGATATAATATAGTCATCATCCGAAGGGGTGCCAGCCCTCCCCAAATATAACCGTTCCTTTAAATTCCCCTCTGAAGAACCAAATTCATGAGTTTGTTTCCCTTCCGTATCAGCACCAGTAAGCATAACGTACACTCCAGTAAGCGTATGGGTGATCCCTTCTCCCAGTTCCCCAAGCACCTTTGTCGATATTGGGATAATGTCCATAATTGTATTTGTTAGCCTATCATGCGCCCCCGGAGGAATAATGTGAATACCTATACTGTCAATCAACGGCTCCTGGCGCAGGAACTCCTTCGCACACTCTGGATTGACAGTCAGCATCTCCGGGGAGGGAATATCATTTCTTTCATCCTGTATAACTTCCGTAATATGAAATGTCTTGATAACAAGACGCCTTAAATCCTCCTCAACATTGGGCATAAAATACCTCCCGGGTCATAGGGGACAGTCCCTTTTGCAAAAGGGACTGTCCCCTATGACCTCCATTTTTCGATTTGTTTGAGAAAAAAGGGACAATTCCTTTAGGAATGCCCCTTTTTTCTTATTTTTCTACACTTTCGCTACATATTCAAATGGCAGAGGTACTACTTTGCCAGGTGAATCAATTTTAATCAGCTGCTCCAGTGTTGCTTTCATAATATTCGTCTGCATTTCTACATCGTTAGGCGCGCCTGCGTTAGCACCCATAGGGACTAACGGAGCTACAGCACGAGGTGTACCAGTCTGACGGACAACTGGGGGAAGGGCCGCAATAATAATTGTAGGTATTCCAGCCTCTTCAATCGCTCTCTGCACCAATACTGCAGAGCGGTGGCAGGTGCCTCAGCCAGCGGTCAGGATAACTGCATCTACATCTTCTTCTTTGAACATCTGTGCGATTGCAGGCCCTGTTTCATTTTTAAATTTATCCTGATTTCCACCGCCTCCCATAAAGCCGGCATGTACTGGCGCGCAAGCTCTTATAAAACCCTCTGCCGCCAATTCATGGATTCTGTCTATGGGGAACATACAGTTAATATCTTTATTTACATCTCCATTATCATACCCGCCATGGGATACCATCAGTTCGCTTGACGGCGTATCGTTCGTTATCTTTCTCCAGGTAGAGTCTCCGGCAAGGTTAAACCTTTCCTGACTCTTGCAGTGGACGCCTGCAGCTGTTGCAAGGGCAATAGACATATCTTTAAGCTCTTTTTTAACTGGTGTCCACACCGCCGGAGGGGTAATCGGAACGTAAATTTCTGACTGTAACCCTTTTGTGGTTGTCAAACTCATTGTTCTACCTCCTTGTTATTTCTGTCTGCTTTATGCATTTCTTCCTGTCGTCTGTTAGACGCCTCCAGATTGCTTATATATTTATCATTTACTTCAGGGCCAAGCTGCTCTATAAAACTCATGTTCCATGCAACCTCCTGGCCAGCTTTCAGAGGGTAATCACTGATCAGCATGCGCATAGGTATTTTTAGGTACCCCAGCCTGCCTTTCAGATCGATTCCCACGCATCCATCATAGACTTCTACAATGACGCCTTCCATACGGATAATTTTGTCTCCATAGCTCAATGCCTTCATCTTAGTCGTATTTCTCTTTTCTTTTCTCGCTCATCGGCAGGGACTGCTCATTCTTTACCAGTTCGACCGGCTTGCCTGTTACATTAGATATCAATTCCACATTCGTAGACTTGACATTGGGATTCCATTTTCTCTCCGCAGCCTTTACTTCCTCTCCTGCCATGGCATTCTTCAGCATCGAAAGTGCACGGACAGCGTCCTCATGGCAGAGTGTATTGCAGGCAAGCACTTCATTTTCTATACCGGACTCGGATTTATTATTATCAACCATATTAGTCATATATTTATTACCAACGACCAGAGCACCCTGAACTGCGCAGAAAGACATACCAACAACAGGAATTCCACGCATTCCAATCTGCTCATGATGGCTTGCAAAATCAATATGGTTATTTCCAAATCCCTCAGTCGTAATGAAAGCACCGTCTACATCCATCATTTCTACCATCATGCCGACTCTTTTTGAGACATAAAACTTCTCTGAGTTAATCTGCGGACTGCCCACAAATATCACGCCGCAGAGATCCACCTCAGGATCATGGAGTGTTTCCAAAACAAGCGGTTCTCTCCAGTAATGTCTAGACATCTCTTTGGATGCCGGCCCGATACATGTCAGCGCATGGATACATCCGTCTAATACTTCCAGCGGAGAAACACATACCGGCACATTACCAAGATCCACATTCGGCTTTGCCCCAAGTACGCCGACTGGCTCAACAGGAAGGAGCAAATTGTCATGCATGGCTCCTTGTCCCATGATTTCCTTGACAATGACAACCTTTTTCTTGCCTGGCCTTCTGATCTGCTCAAAATTTTCTGTATCTGTAACCAGGGAGTCGTCCTCCAATCCCTTTAACGCCTCTCTGATTTCCTGGGTAATGTGATCCGTGGCAGTATGGGCTGCCAGCGGGCCTGGCCTCTCCATATTCGTCCCTTCTTTAATTGTCACCTGAGTCTTAATGAATATTTCACCTTTATCAGGCGCCCCCGGGCGGTTCCACATAATATTTTCATCCAGATACCCTTCTGAAGAACCAAATTCCCCAATCTGCACTCCATTGGCATCTGTACCTGTAACCATCATAACCACGCCATCCAACACCCTTGTAGTGCCGCTGCCAACCTCATCTTCCCCTTCTTTGCAGGCAATAGGCTGTACATCCATAATCGTTTCCGAGTATGTGTGGTAATTATCTGGATTAATGATATCAATCTTCAGATCATGTACAAGTTCCTGAGATTCTATGCATTCTTTTTCAATTCCCTCGCGGATAAACAATGTGGTCCCTTCAATTTTTGTCTCCGGCCCACGCTTCACCTCTGTAATATTATAATGCTTTCTCACCAGGCTTCTGACCACCTTCTCCTCTGGAGACTTTACAGCCTCCCCGCCAGCTTCGGGGTGATGCGCATCGACAGGCGCCGAAATGGCAGACCCATCTCCGGCAACTCCCATCGGCAGTTCAATATCAATATCTTTCCCTTCACCAATATGGATCTTAAGAACCCCTCCTACTGCTGGAATAGCCGCAGCCGGTGGAACAGGGGGATTTTCCCGAACCGGTGCGGGGTTCTCTTCCGCTTTTTCTTCGGCGGCTTTTGCACCCTCCACCACATCTGGTGTCAATGGGCACAGAGAATCACAAGTCTTAGTAAGCTTAGCTCCCAGTACCTGTTCAATTGTCAGCGCACCTTCCAGGTCTAAAAGTCCAGAATCTACCAGGTCATCAAAGATAGCTGGATCCTCCAGGTTCGCCGCCTGAATAGTAATGCCCTCTTCGGCCCTGCAGCAAAGCACTGCCGGGTCTTTCGCATGTTCTTTTGCTGTTTCAGCTGTAATTGACATACTCTTTTCCTCCTTTTATCTTATACAAATCGGCTTATCTGCCAAATTCATATAGCAACTAAATCAACTCTGGTGCACAAATTTTATTGTGAACCGCCCCTGGCAGGCCAAGTTTATCGGCTTTCAGGGACCTCTATTTCCTATCAGTTACACACAGCTTTTATTTGCCTTCCGGCAGCTGGTCTACCTGTTTAGAAACCGTAAGCCTGCGATAAAGAGGATGGTTAATCGTCCTCATCACGTGATCCGTCTGGTGGAACACTTTTAATTTCATCTTTGGTGCAGAACCCATGACAGTGTTGGAACAATCCGAACAATTACCTATAATGATATATTCTGCGCCATCCTTCTTAAACTGCAGGCATTTTTGGGCCTGTCCCGGACAATTTCCCGGATTCTCACACTTTAAGGTTCCATTCTTCATTTCAACCGCCTGTTTACATCTGCCTACTGACACAACATTACCATGCATTTTCTCACAGATATCACGCATACGTGCTTCGCTCCCACCACAGGCACAGATCAAAAGGCCTACCGGGGCACCATGTAAATCGGGGAGGTCAATGGTAACAATTATGCCCCCAGTCGTTTTCGTAACAGGTGCATCCAATGTTGTTGGAGTTCCTGTGAAAGGCCCTCCCATGATAATCTCGCCATATACGCCATCAATACCGCCTGCCTGGCTGATCAGGTCTCCTACACTTGTCCCAACGGGAACATCCATATAAACATGGGGCTGATTCCCGCCATTTATCTTACCTATAATAGTCATATTTTTACTGTAACATGGTTTTCTCTGCTCAATAGCTTCTGCTACACGCAAAACCGTTTCCACATTTATCACAATGGAGTCTGCCGCTGACGGCAGCTGTGTAGGATCCAGCAACTTGCCCAGCGCTTCCCTCACAACAGCACGCTCTTCACCCATAGGATAAATATCTGGCAAAAGATGGATAAATATAGACTCTTCCTCCTGAATTGCGCTGCGGATTATTTCCACAGCCTTCTTATTTTTCGCTTTAATTGCGATAATAGCTTTAGCTGCATTAGAAATCTCCATACAGTATTTAATCCCTCTGAGTGTTATCTCCATATTCTCCTCAATTTGCCGGATATTATGGTATAATCCCGGCTCGCACTCAGCCGCATTTACCAAAATATATCCGCCTTTCAGATCCGTGCCAAGCTTAACGCCTGTAGGAAAACCAGCTCCGCCCATCCCGACTACACCGGCCTCCTTCACCATATCCAGATACGTCCCTTCACTGATTGGAACAAATCCTTCTTTCTGTTCTTCATCAGGCCTGATAACAACCCGGTCCTCAAGAACAGCTTCCACTTCCCCATATACACTAGAAAAAATATTAGCGCCAAGGCCTTCCGGTACAGCCAACAATGTGCCCTTCTCCACTTCATCCCCGGTTTCAACAACTGGCTTACACGGAGCACCTACATGCTGCCTCAGCAAAAACTGTAAATTTCCCATGTCCGTTCTCCTTTTAGATTTATTCTTACCTGACCAGTTTTACTCAAATCAGCCATGCCTGAAACTTTCCGCGCCTGAAAGGAGGTATTACCCATCCCCCCGGCTCTGCCTCAGCGCAAACCTGTACAGTCTGGTGCATGGTATTTCAATTATTCATACTATCTATAAATCAATCTGCATATATGCCGCAGATTTTTTTTGGCGGAGGTATGTGGGAATCGAACCCACCCAGGACGCTACAAACGCCCAACACTGGTTTTGAAGACCAGGAGGCACACCAGTTACCTTTCTACCCCCAAATCACCTATACTGGCATAAAAAGCAGCCAGCCGACAAAAAGCATTAAAAATTTTGTAAATCCTACATACTATCCAATAATTTATTTTTGCCTTATTACGTTTTTATATTATCAAATAATCGTTGACTTTTCAAGGGTTTTCATACATAATAATGAATATAAACTGAACTTCATACTAGAATGTAGTCTATTTTATGGTTTTGGAAATTACTAATTAGCATATTCCGACAGAATATTTTCCTTAATTAATGCAAATCCTTTAAAGGCCGATAATTTTAGACATATTTCCGGAAATCATTTATAGACAAATTCTATAAACTACCTATCAGGAGGAAGGACTATGAATTACAATCCCAAAATCAACCTGGACGCATTTGAAGCATCTTTCAAAGCTATCGATACTCATACCGTGGGGGAATTTACCCGTATTATTATGTCTGGTTTTCCAGAATTGAAAGGAAATACCATGATGGAGCGCAAGCAGTATTTGGCAAAAAATTTTGATAAGTACCGCCAGGCTCTTATGTTTGAACCCAGAGGGCACCACGACATGTTTGGCGCCCTGGTCACAGAGCCAGTAAATCCTGAGGCCGACTTTGGTGTTATATTCATGGATACCGGCGAATATCTTAATATGTGCGGCCACGGTACTATCGGCACTACAACTGCCTTAATTGAGGCAGGTTTAGTTCCTGCCAAAGAGCCTTACACAGAAGTAGTATTGGACGCTCCAGCCGGACTTATTCGTGTAAAGGCAGAAGTTAAGAATAATAAAGTTCTTAATGTCACCCTCACCAATGTACCGGCATTTCTATATAAAGAGAACCTGACTACAGTAATCGACGGAAAATCAGTTCAGTATGACATCGCATTCGGGGGAAGTTTTTTTGCACTGGTGGATATCGAACAACTTGGTTGGACAGTTGACAAGGAATCCATTCCCAAACTAACTGACTTTGGGATGAAGCTGGTACGTCAAGTAAATAGGGAAGTGGAGATTAAGCATCCCGAACTGGATATTACCACTGTAGATCTGGCAGAATTGTACTGCCACACAGGGACAGAAGGATGTGATTATCGAAACGTAGTAATTTTCGGAGATTATATGGCTGACCGGTCCCCCTGTGGAACAGGCACAAGCGCAAAACTTGCCACATTGTACTCACGGGGAGAGATTAAAATTGGAGAACCATTTGTATATGAAAGTTTTATCGGTTCTCAATTTAAAGGAGTCATAAAAGAGGAGACAACAGTTGGGGCGTTTCACGCGGTGATTCCTCAAATTACGGGAAGCGCTTATGTCACAGGAGAGTCCACTTATGTAATCGACCCTGATGACCCTCTCAAATATGGTTTTAAAGTATCCCGCGGAGAGTAAAGCCTGCAGGCCAATACAATTTTGAAACTAATATCTTATTGAAAATTACCAGTTCAATAAATATACCTTGTCGGACGAAGTCCGCCCGCCCCTTTGGGGCCTGTTTCATGGGGTGCCCTTTGGGTATACCTTGTCGGACGAAGTCCGCCCGCCCCTTGGGGGCCTGCCTTATGGGGTGCCCTTTGGGTATACCTTGTCGGACGAAGTCCGCCTGCCCCTTGGGGGCCTGTTTTATGGGGTGCCCTTTGGGTATACCTCGTCGTACGAAGTCCGCCCGCCCCTTGGGGCCTGCCTTATGGGGTGCCTTTTGGGTATACCTTGTCGGACGAAGTCCGCCCGCCCCTTGGGGGTCCTTTAGGTGTGGAAGTTTAATTATAGGGGAGCTGTTGCAAAATGTTAATATCCGGCAAGAGATAGTCTAAGTCTTCTTTCAATACTATTATTTTGTCTGAAATTCGTTTTGTAACAGCTCTTTTTCCATATTTATCACATCGGTAACTTAGAATTTTATTGCACTATGTTTTCCCGCTCATAGTGACAAGGGTTAAAGAATGCCTTTAGATGTGTTATACTTACTATGTAAAGAATATCTAAATTTTATAAGGAGAGTGAGATTATTATGCCCCGTAAAAAACAAAGTACAAAAAGCAGAATCGTAAAAGCCGCCTGGAATTTATTTTACAAAAATGGATACGATGATACGACTGTAGAGGATATTATCAAACTTTCCAAAACATCAAAAGGAACCTTTTACCACTACTTCAAGGGAAAGGATGCTCTGCTTTCCACATTGTCTGATCTTTTTGACCAAAAATACGAAGAAATAAATGCATCCCTTGATAAAACCCTTTCTTCCAGAGACAAACTACTGCTCCTCAACCACGAGCTGTTTTATATGATTGAGACCAGTATTGATTTAAATTTGCTGGCCTCCTTATACTCCTCACAGCTGGTTACCCGGGACAACCGCTCGCTGCTGGACGATGACCGCTATTATTTCCAACTAATATCCGAAATTATAACAGAAGGTATACACTCTGGCGAATTTAGCCATACTTCAGCCTCAGAGGACTTGATTAAAATATATACTATGTATGAGAGAGGACTTCTATATGACTGGGCACTCTGCGGAGGCAATTACTCACTTTCCGCATACAGCGACAGGCTGCTGCCACATGTGCTGGATGGGTTTAAACAGGGTATAGGACAAAAAGGCAAAGCATGACCCTTTTATTTCCAGAAAAGGCTGTTTGATTAGCACGGCCCTTAAGTATACTCAAAAAGCCGACACATGAGAATCTGCTGCCATCTCTAAACATAGTGATGGCAACAGCGTCTACTGTGCCGGCTCTTTTTAAGGCCTTTTATACCATACATTCCTGTATGGCTTCGTATTCAATAGCAGTTGCTTCCATCATTTCCTCAAGCACAGATTTATCTTCAAGCTGTGCACACCAGGAAAGTCCGCACCCGGCGGACAGGCTGCGAGGCACGGGAATCAGCCTCCCAGGGATTTTCATCCCTTTACATGCACTTTCCATAGCCATAGCATCTGCTGTTGTGTGAAATGTGACTACCAGTTTTAATTCTTTTTTTCTCATTCTACTCGATTGTTACTGCGAAGCCATCTTCTGTCTCTGTTGACGCGGCTTTTCTCCCATGCTCTCTTGCAAATTTTTCCACGTTCATTTTCTGGTGCGGCTCTGTAACCAGGACCTTCACTGGCCCCGATGTCTCTTTCATAGCCTCCGCTGTCATCATCAAAGGTTCTGGACAGGACAGACCTCTTGCATCTACTTCTTTCATAATATTAACCTTCTTTCTCAGAATACTACTAAATCACTTATAATTCAACTATTTTTCTGATGAACCCCGAAGGGGTCTGTCCCTTTTGCAAAAGGGACAGACCCCTTTAGGCTTAATTGTCACCTTTTTAACAACTTCTCTTCTATTTAGCCTGCTCCCTCTTATTGGTGAAAGCAATAATAAAACATACTATTATACAAATTATTACTGCAATCTTTCCATACAAAGGCACTGCCCCTGCAACTACCTCGTTTGTCTCTGCATTTAAGGCTGTACCGCTGGCTGCTAGGCCGAAGTTATGGCAGATTGCTGCCCCAATAAACATTCCCACTACCGTCACGGCTGAATCAGAGGAACCCTGCCCTGCAAGTATCAGCTGCCTGAGAGGGCATCCTCCTGCAAGAACTGCAGCAAACCCTACAGTATACATACCAAGAATGTTCCACAAATGTTCAGAGTGTGCAATGATTCCCGGTGTATCAAATCCCAGTATGAATCTTCCGGTAGCAATGTTAAATATAAGCATTACTACAAATATTCCCCCGATAACTGTCAGTAAGTCAAAATTCTTCATAAGGATGACATCCCGGATCCCTCCGGCAAAACACATCCTGGACTTTTGAGCCATAGCCCCAAAAATCAATCCGCCTACTAATGACAAGATCAAAGGCGCATGCATACTTCCCGGGCCAGACTCGCTTGCTTTTAAAAGTGATGTTGCCAGTGCAAGCACCAGAATTGCCAGCATAAGAACCGAAAGCACACCCCCGCTCATTTTACCTGTGACATGTGCACGGCCAAGGCTGAACCCTTTCTTTAATGCAAACACGCCTGTTGCAATCCCTAAAATAAACCCAATCAGCGCTACCCATGCATTAAGGTCACCGGCTGACATCCTTATAATCATACGCAGTGGACACCCTAAGAATACGAGTGATCCTATCATAATAATCATCCCCAGCACAAACCGTATCATAGGAGATGAACCTGCGGTGGAGCGGTACTCTTTTGTAGCTACTGAAATAAGAAATGCCCCCAGCACTAATCCAATGATCTCAGGCCTTGCGTACTGCACCGCCTCCGCCTGATGCATCCCCAGGGCGCCCGCCGTGTCACGGATAAAACACGCAATACAAAATGCCATGTTTGCCGGGTTCCCAAAAATAGCCAGGCACACAGCAACAAGACCGCAAATTACACCGGCAATGGCCAGTTTTCCTTTTGAATCCGATAAATTCATTTGATTTCCCTCCTACTCTTCTGCCAATTCTCTAATTGCCTGAATTGCGAAATCAATCTCCTCTTCCGTATTATAGTGAGAAAAGCTGAACCTCACGGCTCCCTGTCCCTCGGTCCCCAGCGCCTGGTGCATTAAGGGCGCACAGTGGGCGCCAGGCCTGGTTGCTATGCCGTAGGTTACAAATAATTCGTCACTCACTTCTGAAGAATCATAATCTCTGATGTTAAAGGAAACAATGGGACATCTCATATCTGTCCCGAAGTCCCCATAGACTTCTACGCCAGGTACCGCAGAAATCCCTTCATAAAAGCGCCTCATCAGACTCAGCTCCGTGGCTCTGATACTGTCGATGCCCGTCTGCTCCAGATACAGAAGTGCAGCTCCCAACCCGGCTATCCCATGGCCGTTCAGAGTCCCTGCCTCCAAAGCTGTAGGCATATCTGACGGATGATGTGTGTTATATGTATCTACTCCGCTGCCTCCGCTTAAAAGAGGGCGTACATCCACTCCCTCCTTCACATACATCCCTCCCGTTCCTTGGGGGCCCAGCAAACTTTTATGCCCAGTAAAGCAAAGGATGTCAATCCCCATCTTCTGTACATCTATAGGAAATACCCCCGCTGTCTGGGATGCGTCTACTATGAATAACACACCATGCCTCTTTGCAATCCTCCCGATTTCTTCTATATCAGTCATATTGCCAGTCAGATTAGAACCATGAGTACACACCACAGCTTTTGTATCATCCCTAATAGCATCCTCAAGCATTTCACAAGAAATGCGCCCTTTTTCATCACAGTCCACAATAGTCAGCTTTGTCCCATGCTCCTGGCACTCGTACAATGGGCGCAGTACTGAATTATGTTCCAGCACTGTAGTAACTACATGGTCATTTGGATTTAAAACACCTTTTATGGCGATATTCAAACTTTCTGTTGAATTTGCAGTAAACACAATACGCCTGGGATTCTCTGCATGAAAAAAGCGGCCAAGCCTCTCTCTCGTCTCGTAAATAACCCTGGATGCACTTAAAGCTGCTTCCGTCGCCCCACGGCCTGCATTTCCGATAGAGTTCAGGGCCTGAACCACCGCCTCTGACACTTCCCTTGGCTTCTGCATTGTTGTTGCTGCATTATCCATATAAATCATATCTTTATCCCCCATGTACATTTTTAGTATACTCTCCGCCACAGGCAGAGTCTAATTGAAAACCAACATAAATAAAGAGTATATATAGATATCCCCTATATATACCCTGCTAAAGGCCTACAGCCAATTTATTACATCCATGCCCCAAAAGATATACCTTGTCGGACACAGTCCGTCCGCCCCTTGAGCCCTGCTTTATGGGGTGCCCTTTGGGTATACCTTGTCGGACACAGTCCGCCCGCCCTTTGGGGGCCTGCTTTATGGGGTGCCCTTTGGGTATACCTTGTCGGACACAGTCCGCCCGCCCTTTGAGGGCCTGCTTTATGGGGTGCCCTTTGGGTATGCCTTGTCGGACACAGTCCGCCCGCCCTTTGGGGGCCTGCTTTATGGGGTGCCCTTTGGGTATAGAAATCTGTACAGCCGTGTGCCTTTAAATTTTATCCTACTCAGACTTCAGCAATATCTCGGCCTCAGACAGCATTCTCTGGATAGACCTTCCTGACCATACGCAGAAAACTTTCTCCTGTAGCTGTAAGCTGGAGGTTTTTATTATAAATAACATTGATATTCCTCCTTTCATCTTCTCCTCCCAGGGGAAAGCTGAGCACCTTTTCTTCCTCTATTTCTTCTTCAGCCGCCAGCCGGGAAATAATAGAAATGCCAGTCCCACTGCCCACCAGCCGCTTAATCGTCTCCTGGTTCTCTATAGTCGCCACAATGTTCAGATCCCTCACCGCTATCCCAACACTTTTCAAAAGTCTCTCCGCCTCCTTGCGCGTCCCAGATCCTTCCTCACGCATAATAACGGGTTCATTCTGAATCCATGATCTGTCCTCAGTATTTATCCCGTCTTTCTCCTTAAGAAATCTGAATTTTTCTGTATTGGGGGTTATTACAATTAGCTCATCTCTGTAAAAAGGAATATAGCAGCAATGCTTTTTCTCCAGGACAGTGCCTGTAAAACCTATATCTGCATTGTGGTTTACAATCTGTTCCACGACTCCCGCACTATCTGTCTCTGTAATCTTCAGCTGCTCCCTGGGATACTTCCTGCTAAAAGCTGTGAGTATAGACGGCAGCAGATACTGGGCAGGAACAGTTGAAGCGGCAATCCTGATGCTGTGCCCTTCCTCTTTTCTCGTCCCATCAAACGCCGCCTCTATCTTTTTCTCCAGAACAACCATCTGTTTTGCGTACTCATACAATATCCTGCCGCTGTCAGATAAATTCACCTCTTTCGTATTTCTCACAAACAGGCGGACATTTAATTCCTGCTCCAAAGAAGAAATGTGCGCGCTCACAGTTGGCTGCGTCAAGAACAAGGCCTTTGCCGCTTTTGAAAAGCTTCCCTCCTCGGCTACTGATACAAATGCCTCTAACTGTTTCAGGTTCATAGATTTGATATCCTTTCACTCTCTGCTCCTGTTTTTTTTGTAACTTTAATACTATCCATATACTCCAGAATGGGTTTTGCACTCTTCCGGCTTGTGGCAAACATATCTCGTATCTCAGCGATTGTAATTTTTCCATTCTCCTTAAGCCTTGAAATAATTTTATCCTGTGCCTCATCCATATATTCCCTTACTGTATACATTCCCTCTGCCACCTTCACAATTTCACCTGAATCTATCAGCAGAATCAAGATATCATCCACAGTCTCCCCGGGAATACCGCCAAAATTTATTTCTGTAATTTTCACAAAATCGTATCCTGCTGCTTTCAGTACATTCAGAAGCTGTCCTTTTATTTTGTTATAGGTTCCATCCAGGCTGATTGTGTATCCCTCTGGCGCTAAAAATTCTTCATGCCGGGACAACGCCCCCTTCTCCACCAGCCATTCGATATATCTGTCAAAAACATTTGGCTTTACCTTTTTTAAAAATGTACTATGAACTTCAGCTTTTGGCATACCATACCGGTAAGGGTACTTTCGGACATAATCCTGCAGGGCGTTTACAAGACGTCCCCTCAATGAAGCCTCATCCGCCATATGCCACACGAATGTCTCTCTCTTCATGGGAAATACACAGACTAAACCCTGCCTTTCCAATTCTGACACTGCCTGGGATGTCTCTTCAATTGAAAGGGCTGACAATTTAGCCAGTTCAGACATTGCTGCCATAGTATCGCTAAACTCGCGTACATGGAGTTCAATCACATCTTCCGCAGAACCTGATTCTTTCTGTCTTAGGCTTTCAATGGCCTCCTGGCTGAAACGCTTCTTCCTGGACGCATTTGGCTCTAAAATGACGCCTCCCCCGACAGTCTCCATAGGTGAATAGAACCGGACAATAAATCTATCCCCTCTTCGAAATGCCACATCTTCCTCCATACGCAGCTGCACATATCCACTTTCCCCCGGCCCAAGGCTTTCACTGTCCAACAATATAGCACGGCACAACACCTCGCTCGTACCACTGAAAAAATGAAGGCGCACCTGGTTTCCCAAAACACGCACGGAAGAATCCAAAATATTCAGCTTCACATCCATCAGCCTTGAATCCCTCATGCTTTTAGGAGGTGCCAGGACACATCCTCTCTGAATCTCTCTTTTTTTCATATTTGAAATATTTACGGCTACACGCTGTCCAGCATAACATGTATCCACATTCACACCATGAACCTGAATATTCCGTATTTTACATTCCTTCCCATTTGGATACATTTCCAGCGTATCCTCTTTTGATATCATCCCGCTAATAAGAGTCCCTGTAATAACTGTGCCAAAGCCAGACATAGAAAATACCCTGTCTACTGGAAGCCGGGGGATCGTATGAATATCTTTCTCCTCCAGCTCCTCTTCGCTGAAATGCTCAATTAACGCTACCAACCCATCTATTCCTTCCCCTGTAGCCGCCGAGACTTTCATCACAGGTGCCCCTTCCAGAAACGTACCTGCAAGTTCTTCCTGAATCTCCTCCTCTACAAGCTCCAGCCACTCCTCATCTACCAAGTCACATTTATTTAGTACCAGGATACTCTTCTTCACACCCAGCATCTCCAGAATGTCCATATGTTCCCTTGTCTGGGGCATAATCCCTTCATCAGCGGCAACTACAAGAAGAACTAAATCCATACCGACTACACCGGCCACCATATTATTAATAAACTTTTCATGCCCCGGCACATCAATAATTCCTGCCCTATTCCCATTTCTTAAATCAAAGTACGTAAATCCAAGGTCGATTGTTATTCCCCTGCGCTGTTCTTCCTCCCATCGGTCTGTATTCCTGCCGGTCAGGGCCTTAATCAGCGTTGTCTTACCATGGTCAATATGCCCTGCTGTCCCAATAATAATATGCTTCATTACAAATCTCTCTCCTTCTCCAGAATATGTGATTTTCTGAGGCCTTCTATGAAATCAGACATACAGCTGCCCTCAAAAGTTCTCATATCCAGCAGAATCCTGTCGTTGACAACCCGGCCGATCACGGGAATAGGGAGGTGCCTCAGCCGCTCCTCCAGACAGGCAGTCGTGATTTTCAGGGGCCGGATCGTTACTGCCATACTTGGAAGTCTTTCCATTGGCAAAGACCCGCCCCCAATCTGGGATTCACACTCAATAACTTCTATCTCCGCATCTAACTTTGCATCCTTTAACATCCCGCAAAATTTGTTTGCCTCTTCTTTGATATCCTCAATTTTGCGGGTAATCATGCGCAGCACAGGTATATTCTGAACCGCCCTTTCTTCGGACAAATATTCCTTTAATACAATCTCCAATGCAGATGCCGTAAATTTGTCAATCCTCAAAGCTCTGGTGAGAGGATTCTTCTTCATTTTGTCTATATACCTCTTCTTCCCCACTATAATTCCAGCCTGCGGGCCTCCTAAAAGCTTATCGCCGCTGAAGCAAACCACATCCGCACCACTTTTTATAGAATCCTGCACAGTAGGTTCATGCTGCAGTCCATATTTACTCAAATCTACCAATACGCCGCTTCCCAGATCTTCAATTACAGGGATTCCATACTTCTCCTTCAATGGAATCAGGTCACTTATAGGCACTGACTCCGTAAAGCCCACGATACAGTAATTGCTTGTATGAACCTTTAAAAAAGCCCTCGTCCGGTCACTGACCGCTTCCTCATAATCTGACAGATGAGTCTTGTTGGTTGTCCCTACCTCTTTGAGTACAGCCTGGCTCTGCTCCATAACATCTGGAATCCTGAACTTCCCGCCTATCTCTACAAGCTCCCCCCTGGATACAACTACTTCGCCGCCCCGGGCCATGGAGCTGAGAATAAGCATCACGGCTGCTGCATTGTTATTGACCGCCATGGCAGCCTCTGCCCCTGTTATTCTACACAAAAGTTTTTCAAAGTGAGAATAACGCTCGCCTCTTCTTCCGGCTTCCAGATCATATTCCAGATTAGAATAGCCCCCTGCGATTCTGGCAACCTGGTTCAGATGTGCAGTTCCCAGGGGGGCGCGCCCCAGGTTAGTATGCAAAATCGTGCCCGTCCCATTGAGCACCTTTGACATATTGGGCCGGTATAAATACGCAATTCTCTGTTCTATATGCTCCGGCAAACTAGCTATTTCCTTTTCTGCAGCTTCCTCATCCTCACAGCTTCCAATAAATTCCCGCAGTTTTTCTTGTTCTTCCCTGACAGCTTCTAATACACTGTCATAGCTGTACTGCTCTGTCATTTTCTTTATTTTTTCGTCCTCCATCAAAACATCCACTTTAGGAATTCTGCGGAACAAAAGTTTCTTATCCATCTTTTTATACAGGCTCCTTCTATCAATTATTTATATTTCTATCTAAATATCTCACCGGCTGGCCATGTTTGATAATTAGCATGTCTGGCTGATACACAGCACCAAAAATGGACTGTCAGATGGGTACAGTAAATTGTCAGATACAATCTAAGGCATCAGCCGTATCAGTTTGTCTGATTTCTCAAGGACACGCCCTATTACAGAGACCTTCGTATCCAGTTTCTTATCTGTTAGTTCTGCGAGGAATTCTCCAAGCTCATTTTGAGGAATGCTAAAAAGCAAGCCGCCTGATGTCTGTGGGTCATAGAGCATATCTGTATAATATTCGTCCACAGACCCCATATCTACAAATTCTCCGCTATGTTCTCTGTTTTTATAGGCCCCTGCCGGTACAAGTCCCATCTTAGCATATCCGGGGGCATCCTCCATATAAGCCACATCTTCTACGTGAATCTCCAGCGTTACATCACTGGCGGATGCCATCTCCGCACAGTGTCCGAGCAGGCCAAACCCAGTAATATCTGTACATGCATGTACAGTAAATCCTTTAGCGGCTTCTGCAGCTTTCTGGTTAAGAGAAGCCATCACTGTAATTACTTCTTTCTCAGCCTGCACAGAGGCCATCCCACCTTTCACGGCCGTTGTTATAATACCGCTGCCAATCTGCTTCGTCAGGATAAGGGCATCTCCCGGCTGGCAGCCATAATTCTTATATATCTTGTCCGGATGCACAAAACCGGAGACACTCAGGCCATATTTAGGTTCCTCATCCTGTACAGAATGCCCGCCTACTAAAACCGCTCTTGCTTCCTTTACCTTGTCCGCTCCGCCTCTCAAAATCTCACCTAATATTTCCGGATCCAGACAATTGGGAAAGCCTACTATATTTAAGGCCACCTTTGGTTCTCCTCCCATGGCATACACATCGCTCAGAGAGTTGGCTGCTGCAATCTGCCCAAAGGTATAAGGGTCATCTACAATCGGAGTAAAGAAATCTACCGTCTGTATCATGGCAATTTCATCCGTCACTTTATAGATTGCGGCATCGTCAGATGTCTCAATTCCAACTATAAGGTTCTCATCATAAAATTCAGGCAGCTTACCCAGAACCTGGGCAAGGGTCTCAGGACCAATTTTAGCTGCTCATCCTGCCGTTTTTGCCATCTGTGTCAGACGTACGTCCTTTCCCTTGTTCATGTCCCTTTTCCTCCTTCCACACTATCCTTTATGGGCGCAGAATCCTTTCTGCCTGATTCATTTTTTCTACGATACTGTACATGTTTGTCACTGTCCCCACCTCTAGCTTTTCTTTCAATCCGTAATAATCCAGGCAGGTACCACATGTCATGATCTCTACGCCCTGGGCCTCCAGATCTTTTAAATCCTCCAAAGATTCAGAACCCTCTGCTGTCAGCGTAGCCCCTCCATTATAAAACAGCATAGCCGATGGCAGCTCGTCCAACTTTGAAACTGCAAAAATAAACCCTTTCATAAGCACTTTTCCAAGTTCATCATCTCCGCTCCCCATGCGGTCAGAACTAATAACCACAACTGTATTTTTTCTCCTGTCAGGCATACACTGTATTTCCTCCTTGTAGTCTGCTGATTCTTTTCTGCCGGCCGTCTGGCTTACTTTTACTGTAATCTTAAATTGATTCTCCCCAATTTTCTCAGACGTAACCTGGCCGCCTTCACTGGATGCCATTTTAGTCACATTCTGGACGGCTATCTCGTTATCAACCAGCACCTCCAACACTTCATCGCCTGTTACTTCCTGCATTGCCTTTTTCGTCTTAATTACGGGGATCGGGCATGCGTCCCCCATAGCGTTAACTGTTATCATATTTAAATTCTCCTTCCTGAAGCACTTATAGATATATTCTATCACTGACTTAGCTTTAGGTAAACAGATTTTATCTCTCTGTTGAAAAAAATAACTGTTTATGAGATGATATGTATAGTTTTTGCCTGTTTAATCATACGAACAGACATTCCAAAAAGAAAGAGGATAAAATTATGTGGATTGCAGACAAGTGGAAAGACTATGAAGTGATAGATTGTTCTCAGGGGGAGAAGCTGGAGCGCTGGGGGGATTATCTTCTTATTCGCCCTGACCCGCAGGTAATTTGGGACACCCCCAGGGAGCATTCTGGATGGAAGCGCCCCAATGGCCATTATCACCGCAGTAAAAAAGGCGGCGGGGAATGGGAGTTTTTTGACCTTCCCCACCAATGGAAGATTTGCTATGGCAGCCTTACTTTTAACTTGAAGCCTTTTAATTTCAAACATACAGGATTATTCCCGGAGCAGGCTGTAAATTGGGATTGGTTTTCTTCAAAAATACAGGGGGCACACAGGCCTGTCCGGGTATTGAACCTTTTCGCCTACACAGGCGGCGCCACGCTGGCCGCAGCCTCTGCCGGCGCACAAGTTACCCATGTGGATGCCTCCAAAGGAATGGTTGCATGGGCCAGGGAAAACGCGCTGGCCTCTGGATTAGAAGACGCCCCCATACGTTGGCTGGTAGATGACTGTGTCAAATTTGTGGAGCGGGAGATACGCCGGGGAAACACTTATGATGCAATTATTATGGATCCCCCCTCTTATGGAAGGGGCCCTAAGGGTGAAATATGGAAAATCGAGGATATGATACATCCATTTATTAAACTCTGTACCCAAGTTTTATCCAAAGATGCCCTGTTTTTTCTAATAAACTCTTATACAACTGGGTTAGCTCCTGCTGTTCTGTCCTATATGATTGCCACAGAATTGAAAAAATGGGGCGGGACAGTGGACGCGCAGGAAATAGGACTTCCGGTAAAGCACAGCCGGCTTACACTCCCCTGTGGAGCTTCTGGACGTTGGGAAAAAGATATTTTGTAAAACGAGAGGCCAGCACCCCCTCAATATGAGAGCTTGCTGGCCTTACATGCCTTAACAGCAATGCTGAGGGATAAACCCTCTTCTTCGACAGTCATATTTATTCTGTCTGTATCAATTCCAAAAATCTGTCTTCGTCTTTAATCCTATATCCTTGGCTCTAAATACAGGATTCTTCCCTTCTTTTTTCTGTTTCAGATAATCCTGCATACAATGCAGGGCCGGCCCTCCCAAAAGAATAATAACTGGAAGGTTGATCAAAGCCATCAATCCCATCAGTACATCTGCAGTATCCCACACCACACTAAAATCCATTGTAGCGCCAGCACATACAATCAAAACTGCACACATGCGGAACACATTGAGGATTCCTTTCTCTGGCACCTTATTGCATATATAGCGCAGTCCCATCTCCGCATAATAGAAATTACCAATTAATGTTGTAAATGCAAAAAGAAATAATGCCACTGTAATAAAGATTGTCCCAAAGCCTCCCAGAGAGCCGGCCACGGCCTCCTGTACATAAGGCATCCCGGCCATAGTCTCTGTGGGCCCTACACCGGAACATAACAGCATAAATCCCGTGGCACTGCAGATCAAAATGGTATCTATATACACAGAAAGCATCTGTACCAACCCTTGCTTTACTGGGTGGGATACTCCGGCAGAAGCAGCAGCATTAGGGGCCGAACCAACCCCGGCTTCATTTGAAAAGAGTCCTCTTTTAATCCCCTGCATCACGGCGGAACCAGCGAATCCGCCAAAAATTGCCGGAATATCAAATGCCCCTTTAAAAATGGCAGCTATCACTCCCGGAAGCAAATTCAGGTGGCTTACCACAATAAATAAAGAGACAGCCAGATAAAACACGCCCATTGCTGGGACAATTACTTCTGTAATCCTGGAAATACGCTTGCTTCCCCCGAAAATACACAAACCAAAAATAAATGCAAGCACAATCCCCACAATAATAGGAGTCACTCCAGGCCGATAGAAATCATATCTGCGGAAAGAATCTGCAATATTAAACGACGCAACCATATTGAACCCGCCCATATAAGTTGCAATCAGACATACTGCAAATAAAACGCCAAGCCACCTTTTCTTAAGGACTGCCTGAATATAATATGCAGGCCCCCCGTAGGAGCCTCCATCTGCAGCTTTCCGCTTATATATCTGTGCCAGCGTACTCTCCACAAACGCTGATGCGCTTCCAAGCAGGGCAATCAGCCACATCCAGAACATGGCCCCTGCGCCGCCAATACAGAGAGCCGTAGAAATTCCTGCGATGTTGCCTGTCCCCACCCTGGACGCGGTAGATACCATCAACGCCTGGAAGGAAGAGATTGATTTCTCATCTGACTTCGGCTCCAGCACTACTTTAAATGCCTCTTTCAGACATTTAAACTGTACAAACTTCGTTCTGACTGTAAAATAAATACCTGCCCCGACAAGCAGGATAATCAAAATATAGCTGTACAGCCAGTTACTTAAGGTTCCAATAATCTCTGCATACAATCCCACATACCTCTCTCTCTTTGCCTTATATTTTAATTTGTGAAAATACTTCCCCTATGGGCCCATTGATCATTAAATCCGCCTTCACCGGGCGGGCAGTTTCTGATTTATTGATCACCACCAAGTATCTGCCATGAAAGTAATCTATGAATCCTGCAGCCGGGTACACAACTAAAGAGGTGCCGCCTATAATCAAGGTGTCCGCACCTGTAATAGCCTCTATTGCCCCTTGTATTGTCGCTGTGTCAAGTCCTTCTTCATAAAGTACCACATCTGGCTTAATGATCCCTCCACATTCGCAGCGCGGAATCCCTTTTGAGCCTTTTACATAGTGAGCATCGTAAAACCTGCCGCAGTCCATACAATGGTTCCGGTGGATACTTCCATGAAGCTCAAATACATTTTTACTGCCTGCCGCCTGGTGCAGGCCGTCTATATTCTGCGTGATAACTGCCCTGAGCTTTCCCGCTTGCTCAAGGAGGGCCAGTTTTCTATGGGCCGGGTTAGGCTTCGCCTCTAACAGCATCATCTTCTCTTTATAGAAGTCATAAAAGGCTTCTGTATGAGATACAAAGAAACTGTGGCTGACTACCTGCTCGGGGGAATACTTATAGGTTTGGTGGTATATTCCATCAGCACTTCTAAAATCTGGAATATTACTTTCTGTTGATACACCTGCCCCGCCAAAAAATACAATATTCTCACTTTGGCCTATAATATTTTGCAGACGCTCCACTTCTTCTACATACATCTCTTTTCCTCCCCGGCTTTCTAACACCATACTATATTCAAAGGCAGCATGTCCATTTAGCAGTCCCGTACATTTCCCTTTTTAATATGCTTATCCACAATCTCCTGCATACATTTCCATATTTCTGCCGATGTCTCGCCTATTTTTTCATTTCTTTTATATATCCAGGACTTCTGCACATCGTGCTCACTCCAGCTCTTTCCGCCGGATGCATCATTTAACAGCAGAGGCTGAAAGTTGTCCAGCAAGTGGGCATATTTTGCCTCTGCTGTCTCATACGCCTCGAACTCTTCCCACAGTTCCCGGAAAGTACTGCCCTGGTCATCTGGAAGCAAGCCAAATATCCGTTCTGCAGCCTTGACCTCCCTCTGCCTCTTCGTTTCCGCCCCTTTCATATCATATGCATATGTGTCCCCGGCATCAATTTCTACCAAGTCATGGATTAAAACCATGATTATGGCTTTCAAGATATCTGCCTCCGGGACATACTCTTTTAAAAGCACAGCCATAACAGCAATATGCCATGAATGCTCGGCATCATTTTCCTTCCGCTCCCCGTCTGCCAGGTATGTCTGCCGGTAAATATTTTTTACTTTGTCGATCTCCCTGATAAATTCAAGCTGCTGTTCCAGCCTTGTCATTTCAGCCACCTCTTTTCCATCGTTTTTACCGGAGTGTCTTTGACGGTTTATAGAAATCATCTCCATATTCAGGGCCTGCTCCGGCCTGATTTATTTTAATTATACCACATGCCTGCACGGGTTAATCACATGGATTCCTGTCCGTCACTTTCCTTTTTCTGCTTCCCTCTCCATAACAGCATAAATCCGATAGCCGCAAGAACTGCCTGGCTTACCGGCACAGACAGCCACACTCCATCTACGCCTAGAAACCTTGGCAGGGCGAAAGCCACAAGCAAGGCAAGAACGCAGGGTTCCCCGTAAATAAGCAGATATGCGCTTTTATTATCCTTCACAGCATAAAAATAAGCGGTTGTGATTCTTAGAAAGGCAATAAATATAAAACCCGCTATAAAAACCACAAGCACATCTGTCACTTCTGCTGCCACTGTTTCTGATGTACCAAAAAATACCGGAATTTTATGCCGGAGCAGGAATATCCCTGCCATACATACAGCAGATGTGCAAAAAGCATACATATACGCCATTCTCCGAACCTGTTTCACAAGCTCCTCATTTTGCGCCCCATGGTAAAGGCCAATCAGGGGCTGGGATCCATCACCTATCCCTTGTAATAACAGCTGAACCACACACACTACATAACTTACTACAGCATAGCAGGATACCGCCAGTTCCCCACCGTAAGCTAATGCCCCTCTGTTCAGGATGATAATAACAATATTGGGTAAGAGCGTCAGGCCAAATGGGGAAAGGGCAACCTGTAGAATCCGGCATATCACAGATTTGGCAGGCCGCAGAACAGCCGTATGAAAAATTCTTTTCAGGAACAGGAAAAGCACACAGGGAACGACTGTCACAAGTTGGCCGATCAATGTGGCCGCCGCCGCCCCCGCAACGCCCTTCTGATATACAGATACAAACAGCCAGTCCAGCACTACATTTGTGCTGAATCCCATAATCATGGCTGCCATAGCGGTAACTGAGCCATGATAATTACGGACAATAGGCAGTAATCCAGTTCCCATAATCTGAAAGGATGCTCCCCAAACTAAGATTCTAATATAATCAGCCGCATAATTCATCAGTTCCCCCGTTGCCCCAAACGCCGACAAAATTGCAGGATAAGTAACCCCAAGCAATATAGTCAGCAGTACACAGCAAAATACAAGCATGAAAAGTGTATTGCCAAGAAACGCTTTTTCCTCTTTCCTTTTACCGCTGCCATGGCAGATGGCTATCTGAATAGCGCCCCCCATGCCAATCCCAGTGCCTGCCGCCTGCATAACGGCTACAATAGGATATGCCACATTTATAGCGGCCAGGCCGATATCCCCTATATTTCTGCCTACGAACCAGCCGTCTACAATAGCATATATACCTGAAAATGCAAATGCCAGCATAGAGGGCAAAACGTTTGCAGCAAATTGTTTTCTGATCATCTTGTGCAACTCCCCTAAAAAGTGATATATTCTTTTACCTGCTGTCTATCCGTAAATCAAAACTATCTGGTAATACTTACATGATTCTCTGCGTCAGTGCCTGAAAAAGGAGCTGCCGCAAAATATAAAATTCAATTGGATATCGTTCAGCCACTTTCTTGTTATTGATATTGTCAAGATTAGTTGACACATTTATTTCAAGGATATCACTGACTATGCTACCAGTTCCAAATCCTCATAATACTGTCTGCGTTTTATCATGGGAGGAAGCCCGCCATTGGCAGAGCAGATCCTCCGGTTATTCCAGTAGCTGAGGAAGTATCTCCAAATGAGCGCCTTTAATTCCTCTACCGTCATCTGCCTTGTGTCATAGCGGTCATAAAGGAGCTCTGTCTTCATTCTGGCCCACATACTCTCACAGCGTGCATTATCATGGCAGCGTCCTCCTGCACTGTTCATGCTTTGGTGGATGTGGTGCTCCCGGATGGTCTGGCGGTAAGACTCACTGGTATACTGTGTCCCACGGTCACTGTGGATGATCGCTCCTTCCAATGCGGGATATGCAGTCAGGGCATTTTCCAGTGTTTGGATACACAGATCTGCTTTCATGTTTGTCCCCATTGACAGACCGAGGACGCTAAGATCAAAGCAGTCGAAAATCGCAGATACATACAGTTTCCCATTGCGCGCCGGAATCTCCGTGATATCTGTAATACATTTTTCTAATGGGGCATCTGAATGGAAATCCCGCTTCAACAGATCATCCGATTTCATGGCTTCCCGGTCTGCCTTTGTAAGTCCATTCGGCTTTCTCTTTGGCCGATGGCTCAGGCCGATCTGATCCATAACCCGGTATACGGTCCGTTCACTGGGTATATGTACGCCCTCCGGCTGCTTCAGCAACAGCGCCTGATACATCCGGATCCGTCCATAAGTATCGTTACATTCATCCTCACTGATGATTTCTTTCATGGCATCCGCCAGATCCTGGTACTTCCATGGACGGTCTTTGTTTGCGAGATATTTATAGAAGCCCTGCCGGCTGATACCAAGCATCCGGCAATAAAATGAAATTTTTCCGGTAATCCTGCCGTCCTCTGTTTTCAAAGCGAGAAAGATCATTCTCTGGTTTTTGCTGACTTCCGACGGCTGGCGGCGAAAAAAGCGCTGGCTTCCTCCAGAAATTCATTTTCTTCCTTCAGGCGGCGGATTTCTTTATCCTGCTCCTTCACCCGCTTACGCAGCATGGTAATTTCTTCTGACAGGCTCATTGCACTGGCAGGGGTATGGGAACCTTCCCCAACATCCAGCTTACCAGCTCTTACAGCTTTCAGCCATGTATGGATGGTTCCTTCAGGGATTCCTAATTCTTTAGCAGCCTTAGCGCCGCCGATTTCTTTGGCAAGTTTCACTGCCTGTACTTTGTATTCATGGTCATATTTACGTGCCACTTTGAATACCTCCTTATTCTCTTGGTTTTATTATGAAATCCTTGAGAATAAGCTGTCAACTTTTTTTATACCACACCATATTGATATCTTAATATGAAAATTTATTTTGCAACAACCCCATGTTCTCTAATTATGTAAATGACTCTGTCTTTATAGGTCCACACGGCCTGTTGTATCACCGTTAATTACATAATAAGCTGCGAATTCTTCCGGCTTAAGGTAAATCTTTACATCTTTCATATCTCCTACCTTATTCTTCAGTTCCTTAGTCCATACATTCTTTACTTTCTGAAGGATTTCCTTTTCTGTATATTCATTCCCTGCAAACTGGAGGAAAATTTCGGTCTTTATCTCAGACTTTTTTGTTGTCCTGCCTGTAGTTGTTTTCTTCGGTGCTGCTTTCTTTATAGTTATTTTCTCCGGTTCTTTCTTTTCGGGTTCTGGATCCTTTAAGACTGCAGCTCTGGTTTCAATTGCTTTTGTAGTATCCTTTTTTGTCTCAATCGCCTTTGTCTGGCCGGCCTTTGTCCCGATTTCTTCTGTCTTAACTGTTTTTGTAGCCTCACTTTTAGCAGCCATTTCCTTTTCAGCAGAAACTGTCCCCTCTGCTTTCTCTACAGCTGGCTTAGTGGTTACTGGTTTCTTTGTTGCTTTCTTTGTTGCCATACTTGCTCCCTTTCCGCTTAAACACTCAAGTATTTAGACTTCAACATAAACATTAATCTGCTACAGAATGTATTGTACCTCATTTTTCTAAAAAGGTCAAAAAAAACTTTCCCCTAGAACTTAAAGGATGCTACTCTCTTTCTTTATAATTCCTAAAAAATTTAGAAAGACTGTCCAGCGTTTTTAATAGAACTGGGATTTCCTTATCATCCAGGCTGCCAATCACAGCATCTGTCATCTGCATATGAAAATCCTGGTGGTGCAGATAGGCTCCCCTCCCTTTCTCAGTAAGCCTTATATAAACCACCCTCCGGTCTGCCTCACTTCTTGTACGAGTTACATACTTTTTATTTACCAGGCTGTTGATGGATGTAGTCAGGGAACCGGCAGTAATCCCAAGCCTTTTTGCTACCGCAGACATGGTACTGTCATCCCCAAGTCCTACAGCTTCTATAATATGCATGTCATTATTACTGATATCCTTATATTCATCCGTTATGATGGCCTCCTCTTCAAGCTCCCAGATCTCGTTAAACAAGTGGACCAATATGTCATTGATAGTCTCATGTGCATTCACAGAACAGTATTCTCCTTCCTGCATTCTTATGTATGCCCTCTTTGCCCCTCTATGTCCCTGTTCAACAGACCTTTGTCTTTGCTGTTTTTCTGCCTATCAAATGATATCTGAGGAGCATGATTACGGTATTGAAAAATGATTTGCCTATTTTATGCCCGGCTCATGTCCCCTGACCGTACGCTGTCAAAATAAGGAGTGAATTACTTCTTTTACTGTTTCCATCCTGTTAGCTTTATACGCATATGCCCCGCAAAACAGCAGTGCATCCTCTATATTTCCTCTGGCCGCATTTATAAGGCCATCCGTAATGCAGTAAGGGATCTCTTCTGGATTACAATGTGCGAGGCAGCCATGGCATGGCGTATGGGGAACCTTTTCTCCCAGCATAACACGTTTCATAAAAGGATTCAAGATGGCCCTTCCAGGCATCCCAACTGGACTCTCTACTATGGCTATATCTTCCTTTTTGGCCCGGATATAGGCTTCTTTATAGCGTATATCCGCATCGCACTCATAGGTAGTCACGAAGCGTGTAGCTACCTGTACCCCATCCGCCCCCAGTCCTCCCGCTCTCAGGACATCACCGGAACTATAAACTCCCCCTGCAAGAATCACTGGTATTTTTCTCTGATAGTTTTGTTCGTATGCCCTGACTGTAGCGATTATTTTTCGCACTTCCTCTTCATATACATCCGGGGTATATTTTTCCAGCTCGCTCTTTTTAAATCCTAGGTGCCCTCCGGCCAATGGACCCTCCACAATCACCAAGTCAGCTGTCCTTTTATATTTTTTATCCCAATACTTTAAAATAATTCTGGCAGATTTATCCGTTGATACAATAGGCGCAATCGCCGCAGAACTATCCTTAGCCAGGCCTGGAAGCTCCGTAGGCAGTCCGGCCCCTGAAATTATGATGTCTGCGCCAGCCTGCAGGGCCATTTTTACATGCCGGGCATAATCCCTAAGAGCTACCATAATATTGAAGCCAACCACGCCATTGGGCGATATTTTTCTCGCCTTACCCATTTCTTTTTGTATGGCCCTTAAGTTCGCCTGTGCGGGATGCCTGTCGAAATCAGGTTCCTGGTATCCAATCTGGGCGGTAGAGATAACTCCAACCCCGCCTTCTGCCGCCACGGTGCCTGCAAGGCCCCCAAGGCTGATACCCACCCCCATCCCACCCTGAATCAGAGGGATAGGAACTATTTTCTTTCCTATTTTAAATGACTCCATATACTTATCCTCTTTTCTGCCTCCACTATTTTCAGTATTTCTGGAGGACACGCCCACAGATAAAGTGAGGGATTCCTTCCATATTACATTTCCCGACTTCCTGCAAGTCTCCCCTGCCACTCTACATTTTCCGAAAACGCTGGTATCTTCTCTCTGTCAGTTCTGCTTCCTGCATAGCAGAATACTTATCCAAAAATCCACCTATATGATATTCAAGTATTTTGCAGACTTCAGTAATATTTTCATGTGTATACTGCTCTGGCTCTGGTATTACCTGTTCGATAATTTTTAATTTCATTAAATCATTCGCTGTCAGACGCATGACCTCTGCAGCCTCGCTGGCACGTTTACTGTCCTTCCATAAAATACTGGCAAACCCCTCAGGGGAGAGAATAGAGTAAACTGAATTTTCCAGCATCCATACCTCATCTGCGACAGCCAGTGCCAAGGCCCCTCCGCTGCCTCCCTCACCAATAACAATAGAGAGCACGGGCACTTTCAAGGATGACATTTCGAAAAGATTTCTGGCGATGGCTTCTCCCTGTCCACGCTCCTCAGCACCTAACCCGCAAAAGGCTCCCGGTGTATCCACAAAACAAATAATAGGGCGTTTGAATTTCTCAGCCTGTTTCATAAGACGGAGCGCCTTCCTATACCCTTCCGGGGAAGGCATGCCAAAATTTCTCTCAATATTTTCTTTTGTTGTATTACCTTTCGCCTGGGCAATCACCGTCACGGGGATCCCCTTAAAATATGCAATCCCCCCCATAACAGCAGGATCCTCACGGAAATATCTGTCTCCATGCAGTTCTATAAAATCTTCAAATAGTATATCCACATATTCTGCTCCTACAGGACGGTCTTTTTTTCGTGATATTTGTACACGCTCCCAGGCATTTTTTGTCTCTTTCTTATCTGCCTGACTACTAAGCAGAGTATCATCACTTGCCTCTGCACCTATTTTCCCACCTGCACAATTATGAATCTTCAGTATTTGGGATAATACCTGTTTCATTTCTTCACGGTTTACAATACGGTCAATAAATCCATGTTCCAGCAGAAACTCTGAGCGCTGGAACCCATCTGGCAGTTTCTCCCCGATTGTCTGCTCAATGACACGGGGTCCGGCAAAACCGATCAACGCATTAGGCTCTGCCAGAATTATATCGCCCAGCATCGCAAAACTTGCGGTCACTCCGCCTGTAGTAGGATCTGTCAGAACAGAAATATACAGGTTGCCGGCATCGCTGTGTCGTTTTAAGGCTGCAGATGTTTTAGCCATCTGCATTAAAGATATAATTCCCTCCTGCATACGGGCCCCCCCTGAGCAGGCAAACAGAATCACCGGGAGATTCTCCTTTGTCCCACGCTCCACCGCCCGGGTTATTTTCTCTCCAACAACTTCTCCCATACTTGCCATGAGAAATCTCCCGTCACAAACCCCAATCACTGCAGGACTGCCATTAATCCTTATTTTCCCTGTCACAACTGCTTCTTCCAGTTTTGTCTTTTCCTGTAAAGCTTCAATCTTCTCCTCATATCCTCGGAATTGAAGAGGGTTTGTAGAAACCATACAGTGATCCCACTCTTCAAAAGACCCCTCATCTGCCAACATCTCAATCCTTCTATACGCATGGATACGGAAATATCCGCCACATTTCGGGCAGATATAAAAACCTGCCCTAACATCATCAGCAATGATTGCCGCTCCACATTTATTACATTTCCGTAAAAGTCCCTGGGGAACTTCCGGCTTGGAATCCTTCAGGGAAATATAACCTCTTTTCCTTGTTTTTTTAAACATATTCTGCAACTTCATAGATAACTCCTGACTTGTGGTTTGAGAGGAGGGGTCAGTCCCCTTTGCAAAGGGGACTGACCCTTTTGCTCTCCATTTTCAGAAAATTCACTCAATTTCAGCTCTTAATCCTCTCAATAAATTCTATATCAATGTCTCCAGACTCAAAATCCGGGTGATGTAATATTTCATATTGATAATCAACATTCGTGTTAATTCCTTCAATTATCACTTCTCCCAGAGCGCTTCTCATTTTGCGTATAGCTTCTTTCCGGTTTTTTGCGTGTACAATTAGTTTTGCAAGCATGGAATCATAATATGGTGTTACTGTATATCCACTATAAATTGCAGAATCAATCCTGACGCCCTTGCCGCCAGGCAAATACATGTCAGTAATTGTTCCTGGGGAGGGACGGAAATTTTTATCCGGGTTTTCAGCATTAATGCGGCATTCAATTGCATGACCTGTGATCCTGACATCCTCCTGGGTATGACTCAATTGTTTTCCATCTGCAATCCGAATCTGTTCTTTAATCAAGTCAATTCCAGTAACCCATTCTGTAACTGGGTGCTCTACCTGAATACGGGTATTCATTTCCATGAAGTAAAAATCCCCACTTTTTTCTAACAAAAATTCTATAGTGCCAGCGTTTACATAATCTGCTGCCTTTGCCGCCTTAACAGCCGCATCTCCCATTATCTCACGCAATTCTGGAGATAAAGCAACTGAGGGGGATTCCTCTATCATTTTTTGGTGATTTCTCTGGACAGAACAGTCACGCTCTCCCAAATGGATTACATTTCCATGCTTATCTGCCAGAATTTGAAACTCAATGTGCCTGGGATGCTGCACAAAATGTTCTATATACATAGTCTCATCGCCAAAGGCCATCTTTGCTTCCTTCTGGGCCGTGTGGAAGCTGCCAGCAAACTCCTCCGGGTTCTTTGCCACGCGCATCCCCTTTCCGCCCCCGCCAAGGGCAGCTTTAATTATAACCGGATACCCTATTTCTGCTGCTATGATAGCTCCCTTTGAAGCATCATATATGGGGTATTGACTTCCTGGTATCACCGGCACTCCTGCAGCAGCCATTGTATTTCTTGCCTCCTGCTTATTTCCCATTTTACGAATAACTGTGGAATCCGGGCCAATAAATACAATACTACATTGCTCACAGAGCTCTGCAAACTTACTATTTTCAGACAAGAAACCAAATCCAGGATGGATAGCATCAGCCCCCGACACAAGAGTTGCGCTGATAATTCTCTCCATGCTCAGATAGCTCTCCGAGGATACCGCGGGGCCAATACAGATTGCTTCATCGGCTAACTGTGTGTGAAGGGCCTCCTTATCGGCCTCTGAATATACCGCCACTGTCTCAATCCCCATTTCACGGCATGCCCGGATAATCCGTACAGCTATCTCCCCTCGGTTTGCAATCAATACCTTCTCTATCATAAACCGTAATTCTCCTTAATTTCCTACCATAAATGTCAATTCAGCGCTGACTGCCAACCTACCTTCAACTGTGGCTTTTGCTTCCCCAATACCTACAGGCCCCTTCTGCTTAATAATTTTGGTCTCCAGCCTCAGCTTATCTCCGGGCACTACTTTCCCTTTAAATTTACATTTCTGGATACCGCCAAAATACGCAACCTTCCCTTTGTTGTGCTCCATGCTCAATATAGCTACTGCTCCAACTTGGGCAAGGGCCTCTACTGTCAATACTCCTGGCATTACCGGCTCCTGGGGGAAATGTCCCTTAAAAAAATCTTCCCTGTAAGTTACACATTTATATCCCACCGCAAACTGCCCAGGTTCATAATCCTCAATATAATCAACTAACAAAAAAGGGTGCCTGTGAGGAATAATTTCTTGGATCTGCTGGATATCTAATCTATTCATTTTTACCTTCTTTCCGTAAAAGGGGTCTGTCCCCTTTGCATAGGGGTCTGTCCCTTTTGCAAAAGGGTCTGTCCCCTTTGACCTCGATTGACTATTTTATAACAAACAATGGCTGTCCATACTCGACTGTGTCTCCATTTTTCACCAGTATCTCTGCGACAACCCCTGTATAGTCACTTTCAATATCATTCATCAATTTCATAGCCTCCACGATGGCCAGCACCTGCCCCTCTTTCACGCTGTCGCCAGCGGCGACAAAGGGTGCGGCATCCTCAGACGGCGCAGCATAAAAAGTCCCCACTAAGGGCGATTTAATGATTTTACCATCTATAACCCCAGATATTCCTTTATCTCCAGATACTTCTGCTTGTTTCTCATTTCGTTCTCCCTGAAAGCCAGGCACCGCCTGTTCACTGGAAATTGTCTGTATCATATGGGACTGTGTCTCCTGGATATTTCCAGCCATATCAGCCAAACCTATATTTTTCACCAGAGACAGCTTAACCGCTCCTTCTTCATATTGAAATTCTGTTAATGTGGAACGAGATATAGCCTCCACTAACTGTAATATTTCATCTATTCTCATAATTCCTATCCTATTCCTATCAAAATCAAACTTTGTTGGATATTCAATGCTCTGCAAGGTATACCCAAGGAGATACATTATTTACTTTTAGCAACAACACATAGACTAACAGGTAGTCTCCCTACCTATATTTCTTTACTAGCAATGTGGCATTATGTCCCCCAAATCCCAAAGAATTTGTCAGCACATAATTTACATCCTTTTCTACCGGCGCCCCAACTGCATAGTTCAAATCACATTCAGAATCTGTCTGTAATGTTCCCATCGTCTGATGTATGTACCCATCCAGAATGGCTTTTACACAGACAATAAACTCAACGCCCCCTGCTGCCCCCAGAAGATGGCCGATCATAGACTTTGTAGAATTAATGACAACATTCTCTGCTTCTTTCTGCAGGGCATATTTGACTGCCCTTGTCTCGAACAGGTCGTTATGGTGTGTACCCGTGCCATGAGCATTGATATAATCTATCTGCCTTGGGGATACTCCAGCCTCCTCCATTGCCAGCTTCATCGCCATGCCTGCCCCTTCACCATTCTCTTGAGGAGACGTAATATGGTATGCATCTCCCGTGGAACCATATCCCGCCAGCTCCGCATATATCTCCGCGCCTCTGGCTTTTGCATGCTCCAGTTCCTCCAAAACTACTACTCCTGCCCCCTCGCCAAGTACAAACCCATCCCGGTCCTTATCAAAAGGTATGGATGCCCGCATAGGATCCCCTGATAAGGAAAGTGCCGTGAGGCCGGCAAAGCCTGCCACTCCTGTAGGGCAAATACAGCTCTCTGTACCTCCTGCAACCATGATGTCCGCATCATCATACTGAATAGCACGAAAGGCATCACCTATACAATTTGTCCCCGAAGCACAGGCAGTAACTACATTTGTACATTTCCCCTTCAGTCCTAGCTGTATAGAGACATTTCCTGCAGCCATATTTGAAATCATCAACGGCACCATCAATGGGTTTACGCGGCTGGGCCCTTTTTCCAGAATTTTACTATAGTTTTGTTCCACTGCCTGAAGGCTTCCAATTCCAGACCCTATAATAACACCGGCACGATAAGCATCTTCATGTTCCATATTAATGCCTGCATCCAAAAATGCCTCCTTTGCCGCTGCAACAGCATACTGAGAAAATGTCTCCATACGTCTGGCCGCCTTAAAATCCATCCGTTCCTTTGCAATAAACCCCTTCACTTCTGCTGCTATACGTACTTTATAATCGGTTGTGTCAAATTTAGTGATAGGCCCAATTCCCACCTTGCCAGCACGGATACTATCCCAAAATTCTTTAACTGTATTGCCGATTGGTGTCACTGCACCCATTCCCGTTACTACCACTCGTCTTTTCATTTTAACTCCATTCTGCCGCTGGCTTATGCGGCATCTCTTTCTTCATTTACATCGCCATACCGCCATCTATGCAGAGTACCTGCCCGGTTATATATCCCGCCTGGTCAGACGCCAAAAATGCTGCCGCTGCTGCAATTTCCTCCGGCTCCCCAAACCTTCCCACTGGTATCATTGATATAACTCCCTCTTTTACCCTCTCGGGAAGCACCTCTGTCATTTCTGTATGGACGAAGCCGGGAGCAATTGCATTGACCGTCACGCCCCGTGGCGCCAATTCCCGGGCAGCAGACTTTGTAAGTCCGATTACCCCTGCCTTTGAGGCAGAATAATTTGCCTGCCCCGCATTCCCCATAACTCCCGAAACAGAGGATAGGTTAATGATTCTTCCGCTTCTCTGCTTAATCATTTGCCGGGAAGCAAAACGGATACAGTTAAAAGTCCCCTTTAGATTTATATCAATTACAGTATCAAATTCTTCCTCTGACATTTTCATAATAAGTCCATCTCTTGTAATTCCTGCATTATTCACCAGAATATCCAGCTTGCCAAATTGTCCGATAATTTTTTTTATAAAGTCCTCACAAGACTGGAAATCAGACACATCACACTGGTATATATGCGCCCTGCCGCCATTCTTTTCTACTAAGTCCTTAACCTCAGCGGCCCTGTCAGCGGAGCCATTATAATTGACAATAACCTCTGCTCCGTCTGCCGCTAATTTCAGGGCTATTGCCCTGCCAATCCCTCTGGATGCGCCAGTAACAACAGCAATCTTTCCATCTAACATAATTTACTAACCACCTTATCTATATCTTCCCATGTTCCCACGTTATACACTACGGCCTCTTTATTAATTTTCTTTATAAACCCAGCTAATGTGCGGCCTGGCCCTACCTCAACAAAGGTTTCAACCCCGGCCTTTATCATATTCTCTACACTCTGCTCCCAGAAAACAGACGAAGCAACCTGCCGGATCAACAACTCCTTTGTCTCACCGACATCTTCCACAAATTTTGCTGTAACATTCGTTACATACGGTATTTTAAGAGACGAAAATTCCACGGAATCTAAAACTTCTCCTAATTTCACCCCTGCTCCCTCAAGTAGCGGAGAATGAAAAGGGCCGCTGACATTCAAGGGCAAGACTCTTTTTGCGCCTTTTTCCTTAAGTATCTCCCCGGCCTTCTCTATATCCTCTTTCCATCCTGTGATAACAGTCTGCCCCGGACAATTATAGTTGGCAATGTAGGCTCCCTTCATCCCATCAAGCACAGTTTTTATTTTTTCAGCAGACAGGCCAAGTACAGCAGACATTGCGCCCTTGCCGTCTGGTACTGCATTCTGCATTAAAATTCCTCTCTGCCGCACAGCTATAACAGCATCCTGCCTACTCATCCCTCCTGCCATGGAAATTGCACAATACTCCCCCAAGCTCAGTCCCGCAGTGACATCCGGCAGAAGGCCCTTTTCCCCCAGTACCTCTGCCATGGCCAGACAGGCCGTTACTAGAGCTGCCTGTGTGTACTCCGTCCGATCCAGCAAATCATTTTCTTCAAAGCATAATGCTTTCATATCTATATTCAGCAGCCTGGAAGCTTCATCGAAAACCGCCGCCGCTTTTTCACTATGTTCATAAAAATCTTTTCCCATTCCTACTTTCTGCGCGCCCTGTCCGGGAAAAATAAATGCGGTCTTACTCATAAAATCCTTCCCCCCCAATCAGACTGTCCGTCCCCTTTACAAGCCTTTCTATCAGTTCCCTGCAGGAAAGTTCCTCTTTCACCATCCCTGCAATCTGCCCAGCCATGACACTTCCATTTATTACGTCCCCATCAACCACGGCCTTTCTTAATCCTCCCAGAGTAAGAAGTTCCAATTCCTCAAAGGAAGCACCCTCCTGCTCTTTTTTCAAGTAATCCTTTGTCATCTGATTGCGGAGGGCACGTACAGGGTGTCCTGTGGATCGGCCAGTCACCCGTGAATCAATATCCCTTGCTTTTAAAATACATTTTTTGTAATTTTCATGGACAGCCGATTCCTTTGTAACCACAAAATGAGTCCCCATCTGTACTCCCTGGGCGCCCAGCATAAATGCTGCAGCAATCCCTCTTCCGTCTGCAATTCCGCCTGCGGCAATAACCGGAACATTCACTGCATCCACTACCTGGGGCACTAACACCATTGTCGTATTCTCGCCTATATGCCCGCCTGCCTCAGTGCCTTCAGCTACCAATGCATCTGCGCCGCAGCGCTCCATCCTTTTTGCAAGCGCCACAGAGGCAACGACAGGAACTACCTTTACCCCAGCATCTTTCCACATTTTCATATATTTTTCAGGGGAACCAGCGCCTGTAGTAACAACTTTTACCCCTTCTTCTACAATAACTTCTGCCACTGCGTCCGCATAGGGACTCATCAGCATAATATTTACCCCAAACGGCTTATCTGTCAGTTTCTTTGCCTCTTTTATCTGTTGCCGTACCCAGTCAGCCGGTGCACTTGCCGCACCTATCAGTCCAAGTCCGCCGGCCTCTGATACGGCGGCTGCAAGATGATACTCAGCAACCCATGCCATTCCACCCTGGACAATCGGATATTCAGTTCCTAAGATTTCGGTTACTTTTGTTTTCATACTAACAACCTTTCTATACAAATCATATACTTATTGATGTGCCTCTAAATACTTTACAACATCGCCGATAGTCGCAATCTGCTCCAAATCCTCAGATGGGATTTCCACACCAAATTCTTCTTCAAATGCCATCACTACCTCAAATAAATCCAGTGAATCTGCTGACAAATCATCTTTAAAAGATGTTGCCTCTGTAAGTGTGCTGATTTCTGCTCCCAATGAATCTGCTACAATCTCTTTTACTTTTTCTAACATTTTTCTTAATTCCTTTCTTAAATAAATATCTATGTAATCCGGCTTTACCAGGAATTACCTTATTCTTTACCATTCCAGATATATGGCCCCCCAGGATAACCCTGCGCCAAACCCGGCCATAACCAGCTTATTTCCCTCTTTCAACATCCCTTTTTTATTCATCTCATCCAGAAGAATTGGGATACTGGCAGAAGAAGTATTTCCGTACTCTTCCATGTTCATGGGGAACTTGTTTATATCTTCCCCTAAGCGCTTAGCCACTGCCTCCACAATTCTTTTATTTGCCTGATGGAGAATAAAATAATCTATCTGCGGCAGCTTTATGCCAGCCTCATCCACTGCTTCTAAAATCACCTCAGGAACGCGCCTGACTGCAAACTTAAAGACAGCCTGCCCATCCATTTTCATAAAGAAATCCACATCATCTCTTTCAGAATCCTGCGCATTACAGCATCTGCTCTTACAAGTAAGGGCATTTCCCAGCGTGCCTGCTGAACAAGTTATAGGGCGATAGAATTCTCCCTGCTGCGCCTTCATCACACAGGCTCCGGCGCCATCCCCAAATAAAATACAGGTTCCTCTATCTTTCCAATTAACTACATTCGAAAGGCTCTCTGCACCGATAATCAAAATGGTCTTGTAAATCCCAGCATGAATATACGCCTGTGCTGTATTATAGGCAAATAGAAATCCCGTACAGGCTGCATTCAAATCAAACCCAGTGGCATTGACCGCCCCCAGCTCTTTCTGAACTTCACACGCAGTGCAGGGAAGCAGCACCTGCGAGGTAAAAGTCGACACAAGAATTAAATCAAGTTCTTCAGCCGCTGTGCCACTATCTTCAAGCGCCTCTTTAGACGCATAGACAGCCATTGAGACCGTTGTGTCCTCCTCTATAATATGCCTCCTAATGATCCCAGTTCTTGCTTGGATCCACTCATCATTTGTATCTACAATCCTAGATAAATCATGATTATCCAGAATGTGCTCTGGCACATATGAGCCAGTTCCGCAAATCTTTCCTACCATATTAATTCTCCACTATTAATTCTATACAAAAATATTTTGTTTTTCAAATACTTTGATTATCAAAGTATATCACAGTATTTATTTTTGTCAAGAAAAAAAGAGAGCTTACGCCCTCTTTTGTAGTCTTTTCTAAGTTCATGCCCTATAAAAAGCCTGACAAAACTTTTTATAGTGTAGAACAAACAAAAAGCGCAAAGTATCCTGATCAAAATAGATACTTTACGCTGCCATAAATTATATGCGGAAGAAGAGACTTGAACTCTCACAGGATAAACTCCCACTAGAACCTGAATCTAGCGCGTCTGCCATTCCGCCACTTCCGCTCGACAAATGGAATTATATCATAAACAATCTCTTTTTGTAAACCCCTATTTTTAAATTCTTTAAAGTTTAAAATGCACTGCATATCTGCATGGCATGCACGCCCCGTTTTCAGGTAGGCCTGGCTTCCTATTGCTTTATACCGACTCGCCCTAACCTCTTTAGCTCCCCCAAAACCGCAGCGTGCATTTCACAAATTAATATCCTTAATAACTTCTCCCCTTAAGTCATCAATATAGCTGCGCAATTGCCCCGTAAGTTTCTGGCCTACGGTCTCTTAAATATACAACCTCATTTTCTCTGTAAAAAGCAACTTCCTCCAAATCAATTGTACAAGTCAGAAGCGCTTCCTCATACATTGGTGCCTCCGCGAGTTTTTTGCCTCTCGGGTTAAAGATTTTATTATCCCCAAACATCTGGCAGCTCCCTTCCGTGCCCACACGGTTAATGCCAGCCACAAAGCAGCCATTTTCCAATGCACGAGATGCAAAGTAAATATCCCACATATCTTTATCCCAAATAGGGAATGCGCTTGGGCACAGGATTAATTCTGCCCCTTTAAGAGTAAGGATCCTGGATACCTCTGGAAATCCCCCGTCATAACAAATCATCATACCTACATTTCCAAACTCAGTCTTAAAAACTGGATAATCGCACCCCGCCCTAAACCAGAAACGCTCTCCTGCCCACAGATGTGTCTTATTATATGTCCCCATCAAAGCCCCATCTTTTCCAACCATAATCAACCCATTATAGAGCACACCTGGCATCTCACCTTTCAACACTATTGGAGCTGCAATATACATCTGGCACTTTTTTGCTTTTTCACTCAATAGTTTGAAGGTCTCCCCGTCAGGTTCCTCTGCCAGATCTAAATATTTTCCTTTTATTAAATCGGGACTATACCCTGTGGTACACATTTCTGGGAAACATATTATATCAACATTTTTACTAGATGCCTCCTCTAAGTACTCTGACATTTTATTTAGATTTTTTTCTTTATCCATCAGCACACAATCCATCTGGACAAGTCCAACTGTCACATTTCTGCTCATAAGCCTCTCCTTCTCCTTTAATATATATGTACAAGTGATACTCATGGGAATATTCTCCATGTATTACTCTATCCACCTCTTCCAGAGACAGATTTCCTATGCTATATCCCAGCTTATAAATCATATATCCAACCAGTGAATTTAAGATATTGACCTATTTTTTTCACTCACCTTTGACCATATAAAATGAACCAGAAATGCAGCCAGTATACCATCAATACTCGGAACAGTTGTGATGCTGAATGAAGTATATGTAGTGACAAATGATAGGACAGATCCAACTACCCAGGCAGTACACGCGGGAATTTCAATACTCTTAACTTCCCCCGCTAATTCCTCTCTATATCTGGATTTATGGAAAAAGTAATAGTCAGAAGCCAAAACACCGCCCATAGGTGGAATCAGGACACCCAGATAATTTAAAAAACTGGTGATATTTTCTGCAATACCAGTTAAGGCCAGCAAGATTCCAATAATACCAGAAATAATTGTAATTTGGTATTTCTTCATTTTTTTAAATACTACGGCGAACCCCAGGGCCGCACAATACAAGTTATTGTCATTGGAAGTCCACTGAGCCAGCATCAGAACCAAAAGAGCCGCAAATCCCCAGCCTAACTTTAACATAATATCAATAATATCTGCCGTTCCTGTCACCTGGGCCATCACACAGCCAACAACCAGCATCATAGGCACTACAATGGCAAATGCAAAAATGGAGGCTAGCACTGTATCTTTAGGTGATTTTGCATATCTGGAGACGTCCGGTGCGACTACTGCACCAACAATGAAAGAAGCAATCGCACTTGAAATACCATATCCGATTGAAATTGCCTCACCAGCAGCTTGAAACTCTACAATTTCGCCCACGCTGTACCCCTGCATTACTTTAACAACTGAGGCCAGAAGCAAAATAATCAAAAGCGGAACTGCAATTTTACTCAGTAAATCCAAACTTTTATACCCAAATGTAGATGTCAGTATCATTAAAATGCCGCCCACAATAATACATAGTATAGTTGGCAAAACCAGTCCCGTGGCCATCTTAATGGTAGTGCTCACAGTCTCTCCAAACAACCCCAGCTGGACTCCGAACCAGCCATAGGAGCCAAATGCCTGTATCAGCGCAATAATGATAATAGCAGCTTTTCCAAATGTAAAAGAACTGATCATTGCTGTAGATAAATGAGTATGTGCTCCAATCACGCCGCATACTGAAGTGACAATAGCCAACACCACTCCCCCTATAAATGCAGCCAGGGTTGCCTGCTTAAAGCTTAACCCATTCCCCAGTGCACCCCCGATTACAATCATTCCCAGATTAATACCTACCCCAGCCCATATTAGTCCCATTGAAAGCCAGTTATAGGTCTTTTCTTCTGGTACAGAAGATGTGGCATAATCGTTGAGAACACTCACCTTCTCTTTTTCCATTTTTACCCGCTCCCTTCTCTCATTCGATAAAAAGCTCTCTGTTTACAAAAAGCTGCACCTTCCTTTTGGTACAGCTTATCTGCTTTTTATCTCATTTTTTGTTGTTAAAAATATACCACACCTTTCATTTTTCATCATCATTCGTTGCGCACAAAATTCCGCATTCCTGTTTGGGCGTGCCGCCTACAGCCTTTTCAGGCTCTGTACCTACGTATTTTAAATGCCATGGTAAGCATAAAAATAACTTCATGGTCGCTTAAATTATATCCTGTAATCTCCTCGATCTGTGCCAAGCGATAAATCAGTGTATTCCTATGCAAAAATAATTTATTAGCCGTTTCCTTGCGTGCCCCTCCGTTTTCTGTCAATACCTCAAGAGTGTCCAGCAGGCAGCTGTCATGATTTTTATCATACTCTTCCAGGCGGTCCAGGATATTTTTGCTGAATCTTTGGAAATTCTCTTGCCTTCCCATTTCGAGAAAAATCTGATCCACCTGTAAGTCCTCAATAAAAAAAACCTGTGCTTTCTTACCACCCTTTTTCCCTATCTCTACCGCTTCCTGGCCTTCCTCATATGCTGGCCCAAACTGCCTAAAGCAAGTAATAACAGAGGATGCTCCTGTAGTCACGCTCAAGGCAAATTTACTGTCTAATTTTTTGTAAACTTCTTCCATTACCTCGACAATATCTGTTTTGCCCGCCTTTACCGGTAAAAGGCAGTAAAATCTGTCACTCAAGTTCGTGACAAAAAATCCCCTCATATGCTTTTGTAATGCGCCTTTATATTCTCCTAAAATGCTATTCTTAATATCCTGGATTTCCCCTTCATTCCTGCCCTTAACAAACTCCTCAAAGCCATTGATATCGGAGATTATCATACGGCAGGGAAGAGGCTCCCATCCCAGGCCCTGCGCTCTGTTTTGTGCCTCCTCTTCGGACAGGATATTCTGGTTGATTAAATCCAGAAAAAATTGTGTCTCCTGATAAAATCCCCTTTCTTCGATAATTCCCTTATTGGTAAATTCTAATGCCGTATGTACAGCGGCCTGTCTTACGGCAATCTGCATCATCTCTGTAAGCTGCCCCTGTTTCCCCAATACATATAGATACCCTTGGCATTTATCCCTTACATTAATGGGGCACACCATAATTTCAAAATCGGTATCAAGCGGCAAAGGCCCCCTCTCGCCTCTGTATACACGCCTTTTTCTTAGGACTGGCTTGAGAAATATAACACCATTTTCATTTCTCTCCATCCACTTTTCCCGGCTCCCGCCATCTCCTAAATAAAAGCTAAGCACTTCACAATTTTGATACGTAATCACCACATCACACTGCAGCAGGCTTCCCAGAGCCTGGCAGATGGAATCAAAGCTGCCTCCCTCTATTTGAAGTTTCATAAACCTTTCGTTCATTCTTTTTGTAAATTCTAATTTTACATTTTGGTCATCCACAATCCGCTTCATTAAGGGGTTAGTAACATCTATAAACGCAACCTCTGCAGGTATAATAATTACCGGCACTCCCAGCTTATCTGCCAAACGCAATACATTGGCTGGGATATCCCCCAGAAATCTGGTTTTAAGCGCAATCCCTGCCGCTTTTACATTATATAACCCCTGAATAATCCTGGTCAGAGCCTTTTCGTCATCCTTTATCACATATGCAGTCGTAATTAAAAGCTCATTTTTCTTAAGCCATGGCAGAATATTGGGCACCTCCATTGTATCAATGCAACAAATTACATTGTCCAAACCTGCCTCCCCTGCTATTAAACGGCATTTTTTCAGCGGATTTATCTCCAACGCCTCTCTAACCGTAATCCCCATCAGCACCACACCTCTTTATACTCTATTAACAATCACGTATGGCTAATATGTTACGATAAGATTTTGGAAAAGTCAAACTTTGCAAAAGGGTCTGTCCCTTTTGCAAAGGGGACTGTCCCCTTTGCTCTCCATTGTCAGAATATTCCAAAAATAACGATGCCTCCATAGCCGTATGGCTATGGGGGCATCGTTTATTTTATATTTTCTATTAACTCTTCTTAATAAATGTGGCACTGCATTTTGGGCAGCGTACTTCTATCTTTCCTTTTCCCCGGGGTATCCGTATTTTCTGTCCGCAGCCAGGGCATTTATAGATATGATATGTTTTCCTCTGGGTCCACATATTTTTCTGTCTCTGGAAGAAACTCCGGATTTTGTACGTTTTTGCCAGGAATGCCTGATTCTCTGCATACCGTTTGCTTACATTCCTTGAAAACATCCTAAAATAGCAGTATATAATCAACACCCATCCTAAAACATAGCACACTGTCCCTATGATTTCACCAGCAAATATGGAAGAAAGCAGAACCACAATTAATCCCGCAGCCAATAAAAATTTTGAGAGGAAATCCACCCCATATCTGCCCTGCATAAACCGTATTAGTTTTTCTTTCATGATCATCACCCTCACTTTATCTACATGAGAGATATTTTCCTCTGTTTTCCCCATATTGTCAATAAACCGCGTATTAAATATATATAAACTTTACGGAATTTCCCCCTGGAATAAAATACCGCCCCGCTTTTATGGCATAAAAATCCATTTACCGTCCAGGGACAAACGGCCTGCACTCCCTGTGGCTTTTATATCTCTACATGTGTAATGCCTCCGCTTACTTAAAAAGCTACTCTTCATTCAGTATATTTTTGCATACATCGTCAGAAATTAAATATACGATTCTGGAATCATTCAGCATCACATATCTGTTTCCATTTGCATCCTCCCCTCCAATATACAGTTTCAGTATTTTCTCCTCATCGTCTTCTGTGTATGTGGCCTCAACTTCTATTCGGCTGCCCTCATCCAGTCCATATCCGGGCAAATCCTTATCCTCCACAGAATAGTCCGCAGCCTCACTCAATGTTACGGCTCCAAGTCCCCCTGCTACAGCGGCGATATTCTCCGAATCTTCATCATTTTCTGAATCATAAGTTGTATCTGTGCCATTTCTGCTGATTACTTCCTTTTTTAAATTCCCACTCCCAATATTCGGATAAGTATCCAACTGAGCCATGTCATCCAGGCTATACTGCAGATCATCGGCATAACTACTGGCCACTGTATAAACCCTCTGGCTGTCATTGACCGTAACATAATAGCTTTCTCCCGTCATATCCCCAAAATAGACAGACGTCTCTGTACCGTCGCTGCCAGTCAGCACTACCGTATAGACAGGATCCTCTAAACCGTAATCTTTAAGGGAGTCTCCGTCCTTTAACTCCCGCTCTGCTTTCAGACGCCCGAAATCAGATACAATTTGTTCAATATAACTTTGGGCCAGAGGAAAATCTTTATCCTGGGTATATACCCAAGCATCCCCTTCCTTCTCAAAATTCATTTCACCGTTTCCAGCATCATACTTAACCCCCACTATATCAGAAGTATCTGTAGCATAAACAGCCTCTGCTTCTTCCTGCTCCTGCGCTTTTTTCTCCTGCCCTTTATTCCAGGACTGTAGTCCAAAATAAATTGCTAGCAGTACAAGTAAAATTCCAATCAGTACTGTCAATACTTTAATTTTTTTCTTCTCCATCATCCTGCCCTCCTGCTTTTAGGCCTTTCTTCTTCTGTACCAGACAGCAAATCCAGACACCAAAACCAGCAGTGGAATCCCAAAAATGACAAGCAGGCTGAACATCCCTGCATGCTGCACAGTATTGTACTCTGTGGCCAGGCTTTTTGGTTCAATCGAAACATTTTGTACACCATCAAAATTACTGCTCACAGCATTCATAAATAATGTGGTATTTTCCAGCTGTGGAAATGTATCTGTAATCTGGGAATCAATGATACTCCCTGCAGATATAACTGTCAGCCTGCTTTTTACAGCATTGGCTGCTTCCTCCCCATCTGTACTGTCTTCTGAAGCTGATTCCGCGTCCGTCTGGGCACTCTCGTCCTCTGTCGCCCCACTATCCTCTGCAGAAGAACTATCCACAGTCTCTTCAGCCACCGCCCCAAGAGTATAATTCCCCTGTGTCTGTGCATCTTCTGTTACAGCATACGCACTGTCCGAAGATGACATAAATGCTTCTGCCGTAATGGTATCTCTGGCGGTATCCACCAAGTTCATTCCCCTTGCATTCCCCAGCAATACCATTTGAGAATCAATTCCCTGGGCCATATCCCCATATACAGAAAGTGTTGGGAAAATATAATAATAATTACCCTGGTAGCATCTCTCAGGATCTGCAATGTATCCGGGAACTTCTTCCATTCCATACTGCTTCATCACGGCGGCTATGTTCGGCAAATCCGCCGTACTGGTCTCTCCCAGTATGAGCATGACCTTTCCGCCTCCTGCCAGATAATTCTCTACAGCATTCCTCTCGTCATCTGACAAATCCTTTGCGGGCGCATACATAAGAAGCAGGTCACACTCTTCGGGGATCTCTGCGTTCATGACCAAATTCAGCTCGCTGACCGTATAGTTATTTTTACTCATCAGGTCTGTCACTGTACTGGACAGAGTCCCTTCCCCATGGCCTGTGGTCCTAAAAATATTCTTGTTTACATCATTTATTACATAATTCACTGCACTTGTAAGCTGGCCCTCGCCGTCAAATTCAGACTCGGACACGCTTCCCGTGTAATAATAGGAAGAAGCGTCCACCACAATAATATCATCAAAAGAAACGATTGTACTCTTTCCAGTCTCCTCACAAGAAATTACAATGCTGTTTTCCGTTGTATCATATTCAGTCAAAGCTGACGGGTGCAGAACTGGGTCAATCCACTTAACTGACAGTTTTCCCGAAAGCGCTGCATACTTACTTAGGAATGTCTTGATTCTGTCGTCTGTCCCCTCCTTCTCCGCCAATACAGTAAATGTAATATCTTTATCTAAATCTTTTAAAATTTCCCTGCTCTTATCGGATATTTCATAAATTTTAGTGCTGCTCACATCAATATTCCTGAATTTCTCTGGCAGCTGTCCAAAAATCATATTAGCAGCCACAATAATCGCTATAATAATGACAGTCATCCCAACACTATACGTACCACTTTTTGTCCCCGTTGTTTTGAACAATTTCTTTATATTCTGCACAATCCGGTCCTCCTAACTCCAACGTCTTTTCTGAATTGCCTGCACTGTCAGGAAAATAAATATTGCTATAACAGACAGGTAAAGAATAATTCCGCTTACATCCACAATACTGCTTGACGTAATATCCGTAAAAACATTGGCCAACGCCAGATTCCCCAGGAACTTGGTTAAAATATTTTCAAACAGGCTGGATTTAAGAATATATGTAACAACACACGCAGCTACTCCTATGAGTTCTATCCCGCCGCTGATTACCCAGTTGCCTGTCATGCTCTGTATGTAGGCAGCTGCAAGAGTGAGAAGAATGATAATCCCAAACACTCCGCTGATCGCAGAACTGGGCAGGAAGGATAAAATCCCATCCCATAGATATAATACAAGCAAAACGCCGAAAGAGGTTATAAAGGCAATAATCTGGCTCTCTGTCAGGGCAGATAAAAACATTCCAATAGCGATATATACACACCCTAAAAGGAAAAATACGCCAATGGAAATATAATCCACTTTTAGATATGATATCCCCTGCATTTTAATTATAAGGGGAAAGATACAAAAGATCAGATTAGGTACTGCAAGCACTGAAACCATTGCCAGATATTTTCCTGCAACAATTTTAGACAGGCTCACAGGAGCCGTCAGCAAAAGCTGGTCTGTCTTATTTTTTCTCTCCTCCGAAAAACTTTTCATAGTTATCAGGGGTATGCCTACCAGGAATACGATCAAAGACCCGGACAGTGTATAGGAAAAATACGGATATCCCGCATTCAGGTTATATGCCATAAAATAAATTCCGGTAAAAGCTACCAGAAAAGCAATAAAAACGCATCCTACCATGGACTGGAAGTATGATTTTAGTTCTCTTTTATAAATTGCCGCCATCTTTTTCATCCTCCCTATTCTTTATTCCAGATACCCCTTTAGAAGAATCTCCCTGTGTAAGTTCCAGGAAAATCTCTTCCAGGCTCGCCCGGTTGATCTTAAGTGTTATAAGAGGACATTTTCTCTCTGCAAATGCAAAGAAAATCCTTTCTCTGACGTCTTCCTTGTCATTCGCTTCTATCTCTGCAGATACAATCCCTTCATCTTTTTCCTCGGCCTTAAAAGAAGAAATCCCATCCACTGCTTTCAAGACCTCTCTTACCTGCGCCAAATCTGCCCTGGCCTCAACTTCTATAGTTTCCAGGCCATCCATAAGATGCTCCAGGTTATCAGGCGTATCGCTTGCCACAAGCCTGCCGCGGGAAATAATCATAATATAATCACAGACTTCCCGTACTTCTGCCAGGATATGTGAACTTAAAATCACCGTATGTTCCTCTGCCAGCTTACGGATCAGTTCTCTGATTTCAATAATTTGTTTTGGATCCAGTCCTACAGTCGGCTCGTCAAGTATAATGATATCAGGGAACCCAAGCACTGCCTGGGCAAGTCCTACCCTCTGCCGGTACCCTTTTGACAAATTCCGAATCAGCCTTCCGCTCACATCCTTCAGTTTTGCCAGATTTAAAGCCTGATCTATGTCAGTTTCTCTGCTTTTTTTAGGCAATCCCTTTAATTCCGCGGCAAACCTAAGATATTCTATCACTGTCATTTCTGTGTACAGCGGGGGGAGTTCAGGCAAATATCCTATATATTTCTTTGCCTCTTCCGGTTCACGCAAAATGTCATGCCCATTAATAAGCACCTCCCCTTCTGTGGCTCCCAGATATCCCGTCATAATGTTCATGGTTGTGGATTTCCCTGCGCCATTTGGGCCCAAAAAGCCATAGACCTTTCCTTTTTCAATCTTGAAATTCAGATGGTCTATGGCCGTATGGTTCCCGTATTTCTTCACTAAATTCTTTACCTCAATCAAGTCCCTACCTCCCGGTTTCATTTTTCTGCCAAACGCCGCTGAAGAAGCCGGCGCCCCATGAAACAGCTCCCCGTTTCACATAAAAAATAAGGTAACAGAAGTTTGTGAAGTTTTTGTGTTATAAATGTGATATAGTTTTGAGCTTTCTGTGTTCAGCTACTTTCCCTTTTTTCCTCTCCTTGCATTTTTCAAAGTCAGGGCCGCCCACGCCAGAAGTATGATAACCAATATGGCCAATCCTCCCCACTGTGCAGGCTTTGCATCCTGGACTTTCTCTTTTGCTTCTTTCCTGTTCTGCCTTTCTTTGTCCTCTAATGAGTCCTCCTTCGTCCCTTCAATGGTTTCAGTTTCTTCTGTACTGGCTCCTGTGCCATCATTTTCTGCTGTTTCACTTCCAGCGCCTTCTTCTCCAGTTTCTTCCCCTTTCACAGCCGCCCCGTCTACAGACCTTGCCTTATCCTGCTCCTGGGGGGTTAACTGTTTGTAGACTAAATCTGCAATAAGTTCTTGTCCCTCCTGGTCAGGATGAAGTCCATCGTCCTGTACAAAGGCAACGATATCTGATTGAAATAAATCCACCACCTGATATCCATATTCCTCTGCCCGTTTTTCAATCATTTTATTCATATTCTGTATAATATCTTCCACAATCTTATTCATTGTACCGGGAAGCTCCATATTGTGCACAGGATTGTATATATTAGTAACAATAATCTGGGAATCCTCCTTTTTGTGGGCAGTAATTGTATCCATGGCCTTTATCCATTCCCCCTCAAAGGCCCCATAATCCCAGTTTCCCAGCGCATCAATAATTTTCAGGACCAGAAGAGGGTTATCTTTTACCGCAGCCTTTACCTCGTTCAGGGCCTCCCCAGCGCTTTTAAACTTGGTATCCGTGTCCAAAATTGCCTGGGCCTCCTTTTTAAACTCATTAAGTAAATCATTTGACCCCATAGTTACCAGGATTATATCTGCATTTTCCAGACTTTCCAACACCTCATCCTTTGCCAGAATTTTTTCATTGAGTCCTGCCGTGGCCAATCCATTTTTGGCAAAATTTTTATAAGTGTAGGGAATCCCCGCCTCACCGGCAACCCGCTCTGTCACTATCTGTCCATAGCTTTTTATCTCTATTGACTTATCTGAAGAATATCCCTTTGCAATACTGTCCCCCAGCACTGTACATGATAGGGATTCCTCCCAGGCCCCCACGGGCAAAGCCTGCTGTATAGACAGAAGCACTGTCAGCACAAAAAATCCCATTGTTTTCAGATACTTCCTCATCCGTTCCACTCCTAATCCTCTTTATTCCCGCGAGCAACGAGCCAAGCGGACATATTTACATGTCCATTTGGCGGCTGCCGCGAGGGTCTAATCCCCCCCGGCGCTTGCCCGCTTCTAGTTTGGCGCCCCGTATGCTTACATCGGGGTCATTGATTCTCACGCAGACTATCAGCACATATTTCAGCAAATCTATAGCCTTTATATTATCATTCCAGCATCCACCGGGTTTTACTGCCCTTTTCACTTTTCTCAACAACTAATTTACATTCAATCTGCTCTTTCAGCTCATTTACATGAGAAATGATACCTACAAGACCTTTTTCTCCAGCTAATTCCTGTAGGATCCGTATAGCTTTTTCTCGCGCGGAATCATCCAGCGCTCCAAAACCTTCGTCAACAAACATAGTTTCCAGGCTGACAGCACCGGCAGTATTCTGAATAATATCAGCCAATCCCAGGGCCATGGCAAGAGAGGCCATAAAAGCTTCTCCGCCTGAAAGTGTTTTTACATCTCTCACAGAATCATTGACAATATGATATACATCCAGGTCTAAGCCTGCCTGTCCCTGGCTTTTTAAGTCCTTGATTTCCCTGCACTGCAGTATAAATTCTCCAGATGTCATCCTTGAAAGCCTGTGGTTGGCTGCATAGATAACCTGACGGAAATACTTTCGCTGGACAAATGTCTCAAAATCTAGTTTTACACTGCCGCTTAAAGTGCCGTTTGCAGTACGGTTCAAATTATCAGCCATCTCATAACGACTCATCAAAGCTCCTCTGGCCTGAAAATACTGCTTCAGCTTTTCCCTTGCCTCAGTATTTTTATCCTGTATGCTGTGCAGGGAGAAAAGTTTCATTTTCTCTTCTTCTTGAAGCCTTTCTACTTCTCTGGCCTTATTTTTTAATTCCACTAACTCAACTGGCTGCCTGCCACGGGTCTGCTTAGCGAGCATCTTAATTTCTGTCTTATTTTGCAGGCATTCCTCATCATACGATTTTATCTCATGTTTCCTCTCCTCCTGTCCCTGAATCCACTCTTTAGCTGCATTATATTCCTGATAAGACAAAAATTTCTGAAGCTTTAATTCCTTCTGAAAGTATTCTTCCTCTTCCGCCTCTTTCATATACAGATCTTGAAGCTGTTTTTCCATGCTCTCCAGAAGTCCGTCTTTATGCTTGATCTCTTCCACCAATTCCCTAAATTCTTTTTCCTTTTTCTGGAATTCTTTATTTTTATGCTCCAACTCTTTTTCCAGACTTTTCAGGACCCTTCCCGCTTCATCCTCTGTTTTTATATCACCCTGGGGGAACCCTTCCAAGGCATTGGATAAAAACTGCTTCTCTGCCTTTAGCCTGGCCTCATCCTCCTGGAATTCTGTCTGTATAGTATTACGTTCCTTTTCCTTTTTATCCCTTATTTCTTTAGCTTTATGGACATCCTGCTGGTCAGGGATATCGTCTGGTGCCTCTGCCAAATTAGGATGTCTGACAGAACCGCAGACAGGACAGGGGATCCCGTCACTCAGGCTGCGGGCCAGTATGCCTGCCTGTCCTTCAAAGAACCGCCTGTACTTTTTATCATAATCCTCAGATGCTATGTGGCATTCATCAAGAATCTTAACCATCCTTCTCAGGCTTTCTTTATGCTGCTTCTCCAGATCCCGTATTTTCTCAAAATGACTCAATGAATCTCTCAGCCTGTCTATCTTTTGCCTCATCTTTGGCTCCTGGATCCTTTGCTCCTTTTCTTTCTGTTTCAGCGCCTCCTCTTTAGCATCTCTGACTTTCTTTTTTTCCTCTAACCATTTTTTTATTAAGGCCACCTCTTGATTCAGTCTTCCCGCCTTTTGTACAGTCTCCCTGTATGGCTCCTCTTTCAGGCAGACCCTTTGGGCGCGCTCTCCTTCCTTCTGCTGCCTGCGCAGTACCTCTATCGTCTCCCGTTTTCCCTCTAATTCCTTCTCTCTGTTCTGTGCCTGCTCTTTGAGGATAAAAAGCTGGTTTACTTCTTCCTTGCTTTTAATAGATGCATATAACTCTTCTGCCTGCCCTTTAAGGGAGTGGGCTTTTTCTTCTGCCTCTTTTACCATAGTCTGGCCCTGGCTGCATATTCTATCCAGGCAGGAAATAATTTCTTCCTCTGGCGGTACATCCAGCTTTATTAACTCCTCCCAGATTCCTTTTTCTTTTATTTTAGGCCCTACCTCTACCCGCTCTATTTCACGGGCACAGTCCTTTATATTATCCTCCAGGCCCATATAAAGCGCCTTGGCCTGTTCCTTTAATTCTTCCTGCACTTTCCAATATAAATTTGTCTGGAAAATCCGCGAAAAAATCCGCTTCCTTTCTCTGGACTCTGCATACAGAAGTTTCAAAAAGTCTCCCTGCGCAATCATGGCGATTTGTGTGAACTGGTTTACATCCAGTCCTATAATTTCCTCCAGCTTGCTGTCAATTTCTTTTTTTCTCCCCTGATATTCGGTACCATCAGGCAGCACCAGCCTGACGGACGCACTTTCCTTCACAAGCCTCAAGGAGCCATCTGCCTTTTTACGCTTTCCAGTCCTCATATATTCTGGATTTCTTCTGACAGTATATTTCCTCCCCCTATAACTAAAGCCATATTCTACAAATGTTTCTGCATCATCCCTGGCATACTGGCTGCGCATCATATTCCCTTCTCTCCTGCCGCCGCTTGTCCTGCCATACAAAGCATATGTAATTGCATCAAAAACTGTAGTTTTACCTGCCCCCGTGTCTCCAGTAATCAAAAACAGGCCATAGGGAATTTGGGTAAAATCAATCACCTCCATGTCTGCATAAGAACCAAAAGCAGACATGGTCAATTTCAATGGTCTCATCTTATTCTCTCTCTGCCTTTTCCATTATTTGCCTCATAAACTCCCGCTCTTCTTTTGAAATATGCCTTCCCTGAATTTCCCGGAAAAAATCATCAAATATTTCCAGAGGGTCATCCCCCCCGGGTTCATCCCGGAACTCCTCAAGGCGCCTGCGGGTTCTTGTATTGTCTATACGTATCTCCAATATATGGGAATATACCTTTTCCAACTGTTCTTTAGGCTTGTAGGGAGCCATCTCGTCTGTCAGGGTAATACTGACATAGTCCTCCCTGTTCGCCGCCTTTGCCTCCTTAAGTATATTCTTAAGCTCACCTTTGATTTTCCTTACATCCCGCAGAGGATGAAGAGGAAGTTCTTGTACACTGATCTCTTTGTGCTTTGGACCAAGTTCAATCACATGCAGTGATTTGATGTGTTCTGCCTCACTTACCGAGTATTTCAAGAGAGTCCCACAGTACCGGATATGGGGAACGGCCACTTGCTGCGCTCCATGTAAATGGCCTAATGCAGCATAATCAAAATCTTTTATGGATCCTATGTCCACATTGTCTATGCCTCCAACAGAAAACCTTTCAGAATCACAAGTCTGGGGTTCCTGTCTGCCCCCCATATAAAACTGGTGGGACAAAAGGACATTACGCTTGCTAAAATCTATATTCTCCCTCTGGATCATCCTGGATACTGCCTCCGTATAGCTCCCCGGCTCTGCATCCTGTAAAACCCCCCGGACATATCCAGGTTTTAAAAATGGAAGCAGATAAAAATCCACTTCCCCAAACTCATCTGCGAGAGTCACCCGCTTTAACCGCTCCCCCCGGCAGGAGGGCAGGCTGCCTGCTATATAAATGTTTTGCCTTTCCAGGATTCTGCCTGCATAATCCAGCCTTCTGCCAGAGTCATGGTTCCCGCTTATCACCATAATTGCCATAGGGCTGCCCTTCCCAGCCAGACTAGTCAGAAATTCATCAAAAAGTGCCACCGCCTCTGCTGACGGGACAGGCTTGTCATAAATATCCCCTGCAATCACAATTCCGTCAGGACGCAATGCTTCTACATAGGTTAATACTTCCTGCAGAATATGCCTCTGATCCTCCAGCAGGCTATACTGGTGAAGCTGCCTGCCTATGTGCAGATCCGATAAATGAAAAAATTTCATGCTACTCCCTTCCTTTACAGCCTCAGGCCCCGGTAACGGTTCAGGCATGCATGAATTTCCTGCCTTCTCGGCACTGCCAGGCTTGCCACATTTGAACTACTCTCACATAAGGATGCCAGTTGGCCGTTCTCGATTTTCCCTACTATCTCATTCACAATATCCTGTACATTCCTGCGCCCATTCAAAAGATGCTTTTCCGCATACCTGACACAATACCCGAGAGCCGTTACCTGCTCACTGTCCACAATCTGCTCCACATACCGCAAATCAATAGACTCTCTGTTAATCTGTACTGCTTCCCTTCCCATGGTTTTCATTTTAATTCTTTCGTTTCCTTTAAAAGCAGCATTTCCTCCAGGGCACCTTGTGAAGGTAGGATCAGGAGCGCCCTCTTTCGGGCCACTTAAAGCCGGAAAACTTTCTGCTTCCTTTTTGGCATACAGTGTAATATCCCTCGGTATATACCTGTCCATCTGGATAATACAGCCAGCAATATGAAAATATGCTCCCGAACTCCCTGCCACAATAATCGTAGAGATTCCAAATTTGTCATAAAGTTCAGAAATCCTGTCAATAAATGGCGTAATGGGTTCCATCTCCCGGTGGATTACTCTCTGCATCAATTCATCCCTTATCATAAAATTAGTGGCGCTGGTATCTTCATCAATGAGCAAAAGCTTTGAGCCGGCCTCCATCCCTTCTATCACATTGGCGGCCTGGGATGTGCTTCCGCTGGCATCCTCAGTATAGAAGCCTTTTGTATCCTTTCCATTTGGAAGATCATTAATAAACATAGAAATGTCCGTCTTTTTAATGCTTCGCCCGTCCTCTGCACGGATTTTCACAGCCGTATTATCTGTAATCACATATTCTCTTCCATCCCCCAAAATGTGGTTATATACGCCCAGCTCCAAGGCCTTTAAAAGTGTGGATTTGCCATGGTATCCTCCGCCTACAATCAGGGTAATCCCCTTTTGAATACCCATCCCCCTTATTTTCCCTCTATGTGGAAGCTCCATTTCCACTCTCAGCTCTTTGGGTGATTCAAAAGTCACTGCCCCTTTCATAGGCCGGGAGGAAACCCCCGATTCCCTCGGCAGGACGGAACCATCCGCCACGAATGCAGTGAGTCCCATCTCAGGCAGCCTCTCCCTGATATACTGCTGGTCATCAGCCAAATACGCTGTCTGAAGAATACGCTTTTTATCAGCGTTCTTATAATAAAGGGTCTGTTCTACACATTCTGGAAGAAAATCGAACAGGATTTTTATCAGCTCTCTTGCATTGATTGTCCTGCCGTTTGCCGGAAAGCCAGCCTCCAGCCTTAAAACCAGGTTTCCACTTTCTTCATCCACTGTACATGCCGTACGTTCCAGAACTTCCTGGCCGCACCTGCTGACTGCAAGCAGGCCACTTTTCCCTGACCCCTTTGCCTTGAATGCATAGCGGTCTGTAGATTTTGCAAACTGCCTTGTGAGATAATCCTGTAAGGCTATCCTGCGGTGCGCACTTTCATACAGTTCCGGCGGAAAACCTGCTATTTTGCCTTTTATATGGATACTCAGTTTAGAAGGCGCGGCAAAAGGATCTCCCTGCACATGGTCAATAGATAGCTGGTATCCTGGAAACTGATATATACCTTTTGTATCTTTATAGGCAGGATAACTTTTATGGTCAATCCTATTTAATAACCCTTTTAATTCAGTAGATGTCTGCATAGCTCAAACTCCTTTAAATTTTATTTACATATTTTTTCAGGACATGCAGGTAATACTACCTGTAAAAGACAGGATACTGCCGAATACAATTTCTTATATCCAGAAGCACCCTGTCTTTATGCCCGTTAACATTTCTTATTTCTTTCCGTCAAAACAGTACGTACATAATTTACATGGTGATAACCCGATAGACTTCACCAGGTCATCCACTCTGTGATACCTAAGCGTGGTGAAATTCTGGCGGCTGCGCACTTCCTCAACCATCTCCTCATAACGGGCACAGGCCGGGTTCGCATACTCCTCAAGAATTTCCGGTGTCACCTCCTCTTCCCTTTCCTGGATAATCTGTCTGGTAATCAAATCCAGTTCAGATTTAGAACGGGAAAAATTCAAATACTTACACCCAAAAAGAAGAGGCGGACATGCCGGACGGACATGCACTTCTTTAGCCCCACTCTGATACAGAAATTCTGTTGTCTCTCTTAGCTGTGTCCCCCGTACAATAGAGTCATCGATTAAAAGCAGCTTCTTATCCTCTATCAATGCCTGCACTGGTATCAGCTTCATCCTGGCAATCAAATTTCTTTGGCTTTGGTTGGTTGGCATAAAGGATCTGGGCCATGTAGGCGTATATTTGATAAAAGGCCTGGCATAGGGAAAGCCTGATTCATTGGCGTATCCAATTGCATGGGCAATCCCTGAGTCCGGTACTCCTGCCACAATGTCAGGCGACACACTCCCGGCATCTCTTTTTGCCAGCATACTCCCGCACCTGTACCGCATCTCCTCTACATTTACCCCCTCATAAGAGGAGGTTGGATAACCATAATATACCCATAAAAAGGAACATATTTTCATTTCCTCCCCAGGAGGGCTGACTGTCTCTACACTCTCAGGTGTAATAAAAACAATCTCCGCAGGCCCCAGCTCCTTATAGTCTGTATACCCCAGGTTGATATAAGCAAAACTCTCAAAAGATACACAATATGCCCCATCCTTTTTCCCAACCACAAGCGGGGTACGGCCGTACCTGTCCCTTGCCGCATACAGTCCCTTAGGCGTCATCAGGAGGAGTGTCATGGAGCCATCTACAATCTGCTGTACATAACGGATCCCATCTACTAATGTATCCGCCTTACAGATCAGCGAAGCAATCAGTTCCGTAGCATTAATCTGCCCCCCGCTCATTTCCTGAAAATGAGTATGGCCGTTCTCGTATACCTTCGCAAGAAGCTCGTCCATATTATTAATCTTCCCGACTGTCGTTATGGCAAAACTGCCCAGATGGGATTGTATAAGCAAGGGCTGAGGTTCATAGTCAGATATACAGCCAATCCCCAGATTCCCCTGTAACTCATCTACATCTTTCTCAAACTTTGTCCGAAAAGGTGAATTTTCAATATTATGGATTGCCCTCTGAAAACCTTCCTTGCCATAGGTGGCCATCCCTCCTCTCCTTGTGCCCAGATGAGAATGATAATCCACGCCATAGAACAGTTCCAATGTACAGTTTGTTTTTGAAGCTACTCCAAAAAAACCTCCCATTTGACTAATCTCCTCTCCAATTTTAAGCATCTCTTCATTGTTAAAATATCTGTTTTTCCATAAATTACGTTTAATCCGCATACATTCTACCACATATCTGTTGCCTGCGTAAAGCCTAACCATGCGTTACTAAAATGTTTTAGTGCATGGGATCCTCCACCCCACACCTTCCTGTGACTCCACGATAACTAACTATGAGGGCTGGCAGCATCCCCCAGCAGCTCAAACTGATTCTTCTTAAACAGCAGCAGTCCCTCTTTCTGCATCTTGGATAGTTCCCCTGAAAGTGCGCTGCGGTCCACGGAAAGATAGTCTGCAAGCTGCTGCCTGTTAAAGGGAATCGTTATATTCCTTCTCCCCTGCCTAACTGCCTCTTGGGACAGATATGACAAAATACGTTCCCGGATTGTTTTCGGTGTTATATGGTTCATCTTCTGGGTCAGGTACAAATTTTTTGAGGCCAAAATTGTCAGCAAGTTCCGGATTACGTGCTCCGGCCTGGACTCCGCAGGCACATCCTTTGCCATCACTCTTTCAATATCCAAAAACAAAACTGCAGACCGGACCGCGGCAACCACATCTGCCTGCATAGCCTCCCCCGGTATGCACGCATAGGTCTCCGCAAATACTTCCCCCGGCATAATATGGCCAATAATATTTTGGTTTCCCCACACATCTGTCCGCACCACGTTTACTCCCCCTGAGAGCAAAAGTCCCAGTCTGCGTATTTTCTGGCCCACATAATAAATCACGCCTTCCCGGGAATATTCTCTTTCTGATGCCCCCAGATATTTCAGCATTATTTCTGCCTCATATTCTGAAAGACCTGCAAAAAGGGGCGTCCGCACAATAAATTTGTAATCCACATTTTTCTCCTTCCGTTGTAACAACAACATTTTTATATTTTAAAATATATTACAATACCACTGTTGAGTCAATAACCCACAGACAACAGATCAAAGTATATTTCATCATTTAATGGCCCTATGCTTATTAGGCTCTAGCAATCCAATAAGTATGACTTTGCCAGGCGTGCCAACGCCTGCTAACCCTTTGGGGGCATGTATTTTGGCATGTGTGAGTATACATCTTTCAATCTATTGTCTGCAAAAAATCATAAAAATTTTCAGGAGGTACAAGAATGATACGAAAAATCATAGAAATCAATGAAGAAAAATGTAACGGCTGCGGATTATGCGCTGAGGCCTGTCATGAAGGTGCAATCGGCATGGTCGACGGCAAGGCACGTCTTTTAAGAGATGATTACTGCGACGGCCTGGGAGACTGTCTGCCAACATGCCCCACAGGGGCCATATCCTTTGTAGAGCGGGAGGCCAAAGCCTATGACGCTGAGGCTGTCAAGAAAAATCAGGCCAAAAAGAACGCCCCCCTCCCCTGCGGCTGCCCTGGTACAATGGCGAAGGAACTAAAAAGGCCTACACATAAAGCTGTCCCAGCCTGTGACCACTCATCTTCAGACTCATCCTCCGAGTCCCAACTGCGCCAGTGGCCCGTGCAGATTAAACTTGTCCCGGTTAGTGCGCCCTACTATGAAGACGCAAAGCTTTTGGTGGCTGCAGACTGTACGGCTTATGCCTACGCCCGGTTCCATGAAGATTTTATAAAGGGAAAGATTACACTCGTAGGCTGTCCAAAACTAGATGATATAAACTATGCAGAGAAACTTACTGAAATCCTAAAACAAAACTCTATAAAAAGCGTAACTATAGTCCGTATGGAAGTGCCCTGCTGTAAAGGACTGGAAGATGCTGTGAAAAATGCGCTGTCTGCCTGTGGCAAGATGATCCCCTGGCAAGTTGTCACTATTTCCACAGATGGGCAGATACTTGATTGACCATTGCCCCTCCCCAACCAAACCTGCGACCACAAGTCCCCCTGGATACTGCCCTTATCCAGGGGGACTGCTGCGTGGGGACGTCAAAACCCCCGATGCATACATACGGGGCATAAACTAGCAGCGATGCAAGCATCGAGGTATTAGACCCTGGCGGCAGCCGCCCAATGGACATGGGAACATGTCCGCTTGGCTCGTTGCCCGCAAGAATAAATTACTTTACTCCCCCGCACTTCTCCTTTATAATGTATTTGACAGACAGAGATTAATTTAAATTTCAAATATACAGGAGGGCAAAATATGTCACAAAGAACAGACATACACAAAGTACTGATTATTGGATCGGGCCCGATTATTATCGGCCAGGCCTGTGAGTTTGACTATTCAGGCACTCAGGCCTGTAAGGCACTGCGGAAATTAGGGTATGAGATTGTGCTGGTCAACTCTAACCCAGCGACCATTATGACTGACCCTGAGACGGCAGATGTCACCTATATTGAACCCCTGAACGTAGAACGGTTGGAACAGATTATCGCAAAAGAACGTCCCGACGCACTGCTTCCGAATTTGGGAGGCCAGTCTGGGCTTAATTTATGTTCGGAGCTTGCCTCCAAAGGAATACTGGAAAAGTATAACGTACAAGTGATCGGTGTCCAGGTAGATGCCATTGAGCGCGGGGAGGACCGTATCGAATTTAAAAAAGCTATGGATAAGCTCGGCATTGAAATGGCCCGCAGTGAAGTCGCATACACCGTTGAGGAGGCACTCTCTATTGCAGACAGGCTCGGCTACCCTGTGGTGCTCCGTCCGGCTTACACTATGGGTGGGGCCGGAGGCGGACTCGTCTATAACCGGGATGAGCTTAGAACCGTATGTGCCAGGGGACTGCAGGCCAGCCTTGTAGGCCAGGTTCTTGTAGAGGAGTCTATTCTTGGATGGGAAGAGCTTGAGTTGGAAGTTGTCCGTGATAAGGACAACAACATGATCACTGTCTGCTTTATCGAAAATATTGATCCGCTGGGTGTCCACACAGGGGATTCTTTCTGCTCTGCACCTATGCTCACTATCTCTGAGGACTGCCAGAAAAGGCTGCAGGAACAAGCATACAAGATTGTTGAATCTGTGGAGGTTATAGGCGGCACAAATGTGCAGTTTGCCCACGACCCGGTGAGTGACCGGATCATTGTCATTGAGATTAACCCAAGAACCTCCCGCTCCTCTGCACTTGCTTCCAAAGCCACTGGATTCCCTATCGCTCTCGTATCAGCCATGCTTGCCACAGGACTCACATTAAAAGACATTCCCTGCGGCAAATACGGTACCCTGGACAAATACGTGCCTGACGGTGACTATGTGGTAATCAAGTTTGCCCGCTGGGCTTTTGAAAAATTTAAAGGCGTGGAAGACAAGCTGGGGACCCAGATGCGCGCGGTAGGCGAGGTCATGAGCATTGGAAAGACCTATAAAGAAGCCTTCCAGAAAGCCATACGCAGCTTGGAAACAGGACGCTGCGGCCTTGGGCATGCAAAGGATTTTAACACAAGGACAAAGGAGGAATTACTGCAGCTTTTAATCACCCCATCCAGTGAGCGTCATTTTATAATGTATGAAGCCCTCCGCAAAGGTGCAGATGTGGATGAAATACATGATATTACAAAGGTTAAACATTATTTTATTGAACAGATGAAAGAACTTGTGGAGGAGGAAGAGGCACTCCTGAAAGAGAAGGGGCATCTGCCCTCCGACGCACAGCTTATAGCAGCCAAAAAAGACGGCTTTTCTGACCAATATTTAGGCCAGCTCCTGGAACTTCCTGAGAGTGACATCCGCAGCCGGCGCATTGAGATCGGTGTAGAGGAAGCTTGGGAGGGTGTGCATGTCAGTGGGACAAAGGATAGTGCGTACTACTATTCTACTTATAATGCCCCTGACAAAAATCCAGTCCATAATGACCGTAAGAAAATCATGATCCTCGGCGGCGGACCTAACCGCATTGGCCAGGGAATTGAATTCGACTACTGCTGTGTACATGCTTCATTGGCATTGAAAAAACTAGGATTCGAGACGATTATCGTCAACTGTAACCCTGAGACCGTCTCCACGGACTATGACACATCAGACAAATTATATTTTGAGCCGCTGACCTTGGAAGATGTGCTCAGTATTTATAAAAAAGAAAAACCTGTAGGGGTAATTGCACAGTTTGGAGGCCAGACTCCTCTGAATCTGGCTGCAGACTTGGAAAAGAATGGGGTCCGTATACTTGGTACTTCTCCTTCTGTCATTGACCTGGCAGAAGACCGCGATTTGTTCCGCGAAATGATGGAAAAACTGGAAATCCCCATGCCTGAATCCGGGATGGCTGTCGATGTTGAGGAGGCCATTGCCATTGCTAATAAAATAGGATATCCCGTGATGGTCCGCCCTTCTTATGTACTGGGGGGCCGGGGTATGGAGGTCGTATATGACGATGCCAGTATGGCAGGCTATATGAAGGCCGCTGTCGGAGTGACCCCAGACCGTCCTATTCTGATTGACCGTTTCCTCAACCACGCCATGGAGTGCGAGGCAGATGCCATTAGCGATGGCACCCATGCGTTTGTCCCCGCAGTGATGGAGCATATTGAACTGGCTGGCGTCCACTCTGGGGATTCTGCATGTATCATTCCATCTGTCCATATATCAGAGGAAAACGTAAATACAATCAAAGAATATACAAGAAGAATTGCAGAGGAAATGCATGTCAAAGGACTGATGAATATGCAGTATGCAATTGAGAACGGGAAGGTCTATGTCCTGGAGGCCAACCCCCGTGCTTCCAGAACTGTCCCTCTTGTATCCAAGGTCTGCAACATACGCATGGTACCTTTGGCAACAGATATTATCACTTCAGACATTACTGACAGGCCTTCTCCTGTACCGGCTCTCAGAGAACAAAATATTCCAAACTACGGGGTTAAGGAAGCTGTGTTCCCATTCAATATGTTCCAGGAAGTAGATCCTGTATTAGGGCCTGAGATGCGTTCCACCGGTGAAGTGCTGGGCCTTTCCCCCTCCTACGGAGAGGCTTTTTATAAGGCTCAGGAAGCAACCCAGACAAAGCTGCCTCTTGGGGGCACTGTCCTGATTTCTGTCAGCGGCAGGGACAAGCCTGAAGTTGTGGATATTGCCAGGAGTTTCGCTGAAGACGGCTTTCAGATTGTAGCGACAGGCACCACCTATGATTTGATCCGCGAAAACGGCATTGAGGCTGAGAGGGTTAAAAAATTATATGAGGGAAGGCCCAATATCCTGGATATGATCACCAATGGAAAGATTGACCTTATTGTCAACACCCCTGTGGGTAAGGATAGTGTCCACGATGACAGCTATCTGAGAAAAGCTGCAATTAAAGCAAAGATTCCTTATATGACGACCATGGCTGCTGCCAGAACCACTGCAAAGGGAATCAAATATGTCAAAGAGCATGACCGGGGAGGAGTTAAATCCCTTCAGGAACTGCACAGTGAAATTACTGACAAATAGAGATAATGCATAAAGTTCTGGCAGGACAGCAATGATCACATTAATCTGCCCATTGTACAAAAGGAAATAGCTGAGGGGATTCCGTCGGAATCCCCTCAGCTATTAAAAAACTTCCTCAAACCAGCTTTTCACACTCTCTAAGGCAAAATATGTCCCGCGCTCAGATAAATCTGGTACCATTCTTCTCTTGTCAGGCGAATCTCACTTCCCCGTGCTATCTCCTCCAGTCTGTCCAAATTGGTCGTCCCTGCGATCATTTGAATATGTGCAGGATGTCTTAATATCCAAGCCGCCGCTATAGCCGTTGGAGTCGTATCATAACGCTCCGCCAACTCTTCTAGCTGTTGGTTAAGTTCAGGATATTTGCTGCTCCCTATAAACACTCCTTCAAAAAATCCATACTGGAACGGAGACCATGCCTGGATTGTCATGTCATGCAGGCGGCAATAATCCAGGACGCTTCCGTCATGGTCTACAGACCCTTCTGTCAGCATATTTACTTCCATTCCATTTGCGACCATATTAGAGAAAGGGATGCTGAACTGGAGCTGATTTGTGACAATGTCCTGCTTCACATACTTTTTCAGCAATTCAATCTGCATGGGTTTATGATTAGATACCCCAAAATTCCTTACCTTACCGGAAGCATTGAGCAGGTCGAATACTTCTGCAACTTCCTCCGGCTCTACCAGGGCATCCGGCCTGTGAAGCACTAGTACATCCAAATAATCTGTATTTAATCTCTTCAAACTGTTTTCCACAGATTTTAAAATGTGTTCCTTGGAAAAATCATACATCACACCCGGTACTATCCCACATTTGGACTGCAGAATCACATCCTCACGCCTGAACTCCGTTTTTTCAAACGCCTCTGCAAACAAGGACTCACACTTTCCATTACCATAGATGTCTGCATGTTCGAAAAAATTCATACCCAACTCCATGCATTTATTTATGTAGACTTCAATATCGTCCTCGTCCAGGGTATTAATCCTCATACATCCAGCTGCAATTACCGGAACCTCCAGACTCCCGGATCCCAATGTCATTTTTTTCATTTTCTGCATCCTCCCACACATTTTCAACACGCTGCGGCATATCTGCCGGCTAAACTGCCTCTATATTCAGATACGCAAAAACCCCAACGAAGTCCACTTCCAAAAGCGGCATGTTGGGTTCAATTTCTGTTATTATATAATCTGCAAAATAATTTCGTCAAGGACTTTCAAATAATTTCCCTTTATCCTTTCTCCGCCTGGGTTCCCCGATGCCTGTGGCGCCGCTTGCTGCACAGTATGTCTTTATATCTATTGAGAAAGGATATCCCGATATAGTGTCTCACTCATTGAAAAAAGCAGATTACGTGTATACTACCAAAATACGGATATATATTTCCGTTTTCCATTATTCACATTTGGGAGGAATATAATTATGTGGAAAGAAAGTGATCCCATTGGAATTGACCACATTGACAGGCAGCATAAAGAATTATTCCCTATGGCAGGACAGCTTGTACAATCAGCCTTATCCTTATGTGAGCTTACTAATATTTCCTGCGGGAATGCAACAATACAGCTTTCCCAGAAGAAGATGGACTGTAACGTCACAACCCCGCATATATCCGAAACCCCTGCCTTTATTTCTGAAACTTCCAGCATTGTTTTAGATTCTGATTATGGCAGGATGGCAGTTGCCATACTCAGCAGCTAGTAGCCAAAGCCAATAATTCCCTATTTTTCTATTGTGCAACTCTCGAAAGAACCAATGGCCTTACAGACTGAACATACATCCGGCCTGTCCTCAAAGGTTGCCCCACAGAACATACAGCGGTACCCCTCGACTTTCCTCTTTGCTGAAGGTGTCTCCCTCGCCTGGGATGTGGCCTGAGCATTGCCCTCCTTGGCAGAATGGGCCTTTTTCTTCATGCCAATCAGCTTTTGCAGAAAACGGCGCTCGTGGTCTTTTTCGATCTCCGCCACCTTTTCAAACATATCCGCTATCTCATCAAGGCCCTCTTCTCTCGCTGTTTTCGCAAACCCAGGATACATATCAGTCCACTCATCATTCTCCCCTGCCGCTGCGTCACTTAAGTTTTTCTCTGTATTGCCCAATCCATCATTAAGCATGGAAAACCAAATCTTTGCATGGATCATTTCGTTTCCAGCCATTTTCTCAAAGAATTCAGCTATCTCCGCCTGTCCCTCTGCCTTCGCCTGCATGGCATAATATGTATATTTGTTCCTGGCCATAGACTCTCCTGCCAATGCAGTCCTCATATTCTTCTCTGTTTCTGTCCCTTTTAAGTTCATAGATATTCTCCTTTATAAAATTAATAACAATTACTATTTTTAATATATTCCAGTTTCTGCCTTTTGTCAAGTAGATTCTATACTAAATCGGTCTCCTTACTTTTTCTGAAAATAGGACTCCAATAATCCTTTCATATATCACAAAGCCGGACCACCCCGAAACATCAGTTATTTTATTCTTGCTATCTATAACTGGTTTTGCTAGAATGTGCTTATATTCAATAGCTTCTGCAATCGGGAGGGGTGAGACGCATGAAAAGGGATCCAACTACCGTGTCCAAGAATATGAGTAAAATACGCAGCCAGGATACGTCCATAGAATTACAGCTCCGCAGGGCCCTATGGCACAAAGGGTACCGCTACCGCAAGAATTATAAGGCCCTTCCTGGCTCTCCTGATATCGTACTGACCAAATATAAAATTGCAATTTTCTGCGACAGTGAATTTTTTCATGGAAAAGATTGGGAAATTCTTAAGCTGCGTCTTGAAAAGGGAAATAATCCAGACTATTGGATCAAAAAAATCGAGCGGAACCGCAGCCGTGACTGGGAAAATGACAAAAAGCTTCTTTTTCTTGGTTACACTGTAATCCACTTCTGGGGACGAGATATTTTAAAGCATACAGAAGAATGCCTGAAGGCTATTGAGGAATCTGTCTGGGACAGGCAATTGAGTGATGCGGCGGCGGATTCTAGCCAATATGAATAATATCTATGTTTTATATTTTTACTCTTTACTGAATGTATCTGCCTATCATTAAGTCAAAGGCCCCGGTTCAGGCATCGGGGTACTAGACCTTTGCGGCAGTCCCCAAATGGACATGTAAATATGTCCGCTTGGCTCGTTACTCGCAAACATAAACCTCCAAACTAGGCAATCCTATCTTACACCAGTTTGAAGGTTTATATATTCTTCAGGGTCATCCCACAGTACTTATCATGTCTGTTCTTTTCCATATGTAAACTGATATCTATAATGTTCGGACTCAACACTATGTTCTGGTATAACTCTCTGCCCAACCCCTGACTGCAGGCACTTCAAATATATACCACAGGATTTTTCTACGACTTTTGCAGATAAAACTGCCTCGCCAAGGTTTTTACCACATGCGACAGGCCCATGATTACGCAGAATCACTCCATTTTTATTGCCGATTGACTCTCCTGCTATTCTGCCAAGTTCAAAATGATTCTCAGCGGCAACATAAGTTTTCGTCACTGGGATCCCCCCGCCAAGCAGCTGGCTCATCTCTTCTACCAGACATGGCACCTGATCAACATCCATTGCCGATACCGCCATAGCGTTAGCAGTATGCGCATGAATAACAGCCCCCACGTCCTTCCTTTTAAGATAAATCTGCCTATGTACCTCCTTTTCCGAAGTCGGGTTCTTATCCCCCTGTATTTTGTTTCCATCCATGTCAATAACAATAATGTCCGAGTATTTCATAATATCATAATCCACCCTGCTCGGAGTAAGCAGTATATAATCCCCTACCCTGACGCTCACATTCCCCCAGGTGCCAATGAAATACGACATCTCACACATTTTCCTGCACGTATTGACAATTGAAACTCGTTCTTCATAATAATCCATATCATTCACCCAGTATATTCTTCCTTAATTTCCATACTCTCCCCATAGTCTCGTATGTCTCTTTATACAATTCATAGAATTTGACATATTGAGCATGTTGTTTCATGTTCGGTGTATATATCTTATCATATTCAACAGTCTTCTCCACCGCATCTTTATAGTCAGAGTAGTATCCCTGGACAACCGCATTATTTAGTACGACTCCTTTAGCGCCGGCTTCCTCCCCTTTCACTGTAACAATCTCATGCCCCACTACATCCGCGAACATCTGAGACCAGAAAGCGCTTTTAGTTCCGCCTCCGCAAAGCGTAAGCCTTTTTATATCCTGAGGCATATGCTGATAACAATCCAGCATTGCATAGGCAACCCCTTCATATGTGGCCCGCACTACATCCGCAAGGGTATGCCTCTCATTTATCCCTGTAAAGCTTGCTCTTGCAGCATTCTCGGTAAACGGGGCTCTTTCGCCCCCAGCTAAAAGATAAGGATGATACATTACACCGTTTGCCCCTATGGGAACGCCCTTTGCTATATCTTCCATATGGTCGTATATATTCTTTCCCATTTTAGCTGCATCACTCTTTATCTGTGCACCAAAGTTATTCAGCATCCAGTTAAGATTTGGCGTGCCCGCCAGTGAAGCCATCAGCCGCAGCCATCGTCCCTCCATGACGTGTGTGATCGTCATACCCGCACAAATGTCATCCTGCAGCGGCTTTGATATCACCATTTCATGCAGCGCCGCCGTTCCCATAATCGTACAGCAATTTCCCTCCTCAATAACGCCGCTTCCAAGTGCACAGGCAGATACATCCATAGGCCCTGAAGTTATCAGTACGTCCTCATTAAGTCCCAGGGTTCTTGCCAGTTTTGGCAGAATTTTAAAAGCATTTTTTGCCGCCGGGAGCACTGGGGGATATTTAGACCTATACCGCTTTAATTTACATAGGCTAAACACTTCTTCAGAATATTCTCTTGTTTCCTGGTCCAAAAAGATTAAAGACTGATCTGTCGGATCCGTTGTAATCTCCCCGGTAAATTTCATGAACAGATAATCCTTAAGGTGAAGAAAATAGGAGGCTTTGTCCAAATCTTCCTTTGCATTCCTCTCCATCCATTTTACAATTCCATTTTGATTTCCAGAAAATATCCTGGTTCCTGTTAATTCAAAAAGCTTATCACTAGTACCATCTTTCACCCACTCATCTACAATTGCTCCCGCACGTCCGTCGCAGAAACAGGCGCCATTCCTGACTGGATTGCCATTTTTGTCAATCATCCACAGTCCGTCGCCCTGGGCTGTGATCCCCAGGCCGACCACCCTTGACAAATCGTACTCCTTAGAAAGCTCCTTGACACAGCAACAGCATTTTTCCCATATTTCATTCATATCCTCTTCATATTGGTCTTCTTCTGGAAACAGTCCAGTAAGAGGATAGTACTTTTTTCCAATTTGTTTACCTTCCAGATTAAAGAGAACCGCTTTAATGCCGCTTGTGCCAGAATCCACACCAATAAACCACTTTTCCATATGTAATCCCTCCGGTATTATTTAAGCATTTCACTTATGTATTCGCGAGATTTTATAATCATGTCATCCAACATCTTATCGTCTGCATCAGCCGGAAGCATTGGACGCCATACATTTCCGCCTTCCAGCGCCACAGAGCCGCCCGTACGAACCAAAGGCTCAAATGAAATACACCTGTCATACTCTATTTCCTTTAATGCTTCACAAATCTCTTTCCACGGAAGTAAGCACGGACGCGGAGGGCGGCGGTTGTTGGTTCCCATGTGATAATGCCCAAGACGGCCCTTTCCAACCTGACGGACTGCATCTGCAAGATCATCCTCCTCAATCATTCCATGAAATGTATCCAGCAAAATGTTAATATGTGGGTCATCCACTATATCACACAGACTTACGGCTTCTGAAGCTGTGTTTAGGAGATACCCCTCAAATCTATTCACCACTTCCATGTTCCAGCTAAAATCATAATCACCGCATGCCCTGCCAATTTCTTTAAGGCTTTTTGCAGCCTGCTCCACTGCTTTCGCTTTTTCAAATGCTGTATCAAACTTGCACCACGGGGCATAATTAATTCCCGAGAAATTCTTTGCGCCCAAGCGGGCCATAGCTTTTAATAATGTAATTGCATTTTTTACGCCTTTGGCGCGGATGGTTTCGTCAAAAGATGTCAGATCATAATCCGCCCCAAAGCCTCCAGAAATATATAATTCTACATCGTTCGCCTTACAAGCTGCTTTTATTTCTTCAACTTCTGCCTGGGGCATAGTAAGCGTCCTGCCATAGAAAATTTCTAACACATCAAAACCACATTTCCGCGCCCGTTCAATCTGCTGTGGATAGTCAGTGCCTTCCCAATCTTTGCTCCAATAACAATAACAAATTCCAAATTTCATATCTTATTCCCTCCAAATGTATATCTGGCCTTCAGGTTCCCATAATTCAGCAGAGTCTTCGGCTTAAGACGCACGCCTTCTGCGCCTGATTGCATCTGCATATACAGCAATTAATACGACAATACCAGTTACAACTTCATTCCAATAAGAATCAATACCCATAAGGCTGATGCTGTATGTAATTACCGACATAAGGAGTCCGCCAAAAATGGCTCCCCCAATTCCACCTTCACCGCCTGTCATAGCGGTTCCGCCCAGAACAGCGGCTGTAATTGACGGCATAGTCCAGGAAGACCCAATATCAGCCTGATAGGAACCCATGCGGCATACCATAAGGATCCCGGCAAGAGCTGAAATAGCCCCTGAAATCGTGTAGCATACAAGCTCCACACGTTTTACTCTTATTCCAACAATTTCAGCTGCCATCCTGTTTCCTCCCACAGCATAAATATGCCGTCCAAAAGAAGTGAATTTTAACAGGAATATTAAAATTAAAGCTAATATAATTGCAATAAGGAACGGATACGGAATGATTCCAAACAGGCTGTTTTGGCCAATCACTGTAACAGCCGTGGGAATACCGGTAAGGGCAAATCCTTTTGTAAACAAGTAAATCAGTCCAGTCATAACACTGGAAGTTGCCAATGTCACAATAAACGGAGTCAAATTCATAGAAACGATAATCAGTCCGTTAATCAAACCCAATGCAATTCCGCAGATTAATGACAAAACAATTGCCAAATACGGATTCATGGCAGTCTTGGTAAGAAATGAAGCAAATATCATACTACACAGGCCTCCGCAGCCTGCAATGGAAAGGTCAATCCCTCCCAACAAAAGCACAAACGTCTGGGCAAATCCCACCAGCAGGGTAAAGGAGGCAGTTCGCATAAGCGTAGTCATATTGTATGCTGTATAAAAATTACCCGTAATCAGCTGAGTCACAAGGGTAACAGCAATTGTTACCAGAAATACCATAGCCGCAGTTGACTTAAACACTCCTGCAATTTTACTTTTTTCCGTCTTTACATTTTTAGATTCCATAGTTTCCTCCAATCGTCAAATACGGGTACTATAACCCTATATCAACTCAGGGACATTTTTAATATATTTGTCCTGGTCATATCAGCAACATCAGGCCCTTCAACAATACCTTTCATATTACCTTCAAACATAACCATAATCCGGTCAGCCACAACAAGAATTTCGTCAATTTCCGAGGAAACAATCACAACGCTAAATCCCTGATCAGCCATGCTGCGTATAAGATTATAAATCTCTCCTTTTGCACGGACATCAATACCTCTCGTTGGCTCATCGAGAAATAGTAGTTTCAAATCCTTTTCAACCCATCTTGCCAATATGACTTTCTGCTGGTTGCCTCCAGACAGATTTTTTATCGCTTCATTTTCAGAAGAGGTCTTTATCTGCAGATTGTCGATTCCTTTCTGTGCATTCCGTTTTATGTCCTTAAAACTAAGAACACCCTTGTTTCTATATTTGTGATATGATGGCAGTATCATATTCTCCTGCACGGAAAGAAGGGGGAATATCCCGTCGCGCCTCCGTTCTTCAGGAACAAGCCCTATTCCAAGATTTATGGCATCTCTGGGGGCATGAATCTCTACTTCCTTTTCTTCAAATTTAATGGTTCCCCCATGTTTTTTTGTAAGTCCATAAATACAATTAATCAACTCTGTACGCCCAGACCCAACCAGTCCTGTAATACCAAAAATCTCGCCCTTTTTTACACAAAAACTGATATCTTCAAATTCGTTTGGCCTGCTCAGATGATGAACCTCAAGAATATTTTCATCCGAATACTTCCTCTCCACATGTTTCTGTGATTTAACCTTCTGATTGGCCATATAAAAAATCATATCGTCCACAGACAATTCATCTGTATTCTTCTCCATAACCATTGTGCCGTCGCGGAGAATACATACCCTGTCCGAGACATCCTTGACTTCATCAAGATGATGAGTAATTATGACAATGCTCTTCCCACTCTTTGCAAGATTCTTAATAATTTTCAATATATGTTCTGTTTCATTCAGCGTAAGTGACGCCGTAGGCTCATCAAATATAATTAGGTCCGCTCCCGTATGCAGCGTCCTTGCTATAACTAAAAGCTGCTGGTATGCGGCCGATAATTCTTTCACTTTTCGGCGCGGTTCAATGGACAGCTCCAATTGTCCCAAAAGAGCGCTTGCTTCTTTGTACATACTTTCCCAGTCCACAATCCCGTTTTTCTTGATATGGCTTCCAAGGAAAATATTCTCCGCCACAGTCAGCTCTTGTGCAAGATTTAACTCCTGAGGTACCATTGCAATTTTCCGTTTCAAAGCATCTAACGGTGTTTTATTTACAATTGTTTCACCTTTATAAATAATTTCTCCTTCATCAGCAATCAAATTTCCAATGAGGACATTCATCAGTGTACTTTTTCCAGCGCCATTTTCACCGATCAACGCAAGAATCTCTCCCTTTTTCAAGTTAATATCAACTTGCTTAAGAGCTATGGTTCCAGGAAATTTTTTTACAATTTTTTTCATTTCCAAGATATATTCATCCATGCATGCCCCTCCATTCCCCTGCCCTTTTACGATTTGGGCAGGGGGCTTTCACTTCCGCCTGTACCCAGGCAATTCATACGTGATAACCAGCTATCAGAATACTGCTGTGATTATTCGCCAGAACCATAGAGCTTGTCCAGCATCGCCTGTGCATCATCCTGATAGATAACTGTTGTTTTTTCTTCTGTCTGCTCTGGATATGTATCAGAACCAGGTTCAAGTCCATCAGCTATCTTAATCGCCGTCTGGATTGTATCAAATCCCATGGAAAAGCAGTCCTGGACTCCTAAACAGTAAATAACCCCTTCTTTCAGGTACTCAAGCGCTCTTTGGTCATGATCCATGCCTACAATAGTAATTTGATCCTGCTTTCCTGCATCTGCAACCGCCTGTGCAGCTCCCACCGGGTTGCCCATGTTGCAGCATATAATTCCAGCCAGGTCATCATACTGTTTTAAAAAGCCTTCTGCTAAAGTAAGTGCTTTTTCCACTGAATCGTTGTCATACTGAATATCAACAATCTCCATATCTGGGTACTGGGCGATGACATCCTGCGCTCCTTTTGCCCGGTCCTCATGGCACGGGGCGCCCTGGGTCCCAACGAGAATTGCCACTTTGCCTTTATAATCCAGCTTCTCGCAAAGCGCTTCCGTCATATCCTTCCCATCCTCATAATTGTGTGTATTTCCTACGTAAGCAATACGTTCGCACCCATCCTCTTTGGTAGCATCAGAGCTTGAAAATGTCATAACTTTCTGGCCCTGGCCTATAAGATTATTAATTGTGGGGGTTACTACATTTATATCCGCCACATCCACTCCTACAACGTCGAAGTTACGGCCGGCAGCCTCCTCTAATCTGCTGACCTGATCTGTGGCAGAAGGCGTTACAGGGGCCACATACTCATAGTTAATTGTAATTCCCTTATCCGCATATTGGTTCACCGCCTCCTCTAGTCCCATGCCAACAGCATCCCACCAGGGATGGACTACTTTATAGGTAAAATAAAAGTCATACTCTTTTTCCTGGGGTTCATAATCTTCCAGCGTCCTATTAAAATTCATAGCGCTGTCAACCGTCTCATTTCCAGTAGACTCTGAAGTCCCTGTTACCACTCCCGCCTCCTTCTCCTCTGTGCCCGCATCTGATGTTCCACCGGAAGTACTTCCGCAGCCAACCATGCCTGCTGTTAATCCCATTGCCAGAACCAGCGATACAATACGTTTCGTCTTCATACATTTTCCTCCTTTGTGCTCCCTTTCATCATTTTCAGATATCCTGTTCTGAAAATCAGGGAATAAATTAAAATGGTTTTAGAAAACAAATTGTTTTCTGTTGATAATGTCAGCATAACACATGATGTTATATTTGTAAATATTATCATACAAATTTATTCAATATATACAATATTTTTATGTATAAAACTACCTATTTATTTGGTAACAAATCTACTTTTATTATAATTACTTAGTATTTTCTACTAATTTTATCCGAACCCAACTCACCATTTACTATAGTTTTACCCATACCTAACCTTAAGAAATCCATTTTTTATTTTTTCTCCCCCTATATATTTATATTGCGTTTGATAAATTTGTATCTATTTTTATCAATTATATCAAAATTATCATTATTATCATTTTGACATTTATAGATTGACAAGATTTATACTTAAAGCTATGATAAGTTTATAGTCCAATGTTAAATTCATAGAATTTAATATTAATTTGTGAATATTGTTAAACTATCTAATGATAGGATGAGGTGGATTTTGATTACAAAAGAACAGCGTCACAAAAGAATACTTGAAATACTTGCAGAAAAAGTTTCTCTATCGCCAAAACAATTGGCCGAATTGGTATCTGTATCAGAAATGACTATAAGACGTGATATAAAAGAACTGTCCAGTCGGCACCTAATCGAGACTTTTTATGGAAAAGTCGCACTAAGTTCTAACATTGATAACAATGTGCCTCAGCATAAAAGCCTGGACATATATCACACAGAGCAGGAACAACATTTCCAGGAGAAATTGCAGATTGCCCAATATGCAAGCCAGCTGATTGATGCCCAGGACGTGATCTGTATCGATAATGGAACAACCTGCTGCCACATTCCAGATTTTTTCAGCCGAGATACCAGTTGCCTGATTTATTCATATTCAGCCAGGACACAGGCCCGGATTATTCAGCTAAAAAATGAGAATATACAACTATTTGCTCTTGGGGGATACTATCACAGCCAGCTCCAAATGTATGAATATCCAGAAATCATAGATATAATCAAAAAATTGCATATAAATAAAATGTTTCTTGGCACAGTGGGAGTGAGTCTGGACGGGAGCCTGTCCTGCGTACAACCCTATGAAGTTCCAATCAGAAAGGCATTAATGGAGCAAAGCGATCAGGTGATACTGCTGGCTGATTCATCTAAAATAGGAAAATCGTGGTATGACCGGTACGGCAGTACAAAAGATTTGTCTATGTTTATAACAGATTCGGGGATCACTGCAGAACAAAGAAGTTCTCTTGAAAAATTAGGGGTGAATCTGGTCGTGGTATAAATATGCGCCTACAAAAGGCCAGTATATGTTTCTTTACACAGAAACCATAATATCAAAGAAAGTTTTAAATATTTTTTCTGTGTTATGATCACGGAAAAGACCGTAAGATGATTTTCAACTGGCAGGTATACAATAGGATTGGGGGGCATAAAATTATGCCCCCCAATCCTATTCATCTATCTTGGCAAAGTTCAGTATACCCTCACCCTCTTCAGCCGGAAGATAGAAAAACAATTCAAATATCCCGCCCTCTGCCCTTACTTCCATACTCCCGTGATTCCGTTCCACAATTTCTTTGATGCTTGGCAGGCCATATCCATGATTCTCCCTGTCCTTCTTTGAGGTTTTTGGAAGGCCCTGCACCTGCTTTTTAGCATACTGTTCCACCATATACGGATTTTTCACAGACACAACAAACATTCCCTTTCGATGTCTGGCCTCCAGCATCACCTTCCGCTCTTTTACACAAAGCTTCATACAGCCCTCAGCCGCATTATCCAGTGCATTGGCCAGTAATGCACAGATATCTACTTTTTCGAATGGAAGCTCTGCTGGAATATCTATCCACTTCTCAAACTGAATCTCCCGCTGCCCCATCAGGCTTTCCTTCACAGCCAGCACTGCATTAACAGTGGGATCCCCGCAGTATTTCAGCTTTCTTATCACACCATCATTTTGGAGCAGCTCCTGTATATAAACTTCCTTTTTCTCAGCCGGAAGGGCCGACAGTACCTGAAGATGATTTGCCATATCATGCCGGAGCCGCCGGATTTCAAAATGCTGCTGCTCCATTGCCCCATAATATTTCCGGTTCATTTCTAAAAACATCTCCTGCTGTTCCAGTTTTTGCTGCCTAATCAGCACCGCTGTAATCTGCAGAAGCGCAAAAAACGAAAACATCGCAATCAATAGCAGCGCCAAATACATAGCGGCATTGTGGGATAAGCCATATATCATATCTGAAAGTATGCCGATGCTCATGACTATCCCCAGGGGCAGAAGCGTTAGAACAAGAAGAAGACGCCACAATGCCGGAGAAAGCTCAAATTCTGGTTCCGGCGCAAAATACCGGATATACAAAGCTAAAATAACTCCGCCTATGATACGCCCTGCCAGATATACATCATACTCCTCCACTGCTCTTTGAAAGAAATTATCAGTCAGCAGGTTAAAAGAGCAAAGAATACTGGCAAACATCAGTCCCAGTGTAACCCTTTTCAGGATACTGCCCCGGCATACAAGGAGCAGCGCAAGGATAAAGCATACTAACGCAGGCAGCATGTTCACCCAATCCCCGATATAGAACACCATCCCAACAACCAGGTAACAGCTGCAGATGCCAATCACTTTTGCCCACCATTCCTTTTTCACCGGCAGCAATTTTGAGAGTGACCAAAAATCCAAAAGAACACCCACACACATCAAAAGGAAGTTTACTCCCAGCTCAATCATCAGCGTCCGCCTCCCAGCATTGCTTTCGTCAGGTTCTTCACAGCCTCCTCTTTTAGGGCCCGGCTGACCGGAAGTTCTGACTGGCCAATGCGGACCATATTCCCTCCTATATATGTCACCTGCTGAGGATTTACAAGATAACGCTGATGTATCCGTACAAATTGATGCCCCAGCCGTTCACCAACACGATCCAGCTTTTCATAAAATGGATATTCTCCGCCTTCTGTGACCAGCACTACTTTTCTGCGGTCACTATAAAAATATAAGATGTCCCTTATACGAAAACGGTATGTGCCATCCGTATTCTTCAATGTATATAGTTTTTCCCGGTCTTGAAATAGTAGCCGGCGGATACGGGCCAGTGCATCGTACAGCTTTTCTGGATCCACCGGTTTCATCAAATAATCCAACGCCCCTACGCGATACCCGTCAAACACATAATCTGCATATCCGGTTACAAATACCAGAATAATATCCTGATCAAACCTCCGGATACTTTCAGCTGTTTCCATGCCGTTCATGCCATCCATTTCTACATCCAGAAACAAGAGATCCACTTCTCCCCTGTGTTTTTGCAACCAGCGTACCGCTGATTCGCCGGAGGAAAATTCGTATACGATCTGTTCTGTTTCCTCGTCCAGCATCTTATCTAACTGAAGGAATAATGCTTCCCTTGCACTTTGCTCATCATCACATATTGCAATCCTTAACATGTCTGTCCACCTCGACGCCCAAAATTATACTACTTTTTATCTATGCTTCTGTCTCCGCCATTTGAGCATAACGCCCAGCATCCGGCAAATGATTATCACCCATATATTATAATCGTTTTCCCCATATTCAACAACCAAAAGTATGACTCTGCAAACATAACTAACAGCATTTTTTCACAGCAAAGGCAGCAGTAAAACTTTACATCCTACGTGCAGAATTTTACATCATCTGCACAGCACTTACAAACTTGCCATCCCGCCTGCAAATTTTTACATGGTAAATTTACTTTGTTATCTTTCATGCTATCCTCATCACATACAAAAACAAATTGCCGGCAAACCGGCGGACATTAATTATAAGAAAGACAGGTGACAACAATGTTATATGTAAAAGATCTTCATAAATCCTACGAAGTAGGCAAAAAGGAATATCCCGTTTTAAAGGGTGTCAGCTTTCAGGTTGCACAAGGTGAATTTGTAGCTGTCATGGGGCCGTCTGGTTCTGGAAAAAGCACCCTTTTGAACTGTATTTCCTGCTATATCCCATTTGAGAAAGGAAGCATCACACTAGGAGGCACAAAGCTGGCCAACCTAAGTGAGGATACCCTTGCTAAAATCCGCAATGAAAAACTTGGATTTGTTTTTCAGGATTTCATGCTGCTGGACGGGTTAACCATCCGGGAAAATATCCTTGTTCCCCGGATCATCCAGGGAAATATTAAAAGAGACGGAGAAAAATTGGCAGATAAATTGCTTTCCCTGTTCGGCATTGGCCATATACAGAACAAATATCCGGCTGAAGTTTCAGGTGGAGAGCGCCAGCGGACAGCAGTTGCAAGGAGCCTGATCAACAATCCCCTGATCATTCTGGCCGATGAGCCAACTGGAAATTTGGACAGTAAGTCCAGCCGTACCGTGATTGAGTCCTTTGAGAATGCTAAACGGCAGATGGACGCAACCATTTTCATGGTCACTCACGACAGTTTTTCTGCCTCCTTCTGCGACAGGGTGATCCTGCTGAAAGACGGAACCGTATACCGTCAGCTGGAGCACAAGGGCAGCCGTAAAGATTTTCATGATGAATTATTAAATGCTATTAAAGAAATGAGTGGTGATGAGCAATGATGACAATGCAAAAATTAGAACAAAAGCTTCACAAAGCAGACAGGAAACAGGCGCGCCTATATATTTTTTGCAACTTTATGGCCCTTATGCTGATTTCCGCCTACTCTGCCATGATATTTTCCCCCACCGTGCTGAATGTCCTCCCAGAAGGCGGAGACAGCAGAAAACAAATGGTCATGGTCTTTGTATTGGCATTATTCGGCTGTGCCGTATTTACCGTTTATGCCGCCAGCTTATTTTTTCGGAAAAAATCCCGCCAGCTTGGCACACTGATGGCTCTCGGCGCTTCTAAAAAGCGGCTGGCTCCAGGCGTATTTACAGAGGTATTGGGGTTAAGTATTGGTTCTTCACTTGCCGGTATCCTTGCAGGATTTCCTTTTGTATGGATTCTCTGGAATCTGTTCCGCCTCTTTCTCATAGACAGCGCGGAAATGGCTCTAAAATTTGATTTCAGATGCCTCCTGATTTCAGTCCCATTTTTTCTTATGGTTATCGTATTCTCATGCCTGACTGCATACCGTTATCTGCAAAAAACAAATATTATGGATGTTGTCCATGAGGAGCATAAAAACGAACCTGTCCGGGAACTTGGCAGATGGTGCGGCCCTGCCGGCATTGCGCTGCTGCTTATAGGCGCTGTGGCGGGATATAGCGCGCCCTCCCTATATATGAATCTGTTCAGTGCATATCCTCCCGTCTGGATAAACCTTGCATATGCACCTGTATTCGTAGGACTATACATGATCATGCTTCACACAGTAGTACATGGTTGGGGATCCCATAAAAGAAAACCATATAAAAACATCATTGCCAGAAGCATGATGAAATTCCAGGGACGCCAGACAGTCAATAACCTGCTTGTCAGCACTGTCCTAATTGCAGGCGCCTGCTTTGCAGTCTTTTATATCCCGATGATGGGGGCTGGGCAAATCCGGACAACCCGCACCCTGCCATACGATTACTTTTACCAATGGCGGGCTGACCAGAATATTGTCCAGAAACCCCAGGTAGAATCCCTCGCTGCCGACTACCAGCTTACTTTAAAAGACTGGACAGAAGGGGAATACCTGACCCTGGGGATGGACGGAGAGACACAGATTGAAGAAGGAAATGGACATTTTCACTATGAATACGAAGAATTACTGAATCAAGGAAAATTTCTGTCCGAAGACACATTCAACGCAATCAGCGGGCAGAATGCAGATGTCAAGCCAGGAACCTATTATGGCATAAGCAATGAGAATGAAACAGGCACTTACTTTTTAGAACTTGGTTCAAGCAAATTGACTAACATGGTTACAAGAAAAAATATCGAAACCAGTTTTGCAGGATTCTTACACTTCTCTCTGCTGACAGATTCCATCGGATACTATGTCCTAGATAACGCAGACTATGACGCAATTGCAGCTGGACTCTCTGATGACTGGAAGGGAAAGATGGCAGTATTTAATATCGATGGCGAAGATTCCTACGCATTTGCTGATGACTTTTTCCATACATTGGTCACACAGTTTGGCCCGGAGTGCGAAATCATTACCTTTTATGACCGGGTGGCAAAGATCCGGAACAACGAAGCTGGGAATGTCTACTGGGGAGATACAGATGACATGACGAAAATCAGCTATTCAAACCCAGATTCTTCTGATTTCCGTGCTTACTGGTCATATATGCCCGTGTTCCGCGTCCTGAACCAGAATGATTTTCTGCAAAACTATGCTGTGTTCCTGATGATGTTCCTGTTCATCGCTATTATCTGCCTGTTATCTGCTCTGATCATTAGCTACACAAGATGCCAGACTATCGCCATAAATAACCGTTACATCTTTGACGACCTGAAAATGCTGGGAGCCTCCCCTGCCTTCCTTACAAAAGAGGTGCAAAGCCAGTGTTCCCGTGTCTTTAAGACACCCACAATGGTAGGCATGGGTGCCATGTACCTCCTGTACGGTATGATGATGTTCGCAAATGACGGAGGGAAACTGGACTCAACAGAAATCCTCGGATTGGCAATCTGCCTGGGCATACTCGTACTTCTGGCAGCATTATTCTACCTAGTATACAGAAAGACAGTTCAAATTATCATAAAACAATTGGGTATCAAATAAACATGTAACGTAAAGCTATGCTTTGCTGATATCAAATAAAAGTGGGTATCGCAAAATCATCGGGTTAGTGATTGTGCGATACCCCCGCTATGTCTGGTGGACATGAAACTAATTTATTAAGATATCCTCTTCTATGTCCATCGTTTGCATTTCCTCTTTTGTAATACCATTACGTTTTCCATATTCGACCCAAAAATTTGTAGATGCTTTAATAAATAATTTTGGTGTAAGAGGCATGGTTACTTTTAATGTCTTATATTTTTTAGCTCTTATCGATTCTGATAATTTCTTTATTTTTCTTGTTACGAGTATTTTAAACGGCGTATTAAGAATGGCCTCTCCACTGCCAATTTCCAGTACAGACCCAAACTGGCAATGGTTTCTCTTGCAAAACAACTGTACCATCCTTACTGCCAGATCATTTTGTGTATACTCCAAAAACCCACAATTAACCAATACCGAAATTACAGGTTTCTTATCTGGCAGATTATTTTCAAGATTTTTAAGGAAATTCAGGAGTGTAACAGGAATACTATCTGCGTATAATGGGAAAACCAATAACACATCAGAAAACCTCCCCATCTTGGAACATAATTCAAGATGATTTGATCTTGTAATATTAAAATATTCAACACTCACATCACTTTTTTTTGCAAATATTTCTGCATAGCATTTAGAATTAGATTTCGGGGCCCGTGGGCTTCCATTTAAGATCATTATACGTTCCATTTCACAATCTCCTTTTCCACAGTCTCCTGCAATTTTTCTTCATCTGTAAACAGTACTTTGTACTGTTTAAAATTCATATTTTTAGCATTTCTTTCAATAAGCTTTTCAAAAACTTCTTTTTCCTCAGCGTTCATTTCTCCATATGCAATAATTATTGCGTTTTTTAAACTGACACTCCTTTGAACATGATGTGTTTCTCCGTCCAACATCCTTATAAAAGCCTGTTGGATTGGTATGGCCCGTTCAAGCATAGTTTTCATTATTGTATCATAACCGCCATATCGTGTCCGGCTAATATAAATTAGAGTGTCGCTTTTAGCTATATATGGATATACCTTTACTGCATCATCCCGTATTACACATTTCCCGGGTGTTTTAGTCCAGCATCCAAAGCATCCCACACAATTCGTTATTTTTAAAGATGATAAGTCTATAAATTTAGTATCATTATTATCTGTTAAAGTAAGATTTAAGTATTTGTCACTCAGTATTAATCTCATGCTTTCTTCCTTTCAAAAGTTTATTTTTATTACACAAAGATATACTCTCTCATAATATATACTATTATTGCACCACTTTACTTATTGCAATCAACATTTTAATGTATATAGAATTAGTAGGATTTAAACCAATTTAAATCCTCTTAAAATAATAGAAGCTATATTTTAAAGAATTTATAAAGTATATTCCGGGTTTCACAAGAAAAAATAATCTAAATATCCCTTCTAATTACTAGAAAGATAATTCTCTCCCCTATCAGATGTATGGTTGCCTCCACTGGACAGCTAAAGCCAGAACAAAAGCTTTTCATTACTGCCACTTACTTTCCTCTTAGGCAGTATATACCTTAATAGTGCATTCTTATGATTTTCTCTATTATTTTTATAATTATAGTGTAGGCCGGCTTAAAAGACAATAAAAAGAAGAATAAAATATGAATTTTTCTGAAATAGCAAAAAAAAAGATATTCCTGCAGAAAATATAAAAGCCAAAAAGTTGAAAGAGAGAAACTCGGCATAATTTTAGAGGATGCCTACGGCGCTCCCTTAGCCATTGTGGTATGTGCTGATGCAGGCAAATCCTGAAAGCGTCCATATGATAAAATAAGGAGATGCCACTAAATCTTCTGCATCCGATAGCTCGCATTTTCTTATTTTTAATTCCCCACCAGTCAGGTGCATTACGCAAAATGTCCTCAAGTCCTTCTCTTGATACAACAAAAACAGGAATATTTAAATCAAACTGTTTTTTTATCATTCTCTCAATCTGCTTTGTCAGCTTTTCTGCATTATCTTCATCACTCGAAAAAACCACACTGCCACTGTTCAGATATGTCTTAACCTCCCAAAAAAATCGTAAGCTTCTTGTAAAAAATCGGTAATTATGATAGGGTAATTATAGATATTTGCGTGAAAGAGAGGTGTTAATATGCCGATTATAAACCAGCCTTTCCAAGGTCAATTAGGTGAAATACTCAAAAACGAATTAAATTCAAACTATTCATCTCTTACAATATTTTCAGCATTTGCAAAAAACAGTGGTGTCTTGAGATTAAAAGAGTCTCTTGAAACTTTCAAATCAAATGATGGGACAATAAGAGCATTCATTGGCATTGACCTTGATGGTACTTCTTACGAAGCGCTTTTAAACTTGTATAATTTGTGTGATGAATTGTATGTCATCCACTCCGAAAACTTTTCAACAACTTACCACAGTAAAATATATCTCCTTGAAAATACGGACGCAGTTTGGTGTGCAATAGGATCAAATAATCTTACTGGTGGAGGGTTATGGACTAACTTTGAAAGTTGTTCTATACAGACATATAATTTACCTGATGAAACAACCGAGTTAGATTCCATCTATTTTGTAATAAAAAAATATAAAGATCCTGAATATGAATGTTCTACAAAAATCACTTCTATTGATGATATAAATGCTTTACTTGAAGCGAACTATATTTCTAAAGAAGTTACCCAGAAAATCGAAAGCATTACCAAACGCATATCTCAAAAGAAAAAGCAAAAGAAAACAACACTCTTTGGCTCTGAGAAAATATCTATCCCGACTTTAATCCCTGTTAATACGCCTAGAAAAAAACCTTTTTCAAAGCCTGAGACTCCTGATTTTAACCATATCATTAATCCTGCACCTTCAGCGCCTGCATTTACAAATGAACAGTTTTGGTTTGAAATGCGCAAATCCACTGGAGGCTCAAGGAATATTCTTGATTTATCCAAATTAGGGCAGATTGAGGAAGGCTCTGTCGTAGGTACACCTTACGAATATACTGAGCCAGGAAAAATGTACGGCGGAATAAAATTCTTTGACATCGACCCTGAGGACACAGCTAGAGAAAAAGATATAACTATCAACTATCTCGGAAAGGACTATCATCCTTCTACCATCAAGTTCGCACCGGACAATGGCAGTTGGCGCATTCAACTTAAGGGATCGCCAAACGATGATACAAATGAATTATCCAAATTTGGAAATCGTGGAGATTTTGTACATAAGATATTAGTTTTCGAAAAAATCAATACAAACTACTACGTTTTATCACTTTTAGATGAATCTGATCTCGACCGACTTAAAACTTTAAGCCGTGTCTGGGCACGTAACGGAAGCAGCACCGCTTCAAAAGCATATGGCATGTTATAATCCAGAGAGGAGTTTTTTAAAAGAACTCCTCTATCTCATTCTTATCATAAAACTTGTTAAAACTTATCGCTATATTTCTCAAATCTTCCTGTTTGATTCGATACAAAATTGCAACAAGACTATCAAGCTCTGATAATATCTGTTTTCTGCCCGATGAATTTACCATATAAGTATCCGTATGATCAAATAATCCAGACATCCGGTTATCTGATGCATACAATACCTTTATTCGACTGTTGATGTGCTCTTCTATCGATGCTTCTACTCCACTAAATATAATAATATTCTCATACCTCTCCTCCTTAGGTACGGGAATTTGCCTTATAATAGTTTGGGTAAGATCAAGTCCAACCATTTTTAATCTCACGATATAATCAAACACAATTGAATTAAACACCGCAAGTACATGTCTCATTTGCTTTCTCGTGAGCTGAAGCAATTGTATTGACTGGCATACGGGTACTAGCGGTAAAGCTGTTGCCAACATAGTCCTTCTATTTGTAGCTGAAGTGAGACTTCTCCAAGCTACAATATAATCATTTTCAAAATTCTTTGACAAATTCTTCCATGCATTTTCATCTATAAAAAACCTAGCATCTGGATATTCATCGCCCTCAATATCTTCAATTGCTCTTGCAGATGCCTTATTTTTGTATTTTTCATCATCTGTCATATTTCCAAAAGTTGCAAATTTGGCTGTATATATCTCTATAAATTTCCCTTCATAAATTGGTAAATACCCAGGTTCCTCATGCTTAACTATGTAGTCTGAATGATTCGTTAAATGAACTAATCTTCCAAATTTACAATCAGGATATGTTGCACCAAATATCTGATTATTGTCATATAATGATATTAAAAATTTTAATTCCTCTCCATTGCTTATATTGGGCAGCATTCCTGTATCTGGATTCAATTTTCTCAGCAATTGATGTGATGCATATATCCTTTTTCTTGACGCAAACTCCTCATATTTATCCAAATCTAATGCTATCCCTATATCTTCGCTTTTGCCCGCACCAAGATATATAACAGAAAATTCTTCTCTGGAATCTATATTAAATATTTTCTTTCGGTTTACAAACATATAAATCTCGCGAATGTTCCCGTCCCTTGTCATATTTCCAAAGAAAGTACTGTATACTGGCATTTTAAGTAATGATGTTTTTATAATAATTCCCGCAATTCCCTCATCTGATAATAATTTCAAGCATAGTTCTGTAAAAAGGGCATAAGTGTTCAGTTCTCCACAGCTGGAGCCACTAAAAAAAGGATCCTTTTTTATGCTATCTTTCACTTGTCTATAATCATTTACAAATCCCTCGTAATACTGCAGATTTTCTTCTGTAATTCCTTTTAGATAAGCTTCCCTTTCTGATTTTGTTCCTATTGCATCCTCTCCAGAATAATGCCGTAAAAACTTCTTATCTTCAAATCGAATTTTTTCCCATGGTGGATTGCCCAACACTATATCTATATTATTCACAGGCGCCACAGACATACATCTATTGTAAAAATGTCCTGTAAGGGCACTCTGAAATTTTATATCATATATGAGATCATTATCCGCTCTCATCAAAGGATTGCCTAACACAATCCTATCAGAATTGCTTGCATCCCCGATTAAATCAAATAGCCTATATCTGGTTATCATTACAGCTATTGGATCAACATCATATCCATAAATCTCTTGAGAAATTCCTTTTTCATTGCATATTTCACATGCTGATACCAGAAATGCTCCTCCACCACATGAAAAATCTGCAATACGTATCTGCTCCTTATTTGAAAATATCATAAAATCATTTATTGCTTTTGTTGCGATTTCTTTTGCAAAGTTTTCCTGGGTATAATACGAACCCAAAACATCACGGTGATTTTTTCCTCCTTCAAATGTGAAAACGCCATCTTTCAATTCATAATCTCTTGATAAGAATCCTTGATAAACATTATTTATATTCAAAGCGCTAATATCCGATAGTGATTCCATGACTTCAGCTACAAAGTCTGATGCATCTAATGTACTTACTATGAAATCAATATTTTCCAATTTTTCAAAACCATTTTCTATAAATATCTCTTGTATATCTTTTGCCGAAGCCTCCCCTATTAGTTTATACGTAATTATCGCAGCAAATGCTAAATATGAATACCTTGCATAATATTCACGTATATCTTGCCAATATTTAAGATTCGCATTCTTATTTACGTATTTTGCAATCTTGACTCGCAATTCTTCTATCATACTTACAAATCACTCCATTTTCATATAATAAATATGGCGTGCCCTTAAATATCTCTGAATGAACCCGATTAAAATCACTTTCTACCCATGCTCTATAGTCAATTTCGTCCTTGAATTTGTTCTTCAGAGATACTAACACATCGTTCAACACACAGCACTCAACAGATACACCACTATGTGTGTTATAACCCAAACAGTCTAGTACAACATCATGGAGAATCATTTTTTTATATTTACCAAGTACCATTTTCATTGCATAGGGATTTTCTTGAATTTTCTTTACGATAACTTCAGGATTAACTCTCAAATCCTTCGATAAATATTCAATAATCCCATCACAACCCAAACTGTTGCCAGACACCCTTGTCCTTTTCAAACAGCACGACGCATCCAACAATTTTTCCATGTACTTATCAAGCTTTATTAAATCTACTGACTCAACTCCAGTTATGCAATAAGCACATTTGCCAACTGCCTTTTCTACCTGTTCTTGATCAGCATCCGAGAACCCATACTCCTCAAAAATATAGCTATCAATTTTACTTTCTATTTGAAGTTTAAGTAATTCATTGGTCAAATCTTCATTGAGCATTCCCCAGGCTGCCATGTCTAATTCACTCGGAATTTGATCAAGAAATTCCGGATTGTATTCAAAGTTATTCGGTCTGGTTGATAATAGTTTTTGCTTTAATTCTATGCAAAGCCTTGCATTTTTCTCTAATACCACTGAGGATCCAATATTTTTTGTTATAGGTATCTGACCAATATATCCTGCTGCTATTGTAAGTTTAGGCGACATCATCCTAACACAGTAAGCCGCAAGTCTTGAATTTAACAAAGCAAGATGTGCATACTCATTTCCGTCTGTTATCCTTATTCCAGGTCCTGACGCAATGAATATCTGATTGTCAAGCAAAACCCTCACATTAAGTCCTGCTGTTCCAGTATCACTGAAAACCATCTGAGTTTCTGGAAAATATTTGACATTTCTTAGAGCTGAGTCCTTCTGCGCTTTAATATATTCTCCATCTATTCCCCACTTCACTACACTATCATTTAACCCCTGCCACCTGCAGTAACCACCTCCATTACTAACACTAACCCAAGCATCATCACCAAAATGTTCCCAAAAATATCCCACTAATTCTTTAGCATTTCCAGTAGATGTGCCTTGCATCGGAACTCCAATATTCTTATATGTTAACTCTGATTCACTTATGTTCTTTAATGTCCCATTTTCTGAAAAATCATATCCATTTATTCCGTCAATATTCTGCTGTAAAATTTCTATGAACTTTTCATTCTTAAACAGTACCTTTCTTTTTTCAGTTAGTGATAAATTACCTAAATCAGCCACTCGAATCTTATTGTTCTTGTCTACACTTTTATTTAATATCATCAATGCAACATTCGACTTTTCTCCACTAAGATCAAGAAAAGCTCCAGAGCCAAGATTCACAATGCTTATAATTTTGTATTGATTTGTAATCCTTGTTCTGATTTCTCTAAACGTTTTCAAATGCATCCAAGCATTTTGAGACACAATCCCGCAGAATCCATCCTCTTTTAACATTTTATAAATCGCATCGAAATATGAAACACACATATCACAGTTAGCATCGGGATAATTTTCTTTCAAAAAATCCTTCTGCTCTTGTTTCATCCCTTTTATTGTTGCGAATGGAGGATTTGTTAGAATGATATCTGCCCCGCCCAAGGCTTTTAATATTGTAGTCTTTACACCTGTAATAATATCTACCACGCCCTTATCATTTACTGCTAAAGAACCACAAATCTCGTCCTTAGATGCAGACTTATAGATATGTGGCTTTATATTCTCCCAAATCCCAAATGAAACACGATCAAAATTGCGACTTAGAATTGCTAATGCTCTCAATCTGACATTTACAAGTGCAACTCTTGTTATATTGCAGTCAATATCATATCCGTATAATTTATCAGCATTTACAATAACATTAGACTCTGCCTTCTCTATTCCACATTCTCCACACAAGGCCTCATAACATTCAACAAGAAAATTCCCTCCGCCAGTACATGGATCAACTATCTTATCAGCATACTGTATCTCCGAAATGTTACCTACAAGATAGTCAATCATATACTTTTCCGTAAAAAACTGTGTCTGGCTATATACATTGCCCTTTACTATTTTGTTAGAGTATTGGTAAGCCCACGATAATAAATTATCTAATTCCCTATCTTCCTCATATCGACTTATAAATGCGAAAATTTCTCTCAAAATATCCTCATTAGCGAATGACTCTTCCTGTCCCGTAAGATCTGAGCTAATTTTCTTTTTAATATTTTCACTCAGAGAATCCTCCCCAATATAATAGCCACAAAGCCCTACTGCAATTGAAACCAACACATAAAGCTTTTTATCAGCTTCTACATCCGTTAAATTTTCTGCAATCCTATATAGCGACTTTAATAATTTTTTTAATGCTCTTCTAACTTCAGAATCTTTCGTATCCATATTTTTTACTGTAGGGCTTTTTGTCCTTGCGTCAGATGGTCTGGTTGCATTCTCAGGGATAACCCACATGTTGCCTATCATCTTTGCCCCATTTATTCGACCCGCTCTACATAATACTTGAATCCGCCTTTTACTTATATTCCATTTATCTGTAAATTCCTGAATAGTTAAATATTCCATAATGTCGTACTCCTTCCAAACGATATTTTAATCTATACCGCGAATAATAGCAATGTTTTTCTCATCATTTGCTAAATCCAAGTCAGACAGATTTTTACTTTTTTCTACTTATTCAGTTTTAATTACATCCCTCTCTCTTGTCCCATTATTTTTAACACCAAATAACGTGACTTTGGCTTCTTTCCTTGCTTTTTTGCTGGCTCTGCTTCAGTCCGCTGTTTTTCTTCTCCAACCGTTCGCTCTTTTTTAAGGTCAGATTGCTTTCCGTCATTCTCTCAATTCTCTCGTACTGTAATATGATTGTCTCGCTTTTCTACTGAATTTCATTACTTAGAATTGAGTTCCCCGAGGAAAGTGCGGATATCTTCTTCTGTGCTTTGAAGTTTTTGTCTCTCTCCTCCTAGAAGTCCCCTGCATCTCCTCGATCCTCCGATCCTGTATCTCCTTTTTGTTTCGTATTTACTATTTACACACGTACTATCTGAGTACATTCCAGTGTGTGTACGCCGTCCCCAAGTGATTTTCATTCGTAACGAGACCCTTTGAATCTAAGAACTGTCAATGCCTGCTTTAAAGGCACCTTTGTATCAAGTCCCTGTTTACTCCCTGTAATATAAGTCACGAAATCTATATAATGTCCCTATTATTTGTATTCACTCTGAAAGGAGCCAACTTATGACAGTAGGAGAAAAGATGAAAGCATTCCGAAATATACGGGAAATTTCACAAAATATGTTAGGAGAACCGGCTGGCATAGACGGAACCACAATCCGCAAATATGATCTAGGCAGCCGTAATCCCAAACCCGATCAGCTTTTAAAATTTCAAATGCTTCAGGCATAAGCATCAATGTTTTTACGGATTTTAATATAGAAATTGCTTCTGATGTGCTTACCTTACATTTAAAAATGGACGAGTAAATAGATATGGAGATTAACGGAGATGAAGATGGAAATCTCATTCCTGAAGATAATCTATATTCGTTTTAACCACCCGGCAATCAATGACCGGCTGGCTAAATTTGCAAAAACGAAGAAATGGGAGGTGCGTAACTTGAATACTATATTTCAACAAACAAATATTTTAGAACCTGCTTTATTCAGTCCCTCTGATACAACGAAAAAAATTGATGATTTCCCAGAGATATGTGTTTCTACGTTTTCTGAGAATATTATTCAAAAATTCTCTTCACTGGACAGTACCGAAAAGATTGCAGAACTCTATACTGCAAATGGTGTCATACCGGTTTACAAAATCCATTATAAAGATACAGACATTGCTTTCTATCTATCCAGAGTAGGAGCACCTGCCTGTGTTGTTGGATTTGAAGAAATTGTTGCTATGGGTGCTAAGAAGTTTGTTTTATTCGGCTCATGCGGAGTATTGGACGATGACAACGTAAAAAGCAAACTTATTATTCCCATTTCTGCCATCCGGGATGAGGGCACAAGCTATCATTATATAGTGCCCTCGCCGGAGATTGAGGCAGATCCACATTCTGTCAAGATACTGGAAAGAGTTTTATCAAATTGCGGTTATCCTTATATAAAAGGAAAAACCTGGACTTCAGACGCAATTTACAGAGAAACTCTTCCACTTATACAGGAACGTAAACAAGAGGACTGTATTGCCGTAGAAATGGAATGTGCTTCGATGCTGGCCGTTGCAAAATACCGCCATGTACCTTTTATCCAATTTTTGTACGGTGCAGATAATCTCAGCTCTGATATATGGGATATAAGAGATTTAGCTTCGTATGGACTTTCCAATGCTGAAAAGTACATGGTACTCGCTTTTGAATGTGGTCTTGCATTATGATTTTTACAAATTCCCTTGACTCTCACGCCGCGTGATACTGTATTCTTTGCTCAAGGGAAACATAACAGATGCGACCGGTCACTCCTGTTTTCCCTGTACTGAAAGGAGCTATCTCAATGAAAAGTATAAGTCAGGTTGCCAAGCTGACTGGTATCAGCATACGGACGCTTCAATACTATGATGAAATCGGGCTGCTGAAACCAAGCAAGCTTACCACAGCAGGATATCGGATGTACGATGATGACGCATTACAGATCTTGCAGCAGATCTTATTTTTTAAGGAACTAGGATTTCTGCTAAAAGAAATAAAACAAATTTTGGAGGACCCAGATTTCGACAGAATCGCCGCTTTCAAAAAGCAAAAAGAACTGTTCCTACTGAAACGCGATCGCCTTGACGGACTTATACAGCTTCTCGAACGCTTAGAGATAGGAGAACACTGTATGAGCTTTAGAGAATTTGATCTGTCGGATTATATCAATGCTTTGGAAGATTTTAAATCCAATCAGACAGATGCTGTCATCCAGCACTGGGGAAGTATTGAAAATTTTGATCTGTTAATTCAGAAAATCAAAGATGATGAAGGCCATGTGGCCAAACTCGCCATCCAGCAGTTTGGCAGTATTGAAAAATACACCAAAGAGATGAAACACAATCTGGAACATTTTTCTGAAATTATGGAAGACTGGTATTCACAGATACCAGAAGAGATGCTGAAAAAAGATAAGTTTCTTAAGCTGGCTTCCCATAAAGGGGAAGATGTTGCTTCAGAACCGGTTCAAAATATTGTAGAGGAAATCATATCCGGCACACAGACTACCTCCTCTAAACTTCTGGTTGGCAGTGTGGAAAATTACTGCCGAATGATGATTGACACCTATTCTAATGATTATCTAAGCAAAGTATTTGACACAAAACATGGCGCAGGAAGCAGCGAATATATTGTGAAAGCCTTTCGCTATTATTCTGAGAATAACTGCACAGAAAACAATTAGAGCCATTTTAAAGCCAAACAGCATAAAACCCCCGGAAGTGTCCATTCTATCAGCATCTCCGGGGTTCTGTCTGCTATTCGAATTCAATCGTCCCAGGCGGCTTCCCAGTCAAATCGTACATGACCCTATTCACATGGTTTACTTCATTCACGATCCTGCTTGTGACTCTATGCAACACTTCCCAGGGCACTTCCGCTGATTCAGCAGTCATAAAATCAACCGTGCTCACAGCTCTTAAAGCCACTGCATAGTCATATGTCCTCTCATCTCCCATGACCCCTACAGACCGCATATTGGTCAAAGCTGCAAAATACTGTCCGATACTTTTGCCCATTCCTGCTGCATCCATTTCCTCCCGGTATATGGCATCGGCATCTTGTACAATCCTGACCTTTTCTTCCGTCACCTCGCCTATGATTCTGATTCCCAATCCCGGCCCTGGAAATGGCTGTCTAAATACAAGTTTTTCTGGTATACCAAGCTCAAGTCCTGCTTTACGCACTTCATCCTTAAATAAATCCCTCAAAGGTTCAATTATTTCTTTAAAGTCAACATAATCCGGTAAACCACCCACATTATGATGAGATTTAATCACTGCTGATTCTCCTCCCAGGCCGCTCTCCACTACATCCGGATATATAGTTCCCTGTACCAGAAAATCAACGGTCCCTATTTTCCGTGCCTCTTCTTCAAATACCCTGATAAACTCCTCACCAATGATTTTGCGCTTTTCTTCGGGTTCTGCTATACCCGCTAACTTCTGATAAAATCTATCCTGCGCATTGACCCGGATAAAATTTAAATCGTACAATCCATCTGACCCAAATACTGCTTCCACCTCATCGCCTTCATTTTTTCTCAGCAATCCATGATCAACAAATACACAAGTAAGCTGTGCCCCTACTGCCTTTGACAACAGCACTGCTGCCACTGATGAGTCCACCCCACCGGAGAGTGCACAAAGAACCTTCCCTTTCCCCACTTTTTTTCGAATGCTCTGTATCGTTTCCTCAACAAATGCATCCATCTTCCAGTCTCCCGCACAGCCACATATATCTTTCACGAAATTATTAATCATTTTCGTTCCTTCCACTGTGTGGAGCACTTCAGGATGGAACTGTACAGCATATAGGCTGTTGTCTTTATTCTCAGCCGCAGCCACAGGGCAATCAGCAGTAAAAGCCGTAACCTCAAACCCAGGGGCAACCTGCGAAATATAATCAAAATGGCTCATCCAGCAAACTGTAGGAGTATTTACACCTGTGAAAATTTCTGAATCCGCTTTACTAATAGACACTTCGGTTTTTCCATATTCCCGAACCTTTGCCCGCTCCACTTTACCTCCCAGCACATGCATCATAAGCTGTGCACCATAGCACAATCCAAGAACCGGGATTCCCAGCTCAAACAACTCACGGGAATATGTTGGTGAGTCCGTCTCATAACAACTATTAGGCCCTCCCGTCAAAATAATACCCTTGGGGTTTAACTCCTTAATTTTCTCAATATCCATATTATATGAATAGATTTCACAATATACATTACACTCTCTCACACGCCTGGCAACTAACTGATTATACTGCCCTCCAAAATCCAGGACAATCACTAATTCATTTCTCAAAATCTGCCTCCTATCCACGCCCTAATGTCCAACTCAGTTTAAGATTTACTAACATATTATAATGTAGCGCCTGCAGATTTACAAGGTTTTTTCCAATTAGGTACACCACTAAATTAAATTAGGGACGTAGCCTTTGTCCAAAAGGTTACGTCCTCAACTTAACGTATTTTAAATCGTTTTTTTCAATTTCCACTTTCCTCTATGGTACCGCGTCATCATACAAACTGCCCGGAAACACCAATCTATTACCATAGCCACCCATACTCCGAACACTCCCATACCCATATACCGTCCTAGAATATAACTGAATATGATTCGGAATATCCACATTGATGCTATGGAGATAACCATAGTAACCTGGGCATCCCCTGCGGCGCGCAGAGTAGATGGCACGGAGAATGACAATGGCCACACAAGCATACAGCTTATGCTATGGAAATATAGGATTTGCCTGGTCGTCTCTGCTGTCAGATCTGACAGATTGTAAACCCTTAAAATAATCGGAAGAAGTAAAAATATCACTGCATTTGTAAACCAAATCAGTGCGTATGCAACTCCTATCAGCTTCTTTGTATAGTAATGAACCTGCTCATAATCTCCTGCCCCCACGCATTGTGCAATAACAGACGTGATAGCCAGATTCAAAGCCATCCCGGGAAGTATTTGGAACAGGGCAACTGCATTACTTACAGCATTAGCCGCAATCGCATAGGTACCAAATGTTGATACAAGGCTAAGTACTAATATTTTCCCCAATTGAAACATGCTGTTCTCTAGTCCATTCGGCACCCCTATAGCTAGTATCCTGCGGATCATGCGCCAATCCGGACGATAATGAATACTTTTAGCTATATGCAGCTTCCACTTTTGATTGCTGAGCAGAGCTGTAATCAAGACTGCGGCTATAATCCTTGATAAAAGAGTTGGGATCGCCACACCTTCAGTCCCCCAATGTAAACCGTATATAAGCAATGCATTCCCGCCTATATTAATCATATTCATAATAATGGACACCTGCATAGAAATCTTAGAATTCCCCATAGCACGGAATATTGCCGCCCCCGCATTATATAAGGCCATAAAAGGGATAGAAGCAGTAACAATTATCAGATATGTATTTGCATGGGCCATGACATCTGCCTCTATGGCTCCAAAGACCACATGTAAAATGAACCATTTCCCTATATAGATTAAGGCCATAATCCCCACGGCTACTATCGTGATAAACCACACAATCTGATTGGCCGCCTTACAGGCAAAATCATCATTCTTCTGCCCCAGGTACTGCCCCGCAACGACTGCCCCTCCAGTAGCCAGGGCCGCAAAAACGTTAATGAATAATACCATAATGTTGTCTACCAATGAAACGCCGGATACGGCTGCTTCCCCCACACTGGCTATCATAATGGAATCTGCCATACCTACCATTACCGCAAGCAGCTGTTCAATGAGCAGCGGTATAATCAAAGCTCTTAATGCCTTATTATCAAATAAATAAGCACTTTTTCCCTCCATTTTCGCTTTTTGCATAAATCCTTCCTCCAAAATAAAGGGACTGCCGCAAATAAATTATCATCTCAAATAATGTCCGCCCAAGGATTTGAGAATCCATCTATTCTGCACCAGTCTCTTCACCTCCCCTCTCTTGAAATCCCGGTTCCATTTCAAAATCTATTATTGAGCCACACATTCTGAAGGAAAACCTACTTATATTAAGATATGCTCATCCCTCCAAAATATAAAAAGCTCCTCAACGTTATTATACGCTGAGGAGATTAAGGAAACAAGTAATTAACTGCAACTGATTAAAACAATAGCTTCTGCCATTCATGATAGAAATATGCAGATATACTATTTTGGCTATGCCGCCCTATATTTGGAGATCTCTTTTTTGAGATCCTCGCAATCTTCTTCGTAGATTTTTAACTCGATTGGATGGTTAAATCCCAGATTCATTATGCCTAAAATAGATTTTGCATCTACTACAAACCTGCCTCTCTTCATATCCATATCAAAGGGATATTTTGCTACTCTGTTTACAAAATCAAGAACTTCTTCAGGATTGCTGAATGTAATCATTAACTGACTCATTATTACCTCTCCTTCTCAAAATTTCTTTACCTGTCTCCCATTGATATCTGGTTTCTGTCCCCATAGGCTCTCCTGCTGTATTTGATTCTCCCCAACAGGTCCCTATATTTCCAGTCAAACCCTGCACCAAATATCCCAGAATAATCCTTTTTTTGGATTAACGACATCATAGCACAAAATTTTCCATTGACAAGGTAGAAATTTTTGAAAAAGGTAGAATATTTTAATGAGTCTCCTTCCTAAACTCATTCGGGAGCATTCCAACTTCTTCTTTAAATACCTTACTCATATATTTAGGATCTGAATATCCTGCAAGCTCTGCTATCTGATTTAACTTCAAATGAGTATCCAGCAACAGCTCCTTCACCTTCTCTATCCTATATTTACGTATAGTCTCTGAAAATGTAACTCCTGTCTCCTTTTTAAAAAGAGTACTTAGATATTCCTCAGAAACAAAAAGTTTATTTGCAATCTCCTCCAGGGTAATCCCCTGGTCATAATACCGCTTAATCATCTGCTGGGTTTTCTGCACCAGTACATTCATGGGAACTTCCTCTTGCTTTGCCACATTCACATTTAATATTTCAAAGAATTCTTCAAGGCTTCTCCTGATTTGCTCCCAGCTCACAGCCTCTACTATGCTTTGCAGTATATTCTGTATCCGCAGGTCCGCCCCCACCTTTTTTGTCTCATTATAAGCATTCACCACTGCCCAGCTAAAATGTATAACAGATTGTTTTATGTCCGAAGGCAGATGAGGTGCTTCATGATAATAGGCAAATAACATCTTATAGCATTCTCCAATCCCTTCCCGGTCCCCTTTTCTGGCTGCCCGGCATGCTTTGTCCTCCAGTTCAGCAGGATGCTTAAGAGGAACTGTCTTTACTTTCCCCGCATCTTCACTGCAAATCAAAGTTCCTTTTTCAAAAAGGAGATTCCATTCCCTGTCCCCACGTATTTTACGGACTGCCTCTGGCAAGTCCAATATCTTATCCATACTACTCCAGATACATACCACAGGCTCCTTCAGGTTGCTGCATAGCATAGGCACCACTGAATTCTGAAAGTAACTATAATGGGATTCCCCCGGGGATATTCTGTACAATACCATAATCAGCATTTGCCAGCTGTCCGATTCTATAATACAGGAAGCAAATTTCAATGAATGTGCATCTACTTCCTCCAATAACTGCCTGGCATCTGCCTTCTGCTTTTCATAACCATTTCCCAGCCATAGAACAAATACCTCACCTGGGTCCTCCAGTGAAAACCCGTATTTTTCTCTGGTCATCATTTCTAATGTCTTGTTCGGCTTCAGCTGACCATAAAGGCATCCCAGTATAATGCTATCAGCTGTAAATACATATTCTCTACCCTCCTCCTTCTCAAGGACTTCCTCAACTTGCTGGAGAGCACGTTTTAACTCGTGTATTTTTACGGGTTTCAGGAGATAGTTGTCAATATGGAGCTCTATGGCCTGTCTGGCATAATTAAAATCAGAATAAGCGGATAAGATTAAAACTTTGCATTGGTTATTCTCTGCCCTTAATTTCTCCAGCATTGTAAGGCCGTCCATCTTAGGCATACGTATATCCATAATAACAAGGTCAGGCTCTATATTCTTAATCAGTTGGTATCCTTCTTCCCCATCCGCGGCTTTTCCTGCCAGCTCATATTCAGGATTGATTTTATGCAGAATTTTGGCAATCCCCTCTCTGATTGGCGCCTCATCTTCTACAATTACAATTCGCATTTAATATCTCCTTTCTCCGGAATGAACAAATGTACTTTCGTATAACTTCCCAGGGAGCTCTCAAAATAAACTGTCGCCTCATCCCCATAATAAAGTTTAAGCCGTCTCCTTACGTTTATAATCCCCACGTGGCCATCTGGTTGGAAATTCTCATCATTGAGCCTAAGCAGCATCTCTCTCGGGATTCCTTTTCCATTATCTTCTATAATAAAGTGCATCTGCCCACAGCTTAAACGTACAGTAATGTAAATTTTATATTTTCCTATTTTCCCTGGGAAACCATGTTTCATGGCATTTTCCAGAAATGGCTGCAGCAAAAGTTTATGGATTTTATATCCCATGATTTCTTCGGATACGTTTTTTTCAACTATCAAAGGCATCCCCAGCTTCGCACTTTGAAGCAGAATGTAATGGTCAAGCCATCCCATCTCCTGCCTTAGGGTGGTCATACCTCCAGCATTTTTCACAGTATAGCGCAGAATATCTGCCAGGGCCCCCACCAGTTCACTGATATCGTACTGTTCATTCTCAATTGCTTTCCAGTTAATTGTATCTAGTGTATTATACAGGAAGTGCGGATCAATCTGTGCCTCCAGGACTGACAGTTCAGCTGCCCTCTGCTCAGCGGACGCTGTTTTCACCTGCCCCAGCAGACTATCAATATGAAGGACCATTTCATTAAAACCAACCCCTATTTTCCGTATTTCCCTGGGCATACTCTCCGGAACCTCCACACTGGCTGTAAAGTCGCCCTCCTCAACTTTATTCATAGCATCCACCAAACTATCTACTGCAGACAGATATGGTTTAGTAAGCTGAAAAATCAGAAACATCATAACTACACATGACATAACGGCAATAGCAAAGAGAAAAGCCACCTGCCCCCACATGGTATGCCTATATTCCTCCAAAGGCTGCTCATGACATATAGTGAACCCACTCTCCTCATTTATGACAGACGCATAATGATTGGCGTCTGTATTTTTAACCGAATCGAATTTCTTCCCTATGTCATCTGTATCCGGTGAACTTATCACCGTGCCTTGGTCCAAAAGATATACAGAGCCGTCCCCGCCTGGGGTGATTGCATTCTCCACCTGCTCCTGCTCAATACTGATTACTACAGTCCCCAGCTCTTTATGGCCATTTCTGTAATCCGTAATCCGCATCCCTATTTGAAACAAATAAACGCTCCTATTATTTGCAGTCACTGGAACTGTATTTCCCTGGTACAGTTTCTCCCCTTCAAACTCTGGAACCCTGACTTGACTGGCCCATGTACTCCTGGAGGATGAGGAATTTAACCTGTCATAAAAAAGTATTTCTCCGTTGTCCAGAAGCAGTGTGATTCCCGCAGTCCCAGATGTGCGGCTGCATACACGGCTCAGTTTATAAGAAAGGCTGCTCTTAACGCCCAAATCATCCTGTCCGTCTAATATGGCTTTTATATCAGCGGCAAGTATATCGTCTGTGCACATATCATATAGCACTGTACCATATTTATCCAGCACCATATCCAGGCTTCTCCCGGAACTGCGGAGATTACTGTAAACTTGACTATACATATTATCATCCAGGCTGCTCTTCAGACGGAATTGCGAAACAAAAGCAAAAATACATACAGGAACAAGGGCCGCCATTAGAACCCCTAAAGTCAGCCTTCTTCTTAAAGTTCTCACTCTTCTCATAAAGGCGCCCCCTGGATCTGTCCGTACTTTTCAGAATTACACCTTGAAGTTTCTAAAAGACAGCAGTCTTGCACTATATCCGCTCTCTGCCTGTCCAATGCATCTGTTTTTTGATATGTTATTTTCATCTCTTTCCTCTGTATATCCCGATTCCGTAAACTGCTGTAGGCAAAATGCAGTCCGTACAGCATAATAAGGTATACCCAGTTTGTATAATGATTGATATGTCTGGCTGATTGTCCCAATTAGTGGTATGTTTCGGCTAAATTTACAGAACGTAATAGTACTACGTCGATCAAATTTAACCGAAACACACCACCAAGCGGGACTCTCAGGCAGAAACAGTAAATTATTAAACATATGATAATATTATATCACATGTCTAATGCTGATGCAGATATTTTTCCCGGGTAGCCAACCCTCCACGAATATGCCGTTCGGATTTGTTCATGTCCAAAACCTTTCGTGCCGCACCAGCCAGTGCAGGATTAATCTGAAGGAGACGCTCAGTTACATCCTTATGTACAGTACTTTTACTTATCCCAAACTGCTTTGCCGTCTGCCGCACCGTGGCATTATTTTCTATAATATAATCAGCGATCTCCACGGCTCTTTCTTCAATATAATCTTTCAAAAAAATCCCCCTGCGAACATTGTTTTTACAATGTATGCAAAGACTCTACTGCTTATTCCGTTTTCCTATGGCTGCAAATTTTTCTATCTTGAAATGTTTATTTACAATTCCAAAAATAAATACAAACAGAAAAGGCAGATTACATGGATTCTACTTCATAGTAATCTGCCTAATCTTCGTCAAGTTATTCTTAAGTCTAATACCCCGATGCAAGCATACGGGGCATCAAACCTGCAGCGATGCAAGCATCGGGGTATTAGACACTTGCGGCAGTCGCCAAATAGACATGTAAACAAGTCCCCTTGGCTCGTTGCCCGCGGAAATAAACATCAAGCTATCCAAAGCATATCTTGTTGCCCTGAGTCCTCCTCCCTTTAAGGCATGAGTGAAATGGGGCCTTTTAAGTATATATGGATTTAGCTCAAGCGACCACAATCTGATATTGCTTCTTAAAAGTCCCATGTCCGTCCACCCGGTTCATTCCAGGTTTCTCTGAAATATCCCCTTCAAATCCATGGTTATCACACCGGCCGGCCCATGGCTCCAGACAGATAAAGGGGGCGCCTTCCACTGACCATATGCCAAAATTAGGGAATCCCTCACAGCGAAGTCCTACATAAGGCCTTCCGTCTTTATGGCAAATCCAGGCCTCCCCGATCTGTCCATTATCAAAAATCAATGCATCCTTAGAAAACATTTCTTCGCTCAATGGATACATGCCTTTATTCAATTCCAGTTCATATATCCTCTCCACACAGGCAGTCCCAGACTCCGGATTAATTAGTATATACTGAAGTTTCTCTTTCTTCGGAAAAAACAGGCAATAATCCTCTTTCCTTTCCTCTTTTCCTGAAAAACGAAAAGCCGGATGCCCGCCTATTGTAAAATAAACCGGCTCTGCAGTAGGGTTTTTAACCTCCCATTGGATACTAAGTGTTTTTCCTTCTAATATATAAGATATATATAATTCAAAGTCGAACGGATATACTTTCTTTGTCTCCTCGTTTGAACACAGCAAAAAAATCCCCTGGCTTTCATCAGATTTCACACATGTAAATACATGATCTCTGGCAAAACCATGCTGGGAAGATGGATACTCTTTCCCCTGGATATGGATGGTATTTTTATAGTTTTTCCCTACATTTGGAAATAAAATAGGGGAATGTCTTTTCCAAAAAGCCGGATTTCCCTCCCAGAGCACATCAACCGCCTTCTGCTTATCATAAATCTTCACGACCTCTGCACCTTTATCCGCAATTTCCACCAACAGATACTCATTTTCCAGATTCATATCTTTCCTCCTTAATCCCGCCTGCTACTCAACCATAATTTTAATAATTTCCTCGTTTGTCATACGCATGCCCTCTTTTCCAAGGCGGCCTACATTTTGAATTGTATTTTCCACACCTTTTGTAATGATTCCATCCCCACCATAAAACTGCTGCCCCCGGACATACATATTATAACCCAATATTCCTGCATCTACTGAGGAAGCTATCTTCGCTGCACAGGATGCCTTTGCCCCATCGCAGACCATGCCGGACACGATAGCCAGGGCATTGACTACCGTATGGGCAATCTCATTGTAACCCCCGCCGCACAAATAGGCAATGCCGGCCCCTGCCGCTGCTCCTGCGCTGACAGCACCGCAGTAAGCCGACAGACGTCCGATTCCAGTTTTCTGATGAATAGCAACCAAATTCGATAGGGCCAGCGCACGGTACATTTTCTCTTTATCCGCCCCAAGTTCTTTGACATACTCCAGGACAGGCAAAGAGCAAGTCATACCCTGATTTCCACTCCCCGAATTAATGATAACCGGAAGTTCACATCCATTCATCCTGGCATCTGACCCAGCGGCAGCCATAGCCTTTGCCCTGCTCCTCACATCTTTCCCATAAGTATCCAGGATGACCTGCCCTATATTGGCGCCATAATTTCCCTTTAACCCTTCTTCCGCAATGGCTGTGTTATAATCTGCCTGCCTCTGCAGTATTTCTCTAATATCTTCAATATCCACAGTCTGAACAAAGTCCCATATATCCTCCACATTTAGAATGTTTCTGTCAGTCAGGCCTTCCTCGGACTCTCCCTTGACGGGAATATCAAGAAGGATTTCCCCATCCTTATCAATATACACAATATTTGTGTGGTAATTTGCGATTCTTACCTGGACATAAGATTCGCCGGCCGAAACTGTGACAATAATATCGAATGTTATCCCATTATCTATATGTTCAACCCGAATTTCCTTCTCCTCTAGAAACTCCCGCATCTCTTCCACTTCTTCCCGGGTCACTTCTGAAATTACTTCCAGCTCTTTCTCCGGCCTGCCTGCAATAATGCCCGCTACAGCAGCGGCTGGAATCCCTTTTAAATGATCTGTATTAGGCACAATCACACTCTTTACATTTTTAATAATGCTCCCGCTTGCCCCAATATGCACACGTTCCGGCAGACATCCAAGTATTTCCCTTGCCTTGGCCGCCGCATAGGCAAGAGCGATGGGTTCCGTACACCCCATTGCAGGAACCAACTCCTCCTTTAAAATCTGTACATATGCCTGGTATTTCTCATCTGACTTTTTCATCTGGTCTTCTCCTTCCAAAACATACCGGAAATTCTCCGTCTTCCTAATTACAAATGTACACTATTATTACATAAACTTCAAGAACCATACATTTTCCATAATTCCATATCTAATTTTCCATGTCTAAAGGGCACCCCCATAAAGCAGGCTCCAAAGGGGGGGCGGACTGTGTCCGATAAGGTTACACTTATTGAACTGTTAATGTTCAATAAGGTATACCCAAAGGGCACCCCTTAAAGCAGGCCCCAAGGGGGCGGGCGGACTATGTCCGATAAGGTATACCCAAAGGGCACCCCTTAAAGCAGGCCCCAAGGGGGCGGGCGGACTATGTCCGATAAGGTATAAGAATTTTATATATTTCGCTCCTAAAAGAGGGCAGGGACTGCAGCACAACGCACTGCAGTCCCTGCCCCATTAAAGGAAGGTATTTATCTTTAACATTTTGTGAAGTACATAGATATTCCCTGGCCTCCGCCAATACACATGCTAATCATCGCATCTTTCTTATCTGTACGCATCAATTCATATAGTACCTTGACTGCCAGGATTGTCCCAGTAGCCCCAATCGGATGTCCAATAGAGATTCCGCCTCCATATATATTTACTTTTTCAGGATCCAGGCCTAAATCCCTGCTCACCGCATAAGCCTGGCTTGCAAATGCTTCGTTAATCTCAAACATATCAATTTGTGTTAAATCCAAGCCTAACTTGGCAGCCAGCTTTTCACTTGAAAACTTAGGTGAATATCCCATCAGTTCTGCATCAAATCCCGATACTGCATAGCCTTCTATTTTTAGCTTCGGAACAACACCTAATTCCTCAGCTTTCTCCTTTGCCATAACAACAACCGCTGCTGCACCATCATTTAAACTGGAAGAGTTTCCCGCTGTAACTGTTCCATCTTTAACAAAACATGGACGGAGCTTAGCAAGCCTTTCCATGGTCTGCCCATCTCTTGGCCCCTCATCTGTATCAAATACAGTTACATTTCCTTTTCTATCCTTTAATTCCACTGGAAGTATCTCGTCCTTAAATTTTCCATCTTTAATTGCGGCACATGCCCTCTGATGGCTCCGCAGGGCAAACTGATCCTGTTCTTCTCTTGAAACATTATATTTAGTTGCCACATTTTCAGCAGTTACACCATTATGGTTTCCGTCCAACGGCCATGTCAAAATGTCAATCACGCCATCCTCGAATGTTTTATGCCCCATTCTGGCTCCCCAGCGGGCATCCTTCACATAATATGGAAGCTGAGAAATATTCTCTGAGCCTCCTGCCACAACCACATCTGCCTGGCCCGTCTGAATTTCCATCACAGCCTCTGCTATAGACTGGAGGCTGGAACCACATTGGCGGTTTACTGAATACGCAGTAGTCTCCTTTGGCATACCAGCTTTCAAGCTTATTGCCCTGGCAACAAACCCATTTTCGGCTATCTCCCCTACCTGGCCAATAATAACCTCATCCACATCAGACGGCTGGATACCTGCACGGCTTACTGCTTCTTTTACCACCATAGCACCCATATCAATGGCAGAAATATCCTTTAAACTGCCGCCAAAATTTCCTACAGGAAGCCTCACACCACTAACTACAACTACATCTCTCATTTTAATATCTCCTTTCATGTTCAAAGGGGTCTGTCCCTTTTGCAAAAGGGACTGTCCCCTTTGCCCTCCGTTTTCAGAATCTTCTGATTATTTGTCGTACCTATAAAATCCCTGGCCTGTTTTTCTCCCCAGGTGCCCTGCTTTTACCATTGTCTCAAGCAAGGGGCATGGCCTATACTTACTATCATGGAATCCATTGTACAATCCCGTCATAGTGGCCAGCATGACATCAATTCCCACAAAATCTGTCAGCTCCAGCGGTCCCATGGGATGGTTTGCCCCCAGCTTCATAGCTGTATCTACGTCCTCTGGTTTGCATCCTTCCATCACCATAAAGGCCGCCTCATTCTGCATTGGCACCAAAATACGGTTTACAATGAATCCAGGATATTCAGGTGCGTCTACTACTGTTTTTTTTATGCTGACCGCAAAATCTCTTACTTTGTTATATGTATCATCATCTGTAGCGATTCCCCGCACAAGTTCCGCCAGTTTCATAACCGGCGCCGGGTAGAAGAAATGGACGCCCATCACCTTATGAGGCCTCATCGTCACTGCCGCCATTTCCGAAATACTTAAACCCGATGTGTTTGAGACAATCACTGTCTCTTCATCTGCAACTTTATCCAGCTGTTCAAAGACAGATTTTTTCAGCTCAATCTTCTCCGGTACTGCCTCTATTATAATCTCTGCCCCTTTTACATCCTCCATATTGCTGCTGTATGTCATCCTGGAAAAGATTTCATTCTTCTGCTCTTCAGTCATGCTGCCCTTAGCAATTTTTTTTGCAAACAGTTTTTCAATCCCAGCTTTCGCTTTTTCTATAGCTGGCTCAAATACATCAATATTCTTCACCTCATACCCGGCCTGTGCACAAGTCTGGGCGATGCCGCTTCCCATCAGGCCGGCTCCAATAACTGCAACCTTCACTGTATTACCTCCTCTAAACAATCATGCCGCCGCCTACATTGATGACTTCCGACGTAATATATGACGCGTCATCTGACGCCAAAAAAGCTACCATATTTCCTACATCTGCTGGTTTTCCAGCGTATCCCGCAGGAATTCTCTGCATCATGCTTTCCCATGCCGCCCCGTCATTCACTTCTTTTAACTTTAATGTCATGTCTGTCTCTATAAATCCAGGGCAAATTGCATTACATGTAATCCCCTTACGGGCATTTTCCCTGGCTGCGGTTTTTGTCAGGCCTACAACTCCAGCTTTTGCGGCTGCATAATTGGCCTGGCCGATATTGCCCAGCCAGCTTCCTGAAGAAATGTTTATAATACGCCCATACCCCTTACCCCGCATATATTTGACTGCTTCCTGGGTTCCATAAAATGTGCCTGTAAGATCAACGTCTATGACAATATTCCAATTTTCAACCGGCATTTTATGCAGCATACCATCACGGTTGATCCCTGCATTATTCACCATAATATCCAATGTCCCATATGTATCTACTGCAAATTTAACAAGAGCCTGCACCTCTTCTTGTTTTGCCACATTTACAGTAAAGCTGCTGGCAGTGCCTCCGGCTTGTTTAATGGCCGCCACCGTCTCATCCGCCGGGGCCATGTCAGCTACAACGACCTTCGCCCCCTCCTGCGCCAGTTTTTCCGCGATCCCTCTGCCGAGTCCCCTGCCCGCTCCAGTTACAATAGCTACCTTATTCTCCAATCTCATTTTTCTGCCTCCTAATTAATTTTTTATTTTGCAAGTATCATATCTCTCATTCCAACAGCATCTTTATTAAATAATGCCCCATCCATCACCTTTAAATTTTCACTGACAATTGGCTGAAAATCCATCATATCCAGTACCTGTTTCTGAAGATCCACTCCCGGCGCAATCTCTATCAGCACGACGCCCTCTGGGGCCAGCTTAAATACTGCCCGCTCTGTCACAATGTAAACATCCTGATTATTGCTCCTTGAAAGCTTTCCATTAAATGAATACTGTGCAACTCTGGATACCATCTTTCGGATTTTTCCTTCTTTTACAATCGTGAGTTTATTGTTTTCAAATGAAAATTCACAGCCACTTGCAGTAAAGGTTCCGCAGAATACTACTTTTTTTGCATTCTGCGTGATATCAATAAAACCTCCGCATCCCGTGCATCTCGGCCCCATTTTTGTAGCATTTACATTCCCCTCCCCATCCAGTTCTCCAAACCCCATAAAGGTAACGTCTACGCCTGCTCCATTATAATAATCCATCTGTTCATGGTGCCCGATCATGGCATACAAATTCTGGCCAATGCCGAAGTCAATCCCCCCAGCCTGAACGCCGCCATATATTCCAGATTCTACAGTAATCATAATATCATCGTTTATACCCTCCTCATTGCTGATATTTCCTATCACATCATTTGGTATCCCTGTTCCCAAATTCACTACACAGCCTGGATAAACCTCCTCGATGGCCCTCCTCCCGATTAGCTTGCGCACACTCATAGGCAATGGGTCAATGGCATTCTGGGGCACCCTTGCCTGCCCGCAGTACGAAGGGTCAAACACCCAGGATGAAGTCTGCCGGTGGTCCACCTCAGGATTCTCACATACAACAACTGCGTCTATAAAGACGCCTGGAACCGTAACACTCTTAGGGTTGAGGGTACCTGTCTGTACAACTCTCTTCACCTGCGCGATGACCTTGCCCCCATATCTTTTAGCTGCCATAACCCCGGCAAGGACTTCCAGCTTCATGGCCTCCTCTTCTGTGGTCAGGTTGCCCATCTCGTCACACTCAGTCCCACGGATAATACACACATCTATAGGCACTTGCTTATAGAACATATAATCTTCCCCGTGGTAGTCCATAATCTCTACAATATCTTCCAGAGGCTTTGTACGGTCATTCATTTTTCCGCCCTCTATCCTAGGATCCACAAAGGTGCCAAGTCCGACCTTGGACATCTTACCCGGCAGGCCGCAGGCCATACTTCTGTACAGCTGGGCAATCTGTCCCTGGGGGAGGCAGTAGGCTTCCACCTGGTTATTGGCTATCATTTCCATCCACCTGGGCTGCAGTCCCCAGTGCGACCCTATAATTCTCCTAACCAACCCCTCATGGGCAAAATGCTGGATGCCGTCCTTGCGGTCACTCTGTCCGCAGGAATGCAGCAATGTAATGCCTGCAGGATGCCCTGTTTCCAAAAATAAGGCTTCAATCTCTTTCAGCACTGCCTCACTGGCACTGACAAGAGTCATGCCTATAGGGCAGACTGTCATATTGTCCTTCACATACCCTGCAGCCTCCCTTGCTGTTACAAAATTTGCTTTTATCATTTATTCTTCCTCCATCAAAATTTTTTTGATTGCTATTTTATCTGTTTTTCCATTAGGAGTCTGGGGTACGCAGTCCACCCGTTTGATTTGCACCGGTACTTTATATTTTGCCATCCTGGTTCTCAGATACTCCTGAATTTCTGCAGAAGTCAGGGCAGAGCCTTTTTCCAGCTGCACCACTGCGGCGGCCACCTCGCCATAAAGATCATCTGGAATCCCCACCACTGCAGTATCCTGAACTCCTTCTATACTGGCAATTTCATTTTCAACATCATAACACCAGATTTTTTCTCCACCCCGATTAATCATATTTTTCTTGCGGTCAACCACATATAAATAATTTTCTTCATTAAAATATCCCAAATCCCCTGTATAAAGCCATCCATCAGTCAGACTGTCTGCTTCCTGTTTGTAATAATTGTCCAGCACTACTGCACCCCTTACAGCTATCTCACCAACTTCACCCCAGGGCAATTCGTTCCTGTCATCGTCCACGATTTTAAACTTAGTTCCTGGAATAGGAATCCCCGATGACCCAATAAACCGGCTGCACGCTGCATCTCCTGGGAATACCGTGGCCGGTGAGGTTGTCTCAGTCAGGCCATACACTGTGTGGAATTTAGATTTCGGCAGCCATTTATGGAGGCGCAGCAGCTTATCTTTCATCATATTGCTGCTTCCACATGCAAACGAAACAAGGCTGTCAATTGGAGGCGTATGTTCTCCTTCCTGTATAATCAGGTTAAATACAGTGGGGGATGCGTGGATAAAGGTAAACCCGAACCTCCGGGCATCAGCTATCACCCTCTGGGCATCAAAAAATTTATGTATATAAAGCGTCCCTCCTGCATACAGGAACAATCCTAACAGAGCTACCAGACCCGTTATATGGTAAATTGGAGTGGCTATTACAGAAATATCCCTTTCGTTTATATGGAGAGTCCTGCGATATGCCTCCACGGCATGCATAATATTATAATTTTTCAGCAAAACACCCTTACTTTTAGAAGTGGTACCAGAAGTGAACATAATAATCGCCGTATCCTCGGGCCGCCCTTTAGGTATTTTTTTTAAGTTTTCCATATCGCCTAATTTATCCTGCCAGCCACAAAGCGCCCGGTTAAAGCCATACTGTAACCCCACACCACAAACTTCAATGACTGCTTCTCGGTCGTATGCGCCGCAAAACCACTCTGCATAGTCCTCATCACAGATCACGGCTTCCACCTGTGCACGCTCTGCCAGAGGAAGCACTTCCGCCTTCTTAAATTTACTGGGAAGCGGCACTGCAACTGCCCCCAGCCTGGACAATGCAAGAAAAGCAATACAAAATTCCGCGCAATTGTACATCAATATCCCCACGTGGCTGCCCGGTCGTATATTCTTTTCTCCATTTAAATACGCGGCAAATTCCTCACTGTACGCCAGAAATTGCTGGTATGTATACTCTTTTCCATAATTGTCTACAATTGCCGTCTTATCCGGCCAACGTGCCGCCGAATTTTCCAAAGCCTCATATAAATTATCCGGAAGTCCTGGAAAAGTATCTATTGCCTTAAAACCAGCAATCACTTTCTGAATCATACCCGCCTGGGTGTCTGCGCCCCATACGGAATTTCCATCTATTATCATTTTCATCCTCCCTCGTATGACCCGCACGCTTTTCATTTACGCAATCGATTTCTCTTCGACTATCATAACAAAAGCATTGCTATTCGTCAATGTACATTTTTCATATAATCCCATTCCTTTTTTTATCTATTTTCCCCAACCTCCCCCACGTATCCCATTTGATATTTTCCAATTGTTTTTTATTAATATTATACAATTTTATTCTATATTTTTTATAACTACTGAATAATTTGTATATTATTTTCACTTTTCTTATTGTATAAAAAATATTTTTATGCTATTATTCATTTCAGAAAACACAGAAATCGTTTTCGTATACATTTTATGCGATTTCAGTTATCGTTTTCTCGTTTTATTCAGATATACATACCTTATCGGATAGCGTCCGCCCGACCCCTTGGGGCCTGCTTTATGGGGTGCCCTTTGGGTATACCTTATCGGACACAGTCCGCCCGCCCTTTGGGGCCTGCTTTATGGGGTACCCTTTAGGTGCTCCTTATCGGACGGAGCCTACCCGTCAGAAGGATATGTATTGCGGTGTACCCTTTGGGTATAATATTTTAGAAAGGAGTATCGATATGAAAAAGAGTGTAAAAATTGCATTTGTAATCTTTAATATCGTCTATTTTTTTATTGATTACATTTTAGTAACGGTTCTTCCAAACCCGGTTCTTTTTGGTTGGCTGCCGCTGCAACTTTGCATCCTTCTCTTTCTGCCTGTGCTTGCAGCGATTGTTTGGGGACTTTATTTCAACGTCTTTTTCAACACCCAGGAACATGTAAAATAGGCAATGTAAACGAATGAGATTAAAGGAGGATTGTTTTCATGAAACCAGCAGTTTTTATCAGCTTAGGAATTTTAATTTATGCCGTCTTTATTGTATGGCATGGCTTTCGTTCTTTTAAGTCTACCAGTGAATCATCTGAAAAATTCTTCACTGCGGACAGGGGATTAAATCCATTTGTCCTGTTATGTACTACCTCTATATCTGTATTCAGTGCCCTTGCTTTCTACGGCGCCCCCGCAGGTATTTATAAAGATGGTATCGGCTTTTATTCAAACACAGGCGGTATGGTAGCCGGTTTAATGTTTGTAGTTTTAGGTTACCGTCTTTGGCTTTTAGGTAAGGAATACGGGTTCACTACACCTGTAGATTACCTCCGCTCCAGATATTATTCCGAGGGATATGGTTTACTAGTTTCCATCGTACTTGTACTTTTTATTATCCCTTATGTTGCCATGCAGCTTATCGCTATTGGTGACGCCGTTGTTGTTACTACAGAGGGTTTAGTTCCATATGTCATAGCTGTTGCTATAGGAACAATGGTGGTTTCCTTACATATTGTAGGAGGCGGTATGGGTTCTGTTGCCTGGATGGATACCTTCCATATGTGTCTTGGGTTCGGTACACTGATTACTTTGATTGTATATCTGACAATGCATTACTTCCCCAATGGAGGTTTTGCTGAGGCCGTTGATATTATGAGGCAAAACGGCACCTTTGATATCCTTTCTACGCCCGGCCCTAACGGTGCATTTGACTGGAAAGGTATCGTAGGGAATGCCCTGACCGGAGCCATCGCTACTGTTGTCTGGCCTCACATTTTTATGAGGACTTTTGTGGCATCCAGCAAAGAAAACTTCCGTCAGATGTCATGGGCAATGCCAATTTCCTATGTTTTAGTATACACACCTATCGTTCTTATTGGAGCGATTATCGCACCTGCAATATTAGGTCCTGGATTTGAGCAGCCTGACAATATCGTAGCCGTACTCTCCACTGAGTATGCACCTCCGTTTATTGCGTTTGTCTCTCTGCTTTGCCTGTTTGCATTTGGAGTATCCACAGCAGATTCCCTTTTGCTCTCTGCCAGTGCCATGGCTTCCAGAGATATTTACCTGCACCACGTCTATGAATTAAAAGGCAGGACTTCAGATCCGAAGCAGGTTGTAAAATTCGGCCGTATTGTATTGCTCGTACTTATGGTAATAACATTGGTAATTGTGGCTATAAAACCTGCCTCCATTACCGATTATGCATATAAACTGTCCTCGCCGTTCTTCGCCCAGATACTTCCCGCTACAATGGCTGGATTATTCTGGAAAAAAGCTACAAAAGAGGGGGCAATTGCGGGAACTGTAGCTGGATTGGTAGTTGCAATTATTTTCACATTCTTTGCAGCGCCGCCTCTGGGATTTTCAGCGCTGATCTGGGCACTTGTGGCAAACACTGTCCTGCTCGTAATTGTCAGCATGTTTACAAAAGTTCCAGAAGAAATCATCACGAAATACCACACAAGGATTGACTCTATCATCTACTCAGGAGCAGAGCTCTCTTCTCTGACGGATGCAACAATTGCTGCTGTAAATAACAAATAAAATATTTGGAAAGGATGTTGAATATGTTCAAGTTTAACAAATCAAATCTAGCCGAGAAAGAACAGCCAAAGGAAACACTCTTACATGAGGTTATCCCTGAGTCCCATAACCTGATCCCTTTTCAGGTATATGGCGTCAGCATTATGCACCCGGACTCCTGGCATGTATTTATTAATCCAAGTAAATCCTTTGCCTTTCACGATGGCTTTGCAAAGATAGACCGCTCCTCTGACAAAAATTGTCCTGACCAGGCCTCCCTTTCTCTAAGATGGGCCAAATTAAAAAAAGAAACAACTATTGATGAATATATGGAAGAAATTCAAGTGCAGTATTCTAAAAAACAGAAAAAAAATAAAAAGGATAATTTTGAGATCGTATCTATTGAGCCTATAGAAGGACTGCCCCACAGGGCGTACATTATGCGCTCTTCTATCCGCGCCAACCATTCTGTTTACCGCGCTTTAGGGAAAGAGGAGACTGTGGTTTCCATGCAGCTCACCACTTACTGCGATGTCACAAAAAGACTGGTTATTGCAAGCATTGCCTCTACACCCGATGATTTTGAGAAAAAGGCAGATATGTACAAGAAGATGCTCCTTTCCCTGACCTGCCATTAAACTGGCCCATACAACATCCTTTTAGAGATCTGGCACAAGAAATCAACCTGGCAAATATAGACGTTAAAATATATTTTGCCTGGCAGTCATCCTGTGCCAGGTCTCTTTTTCCCCCTTCTGTCGCACATCTGTAAAAAGCACACTCATCCATGTATTAGATTCCTGGCTATAAGTCTCTCTATAGACAGACTGTTACAACAGATTTCTTTTTTATATGCTCAAACATTTCTTTTTCTCTGTAAACGATGTATAATAAACTAAATACTTAAGTTAGTGTCCCGCCGTAAATTATGGGGCATTTGACTCCTGGGGCAGCTGCCCGATACCGATTCTGGCACATTCCTTTGGAGCGGCCCTGGAGAAATAGTCTAAAGATTATCAATACTATATACAGGAACAGGTGAACCATATGAGTAAACAGTCTTACACCATATCTGAAGTTGCCAAGATGCTGGGCGTATCCCCGTCAACCGTATCCCGTGCAATGAACAATGCCCCCGGCGTCAGCGAATCAGTGCGCAAGAAAATATTGGATTTTGTGGAAGAGATCGGGTACCACCCAAACACAATCGCCCAAAGCCTGAGCCGTGGCAAAAGTAATATGGTAGCTTTAATACTGGGAGACATACGCAATCCCTTTTATGCTGATCTCGCCTTTGGCATTCAGAAAAACTTGGACAGCCATGGTTACGTTGTAACTACTTTTAACAGCGAATATGATTTCAAAAAAGAACTTCAGTTTATTCAGTTCGCACAGCAATATCACTACTGTGGAATTATACTTGTCACGGTAAACAGCGAGGAGGCAGATAAGTATTTAAAAAGCCTTAATCTTCCCGTACTGCTGGTAAACCGTATTACAGAACACTATGAGGGTTCTCTTGTTGTCACGGATAACTTTCAGGCCGGGTATATTGCGGCAAGGCACTTGATTAATCTGGGCCACACACGGATCGGTTTCCTGTCAGGCCACCACAAAAGCTCAACTGCATCCTTCCAACGTTTCCAGGGTTACAAACAAGCTCTTTCCAACTACCAGCTTCTGTACAAGGAGGAATACTGCATGTTTGGATTGGACTGGCGGATGGATACCGGATATGAGGCTGCAGAAGAACTTTTTTGTAAAAGTATTATACAAAAGGAACGCCCTTCTGCATTTTTGCTTGCCAATGACCTTTTGGCCCTGGGTTTTATGAACTACTGTGGAGAACATGAAATACGGATACCTGAGGATATCTCCATTGTCAGCTTTGATAATATTGCCTATGCCGGACTTCACCGTATACAGCTTACAACAGTCAGCCAGCATGTAGAAACCATGAGCAGTGAGGCTGCGTCTCTTATGCTTCAGCTCCTGACTGACCCTCCGGCAGAACCACGCAGGGTTATACTGGAACCCACTCTGATAATCCGCAATACTACCAGTCCCTATAAGGTTCCCGGTATTTAGTTTCCAGATATTGGGATGGCAGAATCATATCCAAAGGGTACCCCATAAAGCAGGCCCAAAGGGGGCGGGCGGACTGTGTCCGATAAGGTATATTTATCAGAGCCACCGGCTGAGCCGGTGGCTTGCTCTAACCCTATAAGGGAGTACTACCAATAAGGCTTACTGTCTAACCCAAACAATTTCTACTTTTGTCAGATTTACTTTGCTGCCCTTTATACTAATAGGTGTACTGTACTTATTTATTTTTCTTTAGTTTATTAGTATCATGCTATTTTGCCTAAGTGCACATGAACCCAACCGTTTTTACCCGCTATTTGACTAGAGGACTAGTGTATTTGAATTGTTAAATCTTTTGATTAAATCACTGTTGACATCTCTGCATAGTAAGTAGATTTTTAAAATTCCATCCAATAAAAATTGGACTTTGATGGACTATATTTCCAATCAAAATCCAATTTCCTCAAAGTCATTCTAAAACATTTATCTTAGATACGCCTAAAAAGCTCTGTGCTCTGAATTGATATTAAGTTATGCTATCTTTTGTCCCGCAAAATATCTCTGTATTTTCCCTATTAATTCCTCTAAATCCTCTCCGTACACAACCAATTCTATTTTCTCCGCTCTGCTAATTGCAATAACTCCCAGCAAGGATTTTGCATCTACCATATTTTTCCCGCTTATAAGGTCAGCCTCATACTCACACTGATCCATTATATCCACAAATTCCGATATTTCTTCTGGGCGGCGAAAACAAATTTGAAACTTCTGCATATTCTGTTTTCCTCCTTTATTTTGTGTATATAATTAGTTTATCCCAAATATTGGTATTTATTCCCATACTCTATATGCCATACTTACTGTAGGCAGTCTCAAAAGAATTTCTTCCGGCGGGGATGGAAAGCAGTTAAATATAAAAAGACAGCAGTATTTTTAGAAACTCCATCCCCAAAACTGCTGTCTTATTTTACTGCCTTCTATTCTGTTTCATCAGACTGCTCTACTTGTATGCACTTCTCCGCCAGATACTCCGCTACTTTCTGCTGGCGGATCGTTGACTTAAGCACGTCCTCACCTACCATCTCCTTAAAGGCGTCTATATCCTCATAGCCTGAGCTCTCTGCATACTCCTTAATCTGCTTCTCATATTCCTCCTCCGAGGGTTCCAGATTCTTCTTCTCAGCCAGCAGCTTACAGGCAAGCTCTTTTTTCACTGCTGCCTCGGCTGAATTTTGGGCCTCCGTGTCAAACTCCTCCTCAGACAATCCCATATACTGTTCTGCAAAGTCTTTAAATTCCAGTCCATAAGCATCGGCCATGCTCTGGTAATACTCTTCGATTGTCTTAAGCTGTTTCTCCACTTCACCATCTGGATATTTTTTTACATCCACATTCTGGACCAATGCATCCAGGGCGCTGCCCTGTAACTCACTGTCCTGGCTCTTTTTGTAACTCTCCTCCAGCTGATTTTTAACTTCCTTTTTATACTCCTCCACAGTCTTGGATGTCTCACTGTTCTCCTGCACCCATTCATCCGTCAAATCTGGAACATGCACAACAGAAATCCCATTAATTGTTATATTAAATACTGCCACTTTTTCCGACATTTCTGCATTCGTATATCCAGATGGGAATTTCACTGTTATATCAAAATTTTCACCTGTCTTATGCCCTACGATCTGTTCCTCAAACCCTTTATATTCACCGTTGGCGCCTATAAAACTTCCAGACCCGAGCTCCAGGCTGGCTCCCTGTGCGCTTCCTCCCTCAAATTCAACACCATCCACACTGCCTTTATAATCAATATTAACTGTATCTCCATCCTGGGCCGCACGGTCTGTAATCTCCTCTGTAGTTGCCGATGCTGAAAGACTGTTGTTAATTGTATTATCGACGACAGTATCTGTCACCTCTGTTTCCTCTACCTTGGGAACTTCAAGGCCCTCATACTGCTTTATTGTAATATAATCATCCGAAAGGCCTTTGCTGCACCCGGCAAGGGATACCGCCATAAAGATACTCAGTACAGCCGCCAGTATTTTCTTTTTCATTTTTCCACCTCATATTATAATCTTCCTTCGTAACCTCACAGTAGTCACAGCCACTGCCATACGATATATGGTCTTTCCGCTTACGAAACTGTGGTTTCCAGAACATATTTATCCACATACTTCTAAGTTATACCACACTTCTGTGCCATTGAAAAGGATTTTTCCTTATTTCATAGATGTTTCACACTTTTAACTATAAAAGAGGGGAAAGCAGCCTGGAAAACTGCTCTTTCACCCGGATAACGAGGTTCCTCTGGTCATATACTTTGCGGGTAACATGCGTGCACTTTGTCATGTCATTTTCAAATGCCCTCTCCAATCTTTGCACAGTCCTCTCACTGTATACAACCGCATTGACCTCAAAATTGAGGCCAAAGCTTCGTATATCCATGTTTGCAGTACCCACGCATGCCACCATGCCATCTACGCTCAATGTTTTAGCATGGAGAAAACCATTGTCATACACGTAACATTTTGCCCCGGCCGCCACCATCTCTCCCAGATAAGAATACGTTGCCCAGTACACAAACGGATGATCCGGTTTACACGGAATCATAATCCTCACATCCACACCAGACCGGCTCACAATCTTCAGTGCATCCAAAATAGAATCGTCAGGGATGAAATATGGTGTCTGGAGATATACATGGTCTTTAGCACTATGAATTAACCTCAAATAATTATCATGTATTGTCTTTGTCTGTGAATCGGGCCCACTAGAAATAATCTGCACCGGGTCATGCCCATTCCTTACATACGCAGGTATTTCAAATAAATGATCTTCTAAAAACAGATTTTCCCTGGCAGCATAATTCCAGTCCAGGACAAAACGTACGGCTAGTGACGTGACTGCCGCCCCCTCTATACAAAGATGCGTGTCCCGCCAGTAGCCAAACTTTTTATCTAATCCTAGATATTCCCGGCCCACATTAAATCCACCTACAAATCCTACTCGGCCGTCAATTACAACTATTTTTCTGTGGTTCCTATAATTTACACGCAGCTGAAGCTGTCCCAAAAGCGCTGGAAAAAACTCAGCCACCATGACCCCAGCCTTTTCCAGACGTTCCCAGTCCTTATTATGCATGGTCCGGCACCCCATACTGTCAAATAGTACTCTGACCTCTACTCCCTGTTTGGCTTTCTGGGTCAGCACCGGCTCTATCTCTTTCCACAGCTCATCGTTACGTATAATATAATACTGCATATGGATATACCGCTTTGCCTGTTTCATTTCGTCGATAAGCGCCCTGAATTTTTCCTTGCCGTCTGTATAAATCCTGACATCATTATTATCTGTCAGCACTGCCTCCCCGGCTTCCAAATTATATAATATCAAATCCTTGAATCTCCCCATCTCAGGATTTGCAAGACGCAGCTTCTTTCTATATATTGTCTCCTCCTGCCGCCGGACAGCATATTTTAGTTCCCCTTCAATCTCCTTTGCCTTAAACATCCTGTTTTTATGGAAATCCTGCCCGATTACCAGATAAAGAACAAACCCTAAGATTGGTATAAAATAGAGCAACAGTAGCCAAGTCCAAACTGTTTGGGGGGATCTGCGCTGAAAAAAGATGATAACAAGGGAGAGGAGGATATTAATAATCACCAGGTTGTCCATCACAAAGTTGTATGCTGTTACCAGTCCGTCCCATATTGTTTCTGCCATAAAATAAAAACTCCTTTTTCATCTGTATATCTATACTTATTAAACTGCTAATGTTCAATAAGATATGGTTTTAAAGCTCTTACAGTAAACCTACTTATCAGGTATAACTTATTTGATTATACTATTTTCTGACGTGAAAAGTAACCCTAAAATGTCAAATTGCTTGCACTTCCATCCAAAGAATGATACAATACTACTTGCATAATCGCGGAAAAAGAGTATTTTTAGGAGGGTTCGTCGTGAATTTAGGATTGACAATAATGCTTATTGTATTAATTGTTCTAATTATTTTGCTGGCCGTACTCTATTTCTTTGGTAAGAAAGCCGAGAAAAAGCAGGCTGCCCAGCGCGAACAGTTGGATGCTGTAGCGCAGACCGTACATATGCTTGTTATTGATAAAGGAAAGATGAAATTAAGGGATGCCGGATTCCCTTCTGTCGTAGTCGAGAATACACCAAAGTATTTAAGACGCACCAAGGTTCCGGTAGTAAAAGCAAAGGTCGGCCCCAGAGTGATGACACTGATGTGTGATGCACAGGTCTTCCCACTGATTCCTGTTAAGAAAGAAGTGAAAGCAGTGATCAGCGGTATATATATCACCAGTGTAAAGGGTGTCCGTGGTTCACTTGAAACGCCGCAAAAGAAGAAGGGATTCTTCTCTAGGTTTAAAAAAGAAGGAAAGTAAACATAATAACCGCAGTATTCTGATGTTTTCCAGAAACTGCGGTTATTTTCTGATAATGGGTTGCAAAAGGGACAGACCCTTTTGCAAAGGGGACAGACCCCTATGAAAAAGGATACGCCCCCTTCGCATGAATCTTCATCCTAAGGGTACAGTCTGCCATTGGTTCATGATTAATATCAAGCTCATAGGCAATACTGACGCCAATATTATCATCTGCGACATTGACCTTCATATCTCTTGTATTCACACCGACCAGCATCTGGCCATACGGGGTCTCATAATATGTGAGATTCTTCTTATTTTTTTCAAATACCATGCGGGTATTAGTTAATCCTGTCTTTACAATCTCCAGACTATCAGATCCTGTAATTTTAATCCTATTTTTGATTGTCCCAGCCATCCCCTCCACTACTTCATCATAAACCACATAATGCTTTCCATTCTTGCAGTAATAATTGGCTGGGGTGACAACTTCTATGGCTTCCCTCTCATCTTCTGTATAACTGGGCGCCATTTCCGCATGCAGTCCGGATATACTGATTAATACATCCTTTGTCATTATTTTCACCTAATATTCTTCAATATTCACCACATTTGTCTGTGATATGTCAAACGGCATAACCGTATTAGCAAATCTTCGGAACTTTTCTGCAGCGTCACTGACGTAAAACTCATAATGGCTAAAGGGATATGTCCCCCCGTCATTTTCCATATTATGACTGGCAAGCAGCTTTTTCAGATCCATAGCCGTCTCATAGGCAGGATTGACAATTTGGATTCTCTCCCCCATATAGGCCCTGATCTTAGAACGCAGCAGAGGATAGTGGGTACACCCCAGTATCATTGCATCAATCTCCGAGTTCTTCATAGATTCCAGATAGTAATCTATAATTTCCTGTGTTACATTATGCTCTTTAAATCCCTCTTCCACAAGAGGCACAAATAAAGGACAGGCTTTCTCTATCACCTCAATATCAGGATTCATCCCTTTAATGATCTTGGTATATACGCCACTTTGTACTGTGGCGTCTGTACCTACCACACCTACCTTTAAATTTTGTGTCGCCTCCACGGCTGCCCTTGCGCCGGGAATGACAACGCCTAAAATAGGAATGCCAAATTCATCCCTGACTGTTTCTAAAGCAAGGGCGCTTGCAGTATTACAGGCAATCACGATAGCCTTCACCTGTTTCGTTTTCAGAAATCGGATAATCTGCTCTGAAAAACGGATAATCGTATGCTGGGACTTACTCCCGTATGGAACGCGGGCAGTATCCCCAAAATATACAATATTCTCTTCTGGAAGCTGTCTGGCCATCTCACGTACCACTGTCAGTCCGCCCACTCCAGAATCGAATACACCTATGGGAGCCTTCTTTTTACTTTCCATACTCAATCTGCCTGTCTCCTAAATTGCTAATATCTTTGCTATATCATATTGATGGGAAGGAATCTCCTTCTTCATAGAAAGCGCTTCTTCGATACTATAGTCAACAAAACATCCATTCTTATAGCCTACCACACGGTTTGATTTCCCTGAACAAAGAATTTCAACAGCCATGGCCCCCATAGTAGACGCATATACCCTGTCCTTACATGTAGGACTTCCGCCTCTCTGCATGTGTCCCAAGATAGTAGCCCGGGTCTCAATCCCGGTAGCTTCCTCGATTCTTTTGGCCATATTAATAGAATCTCCCACACCTTCTGCATTAATAATAATATAATTTTTCTTTCCGCGCTTTTTGTTAGCCATAATGTCTGCAATCAGAGCCGCCTCGTCATAATCATGTTCTTCCGGCATTAATATACGCTCCGCACCATTAGCAATACCACACCAAAGGGCCAAATACCCCGCATCGCGGCCCATAACTTCGATGATACTGCATCTCTCATGGGACGTAGACGTATCACGCACTTTGTCAATGGCCTCCATTGCTGTATTCACAGCCGTGTCAAAACCTATGGTATAATCCGTACAGGCAATATCCAAGTCGATCGTGCCTGGCAGGCCTACTGTATTCACGCCCAGGTGTGACAGCTTCTGCGCCCCGGCAAAGGAACCGTCACCCCCAATCACTACAAGGCCGTCGATTCCATATTTCTTACAGATAGCTGCGGCTTTTTGCTGTCCATCCTCTGTCCTCATGGCCTGGCAGCGCGCTGTCTGAAGAATCGTCCCTCCCCGCTGAATTGTATCAGATACATCACGGGCAGATAAGTCAATGATTTCCTCTTTCAGCAATCCATGGTAGCCTCTCCTGATGCCACGGACTTTCAACCCTTTAGAAAGTGCAGTCCTTGTCACGGCACGGATTGCTGCGTTCATTCCCGGGGCATCCCCGCCGCTGGTAAGTACTCCGATTGTACGTATGCTATCTTCAATCTCATCCAAAATCATTTCTTTTTCGCTTAATTTCTTCTCTGCCATTTTTATATCCACCTTTCCATACTTATTGAACTGCTATTGTTCAATAAGGAATGATTAACTACTGTACCAAAAAATTGCTTATTTTTTAACACTTTGGATATTATTCTAAACTATTTATATATGGTTTTCAATAGATTTTTCTACCACTTTTACGCGCTTTTCACCAAAATGATTCATCAATCTGCTCAATATCTGGGGTGTGACACTGACATTTCTATTCCGGGGCAGCCTTTTAACCGCCCTCTCCTCCTGGCAATAGATTACCACCTGATCCTCCCCCTCTGAATCAGCCAGGTATCCATAGACAATCTGCTCATTCTCCAAAAATGCAGCTTTGTCAGGAAACTGAATCCACAGTTCTTTCTTCATCTGTTCAAAGGGTATTATTTTTTCACAAATAAGTTTGCTTGCCCTCTCATCCTCCTCAGATACCCTGCCTTTAATAAATACTTTATTGTCTGTCTCCAATAAGGCACGGTTATTTTCGAAGTCTCTTGGAAATACAACAACCTCCACTGTCCCCAGCAAATCCTCCACTGTCAGAAAAGCCATCATTTGATTTGTCCTGGTATGTTTAACGGTCTTGTCCACGATCATGCCCCCAATAATTTCTCTGGCCCCGTCATGCACCTTAGTCCTGCCAGTCTCTTCATCAGGCTGGAAGTCTGCTGTAGTCACAGAGATAGATTTTCTCCATTTCTCTTCATACTCATCCAGGGGATGCCCGCTAATATAAATCCCCAGCACTTCCTTCTCAAAAGCAAGAAGGTTTTCTTTCGTATATTCTCCCACATCAGGCAGTTTAATCTCAAATTCCTTCTTCTGCTCCTCGTCCACCATATCAAACAATGTCATCTGGCCAGTCATGGCATACTTCTTTTCCTGGTTCACATGATCCATTATCTGAATATAAATACTCATAAACTGCTTTCTCGTCCCATCCAGCCCGTCCAGTGCGCCTGACTTGATAAAGCTCTCTATGACTCTTTTATTGAGGACTTCCTTCAGCAAGAGCCTGCTTATGAAATCCTCCAGGTTTTTAAAGGGACCAAATTCTTCCCTGTCAGCCACAATCGCCTCAATGACCGGTCTGCCAACACTTTTGATAGCTGCCAACCCATATCTGATGTTGCCTCCGTCCACTGAAAAGTCCGCTTCCCCACAATTGATGTCGGGAGGCAGTATTTTAATATCCATCTGTCGGCAGCTGTAAATATATTCTGCCACCTTAGGCGGATTTTCAATCACCGATGTCATCAAGGCAGCCATAAATTCTACAGGATAGTAATATTTCAGATAGGCAGTCTGATAAGCCACCACTGCATAGGCGGCAGCGTGGGATTTATTAAACGCATACTTTGCAAAATCTATCATCTCATCATAGATTTTATTGGCCAGCTCCTCGCTTATGCCATTTGCTATACACCCAGGTACGCCATTCTCCTCATCGCCGTACACAAAGACCTGCCGCTCTTTTTGCATCACATCCCCCTTTTTCTTGGACATGGCACGGCGCAAAAGATCACTTCTCCCCAAAGTATACCCTGCCAGGTCACGCACAATCTGCATAACCTGCTCCTGGTAAACGATACAGCCATAGGTTGGCGACAATATAGGTTCCAGCTGAGGGCAGTCATAGGACACTGCACCTGCTTCGTTCTTACCTTTAATGTATTGTGGTATAAAATCCATGGGGCCCGGACGATATAAAGAGATCCCGGCAATAATATCCTCCAGACTATGGGGTTTCAGCTCCTTCATAAAACTTTTCATGCCCGCACTCTCTACCTGAAAAATGCCGTCTGTCCTGCCAGTCCCCACATAGTCCAGTACATTTTTGTCATCATAATCCACTTTATCTATATCCAGGTCAGGGGTTTTCTTTTTGGCCATCTCCACAGCATTATGAATGACAGTCAATGTACGCAGTCCCAAAAAGTCCATCTTTAAAAGTCCCAGTTCTTCCAAGGTAGTCATTGTAAACTGTGTCGTCACTGAGCCGTCTGACGCACGGGAAAGGGGAACATACTCGTCCACAGATTTTTGGCTGATCACCACACCTGCAGCGTGCATAGAGCTGTGGCGCGGAAGTCCCTCAAGTCTCTTTGACATATCGATCAGATATTTAACCTGCTCGTCGCTTTCATAAGTCCTGCGCAGCTCTGGGTTCATCTTCAAAGCTTTATCTATTGTGATATTTAACTCAGTAGGGATCATTTTGGCTATTGTATCCACAAAAGCATAGGGCAGATCCATTACCCGGCCCACATCACGGATTACACCTCTGGCTGCCAGTGTACCAAACGTGACGATCTGTACAACCCGGTCCTTCCCATACTTTCGGACCACATAGTCAATGACTTCCTGTCGTCTTTCATAGCAGAAATCTATATCAATATCCGGCATTGACACACGCTCAGGGTTTAGAAAACGCTCGAACAGAAGCTGATACCTGATGGGATCTATATTGGTGATTTCCAGACAATAGGACACGATACTCCCCGCCGCAGAACCCCTGCCAGGCCCTACCGGTATGCCGTGATCTCTTGCATATTTAATAAAATCCCAAACAATCAGGAAGTAATCCACATATCCCATACTGTGGATTATTTCCAGCTCATATTTCAGCCGTTCTCTCAGCTCCTCTGATGGATTTTCATAACGTCTGTCTAACCCTTCAAAGCAGAGCTTATTCAAATACTCCCAGGAATCCATATTTCCCGGCACATCATACTTTGGCAGCTTCGTGACACCAAACTCAATCTCCACATCACACCGGTCGGCAATCTTCTGTGTATTCTCAAGGGCCTGCAGGGCATAGGGAAAAAGCTCCGCCATCTCTTCCGGGGATTTCACATAATATTGGCCGCCCTCGTAACGCATACGGTTCTCATCCTCAAGCTTTTTCCCGGTCTGTATACAGAGCAGGATGTCGTGAGGCTTCTCATCCTCTGCATATGTGTAGTGCACATCATTGGTGACTACTAAATCGATATCCAGCTCCGTTGACATACCCAGCAGTTTCTGATTAACAAGAGACTGTTCAGGTATGCCATGATCCTGAAGTTCAAGGAAAAAATTCCCTTTTCCAAATATTTCCTGGTATTCAAGGGCAGATTTCTTCGCCTCCTCGTAGAGTCCTTTCGATAAATACCTCTGTACTTCTCCTGCAAGGCATGCACTCAGCGCAATAATCCCTTCATGATATTCCTGCAGTACAGCCTTATCAACACGGGGTTTATAATAGTATCCCTCCACAAATCCTTTGGAAACAATCTTCATAAGATTCGCATACCCCTTATTATTCTCTGCCAGCAGGACGAGATGATAATAACGATCCTCCCCTCCGCTTACTTCTCTGTCAAACCGGGAATTAGGAGCCACATAAACTTCGCACCCCAGTATTGGCTTAATGCCCTGCCGCTTTGCCTCCCGGTAAAAATCAATCACGCCATACATCACCCCGTGATCTGTAATAGCTGCGCTGTCCATCCCTAGTTCCTTTACCCTGGCCACATATTCTTTTATCTTATTAGATCCATCCAGAAGGCTATATTCTGTATGGACATGTAAATGTGCAAATCCCATCTTCCACTCCTGCTGTTCTATTAAAAAAGGGCGGTCCCCGCCGGGGAACTACCCTTATGCCTGCTTCTTATGTTAAATTGCCTGGCAGCACCTTGCCTCTGCCTATTGGCCGCCGTTAATCATAAAATGAATCAGCTTATCTGTATCTTCTTTTTCATAGGCAATGATCTCCAGCTCAGGAATCTCACCATTAGAAAAAATATTTGCCATGGAAACATACTGAGAAAGCTTAGACTTCAAATTCAGCCTGTCACCCTCGCCTGTCACTAGTTCTACTCTTCCTACACAGGAATCTACTACTTTAAAAAATGCTTCTATGTCTGTTATATTCTGTACTTTCATCTCTCTTTAACTCTCCTTTCAATCGTCTACTGCTTTCTCCCTCATTATACCGCATTTTAACTGGATTGCAAGATTTTTCAACGAATTCGGATGCTTTTTTCTAAAATCTGAATCTTGCCTCCCTTAAGCAGGCGTCCCACCCCTCGCTTAAAGGCTGCTTTGCTCATACCAAATTCGTCCTTGATCTTCTCTGGCTCAGTTTTATCCGTAAATGGCATCTCACCGCCATACTCTTCAAGCACTTCCCATATGTGCCGGGCATCCTTCTCCATTTGGTCAGGTATCTTATCCTTTATGCTTAAGTCCAGTTTTCCATCCTCTTTCACAGCAGTAACTCTCGCCTCTATCTCACATCCGGGACGGAGAGTCCCGACCACATCCTTTTTGGGGATTAAGGCTGAATACTGTTCATCCACTGCCACAAAAATACCAAACTCCTGGCTGGTATCATATACAATCCCAGTGACCCTGTCATCTTTCTTGTACGGCGAGTCTGTCCTCAGCAGATGGTACACCTTCATCGTGGCACAGAGACGGCTGCTCTTGTCAATATAAAGAGAAACAAGACATTTATCACCCTTCTTTACCTTTACCGTCTGTTCTTTAAACGGAAGAAACAGATCCTTTTCCAGTCCCCAATCCAGAAAAGCGCCCACCTTACCTATATCTGCCACTTCTAAGACTGCCAGCTGCCCCATGACGATCTTAGGTTCATTAGTAGTGGCAATCAGCCGGTCAGAAGAATCTCTATAAAGGAACACTTCCAGAGGGTCACCGATTTCTATATCCGGGGGCACTTGTTTCTTTGGAAGCAGTACACGCTCTTTATCACTTCCCAGATAAACGCCAAAATCTACTTTTTTTACGACTGTCAAAGACTGCTTTTCCCCTAATTTCATACCATATTTCTCCTTTTCTGATCTCAGATACTTGTAAGTATACCCCGAATGTCAAGATTTGGCAAACAGAAGCCGAAGTCCCCGGTGCAGGCATACGGGGCATCCAACTGGCAACAATGCAGGCATCGGGGTATTTCCTCACGGCAGCCGCCAACTGGACATGTAAACATGCCCGCTTGGCTCGTTACCCACAGGAATAAATGTTGGGCAGTCCTGCCAGCTCTCTATTGTCTGCTGCCCAAATATTTATTCAAAATTTGTTCCAGGCGGCCAAAATCTATTGGTTTTGAGATATGTGCATTCATGCCGGCATTCATCGCCTGGTTGACGTCCTCCACAAAAGCGTCTGCTGTCATTGCCACTATCGGCATATCTTTGACATCTGTACGGCTCAGTCCCCGGATAGCCGCAGCAGCCTCATATCCGTTGAGCACCGGCATCTGTATGTCCATAAATATAAGGTCATAATATCCTTCCACGGAACCGCCTACTTTATCAACGGCCTCCCTCCCATTTACAGCCCATTCCACCTGGACTCCGCTTATCTTTAATATTTCTCCCGCTATCTCGGCATTCACCTCATTATCTTCCACAAGCAGCACACGTTTGCCAGTAAAATCCGCCCCGCCCCCAAAAACAGAATCAACTTCCTCTTGCTCTTCTTCTATATGCAAAAATTCTTTGAAACTCCTGATCAGGCGGCTTTTAAACAGTGGTTTTGCAATAAATTTATCTACTCCTGCATCGCGGGCCTCCTCCTCTATATCTGACCAGTCATATGCTGAAATAATAATAATCGGCACATCTGCGCCAACAGTCCTCCTGATTTCTCTGGCAGCCTGCAGTCCATTCATTTCGGGCATCTGCCAGTCCAGAATCACAGCAAAGTAATCCTCGCCTCTGTGGTGCCGCCTGCTTACCTTTTCCACAGCTTCCCGCCCCGACAGGCACCACTCTCCTTTCATGCCAATATCCTCAAGAATAATGCAGGCGCTCTCGCAGGTAATCTCATCGTCATCCACAACAAGTACAGGCAGATCTATCAGTTCCTCTATTTTTTCCCGGCGCTGTTCCTGAAGTTTTAAATGAATTGTCACTGTAAACCTGGACCCTTCATTGATTCTGGATACAACCTGGATATCCCCGCCCATCATCCGTATGATATTCCGGGTAATCGTCATTCCCAAGCCGGTTCCTGTCACCTGCCCTATCCGGCTGTCCTGGGCCCTTGTGAAAGGTTCAAACAAAACTGCCTGAAATTCCTCCGTCATTCCAATGCCATTGTCCTCAAAAATAAATTCATATTCCCCATACCCTGAACGGCCCATTGCTTTCTCAGTAATATGGACATTGATATTTCCTCCATCCGGCGTATATTTTACCGCATTCGTGATCAAGTTCACAAATACCTGCTGTATGCGCAAGCTGTCCCCAATCACCCATTCATGGGAAAGCTCGCCTAAGCTGACCTGTAGATTGTGTCCGTGCTGGTTCATCTGGGGGAGCACCATGGTAATCATGTTATCAATTAAATCTGCAATATTAAATTCTTCCTCCTGCAGCTCCACCTTCCCTGACTCAATTTTACTCATATCCAGGACTTCATTAATCAGGGAAAGTAAGTGTTTAGATGCCACTGTGATCTTATTTAAACACTCCCTGACCCTCTCGTGGTTATCTATATATGTCCCGGCAATGGCCGTCATACCTATAATGGCATTCATAGGGGTCCTGATATCATGGCTCATTCTGGACAGAAATTCCGTCTTTGCTGTATTTGCCGACTCAGCATAATTATATGCCTCTCTCATAGCTTCCTGCTGTTTCAGCTTTTCGGTCTGGAATTGATCGATATCAAGATGATACATAATCACTTTAGACGGGATTCCCTTGTTATATTCCACTGCCTGATAGATATTTTTACGCCATTTATATGTACCGCTCTTTATCATGTACTCCAGTTCAATCCTGCGTTCTTTTGACAGGGTTTCGCGGAGATTATGGATGCTGCCTGCGTTCTGGAAAAAGTCCTGATAATCCGGCGCCGCAATCTCCCTGGCCAGCCAATCATTCATCCTGCTGTAGCATCCCCTCTCTGGAAACTCTGCGCCAAATAACTCTCTATTCAGGGTAAGCACTGTATAAGTATCCTGCTCTATGTCTAACTCAATAATTCCAAGATATTCGTCTTTCAGGCTATTGAGCACACGTTCCAGCTTGCGCTGTGCCACTTCTCTCTCTTTTAACTCAGTAATGTCCGTGATGGAACCTTTGACAGCACAAGGGCGGCCCTCATTTTTCAATACGATTCCACTCAGGCCGTACCAGCGGAGCTCTTCTGTCTCCCAATTATATAATCGGACCTGTATTGGCTGCTCCGCCCCTCTTTCCAAAAAATCCCTCATAATCGGAATATCGCTCTCAGGACATAACCCTTTTTCATTGAGCATCTTTCTATAGCCGGCATAGCTATATGTATTTTTACCGCCATCCTCACTGCTGCCTATAATATTAAGAATATCATGGTCGATATCATATTCAAAATCAAATCTGTCCGACTGATACAGCATCTTCTGATAACGTTCCTGCTCCATATCCTTTATATACCGCTCTGTTATATTTCGGTACACTCCCACGGCAGTCCCTGTTGCCTTTCCACTTTTATCAAAAATGGAACGCAGATTCAGCTCAAAAACGGTCTCTGTACCCCCAACCGGAATCAGTTTTACAATCCCTTTTGCCTCCTTTGCCCCTTTCATCACGGCTTCATGGATCCGTATATACTCACTCTTCGTATCCTCAGATACAATTCCCAGCTTTACCATCTCATAGGGGACTCCTGTCTGCACAGTATCTACCTTGAATGACTGGGCCGTCCTCTCATCCACAAAAATCGTCTGTTTTTTTATGTCATAAGTAAAAACCAGGCTTCCGCTTTCTTCGGCTGCAATCTGAAACGCTTTCATAGTACTATACAATTTCTCATTGGTTTCCTGAAGCAATGCATATGCTTTTTGGAGTTCTTTTAGGTTCTGCTCTCCCATCTCTGCCATGCCACCTCCCAGCATTATCTTATCTTATTCTTGTATTCCCGAGGACAGCCTATTCACTTTAATTCTATTACTGCATATGGTTTCTGTTCTTTGTCACACAGCTCTATGACAGTCCTATCCTTCTCCAAAGCCGCTCTGGGATAGATCATGTCCCCATAGACCGCCGATTTTTTATACTCTACCCGGAGTTGATGCACAAAGGTATCACCCGGAAGGAGCTCCAGCGCCATCTGCACATACTGGCAGTTATTAACATGCTCATTTGTATCAATATGGCTCTTCTGTACTGGAAATGGTGAAAGTCCCTCCCCATGGCCGGAAATTTTTATCTTCCTGCCTTCATAGTCCATTTCCAGAGGAGGCTCCAGTCCATATGGCAGAATATCTTCCTCACTTGGCCTGACAGGCCTCCCCTTTTGTATATCCATAAATACCCAGATTGAATTAGCGCAGGCCACCTGCAGGCCAGTCCCATCTTTCATTAGGAAATTACGTTCTCCATACAGTCCCTTAAATCCGGTGGCAAATGTGCCTACTGTAATTTTCTCGCCCAGAGCCGGGAATCTGTCCACCACCACCTGCCAATAAGATAAAAGCCACGCTCTTCTTCTCTCCTTCAGCACATGCAGTCCTAGGCCAATATCCTCGGACTGAAATGTGCTGCAGTCCTGAAAATAATTAATCAATCCAGGAAGTGTCAAAGTCCCTCGATGGTCAACTTCACTGTACCTTACTCTGCTGTCAAATGAATACATATTTTTTCCTTCTTTCTCTGTACCCGTATTCTGGATGCATATCAAATGGCATCTGAACTATTGTTTTTTCCTGATATGTAACTGTGCTCCACAGTGATAATGCACTGATACCTGGAGTCCACATTCTTTAGCCGGGTTTCCAGCTCCTTCCTCAGGTCCTCTTTATGTGCCTCTTCATACTCAATCGGCACTACCATATCAAATATTAAATTTATCTTTTCTTCCCCCTCCACAATTCTCAAATCATGTATACTGCAGTTCTCATCTGTCTTTTGCATTTCTCTAATCACAAGCTCATGTACCCTCAAAATCTCTTCATTCTCCATCTCAATGGGATCCATATGGACAACCAAGAAAATCCCAAGCTGCTCCACTGCATCTCTTTCAATCCGGTCAACTATTTCGTGAGAAATTTCTATACTGACATCATTCGGCACCTCAGCATGGATCGATGCCATGCTCCTGTTAGGGCCATAATTATGGACAAGCAGATCATGAGTCCCCTCAATCCCCTCGTATTTTTCCACGAACTGCTTGATCCTTATATAAAGGTCTGGATCTATGGCCTCACCCAGCAAGGGTTCCAGAGTATCCTTTGCGATTTCCACCCCTGTCCACATGACCGCGAGGGCTACTCCTACCCCTATAATCCCGTCAATGTTAATGCCTGTCACAAGATAAAAGATAAGAGAAAGAATTGTTGCGCCTGTAGTGATGACATCCCCCATAGAATCAGTAAAAACAGCCATCATAACTTTTGAGTCAATCCTCCTGCCCAATTTCCTGTTAAACAGGCCCAGCCACAGCTTAAGTCCAATGGATAGAGCCAAAATAATAACAGAAACAAGCTGAAAGTTCAATTCTTCCGGCGTCCTGATTTTAGCCAGTGAATCTTTCAAAAAGGTAAATCCCACCTCAAGGACAAGAAAAGAAACTATCAGGGCCGCTATGTACTCCATCCTGCCATGGCCGAAAGGGTGCTCCTCATCTGCCGGCTTCCCTGCCAGTTTCACGCCAACAAAACTGATGACAGAAGAGCCTGCGTCTGAAAGGTTATTAAATGCATCTGCGGTGACGGATACACTGTGTATAATCAATCCCACAGCAAATTTTACAGCAAATAAAAAAACATTGCAAAAGATGCCTACTACACTGGCCAATACTCCGTAGGCCGTACGTACAGACACCTTTTCCACATCCTGATAATTTTTTACAAAAGATTTCACCAAAAATTCAGTCATTTTTCCTCCGTTCGTAAACCGGCTTTGGGAATGCCCCTCTCTTTATCCATTGATCTTAGTTATTTAAATTGTTCCAAAAAGTACCATTTTATTTTAAAGTCAGACTCCGCGGTTATTTGGGAATACTCTTCTTCTGTCAGCACACTTTTTAGTTCTTCCTTTCCCTCTTCGGGTACTACTGCATTTACTGTATCCAGGAAACACAGGTTTGGATATAAAACGCACCACCAGTTATGGCCTTTTGCCGCACCAATCTCGATTCTCAGCGCTTCATAATTTCCTGCTGGGAAAGTCACGTCCCCATATGTCTTTTCTGGAAAGTAGCAGGTGGTCACAGCAGCGCTGACCGGATAATCCATTCCAGACCCGGCAATCACTTGGCTGGCCATCCTCTCCAATTCATCGGTGTGCAGGCGCATCCACTCCTTGGTGCCGTCAGCATCTAACCCATCTGGCAGGTTAGCCTCCAAATATTCTAGCACCTGCTCTTTTACTTCCATCTTAAGGGACTGATCCTCCTCGCTGTCACTGTTAGCCAGTATATGGAACCTTAAGACCTCCTGGGCCAGATGCTCCTGTGTTTTTGCCTCTGCACTTACATCTACACGCCATGTAATAAAAGCAGTTAAAATTGCGGCAATTATTAGAGCAAGAATAACAATAATCTGATTTGCATACCTTATCGGACGGAGTCCGCCCGCCCCTTGGGGGCATGTACTAAGGGACGCCCCCCGGGAAAGCTTTGCCGGACATATCAGTGGCCGCCTTCCCTCAGATGCATATGTTTCGGCATATTTCTGTGTATGTTTTTTTCTATATATTCTGTTCATATGTAACTCCTTCCATTTAGTTGATATAAGGAGTATGGACAGAATTTTCAGAATTATACAACAATGGCTGACAAAGGGGACAGTCCCTTTTGCAAAAGGGACTGTCCCCTTTGTCCTCACCTATTCTTCCTTCTGGCGCAATATATCAATAACCGCCGCCACCTGATTATCTATGTGCTGGCTTGTAATGCTGGCAGCCTTATCCCTTTCCCCGTTCTCAATTGCGCGTATAATATCCTGATGTTCTGCTAACAGCTTAGGATGGCACTCTTTCTGTTTAAGATATTCCACACGGTAACGGTACATTTGTTCCCGTAGGTTATTGAGCAGTTGTATCAGGCGGCCATTATCTGTTGCAAAATAAATTATATCATGAAACGCCACATCAGCTTCCGCAATTTTTGTAATATCATCACTATTCAGAACTATCTGAAATTCTTTCGCAGCTTTCTTTAAGTTCTGTATCCCTTCTTTATTAATACGGTCACAGGCCAGCCGGACTGCAAGCTCTTCTAATGCGCTTCTGACCTCCAAAACATCACGGAGGTTTTTTTCTGTAATTTCTGCGACCTCCGCCCCTTTCCTTGGAATCATTAACACAAGGCCTTCCAGCTCCAATTTACGGATTGCCTCTCGGATAGGGGTACGGCTTACTCCCAGCTTATTGGCAAGCTGTATCTCCATCAGCCTCTCCCCCGGCTTAAGCTCGCCTCTTAATATAGCTTGTCTTAGAGTATTAAAGACAACATCCCTCAGGGGAAGATATTCATTCATCGTAACTTCGAATTTAGGCTCCATTCTCGTTCCTCCTCACACTGTGTACATTAGTCACATACACTTGCTTTGCCAGTGCTTTCTCCCTTATCTTGTCCTGTGCTGCCCTGGCCTCTGCCTTCCCCTCGAACAAGCCAAATACCGTGGGGCCACTGCCGCTCATTATAGCATTAACTGCCCCGGCTGCCTTCATCTCCTTCTTGATTTCCTCTATCACCGGATGCATAGGGATAGTTACAGACTCCAGGACATTCCCCATAGCGGCTGCCACCTCCCTCAGGCTTCCTCTTTTCAACCCCTCCACCAGTCTGCCAATGTCCGGGTGCTCTAAAATCTCCCTGGCATCTAAGGCCTCGTACACAATTTTTGTGGAAACACTGACAGGAGGTTTCGCCACCAACACTGTACATTTAGGCATTGGAGGAAGTACTGTCAATTCCTCGCCAATTCCCTCCGCCAGCACGGTTCCACGCATAATACAGTAGGGGACATCTGCCCCTAGTTTAACCCCTCTCTCCATCAAAGATTTTTGTGAAAGTCCCAACCCAAACATACGGTTCATCCCGAACAGGACGGCCGCCGCGTCTGAGCTGCCGCCTGCCAGGCCTGCCGCCACCGGGATATGCTTATCCAGAGTAATCCTGACCCCCTCTGTTAACCCAAATTCTTCGATCAGCATATTAGCCGCTTTATATGCAATATTATTTTTATCTACAGGAAGAAAATACAGATTTGTCTGCAGCTCAATCCCTGGCTTCTCTATCCGTTCGATCCTCACATCATCATGCAGATAAATGGACTGCATGACCATTCTTACATCATGATACCCGTTTTCTCTTTGGCCAAGCACATCAAGTCCCAGATTGATTTTGGCCAGTGCCTTTAGCTCTATCTGTTTCATCCGGTGTCCTCCAATTGTATCTTGTATACATTATTCTTATAGTATACTCATGTTTTCTTTGAAAATCAACAACTTATCCCCAGGTTTTATCGTATCTGACTCCATAGCATTTACTTCTTTAATCCCTTCCACCGTTGTCATATAATTCTTTGCCAGATTCCAGATCTCGTCTCCTTCTTTTACAATATATCCTACGATACCAGGCCTGTTTTCCATCTCTTCCATGGAGATCGGTGAAAGTTCCACATCTGTTATGACCTGCATATTTACTGGCCTGCGCATAAATGTATCAAATGCCAGAACCGCCTTTACTTCTACCGCCTCGCTTCCCGCCAGGCTGACAGAGAGCTGCTCGACATGGTAGGAAGTATTATACCTTACATCCTCCGATATGCCCGGGCATTCCAAAAGATAGGAAAAGGGTACCATCCCCTGCCAGCTTCCAAAAGGCATGGCGTCATCTGCTTTTAAATACAGGAAGGAGATATGCAGGATACCTTCGATCTGAATCCCCCCCTCAGCTATCTCCATATGTTCTATTTGAATACTCCCATCACTGTGGCATATCTGAAGGACATCATCCTTTAATTCAGGGAGGGACAATCGTTCAGATACCTTACATTTAGAATAGTTCTGTATTAACAGCTCTTCATACACCGCTTCCCTTGTCTCAAACCCACAGTTTTGCTCCAGAGAGTACATATCCTCCAGCAGTTCGATCTCTTCCTCCTCATAAATATTCATTCTTAAGTTCAGCGTCCCCTCTATTCCGAGAACCCGCATCTCCCCGTCCTCATCCATACGGATATCCACCAGGGTGTCCTCCAGGTTATTATGCACATAGTAATACATGCCCTCGTCCACGCCGCCACACTCGATCCTGCCCTCGTACGGAACACTCTGCTCTAACCAGTCAGTTTTTCCGTCTTCTGATAAATACATACAAAATACAAGCAGCTCCCCTTTCAGCTGCATCTCGTCCTGTCCCAGCCGGATTTCCATCTTCCTGCTGCTGACATCTGTGAGAAGCAGCTGGCCGATACTTTCTTTAGTTCCAGGTAGGGTTATTTCTTCTTTAATACGGTAGGTATCCTTTTTTGTGGTATGCAGTTCAAGCAGATTTACATTCTTCATTTTTTTATAAATCTGTACCGGGCCGTCCACATCCACCGTCGTCTCTTCATCCTCCAGTTTTTCCCTTCCTATTTCCATTTCAACCATAACGCGGATACTTAATTTTCTGGAATGTACGAGGGTAGAAGAAAACTCAACTCGGATATTTTGTATAAAATAGGTTTCCATTTCCCCGCCATCAGTATACACCATTTCCTCAAATGGGATTTTCCCCTCCAGCACTGCTGGCTGCGGTTCTCCTGACGCTGTAACATATAATATCTGAAAATATAATTTTCCGGAAATACGTATGTAATTTTCTACCAATTTAATATCTTCAATTTTTACATGTCCGCTCCCCTGAATTATTTGCTGTACGTCATCTTTGGCGTCTGGTACATTATAATCCTCATCCAAATAAAACTGATCAAATGTCCGTTTTCCCTCCTGCGTATAATGCACCTGCTTTTTAATTAATTCCATATACATCCTCCTCTAATCAAACACAACATTTTTATCAATATATTCCAGCTTCACTACCACATACGGATAGGTGATTGTATCTTTTGTTTGTTCCCCTTTTTCGGGCCCCAGTAGATTCGTATGTATATAAACAGCATTTTCTGTTTCATAAAGTCCAGCTACCTCCACACTGTACCCACTTTTTGGCTGAGGGCCATAGCCTTCTGCGATGTACATATACCCCTGGTCACAAAAAGTCAGTTTAAAAGGCATCTCCCTGTTCTCTGTGATCGCGGCCTTTAGTTCATCCGGCACTTTTTCTTTATCCATGACCGTAAATTCCAAGTCCCGTATTTTCTCAGTTTTCTGGGGACGCGAGACACATCCTGTCAGCATCAGTACGATTAAAAGGCCTGCCAGATATAATATTTTTTTCCCCATGTCCTGTACCCGCGGTATATTCTCTCTATTATTTTATTATGCCGGCTGTGGGAATATGCCCCACATCCCCTGTTTTATAGTGCGTGGACGGCCTGATGGAAATCCCCCCTGTCTTTAGTATGTCATATACCGTCAAATATAAGAATAAAAGACACAAGACATAGTAGATTAACAAAATGGGAATTATAGATAAATATAGTCTTTAACAGATTTGTTTTTTGTTGATAACCTCTTAATTGGCCAACTTATTCAACTGTACACGATAGCGCTCATATAAAAATGTTTTGATTTCAAAATACTATTTTATATGGCGATTCCTGTCTTGTCTTTTTTATATTGCTTTAGTATAATTAAAAACAGTCATTTCTAAACTATAATACTGTCCAGAATATACATTGTGACATTACAAAAATGCCCTGTATGCCTGCCACAATGCATATGCCGACATACTTTCTGCTTTAAAAATATTAATAGAAAAGAGGATTCCGTCTGATGGCCAGATTTATCTGTATTGTAATTTTTCTCGTTTTATTTTTAATACTTTCTATCCCTGTCTTTTTTATTGAATGGATAATTGGTAAATTTAACAGAGAAAAAAGGGATTATAGCTCCCTTCGGATAGTGCAGTGGGGATTTCGGATGATTTTGAAAGTAACAAGAGTTGAGGTTACTGTGATCGGTGAAGAGAACATACCCGATGAGGCTGTACTTTTTATCGGCAACCACCGAAGTTTCTTTGATATATTGCTGACATATACACGCTGTAAAAGACTGACTGGGTATGTGGCCAAAAAAGAAATGGAGCATATTCCCCTTTTATCCACCTGGATGCGTTATCTGTACTGTCTTTTCCTGGACAGAGAAAATCCTAAAGAAGGATTGAAAACAATCCTGCAGGCTATTGAATATATTAAAAAAGGAATTTCTATCTGTATTTTCCCTGAAGGAACCAGAAATACAGGGGAAGAATTAAGTATGCTTCCTTTTAAGGACGGCGCATTTAAGATTGCCACAAAGACAAACTGCGCAATTATCCCTATATCAATGAATAATACCTGCGCGATCTTTGAACGCCAGTTTCCTAAAATCAGAAAAGTACATGTGGTCATTGAATATGGCAGCCCCATTTATCCCAATGAACTGGGAAAAGAAGAAAAAAAACATATCGGAAACTATGTACAGGGCATTATTCAAGAAACAATTCAAAAAAATGCACCACTTGTTTAATTTTGATATATACAGCACAGCAAACCTGTGAAGAAATAAGGATTATTCAGAATATTCTGACTTTGGAGTTCAAAGGGGACAGTCCCTTTTGCAAAAGGGACTGTCCCCTTTTAAACTATATTATAAATTCCCCGTCTTTCATTACAAGTATATCGTCTAAATAAAGTGTGGGTTTCAGGATAATTCCATCCATATGGCACTCAGCCTTATTAGTTCCTCCAAAGGAAGTATTCGTCCCAAACGCAATGTGTACTGTTCCGTAGACCTTTTCATCCTCCAGGATAATCCCATTTAAGATGGCAGCTTCATTTGTACCTATACCCAGCTCGCATAGAGTTCCATTTGCCTTATTTTTAAGGAGAATGTCCAGATTCTCACTTTTTTCTCCGGTCACCGAACACAGTCTGCCCTTCGAGATTACCATGTGCAGGGGAGATTTAAGTTTCCCTATACCTACCATGGATCCATCGATTATCATTTCACCGTCAGAACCATCTTCCAGCGGGGCAATATATGCCTCTCCAGAAGGCAGATTCCCACATTTTCCCGGCTCTTTATATACCCCCGGACTGGGAACACCATTCCTGCCTTTTAATGAGATATTCAGCAACTTTCCATTTTTTTCTATCCGTGCCCTATCTGCGGCTGTGAGCATGTCAGTCATCTTATCTGTCAGCTCCTCCACTTTTGCATAATCAGCAGTCATGGCCCCCTGGCTGAACATTTCCCTTGTAATTCCAGGCATTGTAGCTACTCTTGTCCCAGCGGCGGCAGCCTGGATCCTGGCATTTGTATGTGTCAGCGACTTGGCTGTAGGTGCGATCACAATGTCCGCACCCTTCATTGCTTCTGCCACAGCTCTAGGAGGTTCTTCACCACTTAGCTCCCTCTCCTTCATAGTCAGAAGCATCCCCTCACATCCCAGATTTTTAGCCGCCTCGTATAGAGCCTTCCCTATTTCCACCCTAGTATCATCTGTTACAATCAAGACAGACTCATTTTCTTTTGCATCCAGACATGCCGTCAAGACCCCTTCAGCTATTTTAACTAATCTAACCATATATTTATCCCTTCTTCCCGATATCCGTCATCTCAGAAACAACTCTCGCCAGCAATGTCCTGGGCAGAACCACCAGCTTACCTGTTTTTCTTATAAATAATTCCTTCATTTTCTGTGTATATCCAATACAGTCGAGTACGATCAAGTCAGCGCCCAGCTTTTTAGCCTCCTCTGCGGCCTGCTCCAGAGCCTCCCAATCCCCGTAAGGAGATGCCGCAATTGCCTTGACGTTTCTCACATGTTCCTTCCATTTCTTTTCTGACTGTTCTATCTGAAGGGGTGACGGTGTCATACAAATGATATCCGACGCCTTGCTCATTAAAGGAACCAGCCTGTCCAAAATCTCGCAAGGATAAATCAGTGGAATATTATGGGCAGTAAGAGTCTTGGGGAAACTGCCGGTACAGAACATCATAATAAGCCTGCACCCCTCTGCCTCCATCCTGTCTACAGCTTCTTGAAGCCTAGGCAGAATATATTTCTCAGCAAATGTAACAGAACTGCCATCGTTTAATCTTGAGACAAGTACATAATCCCCCTCTTGGGGCGCAAATTTCTCAATCTCTTCTCTCGTCAGACCATCCAATCCCCCGGCCTGGATAAGCTCTGCATTTCCATTAAATATATCCATAATATCTGCTGTCACGTCCACTCTTGGAGATTGGCCGATTGTAATTGCACCTATTTTCATACGAAATACCTCCTGTATTTACGGGACAAGTGTACCCTGCTTTACTCCTGCCCCAGAGTCTGAAGATGCTTCATGGGGCCGTACAGCTTCTGTATTCTCTCATATTCATCTTCATCATAAAACTGACACTTCCCACGTCCAAATGCCTTTGCCACCTCCAGCATAAACCGGGCGGCCTCCTCCACATCCGCTGCATGGCTTCCCCCAGTTGCACACCCGGGCACCATCGTTTCTGCCGTGATCGCAACCCCCACCACCGGCGCGTTTGTGGCAGTGCATGGCTGCAGTACACTGTTCAGATGATGCAGGTCATTTCCATAGGGAGTGATGTCCTGTGTTGCCAGCGGGAATACAAAAGGAAGCTTCCCCGTAGTAATCTGCATCAGATCGAGCAAATCCTCGGATGTCCTGAGAATATAGCCTTCCTTGACAGTAGGTGAAATAGCAAATCCCCTTGTGTTAATCACCCTGTTTCCTTTGGTTGTGTCTACAGAAAGGATTGCATCCAATTCATCTGACACCTCTTCTTTATTTACCTGGGACATTTCCACCGGAGAACCCATAAATGGGACTGGATCATGGGGGGCGGTAGGTGCATCCGGACAAATATGCGTAGAGATAAATACATCCCCATCTAAAACATCCCCCTTATTCTGCATATCCAGAAGCTTTGCCGCAAGGGCTACTGCTGCAAGGGCGCCATCTCCATCAGACACAAAGCCAATGCGCTCCGGCCGTGCGCCTATCCCCCCCAGGCGCCCCAAAAGTCCGATAGTAGGCGCGCTGCCCCCTTTCGTCTTCCCATTGCTGCCGGGAATGCGTACCTTGAGCATATCTGTTGACCCTTTAGGCCCTTGCAGCTCATAAACCGTAATATCTGCATCCGGCTGGATTGTGCGGAGGTACTCCTCCACCGTTTCCCCCGTCACATAACTGCTGTCCAATACATCGTACGCCTCGATAATCTGCTTCATTAACATAGTTTTACTTCTCCTCTCTTTTCCAATACCTTATTTTATTCAAAGCTGCTTTCCCCATATAGTACAGCGACTTTCTCAGCAGTCCCTTAGGCGGCTTTTAAAAGCCATGTCTCATACCGGCAGACGCATACTTTAAACTCTCACTATCTGAAACTGCCCTACAAATATTCGTCTCAGCAAATAGGTTTTCAATGGCACATACCTAATATATCGCTGGGCAGGACCCATCTGTGCGGCTCCGCCCAAAGGATTTTATCATATACCTGAACCCTTATATCATAAGCCAAAGACCCCGATGCAAGCATACGGGGCATCAAACTAGCGGCGATGCAAGCATCGGGGTATTAGACCCTCGCGGCGGCCAAATAGACATGCAAACATGTCCCTTAGCTCGTTGCCTGGGGGAGTAAAATCAATGCAAGCTCAAACAAACAGCTCGCATTGGCTTTGTTGTCAGTATAGCATATCAAAAAAGTAAAGTCCTCATTCACTACTGCCGAATTGACAAGGTCTATTTTATGCACCATGCACAATTGCGTCTTTTACAATCCTCCCATACCTGGCCAAATCCGGGAACATACCTAAGGGGTATACCCAAAGGGCACCCCATAAAGTATGCCCCAAAGGGGCGGGCGGACTCCGTCCGATAAGGTATCTCAGAACTCACACCCCACCGCTTGCCAATGGCTTGAAGGTGCAGTAAACCAGAAACCCAGCTGCAAGCATACGGGGCCGAAACTGGGACGCCAGAGCGTGCACAATAAGTGGGACTGCCAGTAATTGAAATACTGCAAACAAAAATACTGACCGGTATTTCCACACTCCCTTCTCTCTTTCAAACTCAATTTATTACATTTGTGCTTTATATCGAATGAGAAGCACAGTGAGGTATGGATGGATAACACCGCCGTTTTTTCCTTTCTGCCTTTGTATCACGAAATTCATCCTGTTTTCTTTTACTTTTTTTTTACATGTGCTATACTACCTTCAATGGATTAGGAAACCTTTTAGCAGAAGAACAACTGGCTGTAAGCTAAGTTTTAATAAGGAGAATATTATGAGTGTGCAGAATCTTACATTACTGACTGACCTGTACGAGCTTACAATGATGCAGGGATACTTTGAAACTCAGGAAAATGAAACCGTTGTCTTTGATGTATTCTTCCGTGAGAATCCAAATAAAGGAGGCTATTCCATCATGGCCGGCCTTGAACAGGTGATCGAATACATTAAGAACCTTAACTTTTCATATGAGGATGTGGACTATTTAAGAGGCCTGGGTATATTCAGTGAAGATTTTCTCCACTATCTGAGCGGCTTCCACTTCAGCGGAAGCATTTATGCCATTCCAGAGGGGACTGTTATATTCCCAAAAGAACCTCTTGTGAAGGTCATTGCCCCCATCATGGAGGCTCAGCTTATTGAGACTGCAATTTTAAATATTATAAACCATCAGTCCCTCATTGCCACTAAGACATCCCGCATTGTATTTGCAGCACAGGGCGATGGAATTATGGAGTTCGGCCTGCGCCGGGCCCAGGGTCCGGATGCAGGGCTTTATGGGGCCAGGGCTGCCATGATTGGCGGATGCGTAGGTACATCTAACGTGCTGGCCGGTAAACTCTTTAATGTCCCGGTTATGGGAACGCATGCACATAGCTGGATTATGAGTTTTAAGGATGAATATACAGCATTCCGGGAATATGCACGGCTTTACCCCGATTCCTGTACCCTCCTGGTGGACACCTACGATACCCTGAAATCCGGTGTGCCTAATGCAATCCGGGTATTCAGTGAAATGCGCAGTGAGGGCAAACACCCCAAATCCTACGGTATACGCCTGGACAGCGGAGACCTTTCTTATCTCTCCAAAAAAGCCCGTAAAATGCTGGATGATGCTGGTTTTACAGATGCTGTGATTGCCGCCTCAAATGATTTGGACGAGCTTTTGATACATGACCTTAAAATGCAGGGCGCTGCCATCGGCTCCTGGGGCGTGGGCACGAACCTAATCACCTCCAAAGACTGCCCGTCTTTTGGCGGCGTCTATAAACTGGCAGCCATACAAAATAGTGCAGGTGAATTCGTCCCCAAAATTAAAATTTCAGAAAACACAGAAAAAATTACGAATCCCGGCAACAAGACAATCTACCGTGTATATGATAAAGAAACTGGAAAGATACGTGCAGATTTAATCTGTTTTGCCAATGAGTCTTATGACACCTGCGAGGAGCTTCTGCTCTTTGACCCAAATGCGACCTGGAAAAAGACAAGGCTCCCGGGTGGGACTTATACAATGCGTGAGATTTTGAAGCCTGTATTTATTCATGGAGAATGCGTATATGATTCCCCTTCTGTAATGGAGATTGCCGAATATTGTAAACAGGAAAAAGAGACTCTCTGGGATGAGACAAAGCGTCTGTTTTACCCTCACCCCATATATGTAGATTTATCGCAAAAGCTTTACGATACAAAAGCTGCCCTGCTGGATGAATTAAGCCGATAGCTTCCCTGCCAAAGAATAGGCCCGGCACAGGGGCCGGGGAATTCCAATCTATGCCCTCACACGCAGAAGGGCGCTAACATATCCAACAAGATTTATGAATGAAAAGGAGATTTTAGAAAATGAGAATCATAGTTTTAGCTGGAGGACTCAGCACTGAACGCGACGTATCTTTATCCTCCAGCGCAGGCATATGCCAGACATTACTGGAAAAGGGTCATGACGCATTTCTGCTGGATGTCTTTTACGGATACCCATATGATCCAGATAGACTTGAAGAAATCTTTACCCTGCCCGGCCATGGCCTGGAGATTGCAGGAAATATTACTACCGCCGAACCTGATATTGATGCCGTAAAGGCATCCCGGCCCGACCAGTCTGACTGCTTCCTTGGGCCCAATGTCATTGAGCTCTGCCGTATGGCTGATATTACGTTCCTGGGACTTCACGGAGGAGAGGGAGAAAACGGGAAATTACAGGCTACCTTCGACCTGCTTGGCATCAGATACACAGGGCCTGATTCTTTAGGCTGCGCCGTTGCCATGGACAAAGGCTTCACGAAACAAATATTCCAGCAGTCCAAGGTGGACACCCCGGCAGGAACCAGCCTCCATAAGTCTGCCCCAGATAAAAACCTGGAGACTCTGGGCCTGAAACTCCCACTGGTGGTCAAACCATGCTCTGGCGGCTCCAGCATTGGCGTCTTTATTGTTAAAACCGAAGAAGAATATGATACGGCACTGGAGCGTTCTTTTAAATACGAAGATGAAGTCGTCATAGAGTCCTATATCCAGGGGCGCGAGTTTGCATGCGGCATTATAGGTGGAAAGGCCCTGCCCCCCATCGAAATCATCCCTAAAACAGGATTTTTTGACTATGCCAACAAATATCAGGACGGTGCAACTGCAGAAGTATGCCCGGCCGATATCAGCGAAGAGATTTCCGAGCGTATGAAAGAACTGACTGTTAAAGCATACCATGCCTTAAAGCTAAACGTATACGGCCGTGCAGACTTTATTCTGGACAGTCACGAAAATCTTTATTGCCTGGAGATCAACACTCTTCCAGGCATGACTGCTGCCAGCCTTCTCCCTAAAGAGGCTAAAGCAGCTGGAATAGAATACGGCGACCTGTGTGAACTTATTATAAAGGAATCACTGGAAGCGAGATATCAATAAAGGACGGTTAGATACCATGAAAAATATGACATTAAAAGAAATCGCCGTGGCATGCGGAGGTGTTTATTATGGGGATGAGGACAGCTATTATAAAGAAGTGAGCAGCGTCACCATTGACAGCCGGAAAATCCAAAGGGACTGCCTTTTTATTGCAATCCGTGGCAACCGTGTGGATGGACATATGTTTATCCCCCAGTCCATCCGGGAGGGAGCACTTTGCGCAGTCTCTGAGAAGAGAATTGAAACCCCATCATATCCCTACATTTTAGTGAATTCCTGCACCCAGGCGCTCAAAGATATCGCAGAACATTACCGCCGCTCCCTTCACCTGAAGGTGGTGGGAATATCCGGCAGCGTGGGGAAAACAAGCACTAAAGAGATGATTGCCTCTGTACTCTCCCGCAAGTTTAATGTTTTGAAAACCGAAGGGAATTTTAACAACGAGATTGGCCTGCCCCTGACTATTTTCAATGTACGGGAAGAGCATGAAATTGCCGTACTGGAAATGGGAATTAGTGATTTCGGCGAAATGGAGCGTTTAGCAAAAATAGCAAGGCCAGATATCTGTGTGATTACTAACATTGGCTGTGCCCATCTTGAGCAGCTGAAAAGCCGGGAAGGCATACTTAAAGCTAAGACTGAAATGTTCCTATATATGGATCCCCAGGGGAGTATCATTTTAAACGGTGATGATGATATGCTATCTACCGTCACTCCTGCCAACAGGATCATCCCTGTATTCTTCGGCCTCAACAGAGAGCACAGTTATCATGCTGAAAATATAGAAACCCAGGGACTTAAGGGGACTTCAGCTGACTTCTGCACGCCAGACTCTAAATTCCACGCACATATCTCTATACCCGGCGAGCATATGGTCTATAATGCTCTGGCTGGAGTCGCGGTGGCACGTGCACTCGGGATGAATGATGAGGAAATAAAAGAAGGGATCGAGGCTCTTGCCCCCCTTGCGGGACGGGGCAATCTAATCGACACTGGATATTACACTCTGATAGATGACTGCTATAATGCCAATCCTGCTTCCGTGACGGCCTCCCTCGACATACTTTCCCAGGCAGAGGGAAGAACGGCCGCAGTCCTCGGTGATATGTTCGAACTGGGGCCCGCAGAACGTAAGATGCATTATGATGTGGGCAGACATGCGGCCAAGTCCGGAATCACTACCCTCATCTGCATTGGAGAATTATCTGAGGAAACTGCCAGAGGCGCTGCTTTTGAAAATCCTGTTATGGAGATTTATTACTTTGAGACAAAAGAGGAATTTCTGGAGCAGGCAGATGAACTGTTAAAGAAGGGGGACACAGTTCTCATAAAAGCTTCCCACGGCATGAAATTTCCAGAAATTATAGAAGAACTAAAGAAAAGGCAGGGGTAAATATGGAATATGAAATGCTGGTATTAGATCTGGACGGCACACTGACCAATTCCAAAAAAGAGCTTACTGAACCCACAAGAAAGGCTCTGCTCACCATTCAAGAAGAAGGCAAAAAAGTAGTCCTGGCCAGCGGACGCCCTATAAACGGGGTGCTCCCTCTGGCCAGGAAGCTTAAACTGCAGAAATACGGGAGCTATATCCTCTCTTTCAATGGAGCGCGGATAACAAGGTGCCTTGATGGGACGGATATATACAACCGGACGCTCCCTAAAAATGTTATCCCAGTTATTTATGAGCTTATTTCTTCTATTTCAGGCTTGGATCTGTTGACCTATGAAGGAGATAACATTTTATCCGGCATTTCTGTAAACGAATATACACAAAAGGAAGCATTTATCAACAAAATGGCAGTAAGGCAGCTGGCTGACTTTACCAGCTATATACAATTCCCAATCAACAAGCTTCTGGTCACAGGAGCGCCCCCTATACTTGAGAAAGTGATGCCCATTCTTAAAGGCCATTTTCATTCACTGTTAAATATTTATCGTTCTGAACCCTATTTTCTGGAGATTATGCCCCAGAATATAGACAAAGCCTATTCCCTGCAGAAGCTTCTCAGCAGCATTGGGATGTCCTCTGAACAGATGATCTGCTGCGGAGATGGCTATAATGATATTTCTATGATTGAATATGCCGGCCTGGGGGTGGCCATGGAAAATGCCCAAAAAATAGTGCGGGAGACTGCTGATTTTATCACCCGCTCCAATGATGACGACGGTATCCTGCATGTAGTTAATACGTTTATGAGACAGAAGCCTTCTCTGGCAGCTGCGCCAGAATAATCGCCCCAAAAACAAGGGCACATCCCAATATTTCTCTGGCTGTAAGCGTCTCATGCAGGACAAGCCATCCTGTCAGGACTGCAAATACGGATTCCAGGCTCAGTATAAGTGAGGCTACTGTGGGATTCGTATTTTTTTGCGCAATAATCTGCAGTGTATATGCTACTCCGCAGGACAATATCCCTGCATATAGTAGCGGCAGGTATGCTCCTAAGATGGCATCTGCCGATGGTTTCTCTACTATGCACATAGGCACTGCACAGAGAATGCCGGAGACGAAAAACTGAATGCAGGACATTTTTACTCCATCTACTTTGGGTGAAAAATAATCAATCATTAAAATATGGAGAGAAAATATAACTGCACACAGTACCACCAGAAAATCCCCCTTTGATATAGAAAAACCTTCTTTGATACAGAGAAAATACATCCCCGCTGTGGCTAAACCTACGCCTATCCATATTCTTATACCTGCCCTGTTGCCCAGAAAAACACCTAAGACAGGGACAATCAAAATGTACAATGCCGTTATAAACCCTGCCTTTCCAGCACTGGTATATAGAATCCCCACTTGCTGCAGGGAGCTGGCAATCCCTAATGCTATTCCACAGCTAACCCCTCCTGCCCAGAGTAATTTTTTATTTTCCGCTGGCCTATCCCCAATATCCTCTCCTCTTTTTTTCTCCATTGACCATATAAGAGGAAGAAGTACAAGTCCTCCCAGGAGGCACCGGACAGAATTAAAGGTAAATGGCCCAATATAATCCATCCCCACACTCTGTGCCACAAAAGCGCTTCCCCAGATCAGCGCTGTCAACATTAACATCCCATTATTTTTCAGCTTTGCATTCATAAGTCTTTTATCCTTCGTTTTATAAATCTCTTATTTCTGCTTACAGGAACCTGCTGGCATCCCAGGTACAACTTACTCTCAGCGTAAAAGCAGCCTTTCCAGTCTTCCGATATATTCCCGGACATTTTCCTGGGACAGACAATAATACACCTTTCCGTCCCGTTTCTCTACAGCCACAAATCCACATTCCAATAATACATTCATATGATGAGATGTGGTGGATGGGGATAATTCCAAAGCTTCTGCAAGCTCTAAATTATATTTGCTCGAACTTTTCAGCATACATAAAATGTCCATCTTACTCTTATCGCTGAAAGCTTTTGACTGCCTTACAGCTATCTCCCTCATAGTTGAGCTTTCTGTCTCCTGCTCTTCTAAAAACCGGAATAAAACGCCCCTGTAAGTACTTGTGTAAAACACCACTTGTAAAAGTGGATAAGCCAATGTAACATGTATTTCCTCCTGGCCTCCCAGAAGGCCGGCTATCTGTGCAAACCTGTTGCCTCCCCCTGTATTAGGCAAAAGCTTGTCCAGAGACTTTTTCACATCATCTTTTGCCTTTTCAAAAGCCGGAATATTCTTTCGGATCATTTCCATCAGTTGTACAAACCATTGTCCAGTCCCCCTTAGAAGTTCCAATACATACCATTTTTCTTCGTTTTTAACATCTGTCCGGTTCAAAAACTCTATCATCGTCCTCTCATCTGGAAGCTGCGGCATATCTGATATATCTGGCAGTTCAGCATGTTCCACTGTGTCTGCTATATAAAATGCAAGAAAACTCCTCAGGTACATCGGGTCAATTTCTTCAGGCTTCTCCAGATACTCCCGGTTTTCCGTTGCCACAGCCAGCAGAAGAAGCAATAGATTATTATCAGCTTCACCAAAACTTGAATTGCCAAAAAAGAGAGATTCCTGAGGTAAGGTAACTTTATACTTCTGGAATGTTTCCACATACTTTTCTACCACAGAATAATGTTTTCTAAAAAAGGTCTCCCCATCTATTCCATATTCATCAAGCTGACCGATAGTTTCCTTTCTCCAGTCATCCATATGGCTTATAGAGAGAAGTCCTAACACTTCAAATATAGGGTCAAGCTCATAATTTATTCTAAAATCCATAAATACCCTCCTACTACTGATACATATTTGATATCCGTCTGGAAGCCTAAAGCTGATCTGCCGGGCCTCCCTTTCTACAGAATAAACTTATGTTATTACGCAGACAGCAATAAATCAATACTATATTTTAAAATCGCGGCAGATTCAGTATCTCTGCTATAAACACATGGAGCATGTGTCATGGAATATCCCTGGCCGCATGGGCATAAAAACCCTCCCCAAATTCTATATTAATAAAATATATTTGACTTTTATAGAATATTATATTATTTTATATTTATAAAATATATTTTACATATTTCAAATACTTTAACAGAAAGGAAAATAATGTATGAAAATCTTTATTTCTAAAGACAAACTTTTATTGGCTGCTGCCATGTTTATGGGCGGTATAAGCGCTATGCTTTCTGCTTTTATCTCCGTCCTGCTGCAGCAGATTATTGATGTGGCCGCAAAAAAAGATATGCATTCATTCTCAGATTTATTTATTGTCATGCTGCTATATCTAATATCACTTGGTGTTATTGGATTTTTAGAAGCTTATCTTGGGAAACTGTTAATAAAAAATGTCACCTCCCGTTTGAGAAAAGATATATTTCATGGAATTATCACCAAAAATCCAGAGGACTTTACTTCCAGGAATACTGCTGATTATCTCTCAGTTCTGCTCAATGATGTCAAATTAGTGGAGGAGAACTACCTAACCCCCCTTATGCTTTGTACACAGATGGCTGTACTTTTTTTGTCCACACTCGGCCTGCTGCTTTATTTGAGCTGGGCCTCGGCCGTCATTCTCGTACTTTCTCTCCTGCTTATGTTCCTGCTCCCCAGCCTGCTTGGCGGGCAGATGAAAAAAAGGCAGGATATATACTCTGAAAAGCTGGCCGCCTTCACGTCCTGCTCCAAAGAACTTTTAAGTGGATATGAGGTAATCCGGGGATACAGTATGTACAGCTCCATTTTCAGGAAATTCCAGGCCTCCAATCTGATGGCTGCAAAGAAAAAATTTTCTGCTGATACCCTCCTGGCTGTCAATGAATGCGCCTCTGATATCTTATCTGCCATGAGTGTGATTGTCATCGTATTTGTCTCTGCCTGGCAGCTTCTTAAAGGGCAGATAACTATGGGAACTCTGCTTGCACTGATCCAGCTTGGTACAATGTTCATGACGCCGGTGGTAATCCTGATGCAGAATATACCCAAAATTCGTGGAATAGCTCCTGTCCTGAATCGTCTTAAAGAGTTTACAGATTCCGCCCCCTCCACTCTGGATCCTGCCCTTGCAGCCGCTTCTCCCAAAACGGGTGCTGCCCCTTGGCCCTTTACCCAGGAACTTTTATGCCAAGGCCTGAGTTTTAAGTATACCGACGGCCGGCCTATACTAGATAACCTGTCACTTTCTATTAAGCCTGGCGGGAAATACGCCCTCCTGGGAGAGAGCGGCTGCGGAAAATCGACTCTTATCAGGCTCCTCACTGGTTATTCGATGAACTTCAGCGGGACAATAAGCTATGACGGGAAATCCGTAAAGGATTTTTCACCGGATGAGATGAACCGCCTGACGGCAGTGATCCACCAGAATGTTTTTCTGTTTGACGCAGATATTTATTATAATATCTGCTTAGGTGAAACCTTTACCCAGGAAGCACTTCAGGCAGTGCTGGAGGACAGCGGGGTAACCCAATTCCTGCCTTCCCTGGAAAAGGGCCTTTCTTCCAAGACAGGTGAAAACGGCTGCCGGCTTTCCGGCGGGCAGCGCCAAAGGATTGCTGTTGCAAGGGCGCTGATACGCAGGACCCCCATATTAATTATCGACGAGGGAACCTCTGCCGTAGACCAAGAGACGGCTTTTGAAATTGAAAGCAGGCTCTTAAAAAAGCGGGGACTTACAGTCATCACAATTACACACCATATGAACGAAACACTACGGCCTGGCTATGACCAGATTCTTACACTTCACCAGGGTCATTTTTAAGTGTTAAGTGCTATTATTAATCCTCTAATCTATATCATATTAAACCGGGGTTATTTTATAATGGAGTTAAAATGAACAGGAGGAGGTTTTATATGCAGCAGACAAAGAAAGAGTATATCCATCCGGGTTATTTTTCAGAAAGTGCAGCCGCTGACGCGAGGAGAAAAGAATTTGACATAAAAAACCATTCCCTCATACATACGCAGCAAAAGCCAGATTTTATTTTTGCCGGAGATTCTATTACACAGTTTTGGGAGTTAAATGCCTACTTTAACAGGCCCGGCCAATTAATTATAAACCGGGGGATAGCTGGCGATACAACTACCTGGCTTTGCAAAAGATTTTATGCGGACGTACTTCAGCTCAATCCCCGATATTGTATTTTGGGTATAGGAATCAATGATTCCCTGGATTTAGATGGAGACTATTGGAAGAGAATACCTCCAAGTCCCTATGGAGAGGTCATAGAGAAGGCCAAAAACAATATACTGGATATAATCAGGCAGGCAGCCTCCACTGATACTCCCCTTATCCTTACATCCCTGTTGCCCTTTGATATCCCCGTATCCCTGTACGAGCCTGTCCGCGAAGAATTTGTCAGAGACATGAACTGCTGGCTTATGCAGACTGCACAACAAGAAAGCCTAATATACGTGGACTACTATAGTGCAATTGTAAATCCAGATACAGGCAAAATTCTTGCTGGTACGACTTACGATGGCCTTCATCCTGATGCTGTTGGCTATGGAATCATGTCTGAAGTGTTAAAAAGCACATTAATTCAGAATAATATATACATTTAGAACACTTTCCATTTTACAAAAAGCACATTCCTTTAAACCAGAAGTATTCACATACTAATTATTGTTACAGCAAAAATATGATATCAGGAGGATATTAACATGATTTATGATTCTATCAAGAACAAAGAAAACTACAGAAAGAATGTGACTCTTTATAAGATTCTGTGCTGCCTGGATGAACTAGATCCTTCCGCCCCCTCACTGGATCACACATGCTTCGGAGATAGCTCTGTCCATGGCAATCTCGTCTCCCTGACTACAAAACCAGCTAAGGACTGCATTTTTGAGGCACATAAAAATTTCATCGACCTACACTACATCCTAAAAGGGACAGAAAAAATCGCCACTGCTGATATAACTGCACTGGCTGTCCAAACTCCCTATGATGCTGACAAAGATATTGGCTTTTATACAGGCGAAAAGGCAGGAGAATATTCTTTAACCCAGGGAGACTTTATGGTCTGTTTTCCCAGCGATGCACATATGGTGGCTATCATGAATAAAGAGCCTGAATTTGTCGAAAAAATAGTTGTTAAAATTAAAGTTCAGGAGATTTAATTAAAAGGGGACAGTCCCTTTTGCAAAAGGGACTGTCCCAAATGAACGCCATTTTCAGAATATTCAGATAATACCTTTCTTTACCCATTGTCAGGATGTCTTTGTATAAAATTATAATAGGCTCCCAGCATCCCCGCACGATTTTGGTTTTCTGCAAAAGCCAGCCTAGTATAGTCCAAAACAGAGGGGATTAAATATTTTTTTAGGCTAGTTTGAATTTTTTCTTTGAGGAACTCCTTCTGTGCCATGATTCCGCCCCCCAAAACAACCACTTCTGGGTTGAGGACATAGCAAATATTTGCTATTCCCATCCCCAGAATATCCACCATCTCGTGAATTGCCTGGATGCAGGCAGCATCCCCTCTCTTTGCGTCTTCAAATATTGTAATACCATTTATAGCTGAGGGACAAAGGCCTCTGCTTTTAGCTACTTTCCCAACCAGTATACTGCCGGCTCCCAGATCCTGGAACTGGCCGCCTGGCAGGTGCATATACCCTACCTCACAGGCGCTGCCTGAGAATCCCCGGAATATTTTTCCGTCTATGACTGCGGCGCCCCCTATTCCTGTCCCTATAGTGAGACATACGCTGGTCTTGCTCCCCCTGGCCGCGCCTGCATAATATTCAGCAAGTCCAGCACAATTTACATCATTTTCTACTTCACAGGGAAGGCAAAAGGTTTCTTCCAATGTTTTCTTTATCTCTGTTCCTGTATAATTGGGAATCAAAGGGGCGGAATATATAATTTTCCCCGCATCACAATCCACCATCCCTGCTGTGGAAATACAAATGCCCTGGGGACTGTACTCTCTGATATATTCTTTAATAATCTTCCCTGCCTTATCCAGGATACCAGAACCTCCATATTGTCTTGCTTCCGTGGGCATTTCGCCTGTATCCAGAAATTCACCCTGGCTCTGGATGGCCCCGTATTTTATAGATGTCCCGCCTATGTCAATACATATATATTTTTTCATATTATAGGCCTTTCCAAACCTTATTAAACAATTTTGTTCAAAGATATTTTTGCTCCGCTTCCTGAATCATCGCACAGGCTTCCCGCGCAATCCCCATATCCTGATCTTTAAGGTTCTCCAAAGGCAGCCTTACCCCGCCGATGTCCAGCTTTTCCTTTTGGCGCAAAATCTCTTTTGCCACTGCATACATATTGGCATGTGCGGAACACATCTTATAAATTACTTCATTTATATCATACTGCAGTCCTACAGCCTTTTCCCGTTCCCCTTTTTCAATTAATTCATTTAATTTCAGGAATAATCCGGGCATTACCCCATAGGTACCGCCAATCCCTGCGTCTGCTCCGATGGCGCGCCCGGCAGTAAACTGTTCATCTGGTCCGTTGAATACAATAAATTCATCCCTGGCAGCCATTCCGGCAGCCTTAAACATTTGTATATCCTGTGTGGAAACAGAAGAATTTTTTACCCCTACTACCCTGGGATTTTTAAGCATCTCCCCAAACAGACTCATTGTCAGCGCTGTACCGGCAAGCTGCGGGATATTATAAATAATAAAATCTGTATTCGGGGCCGCACTGCTGACCGCATTCCAGTATGATGCAATGGAATATTCCGGCAGCCTGAAGTAAATAGGCGGAATTGAAGCAATAGCATCCACGCCCAGGCTCTCAGAATGCTCTGCCAGTTCCATACTATCCTCTGTATTGTTACAGGCCACATGGTTGATGACCGTCAGCCTGCCTTTGGCGGCCTCCATCACATTTTCTATAACCATTTTCCGCTCTTCCACCCTCTGGTAAATACACTCTCCTGAAGAGCCGTTAACATAAACTCCTTTTACCCCTTTTTCAACAAAATACCGGGTAAGCTCCTGCACTCTTTGGGGACTGATCTTCCCCTGTCCATCATAGCAGGCGTAAAAAGCCGGAATAATCCCTCTATATTTTTCTGATTTTCCCATTGTCTGACAGCCTCCTTATGATAAATTTGTCAACTTTTCTATTTCTTCGGTAAAAGTTCTTGTAATAATCTGGGGACGTGTAATAATAGAACCCACTACCACGCTAAAACATCCTAACTCAAGTACACGTCTTGCTTTTGCAGGCGTATTTATATTCCCCTCTGCGATCACAGGATGCCTCACCTTTTCTAAAATCGTCCTGATAATCTCAAAATCATTTTTTGCTATTTCATCCCCCTTGCTTTGGCTGGTATACCCCACCAATGTTGTCCCGATGAAATCAAAGCCTAATTCATCTGCATAACATGCTTCCTCTATAGTAGAACAATCCGCCATTAACAGCTGGGCCGGATATTTATGCCTGATATCCCTGTAAAAAACATCAAGGGCCAGGCCTCCCGGCCTTAATGCCTCCGTTGCATCAACAGCAATAATCTCTGGCTTTACTTCCATCAGCTCGTCTATCTCTTTCATGGTCGGTGTTATATAAACTGGACTGTCATCATAATCTCTTTTCACGATACCGATAACCGGAAGTCCCACATTCTTTTTAATTTCTTCTATATCTTCTTTTGTATTGGCCCGTATGCCTTTTGCCCCGCCTTCTTCAGCCGCTCTGGCCATTCTTCCCATTATAAGGGAAGAATGGAGCGGTTCATCGGGGAGGGCCTGGCAGGAGACAATGAGGCGGCCCCTCAAATTCTCAATATTATGTTCCATCAAATTACCTCTCCGAAGTTCAATTTAATTTCCAGCCGTATTCTGAACTAATTCGTCAATTGTGAACCTTTCATATTTCAGAATATTCTTCAAATGCAATTCATCCCTTGACCATGAATCATATTTTTCATACAGCAGCCCAATCTCACCGTCTGGCAGCTCTGTAAGGCAGGAATAGGAATATCCAATTTGTGGGCCATCTACAGAATAGGAATACTTCCAATCTACGGTATACTTATCTGTCCCTGTATTCCCCGTATCCTGAATCAGTCCAACCCATATCTTTCCATTTTTACGCCCGTTTGTGGCATTGGGAGATGACAAAATAATTGCCGGCTGTCCGTCAACAGTCTGTGAATAATTGATTACAGACAGCTGCGTGCCATAAGAAGTTGTACTAATCTGTGACAAGGGCACTCTGTCGCTCCATGTTTCTCCGCCGTCAGCGCTTGACACCTCAGCAATATACCCAGATCCTGTACGCAAATATGTCTTCAGTGAACCGTCAGGCATTTCCACTATCTGAGCCTCCGCAGTTGCACCGCCTGTAAAGTTATCGGCCTCCACGTACGTCCAGTTGTCGCCGTGGTCGTCACTGTACATAAACCCAAGCTCTGCCGATGACTTTGAATAAAGAGGCACAATCAGCCTTCCCGCATATTCACCTGTAGAAATCTGTTTTCCTACGCCAGGCCCTACAACCAGGAACTTAGAGTTTTCCGGCTTAAAACTGCTGACAATTTGAAGTCCTGACCATGTGTCCCCCTCGTCATCTGAATACCGCATAGCCAGATAATTAGTGGGAAATGCTTTAAAGACTGAATCCTTATAGAATACATTCATATTGACATCCTGGTCTGTTTGGCTCTCAATCAGATTAGAGCCTTCAAAATTATAGTCATACTGTTTACAAGTCAGCGCAGTGTCATTTTGATAAAGGTTATACTCCTGGTCTACACGAAATTCTGTAGGCTCTCCTGTGACATCATTATAGATAATCCCATTCTCACGGACAGAATAGTTGTAGTCATTGGCTCCCTCTTCACTCCGCCTGAGTTTCAAATATTTCTTTCCATCTATTTCTTTAAACCCTGAACCCACTGATGCGTTTGAGCTTCCAATCCCAGCCGGCATAAGATCTGCAAACAAAAATATTCTCTTCGTGTCTCTGTCCTCCAGCAGGACAGGATCTATATAGGAAGCGCTTCCCTGAATCTGGACATTTTTCCCTACAGAATCCCTTGGCCAGTCAATATTTTTGCCAATATAGTCGTCAAATCGCAGCGGAAGTGTAGGCTCACCCCATGTATTCCCTCCATCTGTACTCTTAGAAAAGGCTATATTAATCTTACTTTTAGAATCATGGGTCCCCCCATACCGCGCATCTGCCGCCGTAATAACCGTGCCTGAGCTTAAGGTCAGCAGGGACGGGATTCTAAAGTAATTTGAATGGGTAGCGTCCCCGGCATAAAAAATATTTTCTCCATATTGCGTGGCACCTGTTTCCTGGATCAGCTCCTCATCTGTAAGAGGATTTCCATATACTTTGACACTTTGGATCGTTCCCCCAAATGGATATGCAGTTTGTCCGCTGCGCATTGTGCCGCCCAGAGTCACGTTATCTACCCCAGAAATATCACTGATAAATTTAAATGCCTCTTTGTCTAAGGTAGCCAGTAATTCACCGTTTGCAAATAATTTATACTGTCCGTTTTCTGCATCAGCTTTAAATGCAACCGTATTGACCACCTGCTCTCCTTTATACAAGGAACGCACAGAGGCGGGCATCGACATTGTATATTTAAAATCTTCATCCGTATTTCTCAGCTCCATGCCTACACCGCCGCCGGACGTAATATAAATATGGAAATGCCTGTTTTGGTTTCCTGCTGTACTATTACCTACACTGAACAAAGACTGTATTGCATTCTGGCTGGTTGACTTATAGGCTACGACAATTGTCCCCTGGGTCAGGGCCTTGACATAATCTGCCCCGGCTTCACCATCTAAACTTACTCCCTGGCCTTCTGTAACCTCCACATTATCTTTTTCCAGCACAATACCGTCTAAAGTACCTTCCTCCGCCTGGCTTACGGCCGGCACTTCAGGATTCTCTTCATTTGCAGACACGGTCATCGGCGATATTCCCATAGCCGAAACTAAAACCAATGCAGTTGCTTTCTTCCCCCATTTATTCATCGTAATTTCCTCCTTTATCCCAAGACTTCGTTTAACCTTACCTTCCGGTCCTCATATCTTGATTTTGTACATGCATCCGCTGTAGCAATGGCTGCCCTGGCCGCCTCGCCAGTCAGCAGCGGCCGAAATTCATCGTCTATTTCGCCTCCCTCCATTATTCCTTTAAAGTACTTCATTTCATTTTTCATAATGCTGTGGAGCCACATAGGTGGTTTTTTCCCAGGCTTTCCATACATTATGGCGCCATCCATCTCTGTTCCATGATAGATTCTGGTTCTGTCGTCATCTTCCTCCTGAGATTCATGTACAAGAAAATGTTCTTCCTTACCGTCAACCTTCAATGTACCCCCGCAATCACACATGTCAATACGGATGGCCCCTTTGGTCCCCTGGATCAAAACATAATGCTCTGGCCAGTGGAATGCAGACCCCCATTCCAGGACAGCATAACGGTTGTCGGGATACTCCATGTTTACAAACAACATGTCGTCTTCATCTCCGAATTCTTCACCCTGATGGGCAACATTCCCCCCTGTCATGGTGACTTTCTCAGGCATCCCGCCCATCAGGAACTGTACACAGTCCAGTTCATGGATATGGTGGTAGAGATGGCCCCCTGACTTTTCTCTTATCTTTTTCCAGGAAATGCTGGGTTGTGCCTCCTCCCATCCATTTCTCGCTGAATGGCAGTATAACACCTCCCCTATCACTCCATCATTGATCAACTTCTTGGCATGACGGACACCCCGGAAAAAATTCATTACATGTCCGGCCATAAATATCACGCCATGTTCCTGGCACGCCCTAACCATCTGATCACAATCCTGGTAACACAGCGCAATAGGTTTTTCACAGAAAACATTCACACCATGCTCTGCGGCTTTTATAACCGGCTCTTTGTGCAGATAATTAGGGGTGGCCACAATGACCGCATCCACATCCTCCCTGTCGTACAATGTGTTCAAATCTGTCTCCACATCACATCCTAACTCTCTTGCTACTTCTTCTCCATTTTCCGGGTCCAGAACCGCTGTAATCCGCCCTCCTTCCTCTTTTAATATCCGGCCAAGCTCTGCGCCAAAATAGCCTGTTCCCACAATTGCATATCCGATTGTTCCCATAAGTCAAATCCCTCCGAATCTATGTAATAAAATCTATTTTACTGCGCCTTCTGTCATTCCTCCTGCAATTTTCCCCTGTATAAGCATAAAGAAGATAACCGAAGGAACTACCACTAGAGTTGATGCTGCCATCATATCTCCCCAGTTTAATATTTCTGACCCCTGAAGCGATTTCAGGGCCACAGACACCGTCATTTTATCGGTGCTGTTTATGAGAATTAAAGAATATAAAAACTCATTCCATGCATTAATAAACGTATAGATAGCCGTTGCCACTACACCCGGCATAACAAGGGGCAATACAATTCTTGTAAAAGTCTGATACTTATTTGCCCCGTCTACCCTGGCCGCCTCTTCAATCCCTATGGGGACTGTTTTAAAGAAACCGACCAGCATCCAGACCGCATATGGCACGCTAAATGACAGATACACAATCACGAGTCCGCCCCGTGTATTGGTAAGTCCCAATTTTGCCATAACTAATGAATACGGAATTGCCAGCAAAATGGGGGGAAACATATAAGTGGCCACCAATGCCTTAGACATGATTGAACCCAGCTTTGGGAAAAAACGTACAATCCCATATGCCGCCATGGAAGAGATTACAATAGCAATACATGTGGTAGTAATTGCTATAACTATACTATTCCCTATATTTCCGGCAAACCCCAGGTCATTGATAACATGGGTAAAGTTCTCCAAAGTAAATTTCTCAGGCAGAAAACTTGTCGGATTTGCAATCAGGTCGCCCGATGATTTCACCGAGCAAAGCAGAATCCATACCAGGGGGAAGAATGCAATGAGCGATAAAATAATTAAATAGACGTGGCAAAGGCCATTTCCTAATTTACCCTTTTTACTTGCCATTACTTATCCTCCTTTTCCCATTTGCTGATAATTGTAAAGTATACAAAGCATACGATTAACAAAAATGCCAGCAGCAGCATCGTTACCGCTGATGATTTACCAAGCAGCTTCGTCCCCCACCCCATATTATAGGCATAAATCGGAACTGTTGTTGTGGCATTGGCCGGCCCGCCTCCAGTAAGCAGATATATTAAGTCAAAGTTATTGAATATCCAGATTGTACGCAGGACTACTAAAAGGCCGACTACTATCTTAATATGAGGAATGGTAATATGCCTAAACTGCTGGAGCCTGGACGCGCCGTCTATCTGTGCTGCCTCGTACTGATCCTGTGGTATAGTCTGCAGTGCTGACAGCACATTGACCATAATCATAGGTGCGCCGAACCAAACATTTATAAAAATTAAAGTTAAAAATACCAGGCTGTTGTCACTTAGAAATTGGGGGAGCTCACTGCAAATGCCAAGCTGTACTAGGAAATTGGGCAGAAATCCAGATACCCCATTTAAAATCCACTTCCATGACAACGCAATTACAATCGACGGAAATGCCCACGGAATAATCATCAATGTCCTGTAAATACCTTTGCCCAGTTTTACCCGGTTAATGGCCAGTGCAGATGTGAAGCCTATAAAAAGCTGACCGGCCAATGAAAATATAGTCCACCCTATTGAAGTCAAGAATGCTTTATAAAAATTAGGATCAGACAGGACTGCTTTGTAATTTGATAACCCAACAAATTCATAAGAAGCCTTAATTAAATGCTTTGTAGTTGTACTATAATACAGGCTTGAAAAAATGGGATATATCAGCAGCACCCCCACAATAACCAATGCAGGAAGTACAAAAACCCAGCGGGCATAGTCGAATTTCACTTTTCTTTTCACAATACTTTTCCGCCTTTCTTAATAAACAGGACTGCCCCCGGAATCCGTATTATACCCCGGCCCCGGCGGACAGTCCCTGGTAAAATCTCTCTATATATATCTTTTTATCCGGCCTACTGTACTGTGCTGAACAATTCATTCAGACTGTCTTCAGCCGCCTGGGCCGCTGTCTCTACATCTGTGCCATTTGTAATAATATCCTGGAACATACTTTCTATAATTCCCTGTGAAGTCAATAATCCTGCCTGTACGCTTGGCCCCTGCTCAAAGCCAATAGCAGCTCCCATGTCCATTGTCTTTGTAATTACATCCACTGCGTTAGAGAACTTCTGCACTGTCTCATTTTCCTGGTACTCTGGTGTGTCAGAAATGCCATCTATAGAAGGAAGCATGCCGACAGGAGTTGCCTCCAAAAATTTAATATATGTATCTTTCTCATATAATTTCTTAATAAATGCTTTACAGATCTCCGGATGTTCTGAATTTTGCCAGACAACCATCGGGATATTCGAAGTCTCTGCCCCATAATCAGGGTCATCTGCGTTAATTTTAGGAAGCGGCGCACAGTCAATCTGATCAACCAAATCAGGGGAATTTTCCTCCACCCCGCCAATCTGGAAGCCTGAATTAAAATCAAATGCCGTCTTTCCCTGATAGAACAGTGTAGCCTGATCCAATACAGCATAGTTCACAGAATCCTTTGGCGAACAATTCTTATAAATATCCAGCCAGTAATTAATCCCGTCAATTGCCAGGTCACTTGTCAAATCCGCCTTCAGATCCTCAGTAAGGAGGCTTCCCCCACCGCTTCTCACATAAAAATTCAGGAAACGCGTGCCCATCAAGTCATTGGAGCCACATGGGAAGGAACATCCATATATGCCATCTTTTGTCAATGTTTTGGCTGCCTCTGCAAATTCATCCCAGGTTTTAGGAACCTCCAATCCAGCTGCCTCAAGTAAATCCTTCCTGTACCACATTACCTGCGCGTGTGAATATAGAGGCAGTGAGTAGCAGACATCATCCTTCATCCCTTCTGCCAATGCCGTCTCTGAGAACTTTTCCCGTCCAATATCATCAATCAGGTCATCAACTGGGATAATGGCCTCTGCATCCATCATCTCAACCACATGCCCCGGAAGTGCAGTACTCATATCAGGTACATTCCCGGAGGCCAGTCCCGTAGTCCACTTAGTATAAAAATCTCCCCAGGAGAATGTCTCTATTGTAATATTTACGCCAGGATTCTCTTCCATAAACTGATCAGCCGTCTCCTGGATTACCTCCAGCCTAGGGCCCTGGGTAAAGGAATGCCAGAAAGTAATATCCCCTTCCATCTCCCCCGTATTTCCTGCTGTCTGAGTATCTGCCTGGCCCTTATCCTGACCGCCGCATCCCGCCAGCAATCCAGACACCAACACTGTGCTCATCAACAAAGCAACCAATTTTTTCCTCATATTTTACCTCCCTTGGTTAATATTGCCTGTTTCTTTTTTTACTTTGTAATAACGCCGTTATTATTTTGTTGATTATATTTTCATATTACAGGTTTTTTTTGTGTATTTCTACCGACCAAACGCTCAATAATAGCACTACGCTCTCATTATTTGGTAATAATGTTCACTTTTTCCAATTGAGACATGAAATGAAAGGATTAAAGTCTGCCCGGACTGTCCCATATTATAAAAAAAGAATACCAACCCCAATCAGGATTGGTATCATCTTCTTAAAAAACCGCTGTATTAGTTTCATATTTACAAATAAAAAACAATCACCCTTCTTTGGCCACCTTCCTGTACTGGTTCGGGGTAAAACCAAAAGCCGCCTTAAATTCCCGGATAAAATAATTTGTATCCTCATAACCCACATCGTATGCTATATCATTTATATTCTTATCACTCAGAAGGAGAGTCCTGGCTGCAGTGGTCAGCCGTATCTCCCTGACATATTCCATAGGGGTTTTCCCCATATAATCTTTAAACAGGCTGCTAAACCTTTGTTTGCTGAGGGATACCATATTCGCCATCTTTTCGGGAGTGTATTTTTCTACTGGGTGTAAAATAATATAATCCGCCACAACCTGCACCCTTGAGTCCATCTGACGGCCAATTTTCCACTCACCACTCTTTTGCTTATTGGGATCACGCTCTTCATTCTCCAGTCCGGATTCGTCTATCTCAACCTGCTCCCCCTTCAGAGATAAAGTGCCTATAAGCATTTCCAGGCAACCCCTGACAAAACATTTTCTGGCAATATGGTCTGATTTTACCCATTTATGTATTTCCTTAAAATAAGCATCTTCGCCACTATTATCTGTGATCCTCTTAATCCCGTAATATTTCCTTAAAACATCCTCACTTTCATATAACACCGACGTGGCAAACCGCACACTGTAAAATTCAAAAGTCTCTGTCAATGCGTGACAGGACATTCTGCATCCGTTAGGTATATACACTATCTGATCCTCCTGCACTAATACCTTCTCGCCATTAATACAGAATTCTGCCTTCCCTTTTACAATATACCGCAGTATATTGTAAGGTATTCTGGACTCCGGATAAACCCAGGTGGCTCCCATGGAATACAACTCTGCATATAAAAATACAAACCGTATTTTATCAATTGCAGGCACAGTATTTTTACTTCCTTCCTGCCGCTGCGGCGTCTCTTTCCCCTGCTTGATCAATAGATTCACATTCCTTCTCTTCCACCGGCACCCGCTTTGGATATACCGGCTGCATAAATCTTCCAGTTATTACTTTTTCATTTTAGCAGGAAAGGATAAGAAAAACCACACTTTTTTACGCTTTATTTACAGTCCCTAAAAGGCAGATAGATACGGACACATCCAGCAATGTATAAAAAAACCCCCGTCACGGAATACTGTATAAAAAAATATTTTTAGGGGTTGACATCTCAAAAATTAAGTGTTATATTACATATAGAACAAGAGGAACAAAAGAGAAAGTGTTCTGAAAGTTCACAAACAGATACCTGAGATTTACGCAGGCAGTGTAATAAAAATAAAATTTAAAGGAGAGATGACATATGATGTTACCAAGTATTTTTGGAGAGAATTTGTTTAATGATTGGATGGATTTTTCATTCCCAGATATTGAAAAGAAACTATATGGAAAGCGCGCAGGCCACGTGATGAAAACTGATATCAGAGAAAAAGAGGATTCCTATGAAATAGCGGTTGACCTGCCCGGGTTTAACAAAGATCAGGTAAAAGCTGAATTAAAAGATGGATGTCTGATCATCAGCGCAACTAAGGAACTCAATAAAGATGAGAAAGAAAATGATGGCAAATATATCAGGCAGGAGAGGTATTCAGGCAATATGAGCCGCAGTTTCTATGTAGGTGAGAATATTACAGAAGATGATATTCACGGAAAATTTGAAAACGGTATTCTGTTGCTGGATATTCCCAAGAAGGACGAAGCAAAACAGGTTGAGAAAAACCGTTATGTGACAATCGAAGGCTAATCCTTTAGGTACCCCGGGATATTCAATCCCGGGGATTACTTTTTATTTAGACTTTATTTTAAAAATTAGGTTAATAATGGCTGGTTAAACTTAGGGAGGTGAGAACAATGGCCGCGAAAAGAGATTACTATGAAATCCTCGGCATAGGGAAGAATGCAGGTATCCAGGAAATCAAAAAGGCATACAGAAAATTAGCGAAAAAGTATCATCCTGACACAAATGAAGGGAATTCCCAGGCCGAACAGAAATTTAAAGAAGTTACTGAAGCCTATACCATTTTGAGTGATCCCGAAAAGAAAAAACTTTACGACCGTTTTGGCCATGCCGCATTTGATGGAAGCATGTCTGGTGAAGAACCCAAAGATAACGGATACCATGGTTACAAAAAGTATTATTATCAGACAGGAAATACAGATGATATCTTTAAGGACATTTTCGGAGACATTTTCCACACAGATAATGCAGAAAGCTTTAGGACAGGAGAAAGCTTTTATGAAAATAACTTCTATGGAGGAAATACAGGCAGCCGCAATATGCGGCGTAAGGGTTCAAATGTAGAAGCCGAAATATCCGTAAGTTTCGAGGAGGCCGTATTTGGATGTGATAAAGTATTTGTATTGGATTCCCATGAAAGCGGCGGCAGGGAACAAAGGCTGCAAATTCATATTCCCGCCGGAATCGAAGACGGTAAATATGTCCGCCTGCGCCAGAAAGGCTCACCTGGAATAAACGGCGGAGAACCCGGCGACCTGCTTCTCAAGGTCAGAGTTGCTGCAAAAGAAGGAATTAAGCGCAAAGGAATGGATGTCTATACAACAATCGATATACCGTTTACAACCGCTGTCTTTGGGGGAGAAGTGGTGGTAAATACACTTTACGGCAACGTCCTCTGTAAAATATGGAGAGGAACACAGTCGGGCACGAAAATCCGGCTGAAGGGAAAGGGGATTGTCTCAACAAGAAACCCCAAACAATATGGAGACCAATATGTGACTGTACAAATCCAAGTCCCCCGGACACTCAGCCAGGAAGCAAAGGAAAAGCTAAAAGCCTATGAAGAGGCTGCCAACCAGGAAAAAATACAGGTATAAAAAGGATGGCCTTACATTGAGGCCACCCTTTCATATACCGTCTATAATCTTCTGCAGGAAGTCTTTAGCTGACATAACTTACGCCCGTACGTCAATAATATTGGCGCTGGAAGCAACCTGCTCTATCTGCTCCACTGCTTCAAGCATCTTATTCAATCCTTCGGCATTCATTTCAACAGTATCCATAGCTTTTTTAGCAATGGATGTACTCACTGCCATTCCCAGCCTGCTGCTTGCAAGACTCATACTCATTTCTGCGATATCCATGTAAATTCCTCCTGTCTGGCCCTCATTAGCAGACGAACATCTCTTCTCTACCATGGTGATATTTCTGGTGCTTAAGTATCTGGTAATATTATCGGCCATGTTTTATAAAAATATAAGCAGATTAGATAAATTTAAGCAGGTTTTTATTTACTGCGCTGCAGCCGGCCACGCCTGGCATGTCAATTTCCAGACATTATCCGGCCTGAATTGTATTCTTTGTATATTTTATCGTACATATCGGAAGCGTCTAAAGCTGCCTTGCGGGCAATATCGTATATCTTCTGGCTGTTGCTGTGCAGCACATGCACAACTTGGGGGCAAAGTTTCCCTTGACTGCACATATCTTCTAGAATATCAATAATTCTCTCCAGAGAAAATGGAGTTTTATAGCTTCTCTCTTCAGACAGGGCGCTGACAATATCTGCCACAGCTACTATGCGCTGGGGCATGGAAAGTTCTTCCTCGCCCAGGCCCCAGGGATAACCTTTGCCGTCTAGTGTCTCATGATGCCGCACAGCTATCTGCAGTACTTCATCACAAACTTTATTTTTTAAGATCTCATTGGTAATAACAACATGAGATTTCATAGTCTCCCACTCATCTCCTATCAGCTTTCCAGGGGATTCCAAAATATGGACAGGGATAGCTATTTTACCCAGATCATGCAGGGTAGCGCCTATATGTATCTTTTCCCGGACCTCAGAACTGAGCTGGCACAGTTGGGCAAGGGTATCGCTGACTTGTACCATGATAGCACAGTGCAGCGCAGTATAGTGACTGCGGAAGTCGATGGAGCTTACTAGGGTCTGAAGCAGGGCTTCTTTCTGTGCTTCAGTTATATCCATCTTTTTCAGAATTCCAAGCAGATCATTATGCGCTTTTTCCTGCACAACATACCCCTGTTCAATATGTGTGAAAATCAAACCGCGGACGGCTCCAATAGCATCAGGATCAAAACGGTTTGTATCCAGGCTGTCTATAAAACGGACTATCTCTTTTCCGGCAGACTTGGGATGGCTGATCTGATATAAATCTATCATATCAATAACCTGCATACATTTTGCAGTCCAGCAAAACTTGTCATCCATATTAGAATTGTCAATTTCATGCCTGCTGCAATGGTGATAAAGTATTATCTGGCTATACTCAGGAAAAGGACTAAAATACTTAAGAAACAGATAACCGTAACGGGCATGAGAAAACGAGTGGTCGAATTCGGTTTCCATTAAACTGCTTATATCTATTTTCTGAAAGCTACCAATATCATGAAGAAGTATCAGCCAAGTTATTTTACAGATTTCATGAAAGGAAAATCTGGGATCCTGTTCAAGCAGAAGCATCATATAGTATGCCACCCTCTCTCCATGGCCGGTAAGGCGCTCATCCATGCGGTTTAGAGCCGACACTATAATATCCATTAAATTTTCATGGGAAAGAAAGTTCATGCTATATTTACCTCACTTAAATATACTTTTTGGATCCTTCCAAACATAAATACAGATTTATTATATCATTTTACTTCCTGGTCTGTAAAGAAATCTATACTAATCCCCCAGCAACTAAAAATTTCAACCTTTTTTTCGACAAAAAATCAGTTTCAGCATTTTGTATAATTTCATTCTTCTGTTTTTATATATAATGCACATCACACTAAGAAAGCGCTGTGTTTCCGCCCCTTTATTCCGGCGTGCCTTTAAAGCTGCCGTTTCCGCCAGCCTTTGCACCTTGTATCTGCCTCCTGCTACCATTATGCCAGTTTCTCTACCTCCTCTGTAAACCGTTCTGCCGCCGTATGGTATCCATGAATACGGCGCGGGTAGTTGTTTATCCAGTCCTCAATACTCTGTACCTCCTCCTCTGTCTTTCCGTCAAAATCAGTCCCCTTTGGCACTTTCCGGCGCACCATTTTATTTGTTACCTCGTTTGTCCCTCTCTCCCAGCTGCTATACGGGTGGCAATAATATAGCTTAGTTCTGTTTCCCTCTCCCAGTACGGACTTTTCCAATGCCTCACAATATGCAAACTCGCTGCCGTTGTCTACGGTAATGGTCTTGAATACCTGTTTAAAAAGTCCTCCCCATTTCCTTTCTAACCTATCCACTGCGGCTACTACCGCCTCTGCTGTATGGTCTGGCAGTTTAAATATTATCTCGTCCCTCGTCTTTCGCTCTGTCAGCACCAGCAGAGTATTTTTAGACTTTCCGCGCTTTCCTATGACGCTATCCATTTCCCAGTGTCCAAATTCTTCCCTTTTGTCTATCTCCTCCGGGCGCTTCTCTATACTCTCTCCGGCGTTGGCTCTGGCCTGCTGTTTCTTTACTTTATGATAGCCCCGCTTTTTATTCTTCTTTACTGGTAAATCCTTATTTGTCAGCTTAAGGAAAATCCCCTTATCAATGTAACTGTAAAGCGTAGTAACGCATATTGTAGTTGAAAACTCCCCCTCTTTCCCCTGCGCTTTCAATTCTCCCAGAACGGCAGCCGGGCTGTAATCCTCGTTTACTATCTTATCCTCTATATAATTTGCATAGGCTATATCGTTGCCTATTTTAAGCTGTGTGCCGCGCACCTTTAAATTTTCCTCACAGCGTTTCTGTGCTATGTCCGGGCTATACCGTTCTTCCTCCGTCCAGTCACTATTACGGTGTATGTATCTGCCCCTCTTAATTTCGTTGTAAATCGTGCTGCGGTGTACGTGCAGCTGCGCGGCAATTTCGCTTTTGCTGTGCCCCGCTTTTAATAATGCTTCTATTTTTATCCTGTCAGCTTTTGTAAGCTGCCTGCTCCCTTTCTTATTTGCCATTCTGGTATCCCTCTCTTTGGTATATTTTTGCACGACAAAAGCCGCAGGCTCTTTTACAAGTCTGCGGCTCCCGTGGTCTTACTTACTTGCAGCATTTCCTACAAGGCGCGTATTTCTTTTTTGCTTGGCTTAATGGTATTGCTTTCGGGTTCTTCATCCCGGAACAATCAGGCTTAATATGGTACTTTTTACTGCTGCGGTCTACGTATACGACTGTTTCCCCGGCTGGCTCCTGTGCGCTCCCTCTCTGTTCGTCTACGATAATATCAAGCTCTATATTGCACCCAAACGTATGTACCCCCCCCCAGAAATTTCTAACAATTTTGCTTCATATCTGGCGTTTGGGTATTTATTTGCTAAATCTTTAGACAATTCCGCAGACAGATAGCCTAAAACCTTATCGCCCCATTTTACATACGCGGCAGGCTCTCCATTGTATACGGTTTTTTCTATCTGTATTTCCTCGTCCCCTGTCATTCTGCTTAAAATATCCTGTCTGCTTTCTCCGTCGTCGTTGCAGTACGTAACTCCTACTACTTTTGTCCTTATTGTCTCCGCAATCCTGCTACCGGATACCGGGCGCGCAGCCTCTCTTACTGGCTTTCCCGTCTCCGTTTCTTTATCTGCGCTCTTTTTGCCTAAAAAAGCGCATACTGCCGCAATCACAATGCAGCCCACGCCTCCGGCTATATTCCCAGACGGCAGCGCTACAATACCGCTTACGGCAAACAGCGCCGCAACTCCATAAAATACAATCTTTTTCTTTGCCATAATAAGCCCTCTCTTTCGCCTTTATTTCAATTCTAAAATTTCATCAGCAGAAGCGTTAAGCTCCCTGCATATCTTTGTAAATATTTCCAGTGTGGGGACGTGCGCCCCATTCTCCCAGCGGCTTATATCCTTTTGGTGGACTTGCAGGCGTTCCGCAAGTTCTTTTTGAGAAACGCCCGCCACTTTTCTTGCCTTTCTGATATTCTCGCCTATCATGTTTTCCCTCTTTTCTCTCGCGCTCTGATTATAAGCGCTACGCATAGCTTTATGGCTCCCGCAGTCACCAAAAAGATACCCAACTTTAAAATCATGCTCTTTACTCGGCTTTCCGTTTGTGGTATATTTTTTATAGGCGGCGGGCTTTCGCCCGCCTTGGTGCTTATTCTAACAGTTTTCCTATTATGATAAGTACCGTTCCTACGATTAAGTCTATCAGTGCATTGACCGCTAAATCTTGCCACTTGATAGGCTTTTTCTTATGTTTCTTTTTCTTACCCAACGTGCCGTTTCTCCTTTCCAGTGCTTTGCACTTATTTGTTTTGTCCTCCTCTCTATGTTCTTTATTATATACCAACTTTGGTATATTGTCAACGTGTTTTTGCACTTTCAGGCAAAAAATAAGGGCGTGCCGCCCTCTTATGAACGACACGCCCGCGCTTATGCCAGCTTAGTACAGTAATCCAGAGATACCCAGCCTGCGCCGCTTTTCAGCCTGCCCCAGCCTGCGGTGCTTCCCTGTCCGGCTTTCTCCTCTACAATCGTAAATACGCCTTTCCCGGTATATTCCCCGGTCTTTGCATAGTTCGTGCCCGCTCCTGTTCTGATATTCAAATCTGAAATATCTATTTTCACAGTATAAGGCACCGCTGCCGCTGGTTTCTGCGGCTCTGGTTCTGCCTCCTCGTTTTTCTTTCCTGCATATATATTGTAAAAGTTCTGGCCGTACTCTGCCCGCTTTTTCTGGACTGCTTCGCTCTGGTCTGCTGGTTTTTCGTATCCTAAAAGCACAGCGTCAGAGGCCGCCCGCACAGACGTTGCCGCCGTCAGCTTTTCCATAACAGACTTGTACCCCTGCAATTCCTGCCATAGAAAATCAAGCTGCGTATCCAGATTTCCGATAGACGCGCCCGCCGCCTTTGCATAGTCATATAAAGCCTGTTTCCGGCTGTAGTACGTCCACTGCGCCAGCCCGTAGCCTGCGCTGTCATGCACAAAATTAGTATAGCTGCCATTATCTACCGCAGCTGTATACTCCTCGTCACTCATTCCCAGCTTTGTACTGTAGGAATTTTGCAGGTTATTTGCTGCAAGCCCGCTTTCCGCGTACAGGTTCCCCATAAGCCCGGCAGCGGCATAAGCATTTAGCCCTTTTCCAGTCAGAAACTCCCAGATTGTGCTTTCTGTGTCTCCTCCGTCTGCCGTTCCGGTTTCGGCCGTTCCCGTCTCGCTCCCTGCAATCTTTATGCAGTAATCCAGAGATACCCAGCCTGCGCCGCTTTTCAGCCTGCCCCAGCCTGCGGTACTGCCCTGCCCGGCTTTCTCCTCTACAATCGTGAATACGCCTTTCCCGGTATATCCCCCAGTCTTGGCATAATTAGTGCCTGCTCCTACTCTTATGTTAAGGTCGTCAATTTCAACCTTTACTTTATATGAGCCTGCGCCCTGCGGGTTCTGCTGCGGCTCGGTAACTTCCGCTCCGCTAATCAGCCCTCTAAACTCGTCCCATTTGTGCGCCGTGGCGTTATAGACATACGGATTAGGGCAAATCTTCCCGGTAACATCATAATGCCGGATAACATGGGACGCAGGAACGCCGTACTTATCCATTAAGTACCTCGTAAGCTCCGCTGCCGCCCTTACGGTCGCGTCCTCAAAATACCAGTCTTTATCTTCCGCCCCCAGATGTGCCGTATTTTTCTTTCTTACGCACAGCTCAATACCTATGCTGTTTGTATTCCGGCACTCCGCATGTTTGTAGCTCTTTGCTCCACAATGCCATGCTATATCTTCGTCCGGTACGCTCTGCCATATTTCCCCGGAAAATCCAACGTAGTAATGCGCAGAAGCTCCTATATACTGCCCCGCGTAATACTGGCAGTTTGCCTTTGCTCCTCCCAACGCTCCGACATAGTGGATAACAATATATTTTATCCTGCCTGTATCGTTTGCGTCTGTAAAATTGTATGGTGTAAGCAGTTTATTTATCTGCATATTATACGCTCTCCTCTCCCCAAAAGCCCATTTCGTCTGCATTATGAGAATTTCTAAACTCCCGCAGCTCCTCTGGTGTCATTTTCGCCACCTTTTCCCGCAGGCTCTTAATTTCTTCCTGCGTCATTTCCTTGGTGCTTTCGCTTTTGATTTCCGCCATGCTATTACCTCACTTTTCTTCATTCAAAAAAGCGCCTGCGGTTTCCCGCAAGCGCCCGGTTCTTTGTCTTACTCCTCTGTGTCGTCCATTTCTACCTCTGTTTCCACCTCAACGCCGATATTGGCGCTGTCTGTCAGCCCCTCTCCGATTATGTAGGCCACCACAGAAGCCCCGGCCATAATCAGCGCCGTTACCTGTGTCGCGGTGTTCTCCGCTCCTCCCGTGGCTACAATCATCATTGATACAAAGGACGCTACCGCCGTCCACAGCTTTCTACTTGTCAGCTTTCTTACCCAGTTAATACCTTTCATGTTCTTTCAGTCCTTTCTTAAATATTCTGGGCTATCATATAGATAAGCCCCGTTGCCAGCGCGCCTACCACGATACCCACAACGGTATCAAGCGCCTTTTTCTTTAATTCTCTCCATGCGTCGCCCGGCTCCTCCTCTAACCGCTGGATACGCTTACTTTGCTCTTTCTGCTCTGCTAACATATCCTGCATTTGAATTACCAGCTTTTCAATAGAGGTCGTCAGCCTGTGGATTGCCTTTGTATCCTCCTCGATTAAGGCAATACGCTTGTTCTGCCTGTCGTCCTCGTCTCTAATCCGCTCCAATTCCACTACGAAAGCCTCATTGCTACGCAAATTCAGTAAATCTCTGTTTCTATGCCACTTTCGCACAACGCTCTTGCCCTTTCTTTCAGTTCTTCTCCGTCATAGCCTGCCGTCTGTTCCCAGCTCTCGATTGTATCCACCAGCTCCACAATCAGCCTGCTTTGCTGCTGTATAATTTCCTGCTGTTCTTCCAGTACCTTAAGCAGCGCCTTTCCTGCCATTTACAAACCGCCGCCCCCTTTCTTTTCCGCCGCTGCCGCAAGCGTTACTATTTTCTTTCGTAAATTGTAGCTGTCGGCGTGGCCTGCGTGTCCCGTCCAGCTTGCAATACTCTTTTGTAACCGCTCTTTTGTAATGTCCCCTCTTTGGTAATTTCGGATTGTTTTCTTCATGCGCTTTATGCTGTCGCGCCTTACTTTCTTGTGTGTCGCCCTATGCTTATATCCCACAAAATCTATGCCGTTCTTCGCTGATAAAATCGCCGTTTTCGGGTTAAGCTCTAATTTCAGCCGTTCCCTTAAAAACTTCTCAATCTCCGCCAGCCATTCCCGCAGCTGGTGCTTGTCCGGGCTAAGTATTATAAAATCGTCCATATATCGGACGTAATACTTTGCTCCCAGCGCGTGCTTTATGTACTGGTCTAAGATATTCAGATAAGTATTTGCAAATAGTTGACTGGTAAGGTTCCCTACGGGTATCCCTATCCCGTCCGGCATGGTTCCGTTGTGGTCTATAATCCTCTCGATAAGGGTAAGCGCTGCCTTGTCTTTTATCAGGTTCCTTATCTCTGCCTTAAGCGTTTCGTGGTCGATACTTTGAAAATAATGGTGTATGTCTGCCTTAATTGCATAAAGCGGTTTATCCGGGTTATGCTTTTCCCAGCTGTAAAGCCAGCTTTTCAGCGTGGCAGAAGCCCTGTGCATACCCTTTTCTTTCCGGCAGGCGTAAGAGTGGTAAAGAAAGCGCCTACTGAAAATCGGCTCTATCACGTTGTTTATGGCGTGCTGTACCACCCTGTCATAAAACGGCAGCGCCATTATCTGCCTTTCCTTTGGCTCATATACCTTAAAATATCGGTACTCTCCCGGCTCATAGGACAGTTCCAGCAGTTCCCGCCTTACGCGCTCTAAATTCTCCTCTTTCTCTTTCGTAAATATCAAAACGTCCTTGCGGTATCGCTTGCACTTTCTGGCCTTATTGTAGGCAATCTGGATATTTCCGTAATCGGCCATAGCCTCTATAAGCGTTACCAGCTGGCCGTTTCGGTTCTTAACGTGTGAAATACGCTTCAATTAAAAAGCTCCTGCCTTTCGCCGTAGCTACTAACCAGCAGCCCTGCTTTTTCTCTTTGCCTTACGGCGGGACAGCCGCTCTGACTATAGGATATTAAGCATTTGCTTAATCAAAAGTCCTTGCCAGCATTTCGTAAAACACTGCGCCTGTAATGCTCTCACTAAGTCACACGCCCCGCGCGCCCCAATGTTCGTGTTGACGTTCCACGGGTAATTGTTGCAATTCACTGCACGCGCGCCGCACTGCGCGCCATTGTTCCAGTTGCCGCCCGCTATCAGCGCCGCCAGAGGGCTGTAAGTAAGCAGCTGCCCCATATTCCGGCTATCTCGTAGCCTTTACTTCGTCTATGATTTCTCCCAGCATAACGCCCAGCTCGGCAAGCCGTTTGCAGCACTGGCCGTAGTGCTGGGCGTTCATAGCGCTGTACTTCAAATCATTTGCCAGCCGCAGAAGCTCCTTACTCTGCTGTAATGCCGTATCCGCTGCGTATAAGTGGCTTTTCGTGGCTGTTTTCTGCCACTTTATTACCTCTTGCAGCATTTCCAGTATGGCGTTTCTGGTCGCTGTCTGTAGGCTGAATTTCTCGTATTTCGGATACTTGCTAAGCAGCGGATAGATATAAAGCAAAAAATCATATATTTTCTGGTGCAGCCTGTCGCTTTTGTCTCTCGTCGTCATGCTTTTTTATCCTCCCACTACTTGCGGCTGGGCTTTCGCCCGCCGTCTACAGACTGTCACACGCCCCGCGCGCCCCAATGCTCGCGTCGACGTACCACGGGTAAATGCCGCATTCATCGCGCGCGCTGCACTGCGCGCAATGCGCCAGTGGCCGCTGCCCGCAGCGCCGCCAGAGAATTATAATAATACTGATAGATGTTACCAACGTCGTAGTTCTTTTCTCCTGTTTTCAGCGGTGTATTGGTATCCCAGCCCCACGCCTCGTTAGGGTGGTTCTCTGTGTTCTTGGCGTGTTCGGCTCTTGTAATCAAATCATTCAGCCACTCCCATACACGGCCTGCGGCGTCCACGCAGCCAACGGCGGAAACAGCATTTACCACGCTTCCCGTAGTACCGCGCCCGGTATTGGTCGTTGCGCTCCACGCGTTGGTGTTCGCGTCGTCCAGTCCCGCAGGACTGCCAAAAGCATAAGCGCAAAACTCCGCATAATCCGGCAGGCGCTTACCGCTCTTTGCCAGCCGCTCCACAAAGTTATACCAGTTCATGCCCTCCGTTCCTGTCATGGGGGCACAGTTGTACTCCGATTTCAGCCCCATTTCTCCGTCGTCAGAATTAAGGTAAATGTCTACCCATGTGCCGCCTCCGATATATACCATGCCCTCCGGGTTACATTTCGGGCGGTGTCCCAGCGTCCATACGCTGCGCGGCACAATGCCGTTGCTTACGGCGCTCTCCCAGCCTGTGCCAAAAATCACGCCGCTGCTGTTTGTGGGCTGTAAATTCCCGTCCACCTTACGGCAGCGCCCGTAATGAAAGCCTCCAATCTTCCTGCTGTTGCTGGCGTTCCAGCCTGTAGGATATGTGGAATTAAGAGAAATGACATACTGCTCGTCCTGCGCGTCTACCCTGCTGTCACAGATATAAACGTAGTAATCACAGCCCACGGTAAAAGCACTGCCTACGTCCAAATTCGCGGCATTTAAAACGGTATTTCCTGTTTTGAATACTCCCGCTGCCCCTACGGAAATTACGCAGTTTTCCACTAAGGTAAGTTCATTGGCTCCGCTGGCGTATAAATACTGGTTCGTCGGTGTCACAATGTCGCTGATAGTCGCCATTTTGCTTACATTCAGAAGCGCCCGGCTGTCTGTTTTCGTTACGTCGTCAACCAATAATCTACTCATACTTCTTTAAAACTCCTTTCAGCGCTGCAATATCGTTTGTATCCATCCCCGCTACCTTTTCCGCGTGTTCCAGCGCAATAACGGTACTTCCTGCGGCAATTCCTTTAGACAGGGTTAAAACGGTTCTGTCGTTCATCTCCTCGCCTGCCGCCTCTGCCTCCTCGCTCTTTGTGTGGGTAACTGCCGTTACTGTGCCGCTTACGTCTCCGGACACAAAAGCCATGCCCTCTGCTGCCTCGTCGCAGTAATAAATAGTTACAGCTTTCTTTGCCTCCTCTGCCTTTACAACGGCGCACTGTATGTACCGCTGCTTTTCCAGCCCCTCAATCTTTGCCAGCAGGTCTGCTGCTTTCAGCTCTCCTGCCGCCACCATAGCAAGGCAGTTGTAATAATCATCTTTTGTCTTAAGCGTTTTTGGAAACCCTTTCATGGTATGCCCCTTTCTTAAAATGTATTTGCAAGGTAAGAATTGCCGATATAGCCAACTCCTAACACTGCCGTTTCTACTGTTCTTTCGTAATGCTGGGACAGCCACGCTGCGCCCATGTAGCACAGCCCTAATACTGCGTCATGGTTATAGTTGATACCCCAGCCGTTTTCTACTGCTGTAAGCCTCGCGTCCAGCCCGTCAAGCGCCTCCTGCATGGCTGTATTTCCCGTCTCTACCTGCTGCCGCAGTTCTTCTACGCTTTCTGTCAGCTCCTCAATTTCTAATGCCAGCTGCCCGGCTGCGTCCTCTCCCAACTTGTCCTTAATGCTTTCAAACCATGTATTAAACTGGTTCTCTGCTTCGGACTGGAAAAGCGTCATATTTGCCATGAATTGCGTGTATGCCGCTAAAAGCTCGTCGTCCCACTGGCTTAATGTGCTTTCAAATTCTGTATAGCGTTCCTCAAACTGGGACTTATACTGATTAAACAGGCTCTCTGTCTTGCTTACGTAACTGTCATAAATCCCGCCGATTTCCGTTAAATAAGCCTCCATGCTCTGCTTATATACGCTAAACTCGTCAAGTACCGCTTGGCTGTATGTACTGAAAAAATCGTCAAACTGCTTCGTCAGTACGCTTGCGTCGATTTCTTCCACTGTCCCTGTCACAATCCCGCACAGGGCAGAATTAAAGCGCCTGTCCGTGATATTCTGGGTTTTAATGCTGGTAACGCCTTTCCCTACGTAAATATCCGCAAGCGCCAGCTCCCATATTTCTGTATTTCTGGTTAAGTTAACTGCTGCTGGCTGTGCAGACGGTGTGCCCTTTAAAACAGCTAAGTACATATCCCTTTGCGTTAAATCCCAACGGACTATTACCCGGTCGATACGGTTTAAGGCTCCCTCTGCCGTATCAAGCGTAATGCTGGCGCTTGCCGGGTTTCGGAAAGCATAGCCATTGATAAAGGCGTATCCCGCGTTTACCTTTATCTCCATTCCGCTGTAAGCTATCACTTGCAGTCCGTCGCTGGGCTTTGGAAATACCCCGTTTGCTATGAACGTGGCAAAATACCACGCCCAATCCTCGGCTTTATATACCCTGTCATGCTCTATCGCATTGAATGGTAAGCAATTTGCCATTCCCCTTACCTCACTTTCCTTATTTGGTCTACCAGAGTGGGTAAGCTGTCCCCAAACGTCGCCTCGATTTCCTCCGCGCCTTTCTGGTATGTCTCTGTTACTTCTGTTATCCTTGCGTCAATCTGTATCCCCCATTTATTTTCTTTGCAGGTTATACGGTCGCCTAAATTAAAATCCTCCTTAAAACGCAGGTTTGAATTTGTGTTTATGGTACTCACAAAGTTTATGGTTTCCCCGTAGTTTTCCAGCTCCGCCGCTCCCCGCGTCTTAAGCATTTCTATGTAGGTATCAAGCGGTATCGTTACCTCTGTCTCCCCGCTCTGGTATTTCCTTGCAATATCTGTAGCCTCACAGAAAACCTCTACCAGTTCCAGCCCCTCTGCGCCCTCTCCGTCTACGGTCGTTACTGGCTGATTTCCGTTTTCATCAGCTGCCCCCTGCACATAGATAAAATTCCCGCAGTTTTCAATGCTGGCCGTATATTCCTGCTCATTGACGTTATCAAAATCGCGGGAAAAAATGCAGGGCGTGTTTCCGTCATTGTTCTTTGCCGTAAGGTCGTTTCCCTTATAGAGATAAAATCCGTATTTCTTTTCTCTTTCGTTAATCAGAATGTCATAGCCCAGTTTCCCGGCCTGCGCCCGCGCCTTTACCTCGTCTCCCAGCTTCGCGTATACCTCGTTTGCATACTCAACGCCGCTGCCTCCCATATCCGCCTGCTCCAATATGGTAAACTGCGGAAACTGGCGCTTTGCCGTGGCCGCGCTCCCGCAGTTCTTCTGTATCATGGAATTTATAAGGTTCTGGTTTGTATCTGTCTCCACAATCTGCGGGCTGATACAGCGCTTATTGAGCCACCAGCTAAGCATTTTCCCCTGTGCCTCTATCTGCTCTAAGCCGTTTTCGTCTTTTGTGATATGCACGTAGGTAATCTGTGCCGCCCGCCGCCAGATACCGCCCGCTGCGTCCGTCACTTCCTTTTTCCCGTCGTGCTTCACAATAATATTGCCCTCAATCAGCAATTTACTGTTATTGTCTGTAATGGGGGCAAGCAGGCTGAATGTTCCCACATCAAAGTATTTCATGCGCCATATCAGGCTTGCCAGCTCGTCGATTGCCCCCAGCGGCTCTATGGCCTTGTCAAATACTCTAAGCTCCATACTCATACCCCCAGATACTCCTTGTTGTAGAATATAGAGACTTCCATAGAGTTTACGCCGCTCTCCGCGTCATAACGGAAATTGTTGTCCCCTATTTCCAGCTGCATAAAGGTACTGTCAACGTCCACATATCGGAAATAATCGGTTTTCTCTCCGTCCCGCGTCAGCGTTGCGCCTTTGCTTCCGTACTGGGTGTTAATCTCTATAACGTCGCCTGTCTGCATGGTAACATTGAGCTTTAAAAACTCCCCTGTATCCACATTTAAAAGTATAGGGTTCGTCACTGTCCCCAGTGCGGTAAACCTTACCCTCATTCCTGTTGATACGTCGCCCTCGTTATAGCAGTCCACAATAACGCTTTCTGCCCGGTATCCAAAAATCATGCTTTCCGGGTTATCCTTTTCTATCTCACAGGGAAACTCCCACGCAGCTACCCAGCTCGCAATATCCTCTTTCTGTTCGTCCTCCTCCCGCCAAAACGGGTTAAGGCAATCAAGCGGTATTGTAAACTCAATCAAAACGCTCTTGCGCTCCAATTTCGGCTCTCCATGTAGGCGGCAGTTAATGACACGCTTAAAGCCTCCAAACTCGTAGGCCAGCGTGCCGGAAAGCTCCGGGTTAAGGATTTTTAAGAGGCTCCGGCGCAGTTCGTACGCCTGCGCCTTGTCCTTGGCGTTGATATGCCCCGTTATATCAATATCCCTTGCCTCTATCCTCTGCCCTACGTAAGTGTCGCCATGCTGTCCCATGCTGTTTGTGCTGTAAAGCACATTCGTAACGCCCGCTATACCGTCAACATCCTTGCTCACGTTACAATGGTATATACTGGCTGCGCTAAACTCTACGCTTTCGCCTCTCTCATTTGTGTAAATCAACTTTTCGTATTCCATAGGCTTACCCCACCGTCCTTGCTATCATTCGGAATTGCCGCGCCGCTTCTTTCTGCTGCTTCGCATAATCCGTAGTGTTGGCGTAAATATTCTGGATAACGGTAAATCCTCCTGCCAGCGCTCCGCTACCGTATGGCCTGCGGTTCCCTCCGGTATCGTATACAGCATTGCTGCCTACGTTTACCTTTGTTCCAATGTCAAACTCTGTCGGTATGGCTTTTTCTATCCTCTTGGCTATGGCGGGCATTTCTTTTTCAAATCCCACGCCGATACCCTGCGCCATATATACGCCTACCTCGTCCCGGAAACGCTTCGACGGGCTTTCAATCCCCAGCGCGTCTTTTGCCGCGTCAAGCAGGCTGTTTGCAAGGTTTGATACCTTATTTTTCAGCCAGTCCCAGCCGCTGCTTATTCCGTTCCAGATACCGCTTACAATGTTGCTGCCAATGTCTGCAAACGTGCTGCCGATATTGGAAAATACGCCCGTGATACCGTTAAGCACCATGTTCATACCCTCCACGGCCTTATTTTTAACCTCTGTGCCCCACTGTGCTACTTTGGAAATAGCCCCGGAAATACTGTTGTAAATCTTCTGCGGCACCTGCGTAACGATACTTACGATATTCGTAAGCATAGTGTTCATTACCTCGCGGGCTTTCGCCTGCATATTCGCGCCCCATGTGGCTACCTGTGTCACGGCTCCTACAATGCAGTTCCAGATTTTCTGCGGTGTCTGGGTTACAATATTCACAATGCCCGTAAGCATGGTGTTCATTACTTCGCTGGCCTTGGCCTGCATATTTGCGCCCCATGTGGCTACCTGCGTCACAGCTCCTACAATGCAGTTCCAGATTTTCTGCGGTGTCTGGGTTACAATATTCACAATGCCCGTAAGCATGGTGTTCATTACTTCGCTGGCCTTGGCCTGCATATTTGCGCCCCATGTGGCTACCTGCGTCACGGCTCCTACAATGCAGTTCCAGATTTTCTGCGGTGTCTGGGTTACAATATTCACAATGCCTGTAAGCATACCGTTCATTACTTCGCTGGCTTTCGCCTGCATATTTGCGCCCCATTCCGCAATCCTTGTTATGCCGTCAGCTATCGCGCCTGCAATCTGCCCCGGCAGCTCTGCCAGTTTCGTAATGATTGCAAGCACCAGCTGGCCTGCTGCCGCCACAATCTGCGGCAAGCCGTTTACCAGCCCCGTAACAATGGCTACGATAATCTGCGGGATTGCCTCAATTAACAGCGGTATTGCATTTATAATGCCGTCCACAAGCGCTATTACAATGTCTGCCGCGTTTTCCATAATCATAGGCAGCCCCTCTACCAGCGCGTTTATGATTGCTGTAATGATTTCCGGCAGGCGCTCTATCAGCACAGGCAGCGCCGCTACGATACCGTCAGCCAGCCCGGAAACAAGCTGTAAGGCCGCCTCCACCAGCATAGGAATATTGTTTACCAGCGTCTCCACGATAGTAAGCACAGCGTCAATTATGCTCGGTACAAGCTGCGGTAACGCCTGCCCTATCCCTGTTGCCAGCCCCGCAATAATCTGTACCGCTCCGTCTGCTAAGCTGGGTATCATTTCTATAATCCCGTCCAGCAGTGTAGTTACGATTTCCACGGCGCTTTCTGTCAGTGTAGGGATTGCCTCTATAATCCCGTCAGCTAAAGACTTGATAATATCAACGCCCGCCTGCACAATCGTAGGCGCGTTTTCTACTATCCCCTGCGCCAGCCCGGATACCATTTCAACGGCAAAATCTGCAATCTGCGGTATCAGTTCCGTAAGCCCGCTGGTAAGGTTCTTTATGGCTGTCCCAAAACTATCCGCAAATTTCCCAATATCGCCGCCCGCCTCCGCAGCTCCCCGGCTGATTTCGTTTGCAAAATCGCTGAATATCGGTAACGCCTGCTCCCCTATCGGCATAATAAAGCTGGTCTGCAATATCCGTCCGGCTCCCTTAATTGCCTCGCCAAACGTATCATACTTGACTGCATTTATCTGCCCCATAGCGTCCGTTGTCCTGCTTATCTGCCCCTCAACGTCCATAAGGGCTGTGCAAGCGTCTGCGCCCATATCCTCCCACATAGTACCCATAAGCCCTACGCCTGCGGTGTACTGTAGGCTCTCGTCGTCGCAGTTTTTTAGGGCGCTGCTTATCTCGCCCATGGCCTCCTTTGCGCTTTCCCCGCCTGTCTGGAATTTGCTAACCAGCTCGTCTGCATTAAGCCCCAGACTGGTAAGGTATTCATTAGCTGTGCCGTCGTTCATGCGTATGCTAAACTCTTTGAAAGCGTCGCCCATTTTGTCAATGCTCCATACGCCCGTTTCAGCTCCATTTTTGATAGAGTTAAACATATCCTCGGCACTAAGCCCGGCCTGTGAATACTGATTGCTGTACTCGTTGATAACGTCCAGCAAATCCCCATTCTGATTAAGCCCCTGCTGCGCCCCCTGCGCGATAAGGTTATATGCCTCCTCTCCAGAAAGCCCAAATTTCTGCATAAGCTGTGTGGCTGCCCGCGTACTCTCGGCTACGTCCATATCGAAAGTGTCCCGCAGGGCTAAAGCATTGGTCGTCATTTTTTCCAGCTCGTCTGCTCCCAAATCGCCCGCCTGCTGCTTTACCGTCGTCATGGCTGCCGCAATATCCTTAAAACCCTCCCCGTAATTGCCGTTATAGATATTCTCCATAACCTGCTTGTACTGGTCTGCCTCGTCTGTCGCGGTTCCCGTCGCGGCGCAAAAGTCATTTAAAGCGCCTTTTGCCTCGTCTGCTTGGCTTACGGCATATCCCAGCCCGGCTACAACGGCTGTGCCGATTGCTGCCGCTGCTGTGCCGATTGCCTTAACTCCCGTTGCCATAGCTCCGCCTAAACCGCCCAAAACTCCGCTTAATTTTGAAAATCTGCCGCCTGCGTCCTCTGCCTGCTGCCCGCTCTGCTCAATCTCCTCTCCCATGCTGTCTGCTGCTTTTTCGGCAGTTTCCAGCTGGTCTGCGGTCTTTTTTAGCTCCTGCTCGGTCTTTACAAGGGCTGTTTTCTGGTAATTAAGCTGTGCTTCCAGCTTTTTACTCGCTTCGCTGTTATCTCCTGTTGCTTTCCGGCATTTCTCTAATGCCGCCTCTGTCTCTTTTACCTTTTTGGCCTGTTCGTCGTATGTCTTTTGCAAAACGCTCTGTTTTGCCCGTAATGCGTCGGCGCTGTCGGCATTATCCTTGTATTCAGCCGTGACAAGTTTCATTTCAGAATTAAGCACTTTAAGGGTACTGTTAATTTCCTTGCAGGCCGCCTTATACTCTGCCTCGCCGTCAAAACTAAGCCGTGTTTTTATGTTTTCTGTCTTATCCGCCATGCTTTACAGTCCCCCTAATGCTATGTCGATAGCGTCCATGCCTCCTGCTGCCTGTTTCGGTACTGCTGCCTGTGTCTGCACTGGTACAAAAGCAGGCTGGCTATACTCTTTGTGATACTTAAACAGCGTCACAATCTGATACGGTGTTTTCCTCCACGCCTCACGCTCCCGGTATCCCAGCAGCACCATAGCGATATATAAAAGCCGCGCAGTGTCTAATCTTCCTGCGCGGCTGTCACTTCCCCCTTATCTTCGTTTTCCTCTCCCGGCTCCTCCCCGTTCTCGTTGTCCTTTTCTCCGTCTCCTGCTGTCCCGGCAACAAAGGACGCGTAAATAGCCCTCTGTACTTCCTGCAAATTTCCTGTGTGTATCATTCTGCCTACCTGCGTTTCTGTCAAAAGCTCTGCGTTCTCGTCCTCCTCTAAAAGTCCCTCGTTCAAAAGCAGCGTAAGCAGCCATTTTGTATCTTTTACCCAGTCCGGGTTATTCTGGTTAAAAACCTCGTTCAGCTTATCGTACCCGCCAAACTTCCCCTGTATCTCGTCCAGTGCGTTAAGGGTAAAGAGTAAACGGTACTCCTTTCCTTTCAACGTAACTGTATATCCTCCGTCTTTTAATGCGCTCATATCTTAAATAAGGCGCGGCCTGCGCCGCGCCTCTCCTCCTCTCTTTATACTGATTCCATTGCGGGCGCAGGCTCCGGTACTTCCGTAAACCACGTTGTCGCCGCCGTGTCTGTCTCTGCTCCTACAAAATCTGCTTTCCAACGCCCATCCGATTTACGCGCGGTAATACTGGCCTCAATCTCCGGCGTGTTAAAAGTAATGCTTTCGCCTTTCGTCTCGTAGTTTTCGGACGGCAGATTAAACTTGCATTTCAGCAGCCATACATAGCGGTATTTACCGCCTGTCTTTCTCGCCCTAAATCCAACGGCCACAAAGGGCGGCTCGTCGTCTTTTCCAGCCCATACAACTTTATTCCGGTCTACTTCCTGCCCCAGAAGCTCCGCCAGTACCTCCGGCGTTAAATCCTTAATCCCCAGTGTCAGCGTGCCGTTGGAAAACTCCTGTACGCTTTCGCTTAATGTATCATCTGCATAAAGCGTAGCGCTGGCCGTCTCTACGGAAAGAGAAGCGGTCATAGCTTCAGACATTTTCTTTGGTGTTTCGTAGCTCTCTACGCCGTCCTCCTCTGTGCATAACGCATAGTAAAGGTCTTTTAATCCTAATGTCATTTTATTTCACTCCTTTAATATCTCGATTGTGATAGGCACGTACCAGTACCCGGTTTCTGTTTCAAATTCTTCTGTATCCACGCTGTTTATGTAGTATCCTGCTGCCTCCAATGTTTCCAGCGTCTTTTCTAACTGCTCCTCAAAGTCCACTTTGGAAAAAAGCGTTACCCGGTACATTTCCCGGCTGCCCTGCCGCTTATCATCAGCATTTACAGCGGCATTTTTCATAATCCGCAGGAATGTATAATAGGCGGCTGGCTTTTTCTTTCCTGTGTAAACTCCTCTCTGTGCAGGCAGCCCGGCGCTCTCTAATACATTCTGCAAGCTATCCATTGTTTTCACGCTCCCATATTTTCAGCTGCTCGTTTACTACTTTGTCGTGCGCTTTCTCATTGGCTACCGTCATATAAGGGCGTGCTGCTTGGCTGCTCGTTCCATATTCCGCCACAAATCCGATAGTTGCATAGCGCACTTTACTTTTATCGCCCTTGCGGTCGTTCCCGTGTTTTGCCCTGCCCTGCGGGTATACGTCAATGTGCTGCTCCCGCTCGTCTCCCTTTACCGCTGTCGCCTTAATGGAATTGACAAAACCAGCCGTTTCTACGATACCCATAGCCCTTGCCTCTGCCCTCTGTGCCTCCACCAGCACGTCTGCGCCTGCTTTCAGCATTTTAGGGACGGCGGAAACGGTCGCCTGCTCCCGCTTGCTGAAAGACTCAATAACAGCCTCTAAGCCCACGGTATTAAATGCTCCCATTTTATGCCCCCTCTCCTTTGTGCCGCAGGTCTGTAAGCGTAAGCTCTATGGTGTCCTCGTCAATGTCGTAGGTTTTAAGGACAAAATAGCGCCGCCCGTCCATTTCTACGGTATCCTCGCCGCCATAATCTGCCTTATGTACCTCACATTTGCGCTCTACCACTTTTCCTGTCTGTTCACTCTTGAAATATTCGTTGTATCCTACGGATTTCATGTTGCAGAAAACAGTACGGCTGCTTTCCGCAGGCTCCACGGGAAAGCCATTGTCATTTACCCGTTCTGCCTGCTCTGTTTCGCTTATCAGTGTGATTTCGTCCGCCCATTCAGCCATTTTCTGCCCCGCTTTCCCTGCCTGTGGTGTCCGTTTCGGACATATCCGGCGCAATATTGTATTCCTGTGACATAGAAAGCCGCATTTTCAAAGTGTCGTAAGAGTTTCTGAATTTTTCGGCGTTATTCTGGTATCCAAATTCCGCTTTGCAGTACAGCGTAATTGCCCGGATAATCAGCGCGTCGTTTTCATCAACCCTCTTTACACCGTCGTTCTTAAGGTCTGCTTTGCAGGCTTTTATACAGTCCTCTATTTCCTCTGTGATTTTTGCGCTGGTACTGCTGATACGCAGCGCCGCCCGCATTTTCTCTGTCAGTGTGGTATCTGCTGCCATACCCGTACCCTCTTTCTAAGTGAATGTCAAAAAGAGGCGGTCGCGTATCAGTCCCCATAGCTCCCGCCTCTTATCTCTGTTACTCTACGATTTTTACAAGTTCCTTTCCGGCCAAAACTTCTGCCCGTTCTTTGTCCGTAACAAAAACCTCTCCCGGCTCTTTAATCTGGTTTAAGCGCTTATCTAAGTACCTTTTCAGTACTTTTACCCTCGCTTTTCCCTCTCCCGGCTTGTTCTCCTGCTGCCGCTTTTCCTGTTTTGCCTGCTCCGCTTCTTCTTCGCGCGCAAGCTCTTTATCTTCCTCCGTCAGTTCGCTTTCGTCGGGTACGTCCACCTCTACCGCCGCGCAGCGTGCGGCAATTTCCTTAATCGTCCCCTCGTCGCTTACTCCCAGCTCCCGCGCCAACGCCTGCAAGTCGGCTTTCTTCATGCTTTCCAGCTGTTTAGTATCTAAATTCCCTTTCATTTTTCCAACTCCTTTATGCAGTTGCCAGTTTCTTAATTGTTACAAGGCTGTTCTTATCAACTACCTTTCCGTCTGCCAGCATGATACCCTTTGTTACCTGGTCGTCAGTGTCGTTGTCCTCGTACTTTTTCACACCCATAGCATAGTTTGTGTTAAGTACATAGTCCTTGAAATTGAAAAGGAAAGCGAACACGTCCCCAGTCTCCAGCGTGCTTGCATAGCTCTTTACATAGTCGCAGCACACTACCGGACGGCCTAAAAGGGTGCGCTCCGGCTTTCCTGCAAGTCCATAGTTTACCCTGCCGATAGGCTGCCCATTGGTGTCTGTCAGCCCGTAATACTGCATGAAAGTTTTCTTGCTCATGCACCATACCGCTCCGTTTTCGTATGCCTGCGGCAGCGCGGCTTCTGCTGCGATTAAGTCGGCGTAAGCGGGCGCGGCGCTTTCGATTGCCTGCCCTGCCTCCGGCGTTTCCGCTAAAATGCCTTTCGGCTTTCCCGTACCGTCTCCGTCAATGATTGCCTGCTCCAGCGCCTTTGTCATGGCCTCTACAATATTGTTGATAAGCAGGGTTTCAAAGGCGCTGATTGCCATTGTATCCACTTCCAGAGATACCGCTACCGCGCAGCGCAGCTTATGGTATGCAAAAGTAATCATGCCGTCTTTTGTTGCGGTATGCTTCTGCTTATCGCTGCCTTTCCCCTCGCTTACCCACGTTGCCACAGGCTTAACCGTAGATACAGGGATTGCCACGCCGCCCTTATATGCCGTTCTGGTAACAAGGGTTAAAATCATTCCCGTACTTTCCAGCTTCTGCACAATCTGGTTAAGTACCGTAGTAGGAATGACTGCTCCCACGTCTGTAGTTGTGCTTACCGCGTCTGCCCGGTACTCTGCGGGGATTTTTGTACCACGGCACACATACTGCATAAATGCCTTTCTGTACTCCATGCTCGCGTATTTATCGCCGTCCGTTTCCCCGGCAGCGCCCTTAAAATTCCTCAAAACCGTAGGCGTTGTTTCGCCTCCGTCTCCGTCCTCTACAGGCTCTCCGTTTGCAATCTTTTCCAGCAGCTTCTTTCTCTTTTCCGCGCTGTCTAAAAGCGCCTGTCTCTGCTCCTGCAACTCCCCTACTTCTTTCTCAAAGGCAGTAATTTCTGCCTCTGTCAGCTCTGCTCCTCTGGTGTTCAGCTCGTTTTTAATCTGGGCTAATCTCGCCTCAATGTCCTTTAAAGTTTTCATGCTTTTAATTCTCCTTTTCTCGTCTTATAAACTGGCTCTAATCTTTAGCAGCTGCACCCGCTTATAAAGCCGCTCCTGCTTCTCTGCTTCGTAACTCCTACTCGCAAAACTGCGGGCGCTTATTTCAGTGTCGCCGTTTGCCGGTATGCTCACGGCGGACACGTCATAAACCTTTTTGATTTTTAAGATTGTCCTTGTGCGTGTCGCCCGGTCGTAACTTTCTTCCTGCACCCGGAACGCCCACGACATTTTTGTTATCATGCCTGCCTCTATGTCTTGATAAAGTCCACGGGCTAAATCTGTCTTTCCCAAATCGGCTGCAATCAAAAGTCCCCTATGGTCTGGTATCAGAAGCAGCGTTTTATTGGACTGCCGGGCAAATACCCGCCCCTCATGGTCGTACTGCATGATAACGTCACTCATATCCGCGCCGTCCAGCGCGTGTGCGTCTATTCTTTCGTAAAATTTTGTGCCGTCCTCAAACTCATAAAGCAGGTACGGCTTATCAAAAGTTGTCGCATAGCCCTCTACGTAATACTCCGTATCTATCCGCTTTGTTGCTGCCTGCACTGATAAAGGCGCGGCCAGTGCCCTATATTCCCTGTCTGTCTTAAACGGCATTTTCTCCACTTCCTTTCTGCCCTTTATCGTCCGGCTGCGGCGGTTCCGGCTCCTCCCCGCCTGCTGGCGGCTCCTCCGTCGCCTGCTGCCCCGGCTGTATCGGCTGCACTACTATTTTCGGCTCCTCTTTTTTATCGTCCAGCCTGCTAACTTCGGTATATTCCTTTCGGATATAGTATTTTTCTCCTCCCTCTACGTGCGCCATGTTCCATATATCCATTACGTCATTTCGGCACAAAAGCGCCCGGTCGAAAAGCTGCGTGCTTACCTGTAGCTTTGTGGCGTTGCTGGCATATTGCAGGCGGTTTGCGCTGAATACAATCGCGTTTCCCTGTGCAATTTCCCGCTTTGTAAATGTCATATTCGTCATTACAAGGGAAAGCTGGATTGCAAAAGGCTCTATTTTCCCCTCGTAATAGGCGTTCCATGTGTTTTCATCAAATTTATTTTGCAGAATATCCATACTTGTACCAAAATGGGTACATACGCTGTCCTGTATCTGCTGCATTTGCAGCGCGTTTGGCGTGTACGGCTTGCTTTCCACCTGTTTTAAGTCGCTGAATTTATTATCATAAATAATCATTCCGCTTTTGTTGTCTGCGCTTAAGTTGTCCTCGGTAAACCGTTCCCGCTCTTTCTTAATGTCCTCCGGCTTCAGCATATTTGCCACCTTTGCAAGAAAGCGGATATTTGCAGAATTTTTTACAGCGTTAATAATTCCCTCATTCTGGGTATGTATCAGCTGCATGGTCGGCTTAAGCGTGGTGTTGTCCTCTCCAAAAAGGTCGTCTGAATATTCAAAGTCTGTCATAATCCCCACTCGCTCAAACTCAATAGCGCCGTACTCCCCATTTGCAAACAGATACCGCAAGTATACCTGTCCTGCTGCCTCTACCACCTCGCAGCGCTGCGGGCGTATCGGATACCAGCCGCACAGGTTCCCCGCCTCGTCCTCGATAGGCACAATAAAAGCGGTGTTTTCCACCGCTAAGATTGTCGCCAGACGCTTTATAAACTTCACTGTATCCATAAAGTAGTTTGGCTTATACTGTAATACCCGCTCTAATCGCTTATGTGCGCTGCCCTCAACCTCCGGCTTTAGCTTACTGCAATGGGTAGCAAAACTGTTGATTGCTACCCTTGTCAAATCCATTTCATACACGCCGCCGTTAAAGCTGGTAAACGTCGGGCTGTACCCGTTCAGCATTTTAAAATAGCTGTCTATTACCTGCATTTTTCTGCCATGAAACAGGTAATCTATAAATTTCATGCGTTTACTCTCCCCTTTCTATGCAGCGTTTTTAAGCAGCTCGCCGCACTCCTCGTAATATTTCTGGCGCACTGTCATAGCGTCTATGACAGATACAAAACCGTCTATGTGCGCCCGCTGCTCTATCTTTATTGGTCTGAATTTCCGGGTTTCCATGTTCTGCTTAAGCGCCACATTAAGGAAATGTGATTTAAGCAGGTTATTATTGGCAATCTTAAAATTGCCGTCCTTTATGATACCCTCAAATTCCCGTATTACAGGCGTTAAATTCTCCCCTTGGAAAACGTCGTCCATGTGGAAACCATAGTTCTTCATATCGTTTATGAGATACTGGGCGCTGTATCGGTCGTATCCAATTTGCAGCGGCCTTATTCCGTAGGTTTCCAGCAGCATAACAAACCAGTTGAACACATCTTTATAGTCTACATAGTTCTCGCCGCTTAAAGTAATCAGCCCTTTTTTCACAAATATGTCATAGGGTACGCCGTCCGTGGCCTGCAAGCTCTCTACCCGGTTTCTCGGCATAAAGAATTGAGTAAAGGCGTAAAGCACGCCGCCCTTTTCAATTACCACGCTGGCCGCCGTAAGGTCTGTTGTCTGGCTTAAGTCAATGCCTCCCACTGCGTAGCAGTCCCTAAAATCTTCTAAGGTCTTTTCCACACCTGCCCCGTCTACGGTCGTATATTCCAACCACGCAATCGAGCTGTTTTGCTTGATATTGCAATACTTTGTCAGAAACTCTGCTTTCTTGCTTAAGCTACTCTCTGCTATCGCTATCTCATCCATAAAGAAACTTTCCTTTACGGATACTCCCATATTCGGGTTTGCTTTCTTTAGTTCCTCTATGTCATTCCATTTCTCCACATCGTCAATCATGTAAAGGAATGGTAATAACCTGCGCTCTTTGCTATTGCCTTTCAAAAAGCTGGTGCTGCGTTTCATTAGCTCGTCATAAATACTATCGTTTATGTATCCGGCTGTGCTGATACTTAAAATCATGGGCTGGGTACGCGCTCCTAAAGCAGACTTCATAACCTCATACTGCTTAAGCCCGGCGTCTCCGCTCCATGCTGCCATTTCATCACATACCACCAGCTGCGGGTTAAAGCCGTCTGATTTTTTTGCATTAAAGGCAATCGGTTTTATTACCGTGTTCGTCTCCGCGATATAAATATCGCTCCTGCGCTTCTTTGCCAGCTCTAAAAGCTCGTCCTCTGCCTGTACCATTTGATAAAATCCGTCATACACAAGCGCCGCTTGGTCTAACTTCGGCGCTAAACAATAGATTTCCTGCCCGTATTCCGGTTCTAAGTACGCCATGTATGCGATAATCGCAGAAGCAAATAAACTTTTGCCGTTTTTTCTGCCGATTACTATAAAAATTTCGCGGAAAACGCGCACTTTTTCCGCGTCCTGTATGCCAAAAATCACGGAAACTATGGCCTTTTGCCACAGTTCCAGCTTGATTAAATCGTTGCGCCCTTTGCTGTGGTGACAGAAATTTTCTATAAAGCGTATGGCTTTATTTGCGGTCTTTGCATTAAAGAAATACTCCTGCTTTTCCAGCCCGTCTACAATGATTTTATAAATAGCTTTTATCCACTTTCCCGCCGTAATCTCGCCGCTGTTTATTTTCGCGTGGTACTCATAGATATAGTTTCTGTACGGTGCAGCCGTGTTACTCGTCCCGCAGGGCTTGCAGCCTGCTTTCCTTTCGTTTCGCAGCTGGCACTAAATCAATCAGCTGCTTAATGACTGCTGCATAATTCTTGCTCAACGCTATGTAAGTATCAGCCTCCGGGCTTTTCTTAGTTCCCCATTGGTTTTCTCCGTTCTGATACTCACTCGTCCAGCCCTCCTGCCGTATGGTTTCCTGCAAATCGTCCAGCTCGATACTCATAAATGCAGCCTTTTCTATCAGCGGCGTTACCAACTTTTTCTTATTCTCGTCTAACTCTTTGAAAATCCCTTTAAGTCTGGTTTTCTCTGCCTTAATCCTCTGCTCTTTTGTCCTCTCTTTCTTTGCTGCCATTCCTTTACCCCGCTTTCCTTTCCTGCGCTACACCACACCCCCTACACCACGTATGCGCGCGCCCGCAGGGTAATTTTAGGGTATCCCCCTCGGTATCTGTCCCCTTTAATTTTTCTTTGAGATAGGGGGGAGTATCCCGCCGTCCTCGTCGAACCGATACCGCCGCTGTCTTTCCTGCCTGTGGTGTTCTTTGTTGTGGCAGTCTTGGCACAGCGCCTCTAAGTTATCCCAGCATAGCGTAACGCCTGCGTCTCCTATGTTCTCTTTGGTTATATACTGCTTATGGTGTACTACCTTTGCAGGTTCCCCGCAGCGCTCACAGATATAATCTTGTGACATAAGATAAGCGGCGCGGGTTTGTTCCCATGCCGCCGATAAATAAAATGCTTTCGCCCATGCTTTCATACCGCCCCGCTCCTTTCTTTAAAATCCCCAGCGCCCTAAGTTTCATGCGCTGGGTAGGAGGTTAAGAATGAGTAAGCAAAAGAAAAGAGTAGGCCGCTCACGCTGTATGCTTAAGCTCTCGCCTACTCTTTCCATGCTATCATTGTATCTCTTTCGTTCTACCATGTAAACACCACGATTTTACCACGCTTGCCCCATGCCTGCTATAATCTGTTTTATTTCTATTGGCACTATCTCATAGTATTTTAAATTGATACCCCTATGCTTTATCTCTGCTTGTATGCTCTCTGGCAGTTCCCCGTCGTAGTCTGAAATAATAAGCGGTGGCTTTGTGGGATATTTTAATATCTGGTGGTGTGGATAATAGCGGTAATCTGTGCCAGTCACAAGCGCTCCGTCTTTCTTCCTGCGTATCACGTATAGCATTTACTTTATCCTCTCTTCGTCAATTCCCCACAGCAGTATTGAAAGCTCATTGATTATGCCAGTAACCCAGCGGCGCGGCGTGTTCTTCCCTGTGTTCAGTTCCTCGGCAATCTGTGCATAATCCCAGCCCTGCATAAAGTACAGCTCAAAGGCTCTGTATTCTACTTCCCTGTCTGCCTCTTTCCGCCTGCGCTCTATCTCCTCTATGGCCTTGTCTATATGTGCTGTCATAATCAGCGTTTTAAACCTGCTCCGGCGCACGCTCTCTAAATACGTCCTCTGCTGCTCCTCTGTCATTCCGGCAAGTCCCAGCTGCTCCCCGTCACTTACTGCGTGTTCGATATGGAAAACCGCGTCACGGTAACATTTCATAAGGGCAAAAGTGTTGTGATACTTATCCCTCTTTTTATCCTTTTCCTCCTGCCGCTTAAATTCTGATACCGCCGCTTTCGCTGCCTTTTGTATCAGCCCCTCTAATTCCGCCTCTGGAATTGCTACCCAGCTTTCGCCCTTTGGGCTTTCTCCCTCCTCTGTCAGCTCTCCGTTTCCTGCTTTGATTTCCCGCCCCGTCATTTCTTCCACTTTTACGCTCTTATTTTCTGTCTCTTTTACCTGCATTGTCTTTTTCTCCTTTTCCCACATTTTCCAGCCGCCCAAATATCGCAAGCAGTAAAATTATTATGATTATCAATAAAAAATCCGTCATATCCTGCGCCCTCCTTTCTCACAAGGTGGAAACGGGCAGTTTTTACAATCCGGGCTTTCACACCTTCCCGGTGCGCCTTGCTCCCTGTAATACCTTGCTCTATCGCTCTCATTCCAAAAAATTGGCCGTGTCTTAATTCCTGCTGCGTCCAACTTTTCCTTGATTTTCCGTAGTTCTTCTCTTTCTATCCTTTCTCTTTTGCTGTTTGGCGGATACCTGTAAAAATCCAGCGGCTCCATTCCCTTAAAAAGCAAATCGCGCAAACATTCCGCCGTTGTCGCTCCCATTCGTCTAAAGCGTCCTGTCAGTAAAAAACTTTTTTGCCAGACAAATAGCCTAAATCCTAACGCCTCCTCAATCTTTCCAAAAATTTCTTTGTCCTCTCCTGTCAATTCTCCGTAAATCCATTCTTCCACGTTTCTTTTCACGTTTTCGCCTCCCCTGTATTCGCAGCTATGCCCGCATAAATCAAAGCGTCTATACCGTCGTCTCTTTTTACTACCCGCTCCGGGCAGGTCGCTTTAAAATGCTCTATCTGGTCGTTTTCCAAAAGTTCAGCTATTTTCTCCGCAGCGCTCTTACTGTGCGTAAGCGCTCTAAGCTCGTCTGCCCCTCCCAGTGCATTTATTTCATAGACAGCGTATAAATCAGTCCCGTAGCTTCGCACTTCCCAGCTAAAAATACGGCCTTTTATATCCAACGGTTTTATTGCGTCTGCCGCATTTCTGAAAACTGTCCCCGTAGTATCGCAAGCGCTACCCAACGCACGCATAAACTCCGCAACCACATTTTTAATTGTTTCCGCCGTCTCTGCTGTCGCCTTTATAAAATCAGCATAAGCAAGGGCATTAAACGCCCTTGCTACCTGTTTTCTACGCTTTCGTTTGTCAATCTCTGGTGGCGGATTTACTCCGTACCGCTTTTTATAATTCTTTTTCCACTGTCTGTATTTCATTCTCTATCGTTCCTCCTCTATGTCTACCTCTGGCGGGTTCATGCCAAAACTTAACTGTCCCGGTATCTTGGTGTCCGTTTCGGACATATCCCCTGTATGTCCCGTTACCTCAATCCCCAAAATGCAATAGCCCTCTGCCAGCCCGGTGTAATCTTTCAGCATATAGGTAATATCCGCGTTTATTGTGCGCCCCGTAAATTTCCCGTCTTTAAATTCCAGCATATTAAGGCTTTCTCCCACCTTATAGCCTCTGTCATTTTTTCGCAGTTCAAAACGCTTTTTCCCGCTTACTACGTCGTCGTAATAAGTTGCCGCAATCTTTATATCATGTACTTTTTGTTCCGTTCCCCTATCGCTCGGTAAATGCTCCATTTTCTCCCGGTCTGCCTGCTCCCGCAGCTTCTTTTTTGTCTCCCGGTCTATTTTGTCCTGCTCCTCACTATAGCGCTGCTCCTCTGTCTTTTCTGCCTCCGCCTTATCTATGTACTGGTCGCATTTCTCGCAGGTTCCCGTTTTTACGTTGCAGTCCTTGTAATGCAGGCAGGAATAGCACAGGGACGTTATACTTTCCGGGTGTGGCGTTTTGTAATCGTCCCCGGCCTTTTTCTCTGCTACCTTTGCCGCTATTTCTTTTGCTCTTACGTCTGCGCCTGCTGCCGCCTGCTCTGCAATCTCTTTTTGCTCCTCTGGTGTCAGCTTCGCGGCCTCATACGCAGCAGATATGCCTATATTGCCCTGCGCAAACTGCTCTTTAATCTCCGACGTAGCATTTTTGTTAATACTATCCATTCTGGCTACGTTTGTACTGCTCTCGTTCATCAAGTCTGCGATAACGTCCCGCAGTTTCCCGGTAATTTCTAATCCGTCCTCTTTCTTTGCCCGTAAAAGCGCCTCTTTGAGTTTCTGCGCCTGCTGTGTTTTCTCCCACGGCGTAAGCTCCCTGTTATATGCGTTTCCGATAATCAGCGACAAGTCCAGCATGGCCGCCGTCATATCCTTGTAGAGATAACGGACGCGCTTATATTCTTCGTGTCCCCGTTCAAGGTTCATAATATTGGCAAGGTTTCTGCGGTGTCCGCTTACTATGCGAAACTCTCCGTTTATCCGCCCCAGTACCGTAGGCTGTTGCTGGCCTACCGCTAAAAAGCTATCTGCCAGCTCCTCTATATTCTCCTGTGAGTAAAAATTATTTTCGGACGGTTTTACATCATGCGGATTTAACCAGATTTCCGTATAATCCGTAACCGCTCCCGCTCCTGCCGCCTTACTCTTTGCGTTCAGAATGTCGTTAAATCCAAACTTTGCCATACCCTCTACCTCGCTTTCTGCCTCTCTATCTCAATTTTTTTCTTACACTGTCCCATTATGCCGTTGCACATTTCGCAGGTTCTCCAATGTTCGCAAGCGTCGCTTTGCGGGCAGGCTCTCCCGGCAAATTTACCGCCCCAGTTCCAGCAGGTAGTACCGCCATTTCTGCTGCAATCCCAGTACGCGCAGCAGCTCTCTTTATGTGCCATGTTCTACCTCGCTTTCCCGGTGTACCGTGTCACGAATTTTTTATAGTCCTGCGCCGCCCCGCAGCAGGGGCTATACTCATAAATCGGCTTAAAATTAAATGTGCTTTCCGCTACTTTTCTGGAATATCTGATAACTCCTAAAATGCTATATTCCCGTTGCCCTCTAAATTGGCTACTTTCCAGCCACTCCTTGCCTGCTGCCTCTCCGTCCGTATTCTGGTATGCTGTAATCAATATCCCCCGCAGGCAGAGGCGCGGGTTAATCTGCTTCGCGTCCTCTATCTGCTCTGCCAGAACGTCCAGCCCGTCAAGCGCCCATTCGTCAATCTTCACAGGTACTATAACCTCGTCCGTTACTGCCAGCGCATTTACCACGTTAAGCCCTATATCTGGCGGATTGTCGATAATGCAGTAATCGTAATACCCGCTTATCCAGTCTGCGTGTTCCATAAACCGCTTAAATCGGTCTATCTGGTTTCCTGCCTCCTCCGCTGTCAGCTGCCATGTAGCGCCCATAAGTGACATATTGGCCGTAAGAATATCTAAGCCCTCGTAATCCGTGTGCTGTATCAGCTCTACCGCCGTCTGCCAGTCCCCGCATAATATCCTGCTCACTGGCGCTACGCTGTCTGCGTCATATCTTCCATACGCCCGGCTTAAATTCCCCTGCTTGTCATTGTCAACCAGCAGTACCTTAAATCCTCTGCGGTACAGCTCATAAGCCATATTTACCGCCGTAAAGGTCTTGGCTACTCCTCCCTTTAAATTCAAAATGCTTACTGTCCTCATTCTCTACCTCGCTTTCTTGCGCCGCCTCCGGGCGCAGCTGTTTGTATGTCCCCTACTCTTTCGTGCTATCACGTTTTCCCAAACGTCTGCCCCGGCTCTCCCAGCTGCCCGGTATGCAGTAAATACCGCTCCACCAGTTCTGCCGCTGTCTGCCAGCCGTAGCATACCGCCGTAAAATATCCCTGCTGCCGCAGGTAGTCTAACCAGCTCCTCTGTTTTGCCGTTGTCGTGTTCTTCCTGGCCTTAAGCTCTATGTAAAGCCCGTGGTATATTCCCCTCGGTGCTGGTAAGCAAATATCCGGCACTCCTGCCTTTACTCCCTGCCGTTTCAGTGCTATTGCCGTCGCCGCGTCCCGCTTTCCTCCGTTTGGGACGTGGTGCATATATTCCAGCTCCGGCATACGCCCAGTATTGTAGGCCGCCCAGCTGAAAAGCGCCTCCTGCTGCCCGCTCTCGTCGTCCAGTCTAAAGTTTCTCATGTTCCCGCGTCTCCTCGCTTTCCTTTTTGTCCGGGTTTTCTTCCCATTCGTGTAATTGATTGATAGCCGACGTAATCCCCCGCAGAATAAACCAGATGATTTCTATAACGGCCAGCGCTATAAATACAATCCCTGCTATCAAAAGCACTTTTCCCATATTGTTCTACCCTCCGTCCTTTTCGATTTCTACAAGTGTGTATCTGAAATATCCATACCCGTAATAATCTGGGCTGTGTATTCCCTTGCTTATGCTGTCCTTATCCACGTAATACCCTTTTATCGCCCTCGGCTCTGCCTTAAACCATGCGCGCTCTGTTATTATCCTTATCTCCGGCTCCGGCCTCACAAGGTTCTTGCTGCAATTCCAGCGCTTACCCTGTAGCGCCCCGTCCTCTTTCGTTCTATGCTTGTCCGTATACTTGATAAAATAGCTTGCCAGCTTCGCATAATTCCCGGTATCGTCCAGCGGAAAAACCTTTACCCTGTTGTGCCCCTCATAAGCCTTATACCAGCACTGCTGCAATACCTTTGTGTCTATCTGGTTTATGACAAGGTGGTGATGTCTCGCCCCTTTGTCTCCTATCTCCATAACGTGTATATACTTAAGCTCTTTCCCCTGTCTCCGGTACTCTTTCCGTAGTTCCCGCAGGAATATATCTATATCCTCCCGCATTTGCTCCCGGCTCCTTGGCTCTTTGCCTTTCTCCCGTATGTAATCCAGTACAACGTGATAATCTCCATAACCAAAATTAGCGTTCATCAGGATACGCAGCTTTCTTTCTGCCTGTCTGGTATTTACCTTTACCTGCTGCTCCTTTGTGGGCTTAACCTTATCCCCTCTCTTTATCCCCGGCTTTTTATATCTGCTGGTAAAGTAACGTTCTACCTCTATGGTCTTTCCAGCCCTTGTTATCCTCTCTACGTATGGCATATATTTTTATCCTCCCTGTCGGATAGTTAATACTTTTATCAAGTGGTAAAACGGGCATTTCAGCCCGTGTAATTCCTTGACTTTTCGCCATACAATGCTTATACTGGTCTTGGGTTGAAAAGCTGTATAGCTTAGCCCCTATGGTATTCCCGTACCGTAGGGGCTTTTTACTGTTGTCATGGATTTACAGGCGCTTTGCCGCTTTCTTCTTACGGATTTCCTTAATCTGCGCCATCAATCCTTTTTCTGTGGCTTCTGCCTCCTTATGGCGTTTCAGCTCCTTGTAATCCGCCCACAGGCTGCGGAAAATTGCAATACTCTTTCCGTTCTGCCCGTAATAGCTCAGTCTGTTTGCCTCATTTCTCAATACTGCCCGTCTTAATTTCCTCATTCTCCCAAATCTCCTTTACAAAAGTTCTATGTGTGTAATCGCAAACTCATAGGCCGCCCGGTACGGTAATCTGCAATCATAACCAGTGCAGGTATGTAACCTGCTCCCTTTGCAGAAATTGCAGCAGTTCATTTTCGCGTATCTTTCTGCTTTTATTTCCTCCTGCCGCCTATCGTCCAGCAGCTTAAATGCCAGCCTGTCTGCGTTTACTACCTCGATACCCAGCCTGTCTGCCGTCTGTATCTCCCGGCTCATACCCTCGCTTACTCCATATTTCACGCCAACTATGACAAAATCACAGGTCTTAAGCAGCGCCATACCCGCAGCTATTCCCCGCTCCCGTTCCTGCGGCTTTTTATCATCTAAGCACTGTGTCATATATAAATGCGGCGTTATTGGCGCTAATCCAGCATTGAGCGCCTGCCTTGTAAGCGCCTGTGCATACTCTATATTTCTATCCAGCTCCGCGCCGTCCTTTGCCCGGTACGGGCTGCAAATATATACCCGCTTCATGCTCTGCCCTTTCCGGCTCTTTCCGCCCTCTGCTGTGCCTCCGCTCTGGCCTGCTCATTCCCTGCCAGATATGCAGCTAAGCACATCAAATCATCAGCGCTTTTCTCGTCGATAAACTCACAGTCAAGACAGCATTTGCAATACCCTGTAATCTGTATGTACCTGTCATATACTTCCTGCGGCGTTTTACAGGCTTTTAAGCTGTTTACCATGTTCGCCAGTTGTGTAACAGCTTTAATTCCTATAGCTCCACCCTTTCCGTGGGCTTCTATTCTGATTTCCTGCATTTTTGCCGTTCCGTCTGGATTTACAAAAAGTTTACTTCTCATTCCCTGCCTCCATTTTCTCTATTAGCTGTACGGAAAGCTCGTAAGCAGTCCGGCGCTCCGTCTCCCGGAAAGCCTCTTTTCCGTCAGCGTAATATGTTGCTACTTCCTTGTCATATTCCCGGCTCTGGTATCTACCCAAAAGCCTTACTTTTGTCCCCTGCTCCCAGCCTGCCACCTCGTCTGCGGTTTCCTGCCAGCAGATACAGGGGATAAAGCAGCTGCCCGGCGCAAGCTCCTTTTGTACCTTTATGAAAATGTCTGATATACGCTTGCCTCTGGGCGTTTCCCTGTGCGTCGGCTTAAACACAATCTCGCCCGTTATGGCTACGTCGTCCTGAAATTCTGCCTTTGGGCTTGCAGCTACATAATCAGCCAGAATAAATACAAGGCACTTTCCTGTTTCAAAGTCCTTAAGCGTTTGTATCTTCCCTGTGATTAAAAGCCTGCTGCCCGGCGCAAATTCCTGCAATACGTCAAGCTCTCCCTGGGCCGCCTTATGCGGCGTGTCCTGCTCAAAGGCTACCACTACCTCGTCCTTTATCCCGCTCGGCCTCGGTATCTCGATTTTCCCCAGATACCCAGCGAACGGCAGGCCGCATATCTGCGTAACCTCCGCCAGTTCCTTAACCTCTCCCACCAGCCCCGCCACGTTCCGCGCTCTCCCGCGCTTTGTCAGTTCCTCTAAAATCTCTTTATTGATTTCTCCCAGAAAATCCGGCTTTTTCATCTTCTCCACTGTTGCCGCTCTCCTTTCTTCCGTTTCCTCTCGTACCCAAATAGGTACATATCCATACTTACAATGTCCCCGGACGGCAATAACGCGCGGTTTTCAAACCACCATGCGCCCGCTGTATCCCGGTAATAATCAAAGACAAGCTGCCCGTTTCTTTCGTCCCCGTCCAATGCTCCGCTTATCTTGCTGCCTATGTATGTCACGCCTCGCCCGCCTGCGCCGTGTGCCTCCATGCTCTCAATGCTCCACGCCTCTTTATATGCCACACGTTCCAGTTCCGGGCTTATCTCTCTAAACTCCTGCGCCATGATTAAGAGAAAAATGCGGCGGGTATCAGTTCGTACCCGTCTATATCCTCGTTTTCAAGCGGCCTGTCATACTCCACATATCCCCACGCCTGCCGCCCAATCTCCGGCACATATTCCCGGCTGCTGAAATTATGGATAAGCATAGCCGGGTTATTCTTTGGCTTTGGATATGCCCCCGGCGTGACCGGGCGCTGCGTGCTGTAATACCTGTATTTCACGCTCATACCTCCCTTTTTCGCTTATATTTGCAGTAATGCCAAACGCATATCACCTTATAACTGTTCTGTGCGTAATCCTTGCTCATGCAAGCCCCGTTTTTATCGTCATGGAAAATACATTCTTTGCAATAATCCGGGTGCTGCGGGTGTAATATAATTTCTGCCATGCTATTTCTCCGGCATTTCATAGACGCGCGGTATTGCTACCGCTCCCGGCTGTACGTCCATTCCGCCGCGTATTAACGCTGGCCCTCCGCTCCACGTCAAATACTGGGCGCATACGCGCTGTATCTCGTCCAGCACTTCTAAGCAGCGCTCCTTACTCTCATACTCTGCTATCTCCTCTAAGCAGCCGTCAGAAATGCAGATTGTATGGTGTACTCCTGCCTCTTTCCCTCTCTTAAAGTCCTGTTTTTCGCTGTATTCCAGCGCATTAAATGAAATTCCAAAACGGTACAGCTTTTCTCTGTTCTGGCTCCGTATGTAAACCTCACTCATTCCCTGCTCCCTCGCTTTCCTCTGTATATTCCGGCTCTCCGTGTTCTAAAAATCCCTCCAAATATCCGGCACACACTATATCAATGTCCTGCCCTGTGCTGCCGTCGCTGTTTATCGTGATTTCTCCGTAATATCCATATACCGCTCCGTCCGGCGTGTATATGGTTATGGTTCCTTTTGTGGCTGGCTCTGGTATCTCAATAACCAGCGGCTCCGCCTGCTCCTGCTGCATAACCTCTGCTACCTGCTCGTCCGTCTGCGGCTCTGCCTGCTGCCCTCTCCACCAGATAAGCATAAGTAGCAATACCAGCGCCGCTATAAATGCCCCTGCGCCTGCTGCCGCACGTATCAGCGCCTTAAGTATCCTGTTTTCTCCGGTGTGCCTGTGCTTCTTTCTCAACCTTCCCCCTCCTCCTTTTTCTCTATCATGGCTGCCCGCTGCTTTCTATCTATTCCCTGTGCCATGAGTGCCATTTTTATGTCCCGTTCATTTGTAATATCAATCCCTCCTTTTGGCGCGTCCGGCGGGAAAATTTTCTGTGCCTGTATAAAAGCGCTCATAAACGTACTAAGTTCCTCATAAAAAATATTTCTGTAAAACTCAAACTCAAGCTCTATTTCTATCTTTTGGGCTTTCGTGCAGTAAATCCCTATTTTCTGCCGCCTGCCGTATGACCTGTATTCGGTTCTGTCGCTTTTCGCTCCCATAACCTTATAAATGCACTGCCGCAGCAGCCTAATTTCGTGCTTTCCGTTATAAGAAAAAAGCGTATACTCATACTGTTCTGCTTCCAGTTCCTCCAATGAGTTTATGCCGTTCTTTTCCAGAAGCCTTGCAAGCATTTTAGAGGCTGTGTCTTTCTCTCCCCCTACTCCCCTTTCTGCCAGTGCTTGCAGTTTCTTAATTCGCTGTAGCGTTTTCTCCTCCATGCTCCGCCTCCTCTTTTGTATTTGTTTCAATCTCAAACCTCAATTTCATTTGTGCCGGGTACAAGTCTACCTCTGGTCGGCTCCTGCCCGTCCACCGCAGGCCGCCGCACTCTCCTACGCATTTCCACCCTGCCGCTTTTAAACTGCTCCCCGGTTCCGATTTCAAAATATAGGTAATCAGTTTCTTATAGCCTAAATTTCTCGCCGCTCTCCATGCGGCAGAATACAAAAAACTGCAAGCGTTTCTTGTGCCGTCTGTGCATAGCCTGTTTACTTCCAAAGTAAGCCCGTTGTCTAAATGCCTGCTCACTGGCCTGCCTACGATTGCTACGCCTACGATTTTCTCCCCGTCGCTGGCTGCAATACTGAATTTATGCCCCGTTACTGGCCTATGGTGTCTGTGGTGCTGCTCCACAAAAGCATTTGCTTCTTTTAGAGTGATAGGTACTAATTCAAGCCCCATACTTTCCGCGCCTCTCTTTCGTCTGCCAGTAAAAATTATTCGTTATCAGCATTTCCCGGCTGAATACCAGATACAGCCCCAGCGGTACAGTCAATACCGCTATTGTCGCGTCTCCGTCCAGCAGCCATACTGCAAACGCTGTAAAGGCCAGCACTGCTATGCCCGTTAATTTCTGCTTGATAAAATACCAGCGCCTCTTCCTGCGCAGCTTCTCCCGCCTGCGCCTGTGCCTCTCCGCTCTCTTATGTTCCGCTATTGCCTCTGTGCTGTCGGTAAGTATAATGACCGCGTACCTCATTCTCTGCCTCTCCTCCTGCGGCGGCGCTCTTATCTGCTTCACGGCCTCCGCTCTCCTACTCTGGCGTATATTTACTGTGTTGGCGCTTTTTCGCATTAAAAAAGCTGCTTAAAAACCTGTTGACCTGCCACATACTCTATAGCTGGTATGACCGCTGCTATTTTTTCACAGTATACAGATACGGCTATTTGCCTGCCGTCCTCTGCCGCAGGTCTGCCAAACCTGCTACAAATACGCCTTGCTGGAATTGAACCAGCGCCCCGCCTCGTCCGGCTACGGTATTCTGCCACTAAATTAAAGGCGCTTACTGGCGGCAGCCGCCGCCGTTAAAGTGTTTTCTGTGCCTTGTCTGCGCTGTAAGTCTCCTGCGTGGCTCCGCAGCGGGTAAGCTCTTTATAAATCGTGTCTCTATGCACTCCCAGCGCTGCTGCTATCTCAATTACCCTGCTGCCTGCCTTGCTCATGCTCTCTATGGTCTGTCTGTCCTTATAGCACAGTCTTTTGTATTTTCTCGCCACCGTTACCGCTCCTTTCCATGTGGGCGGCTTATGCCGCCCTATACTTCAAAATTATTTGTTGCTATCGCTAAATCCCTTAATGCCTCGTTCTGTCCTTCTATCTTGTAGTATTCAGATACCAAATCCATGGCTTTGTATATATTCCCAGTCTTTGCCAGTTCTTCTACCAGTTTTTCAATACTACACCAGCGTTTCCCGTCTCCTTTTTCCGCACACAGTTCTTGCAGTTCACGGAAAATCTCTGTTTGTCTTTCCCCGGCTTTCGTTATTCCTTTATTCCATTCTGTATACTTCTCTTTCAGCTGTTTCTTTGTCATATTGCTTTTTCCTCTCTTTCGTGATAAAAAAATAAGCGCGTCCAGAGATTTTTAGTCTCTAAACGCGCTTTTCATTTTCCTGCATATAAAAATGAAATTCGGCTTGAGATTTAATATCTCTTGTCGAATTTCATTCTAAAACTTATCTAATCCCCCAGCAACATCTATCAGTTATTGGCAGGATTCAGAAAATTTTTCTTCCCACTCTTGGTCTGTCAGCCTGGGCGTATACCATTTCGCAACGTCCATAGTATCTGAACTGATAACCAGGTTTGAGATATATTGATACCGCCCATCCTCCATAGGGCGTACTGTCAATTCGCTGGAAAACGCACAGTCTGACTCTTCTATTTCCCATACTGCGTGAATGATTAGTTTTAATGTGCCATCCTCCTGCCTGTCATATGCCACCACTTCCGGATAAGGCCCATAGGGAGGCTCTGCAGCATACATGCACCTGGGCCGGTACCGGTAAGTCCGGGATTCCCCATGGCAGACAGTATTTTTTTGTATCTCTTCGCTGCCGGCCTGAAAAAATGTCTGTATCACCTCTTCAAACTCAGTCCCTGACACCTCATACTCGGTCCCCTCAGAGCCTGCCTCATAGGGGGGACAAATTCTCCATATTTTCTGCACCAGTTCGTAATTGACCATGTTGATCTGATTATCTGTATCTACTGCCGCGTACCCCTGGCTTCCCAAATACCGTACGCTATCCCTTTTTAACCCCAGTGTATCTAATGCGTTTTGTAGTATATGCAAGTCAAGTATATTTTTTAAATATACTCCCGGCCCTCTCATAAAGAAAGCGCTCTTAGGCAGGTCTATTCTAACAGTCCCTGCCATTCTGGCTGGCCTGTCATATAGCCGAATGATTCTTCATCACGAAAGCAGTTCATCAGGTTCTTCCTTAACTCTTCTTTAAAATCATTAGAAATTTCCCTGAATGCCATATGCCCGTACAAAGGGGAATTGCAGTAAGAGTTTATTTTATCCACACCCGAAAGCATACGTCCAACGCAGTCCAAGGTCTGCTGCACATCCTCTTGCGCCCGTATAAACTCTAACTCAGCCGAGCACTCATAATATTCGCCCATATCAAATAATCTGGCAAGCTGTTTTAGTTTTTTAGCCAACATTTCAGCTTTTTCTATATTGTGCTCCCTCATACTCATAGCAAAAATACTGCTAAAAATCATATTCAGGCTTTGATATCCAGAAAACAGCAGCTCCTCATATGCCTTATAAGCTTCCTCCGTGCGCCCTGCCTTATCACAGAGAAACGCCTTTTTTCTCTTTCGCTCTGGATTTTGCGTTGATAAATACTCTAGATATTCCTCTGCCTTTTCGTACTGCTCTTTTCTCATATAAAAACCATATAAGGAATCCGCTGCTGTAGTCTTTACGTATTCCTCATCACTATCCAAAAGTCTCTCATAAATACTTTTTACGTACTCACCATACTTATCAGCATCCGTAACCTCTCTTGCAATATAGTTTCCCTCCAATGTAACTGACATCCAGAGAAGAAGATGTTCGCTATTTGGATATTTTTCCATCTTCCCTTTTGCCCATTGGAACACTTCTCCATACTCCTCTGTTTTCAATCGGTCACTTACTTCCTGAACCAGGCCGTTTATCTCTTTATCTGTAAGTTCCCCCCGGAAGGAAAGCAGGGTATCAACAGATATATCCAGTAAACGGGCAATGGGAGCCAAAAGCATAATATCCGGCATAGAATTCCCGTTTTCCCACTTATTGACTGCTGGCGCCGTCACTCCCAGCCTATTTGCCATGTCCTCCTGCGTCATGTTTTTTTCTTTTCTATATTTTCGTATAACTCCTCCAATTTCCATGTGAATCGCCTCCTAAAATATGTTGGGCCGGCCTTTATTGATTTCATCATATCAAATCATGGCTGCTGCCACAACTGAACCCCCGTTAATATTTAGTAAATAAATTTAACTAATGTTCATACTGCAAAGGAGACAATATTCAACAGTATAGGTACCAAGGTAACTGTTGCTCCTCATGCCAATATAATTCTTTCTTTTTGTTCTTCTAAATTCATTATTACTTTTCTTTTCTTGTCGAATGTGTTTCTTATCTTGCTATTTTATTGACAGAATGCTTTCGTACCGATAAACTTAATTAAAACGCTTTATACAACCAAAGGAGGCGTATGCTTATGGAGGCTAAATTTCTTTCTCACTCTCTCCTATACAAAGGAGATTATGAATGTTTATTGCGTACCCCGCAAAACGAACTCCCATACCAACTTCATTACCATGATTTTTATGAAATTGTATTATACTTAGGCAATGCCGGTATTTTTAAAATCAATGGCAAAGAATATATTATCCGCCGCGGAGATATAGCCCTAATTAATATGTTCGACCCACACACTCTTGTTTACAACAAAAATACTTATTATGAACGCTTCAGCATGAGTATTGATCCCAGTTTACTGCTCTCCTTTAACACACCCTACTCCAACCTTCTGGACATTTTTACCAAAGAAAACAGCCACTATCCTATTTTCCACGTGGATGGCAAATGTTTTGATAAGTATCTCACACTACTCCATCAATTCGACCAACAAAAACCTGCCCATGGACAGGATATTTACGAAAAGGCCCTCCTCCACCAGCTTGCCTCTTACCTTTACAGCGACTGCTACGACGGAATCCATTTCGATAATACAGATTCCCGGCATGTTGCAATGATTGCAGAGCTAGTCGATTTTATCAATACACATTTAGACGAAAACCTATCTTTAGACCGTCTTGCCCAGGAAGTCAACTATAGTGAATATTATATTTGCCGCATCTTTAAAAAGGTAACAAAATATACTTTAACAAATTATATTGTTGAAAAAAGAATCGAGAAAGCAACACATTACTTAAAAGGCACTCTTTCCATCCATAAAGTTGCTGAAAACGTAGGCTTTAACAACTATAGTTATTTCTATAAAACCTTTTTTAAATATATGGGTTTCAGTCCCCAGGAATATAGGAAACGCTATCAAAATTCTAATGAAACCAATTCCGTATAATTTAATTCCATTATGGTTTCCAACAAAATAAGGACACAAGTCCCTCTGACTTCTGCCCTTATTTTTTATTCCTTTTACGCCTCCTGCGCTTTCAAAAATTCCCTATCTTTTTCCACTACCCCTAACTCTTTTCCAATTTCCCTTAACTGCATTATCAATGTCTCAGGCAGAATAATTCCTTCTTTTAAATTTTTCCTCTTATTCGTATATTCAATCTCCCCCGGGTATTTCGCACTGTCTATATCTGCCCTCACCGGCAGTCCTTTAATCATATCAATATATTTTTGGGCATCTTCGTGAAACTGCTGTAAATCACGAAAAGCGCTGATGTTGATACATCCAAAACTCTGACTGGAAAGTTCCGGTGTTCCAGGCAAGTCCTGATCATTGACATCCTGGGACAATACGCCGCCGGAAAGCAAAGTTGAAAATAACTCAACAATGAATGCAATCCCAAAACCTTTATGCTCCGCCATAGGCACAAGCATTCCATATGAGGCAAGGTCTGTTGTAGATCTTCCTTCTCTATCCAAAAGCCACCCTTCGGGAATCTGTTTTCCAGCCATGGCATATGCTTTTGCCTTTCCAAATGCGGCAGCACTTGTAGCCATATCCACACAAACCTCTGGATATTTATTTCCTGCTGCAAATGCGAAAGAAAATGGATTATTTCCGATAAACGGAATTGTCACTCCCGGAGGCGCCATGGATGGGTCAGTATTCGAGCACGCAAAGCCAATGTACTCATTGCCGGCAAGTTTCATGGCCCAATGGCCTGCCATACCAAAATGGTTACTGTTTTTGACGGACACAATGGAAATCAAATTTGACTTCGCTTTTTCACGGGCAATTTCCACAGCTTTTTCGCCTGCAACGGCTCCGAGGCCTCCCTGGGCATCCATAACTGCTGTATTTAATGTCTCTGATATAATCGGATATGTACTTTTGGACGATGCCCCGCCGCCCCTAATTTTATCAATATATGGCTTGGTGCGAAGCACCCCATGGCTGCTTACCCCCCTGACATCCGCATGTACAAGAAGTTCTGCAACGGATTGGGCCTGCCCTTTGGCAAGTCCGGCTTTACAAAAAACTTTCTGTGTAAATGCTTCTAACTGCTCTGCTGTTACCCTATAGCTTTTCATTTTTGTACCTCCGCGTTATTATGAAAATAAATTTACAGCTTCTATCCCCAAAAACTTGCAAACCATTGTCATAGACTGCACATGATTCCCTTCTTTTACGACCAGATGATGATCCATTCCTTTTTCCATTAATCTGTCTACCACCAGACTTGCTTTATCCCTTACGTGTAATTTTACCAGCAGTTTTTCTCCGCCCTGTACCCATTCTTCATGGGTTGCCTGCACAACATCCGCTTGTTCCACCAAAAGCTTATATTTCCCTCCTGCACCTGCAATACTGGAAATAGTCACCTGCTCCATTGGCTTCACAGGTACGCCTACAAATGTACCCTTTTCGCCGCTTTGTGATATCTGTACCTTATTAATATTTTCTGCAAGGGAATGCGCTGTACTTCCTTCATGGGCCAATGCCAGGATCTGATTTTCATCATCCATGCTCCCAACCTCCCCCAGTGCACATGCGCCGCCTTTTGCCGCCCTGTTCAGCATGTACATAACCATGGTATGGCCGATATCTCCTTCTGTATCAACAATGAACCCTTCATCTGCGAGCCAGGAAGAAGTAAGGTTCATAAGTCCGCTGAACATAGGATAGCACTCTGCAGCAATAGCATCCAGGGCATAGTTCTTTGAAATTTCCTTTGTTGCCATATAAATTTTTGCCATATACCTCATGGCTACATCATCTGCCTTGATAATCCCTGTTCGTTTTGACAGGCATTTCAATGCTGCCTCTGCCTCTTTATCGCTAAAACTTTCAGCAAGTGATATAATCTCCGCCATTTCTATATGGATCAAGGTCACTCCAAACTTTCTGGAAAACTCCCACTCCTCATTGCTCATATCCTGTGGTCCGGCAACCCTCCAGGTTTGGCGTGGTCCCACTAGCGCCAGCCTCATTCCTTTTATAGCCTTTATAATCTGCCCTGCTTCAGCAACTGCCTTTACTTTCTCCACAGCCTCCTTGTTATCCCAAAGGCCATACACATATTCGTATTCAATCCCCTGGGCTTTTAAGATTGCGCCGAAGTGCTGCACACATCCAATAGAAAATGTCTCGGTATAAGGCACTGCCCAGAAAACTGTGGGCAGGTTCAACTCATTTATAAATATATATTGCATTGAATCCATAATCCATGTAACTTCTACAATTACCAGCGCATCCAGGTCCTCTTTTTTGAACTGAGCGCAGACTTCCACCGCATCCGCCGCATTCCACGCAACTTTACTCCCATATACAACTTCTACATTTTTATTAGAAAGAGCTTTGCCAATTCCCCCTAGTAATTCTTCTGCCCTTTGTCCTCCACTTTCATATTCACATGTTACACCTACAAGTCCGATTCTTGGCTGGTTCATATTTTTCCTCCTATTTTTCTATATGGCTTGGAGCACAGCTCCATGTGATTACTGCTGCTTCCATCCCAATATTAGTCAGTTCATGTGGTTCCCCTTCTTCCACCAGGATGATATCCCCCTCTGATAACTCGAAAAACTCTGCCTTTTCTGTATTATGCATCATAATATTTCCCCTGCTCACATAAAAGATTTCATGTGACTGCGGGTGGCCGGGATCAATCCCCCCTGTCTGTCCGGGGAGAAGCGTAGAAGAACCAAATGTAATTTTACCCGTAGCCAAATACTCCCTGCATACTTCTGGCCCGTCTAAAAAGACTGCCGCCTCCTCTTTTCTTATCACTTTCATACCAATCCACCTACTTTTATCACTTTCTGCCTATATATTATTTTGTTCTATCAAAGCACTCCGTCAGATCCAAAAAAGTTTTTTATACATTGCATACCCTGCCCCATATTCTTTTATATTCTCCCTAGAGGGAGAGATTCTTTCTTTTACCTCTACCATACTGTCTGCCGCGCTTTCCACACTTTCAAAACTGCCCACTGCCACTCCGGCCAGAATAGCCGCGCCAAGGGAGGCGGCCTCTCTTGACTTCACAGTTTCCAGTGTTACCTGGCTGATATCTGCTTTAATTTGAGACCATACTCTGCTCTTTGAACCGCCTCCCAGAGACCGCACCTCTTTTACTTCTATTCCCATATCACGCAGGGCCTCTATATTTCTCTTCAATATGTATCCCAGAGATTCCATAATAGCTCTCATAAAATGCGCTCTTGTGTGCTGGAGTGTGAATCCAAACCATACTCCCTTGGCCCTGGCATTTACATCTGGGGCAAGAGACCCTGCAAGATGAGGAAGCATGACAAGACCGTCGCTCCCAGGAGGAACCTGCTTTACTTGCCTGCTAATCATCTCATATGCATCCCCCCACCCATTTTTCTCGTATAACATTTCCAAATCACAGAACTGGTCCCTAAACCAACGAAGCGTCATTCCTCCATTTGTAAAAGTATGGATCATATACATCCCTTTGAGGGGGAAGCAAAACAGCGGCATCTTACCTGACGGATCAAAAACCGGGTTATTGACAGGTGCGCATACTGCCAATGCAGCACCGATTGTCTCTGAAAACATCCCCTCCCTTATATTTCCTGCCCCGATTGCTCCTGCCGCCTGATCCAAGGCTCCCATGCATACTGTTACTTCCTTCCCCAACCCTAATTCTTCTGCCGCTTCCGGGAGGATCTTTCCGATTACTGTTCCAGACTCTTTCACCGGCGCTAATTGTTCCTCACTGATTCCCAGATATTGCAGCATCTCCTTCCAATACACTCTGTTGGTGATATCCCAATAGGTGGAGGAACATACTAGAGAGGGTTCCGTAGCATATTTTCCTGTCAATCTATAAATGAAATAATCTTCTATTAAAAGAAATTTATTTGCCTGTTCAAATATAGCTGGCTCATGTCTCTTTAACCAGAGGAGCTTCGATGCAGGCCAACATGCTTCAAAGCTGACTTGCCCGGTCTTCCTATAGCAGGCGGCGTCCCCAAAGACTCTTTTAAGTTCTTTTGCCTCCTCCACTGCCCGGTTATCCATCCATACAATTGCGTTTCGTAATGGTCTCCCTTCTTTATCCAGTACAAACAGTGTCTCGCCCTGGGCTGACATGGCCAACGCAATCTGTGTATCTGCTGCCATTTTATACTGTTTTTTTAAGTCATTTAAACCCATCTTAAACGCATTCCAGTATACTTCTGGTGCTTCCTCCACATAATTTGTCAAAGGAGTCAGCAAATCATATTCCTGGGTTGAGACAGCCAAAATATTCCCAGTTTCATCAAAGAGCGCAATCTTCATTGCCGTGGTTCCCAAATCCAATCCCATTAAAATTCTCATTGTATATGCCCCTTTTACTTATTTACTACATTGACTGCATTGCCATGTAAAAAAGCCTTAAGATTATGAATTGCGATGTTCATAAGCCGCTCTCTGGATTCCTTTGGCGCCCAAGAGATATGCGGAGTTATAAAACAATTTTTAGCCTTTAAGAGAGGATTGTCTCTATGAATTGGTTCTGCTGAGACTACATCCACCCCCGCCGCATACACCTTTCCACGATTCAAAGCATCTGCCAAATCCTTTTCTACAACCAGCGGGCCTCTGGAATTATTCAAAATAATGATACCATCTTTCATTTTCTCAATATTTTCTTTACAAATAATCCCTTCCGTCGAGGGGAGCAGGGGACAATGGACGGAAATCACATCTGCTTTTTGAAATAACTCCTCACGGGTAACATATTCTGCAATTGCTCTTCCACTTTCATTAGGAAACTCATCATTGGCGATTACTTTCATCCCTAATGCTTTTGCAATCCGCCCTGTGGCCTGTCCGATTCTCCCGAATCCAATAATCCCCATTGTCTTGCCCGCCAGCTCAATCAGGGGATACTCCCAGAAGCACCAGTCAGGATTTTCTGCCCAGCGGCCGTCGTGTACGGCTTTATTGTGATGGCCGATATGATGGCAAATTTCTAATAACAACGCAATAGCAAACTGTCCTACTGCGTCTGTTCCGTAAGTTGGAATATTCGTTACTGTTATCCCCTTTTCCTTTGCCGCCTGTATATCCACCACATTATATCCTGTAGCAAGCACGCCAACATATTTTATATGCCGGCACTTTTCAAATACTTCTGCTGGCATTGGCGTTTTATTTGTAAAAACCACTTGCGCATCTTGGATTCTCTTGATTATTTCTTCTGTGTTTGCCGGAGAAGTTCTGTCATATACTGTCAGCTCTCCTATTTTATCCAGAGAGTCCCAGCTTAAATCTCCCGGATTTAAAGTATAACCGTCTAAAACAACAATCTTCATTCTGCCCATCTCCTTATATCCATTTTCTCAAGAAATATTTCCTGTCTATATCATAATGAATTTCCGGGGTTTTCGTCGATTATTAATCTTGCACTCTGCCTTTCTTATCTTGCTATTTATACTCGCCGCCAAAAGAATACAGTCCCCTAAGTATCAAGGAATTTTAAGGGGACTGTCTGCATCCGATTTATTTTGTCTCCAAATAATCTCTTGCCCACACAGAAGGCTCCGTTTCAATATTATCCGCCGTAACAACAGGTGTAGTAACCCAGTTTTCTTTCTCCACCGGATTCCCAAGATAAAGGTCAGCTACTACTTCCACAATCTTTTCTGCATGTGCGATATTATCAAAAGCAATTCCTGCGTCAATATATCCATCTACAAATGCCGGGTATGCTTCTGGATTGATATCCTGCGTACATATATACATATGTCCTTCTTCACCACGCCTTACCCAACGCCCTGCTTCCTCTAAGGCTGACTGCACTGCCGGGAATGCAAAGTCACTTGCTAAAAAGAGTACTTCCGCATCGGGATTTGCTGCCAGGGCGTTACTCAGGCCACTCTTAAAATTTTCTGTCTTCCACTCAGTCGGAACTGTCGTAACAGTCTCCCACATGCCCCTATCTTCCTCAACCTTGGCCCAACCGTCAGAACGGTTTACAGAGTTAGGATCCCCTGTGCTCCCAAAAAGCTCGATTGCTTTGGCGCTTTCTACGCCATCCTCTTCCAAGATATCTGCTAAGGCCTCACTGGCCGTTACGGCCTGCTCATACGTCTCCTGCCCTACATGCGCATCTGCCAGCTTTCCAGAGTCCTGGTGATCCAGTGTGACAACCTTAATCCCTACATCCTGTGCCTTTTTAATAGATTCACCGATGGTCTCTGCATTATTACACCAAATAACCATTACATCCACCTGCTGGTTAATTAAATCTTGAATGTTGGATGTTTCCTGTACTGGAGTCCCGTCGCCTACAACCTCGATCCAGTCAAACTCCACACCATACTCTGAAGATTTTTCCTCTCCAAATTTTTGCATGTATTCACTCCACACGGTCACATTTACATTTTGCTTTTCATGCCATGATACGCCTACGCGGATCACCTGTTTCCCTTCCCTATCCGTATCCTTGTTTTTATTTCCGCATGCTGTCATGGCCAGCAGTACCATCATACACATCATAATACATACAACACTTTTTAATCTTTTTTTCATAGTTCTTCTCCTTTTCACTTGAAATAAGCTTGTATAGTATTCATCTTCACGCTTCTACAGCCTCTCCACTCTTTTTCTTTTTTACCTGTACAAATGACTGATAAGACTGTGCGTACATTGCTATGAAAATAATTCCTCCTTGTACTAACTGGTAAGCATAAGGCGAGACCCCCATAAAGTTCAGTCCGGCCTCGATAATCGTCAGTGTCATCACACCTATGGGCAGTCCTTTCAGCACATGCCCTGTACCGCCAAACATGCTGAACCCGCCTATTACACAAATTGCAATCGCTGTAAATTCTTTCCCTTGTCCAAAGGCCAGAGTTACGCCGCCTACCTGGAACGAGAGCATAAGTCCGCTGATTGTTGCAAGCAGTGCAGATAATATAAAATCCAATATAACAAGCTTTGGCACATGAATCCCCAATTTTACTGCTATCTTCTCATCATTTCCAATGGCAGTAATCAATCTTCCAAACCTCGTACGGCTATGAAGGATATATATCGCAGACAAGATGGCCACAGCAATTACAATGTCAAGAAAAACAGGCCCTATTTTATACGTTCCCAGTCCCCGGATTTTCTCTGGCAATGAAAGGGGCATTCCTCCAGATATGGTTCTCGCAATACCTCTTACTGCAATCATCGTCCCCATTGTTGCTATCATTGGTGTTACTTTCAAAACCACTGCCAACAAGCCGTTTATCAGTCCAACTGCCATCCCGGCCGCTAACGCTGCGAATAGTGCAATCATTATATTTATCTTCATATTTTCAATGAGTACCGTAAAAACAGCCGTTGCAAGGTACATAACTGAACCAATTGATAGATCTACTTTTCCTGTCAATATAATCATTGCCGCCCCTGCTGCAAAAACAAAATTAGGAGCCGCGGTATGAAGCATGGAAATAATATTTCCTGCAGTGCAAAAATGATCTGTTACAAGAGAAAAATATATAAATACGAGAACAATAATAATTACAAAACTATATTTCATCAAAAATTCCTTTAAATCAAATCTGATTTCAGCCTTTTTCATATTTTTCCCTCCTTTCACCTAAGCGCCGCCGCCATTAGCTCTGTCTGTGTAGCTTTTCCTGAAAGTTCCTGTACAAGCCTGCCATTATGCATGACCAAATATCTCTGGCTTACGCTCATTAATTCATCAATGTCCGACATAATAACCAGCACAGCCGCCCCCCTCTCAGAAAGTTCCCTAATCACTTTCATGACATCCGCTTTTGCCCCAATATCCAGGCCTCTAGTTGGTTCGTCCAAAATAAATACCTTTAAATCTTTTTGGAGCCATCTTCCTAAAATAACCTTCTGTTGATTCCCTCCGCTCAGCGTGCTGATGGGTTGATTCAAGCTGGCCACTTTTGTTTCCAGTCTCTTTACATATTTTTCACAGATTTCCAGTTCCTTGTGCTTATCAATAAAACCTGGAATCCTGCCCGTAAGATTTTTTAAGTTTGCTGATGTCATATTATCTTTTACAGACATTTCCAGAGCCAGTCCATCTACACGTCTGTCTTCCGTGACAATTGCCACATTTCCAATCATTTTTTTAGGGGAGACCTTTTTCAGCTGCCCATCTTTGCCAGCTATGAGAACGGTTCCTTCATCCATTGGGTCTAAGCCTGTAATACATCTTACTACTTCTGTCCTCCCGGCTCCCATTAACCCCCATAACCCAACAACCTCACCCTCCCGTATCTCAAAATTGATATTCTCAACAACACCTTTGCGGGTTAAATTCTCTGCTTTCATTACAATTGGAGCATCCTCAGATATAATTTCTGCCTTATTTCCATGCTTTGTAAGTTCTTTAACTTTATCTCCAATCATCATTTGAACTAAATCCCCATGGGTAACATTGGATACCAGATCTTTTCCAGCCGTAATACCGCCGCGCAATACCATGACACGCTGACAAATGGAGAAAATTTCATCCATCATATGTGTGATATAAATAATTGCCACATTTTCTTTGCGGAGTTGTTCAATGACTTTAAACAGCCGTTCCTTTTCCGGCAGGGTAAGAGAGGATGTAGCTTCATCAAAGATAATAATCTGGGGACTGCTTAACAATGCCCTTGAAATCTGTACTAATTGGCGGTCCCCTGCCCCTAGGCTTCCCACCAGTGTATCGGGCGAATAATTGCACCCAAGCTTTTTAAGTACCTCCACACATTTCTTTTTACTGTTTTTATAATCAATCAAGCCGCCTTTGGTCTGAAAATTATTTAAATATAAATTGTCCACAATGGACATCGTGGGCATAAGCGCCATTTCCTGCTGAACAAATGCGATACCATGCTCAATAGCTTCTGTTGGATGTTTAAATTTAACAGCATTCCCATCAATTAGTATCTCCCCGCTGTCCTCCTGGTAGATTCCATATAGGATATTCATCATTGTACTTTTTCCGGCCCCATTCGCCCCAATCAAAGCCAGTACTTCCCCCCTATACGCCTCCAAATCAATTCCTCTAAGCACTCTGTTTGCAGAGAAACTTTTTGTAATCTGGCGCATCTGCAAAATTGCTTCACTCATTTTGTTTCCCTCCTGCCTTGTTTCACCATATCAAGTGCTACGAATACAATAATCAGGACTCCTTTAATTACTAAATTTGTATTATATGAAAGATGAAGCATATTGGTAAAATTACTTATTATTGTAATAAAAATAGCTCCGAATACGGCTCCATAGGCTGTTCCCACGCCACCGTTCGTACTGGCCCCGCCTACAACCGCAGCGCCTACAATGTCCATCACAATTGTATCTTCCCCAAATGTTGCTGAAGCTGAATTCATTCGGGCGCTCAATATCACTCCTGCAATTCCTGCCATGGCCCCGGAAATCAAATATGTAACAAAGATTGTTCTTTTAGCAGGTATTCCCGATACTTCTGCCATTTTAATATTGGCGCCTGCTAAATACAGCCACCGTCCCATATAAGACTTCTTTAAAAACAGTCCGGCGGCAATCATTAGCAGGACCATAAAGAATATCGGAAGAGGAAACCCCCCAATATCAAAAAGGACTGTCTGCTGAAAGGATGTATGCATTCCCGTAACCCCGGATGAATTGGTTATCCACATACAAAAACCAAAAGTTATCATTTGCATAGAGAAAGTTACTACAAAAGGAATCATGTTTAAATATGCAATAGCAAATCCGTTAATTAGTCCACACAATATGCCTATTCCGACCATAAGCAGGAAAGCCGCCAGGGAATTCCCCCCATGTCCCATATACATTACTCCAAGTATTGCTGCAGTCGCCATTACTGGAGGAATAGACAGATCGATCCCTCCGCCGATTAAAACGAATGTCATGCCAATAGACATAACTGCAAGAGAAGAGGTCTGGAGTAAAATACTTGATATATTACTCAATGTCAGGAAATATGGATTTTGGGAAGTAATATATATGACACTTATAGCCAGAATCACAAACGGCAGTGCTGTTATCGCAGCAGATATTTTATCTGCTTTATATTCTTTTTTATGAATCATTTCTTTCAGGCTCATCGCCCCGCCTCCTATCCAGCCTATATTTATTCTTCATCCCAAGTATCCAGAGACGGAAATGGCAGTATCTCTCCACTCATCCTGATCGTATCTCTCATTCTATTTATTCTCGGCCTGATTGTCTCATAAACTTCCCTCGGAATAAATTTGCGCATTTCTTTATTAAACTCTATCTCATGTTTAAACTGCGGATGATCCTTTGTTAGAACTCTGCCTGTCCTTGTTTTAAATACAATAGAGAGCAGATCATAATACGCTCTGCAGGCACAAGTATCATCACTCCATACATCCAAAAACCATTCGCCTTCCAGTGAGACAATCATATCCGCATATGCCACAATTTTTTCTTCCCATGTTTCTGGCAGCTTATCTTCCTTATCTATCACACAGGGAAGATTTGCCCCTTCTACATACTCTTTTGTCAATCCCGCAAAATCATGTAATTCAATGCATCTTGCCACTTTTTCACTATAACCTGCGTCTCTCGCTATCTGTGCCCCAATAAATGCATGTTCTGGCATATCATCTTTCTGAATCTGGCTGATTCCTACATCATGCAGTAATGCCCCCATCTCGCATACGTATCTGTCTACTTTAATGCCTAATTGCTTTTCCACACCATCTGCAATTAAGAGAGCCACATCTCCTATCACAATTGAATGGTGTATTTTGTATAACGGAAGTCCCACCTCTGCCATAAGTGCGACTGCCTTCATTCTGTCCGCTGAAAACTCCTCAAAATACTTTAAATCATAACTTGCCTTGGTATAAGGCTGCACCACATATTTCGCCATTTTTCGTTCCTCCTTTTTCTTTTTCATTTTTTTCTGGTCTAATTTTTTGTGTTTTTATAATATATCATCCTCTTTCAAATTCCGATTATATATCTTGCACAACACATTTCATATTTTGCTATGTTCATATAGTCAAAACATCCATATCCCCTCCTTCTCCTTAACCTTCTTTTATTTTTACATTTATATTTTTATAGAACAATCCTACTTTCCAGGGAAATATTTGGCATATTCCCATAAATCATCTGATTCCTCCTGTACTATACCCGCCGCTATGGCTGGAAAGAGCAAGATAAGAAATAGTAATTGCAAGATTGATAATCGACGGAGTATTAAAAAATAAATAATATAAAAACAAGAAATATTTCTGAATAAAACAAATGTAAAGGAGATAACAAGATGAAACTAAACAAGATAAGAGAAATCTTAGACCACAAGGGGACAACTGTTAATACTAGAATCTGGAGCACCTGGCCCACAATAGTGGAGGCCGCCGCATCCACAGGAAGCTTTGATTATTTCGAATTTCTTGCTGAGTACGCCCCTTTTTCACTGAACGACCTTGAAAACTTTGTCAGAACTTGCGAGCTGTATGACACTGGTTCCATGATTAAGGTTGATTTCCAAAACAGGGCCTATGTTGCACAAAAAGCTGCAGCCGTTGGTTTTCAGGCTATATTATTCACTGACCACGAGACGCCAGATCAGATAGCAGAAACTATTAAAATGGTATCTCCAAAAACTCCCGAAGACGATGGCAAATTCGGTTACCCAAATGCACGGTGGATTAAATACCATCCAGAATTAAAGCAAATGGATTACGCCGCTATGAACAGAAGTCTGGTAAAAGCATTCATGATAGAAAAAAAAGAGGCTATTGATAATATCGAAGCAATCTGTTCTATTCCTGGCGTAGATATGGTTCAATTCGGACCATCTGATTATTGTATGAGCAGAGGCTGGAACTGTGCGGAACACAAGGAGGATATTAATGAGGCACACGAAAAAATGATCAAGACAGCGCTGGCCCATGGTGTGCAGCCACGTGTAGAGATCGCTTCCCCAGAGGAAGCAGAATACTATAAATCCTTAGGCGTAAAACATTTTTGTATACTTGACCAGATGGACATACTTATGGCTGCATGGAACGGCCCCTGTAAAGATGTCAAGAAAATAGCTGATTCAATTTAGTCAAAGTCCCGATATAAGCATACGGGGCAGCAAACCAACAGCAATGCAAGCATCGGAATATTAACCTCCCGGAAACTGCCAAACAGACATGGGAACTTGTCCGCTTGGCTCGTTACTCGCGGGGATAAAATGAATACAAGAAAGGTGGAAATATAAGATGAGTATGTTAGATAAAATTATCATTATGCTGACCCATAATGATATGACAGTTCCAAATGCGATTGAGATTTTTGAAGAAAACAAGGATCTTCCCATTCAATTTTGGGGTTTTAAAGATGTGGGCATGGAGCCGGATAAAATGGAGCATCTGTGCACAAAGATGAGAGAGGCCGGTAAGACTTCATTCCTTGAAGTGGTTTCTTATACGGAAGAGGAATGTATGCGGGGCGCCAAACTCGCAGTGGAATGTGGGTTCGACTATCTGCTTGGCACTTTATACTATGACAGTGTTGCAGAATATATCATGGAAAACAACTTAAAATATTGTCCATTTGCAGGAGAGGTGTCCCAAAGTCCCAGTATTCTTCAAGGAACTCTGGAGGAAATGCTTATGCAGGAAGAACAGTTTGCACAAAAGGGAGTTTTCGGGACAGATTTGCTCGGATATCGTTATGTAGACGGAGATCCAAACATTCTTTCCGCCGAATACATAAAAAATTCCAAAAATCCTGTTATTCTTGCCGGAAGTATTGGTTCTGAAGATAGAATGAAATTGGTAAAGGATATGGATCCCTGGGCATTTACAATGGGAAGCGCCCTCTTTACAAAAAACTTTGCAGAGGACGGCTCCTTCCGGGATAACCTGGTTTATGTTATCGAATTCTTAAAGACACTGTGATAATATAGAGGCCAATATCGAAGGCCTATAAGTCAAAGCCCCCGATGCAAGCATACGGGGCGTCAAACTAACAGCGATGCAGGCATCGGGGTATTAGACCCTCGCAGCAGTCGCCAAATGGACATGCAAACATGTCCGCTTGGCTTGTTGCTCGCGGGAATAAAAATCTTTTCTGAAACAGTTTCAAGTTTCGCGTAAACAGAACCAGCGGATAGAATGCTTGTCATTAATTGCTAAAGGGCAAAGCCATTTCACAAGCTTTGCCCTTGTCCGTATATTACTTTTATTTACCATATTTTTCTCCCCTCAAGAATCGGGCAACTCCGTCATCATTGCAGGAAGGTATCACCCCAGTTACCATTTCTTTAATTTCCTCCAGGGCATTTTCTGGTGCATAACTTCTATCTGCAACCTCAATCATCGGCACATCATTCCAGTTATCGCCAAATACAACTACTTTATCACAGCCAACATACTCTTTCAATTTTAACAATGCAGACTGCTTACTTGCTTTATTACTGTAGGCTTCCAAACAGTACAGGCCATTGTAAATGTTCAGATAAAAGGAATAATCGACTCCTTCAATTCCTTCTAATTTGGGGCAGACCGGTTCTAACACTTCCTTTCTGCCAGAGTAAGCAATATAAAAAACATCTCCTGCCTGACGTACCGCTTGTAAATCTTCCTGAAAGGAAACTTCCGAACATTTTTCCCGCGCCCTGTCGCTATAATATTGTGCCTGTTGCTCAAGTTCAGGATTACCATAATAAATATGAATGCCATCCTTACAATATACATACACGAAACAGGATAAGCCTTCATCGTCCATCAGCTGGATTACTTTTTCTGCACTTTCTGTTTTAATTGGCTCCACAGAAATGTATTCCTTTCTCTTAAAATCATATAAAAATACGCCATTTGTCAGAATCCCTGGTATAGATAATTGAAGCTCTTTTAATCTATAATCACAACCATATGGCATCCTTGCAGTGGCAATAGAAAATTTCATTCCCGACTCCATACATTGATTTAAAAGTTTTATAGACTTCTCTGAAATCTTTTTCTCTTTGTTAAACAGCGTCCCATCCAAATCTGAAATATATAGTGTGCCCATGTACCCTTCCTCCTAAATCCCTTTTGATATCTTCATATTAATCCAGATCCGAAATCCATGTCGATATACAATCCTGCACTCTATATTTCTTATTTTGTTATCATCTGTATATTAGCATCAAAGCCTCTTCTTTACAGCCTGGTTCTCAGCCGCACATTGTCTGTAACAAAGAAGCGGAATACCTTTCAGATCCCGCTTCCCACCTTAAATGTACCCCTCTAAAAATTAAATAGAACTTATTAATTTATCTTTTTTACAGGATGTCTAATTACCGTCTTAAGCCTTTCAGGTGCCACCCGCCTGGCATCACTTAAGTAAATTTCATGGTGAAACCTCTTGTCTGTAATGTCCAGCTCATATCCTTCATGGAGCATAAAATCATGCATTGCTTCAACCGTAGCTATTTCATCATCATAAGATCCAATATGCATACACTGCACGCATACTCCCTCGTTATAGGTAAAAAATTTTACTTTCGAGAAATCCTGCTGCTTTTTCTTTTCGGCCTCATCGATTGCCCGATCCACGTCTTCCTCCCTCACAAAATCTGGCAATCTAGTCATTGAGATGAAATTAAAATCCTCTTTCCGGCTGTAGTCTATTCCTGTTCTGTCACTCTGCCACCAGAAACCTTCCAGCGGCGGTACAACGTAATCAAAGTAACCCGCAATTTGGCGGCTTCCTTTCTTGCTCATCTTAATCGTAAAGGCAATCCCATAGAGCAAACCAATAGACTGCTTATATTCACCGATTTGTCCCATTCGGCTTTCTCCCAATCATCTGAATATTGAGCCTATGTCGGGCAATGCAGCCGCTAATATGGGCAATGGCCGACGCTGCTGAAATTATAATAGGAAAAGACCTTTTTCATTTTTCCTCATCCGCCTTTTTCTTTTCATTCCGCCTTTGAATTGCCTTTGTTGCATAGTAAGCAAAAAACACAAATAGACCCATAATCGCTACGTATTCTGTAAAAAACAAGAAGGCTGGCCGTTCAAAGTCGAAAAACACAAAGGAAGATGTCAGGAACATATAGGAAAGAAATTGATTTTTAAAGAACGCATATAATCCATATACAGCAATACCCGCGCCGACCATCCGCAATGCAATTTGGACCAGCCTTGTCGTCTTCACCCCAGTTGATTTCCGTATCATTCCCAAGATCATGTTCCAATGTAATCCTAAATGCAGCGCCATCAGAACAAATCCCCAAAAGGCGGACAGGATATGCAAAGGCCGTGCCAGCGCCAATCCGCCAGAAATGGGTAGAAAGGAAAAAACTTCTCTGGAAAGAATAATGCCGCTTACCATAGTTCCGATCATAGCGAACAGCAATAATACATTAACGACAAGCTGTAAAAGACGGAAAGGCGTGTATCTCCCTTTCCATATATGGCTATGCCACTGTGTATTGAGGATGTGGTGCAAAATCCAAAGTACAAACATCCCCGCCCCCAGCCACTCATGGGCCAGGTCTCCTGTAAGCTGCTTGGCCATCAGCAGCAGGAGGAGTAAGGTCATAATCAAGTCAATGCATATCTTAACGATCATCTTAGGTTTCATCGTTGTTCTCCTTTTCTGAAAAAGCCTGCCCGGATAAAAGGCAGGCTTTGATGTATTACGCGGTATCCTTGCTACTGCAGAACCTTCCGGCGTTCTTTTTTATTACAGGCTCAGTCCGGCAACCCATTCCTCTACATCCCTTTGCGCATCAGGTACGCTGTTTCTGGATATGGACAAACCGTCCTCAATGACCGTTGCGCCCGGCTGCATTTCCGCAATCATACGGATCGTTCTGGAAAAACCGCTCCCTCCATGTGTTGTAAAGGGAATAATGGTTTTCCCACTGAAGTCATATTCCTCTAAAAAAGAATACAGCGGCATAGGAAGATCGCTATTCCAGTTCGGGTAGCCTAAAAAAATCACATCATATTTATCCAGATTCTCAATCTGTGAAGAAAGGGCCGGTCTTGCATTGTCTGCCTTCTCATTATAGGCAAAATCCAAAAGCGGGTCGTGGCTGCCCGGATATTCCTGCTCCGTTTCGATACGGAATAAATCTCCGCCGCTCTGTTGCTGAATAAGCTGGGCAATATACTGATTATTTCCCAACACCTCGCCGTCTACCACCACCCGGCTTGCTCCCGCCACGGTATCTACACCGTCCGTTTCAGGAACAGAGAAATAGGCAATTAAAATGTTGCCAGAAGCATTATTCTCCTCCGAAGATCCGCTTTCTGCTTCGGACTCCACTTCCGAAGAAGGCTCTGTTTGTACAGATATGGGAGGTGCGGTGCTTTCCGGTTCCTGATTGCTGCTGCAAGCAGCCAGAGAAAAAATCATTGTGACAGAAAGAATAGTAGCTGCAAATCGTTTCATTGTAATATACTCCTTTTCGTTTGATTTTTATATGTCAGCAGACATTTTGTCCCATCTGATAGGCTTCATCAAATGCTGCATTTTTTTGTACATCGCCGATCTGCCAGGCCCCCGCGCCATAGACCACCCCCATTTCTTTTGCTCCGGGCATACATTCCAGATAACCACGCAGACCGTCCACCGTCCGTTCCATTGCGGCCTTCCCATCAGCGGCAGTAGCGATTAGATAAAATTCCTTATTTTCAAGTCCCGATGTTTGCACTCCGCCCAAAGTGCGGTCAATCATGGTTTTCATCTGTGCGCACATTGTATAGAAATATACGGGCGTAGCCAGCACGACCACATCAGCGGCCCGCATTTTTTCAATCACCTGCTCCATATCATCCCGCTTTACGCAGTGTCCTGTTTTCTTACAGGCATAACAGGCTGAACAATACTCAATCTTCAAATCGGCAAGCCGGATTTTTTCTACCCGGTTTCCTGCCTCCGTCGCGCCTTTCATAAACTGATCGCATAAGGTATCTGAATTACCGCCCTTACGGGGACTAGATGAAATGATCAGCACTTGTTTACTCATTTAAGTTATCCTCCTTTTCCTCCGATACCAGTTCGAATGTTACAACGTCGGAAGTATTACACATATTTTCTGCTCCTTGTACCGCTTTCCCCATTGGGATAACCGCCTCCAAATCAGCCTGCTCAGTAAACAGCGACATTGCTGACGGCCCGTGCCTGGGGCGTTCCAAAGGAACGTCCCGCGATTTTGCCATCCAGCGCACTTAAAATGTGACAGATAATGTATGGTCGTTTCATCATATCCTCCTATTTAACAAGTCCATTTTCAGTCAGGTAAACATCCATACTGTCTGTATCGGACCTGCTCACAAACAGGCCGTCATGAACAGTTGCGTTTGCGGCATTTTCCCGAACAAAATCCATAGAGTTCTCAAATTGTTCTGTATCCATCGAAGCCGACTGTGTAAAGGGATAGATTTCTTTTCCCGTCAAATCATAATTCTCCAAAAATGTTCCGATAATCATGGGAGCCGTATGCCACCAGATGGGATAGCCTACTAAAATCGTGCCATATTCCTCTATAGAATCCGGCAGGTTTGCAATCTCCGGGCGGGCATTTTCATCGCGCTCTTTTTCTGCAACATCTCCAGTTTCATTATAGTCATCTGGATATGGTGTTTGCGGCTCTATTTCCAACAGATCGCCGCCTGTCTGCTCCGCGATATGATTTGCCATTTCCTCCGTATTTCCAGACCATGAAAAGTAAACGACCAGCGTTTTTCCGTCATCCGAAGATGTTTCCACTTGGGAGGATTCTGTTGCCTGTGATTCCGGCGATTCACTGGTGGCGGATTCATTGGAAGGTGCGGGTTCGCTGCCGCTTGGCGCAGCCTGACCGCAGGCCGCAAGGGAAAAGGTCATCATAGTGGCCATCAAAAGGCCAAGTGTCTTTTTGAACATTACAAATTCCTCGCTTTCTATTTATTCAAAGTTTAAATTTAATTCTGACAGCCATGTATCAATCTGATTCGCACTGCTGATTCGTCGCTCCCCATAGATTGCCAGTCCCTCACAAGAATTTAGGAACGTCGGCATCGCCTCTTCAATATCACTGCCTCCACTGGTACAAAAAGGGATAATTAGTTTTCCGTCCAGAGCATAGCTTTCTAAAAATGTATTGATGGGGGCGGGGGTTGCGTGCCACCATACTGGGAACCCTACAAAAACAATGTCGTAGGAATCTATATCCGAAACCATATCATTTAGTTCCGGTCGCTCATTTTTTCTGATTTCCGAGTTCGACTGTAGATAAACATTAGAATATTCTGCTTGTGGTGCAATCTCAAATAAATCGGCTCCCGCTCGTTCGCTTAATGCCTCTGCAATCGTTCTTGTTGTTCCTGAATAAGAAAAATAGGTGACAAGCACTTTTTTATCCTGTTTTGAATGGATTTCATTTCTCAATTCCTCTACTTGCTCCTCGCTCAATGACTGATCTGACAGATTTCGGAACATGGCCGGGCGGCGATAAACATTATATCCTAAAAAAATCAGCACCCCGATTAAAAGAACTACAAATACCAAAATTCCGTACATCCTGTGTCACATCCGCCTCCTCCTTTACACACATTCCACTAAAATTTCGTAAATTTCATCTTTGCTGAGTTCCCTCGGATTGCACTGAATAACATTCGTGGAATCAGCCACTTGCCGAAGCAGCTTCGCTGTAATTTGTGTGCGGGATTTTAATTCTTCCATCTTTGTCGGCAGTCCACAGTCTTTTATAAACTTTTCCATTGCCTCTAAACCCGCCTCCGCAGTGTCTTCGTTGAATACAATTTTTGCAAACTTTGCAAATTTTTCCGGGGCATCTTTCAGGATATGCCGATAATATACTGGCTGAATTACGGCCAGGCCCTGTCCGTGATTGCAATCTGTGTAAGCTCCAAGCTGATGTTCGATCTGGTGTGCCTGAAAATCAGTAAGCCTTCCGCATTTCAAAATTCCATTTTCCGCCATAGCAGAGTCCCACATCAGATTACCGCGGGCCTGTAAATCATTTTCGTCCATAAGCAGACGGCGCATATTTGTAACCGTATTCCGCATAACCGCGAGAGCCACATCATCGGACACATTATTCTGATCGGACTGTCCGAAATAGGTCTCCATCGCGTGGCTCAACGTATCAAAAGCACCGGAAATTACCTGCCTAAATGGAACCGACAGGGTATAAGAAGGATCAAGTACCGCAAATCGAGGGGCAAATCCTAATACTCCTGTTTTAATGTGCAATGCTTCATTGGTAATGACTGCGCCGCCGTTCATCTCCGCGCCAGTACCGGAGGCCGTGACAACAGCGCCCAGGGGGATTGCATGGTGGGGCAGCTTGTGCTGGACAAATTCCATGCTCCAAATATCTTCTTCGGTTTTTGCCTGCGCCGCAATGATTTTACAGCAGTCAATGACAGAACCTCCGCCGACAGCCAAAATGTAATCCACCTGTTCTTTTTTTGCAAGGGCTGCACCTTCCTGCACCTTTGCATAAGTCGGATTGGACATGATGCCGGAGAAATCCACAATCCCTTTCCCCTGTTCCCGCAGGATGGTCACAATTTCATCGTAAATCCCATTTTTCTTTACCGAGCCTCCGCCGTAGGCCAGCATGACCGTATTGCCGGTATGGGCAAGTTCCGATGAAAGCGCCTCTTTTGCACTCCCCTCGCCAAAATAGACTTTTGTAGGATAAGAAAACACAAAATCATTCATCACTCTTTACCTCCCTATGATATTCTTCAAATCTAGTCTGGCTGCTTTTTTCCAGCCAGGGCTTCATTTCTTCGTTCTGCTTCTGCTCCCGCTGCCGATAAACTTCCCATGCGTCTGCGCCCAAAATAAATTTGAGCGGCGGGTTTTCTGCACGGATTGCTTCCACAATCAATTTAGCGCCTTTGTCAGGATCTCCACATTGAGTTCCGTAGCTACGGTCATTCTCAATCCGTCTAAGGCCAGCGGTACCTGCATAATCACGGATGGAGACAGACGTCTGTTTGAGAGAGCGCCCGCTGAAATTCGTGCGGAATGCACCCGGTTCTACCACCATGACTTTAATGCCCAGCGGTTCCACTTCCTTTTTTAAAGCACTTGAAATGCCTTCCAGCGCACACTTCGATGCGCCATAGTACCCGGAACCGGCAAATGTATTGACCGCAGCAACCGATGAGATATTGATAATCGCTCCGCCTTTTTGTTGACGCATATAGGGCAGTACCGCTTTTATCAGTGCCACCGGGCCATAGAAATTTGTACGGAATAAAAGCTCTACTTCCTCATCTATGCCTTCTTCAATCGCAGCCCGGTAGCCATATCCTGCATTATTCACCAACACATCAACACGACCAACCGTTTTCAGTACAGTCTGCACCGCCTGTTTGATCTGTGCCCGCTCGGTCACATCCAGTGCCAATGCCATAACCTGTCCCGGATTGAGTGCCTCCAAATCTAAAATCGCCTCTTTGTTCCTGGCCGTCGCCACTACGCAATCTCCATTTTCTACAATGGCTTTCACAAAACTCCTGCCAAGACCGGAGGAAGTTCCCGTTACCAGCCACACCTTCTGCTTTTCAGAAATATTCATCAAATTTCCCTCCCTTGCTTATCTCACAAAATTGGTTAATACTTTCTTATTTTCCGGATGATTCAATCCGCTCTGCTTTCCAAGCTCCAGACATTTCAGCACCCATGCCATGTTCTTTCCGAGATTATACATTGTCATCAGACCTTCTTTGTCCTCGGCCACCTGCTCAGGCTGCGCTCCGTATACATGATTCCAGTAGGTCGAAGAAACCACCGGCATGGAACAGATTGTAAAGTACTTATTGATGACATCAAATGAGGCTGTCGTACCTGCCCGCCTTGCCGAGAGAACAGCCGCTGCTGGTTTATATTGAAAAGCTGTGCTGCAGGAATAAAATGCCCTATCCATGAAAGTCAGCAATCTGCCACTTGGGTGAGCAAAATAGACTGGGGAACCAGAGACAAACCCATCGGCTTCTTTTGCCTTTTCTACAAATTCATTCACAACATCGTAGAATACACAACAACCCGTCTGCTTACATTTACGGCAGGCAATACAATCCGGCAGTGCTAAATTTCCAATAAAAATTTGTTCTGTGTCAATTCCTTCCTCTTGCAGGGCGCGTTCCACTTCCTGCGAGGCTGTACCCGTACAGCCATTGCTCCGCGAACTGCCATTGACAAGCAATACTTTCATTCGCATGTTCCTCCTTTCACTCTTGCCATTTTCCTTTTTTCGTGCTATAATTCGATTGTTTCAACCGCTTGTTACAACCGATTATAATTTACGGTAGTTACTATCGGTCAATAGATTTTTTGAAAAAATCAAAAAAATTTTGTGGACGCAACAGGAGGCAATTATGATGTACACGATGATGCAGGTCTGCAGGGAATTGGATATGACTTATCAGACTTTAAAATATTACTGCAATGAGGGTCTCGTCCCTAACGTAAAACGCGATGGAAATAACCGCCGGATTTTTGATGAAAAAGATGTGAAGTGGATCAAGGATCTGACTTGCCTGAAAAAATGTGGTTTAAGTATTCAGGAAATGAAGGAATATTTGGAATTGTGCTTACAGGGGGAGTCCACCATTCTTACACGGAAGAAAATGCTGGCTGAAAAGCAGGAGGCGCTGAAAGCCTCCATTCAGGAGTTAGAGGACAGCGTTGCGTATATCGACTGGAAGCAGAATTTTTATGATGAAGTACTTTCAGGAGCGCGGCCTTATGTCAGTAATCTGATTCGGGCGGCAGAATAAAGAAAATGGAATAGTGACACAGAGAAATACCGGCCCACTCGCGGCTGGTATTTTTTAATTTTGTCGATATGAGAGAAAATTTCTTTGAAAAAGTCTTGCTCTCCATCCACAAATGTGTAAGCTGTCACTCACAAGGCACAAGCCAAACGCAAAAAACATAAGGTGAAAAACACAATGAAAACAGGAAAACCACAGCGAAACTGAGAAACTCGGTTCCGGTTTGCCTCATGATAAGCGGCGAAGAAACGGTATAAGAATATCGAGCTGGCGGATGAACTGAAAAAGGTAGAAATGATCAACTTCCATTTCAACGTACATATAGACGAGAACATCACCTTTGAAATTCACTATAAGGAAGGTGTACTGCTGGAGGTATTCCCAGAGGCCCGAACCAGAGTAAGCCGGGCGGTAAGAGCCGCCGCCAAGTCCTCCATGAAGCAACCTGCAGAGGACGAAGCCACAGAGGCCATGGAGCCAGAAACGGAGGTAAAGGATGAAACGGAAGATAGCCATCCTGCAGATATTTCTCAGATAGAAGTAACCGATGAAGCTACTTCAGAGAACAGCAAGCCAAAAGGCCTGGAAGCCGCATACAATGTTACAGGTATCCGCCGCAAGGAGCTGGTGGCAGCTATTAGCAACTTCACCGGAGCAGATCCAGCATATCTGAGAACGCCTATATACGCCTTCGCAGTAGGAAACTATAATATTGAAGAGAAGGAACTTTGACCCGCCCGGAGAATCCGGCGCTGATCGAAAGCCTGAAAGAACAAGGTTTCGTAACCGTAGAATAAAATAGGATGGCCCCGCTTCGGCGGGACTTTTCGCTGCCCGGATTTCACAAAATAAAGATATGTTTTGAATCTTTCCGAGCTTGCTTTTTCACCGGTGGCGTGTAGGCTGTCACTCACAAAAATAAAACATATCTTTGAGGAGAACGCAACCATGCTGCAAATATTTGAAATTGTAAAGAAAACTGAGGAAATGTCCGACCTGTTCAAAGAGTATTCTTATGAAAATGAATTACCATAACCTGAAATTCAAAGCCACCGCCGAGACTCACGGCCTGCACATTGAGAAGCACGACAAATATGGCTGGACAGTAACGACGCTGGCCCCGGAGGGGGAAGCATGGATCAAGGAAACCTTGTGCGAGGATAGAATCAACGCCAGCCGCCAGCCAGTAGAGGGAACCGCCAAGGGAGGCAGCAAGAAATCCATCAACCGCAGTATCAAATATATTTGCCCCTGCTGCAGCACCATCATCCGGGCAACACGGGAGTTCAACGTGGTATGCGGCAATTGTGGAGAACCTTTTGAGTGGGTATAAAAATAGCGCAAGCCAAGAAAAAACGGCTGGCGCTAAAATGTTCAGATGTTCTTTAAGAAACGATAGAGGCGGAATACTTTTTAGCGTTTCCCGATTTTCCGAGCGGCTACGGAATGAGGGGTGTTCATATAACCTTGTAAGCGCTCCGCCATGGGAAAGTACAATCACTGACGGAGGATTTCGGGCGCTGGCGTACAACTTCAAAAAATACGCTATAAGCTGAAAAGCCTTATTTTATGGGCTTTTTCCGCACAAATACAAAAACTGCCTCCCAAAATAGAAATCTGTTTTTGTATCAAAGTTTATCCTTTGTTATGTTGCCACATTGTTGTCACACCCATATTATACACGAGCAGTAGCAGCAAAGCAATTCTAAAATATCTTCTTCCCTGCAACTCAGAGTCTGCTACAACAATGCTTTTTTTAAATCAGATACATATAGTGTCTGCTGCTTTTTCAAAAAAGGTTTTACAAAGAACTTCATAAATAATTTCTTGGCAACAACACTTTCTGTAAAATCAATCTCTGTCTGCTTGCCTTTCTTTATGAATACACCAGTCCAATGACCTTTCATATTGTCGTTTTCCATGTCAAACTCCCAACACCTATAAGGTTCAACTACAGTAATTGTAAAAGTCGTAGCATATCCTTCTTTTGTGTACTCAACAAATTGCTGCTCGTTTAGAATCTCTATTTTGCTTATATCACTACGCCACGTATAGTCTTCAAAAGAAGTAACCTTGTCCCACACTTTCTGAATATCCTGTTGAAAAACAGCCTTTATATTAGAAATTGCCATACCATAGTTCCTCCAAATTCAAATCTATCTAAATAATATGCCTGTTATATCTTGGTATCTGTCAATCACACGATATACCTCCACCCAATCCTTTTCGATAAGATACAGCGTAATGTAACCCCCATGAACCAGATACTTATAATCTGTCCTGAAGCTCACTCGCTTTGACAAATCTGCTCCCACCGCAGGAAACTCCTGTAAGTCCTCAAAACTCTTGTAAATTTCGTCTACAGTCTTTCTGGCTACTTCTGCATTGTCATCTGCAATATAACTCTTAATTGCCTTCAGATCAGCTACTACGAGAGGGTTAATCCTTAATTTCATTAAGTGTTATTCCTCCATAGCTGATTTCAATTCATCAAGGCCCAACCACCCCGTTTCATCTGCAACAGCTTCTTCCGCTTCCTGCAACTTAACCAATAGCTTTTTCTCTGCTCGGTCTTTCTCGTAGTCCCCATCCATTTAATCTGTATAGCAAACCGCTATATTATTTTTTGTAGTAAATTTGAAACTCTCTCCCCCTGACTAAAAATTAGTCATTTTGCAACACTCCCTTTAATTTAACAAATATTAATCAACTCTTTCAATACACTCTTTAATATGAGAAATCCTTCCATGTTTTAATAATACAGATACTAAAATTCCGTATGCGTCACTATTCAAATCTTTTAAAATCGCATCATATTCAGAAAATGACTTGTCCTGACATATACTTGCAGGATTCGCCATGTTTGATGCTATATTATGCATTTCATTAATTTCAGGATAGTCCGCATTGATTCTTTTATTCAACTGTTTAGCTGCATTGACAAACTCCACAGTCGGCTTTGCAATACTAATCATAGTATATATTTCATTTACGTCATTCGAGGCTTTTATATCATCATATCTACTTTTTTTATCAATTAATTTTACTGCTAATTCTACTTGTTCCTTGTAAAAATGTATCATTCCCATTTCTCCGCCTTACAACTTAATTAATGTTACAGTTCTGCAAATTTTTCAAAATAAAATATCACGTCCAAAATTTCTGTTTCCAGATATATACTTTTCCAATTCGCTACATACGTGTAGTGAATTTAATAATTTTACTATCAAGGACAAAATGCTTTGATGTGATAAAAGTACAAAGTCTGAACCCATTTCTAAAATAATTTTTTCCGGTCAAAAGTATCTGATAACATTATCATGTCTATCATAAATACCACCTGTGTCGGATTACAATACATATGTTCAATCTGAGTAATTGAAAACGAGAATCACCTCACTTTGTGTTATATTTGAATCGCCACAACCCAAAAAACATAAAGGAGTATCCTCCCATAGCAAGTATAACACAAGATATAAGATATCGTCTATTACTTATTCATTATGCAGAACGTTATGGTGTATCCAACTCCGCTAAAAAATATAAAACTAACCGTCAGTATATTTATCGCTGGAAAAACCGCTATGGTGACTCATGGGATTCCCTCCGGCACGTTGCAGACGTCCCGCCTCCCCTCCAAACCAGCACACTCCTGATGAGGATTATCCTAATCTGAAAATGCGCCGAAGGGCTATAACAAGTTCCCTATGAGGCCTTTGGGTTGGAAATCTCCACAGGCTGTTCTGAATGAGCCAAATAATAATAACAAAAAAGTCATTAGCTATGAGTTACTACTCAAAGTTAATGGCTTTTTATTAATATGGATTTATTTGTTGCACAACCGCCTGTCAATTATTCTCTATCCCTAAAACCACTGGATTACAAGAAAAATTGCTTTTATGCAACTGTTATCACAAGACTTCTTGAAGTGCCGCAACCCCGCATAAATACGGCACTTTTACGACCTTTTAATTTATTCAAATTCCATACAGACGATAAAGTGTTTTGAACAATATCATTGAATTTTAGCAGATTTCAAGCATTATCTGGAACAATAAAACAAAAAATAAAAATGCAATCAAATTGCAATAATGTACCTTCATTTATTCTGTTTGAACAATTTGATAGCACTACAATACCTCTTAAGAAATTACAAAGAAAGGGAATATTATGAACTATGAATTAGAACTAAAACAAATTGTGGATTTTCCACGCTGCCGGATTTACCGGGATTTTATACAGACACTTATCCATGATAAGAATATCCGAATTAGCGGAGGCTCTTATCTTTTTTATTACATAATATTGTATTCCTACGCCAACTACCGTATTTCCTACCGGAGACTTGACGGAATCACCTACACCGTCTCTCCCGGAGAATGGCTCTGCCCTATTGCTGACCTCCAATCTTGGTTTCACAGCCGGTTTCAGCATCAGACACTCTCCATCCTAAAACTTCTGGAAGAACGGCATTACATTACCCATTCCACACTGGGTATGAAGAAACCAAATTCCAGATCACTGACTAGTCCAAAGACAATACATGGCTAGAGTACAACTATCCCTGCCAAAAGGATACCGGATTTTTCTTTTTCCCAATTTCTAAAATCCATGAATTAATTAGTATTGGGAAATGTTCGGAGATAAATATTTTATTAAACTTGTGGGTTCATGCCATTTACAATGATCCGACTATTCCCGGTTCCGAGTCTGGTCCAGTCGTGTATTACTGCAACAATACCTGTAACCCGATTACAAATTATCAATCTCTTTCCGACCGTTGGGAACTATCTAAGGTATCCATATGCCGATTAAAGAAATTGGAAGAAAAGGAAATGATTACACTGCTCAATTTTAAGGGAAAGCATGGCAGCGTGATTTATCTGAATAATTACTTATCCGTAATGTTCAATACCAGCGACGTGCTAATCGACAGGGAGGAAATTGCAATGAACATGAAATTACCGCTTCAAATACCAGATACTGCTGCAGAAGCCTGCGTTCCAAAATAACAGATTGCGGAACAAATCGGCGTTTCAGAAGAACAGTCTTGCGTTCCAAAACCGCACATGACATTTATCATTCAAAAAGTCGCAGAACTGTTGTAAACTCAGGGAATTTCTTGCTGCAGCTGTCCAAAAACCAAATATATATTATCTCAATTATCTAAATCAGACTGCAAAGAACTATTAAATTACTTCTTTCCGGAATAAAATTCGACATTTTGATGTCAGGCACTCATAATTAACAATAAAAAGTTAAGGAGTGCCTACATATGATGAATTTTAAACTGTTGATGAATGATTACTTATGTATCTGTGAAACAATTAAAAAACTGGATAAAAAAACGCTGAAAGCCTACCGTATTGACCTATCGCAGTTCCATAGTTTTGCCGTAAAATTCCCTGATTTTGTTGACAAAGCGTTGCTAAACGAATATATTGCCTTGCTCCATACAAAATACCAGCCAATGACAGCCAAACGGAAGATAGCGACACTCAAAGCGTTTTTTCATTACCTTCTGCTTGAGGAAATCATCAGTTTGAACCCTTTTGACAAAATAAGCACTAAATTCCGAGAACCCCAGACTCTGCCACGAACAATACCAGAAACTATCATTCAATCTCTTATTTCTGATATGTATAAACAACGTTCTCTTGCCAGCACGCCGTATCAGAGTAAAGCTATCCTCAGAGATATTACCGTAATTGAGTTACTCTTTGCAACGGGCGTCCGAATCTCGGAACTGTGCAATCTTACCTTACACCAAGTCGATCTGACATCATATAAATTAATAATCTATGGAAAAGGCTCTAAAGAACGGCTGATACAAATTGCTAATCACGATGTAAGGGCGGTTTTGCTTGAATATTATACTGTTTTCGAGGCGGATATCAGGTCTACCGGTTGGTTTTTCATAAACCGACTTCACCAAAGATATTCAGAACAGTCTGTACGGTCCATGATAGTCAAGTACCTCCATCTATCCAGGATCGAGCTGCATATCACCCCACATATGTTCCGTCATTCATTTGCTACACTGCTTTTGGAAGCAGATGTAGATATCCGGTACATACAGAAGATGCTTGGACACAGTTCCATCAAGACAACAGAAATTTATACCAGTGTTTCTATGGCGAAACAGAATAATATACTTACAACCAAACATCCTCGTAACTTTATGAATATAAAATGATGTAAAAATCCGTTTGAATTACAGCTGGATCAAACGGATTTTTATTGGGTTTGTCGTTCTATGTTTCTCCCAAACAGAGGATAATACATGATTATCCCTTCAAATATAGCTATCATTTGCTTATAAAAATATATGGATGGAAATAGAAGAATAATTATGAAAATAAAATACAATAAGATTTTGAGAAAAAATAGGAAAATAATTGTTTACATTATAGTTGGAGGTACATTTATCGCTTGTAATATATTTACATTAATTGATTCATTAGCAAATCAAGGCGGAATTGAAAGATGGCGAATCGTAGCTTTATTTTCTTCATTTATAATCGAATGTATTGGCTTTTTATATTGTTTAGTTCAAGACATAACTAATTCTATTAGAACTTTTCCAGCTAAATTTATATTTACACATGACTCAAATGGGATTCCATTTGTTGATCGAAAAGAACTCCTTGAAAATATTGTTCAAGAATGTGAAAAAAAATTATTGGAAAATTATATGTATTATACCAAGAACATACGCTATGGTGAACGGAATGGCAAAACAGCATTTGCCAAAAGATTATGTTATGAGTTTCAGAAAATTAAGGATAAGGACGAAAATTCTATCCGAGTTTCATGTCCTAAATTCCCATCCAAGATTGGAAATATATTTTATGTAAATTATAGCAATTACGCGGATTCTTTTAGTTCAAGAATAAAAACCGAATTTACGTTTGTTAAGGGCAAAAAAAATATTGTCGTAGTGGACAATTCATATGAAGATTTGTGCCTTTGGACAGATAACTTGGCAGATAAAGATGTATTTTTCATATTTTTAAATTTTAATATTAACTCTGAAGATGCACTTTTTTTTGCTGATGACAAAATAAAAGAGCTATTAATTCAATTACAGAAAAGTCCAGCTTTTTGTTCGATTACAAAAGGTAAAACAGAAGAAGAAATTTGCTCTATTGCGACAAAATTAGGAAATATTTCAAATAATAATATCGGTACAATAATTGATTTACTTTCATCTAATGAATTCTCGATTTTATTAGAAACTGATAGACATTTTCTTGATTTTTATTTCGCAATTAAACATGGTAGATATTCAGAAGCTCAAAATTTATATAATCAAATTGTGATTCAACCATCAAATAAAGTATTAAAGTATAAATTACAGTATGAGCATGCAAACCTTGTACATTTTTTAGGTAAGTATAGTGTTGCATTTGAAGAGCTAAATATTTTACTTGCCTTAGTTTGCAATGACCAGCAATTTCTTAATACTATGCCAGGTGAAAGTTTGTATACAGATATAATTCTTCTGCAAGCTCATATTGAAAAACATAGGGGGAATTTTGATAGCGCTGCTTCGATTCTGACAAATGTATTTGACGAACACCAAAATATACAATGGTTGCGCTCCCATTTTTCTATAAACATATTGCAATTAAATGAATTTATCCAACCGACTTCTGATTGGAGAATTTTATTGGGTAAATTGGATCTAAAAATGAGTACTTTTAAAGAAAAACGTAAACTTAAAAATTCTGATTATTATTTTTATGAAACATACTATCCCATTGTATGTTTCTATAAAAGCAACTTTGATAAAAAAATAATTTCTGAACTTATTAAAATTGAAAATACAGCAATTTTGTATTATGAAAAAGAGGAACGCCGGTATCTAACAAATTGCTATTTTATTAAAGCGGAACTTTTTAGAATTAATCGCGATTGGAAAAATGCTGAAGAATTCTATAATCGCTGCTATAATATTTTTTGTCACAATGGTGACAAAGATATTTTGTATCTAGTGGCAATTACTTGCAAATACCTTCAATGTCTTGAAAAAATCATATTAAATATTCCCTTTGATTGGGACGCTGCAATAGAAGAATGCAAGCAATGTGAAGGCTATAATTTTCACAATAGGCTAATTTCAAAATTAGAACTAGCAAATGTGGATATGGAATTAAAGAAGTATTTGGAACAACATTATTGCGTAACAATTAATCCCATTCCATAAATATATTGTCAACATTATATTTATTTGTTTTGAATTTTGCAAGGTATGCTTTTAATGTTAGGATTTCTTTTTCTTTAGAAGGCTCTACCAATACTAAACGAATTAATTCGGATAATTCATCAATATATTTTTCAAAACCATATCTTGCAATTTCTTGAACACCAATTCGAAATCCTTTTATGTATTTGGTATTACGTTTGTTAAGCGTAATACCATATTTCTTGAAATAGGTATAAGTTTCATCAACACTTAGCTTGCCCGTTCCAATGAAAATTTGGTGAGTTTTTGTATATAATCCATCTGCTATTTCTTTGACATAAATTCCTTTATTTGAAAGTGTTTTTCCCAATGTATTTGCGATATATACAATATTATTTGCATATTGTTCTCCAATATGCAACATTTCAATCATTGACAGACATACACTCATTATATTATTTACTTGAATATTTCTTAAAAAATTTGGAGAAATATTTTGGTTAATTTTTTGAATTATGTTATCTGAGTTTGTAGCTACATATCCACAAGTTACACCGGGAAAAGTTTTATGTGTTCCTCCAATTAATACCATGTTTTTTTGACTATCCAAAGGATTCGGTATAGTGCTTCCGGCGATTAAACCAAGTGTTTGAGTTGCATCATATATTATACCTATTTTCTTTGGTGAGCTAATTAAATTAAAATCTGGTGGTTGAAGAATATCAGATTGACAAAAGCATAAATAAGATATTTCATGATCATTAAGTAATATCTCATTCAGCTTTTCATAGTTTATCTGCATATTAACATAATCAAATGGAATAGAACTATATCTTATTCCCAGATTATCGCAAAGTTTTGGGAGTGAACCATGCCCTCCTGATTCTGGATCTGTAATTAATATTTTTGAGTCTTTAGCTACCATTGACATCAATATAAGTGCAACTGTATTCATACCTGTCAAACTACGAAAATCGTTATATTTCGCATGAAAAAGATTACTTGCAAGATCATTGGCTATGAAAAATATTTTTTCTAAATAGTCACTACCGATAAAATCTTTTTCTTTATTTCTTTGTATATATCCTGAAATATATTTTCCTTCATAACGAGAAGTTAATCCTTGCATTGCAAATGGGGACACAAAATTTTCAGCTGCACATAAAGGGATTTTACTATCATCAAAATTTTTATATTCTTCATAGATTTTAGAAAGGTATTTTAAATAGTTTTCATGCTCCATTTTTATATTCTCCGATTTTAAAGTATTGGATAATCATGTATTATCCTCTGTTCATTCCCTTATATTATACTGAATCCCACGCAACCTGGCAACATTCACTGTCAAAAATTTGGCACACGTCTGCAATTGAAGTGAAAAACTACCCATGTTACAATAACCATGCTTATAGTTTGCAATTTTCCGGCACCCGTATGAGGTGCTTTTTTGTTACCCGTAAACCAAAATAGCCGACTATGGACCGCCATAACCGGTATAAGTAGTTCAATGCGCACACAGTACGTTCTTACTACGCATTGTGTGCGTATTCCTATTTTCAAGGAAGGAGACACCACATGAAAACCAGAAATGAAATCTATCAGGGAAGGGCACTGAAATTATCCAAATGATTACAACCTATCATGCCCTGCTGTACGAGCAGGTGTTGCGGATGCACCCACAGAAAAGAGAGTCTGTAAAGGCGCCGATTACCAATCTGACGGTACACCGGGCGTTGGAAATCTCTCCCCGACTGCTTTTCAATAAAAATATCCCGTTTCTGTATACCTTCTCTCTTGAAATCTGACAGCTGCCGATCTATATGCTGATCCTTAGATGAAACACGAATATATCCGAACTTTCTCGTTCTTACTTCTGACACGATAATTGCCTCCTCACTGTTTTCTTCCTAATATTACATATGTCTGCCATGTCAGAAATGCAACAAAATAAAATTTGATTCACTGAGATAGCTACCGTTATTCAAGTCATTAGCTTAAAGAATCCACAACAAAGTAGTACCATTCATTAATTCATGGTATTCTTATAATATAATTTCCTAAACAGTTAGACTGAAAGGATAATCACCAAATTTGAAATACTAAAATAGAGAAGGAAATCTTGAAATGAAATACAAAATTATAAACGCAACTGAGGATGAAAAAAATTAGTCAATGATATTATCACTTATCTCATAAATATGCCTAATAATAAAATTAGTATAGATTCATTAAATATAATAGAGATTGTTGATAAGTTAGATAATTATTCTAGTGCCAGAGTAGAAGAACATAAAATATTCTTGGCAAGGACATATGGATTAAATGATATCACTCATAAGTCCAATATTGAAACCCACATAAACTCTGATCATAAACTAAAACGTCAAATCAGTACTATTTATCACGAGTTGTGGCATATTAGTACTTGGAAAAAACACCAAGAATTGTACAATTCTTTTTTTAATCCAAAGAATATTTATGCATACTATGCTTGTCATTATTGGATAGAATATATTGCACACCTTGAGACGGTATTTATGGAAGATTTCCAAACAATGCTGCAATTCTGCAGAAGTTTTTCTAACACAAGATGGGAGGAAAACTCCGATAGCTATTCTCAATTTTTTTACAGGTTACCTTACTATTTAGTACGATCAGAGTTTATACACGAATATAAAAATATGACACAAAATCTAAATTCTCCTGAATTGCGTGCAATAACCCAAGACTTCTATTATGCATCAAAAGAATTATATAAGAACAACTTAATGACTCCATTACAAAAAGCAGAAGCTATAGAAGAAATGATTAAAAAATTCTTCCTTGAATAAAAACATATATTAAAATCTATATAAAGTGTCTGTAAAGGTATCAAAACTTTAACAATATCGGTAAAGTTTGTTTACCACCTTTATAGACACTGTTTTTAGCAATTTTTTCATAAATTCCGGTTATCTATAAAGGTATAAATTTGTAGAACCAAAAACGCAGGCGAGTATACGAACAATCGTAATTGACTCAGATACGATTAATGAATTGCAGAAATAGAAAGACATACAACAGAAAGTTTTACATGACTGTAAATTTGTCCTAAGTTACAATGGCATTCCCACCAGCAAGCATACCCTGCCAAGCGCCCTGGAAAAGCTGGCAGGGCTTGCTGATGTCCACCGCATTAGAATCCATGCACTGCGACATTCTCATACCTCGCTTTTAATTAGCATGGGGGTAAATCCATTAATCATCAAAGATCGTCTGGGACATGAAAAAATCCAGACAACTTTGGGAACTTATGGACATTTATATCCTAACAGCAACTTTGAAGTTGCTAAACAGTTAGGCGGTATATGAAACTACACACCTGCCTCACATAGTATTGCAGACTATACCCATAATCAATTTACTGCGGACTATCACAGACAAGTAATATAAAAATTGCAATAAAATTGCAATGATAGAGGTACAAGGCTGAAAAAAACCGGAAATAAAGGCTTTCTAACCCACCTCCAACTATTCCCACTCGACAAATCCTAATCAATTTTGTTTAGAGATTGTCCTCTGTCGTATTCGTGGTGTTTTTGATTATTTGATGTATCCATATTATCCTGCCTATATGGGCTAATGTTATCAGTTCGTTATCAGGACTGATAACACTTACCTTCCTTAGCGTGGAGCAATACCATCTTCTCCGAAGATATTGTAGCAGATTTCAAGTTATATTGCAATAAAATTTCAAATTTTAGTTTCACAATATCTTATATCTGTGTTTTAAAAATTGTTGATATCGGGGCGCTTCTATGATATAATATTTTTCGGACACAGCATCAATAAGCTGTGGCTTGAAAGTTGGTGAACAAGTGGACAAAAAGGAAACCATTAAAAACATAATAAATAACAACGACGGCATTGCAAAAACCGCTGATTTCGTCTCCGAAGGGCTTTCCAACTATGATGTAGCCAACCTATGCAAAGAGGGATATATCGAGCGTGTCAGACATGGCTATTACCAGCTCGCCGAGCAGGAAGATATAAAGGAAGAACAGGTACTTGCCTCTCTCCTTCCCGAAAGCGTCGTATGTGTGGAATCGGCGCTGTTTTATTATGGTTACAGCGACTTTTCGCCCCGGCAATGGTCAATTGCCGTCCCCCGTACCTTCTCACGGACAAGGCTGCATATCGATTCTTTGGCGACAAAGGTGTATTTTGTACAGCCCACCTTGTTTGAAATCGGAAAAACAAGTGGAGATTTTAATGGAGTGCAGCTTGCTGTTTATGATCGGGAACGCACCATTTGCGACTGTTTCAAATACCGCACAAAGCTGGATAACGAAATGTTTAATAAGGCGCTCAATGCCTATGCTACCGATAAAAAGAAAAACCTGAGTAATCTTTCCAATTACGCAAAGAAAATGCGGGTTTATAAAAAATTGATGGATGTGATGGAGGTGCTGCTCAATGGCTGATATTGCTGCTTCCGTGCTTGCACGACTGAAAAATAAAGCTACCGAAAGCGGAAGAAGCTATCAGCTTTGCTTGCAGCTCTTTTGTCAGGAAGAATTTTTGCGCCGTTTGGAAAAATCCAAATACACTGAAAACCTTGTGTTGAAAGGCGGGCTGTTTCTTTATTCCTTGACTGACTTTGACAGTCGGGTAACGGTGGATGTGGACTTTTTGCTTCGGCAAGTACCAAACACGCCGGAACAATTAAAATCCATTTTGGAAGACATCATCGCTGTTCCTACCGGCAATGATTTTGTAACCTTTGAGATAAAGGGTGTTGCTCCTATTGCCGTCGCTAAAAAGTATGCGGGAATTTGTGCCTCTATCGTTGCCCGTATCAAAAACACAAGAACGCCGTTTACCATTGACTTTGGCGTAGGAGATGTCATTGTTCCGAAACAGGAAAAGCGCCAAATACCAACGCAGCTTCCAGAGTTTGAATCACCAACGGTAAATACCTACTCTGTTGAAACTACCGTTGCGGAGAAACTCGACGCTATCCTGAGCCTGATGGAATTTTCCAGCCGAATGAAGGACTACTACGATCTTTATTACATCGCCAACAAGTTTGATTTTGACGGAGCAGTGCTTACCGAGGCTCTCAGAAAAACATTTGCTAACCGTGAACATCACTTTACCATTGAGCAATTTGAACAGATTATGAGCTTTGGCGATGATGCTGCCATGCAGAAGAAGTGGAAGGCATTTGTCCGCAAGATCAATACCAGGACGGATGATTACGGTACCGTTTTGAGAACAATACAGAATTTTCTTGAACAGCCGTTTATGGCGGCAGCGGAAAATAAAACATTTACTAAGTGTTGGTCTGCTGCCAACAGCAAATGGATTTAATCGGGAGGAATAGAATGAGCACAAATATATCCAAACAAAAACGTGAGGACTTGCTGAATAAAATCAAAGCCATTCGGGCGTTTATTTCTGCTACACCGCAAGATGAAAATACCGGAAATCTGCTTTCCTATCTTTCCGATTTGGAGAAAGATGTAAACGGAAAAAAATACGGTCTTGTTTTTGAGGAACATCGAGAGGAAATTGACGAGGTGCTGGATACCCATACCCCGGTGCTTACTGAAGACAAAGACTTGTTCATCGATAACGGCGAACAGATGAATTTTCTCATTGAGGGCGACAACCTTGCTTCTCTTAAATTGCTTGAAAAAACACACAAAAGCAAAATTGATCTCATTTATATTGATCCGCCGTATAATACACTCAATGATGGATTTACATATTCAGACACTTTAGTCGACGGAAACGATACTTTTAGGCACTCTAAATGGCTTTCTTTTATGCGGGAAAGATTGAACCTCGCCCGTCGTCTTATGTCATATAAAGGTATTATTTTTATAAGTGTTGATGAAAACGAATTTGCACAAATAAAACTACTGTGTGATGAAATATTTAGCGAAAGGAATTTTATTGAGTGCATTATATGGAATAAACGAGTTCCAAAAAATGACAAAGGTATTGGAAATATTCACGAATACATCTTGACTTATGCTAAAAGTAGTGATTTCAAATATAAATTTATGGTTCTAAAAGATGGGCTGAAAGATATAGAGGACTTACTGTACGAATGCAAGAAAAACAATGTTAGTATAGAAGAAACCGAAGCACGATTAAAAAAATTATATAAAAAGAATAAGTATGATCGTGCAATTACTCTTTATAATGCAGTCGATGAAAATTATAGAGCGTGGGGAAAAATCAATATGAGTTGGCCCAATGGCAATACATTTGGTCCTCGATATGACGTTATTCACCCTATAACTAAAAAACCAGTTCGTGTGCCAGATCGTGGCTGGCGTTGGAATGAAGCATCATTTTTAGCTGCTGTTGACTATGAAAATATTATAGAACGCTTTGATGGTAGTTTTATGTGCGGTAATATATGGTTTTCAAAAGATGAAAATATGCAGCCGAGTTCTATTAAATATTTAGACGATGTGAATCGTATGCTTTTACGTTCAATAATCAGCCTTAAAAGCGATGGTGGTATTGAATTAGAGAAATATTTTGATAAAAAGAGTATTTTTGCTTATCCAAAATCAGTAGAATTACTGCGTATGTTGGTGGATTCGATTACATACAACAATCAAGATTGTACCGTTTTGGATTTTTTTGCGGGTAGCGGAACAACGGGACACGCTGTTATGAAACTAAATGCAGAGGATGGCGGGAATCGTAAATTCATCCTTTGCACCAACAACGAAAACAATATTTGTCGTAATGTTACCTATGAGCGTATCAAGCGTGTTATCGAAAAGGAGAACTATCCTGCAAGCCTGAAATATTACAAGGTGGAGTATATCCCCATTTCTGACCGTCTGTACTACGAATACGCCGTTGAGCTGCTCAAACACATTCGTGAGCTTGTTGAGCTTGAAAACGGCGTAAATTTTACCGGTAATGCGGAAATCGCCATTGTCTTGACCGAGGAAGAACTCGATGATTTTGTTTCTCAACTTGAAAACAACACTAAATGTCAAAAATTATACTTAGGGCACGATATTTTGATGGATGCACAGCAAGCGCAAGTTTTGAAAGATAGGAAAATAACGATAAATATTATTCCTGACTACTATTACAAAGAATTGGAGGGCTAAATAATGGATATTACTCTTGCGAACTTTCAGATAAAATCTATCGCCGATTTGACTGCTGCAATGGAGCAGCCAAACAGAGATATTGTTTTGAAAAGTTGCACTGGCAGCGGCAAAACAATTATCCTCACTCACTTCATGGATGAGTATTTTAAAAGCAATCATAAAACGGTATTTATTTGGCTTACTCCCGGTAAAGGCAACCTTGAGGAACAAAGTAAAGAAAAAATGGATCGATATATCCACGGAAGTCAAACAAAATTGCTTCCAGATATTATGGCTGCTGGTTTTGAAGAAAACGACGCTTGCTTTATTAACTGGGAAAAGCTGACCAAAAAAGGCAATAACGCATTAAAAGACAGCGAGCTCACAAACTTTATCGAACACATACGCAATGCTCTTGATAGCGGCCTGTGCTTTAAAATTATTGTTGATGAGTCCCATCAAAACGACACAATCAAAGCGGACGATATTATTGAGTTGTTTCACTCAGATAACATAATCCGCTGTTCTGCTACGCCTAAAAATTATAAGAACGCTATCTTAATTGATATTCCTGAAGAAGATGTTATTGCGGAAGGTCTAATAAAGAAGCTACTAATCATCAACGAAAACTTTGAGCAGCATATCAGCGTTGATGATCAAATTACATATTTGCTTGACAAGGCAATCACCAAGCAGAGGGAATTGCACTCAGAGTATTTAAATCGAAATGCTGAAATCAATCCCCTTATTATTGTGCAAATTCCGAACAAATCAGATGCCCTTCTGGACAGAGTCGAGGAATATTTTGAAAGTAAGGGAATCACCTACGAAAACAATCTGCTTGCGGTATGGCTATCAGATAAAAAGCAGAATCTTGAAGATATTGAAGAACCTAACGCTACTCCAATTGCAGTTATAATTAAGCAGGCTGTGGCTACCGGTTGGGATTGCCCTCGTGCACAGATTCTTGTTAAACTGCGTGACAACATGAGTGAGGTCTTTGAGATTCAGACCATTGGGCGAATCCGCCGTATGCCCGAAGCAAAGCACTATGAAAGCGATCTGCTTGATAGCTGTTATCTGTACACATTGGACGAGAAATTCACAGAAAGCGTTAAGCTGAGTTTAGGGAAAGGCGCTCTTGACGCTTACAAAGTGTTCCTTAAACCTGAACATCGTTCTTTTGAGATCATCAGCGAATATAAAACCGATGTTCCATATCCTCGTGATGCTAAATTGTCACTGAAGGTGATTTATAAATACTTTGAAAAACAATACCACATCACAAAAGATACTTCTAAAAACAAAATCCTATTAGAAGCTCATGGTTATTCATTTTCAGAGGATATTATCGATTATACTAAGTCTGGTTCGGTAAGTACTTTATCAAAGGAGAACATCTCTGAATTAAATGATATTTCTATCCATGAGTCTTTGAACACACATAAGCACGGAAAAGAATACCATCATTGTGTTTCTGAAATTGGTTATAAAGTAAATTTGGATTACAACAACATAAATACCATCATGCGTAAACTTTTTCTTGATGGATTGCGCTGTGAAACAAAGATTCTCAAAATCGGAACAAGAGAACTATACGCTTTTATCATCAACAACAAGCACTTATTGGTTGAAGATGTGAGAAACGCTATGGCAGATGAGTCACTCCAACTGTCTTTAGCAATACCAAAAACGACTGAGAAGCCAATTGGGTTTCCGTTGGAAATGATTTTTACTTATGATGGCTCAGCTAAATCACAGGTAGAAATGACAAAAAATGTGTACAAGGGATACCTTTCTTCTGCTGAAAAGCGTTCTATGCCTGAAAAACTTTTGGAGCGGCACTGTGAAAACAGTCCTAATATTCAATGGTTTTACAAAAACGGAGATAAAGGGATAGAATATTTTTCTATTGTGTATACCGATAATTTTGGAAAGCAAAAGTCATTCTACCCAGATTATATTGTCGGCGCTTCAGATGGTAGCACATGGATAATAGAAACCAAGGGCGGTTTTACTAAGTCAGGCGATAGCGAGGACATTGACAAATACACTGCCAAAAAATTTGCGGTATTGAAGAATTACATAGATAAGTATCATCTACATGGCGGAATTGTTCGTCAAGACAAGCAGAGCGGCGAGCTTTGCATTTGCGCAAATAATTATTCCGATGATATAAAGAGCGATTCTTGGCAACTTCTTTCGGATGTATTATAAAGAGGGAGGACAAAAATGAGTAGTCCTGAACAAAAGAAAAGTGTTCCAATTTATTTTTATTATCTTGCTATCTCCAAGCAAAAAGACAGCAGTGATGACTCCGTTTATGAAATAAAGCAAATCATTGAAGCGTTCTCAAAGCTTCTTGCTTATATTGCGGCTAAAAATTTAACCAAGCGGCGGAAAGACATCACTTCTTCGGAAAAAGTTGTATGGCTTGATTCTTATACAGATTTAAAAGATGGCAACTATAATATCATCTTTAAGTCTGCGAAATATAATCATGTTCGCAATGAAATAGACACAGAAACCATGCAGGAGCTTGGAACAAGAAAGCGCCAGCAAGATGGCGATGAGGAAAAGACGCACTTATGTATCCGCCTTGCCAAAGGGCAAAATCGATTTCTTGCAGTACACGAGAGCAATCACTACGGCATATCTATAAACTGTATTGTAGATTACCTTAATACTCAGTTCGCACGCTACAATGAAGATACTGATGATAAGTATCACTATACACTTTCACATGAGATTATGCCAGGAGATGATTTCTTAGATTCGCTAAAAAAAGCTCGTACTACCTCTGCTCTAAAATTAACTGTTAGTAAAGAAGATATAAGGGACGATTTCATGCAGTTTGCAAATCGAAATGATATTGACGACGAAGTTGAAATTTGGCTTAAACGACCTAAGGGTGCAAAAAAATTCCCTGACAACCTAATCAAAGCATACTATGACGATATGCAAAGCAATAATAGAATTAAGAAAATTTCCGTACGGGGAACCAATGCTGCGGGACAGTTTGAAATCGATACTGATCTTATGAAAATGAAACACTATCTTTCAGTAAAAGCAGAGTCGGTAACAAATGAGGTCAACAGTGAAGATTTCTTCACAAAGGCACAGGGGTTTATAGATGAAACGAGGAACAAAAAATGAAAAGCATAATCTTAATTCCAATATCGGATTATTTTGCTTCACGAAAAAAAGTATTTAAAAGATTTCTATTTCCGCTGATTGTATCGTTAAGTGCATTATTTTTATCGATTGTATTCAATATAGGGAGCTCCGAAAAAATAGTATCTATTTTCTCGGAATTTATTGGTACACAAATTAGTATTGTTGCGATTTTGATATCATTTTCTGTGGCAATTATTACAATTTTAGTATCAGCGGACAATAATAACATTAAGCGATTAAAAGAAACCGAATCGAGTAAAGATCAATACAAACCTGTTCATGGGAAACAATTATCTCTATTTCAAGTTTTGCTTTCTAATATAGCTTATAATGTTGTTACTGAGATAATATATTTAGTTGGGCTCATTGCGATTTCACTTATACAAACTATTTTCCCAATTTACTTATTTAAATATATTACTTCTATCTGTATCTTTATCATTCTACACATTTTATTTGTATTATTAGAATCTGTTTCCCAAATGTATCTTACGTTTTGGGCAAAAAAATAAAGGCAGTGGCGAGGATTTCTCCTCGCCACCGGTTTTTACATTATGCGTAAATAACATCATGATTTACAATCTCCATCGCCCTGTGCCGAATATTGTTCATTAACCGAACCCATTCCATTTGATTTTCCATCTTTAGCTGCTCGGTCACTCCCTCACGTTTTACCATCTGCTCTACCAGCCGAAGGAACATATCTTCCGCCTGTGCGTCAATATCGGCAAGATAACTGTTCAGCTTACCGCTTGTGAGCAGGTTGGTGTAAAGCACTCTGCGGTGCTGTTTAAGATAGTGCAAATGCCGCTGTCCCCATACTCCAATAGGTTTGTTTTCTTTTTCGGTGGGTAAGGACAGGCAAGGGAGATCATAATCTCCCTGCCGTACATAAGTGCCGCCCATTTCTTCAAAAATCGTCTTTGCCATTGTCTTTTCCTACCTTTCGTAATCTTTATTTTTAGAGCGTTTTCCACGCTCTGGTGACTGTTGTTCATGAGCTGGAATCGGCTCATAATAAATACTTTTTTCTTGCTTTTTGAATTTTTCAAGAATACCGCTGATAAACTCCTTGACCTTTTGTGGCGCAATCTTTAATGCCTCAAGGTATGGTCTGCACTTTTCGGTCAGCTCCCGCAGCGCAGTTCTTAACTTTGAAACCTCGCTTTGCAGCGACCAGATTTGACGGGACAAGCTTCTGTTTTCCTCTCTCAACCGCTGCGCTTCAGATTCCGTCGAGTAACAGCGCCTTGCCAGCGTTGTCAGCTTTTCATAGTCTTCAGCTGATACCGTATATTTGCCCGTGAAAGACTTTTTGCCGGAGCTGTCAATCTCCGCAAAGGTCATAAACGCCTTGTGGTTGTCGTTATATCGGACTTGTTCAGCGGCAATCTTCTGTTCAATATCCGCCAGCCTTTTTTCGTCCTGCTGGATTTTATACCCAAGCGAAGTCAGATTTTCTGCTGTACTCCCTCTCTCGCCACGGTCAAAGCCCTCAAATCCTGCTTCTTTCATATATTCGTAAAACTTATCCTGTAAAATGCTGTACGAAGCACGGTAGACGGGTTTTCCCTTACTGTTTAGTACGGGATTTCCGTTTTCGTCCAACTCTTTTTCCGATTTCCATTTCTTTGAATGGCTAACCTGATGGATCACTTCTTTCACAGTTCCTACCAGCGCCGGGTCTTTACAGCGCTTCGACCAGCGCACCTCTTTATCCACAACGGGCAGCGTCATAATGTGCAGATGATAGTGATAAATCGGCTTTCCGTACTTTTCTGTCATGGCAACATTCAGCTCATCAGCGTGCATAACTGCGGAAATAATATTGTCTTTCCCGTATAACTTCTCTGCAAAATGGAACGCTTCTTCATAGAAACGGCAGGCGAAATCATAACCGCCGTTTCTCTCGAAGTAGTCGGTATTCACATCCAATATCATCTCGTTAAAGACCGTCGCATCCGCTTTTAGCCCCTTTAAGGATACCACCCCGTCGGCAATCAGCCTGTCCAGATATTCGTTGTAGGTCAGCTCGCCGCAGCTTTGAAAGTAAACATTCAGCGGTGTGCGGGATAGGTCAACATTCATATTTTCATAGCTTTCATTTTTTCGCTCGATGTGCCTTTCAAACTTTCCAACGCTCGCTCTCGTCCGCTTTTCCACACGGGCGACGCTGAAATCTCCCTTCGGCATTCGTATCACTCCTTTCGTTTTGCGATATTGTGGAACAGCACAGTTACACACCTTTTTCAAAGTGCGTAATCCACTATGACACTTTCAACCTGACGGTTGCAAAGATGTCGTGGGCTCTCCGAGGGGCAAGGGCTGTCCTTTGAAAAGGACACCCTTGCAACCCCATCTAAACTTTATCACTTTGATATTGTCAAGATTAGTTGACACATTTATTTCAAGGATATCACTGACTATGCTACCAGTTCCAAATCCTCATAATACTGTCTGCGTTTTATCATGGGAGGAAGCCCGCCATTGGCAGAGCAGATCCTCCGGTTATTCCAGTAGCTGAGGAAGTATCTCCAAATGAGCGCCTTTAATTCCTCTACCGTCATCTGCCTTGTGTCATAGCGGTCATAAAGGAGCTCTGTCTTCATTCTGGCCCACATACTCTCACAGCGTGCATTATCATGGCAGCGTCCTCCTGCACTGTTCATGCTTTGGTGGATGTGGTGCTCCCGGATGGTCTGGCGGTAAGACTCACTGGTATACTGTGTCCCACGGTCACTGTGGATGATCGCTCCTTCCAATGCGGGATATGCAGTCAGGGCATTTTCCAGTGTTTGGATACACAGATCTGCTTTCATGTTTGTCCCCATTGACAGACCGAGGACGCTAAGATCAAAGCAGTCGAAAATCGCAGATACATACAGTTTCCCATTGCGCGCCGGAATCTCCGTGATATCTGTAATACATTTTTCTAATGGGGCATCTGAATGGAAATCCCGCTTCAACAGATCATCCGATTTCATGGCTTCCCGGTCTGCCTTTGTAAGTCCATTCGGCTTTCTCTTTGGCCGATGGCTCAGGCCGATCTGATCCATAACCCGGTATACGGTCCGTTCACTGGGTATATGTACGCCCTCCGGCTGCTTCAGCAACAGCGCCTGATACATCCGGATCCGTCCATAAGTATCGTTACATTCATCCTCACTGATGATTTCTTTCATGGCATCCGCCAGATCCTGGTACTTCCATGGACGGTCTTTGTTTGCGAGATATTTATAGAAGCCCTGCCGGCTGATACCAAGCATCCGGCAATAAAATGAAATTTTTCCGGTAATCCTGCCGTCCTCTGTTTTCAAAGCGAGAAAGATCATTCTCTGGTTTTTGCTGACTTCCGACGGCTGGCGGCGAAAAAAGCGCTGGCTTCCTCCAGAAATTCATTTTCTTCCTTCAGGCGGCGGATTTCTTTATCCTGCTCCTTCACCCGCTTACGCAGCATGGTAATTTCTTCTGACAGGCTCATTGCACTGGCAGGGGTATGGGAACCTTCCCCAACATCCAGCTTACCAGCTCTTACAGCTTTCAGCCATGTATGGATGGTTCCTTCAGGGATTCCTAATTCTTTAGCAGCCTTAGCGCCGCCGATTTCTTTGGCAAGTTTCACTGCCTGTACTTTGTATTCATGGTCATATTTACGTGCCACTTTGAATACCTCCTTATTCTCTTGGTTTTATTATGAAATCCTTGAGAATAAGCTGTCAACTTTTTTTATACCACACCACTTCCCGAAAAAGGAACATTGCAAGGTTGCAGATATGCCTGCCTTTGCAATGTTGCAACCTTGAAAAAACTTATTTTGTTTTTTCGGGAAGCTGCCAGTACCACTGACTACCTTCCTTAACCGATTGGACATTCAGCGCTTTCTTTGCCTCGTCCAGCACACGCTTGGAGATACCCACCGCCTGTGCTTTTTTCAGCAATGCCTGCTGCGGATATTTGCCCTTTGAAAGATACTCAAGAATTAAATTTTCCGCCTGCTCAGATTTCTTTTCTCTCGGAATACCGCTTAACAAATCGTCAACTGAAATATCGTAATGACCGAGCCAGCGAAATCCGTTTTCCTTGTCCAGCTCAAAAGCAATCGCTTCCCCTTCAGGAGCAAGGGAGGACTTGTCCTGCACCATCACCCTAACCTGCGGGTTATCTTTAATTCTGCCAACAATCAGAACGCTCCGTGCGGTTGCTTGAAAGTCAATGGAACCAAGTCCACGGTAAGAAGATTTATTTCCGCTTCCCTTATTCATATGACCAACAAGTAAAACGGCACAATCATATTTTTCTGCGATTCGTCCAAGCTGCGCCATTACATTGCGGACTTCGTTGGCGTTGTTCATATTGATATTCGCACCGACATACGCCTGAATAGGATCAAGGATTACTACCCTTGCGCCGACTTCTATGATTGCCTTTTCAATGCGCTCATCCAGCATACTGAGTGCGGCTTCCGATTCGTCTATGACTTTAATTTGCGTACAGTCTGCCTCGGCTGCCTCTAATCTTGGCTTGATGGTATCTTCCAGTCCGTCCTCGGCAGTTTGATAGATGATCTTCACAGGCTCACGCTCGGTATCGTCATAGGGCAGTGCTTCTCCTTTGGAGAGCAGCGCCGCCAGCCTCAAAACCAAAGTTGTTTTTCCCTCGCCGGGATCGCCCTGAATGATCGTGATTTTTCCATATGGGATATACGGATACCAGAGCCAGTTCACTTCCTTGCTCTGGACTTCATCCATACTGATGATTTTCAGTTCAGCCATTCCTGCCACCGCCTTTCAAAACAAAACGGTTGATTTTCAAGGGATATGCGGCTATACTATTAACAGATACATGGAGTGACTGCCTTTCATCTGCGCCAACAGATGTGTTACAGGCGGTCATTTCTTTTTGCTTATTCATTCTGTTCCTCTCCTTTCAAGCCACCAAGAATAATGGCGATTAGTTCAATAACATCGAGCAGTTCATCATCTACACCGTTTCCCGCTTCAATCCTTTGTAGTTCCGCAAGGACAGCGGCAAGTTCCTGTTTCAGAGCCTTGTACACCCTCGGATTGCCCTGCACGACCACATCCTGATTGAGACAGCGGCGGTAACAATATTCCTGCTTCGGCAATCCCGATAAGGCGACCGCCTTGTTAATGCATTCATTTTCTTCGGGTGATACCCGAAATCCCACCGTGATATTTCTCCAACGGTTTTTGTTGTCTCTGTTCTTAGCTGACATTTTCAAAATCCCCTTTCCCTAAATCGTCTAATCGCTCCGCCATTTCCGTCTGTTTGGACGGGAACAGATGGGCGTACTGATAAGTGATTTCAATGCTTTCATGTCCTACACGATCGGCAATCGCCACCGCCGAAAATCCCATATCGATCAGCAAACTGATGTGACTGTGCCGTAAGTCGTGAATGCGGATACGCTTCACGCCTGCGGCTTTCGCCCCTCTGTCCATCTCGTGATGAAGGTAGCTTTTCGTTATCGTAAAGATACGGTCTTTCTTTTTGAGTCCGTAGAGCATACCGAGATATTCCTGCATTTCTTCACAAAGAAAATGCGGCATTTTAATGGTGCGGTTGCTTTTCTTTGTTTTCGGCGTGGTAATCACATCTTCCCCGTGCAGACGCTGATAGGACTTATTGATCGTGACCGTTTCCTTGTCAAAATCGAAGTCCGCAGGCGTCAGCGCCAACAGCTCGCCCTCACGGATACCACACCAGTAAAGCATTTCAAAGGCGTAAAAGGAAACAGGCTTGTCCATCATCTCAAAGGCAAACTTCTTGTATTCCTCTTTCGTCCAGAACAGCATTTCCCTGTGTTCCTCACTTCCCATATTTCCTACCTTTGCGGCTGGATTGGAGCGCAACTCGTAATAGCGCACAGCGTGGTTGAAGATAGCGGAAAGCTGGTTATGCAGCGTTTTCAGATAGGTCTGTGAATAAGACTTTTTCTTCTCGTCACGATAGGCAAGCATTTCATTCTGCCAAGTGATGATTTCTTTTGTGGTAATCTCGCTGATTTTCAGTTTACCGAAAAAAGGCAGTATCTTCGTGCGGATAATATGCTCCTTTGTCAGCCAAGTGTTTTCTTTCAGTCGATTTTTCACATCTCGGATATACAGTTCTGTAAAAGCCTCAAAGCTCATATCAAGGTCAGAGGAATTCTGCAACTGGAACATTCGCTCCCATTCCTGCGCTTCTTTCTTTGTAGCAAACCCACGCTTGCATTTCTGCTTGCGTTCGCCTTTCCAGTTCACATAGCGAGCCATCACATACCAAGTGCCGTTGTCCTCATTTTTGAATACTGGCATTTACTTCATCTCCTTTCCTGCTCCGTAGAGCCTTTCATAAAAATACTGGCGGTTGACACGTCCTGCAATCGTAACAAAACCCTTTGCTTTCAATTCTTCATTTAATTGTCGGATAAGTTTGTAAGCATAAGGCTTTGATACATCAAGCTCCCGTGCCACATCATCGGCACGGATAAATCTGTTTTCCATAAAAAATCACCTTCCCTTTTTTTTTCAATTTCATTTATTTCGTGTCGGAATACTTTCTTGCCGCCTTCCGATTTGCCCGAGCGGGTACGCCATTACCGTGACGCACGACGGACATTAAACTTATCTGCTTAATGTTATTTCATTATACTAAGCATATTTGCTTTTGTCAAGTGGCTTGCAAGAAAATATTAAACTTTTTTGTTTCATTTCCTCTTGACTTTTCCTAAACATATCTGCTATACTATTTGCAGATACATAAACAAGGAGTGAAACACTATGGCGATTGGCGAAAGAATACATTTTTTCAGACTTATGCGTGGAATGACACAGAAGTATCTCGGTACTGCTGTCGGCTTCCCCGAAAGAAGTGCTGATGTCCGTTTGGCACAGTATGAAACAGGCTCACGCAAGCCGAAAGCAGACTTAACCGCCGCATTAGCACAGGTACTCGATGTTTCTCCGCAGGCTCTTGATATTCCCGACATTGACAGCTACATCGGACTTATGCACACCTTATTTACCCTTGAGGACATTTACGGCCTGACTGTCAGCGAAGCAGACGGCGAAGTCTGTCTGAAAGTCAACAAGGATAAAGACAAGGACGCTGCCGAATTGCTGAAAATGCTCTATGCTTGGAAAGAGCAGACTGACAAGCTCTCTGCCGGTGAAATCAGCAAGGACGATTACGACCGCTGGCGTTACTACTATCCGAAATACGATACCACGCAGCTCTGGGCGAAAATCCCTTCGCAAGAGTTAAGCGATACGCTGGTAGAGGCATTTCAGGACAAGCTCAAAAAAGGCAAATAAGAACGACAAAAAGCCCTTAGCTATGAGTGATTACCCACAGCTAAGGGCTTTCTAATATGGATTTCTTTCGCCATGCAAGCCGCCTTTTGTTATTCTATAACCCATAAACCACTGGATTACAAGAATAATAGCTCTTGTATGGCTGTTATCAAATTGTTATCAAAAGACTTCTTGAACCACCGAAAACCCGCATAAATACTGGGTTTTTATGGTGTTTCGATTTATTCAAACTCCTTTGCGGACTGCGTTTCATGACACGCAAAGGCTGTTATTAGAGGTTCACGTTTCGAACGTGCGTTCTGATTTTGTGTTTTTCGCACCGCTTATGAAGAAATAAACTCCAAAATAACTCCATTTTACTCTTTGTTATTTTGTTGTTCTTCTCTTGCGTACAGGAGATCCAATGCCTGACATACAACACCACTCATGCTCTGATAGTGTCTTTCTGCATACTCAACAAGTCTCTGTTTTTGTTCTGGAGTCACCCGTACTCGTATGTTTTCTTCTTTGCCATCTTTTGGTGTTTTTCTAGCCAAACATATCACTTCCCTTCCACAAGTACAGTTTACTACTGATTACTACAAAATGTCAATCTATTTTTGTTATTTATATATATATTCTCTTGGACTAATCTTGAGCTATCTTGGACTAATTTACTTCTCACTCCTGTAGATCTTTATCCACAATCTCCCAGTAACCATTCTTTGGAGATCCATGTCTTATAAGAATACCATACTCTTTTAACTTCTTAATATTGTTCTCAATATTTCGACTGGCAACCCCGATTTTCTCAGCTAACTTGACCGCTGATAATTGATGATCTTCTGAAAGCAACTTTATAATCTTTTGCTGTGTATCGTTGAGGTCTGTTCTCCACACTACCGCCGATGTTTCTCCGATGCTTCTCCGATGTTTTCTTTTTCATTTGTCATCGGAAATGAACTACGGAACAGCTCTACCCGAAACATATTATCGAATTCCTGAAATCTCGGCTTTGGAAGTCCATACTCTTCTGCCGCATTAAAGATTCCTTTTATTCCGCTTCCCCATGCTTCAACAAGTCCCATCTGGCTGAATATATTGGCAATTCCCTTATTCCGGATCTTAGAATGACCATGTATCATCAGCTGTGTTATTTCTCCAGCTTCAACATAAATTTATCCGAATCATTAACAATATTATACGTTCGATCGCCATCCTCCGGCAAGTAAGAAAACGAAAACATCTGTGTTCCTTTTTCTGCCTGTCGCTTTGATGAATATACAGTCACATATAACGCATTCGGAATCGACTGATCGTAGCTGAACCGCACACTTTTAAATGAATTTTCCCTGCAACGTTTCACGATTTCTTCTGCACATACTTTCTGATCCTCTACATACAGTTTATTTACCACTACCGTCAAACGCTCCTCATGGTAATTGTCCGCTGTCATTGCATGGGAACCATACACATCCATATCTCTTCCAAACTGGAGATATCCCAGACAACCACCTGTAATTATTATACCGATTATCAGACTGATAAACCACCTTTTTCTCATCTTCTCGCTCCTTTATAGCCCTGTATCATAATACAAGTGTATGACAGCACAGCTTATTTTTCAATACAGTTGTATTTATAATTGTAGGAAAAGACGAGGTGCCGTTATGATTGTATATATGGATTTGGAAAATCTACTTAAAGAAAAGAATATCAGCAAAAATAAGCTTTGTGAAGCCTGTAATTTACAGCGCACACAGCTTAACAACTACTGCAAAAATAAAGTAACCAGGATTGACTTCACAATACTTGCAAAACTCTGTGAATTTCTGGACTGCACACCGAATGATATACTGAAATTAAAGTAGGTGCTGTCGCATCAATGATTAATAAATCATAGATGCGGCAGCATCTTTTTGCCTTTTTTATACTAAATTGTTCTCGTATTTCATTCTTCCTATAAAAAAGGCAAACTTTAATAGACCTTTTCTGGAAAAAGGTTCATTTTCTGGATTTACTTTTGACCTGTCAAAATCAGGCGTGTTCTTTGAGCGGAAATAAATGCTGACCTGTCCTTTCCCCCTGGATTTTATGGTGAAGTTTATTCATGTTATATCCAATTGCCAACAGGATACTCTGGGCGGTTACATTTGCCTTCCCACGATACAGATATCGTCTGAATCCCATATCCTCTTTGATGTTTGCAAAACTTCCTTCCGCCTGGATGCTTCGGTTCATCCGTAGCTGGGTCCCGTAATCACTGGTGATCCGTTCCAGTGTCTCCCGGCGTTTCTCTTTCATTTTTTTCGAAACATACAGTACTTTCTGGCGGTCTTTCATTGGCGTTTTACAGTTATTCCCCTTTATACATTCGGTTTTGTAAGGACATCCACTGCAGTTGCTGCTCCGATATACGGTAACCGTTCTCCGGTAACCGCTGGCTGTCTTTTCTTTCTTCTCATACTGGGCTGTCAGCGCCTGTCCATTTTTGCAGTAATAACAGTCCGCTTCCTTATCATACTCCATGTTTTCCATACGTCCGATATTCTTCCGATATTTTCGGGTTTTGGAAATCTCATAGTTTTGCGGTTTGATATAGGATAGCTGACCATTCTCTTCCAAAAACAGATAGTTTTCTTCACTTTCATATCCTGCATCCGCTACAATCTCCTGATATTTAAACGGAAGGTAGCATTCCATATCTTTCAAAAACGGGATCAGTGTTCTTGTATCTGTAGGCCGTGCACTGATATCCAGCCATGTGATGTATTCTGAATCCACTCCATGCTGAAGATTATACGCTGGTTTGAGCTGCCCGTTGAGCATCGCATCTTCCTTCATCCGCATAAAAGTCGCATCTGGATCGGTTTTGGAATAACTGTTGCGCTCTCCACAGATATGGAGCTTTTGGTTGTATTCTTTCAGTTTTGCTATGTAACTTTCCAGGGTTTCTAATGATTTCTGAAGGCGAGTTTTTCGTCGTCCGGATCCATAAGAAAAGAGAATCCCCTCCTCCTGCTTGATCCTGTAAAGTTTTTTACGCAGTCTTTTTAAAGTGTGAAGGGAAACGTTCCCATTATGAACAATTCTGAATCCGTAAAGAGTTTCACATTCTTCTACGAGGACAAGGATTTTATCCAAAAGTTTTGCCTGATTTTTCGTAACAGCCTTTCTCCAGACAAAAGTATATTTGTTCGCGACGGATTCGATTTTTGTCCCATCAATAAAGATACTTTTTCCTGAGATTTCTCCAAGGGAATATAAGAATTCCGTTACATCGGCTAATATGTTTTTTGAGCATTGTGCGAAATGAAGAGAAATAAAACGGGCAAAGGTTGCGTGATCAGGTACGGGTTTTCCCTCCAAAAGATACATGAAATTGATATCTCTGCGGCATGCGGTTTCGATATCCCGGCTGGAATAGATTCGGTTCATGCTGGCGTAGACCATGATCTTAAACAGCTGCTTCGGTGTCGCCTGATTTTTCTTTATCTTTCCATAAGTCTGATAAAGATCGCTGAGTTCCATTCCCTCCACAAATGCACTCAGAAGGCGGACCGGATCATCTGCTGGAATCAAAATCTCCACATCCAGCGGAAGTTTGATTTGATAATACAGAGAAGATAGAGTATAATCTTTCTGTAAGATTTTATTTAGTCGCATAAATAAATTTTACACTAAGAGCCAGGCCTTGCATAGACCTGGCTCTTAGTCTTTGTAATAAAAAGTGCTGCCGCACTAATTAGTGCGACAGCTCCATTTTTATTCGCGCACAAAGAAAACGCATTATTAAGATTTTATAAGTACAACAAGTATACCAAGCACAATTCGATACCAACCAAACACCTTAAAATCATGTTTTTTGATAAAGTTCATTAGGAATTTAATTACTAAGACAGATACCGCAAATGCCACAGCCATACCGAGAACAAGAGCGAGCAGTTCTGCACTTGTAAATTCAAACCCGAATTTTAACAGCTTAAAAGCACTTGCTCCAAGCATAGTAGGTACTGCGAGGAAAAAAGTAAACTCTGCTGCTGCCACTCGTGAAACTCCTATGAGTAAAGCACCTATAATCGTTGCTCCCGACCGTGATGTGCCGGGTATAAGTGATAACACTTGAAATGCCCCTATCAAGATTGCTGTTTTATAGCTGATGTCAGAAAGTGCCATAGTAGTAGGAGTACGCTTTTTATTCCAATTTTCTATGAGAATGAATAACAAACCATAAAAGATTAACATGATTGAAATCACAATGGGGGTTTGGAGGTAAGCATCCAAATAATCATCAAATAGAATCCCCATAATAGCTGACGGTACACAAGCTACCGCAACCTTGAACCACAACGAGAAAGTATCCTTTTTAACAATTGACTGTGCTTTGTTCTTAAATTGAAAGGGAAACATCTTGTTCCAAAACATTACAACCACTGCGAGTATAGCTCCAAGTTGAATAACAACAAAAAACATTTCTTTAAATGCTTCGCTCATATTAAGTGTGATAAATTCGTCCACAAGAATCATATGTCCTGTGCTGCTGATAGGTAGCCACTCAGTAATACCCTCAACAATTCCAAGAAAAATAACTTTTAAAATTTCTATAAAATCAAGTACCATTATTTCAAATCCTCCTTTTTAAAATGATGAAAGGTCATAAGAAAACCAACTGCTGATACAAGAATAATAATAGATACAGACAGCAGTGTAGGATAGCCGGTACTCTGAAGTTTACCCTGCACCAAGAAATAGGTGGCTGTCCACGGATACAACGCTCCCCATTCTTGATTTGAAAGTGCGGCACTTCCCATGACAATCACGGCAGAGCCAATCATCGGGGCGACAAATCCTTTTGTTTTCATAGCAACAAACACAAAAGGAGAAACTGTTAAAAACATCAGGATACTGCCAAACAAAAACTTGGGGAGCCATACTATTGCCACTAGTAAGCTATATCCCTCCAATGTAAAGACAGCGTCATATAGCCCACAAACGATAAATATACCTGCCCATGTTACAAGGGTTAGCATAACAATCCAAAGAAGCAGGGTGCAAAATTTTCCAATTAATAGTTTTGTCCTTGAAATGGGTATGGGCAATATGGTTTTGAGGGTGCTTTCTGTGTACTCTCTGCTAAACAAGTAAGCTGCAATTGCCACATATATCATAATGTTTACCAGCAGCATGATATACAGTACACTGTCGCTGTATATGTCAGACAAGGTAAAGATAATCTCCGGCTTATCAAAATGTGTTTGCAAGGCTTCTATTAACATCAAAAGTGGGGTAGATAATACCCCTGCCACACTAATTAGCACCATTTTTGAACGCTTTAGTTTTAATAATTCACAAGAAATAAGATTAAGCAATACCGCCACCTCCAATCAGTTTAGAAAAGTAGTCCTCTAAGTTTTCCTCACTATCATTTATCCTTGTCACGAGCAGTCCATTTCGTGCAAATTCTCGATTGATTTCTCCAACACTTTGGCTAAAGTCATAAATTCTCACCGTACCGTCCTGCACTGTAAAATCCGTCATGTGGTAGTGGTTTTCTAAAATCTTTCCGGCTATCTCACTGTCAGATAAATCAAATTGAATGTATTTTCGATTCCTTTTGTGAAGCTCGGATATATTCACTTCCTCTACTAAATGCCCCTCGTGCATAACGCCGATAATATCTGCTATCTGTTCAATCTCGCTTAAAACATGGCTTGAGATAAAAATGGTAATGCCATGATTGTGACTAAGTTCAGATAAAAATGAGCGTATTTCAACTATTCCAATGGGGTCAAGTCCGTTAATCGGTTCGTCAAGTATTAAAAGCTCCGGCTCGTGCATAATGGCGGCGGCAATACCAAGCCGTTGCTTCATTCCGAGGGAATAATCGGAAAAGACTTTTCTTTTCTCCTTATGCAGCCCCACAACTTCAAGAGCTTTTTCTACTCCACTTTTAGATACTCCCCCTCGCAGTTTAGCGAGAATTTGCAAATTCTCATACCCTGTTAAATTACTGTAAAATCCCGGTGTTTCGATAATAGAGCCTACTTTGCTATAAAGGGTATGGATATTTTCCTTATAGTTTGTGCCAAACAAGCGTACCGTTCCCTCCGTTGGGAAAGCAAGCTGCAACATCATTTTCATTGCTGTGGTTTTGCCTGCTCCGTTTCTGCCGAGCAAACCATAAATTTTGCCCTTTGGCACATGAAGATTTACCTTATCGACAACGGTGGCTGTTCCGTATCGCTTCGTAAGATTTTCTGTTTCAATGATATAATCCATATTTGATTCTCCTTTCCGTGGGTTGCTGTTCTTGTTTTCGCTGACCACAATCTTATTATCCACGAGTATTGCATAGAAGCCAAGAAATCTACCGTCACAATGCCGACACAATAGATGTCAGCACGAAAAAAGCTCCGACACTTATCGTGTCAGAGCCTATTTTAAAGGGTTTATGGCATTTTACTTTGTTTGGGTTTGCTTTATCCAGACAAATATTTTAGCAACAAATAGCAGAAACATAAGGGCGGTTACATAGGGTTGTCTTGCCGCAGCGAAGAAGCAGATAACAAGCGTACTCAGCACGAGAGAGCATTTTGTGATTATGTTGCTCCATGATTCCTTTTCAAAACAAACACACATCAGTTTCGCTATCCCAAGTGCAATCAAAACAATAAAAACAATCCAATAGATTGCAAGATATATTGGGGTAGTGTCTGTAAATGAAAGTAGATTGACAGAATAAATATATCCGTCAACAAGGTTACCATACAACGGCAAAAGTATAAAAGTAACCGCCATCATATCTAATATTCCATAAATGAAACTGTAAATTTTTTTCAAGTTGGAACGATTTTCAGTTTCGGCAAGTGTAATCAGTTCTTCGCCCGATAGCAGTTCATCTATGGTCACAGAAAAGAATTTAGAAATACACTTGAGCGACTCAATGTTAGGGTAACCCTTGCCGCTTTCCCATTTTGAAATGGCTGTTCTTGATACATATAATTGCTCCGCAAGTTGTTCCTGCGTTAAGTTCTTTCCAGTCCTAAGCTGTTGTAGCTTTTCATTAAATTCCATGATTCTCCTCCTGTTTGTTCCTTGTTTTCATACGTCCATCAACGGGTTTTTCTGCATCTTTTGGTATCATCCATGCACGACCAAATTTTTCAGTTCCGTCAATGCGATTTTCCTCACATAATTTTTGTATCCGTCTTTCCGATATGCCCCATTTTTCAGAAGCGGCTTTCACAGAAATGTAATTCATAATATCAACTTCCTTTCGCAAAGAGTATATAATTATTATATACGGAATGACGAATAATAGCAAGTTTCTCTCCACTAATACGAAATTATACACTACTAAACATAAAATCATACTTCGTTCAAATATCATCACCCGAAATGTACAATGATATAGGATGATATTAAAATGTACCAAGATGAAAGAAAACTTGATTTTAAGCCGTTAGGTATAGCGATAAAAAAAGCTCGGGAAGCAAAAGGGTGGACACAGGAATATCTTGCCCAACTGGTAGACCTTACGCCACGCTCTATTATGTATATAGAGAACAGGGGGCAGCACCCAAGGCTTAACAAATTTTATCTCATTACTACCTTGCTTGACATCTCTGTAGACCAGTTCTTTTTTCCATGCAATGAAGATGGCGACAACAATCGCCGCAAACAAGTTGATGTACTGTTGAATGATATGGAAGAAAAGGAGCTTATCGTGATGGAAGCTACGGCTCAAGGCTTGAAAAAGGCAAGAGAAACTGCGGAATAATTAACGCTGTTTTCGTAAGCCAAGCCAACTGAAAAAAGTGCGACACCTACTTTTTGATGATTGGATATTCAATTAACTTTATTTATTACCATTATGATCCGATGGCAGTCTCACTTCTCCGGTCCTTTTCTTCATAATAGAATTCTGCGTCTCCATCTGTGTTGGAATATAATCACTTTCCTGCAGAAATACACCTGCCGCCTCAGCATATGATTCATATCCAGCTGCTTTCATTCTCTTTAACATTTTTGCCAAAGCACTGTTTTTGTCTCTACTCACCTGACGTGTGCTGATGCCCAGTTCCTCTGCTGTTTCCTTAACCTGTTTTCCCATAATAAAATAATCGCTCACGATTTTCTTTTCTTTCTCTGTCAGATCACTGAAGAGTTCTTTGAAGAAGATCTCGGTTGTGATATCCGATGCAATGTCACGTCCGCTATCTGCGATAAAGTCTGTCGCACAACCGTTTTCTGACTCTAAACCACAAAATAATACTGTATTATTTCTCTGATGCTGCTGATCAAACATATAATGTTCCTTATTATAAGAAATATTAAGAACTTCCAGCTCCTCTGCAGTAATATTAGCGTATTTCACCTTCTGGTATCTGTCGTAAAATGTGTATTTTCTTTTTTCCATGATTGTTCCTCCGATTTGTCGTTTTTGTTGATTTGTGACAAATCGAAAATCATGGATATCTGGCATAATGCCTGCCTCTTCCCTGCATCTTGATATGCTCTTCCTTTCCGGCATCTACCTGTTAAAAAGGAAGCTTTTTCAAATCTGCAACCTGTTTTTGGGTATAAAAAAAGGCCATGCCCTTCCGGGCACAGCCTGACGCCTTATAATTTGAGAAAAGAAAAACCTCCGCAAACATTACGTCTGCGAAGGTCTATTTCTCTCAGCATATCAATTCTAACATGCACGTATTTTCATTGTAATACCATTCACATGCCAGTTTACTGTCAGTTCACTGCCACTTTACTTCCACTTTTCTTCCAGTTTATTTCCTCCATCTTATTCTGTATCTTTTCCGGTCGTGTAAATGCCCAGAGCATTGTTGCATACAACCGGATTGCTTTCTTACGGTTTCGATAGTAAGTGGTGCTTGGCATATCATCCAGCATCAGCATCACATCTTCATTGGTATTTCCTGCTTCAAAATATCTATATTTCAAAAGCCGATAATACAGCTGTCCATTCTTTGGATAATCCCTCAAAGCTATCAGGGAATCTCTCATTATTTCCAGCAAACAGAGATTCATATCATTATTCAGAAGCTTTTCCTGAATTCTGCGTTTCTCTGCAGTCGCATCGAAATCTACCAGATCATATAACATTTCCTTCAGATGCTTCCCTTCTTCTGCATACATTTCATAATCTATATCCACAAGATTCTTCTCAATACGGAACATTACCTTGGTATACTGACTCAGCAATAATTCCGTATTCTTATAAGCATCCTCTGCCACTTCTTCCATATTGATAAACATATCCTGTATTCTCTGCATAATTGTCCTCCTTCCCGACCGCTTCCGCAGCCAGACCAATCATTGTATTGTTTGTTCCATTCACAGTCTGTCACTGTCCTAACATCTCTTCATGCAGATTCCGCAGAAATATCCGCTGTGGGATAGCTTCTATTTCTGGCTGACCGGCAACTGTATGATCTATTGAAAGCAATCGGTTCTCACGGGAAAGGATGTATCCCCGACTGCTGATGTTCTCATCGAATATCTATCTCTCCAAAGGGGGCCCTGATTCAGGGCTCCCTTTGGAGCACGTTACAATATTTTGTATTACAACTATTTTGTTCGTTTAAACATTGTAGCTTTATTGTATCTTGATTTCTTAACATTACCGTTTGCAATATAAACTCTTTCCACATTTTCAAATGGTTTTTTGCCAATAGACTGACCAAACAATCTACCAAGCTTTGCCCGATTAACATTAGGCTTCCCCTCTTTTGTCATCGGAATATTGCGAAATGTTTCAGATGCATCATATAACTCGAATTCATCATTGATATTTAATGTTGAAATATATTCTTCTATTTCTTTAAAAACAATATCTTTAAGTGCAATATAATCTAGTGTTTCGCTATTCTTTGTTTTATAATTTTTTTTCAATATTCTAATAATAATTTCTGATACATTAACACCTGCTTTTTTAGCATCATTTAACAACACCTCTTCCAGTTCCTTTGGAATGTAAACCTGACATCTCATATTATCTACCTCCTTTTAAAGCTCACATCATCACTACCACATTTCCAATGATACCAAAAAGTAAAGCTAGTGTCAATACTACTTTTTAAATCTATTTAAATCTATTTACGTTCCATAAACCATCTGTAATTTTCTTCATAAGTCAGATGACAGATTTTCCCGCCCACCTGACAGGTATAACGATATCCTGTTCCACCAGCTTTTCGACTGGCACAACGCTCCGGTTTTGAAACCTTATCAATCGCATACTTTCGTCCATCTTCCCAGACAAACGCTGTAGGGATCAATTCTCCTTCCCGGCTAAATACCGCCAGGACATCTACATACACTTTAGCTGTCATTACAAAACACCTGCTCTCTCCTATCCATGAAAATATGCTTGTGGATGAACCGTATGTTCCTTAGCATTCAGCTGTGCCAGTATCTTATCCTGATACATAAATGCTCTCTGAATACTCTGATAGCCAAACCTTCCACGGATCTCATCTACCACCTGGTCCATCTTTTTGATTTTTTCTCTTTTTGTTTCATCCATAAATAAATCAAGCTGATAAGGCATCTCTTCTGATACCAGATCACATCCTCGAACACCAAGACTACGAATCGGATGTTCCCAGTTATAATTTTTCTGAAATAACTCAAATGCAGTTCTGGCAATTTCTTCTGTAAGATTACTTGCCCTGTCCAGCTTGCACTGTCTCGTGAAATGATACAGACCATTATCCCGAATCGAGATTTCTACTGTCCTGCATTGAAAACCATTTTCACGCAGCCTGGCTCCTACACTCTCTGAAAGAGCCATCAAAATAATCTTGACATCCAATTCACTAACAAGATCTCTTGGCGTTGTTGTGCTGTTCCCGATAGACTTGATTGGTGCTTTATATCCTTCTACCGAAACTGGAGTTTCATCCCATCCATTTGCAAAGGTATGAAGTACCAATCCCATCTTTCCAAGATATGTTTCTAATATAGAAGGTTCTGCTCCTGCCAAATCTCCAATCGTACAAATGCCAAGTTTCTTCATCGTCCGTTCAGTACTTCGTCCGACCATAAGTAAATCTCCTACTGGAAGTTTCCATGCAATATCCTTGTAATTGTCTTTGGAAAACTCTGTAATGGCATCTGGCTTTTTATAATCAGAACCGAGCTTTGCAAATATCTTATTCCAGGAAACACCAATACTTACGGTAACACCTAGTTCATATTTAATCCGACTGCTGATCTCTTTTGCAATCTTCATTCCGTCTCCCTTGACAGAAGTGCTGGCAGTTACATCCAGCCAGCTTTCATCAATCCCAAATGGTTCTCTCTGATCTGTGTATTCACTGTAAATCTCCTGTGCCATTCTGGAAAACCTCAAATAAAGATCCATGCGAGGCGGTACAAAAATTATTTCCGGGCAAACCTGCCTTGCCTGCCACAATGCCATACCTGTTTTTACTCCGGCTCGCTTTGCAATATAATTCGCAGTCAGCACAATTCCATGTCTTGCTTTCGGATCGCCCCCAACTGCCATCGGCTTTCCGGCAAGTTCCGGATGATGCAACATCTCGACACTTGCGTAAAAGCAATTCATATCTGAATGAAGAATTGTCCTGCTCATAACATTCACCTACCAGTTTAAAAATCGTAATAAAACTTCTTTGCTTCATATTGACTTTGTGAAGTTTTTGGATTATAATTTCTACTAACTTCACGAACATTTGTTTGTATTTTATACGTGATAATGAACTCTGTCAATAGTTTTTATAAAGTTGATGAAGTTACGATTTCAAAAACTTGGAAAGGATCCCACTATGAATTTTTCAGACAAGATTAAATTTCAACGAGAACAGAATCATCTGACGCAGAAAGAACTTGCAGAACTGGTCGGCGTATCACAGCGTGCAATCGCAGCTTATGAAAGTTCCGGCACCATCGCACGAATCTCTACTATGAGAAAGCTCGCTCATGCATTAAATGTCTCTTATGATTATTTAAAACATGACGAGATTACAGATCCTTCTTATGGAATTGAAAAAATGGATTATATTGATGAAGTCAATGGACAGCTTGGTGAAAAAGGAGCCAGGGACATCAATGAGATTCTCGAAGCCAACCGTGCTCTTTTCGCTGGTGGCGAACTTGACGAAGAAGCAAAAGATGCTTTCTATCAAGCTGTAACCAAAGCATATCTTTCCTGTAAGATGGAAGCTAAAAAGACATTTGGACGGAAAAAGAAAAACACTGAAACGGAAAGTGATTCATAGGTGTCCGTATTTTCGTACAGCACTTTTGCTACTCTATACTTGCAGCAAACTATCTTATGAAATATCGAGGTGTTTTTATGAGTTCAAAATGTATAAGAGACACTGTTAATAAAGTAAAAACAAAATATCAGGAAAGTGATCCGTACCGCCTTGCAGCCGCTATGCATATTATTGTTAAGAAGCTTCCGCTTGGAACTGATCCAAACTGTTGTAAAGGCTTCTGTATGCGGGAATGTCGAAAGACCTGCATCGTCATTAACAGCGATCTGCCGGAAATCATACAGCAGATTATCCTGATCCACGAGATTGGGCACGCACTCCTTCATCAGAAAACCCTTCAGATCAAGTGTTTTCATGATTTTGAATTATTCGATGGAGTATCACAATGTGAATATGAAGCGAATTGCTTTGCCGCTGATTATCTTCTGGAGGATGAAGATGTCCTGGAGATGCTTAACGCTGATATGTCCTTTTTCCAGGCTGCAACTGAACTGAAAGTTCCACCGGAACTTCTTGATTTCAAATTCCGAATGATGAAACGTAGCGGTGTTCAGATTGTAGATTCTCCGATTACTTCCAACAGTGACTTTTTAAAAGATATCCCTACTTCGGGAATAATAGAAAATTACTAAATATGCTATTTTTGAAAATGATCAACTTAAATAAACATATTGGAAAAGGGGATGTAGGCATTGGTGTCATCGGTAACACTACAGATTCCGCACAACTGGCATTTTATAATCAGAGTGCACGTCCCATCCATATACTCAAGAATCCAGATCAGAATCCTGGGTTCGAACCCATGGAATTTAAAGAAGAACCTTTTATCATGAGCTTCTCCAATCCTGAAAGCATTGATGCAGTTATTTCAATTTTACAACGTGCCAAATATATTAATTTCACTTCCAAAAACGAACCGCAAAAAACAGAATAGATGAATGATGTATCTTATAAAGAATGGCTGTCTTTTCTCCAATGAGCAGGCAGCCATTTCTCATGTAATTCTTTAATACAAGTCTCCCACATATCCATCTGCTTCCAGATGCATATAGCACTCGTCCACCTTCTCTGATTCCAGAATCCGCAAAACGTGTTCCATACCTGTAGCAAGTTCTTTTGTTTTTAACTCTTCCAGCGGAATCCAATAAACTCTTCCTTCCTCAGAACTCTTTAATTCTCCGGTAAACTTATCCGCTTTATACAAGGTAATAACATAGTGCACTCCGCTCTTATGCCAATGATATAATCCTCCAAGCTTCGGTGCTTCAACCGTAAGTCCTGTTTCTTCCCAGACTTCCCGAATCATAGATTTCTGAAAAATCTCATTTGCTTCTACGTGACCGCCTGGAAAAGTTGTACCGGTATAGCTATCATTTACTTTATCCAGAGCCAGTACATTCCCTTTATGATCCTGAATCATACACATATTCATAAAACAGACCTTCTCAATCTGACTCTCTTCTTTTTCATTCAGAGATTTTCTGACACGTTTGTTGATATCCGATCGTTTGGATTTATAATGCTTGAAGACCTCTCCATACGGAATCCAGATTTCTGCATCTTCAATTTTTTCATAAACAGAATCCACCACTTCTTCCAGATGTTTGTCACTCGGAAAAGTACATTTTTTCATATAATAATCTCTGGTTGCCTGAAACATCCATTCCGCAATCTTTTCTTTCTGCTTCATTTTTAACTGGGAATACTTCTTATTCGTTTGCAGTAATCTCCCATCTATCATCTTATGGTTTTTCCGTGACATCGGTTTGACCTCTTTTCTTCTTTTTCATTCAGATTTTACTATACCACAGAATCATGCTTGCGTCATACTTCTGAGCTTCGATGTCCTCTTTTTCTTCTCTCAGTACCTTATTTATAGAGGGTTCTTTTTTAAGACTCTCTTCCGGCGGCTGTGCCACCGGTAAATAGCAAGGACAGGAAGTGAGGATACACTTCCGGGAAATCCCAATTCAGGGTACCCTACCCTAAATTGAAAAACGCTGAAAGCAACGATACTACTGCCCTCTCAGAAAGGAGAAACTGCTAATGGCTGAAAGAAAGCGAAACAAAGAAATCCATTTTTATGTCACAGAAGAAGAACGAAAGCTTATCCGCAGAAAGATGATAGAATCAAAAACAAAAAACATGGGAGCTTATCTGCGCAAAATGGCAATCGACGGTTACATCGTCAACACTGATACAACTCCACTGAAGAAACAATATGAGGAAATGCACAAGATTGGCGTAAATATCAATCAGATTGCAAAAAAGGTAAATACCACCGGAGATCTATATCCAGAGGAAATGAAAGAATTGAAAGAGATGGTGAAAGAACTATGGCATATATTAAGATCTTCCCCATTAAAGTAACAGATAAGAAATCTCTGGACTATATCACGAATCCAGACAAGACTGATGAAAAACTACTTGTTTCCAGTTTTGGCTGTTCTCCTGAAACAGCTGATCTGGAATTTGCCATGACGAGAGAACAGACAAAAAAGAACGGAATGGATAAAGGTGATAACCTGGCATTTCATCTGATCCAGTCCTTTAAGCCTGGTGAAACAGATGCAGAAACCGCCCATCGCTTAGGACAGCAATTTGCAGATGAAGTACTGAAAGGAAAATATGAATACGTGATCAGCACTCATGTTGACAAAAATCACATTCATAATCACATCATCTTTAATGCAGCAAGTTTTGTTGATCATCACAAGTATGTTTCCAATAAGCGGAGCTACCATAAAATCTGCCGGATCAGTAATCACATTTGCCATGAAAATGGACTTGCCACCAGTATGCCAACCGGAGAAAAAGGTAAAAGCTATAAAGAGAACATGGAATATCATCGTGGCACCAGTTGGAAAGCCAAGCTACGTGTCACAGTTGATAAGGCAATCTGGACTTCCATCAACTATGAGGAATTTCTACAAAAAATGCAGTTAGCCGGATATGAAGTCCGCCAAGGAAAACACCTGTCCTTCCGTGCACCGGAGCAGAAGAACTTCACTTATATGAAATCTCTCGGAAGTTATTATAGTGAAGAAAATGTCCGCATCCGCTTATCAAAAAATCGTAGCAAAGTGAAAACTCCAAAGCATCTGTCCAGAGAAGCTCGCCTGTATATCAATATCTCCACGTATGTAACGGCAGGCAATCGAGAAGGATTTGAACATTGGGCAAAACTCAATAATCTAAAAGAAGCAGCCCGCACGTTCAATTATCTTTCTGAAAATAATCTGCTGAATTATGAAGACTTCCAACAGCATGTTTCTGACATTGAAGCTTCTGTTAAAACTGCTGATCAGAGAATAGCACAAATCAACAGTGATCTGAGCACACAGAAAGTCATTCAGAAACACTGTGATTCTTACCGGCTCTGCCGTAAAGTGATAGAAGACTGTAAATCTGCAAAAAATCCAAAAGCATACCGCACCAAGCATCAGGCAGAATACCAACTCCACGATGCACTAAAAAAAGAGCTTCAGGATCTCGGCGTTACCAAAATCCCAAGCTCTAATAAAATTCAGCAGCAGATTGAAAATCTTGAATCTGAACAGGCTGCTACCGTCCGGGAAAAACAGGAATTACAGAAAAAGCTGAAAACCCTAGGAATCATTCAGCAGAATTTCACTGCGCTACTCGATGCTCCAGAGATGCAACTTCCCATATCAGGAAAAGAGCCAACTCTTTAAAAAGAAGAGGTGCCTACATAACGGTGCCTCTTGCTTTTCGTCTAATCTATTTATATCTTCCTCTTTATGCAATTTCCCATATTACAGTTACCGTATCAGTAACATTAATATCATCTGCCTCAATATCTATATCATATGCTCCCGGTGCACTCATTTCACATTCCGTACACTCCATTAATCTCATTTCATTCAATGGCTTTGTTACAAAATCTATCTCTCCCCATGAATAATCAATTGCCTGTATTTCATCCAGTTTCACATTCGCTGCTGTCGTAAGTACCTGTGCCTTTTGAATGGAATCCTCAATCGCTTTATGTAACAGCTCATTTTTACATTTTTCTACATCAGCTACAGTATATTCAATAGAAAACTCCGGTTTTAATGAACTATGTGCCAAAGCATATAGCACCTGTCCCAGCTTTTTGTTATCAGAAGCAAACTCTATTTTCATATGATGAATATACTTATATCCCTCAAATCTTCGCTTCCAACTCTTATCCCTGTCCTGATAGCTTTCATATTCTGTATCAACATTAAAATATACTGTTTTAAGGTCTTTTCTCTGAAATCCAAGTTTTTCAAATAAATCCTTGAGCAGCTCTGTATCTTTGAACCGCTCCCCGTCAAGAGGACAGTGAAAAAATATAAAACTTTCCCGGCCAGTAGCCTATGTGTGCTGCTGGCCGCTTTTTATGCAGCGAGATACAATTCGTGCTTTTCCATGGGTGTCAGCACACCCAGGTTTCGCTGTACTCTTCTGGTGTTGTAGTAGCGGATGTAGTGTTTGATCATCTGGACAAGTTCCTTCTTGCCGGTAAAGCGTCTGCCGTAGTAGCGCTCCCGCTTTAAGATACCCCAAAACCCCTCCATGGGGCCGTTGTCAATGCAGTGGGCCACACGGGACATGCTTTGTGTCATCCCTGCCTGCACGAGTTTGTGGTGGAATGTTCGGTTTGTATACTGAAAGCCTCTGTCACTGTGGAACAAGGGGTGAGCACCTGGATTTGCCTTTACAGCCTTATCAAAGGTTTTGAATACAAGAGGGTTATCGTTGCGTTCACCAATGACATAGGACACAATACGCCGATCATAGAGATCCAGAATGGCACTGAGATAGACTTTATGTACTTCAATACCTTCATACCATTTGAACTCGGTTACATCGGTCAGCCATTTTTCATTTGGCTTTTCCGCATAGAACTGGCGATCCAGTAGGTTTTCAGCTAGATACTGAGGGTTCTTGGCTCGCCTGGTACAGCCGTGGTTACTGTACTTCACGGTAGACCGAATATCTCTGGCCCGGCAGATACGAAGCACTCTCTTGTCATTGATGCGGATACCGTAGTCATGGCGCAGATCATCATTGAGCCTACGATAACCCTTGTCTGGGCTTTCAGAATGAATTTTCTCGATCTGATCTGCCAACCGCTCATTCTCTGTGGCTCTGCGGCTCCGCTTTCCAGTGGCCCACTTATGGTAAGCGGAACGGGCCACATGGAGTAGCTTGCAGGCTGCCTCAATGGGGAACCCCTGCTCCTGGTGGCACTCCTGAATGGCTTGATAAGTACGGCGCTGTCTCACTTCTTCCAAGCATCTCTCCTCTCTATCTCGTCCAATTTTTTTAGCAAAGCATTCTCCATTTCTGCCAGATACAGCTTGTGCTTGAGTTGCTCAATTTCGATTTGGGCTTTTTCCAGTTCAGTGCGGGGAGTTTGGTCTTTTTTCCGGCGGCCTCGCCGATCTTCCAACCCTGCCGCGCCCATCTGCTCAAACCTAAGTGTCCAGGTCCGTACCTGTTGATAGCTCACCTGATATTTTAGAGCCATTTCTCCATAGTTTTTCCCACTGGCAATGCAATCCTTAGCAATTTCAATGCGCTCTTCCTGTGTGGTTTCTCTGCCTTGCTTCATGTAGCTTCCTCCTCCGGAAAACCTGACTGAGTTGAAGTCTCCATGAGCATTATACACCTTTATCCATTTGCGAAGTTGGTCTGTTGATCTGATCTCATATTTTTCACAGATATATTCCAAGCTACCATTACCAGAAAGGTATTCCTGGACTGCTTTTCGCTTTACTTCTTCCGGATATATATTGTTCTTGGAATTTGGCAGGAGTCCCGCCGCTCCCTTTTCTTCATACAAATGCACCCAGCGGCGGAATGACGCCGCACTGTTATTTGCTCGCCGTATACTTTCTTTATACCCCACTCGACCATTCAGGTAGTCCCGCACGATCTCTATTTTCTTTTCGTATGCCACCTTGCTTTTGGACATAAATATCTCCCCCCTATGGAAACAGTGTTTTGTTTCACTGTCTCCTATAGGGGGAGCATATCACTTCTGTTGATCTGCGAAGAGTATCTTCATATTCATGGCAAAGTTCTTCCTTGTTTACATATAATCGGATCATATCCGGCTTTACTGCTATTTTTCCTTTTCCCGTAACTTTAATTGTTCTCATCATCTTTGATCTTCCTTTCATTCTCATAATGTTCATACCCATTGATTAAAAGCTCTATCATCTTCTTTGTCATCTGAATATACTTACCAAAAGGATTAATCACAATTCCATTTACCTGTTCCCAATTAAGAGCCAGACGAAGTATTGATTCAATAGACTGATTCATCTGCACATTTCCAGCAGAACCCTTATGCATTTCATCAGAAGATGTAAATACTCCAATCCATTCTTTTTCATCAGCATCTTTTACAGTTTCTATTTTAAGTCTTACATCATGGTCAAGTGAAATCGTGTCACCAGCCTTTACTTTACTTATCTGTTCTTCCGACATAAAAGGATTTTCCGTAATATATGGAACAACAACTTCTCCTGCCTGCTGCATTCTTGTTACCATAACTTCCATAAATAACAACATTCCATTTTTATCCTGCTGAATATAATACTGATCGATTGCTGCCTCAATCATCTGATCTGCCTGTATCTCATCCATTTCATCTGAATAAGTATCCATGCTCCTGCCAAGAACATGATCAAATTCATCAAGGACATCCGTCATCAGTCCCTTATCAATCCGACTTTTACACTCTGCAATCAGCACAGCAGGGATTCCATAAAATGCTTCTGCAATACTTCCTGTAATGGCTCCAAGTGTATCCGTATCTCCACCAAGTGATACTGCATTACGCACTGCGTCCTCAAAATCCTTGGATTCCAGAAATGCGATGATTGCCTCTGGTACTGTTCTCTGACATGTCTCATCCATGTGATATTCAGGTCTGATCTCATCAAGTGTTCTATCAAGATTATAGTTAAACTCTCCCTCTATATACTCTTTGATCTCTTCTTTTGAAGAGCCATTCCTTGCCATGTATATTGCACTTGCAGTTGCCTCTGCACCCTTTATACCTTCTGGATGATAATGTGTCACATTTGCTGTCGCTCTTGCTACCTCTCTTGTTCTTTCAATTGAATCATAAAGCCAGCCTGCCGCTGACACTCTCATGGCTGAACCATTTCCATAGCTTCCGTATGGCTTCGGATTATTTTCTTTAAGCCAATGTCTGAAGCTTCCACCATAACCTGCATGTGGATATCTTTTTCCCCAATCCTGCATATTGGATGCTACCGCCTCTTCAATTTCCTTTACTGCAGCTTTTGGTCCGACTGCCATGAGAGCTTCTCCAACTGCTATTGTCATAACAGAATCATCTGTAAAGCCACAGCCTTCACTAAACAAATCAAAGTTCTTTGTTTTATCACCTCTGTCAAACTCAAACGGGCTTCCAATAATATCTCCTAAAATTGCTCCGTACATATATGCCTCCAATCCCCGGATTACTCCGGCACCTCTCTTTCTCTGTTACAATATGAGTATAATTAAAAGTCATCTTCATATGGTCGCTGTTCGGGCGACACTTTTAAGATAAAAAACAAACGCCGATACTATGTGAGTACCGACGTAACATTTACTAATCAATATTTACTTGTAAACTCTTCATAGAAAATACTTTCTTCATCCGCTGTTGTATCCTTATCTATGAATTCCTGCAAGTCTTTTTTCATATTATCAAATACTTCCTGACTATGACTTTTATCACAAAAAGCTGTATGCATCATACATCCATATACTCCACATGTAATTGCATCATATCTTTCACATCTTTCCAAGGTTATCCTACACGATTCTTTATATTCCTCATCTGCAATAATCGTGCCACCCTCACTGCAAATAGAATTCGGTTTATATATGTCATCCCACATATCAATCTTGCTCCTATACTCCAAGAATTTCATTCGTATACTTAAATAATGTCACATTCAGCTGCATAATATCATACTGCTTATCTGTAATAGCCTTCTGCACGATCAGATCCACCTTACTACTTGGGCTAAATGCCCAGTCTGCTCTGGCAAGTAAGTCTTTCGACTGTTCCAGATCAAGCTTCAGTGCAATGCAGAGTGCCATCACAGTCTTCTTCTTTGGATGATAATTCTGGTCACATTGAATCTTTGAAAAATGTTTTCTATCAAGGTTTGCCCGTTTCCACACATCCTTATTATCAAGATGCGATTCGTCGATCAGCTCAAATAATTTATCATGAAATGAAACGCCAATATTTGCAAGCTGGTCTTCCAAAGAAATGTCTGCTGACAGCATACAAGGCTCTGCTAACCCTATATCTTCCTCAAGTGGATAGTTATCTTCTGCTTCTCTTTGAAGCATTTCCTCATAGAACGCTTCCTCTGGCAATTCTCTCATGCGAGCGTTGCTTCTGCTTCGCACCGGATATTCTTTTCTATGACTTTCCTTGACATAATTAGCATCTATGTAGGAATCAATATCCCCAACAATCTGACCGGACAGCTGAAAAGACCTTTTATCAAACACTACAAGTATAATTTCCATTTCATTTTCAGTAAGAAACTGACTGAATACTGACACAGCAATCTGTAATGCCTTATCCTTGGGAAATCCATATACACCTGTCGAAATCAGTGGAAATGCTATACTTTCACATTCAAGCTCCAATGCTTTCTGTAATGATTTTCGATAACAATTCTCGAGAATTTCAAATTCATGATTCTTTCCGTCTGTCCATACCGGTCCTACTGTATGAATAATATATTTTGCCTTTAGATTATATGCACCGGTAACAGCAATATCACCTCTTGCAATTTTGCCGATATTCGTTCTTTCTGCGAGAAGCTTTTCTTTTCCTGCTGCCTCATATATGGCTAAGTCTGTACCGCTTGCACATATTGGATTCGGATTGGCAGTATTTACAATCACATCTGCTTTTACTTTTGTTATATCGTTGCGAACTATCTTAAATGGCATCGTACATCTCCTTATCTCCTAATTCTCATTCGATTCGCAATAACATTAGTTTCATTTTGTTTCATCGCTTTCAATATCTTTAAGTGTAATACCGTCTGCATTTTTCCAGCTTGTCAATCCGTTAGCACTCTTACCTACCACAAACATTGCTGCACCAGATGGACTTGAAAACAAAACATCCTCCTGTAGAATACCCTCTACAATATTAGCTTTATTTCTCTTTTCTTTAATACCTGCTGAGATTGTCTCATCATCCTCTGGAGCAATATGACTCCCATTTAGCACTACAAAACCTTCAGATGTACGAATACCATCAGCTTCTATCTTTCCTATTCCCTTCACTGTTCTTTCTAAGTGCAACTTTATTTCTTCTTTTTCAATTTCGTTACCATCATTTTCTTCTATAGTTGCTGGTTTATTGACTGGTTCCAATACTTTATATCCTAAAACACTTATCAAAATTCTCACATTATCAATAAATTCTTCCATAACTGCTATTTGTGATTCCTTCATCACCGTATTTCGATAAGTGTTTTTTGTAAGCACCAGATATCGTTTACACTGTCTTGCAATGTCTACAAATCGATTTTCAAGATAACGAATCAATGCCTTGTTCAGGTCTCTCCCTATAAAAATCACTGCCGTGGTCCAATAATATTTCTCTTTTTCAGCTTGATAGTCTCGCAAATGTTGCAACAAACGTTCTTTTACATTTTCCGCTTCTCCGATATATACTGAATCTGTTCCATCATCTTCTTTGCAAAAGAGGAAATATACTCCCGCTTGAGCAATATCCTCTCTATAGCACGAAGACACTTCTATTCTTGGTATCTTAATTGCTTTTCCATTCCAATTTGACAACTCCGCTATAGTCAAGCTATCCGCTGTTCCATTGACCAAAAACAGCTCTATAGACTTTCCATACGCCATTGCTATTCCTCCCTGTTCTATCCTTGGTTTAACACCTACTCAGCATACTTTTCAATCCAATTTTCGCCATCATATTCGTTAATCTGCTTTTCTAACCTTGTAAGATAATCTTGCAACCTGCGATCCTCTTCACTGGCATACCAGACATTCGCTCGTCCAAAACCATAAGCCCAACCACTTGATTTTCTTGGAACTTCCCATTGAACTTTTCTTGATCTGGTTCCTGGAGGAAGCAAAACACAATCAGACGATTTGGCTATTGCATTGTAATATTGTATATCTTCAGGAGCAAACACCGCCTCTTGATAATGTCTGTAAACGGTAGCATGCTTGTACCATCCAACAACTGTTGTGAATTTATGTGCCGGATGTTTCGCGCAATATACAACAAGTACATCATCTACTGATTCTTCTTTTTTACATAGATCACAACCTGCAATATTCTCTATCCGCATTTGATTGACATCTTTCCCATTATGTGATTTTGTCTCGAAGAATCCCAAACAATATAAACCTTCCTTACCCTCTATATTCACTGGTGTGAAATTATACTTTTCATGTGCATCTCCGGTCTCATTGACAAAACTTCCGCCATTTACTGGAATATCCCTTCCATCTTCGTTTCCATGGTATTCTTTCATCCATGCTATATTGCAAAAAAGTATTCTCATTTCATCAGCCCTCTTTTCCTTTTGAAAACGGACTCAAATCAATAAATAATTCTTTCAATCCGCTTGTATCTTTAAATTCCTTGAACAAATATTCCAGAAGTTCTTCCTGCCTTGCCTGACCCAATGTGAGCCGATAAAGAGATAGAATCTTTATCAGTCTTTCATAATTCACCTCGTCCTTACTCATCGGATACATTGGCACAAGTCTCTCTATCTTTACACTCTGATTTTTCCCAAAACACCAGAATGGTACAAGTTCTGATTGATCATCCTGCTTTTCCGCTTTTGCTGCTTCAAACATTTCTTTCCAAATGTCACGCTTAAACTCCATTCCGACTGCCTTACCATATTTATCGGCAACATTCTGTCTGATTGCCAGGCACTTAAATCTGTTAATTCTTCCCTCTCTCTGCTCAAGATCAATCGGATTTCTAGGAAGATTCCAGTGCATAATCACACGACAGTAGTTATGAAAATCAAGTCCTTCCTGCCCGATAGATGTTGTAGCAAGCACAAACGGACGCATTGGTGAATTAAATGCATTTCTAATGTTTTCTTTACGCATGACTACCTTGGAATTATCTCCCGCATCCTTTGTAAATCCTACCGCATAACTTGACCTGATTCGACACCCGTCACTTTTCTTGTAAGCTCCGTTAATACGCTTTTTGAAATCAGGATAAGTATCAGCGATATAGGTAGCTGTATGTATTTTCAATGAATCCATCATCATATCATGAACGATTTGATACTGGTTACCCTCTGACTGAAAACCCGCCGTTTCTTTCAACATATGGATATACTCATCAATCATTGCCTGAAAGCAGCCATCCTTACAGTATTTAAGTACATTCTGCCAATGGGAATTATCATCTCTGCATCTACCATAGGCAAGGTCAATAATAGCTGTTGACTCTGGTAAGTTAAAATTATTCACAAACACTTTTGCCAGTGATGTTGCTCTGGCTGTGCTTCTTCCATTTGAACGATAGATGCATATTGCTGGCGATCCTAATACCATATTTACCAATGTTTCCAGAAGATCATCCGGCTTTCTTCCAAGATGAATCTCTTCCGGTGCATCGAGATAACTTCTTAGCCTATCAATATGAGCAATAAATCCTTTATTTCTTTTATCCTTCGAACTGCTTCTGACCTCAGATGTTGTATCCTCTTCATCAGCATTCATTTCCCACACAATATCGTCTATCCAATGTTTTGCATAAAAGACTCCATCCATGAGCATCGGTGCAAGATAATACCATCTGGCATCCTCCTTATTGCTAGACGAATTACTATACTTTTCATCGATTACTGCAAGCTTCTCTTTCAATTTCAGCCGTACCGATTTTTCTATTACTTCCAATGATTCATGATTATTCAATGACTCAATCGGTAAATACATATCCGAAAGTGTCTTAGATGGGTAAAGCAGTGCAAATAGGCTCATGCCTCTTACTTCTCCATTTGAGACATTAAACCTCAGTCTTGCCACCGGGTATCTCCTCGAACCTTCCGCAAAATAACCTGTATTCTTCTTATCTTGGTTCTTAATCTGATGTACCAGTTTTCCAACTGTAAGTCTTTCCGCTTCGTAGGAAACAAGTGCACCTATCATTCGTGGAACCATCTCCCATGCAGAAAAAACAAGTATTTTTGAAAATCCTTTACTGTTTTTATATGCTCCCTGCATCTCATAATATGGCAGTGATGGAGGAATCCACAGATATTTTTCTGCCCCACCGGTAAATGCCTTTTCTTTCAATGCTTCAAGCCTTGCATTGGTTTTCGGCAGTTCATCATATTTATTGATTTTATTGCGATTCAGCCACAAAAGACTTTGTTCTCTTTCACTTCCAAATTCATCCGGATGTTTTGTATAATATTTTTCAATCTGCTCCTTAATCTTATATTTCTTCATAAAGGACATAAGATACGGACAGCTCTTTGCATAATCTACCGGTAAAGTGTGATTTGAATCTGTTTTTGACAGCAATCGTGACATCTGTATATAGGAGTTTATGTCATTTTCATCTATCTGCAAATGATGTTTCACGCTGCTGTCATCCGTATAATCACCTGAATCCATGACTGATATACGCTCTGTCCTGCTGACTCCCTGATACATCGCATTCTCTGCCAGTTCCTTCATACGGATAATAGCACTATCTCCTGCTTTCAACTCACTTAGAGCATGAGAATAATTCTTCCACACTTCCTTGAATTTAGTATCTTTGACTTCATCATCAAAAAGAAAGTTCATAACCTGAAAAAACTCTGCATAATGCTCATCAAGCTGATTTTCATCTATCTCTTCAAGGGTAGAATACAATTTATATGGTGTAGCCGACAATAGAAGCACCCTTGTATCATGTCCACTAAGGAAACTGTGTGCAAGGATACCAAGCTCACTGTCATCGGATGACAAAAGGAACTTAAATCGCTGAAACTCATCCATGATTACCAGATCCGGCTCAAGCATGGATACACTGATTCTCGCAAACATCACACGAAGCTTATTCATCACATAATAATTGGAATATGTAAGCTGTTTATTGTATCTTCTTTCATGCAAATGATTAAGCAGCATTTCCCTTATACTTTCATATTCCTGATAATTCAGTATTTTATCTATCACATTTTGTGGGTATACACCTTTCGTCATCTTTTCGCATTCTGCCACACGATTTTCAAAGCTCCATTTTGCCCATCCATCCCATGCTTTTACAGCATCCATTATCATAAATTTTTCAAGAGAAGCTGCATGACCTTTAAAGTCCGGCATTCTCCTTAAAATGGCATACATAAGTGCTCTTTCCTGCACACTTCCGCCTCCGGAGGTCATGCGGAAAGATGTTTCCGGTGTAAGCGGGATAAGCTGTATATAGCCTTCCTTTATCTGTGGATCGTTCTCCTGCTCGGTAATCTTTAAATGCTGCATAGACAGTCTGGTATCTGATACTGAACCGATGGCATTCTTTCCTGTTACATCAAGCTTTCTGATATTCTGATTTGCTATGTTCTGATTAGAGCAGATATAAATTACCTTAAACAGATCATCTTTCTCTTCCATTCTAAGCCTTGCAGTCTTTACAATTGCTCCCCTAGCAATAAGAGTTTTTCCCATGCCCACCTCATCTGCTACAAGCACACGATTCTGATTATGCCTGAACAGATAATCCACTCTCTCAACAGTCGCTCTTTGAAAATCCTTCAGACTGGAGAGGGTACGCTTTTCAATTTCATCTATATTAAATTGTGACATAACATCACCTCGTTATCTTCTGATTTTCAAAATATTACAAAAAGTCTCATACAGCTTGCGGAATTCGTCCGGTATAATATCCTTATCTGTAACCATCTTAAGCACATATCCAATGTCTTTTATTCTTTCCGGCTCTTCCACAGATGTTTTTAACATCTTTTCATAGAGTGCCGGCATTGCATCACTCGAAGTAGCAAAAAATCCGGATTCTCCCATCTGCTTTCCTTCAAGCATAGATGCTACATAATCATTGCCAAGTACAAACGCTATGTACTCAACAAATGATGCCCTATCTTTTACCACACTGTTTACTGCCGCACTTTCTCTGTCATCCGGGAAACCACTTGTAGGGATCATAATAATTCTGCGGATTGTATCATCACCTGATCTTGCAGTAATCTCATAGAACTCAGATAACTGTAATATCTCAAGCTCTGAAAATTCTATATGTTCTGACAATGTCTGCTCCTGCTTTGAATTAAATGGTGATACTGTAACCTCACTATCAAATTCAATACCACTGAACTCAACCTCTATCTTGTACTTTCCGGCATTCTCACTATCCTCTGAAATTACAGCCTGCCTTTTCACACGGCACAAGTCTTTGATTTTCTGCTCCAGCAGATTTCTATTATCACTTTCTGTTTCCAAAACAGCATCCGCAACTGTAACCTGTTCAAATGGATTCTTAGCATCTTGTGCCGGTCCGCAGAATATATCTTCTAAGAATTTATTCCCATTCAGATACATATTCTTTGTACCAAGCCACAGCATCATTTCAACATTTTTATTAATTGCAGAATAGGAAGCATTCATGGAACCAAGATACAGGTCAACATCTGAATATTTCCTTCTCAGATAAATTTTTGCATGAATATCCTGTTTCTTTTTATCCGCAAGTTCATCTGAGATTTCGTCCTCACCATCTATAATCTCATCCTTTAATACATAGATAGTAAAATTATCTACATCTGATGCTTTAAGTTTTCCAAGCTCAGACCTTCTGGTAATAAGTGTTCTCTTACAGTCTGACAATGCCCTGTCTTTAAGGTTAAAATCAGCAATCACACTTTCTGATAAAAACGGGGACATCACTACAAGCTCATTAAATGTCGAATTGGCATTTCCTCTTTCCTTGCAAAATAGAATATCATCCTGCATCCGGTAGGCATTTTTTCCGATACCAAGCGGAAGCACTTCAAAATTCTCTCCAAATATTTTACTATCAAGCGAAAAAGATACATCCTTAATGTCTGCACATAATCCACGAATCAGATTTCTTTTCTTTCCGGCATTATTGCTGGTATTATGCACATTTGTTACAAGATAATCCAGAAAATCACAGATTGCTTCTGTCTTTTTCTTCTGTCTGACATTTTTACTGCTATCCATTGCAAAGCTGATATCCCAGCTCCTGTCAAAAGTCAGGTTTCTGCTCATTACCACAAAACGATATTTTTTATCCCCATCAGCGTTTACATATGCTAATACCCATGTTTTCGGATGAAATGACGGGTATCGACCAAGCTGTCTATCCTTTGGCAGTGCAACCTCTACTACCATTTTCTCTAATAAAATAGATAGTGCAGTTGGTTTTGTTGGCACTTTAATCTGTCCTGCTTCACAAAACAGCACGATTTTATCTGATACCTTCTGCAATGCATTCAGCATACCAATTGGATTTTGCATAAGCTTACTATCTGTTTCCTCAGATAATCCAAGGCATATAGCCACAGCTGTGAGTGCTTCCAGGTCAAGTGAATAGGTAGTGCCTACTGCTCTGTCTAGTCTATATCCGTCCGGAGGCATCAAAATACCGCTGTAATCAGTTCTATCTCGGTTTGAATCCGGTCTAAACATCAGCACTCACCTCCCCGGTATATATGTCATTCACAATTCTTCTGGCATTTGAGAATCTGTAATCAAGCATCCCACCGCCTACCCATTTTGAATGATCAAATTCCTTTGTTCTGCTTAGCTTTGCTCTGGCTGCTCCTTTCAGACTCCGTTCCCTCTTACGAATCAGCTCATCTGCCATATCAATATCAGATGCCATAAATGCTGCTTGTATCCCACATAGAAAGCTCTTTGCTCTTGGATTTATCAGCTGCAATTCTGCAATGACAGCATCCAGGTCGACTGTCGAATTATGCCTTATATCCGGAAGCAACCTGCTCCATTCATCATTTGCGTATGTATTCTCGCCTTCTGAAAGCATGACATTGTATCTTACTCTTGCCATATACACTAGATTATTAAAATCGCAGGCAAGCTTCATCATATATGCCAGCTTTTCACTTACTTTCTCTGATAGTTCAGCCGTCAAAGAAGCAAAATCATCATATTCATTCAAATCAATGTGATTTTTCAACACATATTCCAAAAGAGACCCTTTCGTTGACTTCTGAATCTGCTTATCCAGATAAAAAGCTTCCTCCTGCGTCAACTCTATTGTAAGGTTGTCTCGCCAGTCATCATGATAAATCGGAAGATTCCAGAATCTAATATTGCCGATATCTCCTGCATCTGAATCATCCTTATCATTTTCCTCTGCATCATCATTTCTGTTTCCAAACCGGCTAACCTTCTTCTCTTCTCGAAGTTTCGTTGCCAATAAAACATATTCAGAAATAGATAAACCATAATCACAAAATATTCCATAGGTGCGAATACCATTCCAGTAAATATCGGATGGCTTTCTAGCCACCCAGCCTTTTGGCAATACACGAGTTCCGATAACTCCCTCTGCCTTTGGATTCGCCTTCAACAATCTAATACCACAATCTTTTTCAGCAGAATCTATAGCTCTTAAAACTCTATTGGCATCCTTTCCATATCTGCCATCAACAGCTTCTCTTAGCACATATGGGACAATAAGGAAATACTTTGCCCTAGTCTGGATGGTGGAGGTTCCAGGAAAGAAATAATTAGCAAAAGCATCACGAACTATACCGATTCCCAGTTCATCGACTGCTCCCTGTTCACTCAGAAGGTTAATCACATCTAATGCCTTCTGCCGGTCTTCCTTTGAAAAGTCTATCCATCCTAACTGCATATTGTTACTCTCCCCACTTAACGGTTTATCTGATACTTATAATAAATTACAACTGTTCTCAGTATAGCATATATTGCTTTATTAAGGTAAGCGCCAAATATTCCTGCGGATTTCCTGATCCTCAAGTTTTGCCTATAATTGTAGAGTCGAAAGATATTTAGACTATTTCACTACAATTATGGAGGATAGGTTATGGCAGGTACTCGCAAAGCCCGTGTTCCGATGGCGGAACAGATCAGGCTTATCAATGAATGCCGCCAGAGCGGCATGACAGATGCTGACTGGTGCCGTGAAAACGACATTGCAGTAAGCACCTTTTACAACTGGGTCAGCCGTTGCCGGAAAGCGGCAGCGGATCAGATCCCAGCAGCGAATTATGGTCATTCTCCGGTTCCCCGCCCGAAACAGGACGTGGTCCCCATTGACATTGTTCCGGATCACATCCCGGAACAGCATACAGCATCACAGATGCTAAACTCGCACCTTGACAATTCACATACGATCGAAGTTGCCATGAAGGATATCACAGTCCACATCAGCAATGATGCAGATCCGGTCCTGCTCACCAGGATATTCCGCCTGATTCAGGAGATCTCATGTTAGGGGATATCTCCGGACTTGAAAAGATCTACATTGTCTGCGGCTACACCGATATGCGGAAGTCCATTGACGGACTCTGTGCCGTTATCGAGGACCAGCTTAAGATGGATCCCTCGTCCAGTGCTCTCTTCCTTTTCTGCGGAAGAAGACGGGACAGGATCAAAGCCTTGTTCCGTGAACCGGACGGCTTCGTTCTGATCTATAAGCGGCTGTCTGTCCGCGGCGGCTATCAATGGCCCAGGAAGCAGTCGGAAGTCCGGAACCTTTCCTGGCGGGAGTTTGACTGGCTGATGTCCGGGATCGATATTGACCAGCCCAAAGCCCTCAAAGCAGAGTAAAAAATCATCTGGATCTTAGCAGAAATCCTGCACAGAAAAATACGGAAATCCCCTGTAGATTCGGCATTTTTCAGGAGCTATTTTCCTTTAGTAAAAGCCCCGTTTCTGATATAATAAAGGTATCAGAACCGAGGAGGGAAACGATGGCTTCCAGTGCAAAAGATATCCAGCTCAGAGAGCTGAAAGATACGGTATCACAACTGAAAACAATGGTATCCGAACAGACTGAACTGATCCGATCTCTCCGTCTTATCATTGACGAAAAATCCAGTCACGAGAAAGCGCTTCAGGAACAGGTAGATTATCTGACCAAAAAGCTTTTCGGCTCATCCAGCGAAAAAAGATCCGATGATATTCCGGGACAACAGAACCTTTTCGATGAAGCGGAAGTGGAAGAGGATCCATCCCTGCTGGAAGTAGAAACTGTGATCAAGGAACATACCCGTAAAAAGAAGGCAACCCACGAGGATCTCTTCAAAGGCCTGAAGGTTGAAAAAGTAGTGATCCCTCTTCCCGAAGAAGAACAGATCTGTCCGGTATGCGGCACACAGATGGTCCTGATCGGTGAGGAGTATGTCCGCCGGGAACTGGAATTCATTCCTGCCACCTGTAAAGTGATCGAATACTACAGCCAGAGTTACGGATGTCCATCCTGCAAGGAAGGACTCGGCGATACGGAAAAGCCTGTGATCATAAAGTCTCAGGTTCCGGCGGCTCTGGTTGGGAAAGGTCCTGCCTCAGCATCCACTGTTGCATGGACCATGTACCAGAAGTATGCCAACGGGCTTCCCCTTTACCGGCAGGAAAAAGACTGGAAGCAGTATGGGGCTCAGATCAGCCGGACCACCCTTGCCAACTGGATCATCTACTGTTCGCAGAACTATTTCCAGCCGATGTATGATTACTTTCATCGGGAGCTGCTGAAGCGCAGTTTTGCAATGGCAGATGAGACACGGGTCCAGGTGTTAAAAGAGGAAGGGCGCCAGGCCCAGACCCAGTCGTTCATGTGGCTGTTCCGAAGCGGCGAGGATGGACTTCCGGCGATCATCCTGTATGGCTATTCCCCTACCAGGAGTGGCAGCCATGCAAGGGAGTTTCTGGAAGGCTACAGCGGATACCTGGAAACGGATGGATATCAGGGATACAACAATCTTCCGAGGATCAGACGCTGCTCTTGTTGGGCGCATATCCGTCGATACTTTATCGACGCCGTTCCCAAAGGAAAACAGTATGACTACAGCCAGCCGGCAGTGCAGGGCGTCCAGTACTGCAACCGGTTGTTCGCCATTGAGGACTCCATTAACAAAAAGTATCCCGGTGATTATGAAAAGCGGAAGCAGCTGCGTCTCGAGAAGGAAAAACCCGTTCTGGAGGCTTTCTGGTCGTGGCTCGATCAGCAGAAGCCCGTCCGGAATACCCGGATGGATAAAGCCGTGAATTACGTTCTTAACCGACGTGATACAGCGGAGACTTATCTGGAAGACGGACGGTGCAGCTTTACCAATAATCTCAGTGAGAATGCAATTCGTCCATTCGCAGTAGGCCGGAAGAACTGGCTCTTCAGCAATTCCGTTGACGGAGCGAATGCCAGTGCGGTAGTCTACACAATGGTTGAGATGGCAAAAGCATACGATCTGAATATTTATGGATATCTTAAATTTTTACTGGAGCACCGGCCAAGTAAAGATATGACCGATGAACAGCTGGCAGAGCTGGCACCTTGGAGTGAAAAACTCCAATCTATCAAAAATCGCATGTGAATTATAGTGAATTACTCCAACTCGCAAAGGGCTGGAGTAATTTTGTATCCGACCGCATTAATATTTTGCGCTTACTTATTAAGTATCAATAATTTGCCTTATGAGAAGATTGGAAAGAAGGAACCGGTATGTATTGCAGATGAGGTGCCGTTTGAGATTCCGGAGAGTTGGGAGTGGGTTACACTTAAAATGATTGCTATAACAGAGCTTGGTAAAACTCTTGATAAAGCAAAAAATCAGGGAGACTACAAGCCTTATCTATGCAGTATAAATGTATATTGGAACGGGATTGACTTGACTAAGGTTAAAGAAGCTCGCTTTGAAGAAAATGAGATTTCAAAATACAAATTGAAAAAGGGAGATCTTCTAATTTGCGAAGGTGGCGATGTAGGTCGTTCTGCAATTTGGGAAAATGATCAAGAAATGTACTATCAAAATGCTCTACACCGTGTCAGATTCTATGGTGGAATAAATCCTTACTACTTTCGTTTGTTGATGGAATGCTATAAAGGGAATAAGATTCTCGATAAGAAAAGTAAGGGAATGACCATCAAGCATCTGGTTCAGACAGCATTGAATGCAATATATTTTCCCCTACCACCGGTACAAGAGCAACAACGTATTGTAGATAAATTCCAATCACTGATACCAATTTTAGAACAATATAATACTTCAGAAATTAGACTATCCAATCTGAACATTGGCTTTCCTGACCTTCTCAAAAAATCTATTTTGCAGGAAGCTGTACAAGGAAAACTTGTTCCACAAGATCCCGCAGACGAGCCGGCATCTCTCCTTCTGGAACGTATTCGTGCAGAGAAGCAAAAGTTAATAGCTGAAGGAAAAATCAAAAAAGATAAGCACGAATCCGTCATTTTCAGAAGGGATAATTCTCATTATGAAAAGCGTGGCTCCGAAGAAGTCTGCATCGATGACGAGATACCATTTGAAATACCAGAAAATTGGGCGTGGGCGAGACTTTCGTCATTTGGTGTATTCAGTAGTGGAAAAACACCCTCGATGTCAAATCCTCAGTTCTGGAATGGTGATATTCCGTGGGTAACTTCGAAGGATATGAAACGACCAGTGATTACAGACTCTGAGATGCATATCACTAAATTGGCAGCATCAACAATGCAATTATACCCAGCGGGTACATTACTTCTGGTTGCTCGCAGTGGTATCCTGAAGAGGTTACTCCCACTATGTACACTGGGGATCGACAGTACTATAAATCAAGACATTAAAGCCTTTAAACTTTATGACATCGACATATCGGAATGGCTGTACTATGGAATAAAAGCTTTTGAGCCATACATTCTTAAAGAATTGGTGAAATCCGTCACAACTGTTGAGAGCTTGAAATTTGATGAATTCTCTTCCATGCTTTTACCAGTGCCGCCACTGGCAGAACAGCATAGAATTATATCAGCAATTAAAGCAATGCTGAATCTACTTGCTCCATTGTCCAACAACCCGTTATTCTCATTATGAGAAGTTGGACGGTACAGAGCGTTGTATTGATGATGAACTGCCGTTTGAAATACCGGAAAGCTGGTGCTGGTGTAAAATCAGGAACATATTCACGCTTCAAGCGGGAAAAAATATTCAAGCTGCAGAAATCCATGAAAATCCATTTCCCGGTTCTTATCCCTGTTATGGTGGAAACGGAATTCGAGGCTATGTTGCCAAATCCAATCGCTCTGGTGATTATCCTATAATCGGAAGGCAAGGCGCTCTGTGTGGCAATATCAACCGAGGTACAGGTAAATTCTACGCCACAGAACACGCTGTATGCGTTGAAACATATTCGGGTGTTAATGTTACCTGGGCCTGCCTCTTTCTTACCGCACTTAACCTAAATCAATTCGCCACTGCAACAGCACAGCCTGGATTGGCAGTGACCAACATAAATGAGGTTTTTATTCCTTTACCGCCCTTAAACGAGCAGCAGCGCATCGTTCAGAAAATCGAAGAGTTGCTCCCGCTTGTTAAAAGTCTATAGGTATAATATCGTAGTGAAAGGAGGTCTTTCACTATGATAGAAGAATTTGAAAGACATTTGAGAGGTACAAATCTCTCGGAGAACACGATATCCTCGTATCTTTTTGCCCTACGGCAATACAACTCGCAGTACGATGGTATCACAAAAAAGAACCTGCGAGCGTATAAGGTTTGGCTAATAGAAAGCTATAAGCCAAAGACGGTCAACCTGCGTCTGCGAGCAATTAATTGCTACTTGGAAAGTATCGGTAAAGAGAACTTAAAAATGCCGTTTGTACGTGTGCAGCAAAAAGCATTTCTGGAAAATGTCATCAGCGAGGCGGATTATGAATATTTCAAAACCTGCCTCAAACGGGATGGTGAACTGTTCTGGTACTTTGTTATACGTTTTCTGGCAGCGACCGGCGCACGAGTCAGCGAACTCATACAGATCAAGGTGGAACACATCAAGCTTGGACATTTGGATTTATATTCGAAGGGTGGTAAACTTCGGCGAATATATATACCAAAGTCCTTGCAAAATGAAGCCCTTTCTTGGCTGAACGATAAGCATCAAGAAAGTGGCTTCATTTTTTTAAACAAATATGGGGACAGAATTACAACCAGAGGCATTTCCGGACAGTTAAAGAAACTGGCGGTACGGTATGGTATTGATCCAGCAGTTGTATATCCGCATTCTTTCCGTCACCGGTTTGCAAAGAGTTTTTTAGATCGCTGCAATGACATTGCATTTCTTGCTGACCTTATGGGGCATGAGAGCATCGAAACCACTCGCATTTACCTCCGCAAAACCTCAACCGAGCAACGTGCTATCGTAGACAAAGTTATAGACTGGTAAAAAAAGCGCATACCCCGTGTGATAAAATACGTGGTATGCGTTTTTAGGAATTATCGGATAATTGCCACTATTTCTTTAAAAGCAGTAACGATACGATGTTGCTCGGCTACTGGTGGTAACGGAACTAAGATAGAGTTTAGCTTTTCCTGATTCATTTTGGGCTGAGCGGTACCAGTCACATATGGTGCTAAATTGATCGCATTTATAAAGAGCGCTATATAGCGCAAATCTACACCTCCAACAGAGTCTATAACATGAGCGTGATTATTAACCCAGTACTGCCCCGATGCAATAAAAGCGATAGGTTTACTTCGTAAAAGAAGATTTGCTCCGTCTTCGCCAATGAGGAGTAATGGCTTATCGAATAGATACTGGTCTACTTTATCAATAACCCCAGATGCGCCATAGTAGTCATATTTTTTTTGAAGCTTTTCTCGTTGAGCTACTGATAAGGGAATACGTTCTGCATCCCTATTTACAAGTGCTGTTCCAAACCTAACCCAGCACCAGCTTTCCGGTATTTCAAACGGCAGTTTGTCATCAATACAACACTCTATACCGTCCAACTTCTCATAATGAGAATTATCCCTTCTGAAAATAACGGATTCGTGCTTAGCTTTTTTGATTTTTCCTTCAGCTATTAACTTTTGCTTCTCTACACGAATACGTTCCAGAAGGACAACGGCTGGTTCATCTGATGGATTCTGTGGAACAAGTTTCCCCTGAACCGCATATTGAAGAATAGATTTTTTTAACTGTTCAGGGAAATCTTGATTATATTCTTGTAACAAAATTTCTTTTTCCCCATATAGCTTTGATAAATTTAGTGCTTCAATCAATTTAGTAATAATACGAGTTTGTTCATTAACAGGAGGCACAGGAATAAATAGTTCGGAAATCACCGCCGGCTTAAGTTCTGTTTGATTTGTTGAACCAGAACAACTTTTTTCTAAATATGGCTGGTAATAATTCAAAACATAAAAAATATAATCTGCCGATAAAAATTCCGATGCTCTAATAACAGTAACGTGAGAATCCGGCACAATAATATTTTCATTGATACGATCAGAATCATGAAACATTCCTATACGACCAAGTGTCCCATTTCCGGTGGAATTGATAACAATATCGCTGTCTCGCATACATTCCTCTTCTGAATATTTAGGAAATACCGTATCATCCAAATATTTTGCAAGTGTCATATCAATACCGCCTGCTTTGACATTACACTTTTGTGCAAACACCTGAATATTGCTGGAAACAGTATATTTAGGTGATTTTCCACGCTTAATTTCTTTTTTTACAAGGTTCTTTAATCTTACCCACTCCCAATTCTCCGGAATCTCAAACGGTACTTCATCCGCAATACATACCGGCTCGTTCTTTCCAACCTTCTCATAAGGCAAATTATCGGCTCCCCGGAAGATTATAGAAGGATTCTTTTCTTTCTTGATTTTTCCTTCTTTTATCAACTGTTCTTTCTCGGCTCTAATACGTTCTAAGAGAACAGATGCTGGCTCATCATTTGGATCCTGCGGAACCAGTTTCCCCTGCACGGCCATTTGTAATATTGAATTTTTTAATTGCTGTCCGGTCATTAGTTCTCCTCCAGATTTATTCCCAAAATATCCGTTATCTGCGCCAGAATTCTATCAATATCAGCATTTAAACTGGCTCTTTTTTCCTGATACTGCTGAATCAATTCCTTTGGTGGTAAAATTTCTTCTTCCTCATGAGGATATCCGCAAAGGTCTATGTTATAGTTCTTCTCTTTGATTTCATCAATGCTGTATTTCTTTGCCTTATCAAATCCCTCTTCCTGTATTTCCTGGCGATTTTCCCACCACTCAACTGCTGGTGCAAAATGCTCTAGTTTCATAGGTTTTGTCTTACTGAAATGCTTGTATCCTTCTGGCATATCCAGACGGTAAAACCATGTTTCTTTTGTAGTACCATTTCTATCAAAGAACAAAATATTGGTTGTGATTGATGTATACGGAGAAAAAACACTTCCAGGCATACGAACAATTGTGTGTACATTAAACTCAGAAAACAGTTTTGTTTTAATGGCTACTTTTGCATTGTCTGTTCCAAATAAAAATCCATCTGGTAAAATTACCGCTGCTCTACCATTTTCTTTCAAACGATACATGATAACTGACATAAAAAGATCGGCCGTCTCACTGCTTGCAAGATCGGACGGAAAATGATTTTTGACTTCTGTTTTCTCTGAGCCTCCATAGGGTGGATTCATAAGGATAACATCTACCTGATCATCTTCTGTGTAATCAAGAACATCTCTCAACAATGTGTTGTCATGAAAAACCTGCGGAACATCTAAATCGTGTAATAACATATTTGTGATACAAAGCATATACGGAAATTGCTTCTTTTCAATTCCATATATAGAGTTTGCATACATTTCTTCGTCCTCGGTTGTCTTAACCTTTTTCTTTAACTCTTTTAACCAGCTTGTGATAAATCCACCTGTACCACAAGCAAAATCTGCCATTTTTTCGCCTATCTGTGGTTTTATCATCTGTGCCATAAAATCTGTCACTGCACGAGGTGTGTAAAATTCTCCAGAAGAGCCTGCACTCTGTAATTCTTTCAAAATTGTTTCATAAATTTCTCCAAAAGCATGACTTTCTTCATAATCTGTCAAATCCAACTCATCAATTACACCAATAACCTGACGTAGAAGAACACCATCTTTCATATAGTTATTCGCATCAGCAAATGTTGTCTGGACAATAGCCTTTTTTATTGGAGTGTCTGCATTGACTGGAAGATTTTTCAACGTTGGAAACAATGTATTGTTTACAAAATCCAAGAGAATATCTCCTGTCATTCCTTTTCCATCTTCATCATGTCCCCAGTTTCTCCAACGACATTTTTCTGGAATAATGGACTGATAGTCTTCTTCATCCCATTCCCAATCCTGTTCTTTTGCATCATATACTTTCAAAAAGAGCATCCATGCTATCTGCTCAATACGCTGTGCATCGCCATTGATACCCGCGTCATTACGCATGATATCTCTTACTCTTTTTACAAAATTTGACATATTTCCCATTCTTATGCTGCTCCTCCATCATAAATTGCATTTTCCAGTTCTTTCACTGCTTTCAGATAGCCATCCTTACCGCCAAAATAAGAAGCTATCTTCTGTGGCTTTCCCATTCTCATAAAAGGATCCAGTTTCAATATTTCTGTCTTTTCTATTTCATATATTCCCGTATTCATATATTTGTCTAATAATGCCTCCAACACTTCTCTGGCAGCACCACTATATTTATTCAGGAAATCTCTTTTCTTAACATTTTCAGCACGTTCTTTGCGTGTCAATGGTTTCTTATCAAATGCAACATGACATATAAAATCAAAATCATCAACATCTGACATTCCCTGATCTTCCTTCAATGTTTCAAGATCAATCCCCTGTTCACGCAAAAGTCCCCTAATTTTTTCTTTCTTTTCTTCTGCCGACCATTTTCGGATAAAATTATCCAAAGAAGCATATGCCCCCAGAATATTCTCCTTTGTGTAGTCGATGATGCTTTCTTGACGAAGCAATTTTCCATTTGCGTCATAAACAGATACTGTCTTATAGACAATTTTCACCTGACATCCATCCCGATTCACAATTGGCTTCGGCTGCTTTGGATCTACAGGATCTGGGCCTGGTCCTACAGGCGGTTTAGTTTTTTTTCCTGACCCGGACTTAGGATTAAAATCTTCGTCCATCTCAATTGGACCATCCCAATCTGGATCGGCAAATAATCTACTGACATTTCGAAAATCCATAACAACAAAATGTGTTTTTCCTTCTTTTTCCCGTAAACGTGTTCCTCGACCAATAATTTGCTTAAACTCTGTCATGGAACCGATCATTTCATCCAGCACAATCAATTTTGTCATTTTGCAATCTGATCCTGTAGATAATAATTTTGAAGTTGTGGCAATTACCGGGTATTTTTCTCTAACAGATATAAAATAGTCTAACTTGCTTTTTCCATATGTATCACTACCGGTAATCCTAACTACATAATCAGGATTTTTTTGTACCATATCCGAATTCTGATTTACTAATGCTACCCTCATTCTTTCTGCTGCATCTTCTGTCGCACAGAATACAATTGTTTTTGCCATACGATCTGTGCTTTTTAGATAGTTCGTAATTTCTGCTGCAACCTGTTGAATACGGTCTTCTATAATAATATTGTAATCATAATCACTATTGGTATAAATTCGATCTTCAATTTCGTTTCCGTAAATATCACATTGTCCTTTGCGTGGTCTCCACCCTTCTCCAACATCTGTCATAACATTGATTACCTTAAATGGAGCAAGGAATCCATCCTCTATGCCTTCTTTTAAACTGTATGTGTAAATCGGTTCACCAAAATAATCAATGTTGGATATGTATTTTGTTTCTTTTGGTGTAGCAGTCATACCGATCTGTGTTGCTGATGCAAAATATTCCAGAATTTTCCTCCAATTGCTTTCTTTTTTGGCTGAACCTCTATGACACTCGTCTACGATGATTAAATCAAAAAAATCAGGTCTAAATAACTGTTTCAGTTTAAGAATTGTATTATTAATATCCTCTTCCTGGTCATCATTTCCACCTGCCAACTGTTGATACAACGAAAAATAAACCTGATATGACGTAATCGTACTCGGATCATCCTTTGAAAAATTGACTTTATGTATTACTTTTTCTAATGGTGCAAAGTCCTGTTGAATAGACTGATCCACGAGATTATTACGGTCAGCAAGATAAAGTATTTTGCTTTTCATACCACTTTTTAATAACCTGTATACTATCTGAAACGCTGTATATGTTTTTCCCGTTCCAGTTGCCATAACTAAAAGCAGGCGATCTTTACCCCTGGAAATTGCATCTACTGTTCGATTAATTGCAATACGTTGATAATAACGAGGCGGATATGTCTTCTGGCTACTGTAATATGGCTGTTGAATCATTTTTTCCTGATTTTCTGACAGACCTTCTCCGTTATTTGCTCCATTTTTGTATCTGCAATATAGCTCTTCTTCTGTTGGAAATTCATCAAGATCTAATTCCCGCTCTTTCCCAGTCAGAAAATCATGTTCAAAAAATCCGTCTCCATTTGAACTATAAGCAAACGGAATATCCAACATACTGGCATAGGCCATCGCCTGTTGTAAACCATGTGAAATACTATGTTTATTGTCTTTTGCTTCTACAATCGCTATCGGATTGTTAGAATTCAAATATAGAACATAATCCGCACGTTTCGGCTTTTCTCTGGTAACAAAATTCCCCTTCAGATTGATTTTTCCATCTGTTATATTGGTTTCCATCGTTATTTTCTTGATATCCCATTTTGCCGTAATCGCTGGTGTAATATATTGAAGCTTTATATCTTCTTCGGACATCTGCTTTTTAGATATTATCGTCATGAATACAGCCTCCCTCTTCTGTAGATAGTTCCTGATAACAAATATTATCGGAAGTTGATAAGTATATTCTGCTACTATTCCCACTTTTAATTACTGTAGCTTTTATTTGTTTTTTGTGTTCTTTACATATTTTCCACTACGGATTCTTGCATCCTTTGGCTTCTCAGCATCTGCCGGAATTGCCCAATAACTGCCAACACGCATTACTCCAGGAATTCTATTTTCAGAGCAAAGTACCTGCACTCGTCGTTTCGACAGTCCCCATTTTTCAGCTGTTTGACTGATTGAAAGATATTCCATGCCTTCATCTCCATATTATAGTGAGTTCACGATCAATCATATTTCTATCTTTAAATTATAATCCCAAGTGCGAACAAAGTCAATTTACATCCAATGCCTTACACTTTGAGATTTGTTACTTTTCTTTCACAGTAACTGCTCACGCAAAAAAAGCCGGAAGTCACCATGTTATCTGCGACCTCCGACTTATTTTGCTTATTCTACACTGTCCTTACACCCAAATCAGCTCCTCTCTCCGGCTTATCTTTTCCCTGTTTTTCTTGAATAATCTTCTTATTGATTTCCAACCGTTCATGGATAGATGGTTTCTTCTGTGGCACAGACTTTCCTTCCGCTTTCCCTGCATCTTTTACATTTGCCTGTTTCTCTGCTCCAATCGCTGCTGTCGATCTGCTCTCTTTCTTATCTGCCACCAGCTGTTCCCGGCGTTCCTGTACTCCTCTTTCTTCCAGACTACAAAAGCTCTGCAGATAAGGCAGGACATGATTCTGCATATCCGTCAGATCTTCCATGTATTTCTGGAACTCTTCATTCCCCTTGCCTTTCTGATAGTTGATCCAGCTTTCGTCCGTCAGTCTCATCTCATTCTGCAGCTTTAACTGACTGAGAAGACCTCCGTTGCCAGTACCAATATCTATTTTTCCTTTGAAATGGTGCAGCATCTGGTCACCTTTTTCTGCATAATATACCGTTACAAACATCTGTGCAGTTGTCGTTGGTTCATTGGTTTTGGGATTACGCTCAGCATACCATGCTTTGTCCTGTTCTGCGGTCTGGGAATTCAGATCAGATAACTTCTGGCATCGTGGATTCATGAACTCACTTTTCTCGCAGTAATTGACATACACCATCGGCTCCATATCTTTCGGAAGCTCTGGTTCATAGGACTTCAATCGCTCGATCAATACTCCGGCACGGACTGACAGATTACATTCTTCCTCTACAATGTCCTTCAAATAAGAGATATAAGAATGCGTATTGCCACTCTGTAAATCCAGCATCACCTCCTGTACCGTATTCTCTCCCTGCTCCACATTATCACGATATTCATACGGATCAAAGGCTTCTGCAATCTCATCCAGTGCTTCCGCCAGTTGTTCTGTATTCATTTTCTCCGGATACATCGCTTCCCGAACATCCTTCATCGGTACATATTTATAGTCCGGCAGTGCTTCATGAATTTTTTCTATTCCTTCCCGAATCAGTGGAAGCTCTCCAAAGAAACGAATACCATCCATGCAATCACCATGAACAGTATCTCCTTTTACAACAGCAAACTCTCCTTCATCGTAGTAACTGTCTTCCGGATCACGGTAGATAATACCCATACTACATACAAGATAGGCATTTTCCGGATTTTCTCTGTATTTTTGATAGACTGCGGCAATCTGATTGACATCCGTACTCTTCTCATAACCACCCATATCATGGAACTCGTCACATTCTGCAGCAAAGTATTCCAGATACGGTTCTTTCTTCGGCAACATATTATTAAGAACGTCATCGATCATGTTGTAATTTGCTTCTTCCAGTTCTTCCACCTTTGCCAATGGCTTATACTCGCCCTGGCTTTTCTGAATTTCTGCCATTACAACTTCATCCATTTCTTCTACTTTTTCCATAAGGAGATCATAATCTCCACGAATGCATTCTCCCGTCCAGCCTTCCTCTTCCAGAAGTTCCTCTGCTGCTTCTTCGATGGAAATTTCATCATTTTCATACACACCGCCATCTATCAAGCGGAACTCTTCATCGTAAAAGGAGTAGTCATATCCTCCTTCTGTTCTCTGAATAGCAAAGTAACGTTCTCCTACCTCATATGCCAGTTCACTAAGAACCTGTTCTTCCAGATTCAGGAAAGAATCTAGCTGTTCAAAACTGATACTGTCTACAAAATGAGCGGTTACCTTTCCCCCCTCATTCAGAACTACGATATCACTGACAGACAGGGAATGTCCCCGGAAGTCTTCTGGTCTGTCGATGTTGAATCGTTCAAATATATCATCTAGCGACATATTTCCAAATAATTCTCCCACATAGACCAGTTCATAGTCTTCTTTTTTAATCTGCATCCCGTGACTTTCAATGAAGCTCATATTCATAAACGCATAGTTTTCACCTGGCAAACCATCTCTTATTTGATAAATACCGAATGTTCGTCTTGTCCCTAATAGCAGATTTGCCTCTTTCAAAGACTGAATCTGCGGATATTTCTGCATCTCCCATTCCAAATTGCGGAATCGTTCCAGTTCTTCTGTAGACATCTGATAATGCTCCGGACCTCGTTCAATCTCCATTCGCTCTGTAACATAGATTGGTGATGAAAAATTGGTAATCAGATAGATATCTGCTCCGGCATCATATAATTTCAGAGCTTCTTCCTGTCCAATCACATTCATCGGCTCCTGAAATGCTCCAAAATCTTCATCTGCATAATCCAGATCCTGATCCCTTATCCGTTCCCACATCTGTGATTCCATGCCAAACAGCCCTTCATGTGCCTGTATCATTTCTTTACTTGCATACTCTCCCTTGCTGCCATCACTACCCAGGCAATAGATTTTAGAACCCATTCTGTGATAATCCAGGGCTGCTTCTTTTCTAAGCGGCACCATATCCTCTGCTGTATATCCATAATCCCGAAGTTCCAGCTTGCCTATGGTTGGATCTGGTAAGTCCTGAATATCCATTTGGGCATCATCCAGAAGTTCCTCTACTCTATCTTCATCTGACCGATTGACTGCATCTGCCAGATTTCTTACCAGCGTCCTTACTTTCTCTTCTTCGCCAACCAGATTTGCATATTCAAAAATCTGTTCTTTTACGTCCGCTGGAATTGCTATTCCCATGTGTTCTGCACGGTCTATTTGTTCCTGTGTATATTCCTGCATTTTCTGCGTTTCTATTCCTGTTATCATGTTTCTCGCCATATAAGTTCCTCCTGTATTCCCAAAAGTGGCATAACCGGCAGAACATTCTTTCTACCAAATTATGCCATCTTTCCTGTTTTCTTATTCCAGACCGAAGTCCCGTTTTCTATCTTCCCTGCCATTCTCGCTTTCCCGCTGGCTTTTTTCTTTATAAATCTGCAATTTCTCATGGATAGAACCACGTGCCGGTCGTTCTTCTTTCTCTTTCGATTCTGACTGCTCTGCTTCTGTGTCTTCCCGTTCATCCATATTAAGAAGGGCATTTAGTTCTGACAGTCGCTCCAGTTTCTGGTTCAGTTCCTCTTCTTTTGTGAATGGCTTTCCAACTTCCTCTTTGGCATTTGTAAGCTGCTCCTGTACCGTTTCCAATCGTTGCTCCGCTTCTGCCAGTTTCTCCGGATAGCTTTCCAGAAGATTATTGATACGGGTGATATTTCCCAGGGCATCTGCTCCCAGATGAACTTTCGATACCGATTCATGCTTCACAGACAGGATAAACTCCTTACTCCAGCTGTCGAACTGGATTCTCATGTTGAATCCCTGATAGTTTCCGATATCCATTGCTGCATCGACTGCTTTCATGTCCTTGCAGACTGCCAGTAGTGCCGCTCCTGCTTCTTTCTTTTCTGTAAATACTTTGCCGCTGATCTCCATGGAAAACTGTTCTGGATCTGTGATTTTATGCTCCTGATAATGGGCAAGATCCGCTTTGTAGCTATCAATAGTCTCGGTCAATTTTGCAATCTGCTGTGGAAAATTTCTTGCAATATCATCTTCCAGACGGTACTGGTTATTCATGTGATTGGCTTTTAAAAGTTTCAGTTTTGCCACATCCACGTCCAGTGCCATCTTTTCTTTTACTGCCGGATTTCCAGTTGCCAGTGCCTTAACCTCTGCATAGGACAGTGCTGCTTCGTCCACATCTTCGCAGCTTCTGACCGGTGCTTTGCTCGTCATAATCTGGGAGATGAACTTCTGTTTATTCTCGATCAACTGCCACATGTAGCTGTCGAAGGTGGATTCTGTCACATACCGAAAGATATGAACCTTTTTATTGTGATTTCCCTGCCGGATGATACGTCCTTCCCTCTGCTCCAGATCAGACGGTTTCCAGCCAATATCCAGATGATGCAGAGCAATCAGACGATCCTGCACGTTGGTACCGGCACCCATCTTTGCTGTTGAACCAATCAAAAAACGAACCTGCCCAGATTTTACTTTTCCAAACAGCTCCGTCTTCTTTGCTTCGGTATTTGCATCATGAATGAATGCAATTTCTTTTTCCGGTACACCTTTCGCCATCAGCTTCTGTTTCAAGTCATCGTAAACATTGAAACTGCCATCGCCTTTCGGTGTGCTCAAGTCACAAAAAATGATCTGCGCCGATTTCTGTACAACTGTATCTTTCCAGATTTCATAGCTTTTTTCTGCACAGACCGACACTTTACTGCCCGGATTGTCTGGCAATAGTTCATTGACCAATCGCTGATCCAGTGCCAGTTTTCTTCCGTCATTGGTAATTTTCAGCATATTGTCTACACTAGCATCTACGCCACCGTTTCTTACCACTTCCGCACGCTCTCCTAGGCTTGCTACGATTTCTTTCTGCTGTTCTGTTGGTTTCAATACTACAGTTTCGTATTCCGCTTCCGGTACTGGAAGATTCAACTGATCCGAAGTCTTGATATCTGCAATCTCCTTGAACATATTCATCAGTTCCGGGATATTATAGAATCTGGCGAATCTGGATTTTGCTCGGTATCCGGTTCCTTCCGGTGCAAGTTCAATGCTGGTCACAACCTCTCCAAACGTGGATGCCCAGGAATCAAATAATCCCAAGCCCATATTCTGTAATTTGCTGTTCTGCAGATATCTCTGCATGACATAAAGTTCCGTCATGCTGTTGCTGATCGGTGTGCCCGTTGCAAAGGTAATGCCTTTTCCACCGGTAATCTCATCCAGATACTGACATTTATTAAACATATCTGCTGATTTCTGTGCTTCGTTCTGGGCAATTCCGGCTACATTTCTCATTTTTGTATAAAGGAACGCATTTTTATAACTGTGTGCCTCGTCTACATACAGATGATCCACTCCCAGTTCTTCAAAGGTAACTACATTATCCTTTTTCTCTTTCTGATTCAGCTTCTCCAGTCTTGTCATCAGCGTTTTTCTGGTCTTTTCAATCTGCTTTACCGTATAGCGGCCGCCATCCTGCTCATATCTTGCACTCTGGATTGCGATTTCCAGATCGTCAATCTGCTTCCGCAGCATGGCTTCCTGCCTCTCATCAGAGATTGGGATACGCTCAAACTGGGAATGACCGATGATAATCGCATCATAGTTTCCCATAGCGATTCTGGCACAGAACTTTTTCCGGTTCGCCGGTTCAAAATCTTTCTTGGTTGCCACCAGGATATTGGCTCCCGGATATAACTGCAGGAACTCGGCTCCCCACTGCTCTGTCAGATGGTTCGGCACGACAAATAGATTCTTTTGTGATAATCCCAGACGTTTGCTCTCCATTGCAGCCGCTACCATCTCGTAGGTCTTCCCAGCTCCTACTACATGAGCCAGAAGCACATTATCCCCGTAAAGCTGATGTGCGACAGCATTTTTCTGATGTGGGCGAAGTTCAATTTCCGGGTTCATTCCTGGGAAAGTCAGATGACTGCCATCGTATTCACGGGGACGGATACTGTTAAACCGTTCATTATAAACTCTTACCAGTCTTTCACGTCTCTGTTGATCTTTGAAAATCCAATCCTTAAATGCTGCTTTCATGGCATCCTGTTTCTGTGATGCCAGCATAGTTTCTTTTTTATTGAGGACACGAATCTCATCCCCATTTTCATTGACACTCTTATCATAGATACGAACATCTTTCAGATTCAGTGTATCTTCCAGAATCCGGTAAGCATTTGCCCTCTCGGTTCCATACGTTGCATAGGCAAACGCATTTCTTGGACTGTCTGCATTTTTCCCGGTAATCCGCCACTCACCATTCACCTCAGAATATTTTACCTGTATCTCCTTCTGTGCAAGATACCACGGAGTATGAAGCAGTTCCCCCATAAAGTCCTGATAATCCGATGGTTCAATCCAGGTTGCCCCAATCCTTACTTCGATTTCAGATGCTTCCAGTTCTCTTGGCTGAACTGCTTCCAATGCACGGACATTCGGTGTGAATTCCGGGTGATTCTCTGCAAAGGTTCTTGCTGTGTTTAACTTCTCCCTGACATTTCCAGATAAATACTCATCTCCACTCTCCCACTGGTCTGTCAGTGGGTTCTTAAATATAACTCCAACCAGTTCCTCCGTGATTTTTTCTTCTGTCTTTCCTGTCAGCTGTGCCATATAGGACAGATCCACCTTTGCTCTTTCATTCAATGATAATGCTAAGGCTTCTGTCGCAGTTTCCACACTGGTTACCGCCACTGCCTTTTTGATGGTTCGTTTCGTAAACATGTCTGCTTTTCGCTTCAATGTTCCATCTTCGTTCAGGTCTTCCAGAGAACACAACAGACAATAAGAAGCGTCATCAGAAAACGCCCGCTTGTTTGCATTACTTCCAATGACTCCATACTTTGCTGTGTAAGCATCATATACTTGATTCAATTTCTCCTGCTGTTTGTGAATTTCTTCATCTGTTACGGATTCTTCCATCTGCATGGCAATCAGTTCACGCACCGTGTCTCGGATCTCCACCATACCTTTTACACGTTCTGCAGTAGCGGCAGGCATCTTTACCTGATTCATCAGAGAGTTAACACGGTAATATACCTGATCATCTACAACCGCATAACTGTAATTACGAACATTCGGATCTGCCGGGATACTCTCTGGTACATCATCCAGTTCTGCATCCACATCAACTGCAGGTGCCATATTTCCATGAATATTCCTGACAGCTTCTGCAAGCTGGACTTCAAGATCAGCACCTTCTATCGGCATACAGGTTGTTTCCATACCATACGGACCGGATACCTCTTTCATCTCACCCAGAATCATTTCCGGATGGTCTGCAAAATACTGATTGACCGTAATTCCATTGGCATCACTTCCAAGATTCACCCACTCCGGCATCTCTTTTGTCATGCTGTCACGCTTCTGGAAGAATAAAATATCTGCACTGACTTCCGTTCCTGCATTTGCTTTGAATGCTGTGTTCGGCAGGCGGATGGCTCCAAGGAGATCGGCACGTTCTGCCAGATACTTTCGGACTTCCGGTGATGCTTTATCCATGGTTCCTTTTGTTGTGATCAAAGCTGCCACACCACCCGGACGCAACTGGTCGATTGTCTTTGCCAGAAAATAATCGTGAATCATAAAATTATAGCGGTCATATTGCCTGTCATTCACTTTATAAGCTCCAAATGGCACATTTCCGATTGCCACATCGAAGAAATCATTCGGATAATCTGTCTTCTCAAAACCTTTAATCTGGATATTGGCATCTGGGTAAAGCAGTTTTGCAATTCTACCGCTGATACTGTCCAGTTCCACACCATAGAGTTTTGACTGGTTCAGCTTCTCAGGAAGCATTCCAAAGAAGTTACCAACACCCATGGATGGCTCCAGGATATTTCCTTTTGTAAATCCCAGATTTTCCAACGCCTGATACATACTTTCAATCACGATTGGCTGTGTGTAATGGGCATTTAAGGTAGAAGCTCTGGCTGCTGCATATTCTTCCGGTGTAAGGACTGTCTTTAATTCCAGATATTCCGTCTCCCATGCGGATTTTGTTTCATCGAAAGCATCAGCAAGACCTCCCCATCCTACATATCGGGATAAAATCTCCTGTTCGTCTGGTGTGGCATTGCGGTTTTCTTCCTCGCATTTCTTTAAAAGCTGGATTGCCATGATATTAGCACGGAACTTTTCCTTTGGTGTTCCCTGTCCCAGTTCATCATCTGTGATATGGAAGTTTGTTGCTGGAATATCAGACTGTTCTGGTGTTATATCTTCCTTTTTTTCTGCATCTTCTACTGCTTCCGGTTGTGTCTCAACTTCCGACGGTTCCTGATTTTCCTCTCGTATTTCCTGCTGATCAGAGCCTTCCTGCTCCACTTCCAAAGCCTGCTGAGCTCCTTCCAGATCCGCCTGTCTCTGTGCTTCCTGCCGTTCTTCATACTTTTCCAGTTCTTCCGGTGATAAGAAATCATCGGTGCGAATCAGCTGACGGACACGTTCTGCAACCTTATTCCACTTTAATAGAACTTCTACATCTGGACTGCCAATCTTCCCTTTCGCAAGTTTTAATCCTTTCGCATCATGGGAAGCATCGGATTCATACGCTCCCGGTATCCCAGGTGCTGCTCCACCTGTACCATACTCATTTTTCAGAAACTCAGCTGCATCCTTTATATCGTGATGTTCCATGAAATACTCATAGATCCGATTCCGTCCTCCGGCAGTGATCCCGCCTCTTCTAAGGACTGCATCTATCTCATCCTGTGTGATAAAGGAAAGGGCCGGACGTTCGACCGTAAATTTCTGGTCTACCCAGGAACGCTCCCTCTGGAGATCCTGAAAACGCTGGAAATATTCCGGATTATGCTGAATCTCCCACCTGCGATAATCTTCTGGATTCTCATCCATATCTTTCTGCAGCCATTCAAAGCGATGGGCAATTGCATCTGCTTCCGCTGAATCTGTCCAAGCTTCCCGCACGACATCCTGCCAATCCGAATATGATTGCTGCTCCTCCCGGTTTCTGCTGGTATCCCGAAAATGGAGTGCAAGAAGATTGGTCATTTCTTCCTGCTCCTGTTCAATGGCGTTATTGGAAATCAGATTATCCACGTAACTTCTATCCTCATACATATCCCGGATTCTGTCCGCCGCTTCTTCCCACGTAACCATGCGATCAAAGTTTCTTCTGGCGGAATCTCCCCGTCGGATACGGATACCATCATTGTCATACCAGATACTGATTTTCTGTCCATCTATGGTAAATCCTTTTCCACCTGTTTCATATTCCTCCTTCAGGAAGTTCTGCATTTCTTCATTATCCAGACCTTCAATCAGTCTTGCCGTAATATGAAACAGTGTATTTTTCTGTCCACTTCCCGTGCGGAGAATATCATCTACTACTTCATCAGAAATAAGAAAAGCGGCTGGCTGTTCTAATGCAGCTGCCGCTTTCCTTATTTCTCCTAACTGTTCCTCTTCTGTCGGGAACAGACTTAATTGTAAATAATCTCCTGAATTACCAGTTCCTCTGCCTGTGCTTTGATCTGGTTCATGTGTCTGGTCCATGCCATCCCGTCTGCCATTTTGTCCGGTGCCGGGTTTTTCTCCAGAAGTTCTGACATCAGGTTGTCTACTCTCTGCCTTGCCTGGCTGTCGATTTCCATCAGATGACTGTCCAGACGGTTCTGTAAGGTCAGAATGTTGAATCTGGCTACTTTGTGGTTTCTCAGATACTCTTTCCTCATCAATCCGTACTTCCCGATCGTTCCTCTCGTCTCCTCCAGACTGATATCCGGAATCTGGTACTCTCCATTCTGGCTGTAAGTGATCTCTCTCATGCTCTGTTTCCTCCTTATTTTCTCCTCTATCTTCTGTGTTCCTTGTTTTACTTTCACGAATTAACGTGTTAAATTCATTATAAGCTACTTCTTTTTCTTTTGCAACCGTTTTCAGATCTTTTTCCAAGTCATTCAACACATATCGTCCAATCTGCATCAATACCGGTCTGCTGATCTCATTCACAGAACTTCCAAGGTGTCCAATAACCTTTAACTGGTTAAAATCTGTAATATGACGAAAATCCTCTGCATCAAGATATTCCTGCACATCCAGTCCGCATCGGTTCAGTAACACATACCAGACACTGTTTGTCATCAGTTCCCGGAACTCCACTTTCTGATTCTGTTCATCCAGATCTTCCAGAAAAGTGCCGGCTACATCCATTTGCAGTTCGTCGAAAGCATCCGGCAACCAGGCCTGCACACTTTCTTCTGCCGCCTGGTGAAGAACCTCTGCTAATCCTCCCTCTGTTGCTTCCAGTGCCAGCCGCTCCTGCAGATAATCTGCCACCAGTTGTTCTCCTTCTGGATTAAGATTCCATAACTGCGGATCTCTGCCCAGATTTTTTACCTTATAAGTATCCTGCACATCAAAAACATATCGGAGTTTCGTTTTTGGTCCGGATGTGTTATCTATCAGGGCAATTCCTTTAGAACCCTTTTTAATCCATCGGTACATCTTCTGGTTCCAGATTTCCATGGATGCCACGGCTGTTGCTCCCGGACGCTGTGCATAGATCAAGAGCTGTTCCGGAAAAGTGTACCGGTACAGCCTGGATGCAGTATTTAGAAACCGCATCCATTCCTGCGGATTGGCAGCAACATCCTTTGCCACTTCCTCCGTCAGAAGTTCCATTGCATATAATTTATTTGCCATCTGTTACTCCCTTTCTTCTTCCCACTTTTCTTCTACAACATCGGCAATCCGTTCCATTGCCCTTGTCATAGAAGGAAAATTACTACTGTTACTTGCTTTTCCAATCTGATCAATAAGAAATTCCGGCATATCTGCAAGTGCTCCGGCAATCATAGCCTTTACCCGGATATCCTCCAGCATAAGAAGCTCTTTTACACCAAATTCTTCACCAAATACATCCTGATATCTCCGTAAGTCATCCAAAAGATATTCCGGTTTTAAATCTCTATCCATTTCCTTTCTTTTATCATCACCATATAAACACCAGTCCATATTCTTTTCTCCTCCATCTTCATAAAATTAGGGACTGCTCACACAGTCCCCTCAAAATCATCGTTATTTCTCGTTATAATACTGAGGCAAGGTCTTTCGCCCTATTCTTTGGGATTGTATCTGTCCCTTTTGCTTTGATCTCCGCCTTGGCTTTCTCCAGTTTTCCATGGATTCCACCTTTTGCTTCTGTTCTCCCAGTTGCTTTTTCTGCTGCTTTTTCTTTCTCCAGACGTGCTTCCCTGCGTTCGGCATTTTCCATAACTGCTGTCTTTCCATCACAGAACTGAACCTTATCCGAAAGCTGTTCCTGCCTCTCTACCTGCGTCTCATTGACTTCCTGTACCATGGCATTTAATTCCGGTACTTCAAACATTCCGTTATCAGGAAGAATCAGCACCTCATGAATTGAAGAGGGAAGAACAAAATAATCACTTCCCAGGCATTCACCGATCTGCTTACGAATATCTTCCTGCAGTAACAGTGATGCACCATTCATTTTTTGTGCATTTGAAAGACAGAACATTGGATTTTCCATTGCTTCAACATTCAGTTTTTCATTCAAAAGATTTTCTGTTTCTTCACCAAAAATCATGGATTTTATCATTTCATTCATGTCCATCAAAACAACACCACGATTTCTGTCTGCCGCCACTGCATCTGCCTGGATTTGTTCTGCTGTCACACCCCATTCATTCATAAGATTGACAGTAACCGGAATACTACCAATTCCTCCCTCGTTTTCTTCCACATTCACTGCGTAATATGCTGCAAAATCTCCATGTTCGGTAACAACTTTATCAGCCAGGCGTTCTTCATTCCATTCCCGGTCACAGATTCTCACCTGTAATTTGTCCTTCATTTTTTCATAATCCAAAATATCCGGAAGACCCATATTGATAAATGCCGCTTTGTCCTGCACTTCAATACGCATATCTGCCACATCACCCACACAGGAATCCAGATTTTTTCCATTGACATATTCCATATAAAGAGAATCCAGATATACCATCGGCACAGCTCTTTGATCACCCTGTGGAATTGAAATGCCAGTCAACCTTAATCCATTATTTTTTGCAACTTCTTCAATACGGATTTCTCCATTCTGATATGAATCCGGCAAATAGTCTTTTACATTATCTTTGACATATTCATAAAATTCTTTTCTGTTCATCATACGCTTTTACCCCTTTCTGATCATGTGATGGTTCATTCTTTTCCTGCTGACCATCTGCTCGGCTTTTTTCTGATAAGCCATCATTCTTTTTAAAGTTCTCTCATGGTTCTTTCTTGCTTCCTGTCTCTTTTCCATTGTTTTCATCATATTTTTCTGTTCCTTTCTGTGAATTTTTGTATTTTAAAGGGAGCCCTGATTCAGGGCCCCCTTTACTGAGGATTACTGTTTTCTGATTTTCTTTCTGCTGATATAAAGTCCTGCCATGCCTCCGGTAGAGATAAGCAGAAGCAGAATCGGCAGCCAGATATTTGTGTTATCTCCTGTCTTCGGTGCATCTGATACCTTCGTCTCTTCATGGGACTGCGGCACATCTGGTGTGCTTGGTGTTTCCGGAACTTCCGGTTTCTCATTTGTCAGATTGAAAGTAACTTCTACAACCGGCGTACTGTCGTCTGCATAGGCAAATGTCACTTCATGCTTGGTCTGATCCAGTGTGTATCCATCCAGTGTTTTTGTCTCCACCAGATAATACTTGATTGCTGTATCATATTTGCCGTTCTTGAATGCGGCAATCTCATACAGCTTACTCTCGGCATGACCGGCAGCATCTGTTTTTAAGGTTTCCAGGACCTTTCCTTTGCTGTCACGGAATTCAAATTCTACTCCTTTCAGCGGTTCCCCATATGATTTATCTGTCTTATTGAGAATGACTTTTCCCTTGGCAGTATCATCTTTCATAACCACTTTCTGGATTTCTCCAGTATCCTTCACCTCAAATGTCACATCCGATGTCAGAAGATATCCTTTTGGTGCCTGTTCCTCTCGTAAGGTGTATCTACCAATTGGCAGTTTTTCAATATAGTGTGCCTCCTCTGTGGAAGTCCAGCTCTCTACTACCTGATCGTCCTTATCAAGAATCGTTAGTTTTGCACCAGGAATCTCTGTATCTCCTGTGATATCTGTCTTGCTGATCTGAACCTTGGTCACATCATCTTTCATCTCATGCTTCTGAATCTCAGCTGTATTCTCAACCGTAAAGGTAATGCTCTCTGCAGTAACATATCCGTCTGCCGGTTTTGTTTCCGTCATGGTATACTCATTACCTACAACAAGTTCTTTGATCACATGGGATTCTTCTGTAGAAGTCCATTCATCTACTATATTGCCATCTGAATCCGTCACTTTCAGGTGTGCACCTGGAAGTTCTTTGCCTGTGGTCAGGTCTGTTTTTGTCAGTTCCACTGTGGTCGGCTGATTTTCAAACGTAAAATCATAGCTTACTTCTGCCTGGTCTTCTCCGGCATATTCAAAGGTAAACTCCTGTACTTCTTCTGTTGTAACAAATCCGTCCGGCGCAAAGATTTCTTTCACATAGTATTTTCCGTCCACCGGAAGATTTGCCGTAAAAGTAATCTGTCCTTTTTCATCTGTTACTCGCTGCTCGATCAGACTGTCTTTCTCAAGGAGTACCTCGCCCTTTGCATTTTTGATATTTTCACTGGTATAAAGACCGAAGACACCACCTGCAAGAACACGTTCTGTATCTTTTTCTTTCTTCAGAACCGTAACCTTTACTTTCTGACGGGAATTCTGCCATTTCTCATCATAAGTGATGACTGGTGTGTCCTGATCACGGTAGGAAAGGTCAACATATCTCGGCTCTCCGTCCAGCACATAACCATGGGCTGTTTTTACTTCCTTCACATAGTATTTTCCAGCCGGGAGATCTCCCATCTGTGCAATACCATTGGAATCTGTTGTAATGGTTCCCACTTTTTCATCTGCTTTGAAATAATCATCGCTGACACCATCTGCCGCTTTGATATCTTCCGCAGCAAATACATCGAAAGTCACATCTGAAAGGCTTCCGGTTACATATTCAAAGAGATGCTCCACAGTACCTTTTACATTGTCCAGAAGTGTCACTTTATCCAAAAACTCTCCATTTTTGTTGATGATCAGAAGTCCTGTCGGTACTTCATCTTTCATCTCTACTTTCTGAATCTCTGCGGTATCTTCCAGCGTAAACTTCACATCCGTTGCTTTCAGATAACCATAAGGTGCCATTTCCTCACGAAGGGTGTATTCCTCACCAACTGTCAGTCGTTTGATCACATGTGGCTGATCTTTTACAGAAATCCACTGATCCACAACATTACCTTCTTTATCAAGAACGGTGAGTTTTGCCCCATCCAGTTCCACACCTGTTGTCACATCAGATTTAGTAATCTCAACGGTTGTCGGCTGATTCTTCTTCACTGTTTTCAGTTTTACTGTCTTCACATTCTGTCCCTGATAAGAGGCATCCAGTTCCAGAACTTCATCGGAGGATACAAATCCTGCCGGTGCTTGTAACTCTTTCACATAATATTGTCCAAATGGCAGATCCAGCGTACATGCTGCAAGACCATCGCTATCAGAAGTCATTTCCTGTAAAAGTGTGTCTGCTTTCACGATCACTTTTCCATCCGCCTTAATATCCGCTTTGTTATAGATACCAAAGACAGCTCCTGCTACGGTTGCACCATTTTCTGCATCCTGTTTTTCTACCTGGATTGCAACTTTCTGTCGGTCATCGCCAACAGTCACTTCCTGTTCGATCACAGGTGTATCCTGATCTGCATAGACAAATGCGACTTCTGATCTGTCATGGTTCAGGACAAATCCTTCCGGTGCAGTCTTTTCTACTACATAGTAAGAACCAAGTGGCAGGTTATCAGCAACTGCTTTTCCGTCTTCCCCAGTCGTTACCGTTGTTACCAGTGCATCTTTTGCATAGATCAGCTGTCTGTTTCCGTTTTCATCTTTCTGGTAATCCGGTGTATAGATATTTTCAGCTGCATAGACATTAAATTCTGCACCCTTCAGGTATCTTTCCTCATAAACAAAATCTTTCTTAAATCCGGTCAGCATCTCACCTTTTTTATAAATCGTCAGCTTTCCTTTTACCGGATGGTTCTCGTAATCTACCGTAATAATGGCATCTCCGCTTTCAGAATCCATCTGGTATGCTGTGTTTGCATCCACTGCAATCTCTACATAATTCTTGTTGATTGTGTACCCTTCCGGTGCGTTGACTTCCTCAATCCGGTAATGTCCGATCTTCAGATTCTTCGGCATGATCAGATACCCCTGATTGTCCGTAAAATAGGACTTATGGGTTGTTGTCACTGGGTAAGTTGTTACCTGCTCAACATACTTTTTATTATCCAGGTCATATACCTTAAATTCTGTTCCTGCAATCAGGACGGATTTCTTTGTTTCATCGTCTTTTTTCACGATTTTCAGTTTTGCCTTAAACTCTTTATCCAGAAGCACTCGCCAGATCTGCGGCTCATTTGGATGATGCTCTGTGATATTCACTTCAAAATCATCAACTGGCTTGTAATTGTGCGGTGTTGTAGTTTCACGCACAATATAGCTTCCAAATGGTAATGGAATACTGCAGGCATATCCTTTTTCATCTGTGAAAATCTCCGTTGCTCCATTTTCTCCACTCACTACTGATTTGGCAGAATCAAAATCATAGCTTCCATCTGCTTTCTTTGTAAGGGAAGATTTCAGATAAACTGTAAATCCAGCTCCGGATAACAGATCTGCATCTGTCTTTCCATTGTTGGCTGCTTTGATGATCTGGAATGGCTGCTTGATGACCTGCTCACTGGAAGCGCACTCTCTTTTTACTTCTGCTGTCATATCTCCTTCATAACTGCATGTAAGATCATGCTCTTCTGCATCTGCCAGGTATCCGGTCGGCGGAGTAATCTCTTTGACATAATATTTGCCAAGATATAAGCCATTTACAGAAGCCTGTCCTTTGTCATCTGTTGTAAGAGAAGCTACCTGCTCTCCTGCTTTATAAATAGTTCCCGTTGCTCCATCCGGGTACACGATATCTTCACGGGCATACAGTCCATAAACTGCACCTTTCAGTGTGGCATCTCCCTGTGGTACTGTTTTTCCTGTTTCTTTATCAACTTTGAATAAATTGATCTTTGCTGTCACACGGTCATTGCTAAAGGTATGGGCAAATGATACGGTTGCTTCTTTATCATTGGTGTAAGAAAACTTGAACGTATACACATCTTCTGTATTTCTTACATAGCCTTCCGGCGCCTGATCTTCTTTTACTGAATAGGAATATCCAATCGGAAGATCTGCTGTGAATTTTGCAGTTCCATCTGCTCCAGTAGTTGCTTTCTCAATCAGTGTTCCTTTTTTCACAACAGCTGTTCCGTCTGCATTTCTGATATCATCGGATGCATACAGAGCAAAAATACCGCCTTTCAGTGGTTTCTTGGTGTCTTTATCCTGTTTTACTACGGAAATATCTGCTTTCTGTCTCTCGTTGTTAAAAGTCACATCTGCAAATACAACTTCTTTGTTCTGACCAGCATAAGTTAGAGTCACTGACTTTTCTTCATTGCCGTTATAGAAATTGTCCGGTGCTTTTGTTTCTTTTACCACGTAGGTTCCAAGATGCAGGTTTTTCAGTGTGACAGAACCATTCTCTCCTGTAGTCAGATTTTCTTTTACAAGGTCACCTTTGCTGTACACTTTTGTGCCATAAGCTGTTACGATATCTGCCCCGGCATACACGTTATACACTGCATTTTTCTGTCTGCGTTTTTCATACTGAAATACCGTTCCATTTTCACTGACATCTGCTCCGGTAAGAACCTGTCCTTCTTTGTAAATGGTAAGTTCTGCCAGCTGTTTCTTATTTTCCACGGTTACAGCTGAGGTCTTACTTGCTACCAGTTTTACATTTGTTGCCGTTGCATTTACTACATATCCCTGTGGTGCTGTGATCTCTTTCAGATAAACAGTATCCTGTGTCTTGATGATCGTAACAGAAGATTTTCCATTCTTATCTGTTGCCGGCATCTGAGTGATCAGCTTTGTACAAGCCTCATCGCTGTATACACCGAATACTGCACCTGCAAGATTGACATCCGCTGTATCGTCTTTCTTTACGATTTCGATCGTAGCCTGTTCAATCCAGGACACCTTTAAGCTTACATATTTTTCATCAGCAACACCTTCTCCAAACACAAATGCCAGATCCTGAACACTTGCATTCGTAGTCAGTTTATATGCTGAGTAATCTTTTGTAATACTTCCCTTCATCTTTGTAGAAAAAGTAGCACTTACATCTTTTGTCTGTGTCAGAGGCGCTGAAAGATAAAACGTGGTTCCTCCTCCAATTGTTACGCTTGCACCTGCCGCACTTACATTTCCAGTAGATACATTATGGAGCTTTACTCCCTTTGGCAAGTCCATTGTAATTTTCTGCTGGGAAGATGCGTTGAACTTAATGTTCTCCGTTCTCTGAACATTTCCATCTACATAAGCTTTTACATTCGGTTTTGAAAATGACATCGCTACATCTGGTATTTCCGGCTTATTCACACAATAATTATAAAGCTCTTTTGCCAAAGCCTCGCCTGTAGCATTTGTTCCATAGAATGCATCACTGCTTCCATTGGCATAAGATGCAGCCATGTGAATAATGATGAATCTTTTTCCTTCTGAGAAATCCGTGTGTTTATTCGCAAAAAAGCTTTCGCTCCCTGCGGCATCTGTACCGTAATAACACACTTTTGCTAACGCCTGATTGTCCCCAATCTTTGTGATTGTATAATTTCCGGATCCTGGTCCAGGTTTTGCTGGCTGTACACAATACGCAGTTGCTCTGACGCTTCCGTAGCTGATATAGTACGGCTCTGTCAGATAGGTTCCAAGATTATAATCTGCATATCTATACAGAGGTCCTTTTTCGATTGTTACCTGCTGTGTACTTCTTGCTGAATAAGCCGAAACTGCTTCAAATGTTGCAATCTCTCCTTCTTCCATAGAATCAAGATCCACACCTTCGTCTCCTGCCTGTTCCAAAACATCATGAAGCTCTAACCCTGATTCTTCATCATAGGTATCCTGATTCTGTGCCTGCTCTACCAAATCATCAAATTCATCAGCGTCAATATCGGTAATCTCCGAGTCTGCTTCGGAATCCTCCGCTTCTTCTGTCTGCTGTTCACTGCCAGCTGTTTCGGATTCGGTCACTGATTCACTCACTGCCACCTCTGTCTGAGTTTCTGTTGCTTTCTCACGCACAATCAGTTTTCGGCTGATCTGGTACTTCGGATGCTCCTGATTTACCGGTTCCACATAATAGACCGCTTTGTAAGTGTCCACATGATCTGTCGTAAAATCTTCATTCTTGTCATTCTTTGCTTCCTCAAATGTGACTTTAACCTTGTTATCATCCTTGATTTCCAGTCCTGTAAAGTCTGATTTCACATCAAATACACTGCCTGTTTCAATTTCATAATCTTTGGCAGTCACCACCTCATCTTCATCCAAAAGGTCTTTCACTTCCTCATAAAGTGGAGGTTTTTCCTCTGGCTGGATCTCCGCTGCATATGCCGTCATCGGAGACAACACTGTACTAAGGATTGTCATGCCTGCCAGCAAGCCAGATACTACTTTTCTAAAATTACCTTTTTTCTTCATGCTAAGGTCCTCTCTTTCATAATATTTGTATTAAAACAGACAGTCCTTAGACTGCCTGCAATACACTACTTATCGTTGTGGGAAAATCAGATTAAACTGTACATTTCCCTCTCCGGGATCAACCATTTCCACGGTTGCTTCATACTGTCTCCCTGTTTTTCTGGATACCAGATCCTTATAATGGATTTTTCCTTTAGACAGGAACTTCTTTGCTGTCGTCTTATCCATCTTTTTCCCCTGGCTTGCAAGGAATTTATCATTCTTCCACAAGGTAAAAGCACAATTCCGGTCAGAACAGTAAAAGTTTACTTTTCCTTCCCGGACATCAGCTCCACAACGGGGACATTTGCCAATGACTTCTCCTTTTGCTTTTCCCTGAAACTGATTTTTCTTCTCTTCTGAAATCCCCTGATATCTGGCAACCAGTTCCTGCATCAGCTCTGTAATCCCATTTAGGAATTCATCTGCTGTCTCTGTATTCTGGGCAATGTGATTCAATGCCATTTCCCATTCAGCTGTCATCTTCGGAGATTTAATCTCGTCCGGCAAAACCGTAATCAGTACATTTCCATCATCTGTCGGAATCAGATTTTTCTTTTCCCTTTTCACAAAACCAGACTGAATCAGTTTTTCAATGATTGCTGCCCTTGTTGCCGGTGTGCCAAGTCCTTTCTTTTCCGTATCTTCGGTCAGCTCTTCATTCCCAGCACGTTCCATCGCAGAAAGCAGGGTATCTTCTGTGTACTGTTTCGGTGGCTGTGTAAAATGCTCCGATACAAAAGAATCACAGGGACCATAATGCTTGCCTGCCCAGATATCCAACTCCGGCTCTTCTTTTTCTACAATGATTCCAAAGAACTGTTTCAGTTTTTTCTCAATTGTCTTGAACCCTTCCTGTTTTGTTTTCTTTGCATTGAGATAAAACGTATGATAATTGCAGGTAATCTGACATTTATGACTCTCATAAATATAAGGATCTGCAGTTGCTGTCAGAACTCTGGCGCTGATCAGATACAAAATCTTGCGGCTTCGTTCTTTCAGTTCACCAATATCTGCTTTGGCTACTTCCATGGTTGGGATAATCGCATGGTGATCGGATACTTTCTTTGAATTTAATACCTTACTCACGTCCGGTTGATATTCCAGACCTTCAGCATAAGGCATTTTCCCAAATAACATCTGAATCAGAGTTTCTGTGCTTTCTCCCATCTCATCTATCAAATACTGGCTGTCTGTTCTCGGATAAGTGACCAGCTTCTGCTCATACATCTCCTGCACGGCATCCAATGTCTGCTGTGCGGTATAACCAAACATTCTGTTTGCTTCCCTCTGCAGAGTGGTCAGATCATAAAGCTTCGGAGGGCGGACTGTTTTCTCTTTCACATCATCCTTCTCCACTTCGCACATACGCTCCATACAGTCCGCAGCCACTCTATCTGCATCTTCTTTTTTCTGAAAATGCTCTGTGACCGCATCCATATCGTCAAACTTGATATGAGCCATATAATATTTCTCTTTGGTAAATTCCTTGATCTTCTGATTTCGATCCACGATCATAGCAAGTGTTGGTGTCTGCACTCTTCCAACTTTCAGATTCTGGTTATACAGAACGGAAAAAAGACGGCTCGCATTGATTCCCACCAACCAGTCTGCCTTTGCCCTGCAAAGTGCTGACCGATAGAGACTGTCATAACACGAACCGTCTTTTAATGACGCAAATCCATCTTTAATTGCCTGTTCTTCCATAGATGAGATCCAGAGCCGCTTCATCGGTTTTTGGCATTCTGCCTGCTCATATACCAAACGAAAGATTAACTCTCCTTCACGTCCTGCATCAGTAGCACAGATCACTTCATCTACTTTGGAATCTCTCATCAGTTTCTTTAAGATTTCGAACTGCTTCTTTGTGCCCTCCAAAATCTTGTGTTTCCAACATTCCGGCACAATCGGCAGATCATCATATCTCCATTTTTTATATTTTTCATCGTATTCCGATGCATCACATAATCCAACCAGATGTCCTACGCACCAGGAAACGATATAACCGTTTCCCTCCACGTAGCCATCTTTTCTTGTTCTGGCTCCAAGCACAGAAGCCAGTGCCATCGCAACCGATGGCTTTTCTGCAATCACTAATTTCATTTACTCCTGCTCCTCTTCTTCATCTTCTAGTACCTCATCATTGAAATCTTCATCTTTCAAAACTTCTGTCCCTGCATTTTCCTGTTCTTCCTGCTCATCTGCATCGTCTACTTCCCGTTTTTCTGACTCTGAATCTTCGGATTCATTTTCATCCTCTTCCATCTCATCTTCATCATCATATTCATGTTTCGGTTTGTAGACTTTCAAGTAATAACCACCTGCCGCAGCTCCAACAGCAACCAATCCGATCAGTAGATAAGTCCCTGCTGAACTTTTGTCTTCTGGCATCTGAATGTCATCCTCTACCTTATCTTTCTCATCTGTCTCTGTCGTTTCCGGCTTTTCTTCTTCAGCCTGTTTCTCTGGTTCTGCATAAACAGTATCTACTTCCGGAAGTGTCACAGAATCAGAAAGTGTGAAGTTCATCAGATCTTTCTCACTGACTTCGGTAAGGAAATACACATTATCCTGAGATTTTGAATTGTCGATGATCAGATAAAAAATCTTACCACTCTTAGTTGAAATGGTATAAAACTCTTTTGTGCCTTCCGTAGCTGTTTTGGTAACAGAATCTGCTGTCTCGCCTTCTTTATTAAGCTGTTCCTCAATACCTGTCACTGTCCGATCATCCACAGTTCCTTTTGCATCTGTTGGCTCAGAAGCCTGTGCATCCTGCGGAAGTGGTGAAGTCATTGTTTTCTCAGTCCCAGTTGCATCTGCACTGGTCGTAGTTGCCATCGCACCATTGCTGTCACCTGAAGTTTTCTGTTTCTCTGCCTGCTTCTTTGCCCATTCATAATAAGGATTCTGCAACACATACTTTTCAGAAGTATTTCCGGCACCATCCGTTACCGTGATTTCAATCTGTTTTGTTGTAAAATCTTTCTGTGTCAGTTGCACTCTCAGCATTCCATCCTTCAGATCTGTATAAGTGGTGCCATTAACTGTCACAGAAGTAATGCCGGAAACGGTATCATTTCCCTGAATCGTCAGTACACCATCTGTCAGAGATGCAGAAAGCGTAGGCTTTTCTGTGTCATAACACTTAATAGAGCGATTCTGCTCATAGACCTTCCCCTCACCATCTGTCACACGCACATAGACCGTTTGATTACCAGTAATGGAAATACTTCCATTCCCTGTCACATCCTGCCAGCTTCCGTCTTTCCCAGCTTTCGCTTCAATTTTTGTGATAGAAAATCCTTCTGGCATATGACTGGCATCCACAGTAATTGCGACTGCCGTTTCCCCCTGTCTCCAGCCATCTGGCTTTTCAATCGTAATTGCGGGTGCTGTATTCTCTGCCGCTAACACACTCTGTGTCTGCAACATAGGCGATGTCAAGCAAAGAATCGTTGTTGCCGCAAGCAATCCTTTTTTCACGCTATTTTTAGATTTCTTCTGTTTCATCTTCTCTAAATTCATCATCAGACCTTGTTTCCTCCTTCTGTATTTCTACCCTGCCGGGCAGTTCATTTTTCATTCTCTTTTTGAAAGCTTCCAGCTCTGGAATGCTCATATCCATCGCACGGATAATTTTTACAATTTCCAGATTTTCCGCTTCTGTTTTTGCTATCTCCGCAGCCTTGAAACGCTTTAAATCTGCTTCATATCTGGCTTTGGATGCTTCCATTTTTTCCTTGGCTTTCTCATAATCTGCCGTTGCTTTTTCAAGACTTTTCATCGCTTCTCCTTTCCGGACGGCTGTTACACCGCCCTTTTCCTTACCATCGTCCGAATCCATAGAAATGACTCTGCCAGTATGGAGAGTTGATGGACGTATACTGCACCGGATGCCCACAATGGATCATCTGACCATTGCCCACATAGATTCCGATATGCGTTACCGGAACTCCTGCATCGTAAGTACCTGTAAAGAAGATCAGATCTCCTGGCTGTGCTTCTGACTGAGATATCGGCGTACAAATGTCATACAATCCCTGTGCCGTTAATCTTCCTGTATTCCTTACACCTGAATGTGTCAGGCAGTAACTTACGAATCCAGAACAGTCAAATCCACTTGGCGAATATCCACCCCACACATACGGTGTCCCAAGATATCTCGCTGCTTCATTTAACAAACGCTGTGCTGCTTCACTGGTATATTCATTGCCGCCAAATCCTGCCCCTTCTCCTGTTTCCAGATAAAAGATCGGGTTTAACCGCTCTCCATTTTTCAGAAGTTCAATGTGAAGATGGCTTCCTGTAGAATTTCCAGTATTTCCTACAAGCCCTATCTCATCACCTTTCGTGACGGATGCTCCTGCAGATACACTCCGGCTGCTTAAACGTGCATACCGCAGTTCATAGCCTTTACTGTCCTTGATCACAACATAATTGCCATAGCTGTCGTTATAAGCAGAAGTTGTAACCGTTCCGGTCAGCCCTGCCATTACTTTTGTCCCTTCCGGTGCTCCGATATCCATACCATTATGAAGCTGATTTGCTCCTGATATTGGATGAATCCTGTATCCATAATAGCTGGTCACACTGGAATACCAGTTAAAATCAACCGGTGTTGCAAACATCTGCAAGTTGCCTTTTGTATCGTTGTAGGCACTGAACAGTTCTTTCTGGAAAAATCCCAACCTGTCCTGACAGATTGACATCAGGTTTCCACTATTTAAGGTGACATTCAGCACATCTACATCTCTTGTCCTGGTCACTTCCACTTCATTGCTTCCATTATCATCTGCCAGATAACATTCCCATGTTTGATGTCCATGTGCAGATGCTGCCGCATGACTGTCATAATAGACATCAAACTGTACACCGTATCTTGCGAAAGCTCCGGTATCTTCTACAGTATATTCGACACCATTCATAACTACCTTTGTTCCCATTGGTACAAACGGATTGGAAGCATCTACCGCTAAGGTATGATTGGCAGTTGGATATGCTCCACTGGCAGTCGGTCCTCCGCTCCAAATACCACAACAAATTGGGCAGTTACAATACCCACTGGTCACAACCTGTCCCAAAGATTCTCCAACTCTTACAGTTGCTGTCTCTGTCACAGTCTCATTGACTGCTTCTGTTTCTAACCGATACTGCAATGCAAAAAGAGCATCCAGTTCTGGCTTTACCTGTTCAAAGGTAAATTCTTCATACTTTGCTGACAGATAACTGATCAGGATAAACGGATCATGCTCAATAGGTCCGATGTTATATCGGTATTCCTCATGTCCCGGTTCTTCAGATTCCATGTTGTTGATCCGCTCCTGCAGATTAGCTTCCAGCTGTGTATAATACAATTCCGCTTCCCGGATTGCCTGATCCGATGACAGATAACTGGTCCCTGTGTAAGTGATTACATTTTGTAAAAACACTGCAGAACATGACGTGACATTCGTTATGATCAGAAACATCAATCCGATCAGAACTGCTACACTGATATACACCTTCCGATTTTCTTTAAAGAAGTTGGTGACCTTACCGCCAATCTTCTTAATATAATCAATCGTACCTTTTGTAGCTGTTCCTACTGTCTGTTCACTTCGCTTCGCTTTGGCATAATCCCGTTTGATCTGTTGCTTCTGAATCTGTTTTTTCAGCTTCTTCTGCTCCTGATGGGATGCAGCCTGTGCCTGTTTCTCTTCCTGTCTTTCAAGTCTGCTTCTTTTTCTGGATGCCCACTGTTTCCTGCGTCTGGCACTTCTCTGTTCCAGCCGGTAAACACCTTCGCCGCTTTCTTCTAACTTATGGGCACCTTCTACCGCCGCATTATCGTCTTCATTTTTGCTGATCTCACGGTGCAATGCTACGGAAGTTGCACTTCCTGCTTTCTTGACAACAGAAGTTTTTTCTGTTTTCACAGATTCCCCTTCACCAAACTTCAAACGGGATTTTTTCTTTCCAGGAGTTTCTCCTTCATTTGCCTGATAGACCTGTGCTTTCTTGGAATGCTGCTTTGCTTCCTTTTTCTTTCTTGCTTCTTCATAAGAAAACTTTTTGGCTTTTTCTTTCTGTTTCTGATGGCGGAAATTGACTCCATACGTATCCATCTGGTTCAATTTCTCCATATCTTTGTCATTTTTCACAGAAGCACCAGTTTCCTCATAAGCAAACTTCAAACGTTGTTTTTGTTTTGGCTTTTTGCTGCCGCCGGTCTGATTTCTCCGGCTGTCTCCTCTGTTTTCTGATAGATCAGCACGTTTTTCTTTCAGTCTCCCTGACTGTCCGGCTTCAGATTTTTCTGCAAGTCTGGATTCTTTTCCGACTTCAGCACGAATCCTTTTCCGGTTTTGCTGCTTTCTATTTTGTCCAAAATCCTCACTTTGCTTCTCTGTCCGTATCAGTTCCGGTGCATCTCTGGATTTTTGCGCAGAGGGACGAATATTTTTCCCACTCCGTTCAGACTGGCGGGAAGACTTATCCACAAGGCTTAATTCTTTTTCCCCTTGTTTTCCTCCCATCAGCACATCACTGGCACGGTTACTGACACGAACAGAAGATTTATCCGTCAGGTTTTCTTCCACCAGACCATCCTTGGTCATCTTCTGGACTTTCTTATCCCTGACTTTCATTCTCTGTTCTGCCACCACTTACTCCTCCTTCTTCGGATACCCTTTCCCTGCCTGTAATAAACAGAGAAAAGCGATGCCAAAAACAGCACCGCCACTAAAAGTTAATACATATGAAATTGCTCGTAACATTATTTTCTCCTTTGATTTAATCTGCTTCAGAAGTTTCCTCCAAGCGGGTTGTCATGATTTTATAGAGGGAATTCTTCGGAAATCTGTCTACGAATGGGATAATGACATTTCCATAGAACAGAAGTCCTTCCCCCTCATTACTGTTGGTTACATAGGACAGCTGGGTTGGTGAGATATTCAGCTGTTTTGCCAGAATCTGCCTGTCTCCGGATGCCTGGTTGAGCATATAAATAAAATCTGAATTTTCAAATATATTCTCGATTTCCCTGGAAGACAGCAAATCCTTGATATTCTGGGTGATGCCCGTTGGAATACCACCCCATTTACGGAATCGCTTCCAAATCTCCACGCTGTAAGCTGCAGTCTGCTCTTCTTTTAAGAGAAGATGGAACTCATCCACATAGTATCTGGTGGACTTATGGGCAGAACGGTTCATCGTTACCCTGTTCCAAACCTGATCCTGAATGACAAGCATCCCGATCTTTTTCAACTGCTTACCAAGTTCCTTGATATCAAAGCAGACAATACGGTTATTGATATCCACGTTTGTCTGATGGTTAAACACATTCAAAGAACCTGTAACATAGATTTCCAACGAAGTGGCCAGTCGCTGTGCTTCCGGCTCTTCCTGTTTTCTCAGAAGGTTATATAAATCCTCCAGGATTGGCATCTTCTCCGGTACTGGATCGGCAAGATATTCCTGATATACTAACCGTACACAACGGTCAATGATGGTCTTTTCTACCGGCTCCAGTCCATTCTTTCCTCCAACAATCAACTCACACAAAGACAGAATAAAATCTGCTTTCAGTGACAGTGGATTATCTTCCTCGGAATAGTTCAGGTTCAGATCCATTGGATTGATATACTGGTCAGATACCGGTGAAACCCTCACCACCTGCCCATGCAGTGCCTGCACCAATGGAGAATACTCAGCTTCTGGATCGCAGATGATGATATCGTCTTCCGTAATTAGGAAACAGTTCGTAATCTCTCTCTTTGCTGAGAAGGACTTACCGGAACCAGGTGTACCAAGAATCAGTCCATTCGGGTTCTTCAAACGTTTCCGATCAACCATGATCATGTTGTTGGATAATGCATTCAATCCATAATAAAGAGCTTCCCCTTCCTGAAACAGTTCCTGCGTCGTAAATGGCACGAAGATCGCTGTTGAAGATGTGGTAAGCCCTCTCTGAATTTCAATCCGATTGACTCCCAGTGGAATACAAGACATGAGTGCTGCTTCCTGCTGATAATCCAGCTGTTTTAAGGAACAGTTATATTTCTGTGCAATTCCCTGCACCTGGAAAATATTATTATCCAGCTTCTGACGTTTCTTTGCGGTATTCATAACAAGAACTGTCACAAGGAACATTCTCTCATTTCTGGACTGCAGATCTTCCAGCAGATTCTTCGCCTCTTCTCCATAGGTTATAAGGTCCGATGGAAGCACGTCCATATCATAACCGGAACGTACCGCCCGTTTCTGCTCTTCAATCTTCATCTTATCCAAATCTGAAATCTTGCTCTTGATCATTTTGATCGCTGAACTCTGATCAATGGACTGAATATGAATGTTAACATTGATGCTGTCATCCACATCCAGAAAATCCGCAAGCATTCGGTCTGTCAGCTCCGGTGCAAGAATCTGCAGGTAACTCACGCTCCCCATCGTTCTTCCCATCAAAAATGTCTGATTCTTGGAAAAGTTAAATGAAGTCGGTGCAATAAAATCTTTGGTCTTCAATCCTGTTTCCGGCAACATCTTATACTGGAACTTAAATGGCTCAATTCGATCCTGGTTGAACACATGATATAGAATCTCCAGCCGCTCCAGACCATTTAAGGAATGTGCCTGTGCCCCCAGAACCTTAAAGTTATTTAAGATATCTGTTTCGATTCTTTCAAGCCTTGGTCTTGCTACTTTCAAACTCTCTGCTTCAATTCCAAAAGTAATATACTTTGTCTTCACCAGACCATTATTTCCTTTTGAAAGCTGATTTTTCAACATAGTACGGTACTCTTCACGAATGGCATTGAAGTCATCGTTCTGATCAGGAATGTCAATGCTTTTCTCAAATTCTGCCACATCCACCTGCTGATTGATAAAGGACAGCTGCACACTGATGGAAGAATCAAAGTAATTTAAGAAATCACAGTAATTTTCAAATATCGTGGTTTTATCCTCATTTAAAGCAAGCTGATAGTTGATGTCATAAAACTGAATTGTCTTAGAGAAAAAGGTCTTTGTCACCTGGCAAATACCATCCTGCAGCATCCGAATATACGGAATACTCTGCTGTGCTGTTGTAGGAATGTTTTTCTGTTTCCTGCGGTCCCGTTCCTGCTTCTTCCTACGCTTTTCCTGTTCTCTTTCTTTTCTGCTTTTTTTGTTTCTTCTTTCCTGACGGTTTCTTTTTTCCGCCAGGGACAGACGCTCCTGCTGAGCCTCCTGCTTTGTCTTTTTTGCCATCCGGCACACCCTCCTTTTTTACAAGGGTGGAAATCTCCTGATAAAAATTTTCTGTCTTATATGGTCTTACTGCCGGACAGATAAACTTCTGTCGAATGATATTTGCCACCACTTTTTCAAAGGGAAGACCGTCTTTTTCATACATTGCCATGAAGAAAAACGGAAGCATGATCGTTACCATCAGGATGGCTGCGATACTGGAACCGATTGGTTTTCTCATGAACAGATAAAACGGAATTCCCGCAACTGCGGCAAGTGAAAAGAAAATCAGCTGCCGCTTTGTCAGATTTAACGCTACTTTTGTTTTGACCTTTGTAAGGTCTTTGGGTACTGGTACATACGCCATGTATGTGCTCCTTTCCTGCCTGTTAGTGGGCATTGAATATTGATTTGCTAAGGCTTCCGGTCTTGAATAATGAAAATGCAAGAATCACGGTATAAGCCGCTACTGAAAACATTGCTGCATGAAGGTCACTGGATATGGTCATTGCATTTACTAAAACTGCATAAATTCCCACACAGACCATCATGAAGAATCCCTGAAATGCCAGTGCGAACAAGCCTTTTAAATAGTTGTTTCCGATATTGCCCCATTCCTTATTGGTCATGGTGGCAAACGGAATTGGTGCTATGGAAGTATAAAGGTAAATCTCTATCATTCTTCCGTATAAAATAACGGTTATAATGATCGACAGAATCCGCATGGTAATACTGATCAGCAGCGTTTCCATGGATAACAAGAACAAATCCCCCAGTTCCATATCTTCCAGTGCATCCACAATCCTTGTGATTGCTTCCGATGCGTCCACTGCTGTGTTTCCGGAAATTACTCCGGCGGCATTGTTGACCACATGCTGGCCAACGTCAAAGACCGCCATCGTGATATTGAACGTATTCGTCACCAGATAAATGGCTACATACGCCTTAAAGATCCAGAGGAAAATGTTGTAAGTCTCAAATTCATGAAAATTGTTTTTCTGCGTTACCATCGTAATCAGTTCATAGCACAGGACAAATGTGATGATCAGTCCCGCAATGGGGACAATCACCGTTTGGGAAATGTTCTGGATCAGATTGAAGATTCCGGCATTCCATCCCTGCGGTGTCTGTCCCACCTGCCCGGCTATGGTTCCCACCTGCTCATTGACAGACGTGAACATGTTATCCAAACAGGACTTGATAAGCCCGATCAGGATATCCTTTATCGCTTCCGTAATTCTCTCAATGATGGTGTTCATCTACCACTCCTCTTAAGAGAACAATGTTGCCAGCTGTGGAATCAGGGTAGTTCCCAGCAGCATGATTCCGGCACCAGCCATCAGCTGTTTTATCCCCAAATAGGTGTAGGAAAACGGCTCGATGGCGGGCGGCGGCGTGTCAAGAAATATCTATGGAGTTTTTAAGAACCGCCCCGGCGGGGGCAGGTCAGGCCGTGACCTGCTCCACCTC